>CAWJBE010000016.1:0-210330 GCA_963841095.1 uncultured Acidobacteriaceae bacterium
ACAAGAGGTTCGTCCATCCCGGTCCTCTCGTACTAAGGACAGCCCCCCGCAAATCTCCTACGCCCACAGCAGATAGGGACCGAACTGTCTCGCGACGTTCTGAACCCAGCTCACGTACCGCTTTAATAGGCGAACAGCCTAACCCTTGGAACCTTCTACAGCTCCAGGATGCGATGAGCCGACATCGAGGTGCCAAACCAATGCGTCGATATGAACTCTTGGCATTGATCAGCCTGTTATCCCCGGCGTACCTTTTATCCGTTGAGCGATGGCCCTTCCATACAGAACCACCGGATCACTAAAGCCTACTTTCGTACCTGCTCGACTTGTAGGTCTCACAGTCAACCACTCTTATGCTTTTACACTCGACGGCTGATTTCCAAACAGCCTGAGAGTAGCTTCGCGCGCCTCCGTTACAATTTAGGAGGCGACCGCCCCAGTCAAACTACCCGCCTAACTATGTCCCTCTCCCGGATCACGGGAGGAGGTTAGAATCACAGCACTCGCAGGATGGTATCTCACCGTTGGCTCCGCCAAGTCCGAGAACCTGGCCTCAAAGCCTCCCATCTATCCTGCGCAGCGAGAACCATAACTCATAGTTAAGGTGTAGTAAAGGTGCACGGGGTCTTTCCGTCTAGCTGCGGGTAACCGGCATCTTCACCGGTACTACAAGTTCGCCGAGCAACTCGTTAAGACAGTCGTACGATCGTTACGCCATTCGTGCAGGTCGGAACTTACCCGACAAGGAATTTCGCTACCTTAGGACCGTTATAGTTACGGCCGCCGTTCACCGGGGCTTCAATTCAAAGCTTCGCTTGCGCTAACCTCTCCTTTTAACCTTCCGGCACCGGGCAGGCGTCAGCCCCTATACGTCGTTTTCGACTTAGCAGAGACCTGTGTTTTTGTTAAACAGTCGCCG
Organism: uncultured Acidobacteriaceae bacterium; assembly: GCA_963841095.1. Lineage (GTDB taxonomy): Bacteria > Acidobacteriota > Terriglobia > Terriglobales > Acidobacteriaceae > Telmatobacter. Next base: position 920 of record CAWJBE010000016.1, read on the forward strand.
TACGCGCTTCACTGCGGCCCACTTGCGTGGGCGCTCCTTCTCCCGAAGTTACGGAGCCAATTTGCCGAGTTCCTTAACGAGCTTTCACTCGAGCGCCTTTGGATATTCTCCTCGTCTACCTGTGTCGGTTTGGGGTACGGTTCCCTTTGTTCTCCTTAGAGGTTTTTCTCGGCAGCGTGAAATCAGCAGCTGAATCCCATACGGGCCTGCTTTGCGCCTCACTGTTAATGCCCTGGTGGATTTGCCTGCCAGAACCAGCTTACGCGCATCGACCGTCATAGCCATAGGACGGCCTGCTTATCCTTCTGCGTCACCCCATCGTCAAACGAACATTGGGAGGTCCGGAATATTAACCGGATGTCCATCGTCTACGCCTTTCGGCCTCGACTTAGGGACCGCCTAACCCTGAGCGGATTAACCTTCCTCAGGAAACCTTAGACTTTCGGCGCGGAGGGTTCTCACCTCCGTTATCGCTACTTATGCCGGCAGGGTCTCTTCGCAACGCTCCACCAGTCTTCTCAGTCTGGCTTCACTGCTGTTGAGAATGCTCTCCTACCACGCGCACCCTAAGGTACGCATCCGCTGCTTCGGTGTACGGTTTTAGCCCCGTTGTATTGTCGGCACCGGACCGCTTGACCAGTGAGCTATTACGCTTTCTTTAAAGGATGGCTGCTTCTAAGCCAACCTCCTGGCTGTCTGAGCGTTCCGACTTCCTTTCCCACTTAACCGTAACTTGGGGACCTTAGCAGGCGGTCTGGGCTGTTTCCCTCTCGACGATGAGGCTTAGCCCCCACCGTCTGACTCCCGGATATGTTGTCGCTGGCATTCGCAGTTTGGTTGGATTCAGTAAGCCGGAAAGCCCCCTAGTCCATCCATCTCTCTACCACCAACGCAATTCATCCGAGGCTAGCCCTAAAGCTATTTCGGAGAGAACGAGCTATCACGGAATTTGATTAGCCTTTCACCCCTACCCACAGCTCATCCGAGCTTTTTTCAACAAACACCGGTTCGGTCCTCCAGTGGGTGTTACCCCACCTTCAACCTGGCCATGGGTAGATCATCCCGCTTCGCGTCTATTCCTGCCAACTGAACGCCCTGTTCAGACTCGCTTTCGCTTCGGCTCGCTTACGCTTAACCTTGCTGACAAGAATAACTAGCCGGCTCATTATGCAATAGGCACGCGGTCAGGCATTCCCTTGCGGGCATAGCCCTCCCACTGCTTGTAGGCACACGGTTTCAGGTACTTTGCACTCCCCTCGACGGGGTTCTTTTCGCCTTTCCCTCACGGTACTGGTTCACTATCGGTCAGAGACTAGTATTTAGCCTTACGGGATGGTCCCCGTAGATTCAAGCAGGGTTTCACGTGCCCCGCCTTACTCAGGTATCCGCTTCGAGTCTGGACTATTTTCGCCTACGCGCCTGTCACGCTCTATGGCTCCCCTTTCCAGAGGATTCGGCTAACAGCCAGATTGGTAACTCTACTGTTGCGGACCCTACAACCCCCGAAACACCGAAATGCTACGGGTTTGGGCTGTTCCGAGTTCGCTCGCCACTACTATCGGAATCGAGGTTTCTTTCTTTTCCTTCAGGTACTGAGATGGTTCACTTCCCTGAGTTCGCTCCTTCCCGCCTATGTATTCAGCGGGAAGTTCCCAGGGTTTGCCTGGGAGGGTTTCCCCATTCGGAGATCTCCGGTTATAACGCCTGTGTGCGGCTTACCGAAGCTTATCGCAGCTTGCCACGTCCTTCATCGCCTGTCTCTGCCAAGGCATCCACCGTGCGCCCTTAGTAGCTTGACCATAGAATTAACTCCAGCGCAGGGAGCCGAATCACTGCGGTCCTGATCAGAGTTAACCTACGTATAAATCCGCCTGAGAGCAACTTGCTACGCTCACGCGCTCTCAGTCGCACTCCTAAAGACACTCTTCTTACTTGAACACTTGCCTGAGTTAGTAACTTGCACTAACTCTGCATGTGCTCGGCCTTGTATTTAAACGTGCTTGAAGACTTGCGCCGATCCATGCGCCTCACGGCGGATGATCAGGCTTCTCCAAACGCGTTACCCAATCAATTTCGTTGTCAAACATCCATGCTTCCTCTTTTTCGGGAAGAAGCCGAGCCCTGAGGCTCTTGAAACCTGCCGCAACCAGCCCCGAAGGACTGCACGGCCTGTCTCCGGATCGGCGTCACATCCATATTGATATGGCGGCGATCAGGAAACAGCGAATGAGATTTGGTGGAGCTGACCGGGATCGAACCGGTGACCTCATGCTTGCAAAGCAGGTGCTCTCCCAGCTGAGCTACAGCCCCACGGGGATGCCTGCAGCCAAGATGGTGGGCCTGGGTAGAGTCGAACTACCGACCTCACCCTTATCAGGGGTGCGCTCTAACCAACTGAGCTACAGGCCCGTGTTAGAGCGGTGCCACACTCGAGGAGCCCGGCGGCTCTCACAAAACCTCATTCGATCTACAAAAAGGGTTTCGAGGACAAGGTTGAACATGCTGAGCGGCTACGCCGCCCATGACCATCGTGCAATGGTCGATCAAGCAAAGAAGGCTTGTATCAGGACTCCCATAACTTGCCGTCAGGGACGGCGGTTGCGGGGTTGATGACATCTCGCTTCCGCTGCAACCGATTCGCATCGGGAACAGTCCGCTATCGCGGAAAAAAGCAAGTGCCATCTTTTCTCTTTTAGAAAGGAGGTGATCCAGCCGCAGGTTCTCCTACGGCTACCTTGTTACGACTTCACCCCAATCATGAATTACACCTTGGGCGGCTGCCCCCTTGCGGTTGGCTCACCGACTTCTAGTGCAACCCACTTTCGTGATGTGACGGGCGGTGTGTACAAGGCCCGGGAACGTATTCACCGCGGCGTTCTGATCCGCGATTACTAGCGATTCCAGCTTCACGCAGTCGAGTTGCAGACTGCGATCCGAACTGAGGACGGCTTTTTCCGATTAGCTCCCCCTCACGGGTTTGCGACGGTTTGTACCGGCCATTGTAGCACGTGTGTAGCCCTGGACATAAAGGCCATGAGGACTTGACGTCATCCCCACCTTCCTCCCCGTTATCCGAGGCGGTTTCGTCAGAGTGCTCAACTAAATGGTAGCAACTGAAGATAAGGGTTGCGCTCGTTGCGGGACTTAACCCAACATCTCACGACACGAGCTGACGACAGCCATGCAGCACCTATATTGCGGCCCCTTGCGGGGAAGGGATATTTCTACCCCGGTCCACAACATTTCGAGCCCAGGTAAGGTTCTTCGCGTTGCGTCGAATTAAACCACATGCTCCACCGCTTGTGCGGGCCCCCGTCAATTCCTTTGAGTTTCAGCCTTGCGACCGTACTCCCCAGGCGGACTGCTTAACGCGTTAGCTACGGCACGGCGGGATTGGGTACCCGTCACACCAAGCAGTCATCGTTTAGGGCTAGGACTACCAGGGTATCTAATCCTGTTTGCTCCCCTAGCTTTCGTGCATCAGCGTCAGTTATGGTCCAGTGAGCCGCTTTCGCCACAGGTGTTCCTTCCGATATCTACGCATTTCACCGCTACACCGGAAATTCCACTCACCTCTCCCATACTCAAGCCCGGCAGTTTCTCATGCAGTCTATGAGTTGAGCCCATAGATTTCACATAAGACTTACCAAACCGCCTACGCACCCTTTACGCCCAATAATTCCGAACAACGCTCGCCCCCCTCGTATTACCGCGGCTGCTGGCACGAAGTTAGCCGGGGCTTCTTCTTCCGGTACCGTCATTATCGTCCCGATCGAAAGGAGTTTACGTCCCGAAGGACTTCATCCTCCACGCGGCGTTGCTGCGTCAGGGTTTCCCCCATTGCGCAAAATTCCCCACTGCTGCCTCCCGTAGGAGTCTGGACCGTGTTTCAGTTCCAGTGTGTCCGTGCGCCCTCTCAGGCCGGATACCGATCATCGTCTTGGTGGGCCGTTACCCCGCCAACTAACTAATCGGCCGCGACCCCCTCCCAAAGCGAATTGCTCCTTTGACCCGTGGGTATTATGCGGTATTAGCTAAGGTTTCCCTCAGTTATCCCCCACTCCAGGGTAGGTTAGTCACGTGTTACTCACCCGTGCGCCACTTTACTCATGGTATTGCTACCACTTTCTCGTTCGACTTGCATGTGTTAGGCACGCCGCCAGCGTTGATTCTGAGCCAGGATCAAACTCTCGTTTGAAACCTGATGTCTTCCCACTCCGACGGAGGTCGGTGGGTCGACCGTGCCTGCGCAACTTTCTCTCGAAAGGAGCGCAGGCGCCTTACCTTGTGAGAATGATCAAGCCAAACCTGATCCCATCTCACGACTGGCACGTTCAACCAATTTGTCAAAGATCCTTGAGGGTATCCGCCTGAGCGGAGCCCTTTGGATCGAGGCCCGGACTTGCGTCAGGGTGTCCTCGAACTTGGTGCGCTTCGCCAGATTTCCGCGCTTCTCAGCGGACTCCGGCGTTTTTGCGCGAACCTTTTAAAGTTATCAAAGTTCCGGTCTCAGGTCAAGAAAAGACTTCCACCCGAACCTCAACAGGAAACCCTGTTCGCGCTGCGCAAAAAATCAAAGAGCGGCCAGCAAAAATCGCTCGAACCACTAGGGCTCGCAGGGAGATATCTCTCTGGGTCATGCAATGGCTTGTTCTCTGCGGGATTCCCTACAGGGGTTCGGCGATGAGACAACTTCGTATCTCGCCCGACCCTACGAACCAGCTTCCCACTTCCCTCAACGGGGCAGACGCCACACGGCCACCGGGAGGCTCCACTGCTCACTTACAACTTCATTAAGAGTAGCACAGGCCGACCCGCGATGCAAACATTGCGCCAGAACTAAGTGCCTTTGTTTGCAACAGTCGGGAGAACAGCACTTTTCCAGGTAAGAAAACCGGCCTGATCTTGCTGTGGAAAGCCCCCGAATTCTGTGGGAAACGGCAACGGCCAAGAAACTTGAATCGTATCCAAACTCAAATCGGACGAGCCCTGCCTTCGTCCACAAACCCTCCCAATCCCCGCCCCTTGTTCCTTTTCCCCTTGTTCCCTTTTTCCTTTTTCCCTTGTTCCCTGTCCCCTGTTCCCTTGTTCCCTTTTTCCCTGCTCTCTGTTCCCTGCCTTTCAATGCCGCGGGATGATGCCCAGGTCCGTGATTCCATTCACGAAATACTGCATCGCCAGCGCAACCAGCAACAGACCCATGATCCTCACCAGGATGCGAATCCCCGTCTCACCCATAAACTGGCGCACCCGGTCAGCCGCGGCCAGCACAAAATAGGTAACGATCGCCGTGATCGCAATCGAGCCCAGAATCGCCCCCATCTCCCAGTGCCAGAGCGTTGGAACCTGACCCACTAGCACCATGACTGACGAAATCGCGCCCGGCCCTGCCAGCATGGGAATCCCAAGCGGAACAATCCCTGCATCCTCCTTCAGTGTCGCCTCTTCCGTATCCCCATGCGTCTCCTGCGTAGGCGAGCGCCGCGCTTCCAGCATGTCCAGCCCGATCAGCAGCAGAATCAACCCGCCGGCAATCTCGAACGCCGGCAGCGTAATGCCGAACATGCGGAAGATCAGTTGCCCGGCAACGGCAAAACTGGTGAGCACAATAAAGCAGGTGAGCGCGCCTTTACGCGCCATGCGCTTGCGGCGAGCTCGATTTGCACTGTGCGTGATGGCCAGGAACGACGGGATCGCCGCAAAGGGATCCACAAGAAAAAAGATGGAGCTCAGCGCCAGCAAGCTGAAGCGCACGATGGGCGCCTGGCTCAGCTCGTTCAACGCCATCTGGGCTGGATTGGTCCAAAGCACGTAATGAGGCTAACACTCGACCGGCAGGCCCCAACTCCACAAGGAGGGCGCGGTGACCTTCAGGCCACTGAAGAATCCGCACCTCCTCATGGAGGGCTTTAGCCCCGGAACCGGAGAAGGCACAATCTATGTGCGCTCAAACGATTCGACGCACCTGTGCCCCCGCGCGTCCTCAACCGGCACATTCCCCTGGCGCATCACCAGGCGTGTCTGCATTCCCGCATCCCTCGCAGCGTCCAGCTCCTTCACCGCATCGGAGAAGAACACCGCTTCGCCCGGCGCAACTTCCATCACCCTCGCAATCGCCGCATAACTTGCGCTTTCCATCTTGGGCCCGGTCCGCGTATCGAAATAGCCCGCGATCAGCGGCCGGAGATCGCCAAACACCGTGTGCGCAAACAGCAGCTTCTGCGCCTCCACGCTCCCCGACGAATAAATCGCGACCTTGCCTTCTGCCGACCACCGCGCAAACGCCTTCGGCACATCATCAAACAGCGTCCCCTTCAGCTCGCCGCTCTCAAACCCCGCTTTCCAGATCTTCCCCTGCAGGCTTTTCAGCGCGGTCGATTTGCGGTCGCGATCCATCAGCCACATCAGGTAGGCGCGCGCAAACAACTCGTTTCTGATTTCGACGCCGGAGGTCGGGCAATCATGATCCTCTTCGGCTCGATTTTCCTCGGCGAGCAGCTGCAGATCAGCCTGCACGTCAGGATGCTGCAGGTTCTCCTTCAAGTACTGAGGCAGATGTTTGTGGGCAAAAGGAAAAAGCTGCTCGGTGATGAGCGAGATGGGTGCAACAGTGCCTTCAACGTCGAGCAGGTACAACCGCGGGGCCGGAATCGTCATGCGCTAATGTTCGTTTGAACGCGCGGCCCCAGGTAGGCCGGTCCAAAGCACAGCGGCTGATAATTCTTATCTACGCCCGAACCCGTATAGTGCGGCGTCCAACCCTCGGTCTGCTGGAACCACCGGATCGCCCGAATCCGCCTGTCCTCGCACAGCGTGAACCAGTGCGTCGTTCCCCGCGGCACGCGCAGCATGTCTCCCGGCCCGACTTCGACCGAATAAACCTTCCCGCGCAGGTGCAGGAAAAATATCCCGCGGCCTGCGAGAATAAAGCGCACCTCGTCCTCCGAGTGCGTATGCTCTTTATCGAACTTCGCCAGCATCGTCTCCAGCCCCGGCGTCTCCGGCATCACGTCGATCACATCAGCGGTCACATAACCGCCCCGCCGTTTCATCTCGTCGATCTCCGCGGCGTACGCGCTCAAAACATCCTGAGCCGAGCAGTCAGCAGGCACGCGATCCAGACTCCAGCGCTCGTAGTCGATACCCACCGCCGCAAGCGCCGCGCGAATCTCCGGCTCGTTCTCAATCTTCACGTTGGTCTCAGGAAAGCGAAGAACCGCCATCGCAGACTCCTCCGTCACATCATATGGGTGCCCCACGTCTCGATTCTGAGACGTGGGACCGCAAGAACCTTAAATATGGCCGGGCTCTAAGACCTCGCGGCGATTAAAACCCGCCCGTCAGCCGCCGCCCCTCCACCTCGAACAGAAACTCCAGTGCCTCCAGGTGACGGCGCGCTTCAGCCACCGATTGCCCCCAAGTATATAGCCCGTGACGGCTGAGCAGAACACCGTGGGCATCGGGATACGCGCCCAGCGCGCCGGCCAATTCACTGCAAAGCTCCGCATAATCCTGCGTGTTTTTCAGCACCGGAACCCGCTCGGTATATTCGTGTGTCGCCACGCCCGAAAGCCCCTTCAGAATCTCGTAGCCCTCAAGCGCCAGATAACCCTGCGATGCGAAGCGCCCCGAAAGCAGCGTGTTCCAAACCGTATGAACGTGGAGAATCGCTCCAGCTTCAGGCCGCGCGCGGTAGAGAACCAGGTGCAGTCTCGTCTCAGCAGAAGGTTTTCCATTCCCCGTCACCGCTTTGCCCTCACCATCCACTTCGAGCAAATCCTGCGGTGTCACCACACCTTTGTCGAGCCCCGATGGCGTAATAAGGATGCGCTCCGCCGGCCCTTCAACGATGCGCACACTGAAGTTCCCGCTCGTCGCCGGGACCCAGCCGCGCCCATAGCACCAGCGCGCGGTCGCGCAAAGAAGTTCAACCTCAGACTGGAGCGAATCCCTCATCGGAGCCATCGGTCTTTGCAGTGTAACAACGGGGCGAGGGCTCGCTCTACAATCATCACTTGCTCACCGCTCCCCAACGCGCCCGCATCCACGTCGTCCTCGTCTCCCCGCGCAATCCCCTCAATATAGGAGCGGCCGCCCGCGCCATGGCCAACTTTGGCTTCGAGCACCTCACCGTAGTCGCCCCCTACGAGGCCCACTGGCGCGAAGCAAAATCTGCCGTCGGTGCCTCCAACCTCCTCAAAAACGCCAAACGCGCGGAGAGCCTGTCCGAGGCCATTGCTGATTGCACCTTCGTCGTCGGCACCGCCGCACTCACCCGGCGCAAACCGGAGCAGCCATTCGTCTCGCTCCCGGATCTTCCGCCGATCGTCCAGCATGAACTCGCCCGCGGCGGCCGCGTGGCCCTCGTCTTCGGCTCAGAAAAGCGCGGCCTCACACGAGAAGACCTCTCGCACTGCCATCTGCTGGTCGAAACTCCCACCGATCCGCGCCAACCTTCGATGAATCTCGGCCAGGCTGTCGCCGTCTGCCTCTACGAGTTGGCCACGCGCCCCGCCCTTCGTGCCAGAGAATTGGGTGCACCAGGTCCCTCGCTTTTGGGGACCTGGGAGATCGCACCGCACGACGCCGACCCTCCCGCTTCCGCCGCCGATTTGGATCTCCTCGCTGCGATCGTTGAAGAAACCATGCAAGCCGCAAACTACTCACCCTCCGCCATGCGTAAAGCAAATCGCCACGACTTGCACCTTCTTCTGCGGCGGCTCACCCTCGCCCATCGTGACGTGCGGCGCATCCTCGGCTTCTTCCGGCGGATTCTCTGGCGGATCGAACATCGCTCTGACCAGAATCAGATTTGAATGGTCATATAGCACGCTGGTAATGCAACCAACGTTCCTTTCTCGTCGGGCACAATCCTGCTAAAGTGCGTTCATGGGCTCACCTATGCCCCATTTGCTCACCTTTTTCCGTGCCATGTTTGCCACAACGTCACCAATTCGACTTGCCTTCGTGATCCCCTGCGGGGCGCTGGCGCTCGCGTCCATCCTCGCCATCTCCGCGCGAGGTGCAGCAACCGCGCAGCAGGCAGCTCCCGCCCCATCTCCCCAGAGCGAACCAGCCGCTCAACCCGCTGCCGCCGAGCCTTCTCAACCAGCCGCACCGCAAACAACGCCCGCTGCTCCTGCTGCGAGCCAGCCAGCCTCTCCGCCTCCGCAACCGCCGTCGCCTGCCTCCAGCCAGACCGCACAATCCTCTCAGTCCCCCGGCATCACTGAAGACGAGCTTCGCCAGATGCTTGTGGGCAAGCAGCTCTTCCTCCGCGGCGGCTACCTCGATAACGACCTCAGCTTCAACGAGCATGGCGTTCTCATCAGCCACTCCGCTCAGGGATCGTACACGCTGTGCGAAATTCAGATCGACAAGGTGCATCTCGAAAAGCACAAGGTCGAGTTGGAAGGCGAACGGTTCGGACTGCACTTTCTTGGCGCACTGCCCTCTGAAGACCCCACCAAGGCCGTCGACCGCGTCAACATCACGCCGAAAAAGAAAGTGGTCAGGATTACGATCGACCGTGAGTTGGTGGTCAAGCCGCCGAAAGAGAAGACCGAAAAAAACAAGCCGCCGGCAAAAGGCGCCAAACCCGCGCCCGCAACCGGGAAGCCCGCCGCAGCGCCCACAGCCCCGGCATCTGCCTCTACGCCCGGTTCTGGGTCCACCGCCGCTCCACCGCCCGCCCCCTCCCCTGCCGCACCGCCCGCCACCGAGCCTGCTGAAACAAGCAGCGCCGGCGAAGTGCAGGCTGAGATAGCCAAGGCTCCGCCCACCGAGCGCCCGGCCGACGCAAAGAGCGTAACCACCACAACCTCGCCCGCGCATGCGACCCAGGTGCTCAAAGACGCTCTCGGCAATGTCTTCGCACAGGGCTTCGACAGCCGCATGATGGCGGCGATGCCTGACTTCTGGAAGCTTTACTACGAAGCCGCTGCCAACAAGACCGACTACCGCCCCAAAGATCCTGCTGTGCTCCGCGAAAACATGGTGGATAAAAAGGCCAGGCTGCGCTCGACCTTCGAGCCTCAGTCAAACCAGTACGCACAGGACCACGGTGTGGCCGGCATGTGCCTCTATCACGTTGTGATCGGAGCTGACGGCAAGCCCGTCGAGATCGCCGTTGCGCGTCCCATCGGCTTTGGGCTCGATGAAAACGCCGTCGACGCCATTCGCAAAGCCACTTTCTCGCCCGCCATCAAAGACGGCAAGCCTGTTCCCGTCTTGCTCAATCTGGTCGTCGAGTTCCGAATCTACTCTAAGCGGACCGACGTGGTCTCAAAGCAGTCGGAACAGCCGAACGGGACCTCGCTCCCCGGCCCCTACAGCGTGCAACACTAGCTTGCATTTTTCACAGACGGCACTCACCCAGCCCCGGCCTCACAGCGGCTCCCAAAGCTCCACCCGGTTGCCCTCCGGATCCCAGATCCAGGCAAATTTCCCGTAAGCGTAGTCTTCGCGCTTCGGATCGATGCGCACTCCCGCCGCCGTCAACTGCTTCAGCAGTTCGTCCAGATCGTCCACCCTGAAGTTCACCATCGTCTGCTGCGCGCCCTCGCCAAAATACCGCGTGTCCAGCGGGAAGTGCGCAAACACCGTCATGCCGGTCGAGTCCGGGCCGTCGAAGGCCAGCGACCCTCCATCCTGCGCGGGAATCCCAAGATGTGTCCCATACCAGGCGGCCAGCGCCTGCGGATCGCGCGCCTTCAGAAAGACTCCCCCAATGCCAACTGCTTTCGCCACCGCTACTCCTCCCGGCCAATAATCTCTTCCAGCCCCGGCTTGTGCTTGGCCTGGCGGCCCGTGCGCGGCCGGTCCGGGAGCACGCGCGACGGTTTCGGCTGGCCCACGCGTTCGCGCGCGTTAGCCTTCACCGCCTTCGTGGCCGAGAACTTGGCTGGCTTGCGTTTCGCCATAGCAAGCATGAGTATGCAATAAGCCAGGAAAAAAGTCGCGCAGCATTGTTTCTATTCGGGATTCGTGGCGTCCAGTTGCGGGCATCGGATACCTCCGGCCACCGACTGCCGAGAGGTCGAGATTGCAAGTCTCAAAACTTCACACGCGGCGTCACTGCTTCATCAATTCCGGTGGGTTCGCCTTGCGGCGCGGCAGCCGCGGGGAAGAAAATCTGGGCCCGGCCGCAACCTGGCTCCCACGCCGCACTGGCTAGGATGCCGGACCGCCTCCGCTGGTTGTGCCACGTGCGGCCCTTCAGGCGCACAAGACAGTTTGCATCTTGGCAATCAGTTCGTCCGGATGAACAGGTTTGGTGAGTAGCTCGAAGTCATGATTCCGTTCGCGCGCCACTTTAAGCAGGCCTTCTGCCGCCAGTTGACCGGAAAAGAGCAGGACCTTGCAGCCGGGCAGCATCTCGCGGACCTGAATCGCGGTCTCGATTCCCGACATGCCGGGCATCACAACATCGGTGATCAGCAAATCCGGCTCGAAGTTCCGGGCCATCTCGACAGCCGCCTCGCCGGTGTACGCCGCGCGCGTATCAAATCCGGAGTTGCCCAGGATCATCGTGAGTGAGTCGGCAATGATATGTTCGTCATCAACGACAAGCACCTTCAGGTTGCGGACGTCCTTCGTTGGAGTCATTTGTCCCTCCACGTTTCGCCAGCCGCCGGGTATCAACCAAATTCTAAGAGTAGGTAAGAAGCGAGCGGGGAAAGGGCCCGATCCGCGTATCCTACAACACGTGGCATGTGCATGGTAGTTCTTTCTGTGCCGTGTTGTGATCTCGGTTGTGATCTCGCTTCGCCCAACAGAAATTTCGCCCTGAAGTAATTGTGAAAAATGCGATAGCGGCCAGCCCGCCTCGTGGGTCTCGCTATCTTTGCCGCTTGCCGGCTTGGGTGGAAGGGCGCCTGGGCATTGAGCTCGAACCGGCGATGAGGATGTCGACGAGACGGCGGGCGCTGGCCTCCCATCCGGGAAAAGCAGTGGTGTAGAAGATGCCGACCAGCGCACGGACAAAGTCGTCGGGGTTGGTGTCGGAGCGGAGATCGCCGCTGGCGATGGCGCGCCTGACGGAGGCTACGAACGCGGCATGGATGAGCGAGCGGGAACCTTCGATGAGGCGCATGGAGCCGCCGGCGACGGTGTCCATCGCGGGAATGATGAGCGTCTTAGCGGAGACGTGGTCGATGAAGAGCAGCATCCAGGCGCGGAGGGCTTCGAGCGGCGGCATGTCGGCGGCAAAGCGCTTCTCCGCGGCGGCGAGTTTTTCAACTTCGTTGCGGTATACGGCTTCGATCAGGGCGTCGCGGTTGGGGAAGTGGCGATAGAGCGTGCCGGGGCCGATGCCGGCGTGGCGGGCGATTTCGTCGAGGCTGGCGGCGGCGCCATCGCGGGTGAAGATCTCCTTTGCGACGTCAAGGATGCGCTCGCGGTTGCGCTGGGCATCTGCGCGGGGCTTGCGGGTGGGCGGAGGTGGCAGGAGCTTCCTTTTCGGCATATCGGGTCTGCATAAAAAGTTTTGCAACCGGAGATAGCCTCCGGTTATCTCTCTATACGGAGACCATCTCCGTTTTATTCCGCGGCGGCGCGGATGTCAATTCTGGCGCGATCTTCAAGGTTGGCGTCATAACAACAGGAGGACTTGAGATGCGTGTATTTGTGACGGGAGCTACGGGCTTCATTGGAACAGAACTGGTGAAGGAACTGATTGCGGCAGGGCATCAGGTGCGCGGCCTTACGCGCAGCGATGCCGGCGTGGAACAGTTGAAGGCTGCCGGTGCGGAGGTGCATCGCGGCGATCTGCAGGACCTCGACAGCCTGCGCAGCGGAGCGGCGGGGATGGATGCTGTGGTGAACCTGGCGTTCAACCACGACTGGTCGAAGTTTGCGCAGAACGCGGAGGACGAGATCAAGGCGATTGAAGCGCTGGGATCGGTGCTCGAACCGGGCAAGCTGCTGGTGGTCACTTCCGGGATCGGGATCACGGCCGGCGCACCGGGTCAGGTGCGCAAGGAGACAGATCCTCCCGTAGATTCGCAGGCGATTCCGCGCAGGCCGGAACAGGCGGCGCAGGCAGTGGCGGCAAAGGGTGTGCATGTGGCGATCGTGCGTCTGCCGCAAGTGCATGACACGCGCAAGCAGGGGCTGGTGACCTGGATGATTCAGATCGCGCGCGAGAAAGGGGTTTCAGCGTATGTCGGCGATGGCGCGAATCGTTGGGCTGCGGGTCCGCTCAAGGATGTGGCGCACCTGTATCGGCTGGCGGTCGAGAAGACGGGCCCAGGCTTGACGACGTATCACGCAGTGCAGGAAGAAGGCGTGTCACTGCGAGAGATCGCCGAGACGATCGGTAAAGGGCTGAAGGTGCCGCCGGTTTCGATACCGGCTGAAAAGGCCGGCGAGCACTTCGGAATGTTCGGGCTCTTTGCGGCGATGGATATGCCGGCTTCGAGTGAGTGGACGCGCAAGACGTTGGGATGGGAGCCAACCGGACCTGGGTTGATCGAGGATTTGGCGAACATGAAGTACTGACGATTTCCGCTCGATTAGGATGAGCAACTGAATGCGAAGCCCCGGTTCGTCCTGGGGCCTCGTAATGTTTGCCATAACCAGCGGCAGACCGGCCTACTTCAAAGGAGAGACCCCGTTGTTCGGCGCCGGTATAGCACGCCTCAAGCAATACGACATTCTCTGTCGTCGGCACAGGAGGTCTCAATCGTTCGAGCACGGCATGGGCGGGCACGCACTCGAACGCACACGTTGTGCGCCGAAGACGCGTGCAGCGACCCGATCGCCTCTACTTCTTGGCAGAAGGCGGAATCATTCCGTTCAGCCGCAGATAGCTCGCCAACTGTGAGTAGTGGTCCTCAAGGTCATCCGTTAGCTCGACGAGCGCACGCGCACGCGGCTTCTTCGCTCCGCGGAAATAAGTGATCGGTGCGCCCAGGCTCGAGTCCTGCAGGCCGTCCAATGCCTTCTCGCAGGTGTCGAACGATTGCTTGAGAATCGGCACCAGCTGGTCCTTCGGGGTCGTCTCCGTCACTGCCGGCGCCTTGCCCGGGCCATCCCCCGAAAGCATTCCGCACACGCCAAAGTTCGCCTGGATCACATGCGAGACGATCTTCCCGTACGTCCACTGATCCGCTGTCGGACGATATCCGTACTTGTCCGCCGGCATCTGCTCGGCTGCGGCGACCATATAACCCGACTGCCGCTGAAAAATCTCCTTCGCGCTCGTTACCACCGGGTTCGACGCATCCTGCGCAAGCGCACATGCCGAAGCCGCCGCCAGCACCATCATCCCTACTGCAATTTTCATCTTGTCACCTCAGATTCATCCTGTTTTTTGTCGTGCCAGAAACGGTTCAACTATAGTAGCAAAACAATGTGTCTCTACGAGCCTCTACCGGAACTCGGACTCCCGGAAACTATCGGCGCCGCCAGCGTAGCCCCGGGCCGACCACCGGCAATTTGGAACCATCCTTGAAGATGCCCGCGTGCGATGCGTCGGCCATCATTGACAGCAGGCCGCGGCGGTCGAGGATGGCATCGCGGCTGCCATGGTGATTTGCACTCTAAAGGATTAATCTGGATTAGATTCCCCTGGCGCGAAAGTGCCCGCGTGGAGTCCCGGGTTCCCAGGGCGGATACACCGCCTGGGCGGTGAGCCGGAGGGCCGACTAACCATGGATGAACGTGAGTTTTTTAACGAAACCACCGAGCAGCGCACCCACAACCTCACCTGCCCCAAGTGCGGACAGGCCGCCGAATACAAGGTCACCTGGATTGTGCGGCGCAAGCGCGCCCAGCTTCCCCGTGGAGGCGACGAGCGCGACCGGGCCCGCTTCGCGAAAGCGCAGTCCTATATGGTCCGCCGCGACGACAAGCTCCAGTGCGCCAACATCCGCTGCCGCAAGCCCTTCGAAATCTCTACGCTGCAATCGCTCGCGTTCCTCATGGAATGAGTGCGTACCGGTTGACGAGGGTCCGCCCGCGTGTGATTCAATCGAAAGATAAGCAAGCCGGATCCGGAGGTCGTCAGCAAGGCCGGCATGGAGATTTCAATGGCAAATTCCCTCCTTCCCCCCGAAGAACGCAACTTGACTCCCGACCAGGTTGAGGCGCTCGACAAACGGCGCGATCTGGGACACACTTTCCTCGTCATCGCAGGCCAATTCGCGGCCATCGCCACCGTCCTGCTGCTCTGGGTAGGCCAGGACCTCAGCTATTCGCCGGGCTGGGCGCATCCCATGGCGTACTACTTCTTTCTCGCCATCGTGCTCATCGTGGTCTTCGGCATCACCGGCCTCGTTCTGCGCCGCGGAACCCCACGCCTCGACTGATTCGCCGTGCGGCCCGTTGATTCGACCAGCATGCTCTCGCGGGCAAATCGCACAGTTACGCTCACTCGCCATTCACGCCACCGCTGTTAAACTTGAGGTTCATGATCCTCCCGTTTGTCCGCGAAATTTTCGCGGAGCTGGAGCATTCCTCGGGATTTGAGCGCGTTCGCAGGCACCTTAGCCTGGGTGCGGGCCGTAGGCGTGTGTCCGGACTGACCGCAACCGCGCGCTCGCTCTATCTGCCCCTGATGGCGCGGGCCGCCAAGCGGCCGGTCATCGTCATCGTCGCCGACAACAAGGCCGCCGAAGCCCTCGAGCCGCTGCTCAAGGCCGGATGCGAGCTCACCGGCGCAATCGATCCCGCGCGCGTCGTGCGCTTTCCCGCCCACGACGTCCTTCCCTTTGAAAATCTTTCGCCCCACCCCGACGTGCAGGAGCAGCGCGCCGCCGCTTTGTGGAAGCTCGCTTCCGGCGCCGTCGAAATCCTCATCGCTCCCGTCGAGTCCGCCGCGCTCAAGCTCTTCGATCTCGAGTACTACGCCGGCCTCACCGTCACGCTCAAGCGCGGAGAAGAAGTCGACATCGAAGTGCTCACCGCGCACCTTGCAAGCGTGGGCTACACGCAGATGGATCTTGTCGAAATGCCCGGCCACTTCACGCGCCGCGGCGGGATCCTCGACGTCTACTCGCCGGAATCCGACCGCCCCGTGCGCATCGAGTTCTTTGGCGACGAAATTGAAACCATTCGTAAATTCGATCCCGAGACGCAACGCTCGCAAAGCGGCCTCGACGAAACCCAGTTGCTTCCGCTCACAGAATCGCCTGTAACGGAGCGCCTCCTCGCCGCAGTCAACGGCCGCCTCAGCCAACAGCGCGTCGAAATCGACGACGAAGAAATGGCAGCCGAAGCTGCTGCGGCCGGCGGCGTCAGCGTCTTTCCCGGTTGGGAGTTCTTCACCCCTGTAGCCGGCGCCGCGCGCTCGCTGCTCACGCTCCTGCCGCGCTCCACGCTCTTCGTCGACGAGCCGGCCATGGTCCGCAACCAGATCGATCGCTGGTGGAACAAGGTCGAGCAGCGCCATGAGCGCTCGGGCATCGGCTCGCTCATCCGGCCTGAAGACATCTATCTGCGCCCTGAAGTCCTGAGCGCATCGCTCGATGCGCACACGGGCCTCGATCTCGATCAACTCGGCATGGTCGACGTGCTCGATAGCGACGCCACGCTCGGCGAAATTGAGCTGCCTACGCGGCCCACGCTGCGCTTTCACGGCTCCATCCCTGCGCTCACTGAGCAATTGAAGAATCTGATGACCACCGAGACGCGGATCGTGCTCGCCGTCCCTCACCAGGGCGACGTCGAGCGCCTTGCCACGGTTCTTCGCGACTACCAGGTTCCCTACCGGCTCGGCAGCCGCACTCCGCGCTCAGGCGGCGACACCATGTTTGAAGAGGCCAGCTACATGGCCGGCGATCTGCGCGTGCCGGTCATCGTGCGCTCGCCGCTGGCTGCGGGCGTCAGCTTTGCTGAAACAAACCTCATCGTCTTCGGCGCCAACGATCTCTCTGACGAAGCCGACGTCGCCGCGCGGCCCGAGCCCAAAAAATCCAAGACCGCGGCCTTCGTCTCCGACTTTCGCGATCTCGGCATCGGCGACTACGTCGTCCATGTCGAGCACGGCATCGCACAATATCAGGGACTCAAGGAGATCACCCAGGATGGCCTCTCCGTCGAATTCATGATTCTCGAGTTCTACGAGGGCGCCAAACTCTACGTCCCTCTCACCCGCCTCGATCTCATTCAGAAGTACCGCTCCACCGATACCGGGCCCGCGCCTGTTCTCAATAAGCTCGGCTCGCAGCAGTGGACTAAAACCAAGGCCCGCGTGCGCAAGGCCATGCGCGATATGGCCGGCGAGCTCCTCAAGCTCTACGCCGAGCGCCGCACCGCGCAGGGCACTGCATTCTCCAAAGACAATGAGTTTCAGCGCGAGTTTGAAGACTCCTTTGACTACACCGAGACCGAAGATCAGGCCTCCGCGATCCGCGCCGTCAAGTACGACATGGAATCGCCCACGCCCATGGACCGCCTGCTCTGTGGCGACGTGGGCTACGGCAAAACTGAAGTAGCCATGCGCGCGGCATTCAAAGCCGTGCAGGACGGCAAACAGGTCGCGGTCCTCACGCCGACAACGGTGCTCAGCTTCCAGCACTTCGAAACCTTCAAGCAGCGCTTCGCCCAGTTCCCCATCCACATTGAGATGATCTCGCGCTTTAGAACAGCCAAAGAGCAGAAAGACATCATTGAGCGCGTGGCCACCGGCAAGGTCGACATTCTCATCGGCACCCACCGCCTGCTCTCCAAAGATCTAAAGTTTCAGGATCTCGGCCTGCTCGTCGTCGACGAAGAGCAGCGCTTCGGCGTTCGCCACAAAGAGCGCCTCAAGCAAATGCGCAAAGAGATTGACGTGCTGGCCATGAGCGCCACGCCTATTCCGCGCACGCTGCATATGTCGTTAGTTGGCCTTCGCGATATGAGCGTCATCGAGACGCCGCCCAAAGACCGCATGGCAATCCAGACCGTCGTCGCCAAATTTGACGAGAAAATCATCCGCTCCGCCATCGAAGTCGAATTGGAGCGCGGCGGGCAGGTTTACTTCGTCCACAACCGCGTCGAGTCAATCTATGAGATCGCCATGCGCATTCAGGAACTGGTGCCTGCGGCGCGCGTTGTCGTAGCTCACGGCCAGATGAGCGAGAACGAGCTCGAAAAGGCCATGCTCGCCTTCATGCGCCATGAGTTCGATGTGCTCGTCGCCACCACCATCATCGAAAATGGCCTCGACATCCCTCTCGCCAACACCATCCTCATCAATCGCGCGGAGCGCCACGGCCTCAGCGAACTCTACCAGTTGCGCGGGCGCGTTGGCCGTTCCAACCGGCGCGCCTACGCCTACCTGCTCATCCCGCAGGAGCATCAGCTCACCGAAATCGCGCGGCGCCGTCTCGCCGCGCTCAAGGAGTTTAGCGACCTCGGCGCCGGTTTCAAAATTGCCGCGCTCGACCTCGAACTTCGCGGCGCCGGAAACATGCTCGGCGGCGAGCAAAGCGGCCACATTGAGGCGGTCGGCTTCGAGTTATACACGTCCATGCTTGAAGCTGCCGTGAAAGAACTCAAGGGTGAGGGCAGCGAAGAGCGCCCGGCCACGCAGCTCAATCTCGGCATCGCGCTGCGCATCGACGAGAGCTACGTACCCGAAGAGAACCAGCGCCTCCGTCTATACAAGAAGATTGCAGGCGCCACCACTGAGGGTGCAGTCAACGAGATTCGCGCTGAGATGGAAGATCGCTACGGTGCGCCGCCCGACGCGACCGTCTACTTGCTTGAAGCTTCTCTGCTGCGCCTGGAGTGCGAACGCTTGGGCATCGCACAGGTCGATCGCAAGCGCGGCGAGTTGCAAATTCGCTTTATGGAAAATGCCTCAGTCGATCCGGCCCACCTCATGAAGCTGGTCGCACGCAACGCGAAGCGCGGTGCGCAGTTCACTCCGCAGGGCCTCCTCAAATTGCCGCTGGCTGCCACGCGTCCCGATGAAGTGCTGCTTGAGATTCACGAATTGCTCGCCAGCCTGGCTCCCGCGCCAGTAAGCGCCTGACCACAAACAGTGCCGGCACGAACAGCTTCATCGAACCGGCTAAATCCGCTGCCTTTACCCCTTCCACTTGATGTTGCATCCAATTGACGGCTTCTGCTCCGCCGGAACAGGCTTGCCCGCCAGCACCGCATCCATTGCCGCGCGCAGTTCTTTTCCGGTCACGGGCACTCCATTGCTCGGCCGGCTCGCATCGTACTCGCCCCGATAAACCAGGCGAAAATTGCTGTCGAATAAATAAGGATCCGGTGTGCACGCCGCTTTGTACGCCTTCGCTACGTCCTGCGATTCGTCGTAGAGATACGGAAACGCAAATCCGTTATTTTTTGCCTGCTGCTTCAGTCCCGCCGGCCCGTCGTCGGGATACGCGCCCGCATCGTTGGCGCTGATGGCCACAATGCCGATCGGTTTGCCCGCATAGTCCGCGCCGAGCTTGCCGAGAGATTTTTCAATGTGCTTCACATAAGGGCAGTGCGCGCAGATGAACAGCACCAGCAGCGGCTTGCCGCGAAAATCGTCGCGATGCACAGTCTTTCCGGTCACAACATCGGTCAGCGCAAAATCCGGCGCAACCGTTCCCAATTCCAGCATGGTCGATTCAGTAGCTGCCATAACATTTCTCCTTAAGTAAGTGAATCAGGCGAGCACTATCAGTGCAGATGACGGAACAGCAAAGAGGTTGCAGGAATCTCGCAATTGACGAAGCCTGTCCGCTTCGTTCTTCACTAGTCCAACGACCGCTTAATTCTGCACCAAAATCGGTGCCCCAGGTCTCGCTTTTGAGACCTGGGAATGGCAATCGCCAGGTTCGAAATCATGCGGCCACCGACCGGGCTGACTCGCAGACTTGCTGCCTTTCTATCTCCGCTAACATGTGCGAAGCACGGCTAACTCCACTGCCTCATCAGAACAGCCCCGCCTGCCGGCCCGGCGCGGCAATCCCGAAATGTTCGTAGGCGAGCCTCGTCGCCACGCGGCCGCGCGGCGTGCGATCCAGAAATCCAATTTGAATCAAGAACGGTTCGTAGACCTCTTCAAGCGCGTCCTCTTCTTCGGCCAGCGTCGCGGCCAGCGTGCCCAGCCCAACGGGTCCGCCGTCGTACTTCTGCATGATGGTCAGCATCAGCCTGCGGTCGATCTCGTCAAAGCCGTGCGCATCCACTTCCAGCATCGTCAGCGCCGCATTCGCCGTTGGCCTGTCGATCGAACCCGTTCCGCGAACCTGCGCATAGTCGCGCACGCGCCGCAGCAACCTGTTCGCAATGCGCGGCGTGCCGCGTGAACGCAGCGCAATCTCCGCCGCGCCGTCGGCATCGATGGGAATCTGCAGCACTTCTGCCGAACGCTCCACAATCACGCGCAGCTCTTCCTCCGTATAAAACTCCAGTCGTAGCAGAATCCCGAACCGCGAGCGCAGCGGCGAGCTCAGCAGGCCCGGCCGCGTCGTGGCGCCGATAAAGGTGAACGGGCGAATCTCCATCACGTGCGTGCGTGCTGCCGGCCCCTGACCGATGATGATGTCCAGCTTGTAGTCTTCGAGCGCGGTGTATAGCTTCTCTTCCAGCACCGCCTGCAGACGGTGAATCTCGTCGAGAAAGAGAACTTGGCGCTCCCGCAAATTGGTGAGGATCGCCGTCAAATCGCCCTGAATCACCAGGGCCGGCCCCGACGTCTGCTGGAATCCAACATCAAGCTCATTGGCAATAATCGTTGCCAGCGTAGTCTTCCCTAATCCCGGCGGACCGAAGAGCAACACATGATCCAGCGCTTCGCCGCGCGATTTAGCCGCCTCCAGCGCAATCGCCAGCTGCTCCTTTGCCTTTGACTGGCCAATGAACTCGCGCAGCCATCGCGGCCGCAGCTTCAATTCAAAAGTCTGCTCCTCGTCGGCGCGCGCGGCGCTCACCAAACGTTCTGGCGTGTTGTCGTGGGTGATGGCCATGCTCACCGCAAGTGTAGCGGTTCACGCTGTCGGCAGCAAAGGGCTCGGCGGCGGCAAGGCTGTACCTGTTTCTCGTCGTCAGTCCATTGATCGTGATCTGCAGAGCGCCGACTTTTTGCTTCCACTTTAACCATCTGATTCACTCTCTTCTCTCGTTACTTTTGGCTTCGGCGCTTCCGCTGCAACAACTTGAATCTGCAAGGAAAAGCTTATTGACTGTCTTGATACCAAACGCCCAGTAACACTTTAGTGCAAGAGTAGTCGGGCAACAGTATGCCCTATAGTCGAAGGCATATAGGCCAGCGAAGGGTCTGCTGTGAAATTGTTGGGTCGCCGCCATAGCCGGCTGCAGACTCCGGAGGTTTATGATGCTTGATCGTCTTTCACCGCGGGTGCTGCTCCTCATCGGCCTTGCTTTGCCGATCGCCGGTTGCACCAATCCCTTGGTGGATTCCCTCACTGTCGCTCCCACATCGCAATCGGTTAACGTGGGTCAAACCGCGCAGTTCACCGCGACAGGTGTGATCGGTCATGGAAGCAACCATCCATCGACCACGCAGGATGTCACCGATTCCGCCACTTGGACTTCCAGCACGCCCGCGGTCGCCACCGTCAGTTCTTCGGGAGTCGCAACCGGAGTTTCGGCTGGTACAACGACCATCACGGCAACCATCAACGGATATACCGGAGTGCTTACCGCCTCCGCGTCCCTTACGGTTAGTTCCTCAGGCGGCGGAGGCATCTCCCCAGGATCGTCGGTGGTCTCGATCGCTATCATTCCAAGCGCTCAATCGGTCGCAGTTCCGACACAGACCGCCCAATTCCTCGCGATTGGAACCACCTCTACAGGTGCAACGGTCAATTTGACCGGCTCGGTTGCCTGGAATTCTAGCAGCGCACAAATTGCCACCATCGGCCCCACCACCGGACTCGCTACAGCCGTGGGCCAGGGCACAGCGACGATTACCGCCCTCTACGCCAGCGGCGGAAGCACATTGACGGCTACAGCCACATTCACAGTGACGGCCGGAACTACGGAAGAATTCACCGCAGTCACGATCATCCCGAGCGCCCAGTCGGTCTCCGCTTCGGGCCAGACCGGCCAGTTTATTGCGCTCGCCACCTCCGGCACCACCGGCCTTGAGGAGGATGTCACCAACTCTCCGCAGCTCAAGTGGACATCGAGCATTCCCTCCATTGCCACGGTCAGCTCCGGGCTCGCTTCGGGTGACGGGCTTGCTGTAGGGGTAAGTCAAGGCACCAGCACCGTCACCGCCTTGCTTTCCAACCCCGACGGCTCACTGGTTTCAAATTCCGCAACCGTCAACGTCACGCTCACACCCGCGCCGGAACCCCTGCTCGCGCTCACCATCATTCCAAGCACAATTACGGTGGGCAATCTGCTCGATCAAGGCCAATTCCTCGCCATCGGAACCTATTCAACCCCGCCCACTGTCAGGGACCTGACCAACTCCGTTACGTGGACCACTTCGTCGCCGAGTGTCTTTCCCGTGAATACTAATTCCTCGGGAGCGCCAAATCCCGGCGCTGACGCTGGAGTCGTGACTGCTTACGGCACCGGAGGCGCCACCATTATCGCTGAAGCAACCGATCCCACAACCGGATCGATCGAAACCGCTACCGCCACCTTCAATTGCCCGTTGATTCTTCCCACCGCGACCACTGCAGGCTCATGCTATCCGGGCTCTCAGGCATCAGCTCTCTTGGCAACTCTCACCGTTTACAACGAGGGCTTGAACACCACCAACTGGCTCGTAACAGCCCCCTCCGCCACGGGCACGCCCAATGTGCTCCACTGCGGTCCAGGATCGAATGGCGCCGGTCTCGGCGGCTCGGTCTGCGTCGCAACTTACCCCGTTGGAACCACAATCACTTTGACGGCGCCCGCCGGTGCGGGAGCCTTCGGTGGTTGGTCCTACAACTGCGCTCCGCTCGCGGCCATCACTGCTGGCGGCCCCAACAGTTGCACCGTCAACCTGACCTTCGACGATACCGTCGGCGCAATCTTCAACTAGAACTCCGAACTCAACCCTCGTCAGAGAGCCGCTCTTCGGAGCGGCTCTTCTGTCTCTGTCCCCAAATTGCTACTTTGGCCTTCACCAGCGAGCCCGGCCGCTCGAATCTCCGCCAACGCCATTTAGACTGGTTAGGTTGCTCTGAACGTAATGACCCACCGGTTTGGCATCCTTCGCCGTTTCCGATTCAATCTGCCGCAGCGCATCGCAGCGGGGTTGTTGGCGCTCTTTCTCCTCCAGGGCCTCTGGCTCACCAGCCGCCAGACCCTCTCCGATCAGGACTACCAATACGCCCGCTGTGGCCGCGAGACATGGGAGAAACCCTCGCCGCTGGCCGGCTACTACACCTCGTGCGGCAATATCCACGACGGCATCCTCGCCTACCGCCTCGCCGGCCTCCCGCTCACTCTCAACCTCCTTGTCCAGCGCGCATTCGATCCCCTCCGCAAGCCCGAAGACCGTGTTGTGCAGCAGCAAGGCGCCGAAATCAGCACCTGGGAACTGCGCCATCAAATGACGCACATCCTCCTGCTGCTCCGCCTGCCGTTTCTGTTTGCCGGCTGCGCACTCGGCGGATGCATCTGGTGGGTCACCCGCCGCCTCTACGGCAATCTGGGCGGCTACACCGCGCTTGCGCTTTACTGCTTCTCACCAGCGGTCATAAAGGCCTGCCTCTCGCCAAACCCTGAAGTCCTCGCCGCCCTCGGTGTCTACGGCGGCGTGTACACCTGCATCGGCGTCGCTCATTCCATGCAGGGACCGCGCCGCAAATGGCGTCCGCGCATCGTGTTGCTTACGGCCATCCTCGGAGTCGCGGCTGCCGCGCACATCGTAGCCCTGCCACTGGCCGCCCTGCTCGGCCTTGTCGGCATGCTCTGGATCGCCGAAGGCCACAGAAGCCAGGCGCTGCCCATCGTTCTCGCCGCCTCGGTTGGCGCGCTGCTGCTCGTATTCGCCTGCTACGGATTCTCGCCCGATGCGTACAGCTACGTCTTCCGCTCCGCCGCTGGATTCCTTTGGTTCTCCACCGATCCCGCCCGCCGCTTCTTCTCAGCGCTCCCCAACGGCGGCGTCACCGTGGCCACATCTGCCGCCCTGGTGCTTTATCTGGCTGTGCGCCGGTCGCGCTACTTCGGCAACACCAATCCATTGTTCTGCGCCGTAGTCCTAATCCTCGTCGTCATGACCGGGTCTCCCGGCAGCCCCTGGCTCTGGTCCCTTCCCTTTCTGCTTACCTTCATCGGCGGCGTATTTGCAGACACATACGATGGTCCCCGCGGCCGTCTCGCGCTCGGCGCCGCGGGCGCCATCGTTCTCGCGCAAGCGGTGCTCTGCATCATCAGCCTTCCCTCGTTCGTTTAGCCCGACGACCATTCACCTGACTTTAGCCGCAATTCCTTCCCCGCAAAATAACCCTCCGAGCTCGAAAAACAAGCGCCGCCCCCACCCGCACTCAGTGCAAAAACCGGCCATATCTCGTTCCGATTCAAGGCTCTCGGAAACATGCGCCAATACGCTCCATATATTAAACAAAAATAAAGACTTATTTCCTACTCTCCGCCTTGCTAAATCCACGTTCCAACCACTAAAATAGAATCAGGCCTCGCGGACCCGGCCCTGCTTTTTCCGGACTTTTTTGCCGCCTTCCAGCGGGCCACCTGGAAACCTATGGCAGACGATCAGAACCCCCAGCTCCCTCTCGGCGCACCCCCACCCCCAAGCGGCACAAATATTGTTCCCATCAATATCGAAGAGGAGATGCGCCGCTCCTATCTCGACTACTCCATGTCGGTGATCATTGGGCGCGCGCTCCCCGACGCCCGCGACGGCCTCAAGCCCGTCCATCGCCGCGTGCTCTACACCATGAGCGAGATGGGCCTGGAGCACAACAAGAAGTACACCAAGTGCGCCAAGGTAGTCGGTCAGGCCATGGGCGTCTATCACCCGCACGGCGACTCCGCTATCTACGACACGCTGGTCCGTTTGGCGCAGCCCTTTTCCATGCGCTATCCGCTCGTCGACGGCCAGGGCAACTTCGGCTCCGTCGACGGCGATCCACCCGCGGCCATGCGCTACACCGAGTGCCGCATGGAGCGCATTTGCGGCGAGTTGCTCGCCGACATCGATCTTGAAACCGTAGACTTCGTGCCCAACTACGACGAGTCCACGCAGGAGCCCACGGTCCTTCCCTCGCGCATTCCCAACCTCATCGTCAACGGATCGAGCGGCATCGCAGTCGGCATGGCCACCAACATCCCGCCGCACAATCTCACTGAGGTCGTCAACGCGGCCATCGATCTCGTCAAAAATCCCAAAGCCGGCCTGTCTGAAGTCATGAAGCACGTCC
Source organism: uncultured Acidobacteriaceae bacterium (assembly GCA_963841095.1). Lineage (GTDB taxonomy): Bacteria > Acidobacteriota > Terriglobia > Terriglobales > Acidobacteriaceae > Telmatobacter. Next base: position 26,206 of record CAWJBE010000016.1, read on the forward strand.
ATGGGCCCGACTTTCCTACCGGCGCCATCCTCTATGGCCGCTCCGGCATCGTCGATGCCTATCGCACCGGCCGCGGCCGCTTCATCATGCGCGCACGCGTCGCCACTGAGAACGTCACCAAGGATCTCAAGGCGCTCGTCGTCACCGAGCTTCCCTATCAGGTCAACAAATCCACGCTCTTCAAGCGCATCGCCGACCTGGTCGAAAGCAAGACCATCTCCGATATCGACATCAGCTCCGACCGCACGCGCGACGAAAGCGACCGCGACGGCATGCGCTTCGTCATCGGCCTCAAGCGCGGCGCGCAGCCTGAGATCGTTCTCAACCAGCTCTACAAGCACACTCAGCTCCAGGAGAGCTTTTCCATGATCTTCCTGGCCGTCCTAAACGGCCAGCCGCGCGAGTTCGGCCTCGCTGAAGCCATCCACGTCTTCATTGACCACCGCATCGACGTTGTGCAGCGCCGCACCGTCTACCTCCTGCGCAAAGCGCGCGAGCGCGAGCACATCCTCGAAGGCCTCAAGATCGCGCTCGACAACCTCGACACGGTCATCAAGATCATTCGCGCTTCCGGCTCCCGCGCTGAGGCGCGCGAGAACCTCTATGCCTGGGGCAAAGGCACTGAGATTGTCATCAAGCTCGATCGCGAGTTGCAGCGCCACGAGGAGCGCGGCCTCACTCTCCGCCAGATTGACGCCATCCTCGAGTTGCAACTCTACCGCCTCACCCAGCTCTCTATTGACGAGCTATTGAACGAGTTGAAAGAGATTCGCCTCAAGATCGCCGAGTACGAAGAGATCCTCGGCAGCGAAAAAAAGCTCCGCTCGGTCATCGTCAAGGAGCTTGAAGACGTTCGCGACAGGTACGGTGACAAGCGCCGCACCGAGATTATCGACGAAGGTGTCGAGCTGCAGCTTGAAGACCTCATCGCCGACGAACAGGTCGCGGTCACGGTCAGCCATCAGGGCTACCTCAAGCGCACGCCCATCTCCATCTATCGCCAGCAGCGCCGCGGCGGCACCGGCCGCATGGGCATGAAGACCCGCGAAGAAGATTTCGTATCCCAACTCATCGTCAACTCCACCCACGCCTACCTGCTCTGCTTTACCAACACCGGCCGCGTCTACTGGCTCAAGGTCTATGAAATTCCCGACGTCGGCGCCGCCGGCAAAGGTAAGTCCATGCAGAGCCTGCTCGACCTGCAGCCCGGTGAAAAAGTGTGCGCCATCCTGCCCGTCCGCGATCTTGAAGAAGAAGGCAAGTTCGTCTTCTTCGCCACGCAAAAGGGCACAGTCAAAAAGACTCCGCTCAAGGACTTCTCCAACGTCATGGCACGCGGCATCATCGCCATCGGCATTGATAAAGACGACGAGTTGGTCAAGGCACGCATCACCGACGGCAATGAGATTGTCTTCCTCGCCACGCACCTGGGTCTCGCTATCCGCTTTGACGAAGCAGATGTGCGTTCCATGGGCCGTCCCGCTTACGGCGTCCGCGGCATCAGCCTCATCAAGAACGACTATGTGGTCGGCGTCGCCATCACGCCCAAGGAGCATGCCCCCGGCGCGTATCGCATCCTCTCCGTCACTGAGAACGGCTTCGGCAAGCGCACCGATGTCGAGGAGTATCGCTTGCAAACGCGCGGCGGCAAGGGCGTCAAGAACCTGTCCGTCACCGATCGCGTCGGCCGCGTCAACACCATTCAACTCGTCGACGACACCTCAGAGCTGATGGTCATCAGCCAGTTCGGCAAAATCATCCGCATCGACACCAAGACCATCCGCTCCGCCGGCCGCGCCACCCAGGGCGTACGCCTCTTGAACCTGGAACCGGACGACAAGATCGCCGCCGCCGTAATCATCCCACCCGAAGAGCTGAACGGCAAAGACGAAGACCCGCAAGGCACCCTGCTGCAGTAAGCTGGGCTGCGTAGCAGATCGGAGCAAGTCCCATGGACAAGACAATTCGCCGTGTGACCGATCTTGAGGAGCAGGAAGCTGAAACCTATCGCTACTGGCAGAGCCAACCAGTTGGAGCCCGTCTCGTCGCAGTTTGCGAGCTGAGCGAGGCCGCCTATGCATTCGCCGCCGACTTCAAAGGAGCGCTGGCCGATGATGCCCACGGACTTCAAGGATCTTCTCCGCGCATTCAACGCAAACGCAGTTAAGTACCTCATCGTCGGCGGTCACGCCCTCGGGGTGCATCTTCTGCCGCGCACAACCAAAGACCTGGACCTCTTTATTCGTTCTGATCCGGAAAACGCCAAGGCCGCCTTCCGCGCGCTGGCCCAATTCGGAGCACCTTTAGTGGGAATGAGTCCCGCGGATTTCGCGGATGGCACGACGTTTCAAATCGGCCAGGAGCCCGACCGGATCGATATCCTGCAACGAATTGACGGAGTCACCTTCGACGAGGCTTGGGCCAACCGGATTGAAGGTAAAATCGATGGCGAAGTTCTGGCCTCCGTCATCTCACGAGACGACCTGATCCGCAATAAACTTGCAAGCGGCCGCGAGCAGGATTTGCTGGACGTGAAGAAGCTCAGGGCATTGACCGGGATCAAGCAGGAGTAGGCTCGCCCATGACTCAAATACTTGGTCCTCCTCATCCAGGCCAGGTGCCCCGCCCTAACCGTCCGCCGCGGCGGATTGTTGCGGCCAGGGCGGGAAGCCGCATGATCCCCCCGTCACTCTGTCATCCTGAGTAAGTCCGCATAGCGGACGAGTCGAAGGATCTGCGGTTGCTTTTCGTCTTACATCTGGGCACGACTTCTCAGCTTGCTGAAAGATTCTCGGCATGGAGAGCTTTGTATCAGGGCTTGGCTTTAGCCATGCCGCAATCCCGCTCCAACTTTTCGAAAAATGAGTGCCCGGCGAAGCCGCGCTCCAGAGGGACCAGGAGCCTTCAGGCTCCTGAAAGCCCGCGCAAGAACCGTCCAGTCGTTCGCGGCTTGCTGAAAACTCTTTCGGAGATGCACCAAGTGTCAGGGCACGAATTTATTCGTGCCGAAAACCTCTCCAAATTTCTTGAAAAATGAGTGCGCGGCGAAGCCGCGCCGCGGAGGGAACAGGAGCCTTCAGGCTCCTGAAAGTCCGCACAAGAACCATCGAGGCCATCAGGTCCGGATGCCAGCCCGCGTAGCGGGCAAAAGACGGTAGCCCCACGGCGCGCCCAGCCGACTTCCTGACTCACTCCATTCCATGTCAAGCCCCCCGTCCCCTCAACCCCGCCACCAATATCGCGCTAAATCATTGCTTTTCTGTGCACTAACCCCCGTTCCGTGAACCCTGTTTTCTTTGCATGCAATTTCCCTCATTGAGCGCACAATATTCCTAGCGTGACCAAAAAGCAGCGGGCGACTGGACCCTGACCACTGAACCCTGACCTTTTGACTAACTCCTTTGCTGCCACAATGCTGCAGGCAACTCGTTACCTGCCTATAACATGCAGCGATGACATTCGACACAGGCATGAAAACAAACGGCTTACTCGCAGAATCCGGGACACCGGGGATAGGGCTGGCGGTACTGAAGCATAAACACCCGTCCGTCCTGGCCCGGAGAAGGAGATGGAAAAGCGGATGATGAACTGCCGTTTGCCCCAGCTCCCGGCTACAAGCCACCGGCTACCAGCTACTCCGTCGCATCACTGCCTCCGGCGGATGCCGCCCGGCCGCCTCGCGACCAGTAGAGATATACCGGAATCCCCAGCAGCACCAGGATCAGCCCCGGCCATGTGTATTGCGGCTTATAGCGCAGCAGCGCCGCGCAGATGCACACCGCCATCACCAGGTAAACCGCCGGCAGAAAGGGATAGCCGAAAGCTTTGTACGGCCGCGGCGCGTCTGGCTGTTTGAAGCGCAGCACGAACAACCCGAGAATGGTTAGAAAATAGAAGGCCAGCGCCGCGAAAATAATGTAGTCGAGCAACTGGCTGTAACTGCCCGAGACGCACAGGATCACCGTCCACACCGCCTGCACCACAAGCCCGGCCGCCGGCGTTTTGAACCGCGGGTGCAGCTTGCCCACGGATTGAAAGAAGAGCTTGTCCTGCGCCATCGCGTAGTAAACGCGTGCACCGGCCAGCGTCATCCCGTTGGCGCAGCCGAATGTCGAAATCAGGATCGCCGCCGCCATCAGGTATGCGCCCACCTGCGGAAACATCATCTGCAGCGCTGCGGCGCCGATGCGATCTTCCGCCGCATACTGAATGCCCCGCGCAAAAACCGTCGTGCCGTGCGGATCCCCGTGCAGCGGCAGCACCATCATGTAAGCCGCGCTCGCCAGGATGTAGCAGACCAGCACAAACCCCACCCCGAACGCCAGCGAAAACGGAACATTGCGCCGCGGATTTCTGATCTCTCCCGCGGTAAACGTCACGTTGTTCCATGCATCTGCTGAGAACAATGACCCCACCTGCACCACGGCCAGAATCACCAGCAGATTCACCATCACAATCGGCCCCTGTGCACCCACTTGCACCGGATGCAGCGAGCTCCAGCTCGCATTCCGCCAAAATTCGCTCCAGTGGCTGCCGAAGTTCGCCGCAATTGCCGCGCTGTTCCGCCCCACGCTGAACCCCAGCACAATCAGCCCTGCCAGCGACAGCGCCTTCGCCACCGTGAAGACGTTCTGCACCAATGCGCCGAGCTTCACCCCGCGAATGTTCACTGCGGCCACGACCACCACGACCACGATTCCTGCCAGATTGGCCGTGCTCACCCCGATCTCCATGTTGCCCAGCACCATCGGCCCAACAGGAATGGCTGGAACATGCGCAATATGCCAAAGCCAGTGCGTGCTCGATACCGTGGGAAAGAAGACCCCCAGGAACTTCCCGAACGCCACGCATACGGCTGCGATTGTGCCCGTCTGGATCACCAGGAACAGTGTCCATCCGTAGAGAAACCCCCATAGCGGCCCCAGCGACTCCCGCAGGTAAACGTACTGCCCCCCCGCCTTGGGCATCATCGCCGCCAGCTCCCCGTAACTCAGGGCGCAGATCATGGTCATGATTGCGGTCACAACCCATGCCCCCAGGTAAAGCGCCGGCGAGTCAGTCCCCCGCGCAATATCGCAATCGACGAGGAAGATGCCGCTGCCGATCATCGATCCCACCACCAGCGTGGTGGCGCTGAAGAGACCCAGGCTCTGCGCCATCTGCGGGCCGGCGCCCGGGCTCGGCCGGCGAGAATCGATCTGAACGACAGAAGATGTCATAGGGCTTTCGGGGAAATCGCGTCGCGGAGCGATTGATCCGGGAACTGTGTCAGCATTGTATCCAACTTTGTCTACCTCGTGCCCTCATAACCCTGGCTGCATGTGAGCGCAGCCAGGGCCAACGTTCCCGCGGCGCGAACTTCTCGCATGCAGCTTCATTACGGCTGTCCGTCCTTGTCGGGCTGCAGCAAGAGCAGCAGGACCATGCCAATGACTGTGAATTCCATAAAAGCCTTCTCCTGGCCATTCCATGTGTGCGACTGCCACATGAGGAACCACTCACCACCGATAGCGAGAAATGCCACAAGCCACATAAGCAGCGAGAGCGTGAGCGCAAGGATCGACAGCGATTTGGCAGCATTGAACGAGGCGGCTGGTTGGCGCAGCGCGCGCAGCAACCGGAAAACGCCCCACCAGAGCAAAACACAGGTGATGATCTCCCAGGCAATGATGCTCAGATAGAAGATGCGATCGACGGCAGGCGACGAAATCGAACGCCACATTCCGCCGTTGCCTGGATTAGTTGAGTCCATCAGCAAAACATGGCGGACAAATTGCGCATTGGAACCGAAATCTGTGAGGTTGTTAAAGACAACCAGCGTGTAAAACAACGCAATCCCAGCCAACAGGAGCAGCTTTGCAGTGCGAGTCATCATGGTTTGCGCCTCAAGGGGTGCAAGTATCAAAGCCGATGCGCGGCGACGAAGGCCGCTCGCTCGAAATTGCGAAGTATTTCCTATCCTAACGTGAACAGCCGCGCGGGCTGAAGTGGAATCGTGTGCCCGCATGTTACATTCAAAGGCAAATGGCAGACCAGCGAACAGCAGAAGAGAATCTTGCGGCGCTCGGCATCGAGCTACCACAGCCTCCGGCCCCGGGCGGGAATTATGTCTCCGCCAAGCGTGTGGGCAGTTCGATTTATCTCTCCGGCGTCATCTCAAAAGGTGTGGAGGGCGTAATCACCGGAACCGCAGGAGTGGACCGCACGGTCGAGGACGGTTACGCCGCAGCCCGCGCCTGCGCCCTCACGCAGCTTGCCGTGCTGCGACGGGAACTGGGTTCGCTCGATCGCGTAGCTGAGGTGCTGGCGGTGAATGGCTATGTTAATGCCGCGCCTGGTTTCGCTGACTCGCCCGCCGTGATCAACGGCGCATCCGATCTGCTCATCAAGGTCTTCGGTGAGGCTGGCCGCCACGTACGCGCGGCAGTTGGCGTCAGCGCATTGCCACGCAACGCGCTGGTTGAATTGCAAATGACCGTGAGAGTGCACGAATGAGGCAGCATCTTCTCTCCGCGCTTTTCACTCACTCCGTGTGGGATCGCTCACTGACTCCACGCCTGCAGATTGATCCCGGCGACGAAGTGCAATTTGAGTGCGTGGACTCGAGCGGCGCCCAGGTTCATCCGGGAATGTCGACGGCTGACTATCTCAAAATCGACAGGACCCGCGTCCACGCTCTCACTGGTCCCGTCTTTGTGGGCGGTGCGGAACCCGGCGACGTACTCGAGATCGATGTGCTGGCGACGCGCCATCACGGTTGGGGCTGGAGCAGTGTTGTTGAGGGGCTGGGGTTTCTCAAAGAAAGATTTCGTGAGCCCTGCATCTTTCACTGGCATCTGGACAGTGAATCGACCCGCTCGCTTGCGCCTGCTGTTGTTCCGTTGCGGCCGTTTCTCGGCGTCATGGGCGTAGCGCGCGCCGAAGATGGCGCATTTCGCACTCGGCCTCCCGGTCCATTCGGCGGGAATCTTGACGTACGCGAGTTGTGCGCAGGTTCGCGACTCTACCTGCCAGTCTTCAATCGCGGCGCGTTGTTTAGTTGTGGCGATGGCCACGCGGCCCAGGGCGATGGTGAAGTCTGCATCAACGGCATCGAGTGCCCGCTTGACGCAACGCTCCGCTTTCGCCTCCACAAGCAACAGCCGCTGACCAGCCCACTTCTCGAATCCAGCGACACCGTAGCACCCGATTCGAATCCCGATGCATGGGTTGTTGTGGAGACTGGAACCGATCTGCGTGAAGCGGCGCGCGCAGCAACTCTGCGCATGATTGACCTGTTGGTGAGTCGCTGGGCATTCAGCGAAGTGCACGCGTATATCCTGTGCAGCGTGGCTATGCGGCTGCGCTTGAGCCAGGTAGTCAACGAACCGGTTCATACTGTGAGCGCCGCAATCGCAAAGCAAATCCTTCCCGGCCGCGAATTATTTCCCCTCTAAGAACTAGCTCGCCAGAGAGACAGAAATCTGCTTCTCCTCGCTGGCAGCGAATGCTGCTTCGAGTTCCGTCGCCGAAGTAAATGTTTTACCTTCCACGTGCCGCGCAGGGAAACGAAATGTTAGCTCCGGCTCTGAGAACGGCCAGGGCGACAAACGAAATTGTCGCGGTGCAACTGGAAGTACCTGCACTTCACTGATGCCCCCGCCGTTGAGCGGCAGTGGGTGCAATAGATTGGCCGGTGTTGAAAAGGCAACACAGCTCAAGAGCGAAAGATTGTCGCAAGCCTGCAGCAAACGAAAGTGCTCCAGTATCGTCTCATCCGTCTTTTCCTCAGGAGTCAGAGTCTCGTCCGAGGCGATGGCTGCGCGCAGGTCGTTCTGAACCCGTCGCTGATTTTCAAGGAATTGATCGAGCAGCGAAAGACTCTTCATCGCAATGGTGGAGCGATCGGCATGCTTGGTAAGCAGATTATAGGTATGCATTGAAATGAGCAGCGCCGCATATGGGTCCCCCTCCGCGATGATTGCGACGGCGCGATCCCTCACTTTCAAATATTCCTCAAGATCGATCTCCTCAAATGCAGAATACTTGCCGACTAACTCTACCGAAAACGCAGACGGCTTCCCTTCGCGCGTAACTCCCGGGTGTGCATCCCGCGCTGCCCAGCCATCATCGTGCCGTGAGACACCTTTCAGCACCCGGGCGCGCGGCTCGGGCTTGCGAAACATCGCATTCCCCCACGCTGCGGCAAAATCTCCTGCCAGATGCGCATGGTGAGGATGTGTGATCAGCCACCACCCGGTTTCGGTTTCCATTCGCAGCATCGTTGATGCTCCTCATTCGAATAATTGTGACCGACTCGATTCGTGCCAGTTATGCAGCGCCATCCACTCCAAAAACATCACAATAAAAAAGAATGAAAATCCCAGCACCGTTGCTGCAAGCACAAGCGCGAAAAGATAGCTGGTCTCCATTTGATTATTGGCATAGATCATCGCATAGCCAAGCCCGCCCTCACCCACGCGCGTAGAGCCCGCAAAAAGCTCGCCGGTAATTCCGCCGATCACGCTGATGCCCGCAGCGATGCGCAGTCCAATAAAGAAATTGGGTAGTGCGTTAGGCAGCCGCAGCTTGAAGAGGATTTGCGCAGGCGTGGCGTTATATATCAGGAATAAGTTGACCAAATTCTCATCAACGCTGATCAGCCCCTGAGTGGTGTTGGCGATGATCGGCGCCAGGCAGATGATGAACGTCACGATGGTTACGGCGAAGATTCCAGGGCCGGCCCAAAAGATGACCAGGGGCGCAATGGCGACGATCGGCACGGTTTGCAAAAGAATCGTGTATGGATAGAGCGTCTGCCGGAGCCATCGCCACTGGGCAAAAACCATCGCGACCGCGAGCCCGACAACAATACTCGCAGCCAGGCCGCCTGCGGCCTCTTGCGTCGTGATCCACAACGAGCTCAGTAGCGACTGGTAACGTGCACCGATGATTTCAACTACGCCGAGCGGCCCAGGGAGAATATACGTCGGCAAGTGATTGATCAAGATGATCGCCTGCCATAGTCCGAGGAGGCACGCGAGCACCAGCGCACTGCTCACAGCCGTGAAGGCGCGCCCCTTCATGCTTCTGTCACTCCCCTCAATAATCGAGTTACATGCGTCACAATCTCTTCGAACGCCAATGACTCACGAGTGTCGGCGGTCCGCGGCCAGGCGAGATGAACGTCTACCTCATGTGCCACGCGACCGGGATGCGGGGCCAGAATCACCACACGCGAAGAGAGAAACACCGCTTCGGCCACGGAGTGTGTGACGAACAGAACCGTCCATTTATGTTCGTCATGCAGCCGAAGCAGTTCCTCATTCAGGCGATCGCGCGTCATCTCGTCGAGTGCGGAAAATGGTTCATCCATGAGCACAATGCGTGGTTTGCTCACCAGCGCGCGAGCAATGGAAACTCGCATCTTCATGCCGCCGGAGAGCTGCCGTGGATAATTGCGGGCAACATGCCCCAGGCTCACCAGTTCGAGCATGTCGGCCACCCGCTCCTGGCGGACCCCTCTCGCGGCATATTCAAGTTCGAGACCCAATCCCACGTTTTGCTCGACTGTTCGCCAGGGCAACAAGGTCGCGTCTTGAAAGATAAAGCTCATGATCTCACGCGCGTCTTTCGGCGTCATGCCATCAATTTGGATCTGGCCCCGACTCGCTGGACTTAGTCCCGCGATCACCTTGAGTAGCGTGGATTTTCCGCAACCTGACGGCCCGAGAAAAGTAACGAACTCGCCGCGATCAATCGTGAGAGAAATGTCCTCAAGAGCGACGGCGCCATTGCGGAATCGCTTGCTAACGCCGTCGATCGCAATCTCCGGGATTGAACTCTGCTTTCCGCTCACCATCCCGGCTCTCCTGTTACTGGCAGATAGAGCGCGGAAGGATGCGTAACCGAGTGGAGAATCTGTTGTGTCGATCGCGTCCAGGTCCAATGGTCTGCGAGCTGCGGCTGCGCGTGCGACGATGGATTGCGATCGTAGAGCGGAAATGCGGAGCTCGCAATCTCAAGCCGCAGCCGTTCACCGGGAACCAACGTAAATGCGACAGGCTCCAGCGTAAACTCCCACGCGTGGATCTCGTCGGCCGTGTAGCAGGAGCCGCGAAACAGCCAAGAGCTGCGCGCGATGCCTATGGAGAGAAATTCGGCGCGCCCGTTCGCCGATACGCGCACGATCTTCGCAGTGAAGTCTGCGTGGGCCGCCGACGTCGCCGCGTGTAAGTGAATACGCGGCTGCCCAAAGATCTCCGTCTCGCGCCTCACGGGGTCTGACGTGTATACGAGGACGTTGTTACCCATCTCGAGCGAGGCTTGATCGAAAGGTCCGCTCAGCGCCTGCAATCCACCCGGCGCCGGAACGGGAACCTCGGGATCATAGACAAATACGTCACGCGGCTCATTCCCTTCCGGAGCGAAAGCCGAAAGACGTCCGTCGCCCTTGCGGGAGTTTGCGCTCCCTGCGCTGTGCAGATATAGCGGAAACGCCGCCTCGGCGGGCCACTCGTCCGCACTGCGCCACTCGTTGCGGCCCAACGCAAAGTAGCGTACGCGTGTCTCGCTGCTAAGCTCTCCCGAATCTTTCAGCCAGTGATTGAACCACCGCAACAGGATCTCGTCGGTCGGCAGATTCGCCGCGGCGCCAAAGTTTGCGTCGCCCACCCGGTCGCCCCACGGAATATGCACCCAGGGGCCAGCGATCAAATATTGATTCTCGCGCGCAAATTCACTTCCCGCGCCGTTGCGCAATGCAACATAGCCTGCGATCGAACCTTCCAGATACGTGTCATACCATCCCGCCAGGTGAAGCGCCGGAACCTGTATGCGATCGATGCGTTTGCTTATATCCTGCCTTTCCCAGTACTCGTCCGGCTCGCGATGTTCGAACCAGTCGCGCACATAACCGGGCAGCACAGGATCGGCGATTGCCGGGTGCGCACCGTAAGGAACCTGCATGGGCTGGGAGCGAACGTTGATCCAGGCATCCTCTAATCGATCACTTGCCTCGCGCAATCCTCTGCGCCTCGCGTCCTCTCGCAGCATCTGGATGCCCCATCCCAAGGCTGAGCTCAATCGCAACGCGCCTTGGTGGTAGAACCAGCCATGATAGAGATCGGCCGCGGTCATGTGTGGCGCTATGCACTGCAAACCCTCCGGCTGTTCCGCCGCCGCAAGCAGTTGCGTGGCGCCCTGGTAAGAGAAGCCATACATTCCGATACGTCCGTTGCATGCTCCGTGCGTGCGCAACCACGCGACCGTCTCCGCTCCATCGCGACCCTCTTGGCGAAATGGATAAAATTCGCCGCTCGAACCACCGCGTCCGCGCACATCCTGAATCGCGACATGATATCCGTGCCGCGCGAACAATACCGGATGCGCGTAAACCACCGTCGACGCAATATCGCGCCCATAAGGTTGGCGCATCAGCAACGTGGGCCATGGTCCCTTGTTCGCAGGGTAATAGTGATCGGAGACAAGAGCGGTTCCGTCGCTCATGCGGCATTCCACACCGCGCTCGAGTCGCACTCCATCACCACAACCGATCATCGTCAAATGTCGTGCCTCGGTTCAAAGTGGTACATCTCAACCAGCAGCTCCGCGATGCGTGCCGCTGCCTCATTCGACCACCGCTCACCATTCTCCGCGGTTGCCGCTGCGGGATCTCCCAGCACGCCGCTGGGTGCAATGTCGCGCGTGAGCCATGCAAAGTTTGCAGCCGACCCCTCGGGCTTAATCAGCTCCGGCCTTTCCACGTGCGCGATGTAGTTAGCCGTGTACTTGTCGGGATGCACAAGCGCGGGAGCGCCATGCAGCAGATAGGCGGTTTCAATCTCGCCGGCATGGAATCCGTAAGTTCGCTCCTGCTCACTGATCCCCTTGAACGTTGCGCCCGGCGAACCGAAGAGTGAAAACGTACGCAATCCAAATTCAGCGCGTAGATCGCGGGCCAGTACGTCTACGAGAGATGTGTTGCCGCCGTGCGTGTTATAGAGAACCAGCTTTTTGAATCCGGCGGAGACGATACTTGCGCCAAGGTCGCGCACCAAACTCATGAATGTCTCAGCTCGCAGTGAGAGTGTGCCGGGAAATCCCATGTGCTCGTTGCTTTTCCCATAACACACGGGCGGCAGCGCGTAGACTGGCAGCTCCTCGGGTACCAGCGAGAGAGCCTTGCCCAGCAGCAGATTGTTGATCAGCGTATCGGTCGCGAGCGGCAGATGGGGGCCATGCTGCTCAATCGCCGCTGTGGGAAGAATCAGAAGCGTTTCTTCACGCGAAAGAGCGTCTACCTGCTTCCACGTGAGGTAAGCGAAGTTCCGCTCATCCGGGATCCATGTCTTCATCGGCTCATCGCCTGCTTGCGAAAGCTGATCATCTTGCCGGGGTTCAGCAAACCGCGCGGATCGTATCTCTGCTTCGCCAGCAACTGGATATTATCGTTGCGGAACCGGCCGCCGTCTTCGAGGTAATTCACGTGCGGATTCGCCACAAACACGTCATTCGCTCGGCAAAATGCAATCATCTCGTTCAGTCGCTCCTCCGTGGTAAAGCGCACCACAGGAATTGCGCCGGGAATCACGACGCCATCTCCGTTTTTCATGAATTCGATATGAAACAGGATCTCCTTGCCGAACCGCTCACGCAGCAGCCGGAACTGTTCTTCGCACTTTGAAGGCGAAAACCCGCACTGCAAATAGGTGTAAGCGGGGTCAGCTTTCATCGCCCAAAGCGTTGTGTGGTTCCACGTGTAGTCGCTGAGCAGCGGCCTCGTGCGCGGGCCCACATACGGCCCTGAGAAGGTGATCTCGCCTCCCGCGGCTTTTGTCGCCGCGTTGAAGGCATCCGCCTGCGCCGAGGCGATCATGACGAGGGCCATCGCCTTGCCTTCGCGTGCGGTCTCGTTAATGGGCGTGAAAAATGACGGGATCGGCCATTCGAAAACAGTCGCGAGCCGTTTTGTCCACGCGGTGTCCACGGCGATCGACTGAGTAAAGCGAAAAGCTTGAATGTAGGTATCAAAGGCCGCGGTCACCTGAGTCCATTCCACGGCCGGTGCAAGCGCAATCCAGATACGCGTGAGCACGCCGTTTGTGCCCCACGCATGCAGAATCTCGTGCACCGTAGCGCCTTCGTGCCGCACCACGCGCGGTGGATCTTCCATGGTGACCAGTTCGAAGGCGCGTACGTTGTCAAAGTCGCGCAGGCCGCCATGTGCTACAGATCCAATTCCCCCGGAGCCGCCGCAAAGAAAACCTCCCACAGATGCCTTGACCAACGTGGATGGGTACATGCGGAGTTCCCACCCACGCTTGCGCGCTTCGGTCTCCAGCGCACCAAGCCGCAGGCCGGGCTGGCACACCGCTACCCCGTCGGGCGTAATCTCATCGAGCTTGTCCATCAACGAAATGTCGAGCACGATGCCGCCCTCGAGCGGCACGCACTGGCCGTAGTTGCCGGTGCCCGCGCCACGTACCGTCACCGGTACGGCACGTTCGCCGGCGAATCGAAGCACAGCCATCACTTCTTCAGCATTCGCTGTTTGTACTGCCACATCGCCAGTCTTGCCGGCGAGGAGCGGCCGTAGCACGGGCGAGTACCAATAGAAGTCGTGCGACAGCCGATTAAGCACCGCAGGATCAGTAAATACACGCGTCCGGTCTTCGATGATTCGGGACAACCCGGCTGCGAGTTGATCTTGCATCGTCAGAAAATCTCCAATGTTATACGAGCCTGGTCTGTCTGCTCGCGATCACCTTTTGCGCGATGGCCAAGAGCGAAACGCCATCTGCATCCGGGGATGAGTAAACAGCGCGTAGCATTCTTCGCGTAGCAAGGGTCCTTCCAAAATACAGCTCATATCCGCGCGCGCCGCCACTTCCGCTGCCGGAATAAGAATCTGGTTGCAGTGCCGATTCGCGTCTTCAATGGTGGCGCCAAATACCACGCGGTCCAGCCCAGCCCACAGCGCGGCGCTCATGCACATTGGGCACGGCTCGCACGTGGTGTAGAGCGTGTAACCGGCGAGCGAAATCTTTTTCAGCCGCTTCGTTGCCAGGCGAATTGCCCGGACCTCGGCATGTGCGCTGGGATCGAACTCTTGCCTGACTGCATTCAAGACCCGGAGCAGCATTCTTCCCGATTCCGATTGCACAATCGAAGCGCCGAAAGGACGCGGCGACGCGGTTTTCATGCTGCGAGCCGTGAACGCCGCAAGCGCGGCCATGTGTTGCAAGTCAACACTACGCGTGGCCGCCATGCTGCCGTCTCGACGTCTTTTTCCGGTTTGGTGGCGCGGGGAAGAGGGAGCCACTCCCATGTCTGAACTTAGCATAGCCGGTCCCTTCTGCGCTTCAGAAAAATCTAACTCGGGCATGCGCTCTCTGGCCGAACGCGTACTGTTCACCCATTCTGCCCGTCGGCGCATGATAAGTTTCATACCAAGGATCTCTTGTTCCCGACTGAGGTCTCCGTTGCGATCGAGCCAACTTTTTACACTGATCTCCGCTTTGCTCGCGGCTTTCGCATGCACCTTCTGCGGCTGCCGCGGCGGCTCGCCCGCGTCCAGCGGCCGTCTCACTCCGGTTCGCCTTCAGCTCGACTGGTATCCGCAGCCCGAGCATGGAGGCTTCTATACCGCGCAACTTTTGGGTTACTACAAAACCGAGGGGCTCGACGTAACGATATTGCCTCTGCCCGAGTACGGAAGCATCGCCCAGATCGTAGCCACAGGAAAGGCTGATTTTGGCCTCGGCTCCAGCGATCAGACTCTGGAGTGGGATTCAAATGGCCTGCCGATGCTTGCCGTAGCCGCCACCATGCAGCACGATCCCCAGGCCGTGATGGTGCATGCGGATTCGCCGATCCACGGCTTCAAAGACCTTGAGGGCCACACCATTGCCGCGCAAACCGGCGCAGTATGGCTCAAGTATGTGATCCAGCGCTATGGCCTGCACAATGTTCGCCAGATTCCGTCTACGCATTCAATTGCCAACTTCCTCGCTGATCCCAACTACGTGCAGCAGATCTTCGTCACCAGCGAGCCGTTCTTCGCCAGGCAAGCCGGTGCCGATGTGCGCACCTTGCTTATCAGTTCCTCGGGATACGATCCCTATCGCGTGCAATTCACTACGCGCGACTTTGCTGCCCGGCATCCTGACGTGGTGTCAAAGTTCGTCCGCGCCAGCATCCGCGGGTGGCAGCAATATCTGATCGATCCTGGCCCCACCAACGCCCTCCTGCTCAAACTCAATCCCGCGCTGAATCCAGCGCAGGAAGCCTACACGGCTCAGGCGCTCCGTGACGGAGGATTTATTGCAGGTGACGCAAAGAGCAATGAACAGATCGGACGAATGAGCGCTGCGCGATGGCAGGCAACCTGCGAACAGCTCAAGTCGCTTGGCATCGTTCAAGGCTCCTTTGATCCAGCAAGTGCGTACTCGCTTAAGTTCGCACAATAAGATCGACATTTTGCTTGTTGCGGGCAAAAGATGAATCTGCAGCCGGAGGCAACGTAGGACAGGGGACAGCGCGCCGGGCAGCAGCGGTTCCGGGGGCGCCGCCGAGAGCATGAGAAGCGGATCGATAAGCTACTGATTCTATGGTGCCCAGAGGGGGACTTGAACCCCCACGACCGGTAAAGGTCTGCGGATTTTAAGTCCGCTGCGTCTGCCAATTTCGCCATCCGGGCCTGCATCTATATTATGCAGCCGCTTCAACTGATCTCAAGATCGGCCCATGGAACGGCCACGCTCTTTCGCAGCTTTGGCGCGCGACGGCGCTCGGCACGATCTTTCCACAGCTTGCAGCGGAGCGCCGACGCCTCGTATCATCCGGCAAGAGCCAACAACATGGGTGAATCGGAAAACACAACAGGCTTGCGAGTGAAGGGGCGGCTTATGTCTGCCTCGGAGATTGAGCGCACCCTGGTGCGCCTGGCCCACGAAATTGTGGAGAAGAGCAATGGCAGCGAAGATTTGGCTCTGGTGGGGATCAAGCGCCGCGGCGTCCCGCTTGCGGAGAGGCTGGGCAAGCTAATCTCGAACATTGAGAAGCACCCCGTGGACACCGGTGTGCTCGATATTCAGTTCTATCGCGACGATCTCTCCACTGCCGGCGTGCGCCCGGTCGTGACGCCGGGGGCCATCGGCTTCGACATTGAGGGCCGCGACGTTGTGATTTGTGACGACGTGCTCTATACCGGCCGGACCGTACGCGCCGCCCTCGATGCCCTCTTCGATCATGGCCGTCCGCGCCGCGTGCAACTGGCGGTGCTGATCGACCGCGGTCATCGCGAGTTGCCCATCGAAGCCACCTACGTCGGCAAGCATGTTCCCACAAGCAACCGTGAGATTATTGAAGTAAAGTTCCAGGAGGTTGACTCGACGGAGCAGGTGCTGCTCGTCGAGCGCACAAGCTAACTCGTCCCAGCTAGCAGCGCGCATCCCCGCGCGCTCCGGCGCCACGGCCGGCACCACACCGGCGAGGCATCTTAACCGGCCCGGAGCCCGGTGCTTCGGTAAAGATTCGGTATGAACTCAGTCGCACATGCGATTCGCCGCCCTCTCACTACGCCACCTGCGCCCGCCTCTCCATTTCCCTACCACCCTGGCTCGTTGCTTTCGGTTCTCGACCTTTCCGTAGAAGGCGTAAGCCGCCTGCTGGCGCGCGCCACCGAGCTCGAGAGCGAGGACGCAATCCTTCGCGATCACATCCTGGCCAAGCGCCGCATCGCTCTCCTGTTCTATGAGTCGTCGACCCGCACGCGCACCAGCTTCGAGCTTGCTTCCAAAGCGCTCGGCGCCGATACCACGCTGGTTTCTAACCTCAGTTCCAGTATCGAGAAGGGCGAGTCACTGAAAGATACCGGCCTCACTCTCCGCGCTCTGGGCGCCGAAGCCATCATCCTGCGCCACAACTCATCGGGGGCGGCATGGCTTTTGGAGGAGGCGACGCGTCTCCCGGTCGTCAACGCAGGCGACGGCATGCATGAGCATCCCACCCAGGCGCTGCTTGACCTGCGCACCATCCTGGCGCACCTGCGGCCGAACATTGCAGAGGTTGGCGGGCAAACCCTCGCTGGCGTAACGGTAACCGTCGTGGGCGACATTCTCCACAGCCGCGTCGCTCGCTCCAACATGCTTCTCCTTCCGCGCCTCGGCGCTCGCGTGCTCCTCTGCGGACCCAAAGAGCTGCTGCCCGAGCAGGCTGCGCATTCCGGTCCTGGCATCGAGATCGAGCGCACCTTCGACGCCGCGCTCGCGCAATCCCAAGTTGTCATGATGCTGCGCATCCAGGCCGAGCGCCTTTCCGGCCTGCAACTGGACCTCGACGAGTACAAGGCAAGCTACCAGCTCACGGGGCAGCGGCTGGCCACGCTCGCTCCGGCGGCGGTGGTGCTGCATCCAGGGCCGATCATTCGGGGCATGGAGATCACCGCAGGCGTTGCCGATGGCGTGCAGTCGGCAATCCTGGAGCAGGTGACGAACGGCCTGGCGATTCGCATGGCGGTAATGGAGCGGGCGCTTCTGGCCGTCGAGCAAGGAGCTGGAGCATGACAATGTTGGCGATCTGCGGAGGACGGTTGGTCGATCCAGCGGCGGGCGTTGACGCCGCAAAGGATATTTTGCTGAAGGATGGTCGCGTCGCTGAGATTGCGGGACCGGGCAAGTTGAAAAGCAAGAATGGCGCGGAGGTTCTGGATGCGACGGGACTCGTGGTTGCACCGGGGCTCATCGATATTCATGTGCATCTGCGCGAGCCGGGCCAGGGGTACAAGGAGACCATCGCGACAGGGACTGCTGCCGCGGCCGCAGGTGGATTCACCAGCGTGGCTGCCATGCCGAACACCACGCCGGTGAACGACTCGGCAGAGGTCACGCGCTGGATGCAGGCGCCGGAGCGCGGCGCCGAAGTGCGCGTCTTCCCAATCGCCGCAGCCACGCGCGGGTCGAAGGGCGAAACACTCAACGACTTCGCGGCGCTCAAGTCGGCGGGCGCCGTCGCTGTCACCGACGATGGCCGTCCGATCCTCAAGGACGGCATGATGCGCGAGACTCTCGCCGCGGCGGCGCGGGTAGGGCTTACGGTCATCCAGCACGCCGAGGACACGCGCCTCACGCAGGGCGCCAGCATGAACCTCGGTCCAGTTTCGTTCAGGCTCGGTCTGCGAGGCATGCCTGCCGAGGCGGAGACGAGCATCGTGGAGCGAGACATCCGTCTCGTGGCCGAACTGCGCGATGCGCATCCACATCTGCACGTGGCGCACACATCAACCGCCGCGGCGCTGGCAGCCGTGCGGCAGGCTCGGCGCAACGGGCTGCGCGTCACCTGCGAGGTTGCGCCGCACCACTTCCTGCTGACTGAGGAGCATGTTGGCCTCTACAACACCCATGCCAAGATGAATCCTCCGCTGCGCTCGGCGGCCGATCGCGACGCGCTGATCGAGGGCCTGCTCGACGGTGTGGTCGACGCGATTGCCACGGATCACGCGCCGCACGCGATGCACGAGAAAGAAGTTGAATTCGAGCTTGCTCCCAACGGCATTACCGGGCTTGAAACCGCGCTCGGCCTGTGCCTGCGCTGGCTGCACGCGGAGTGGAAGATGCCACTGGGCCGCGTGCTGAGCCTGCTGAGCGCGCAGCCGGCGGCGCTGCTCGGATTGAAAGGCCGCGGAACATTGGCAGTGGGAAGTTATGCCGATGTCGTCGTCTTCGATCCCAAAGCCGAGTGGACCTACCGCGCCACGGAGTCGAAATCCAAGGCGAAGAACACTCCCTTCGACGGCTGGACGATGCAGGGCAAGGTGCGCTGGACGGTCAGCGAGGGGCGAGTAGCATTCGCCGGCGCGTAGCAGTTTCCGGAAAGACTGCTTCTAGCTGCCGGGTTGCGGTGCTTGCGGAGTTGGCAGGTAGCCGGTAGCCTGTAGCCGGTAAGCGGCGCCATCTCGTTGTTCGCCGCTCTTTGCGGCTGGTCCGCGGGGTGTTTACTTTCTCGGTACCCCCCTAATGGCCGCCCCCTTATTTTGTGACTAACGTGTTTGTTTTGAATGAATAAGCACTTGATCATTCGCTCCAGCCGACTGAAAGCAAATGGTTTAGAGTCTAAAGTTCCTAAAAATGAGTACTTAGCGGCGTTCGCGGAGTCAGCGGTGTTGGAACACCGACCCGTTTTGCGGCTTAAGACGATGGCGGCCCGGAGGTGCGCCAGGGTTCCTGGCCGGCCCTCGATGAGCAGCGACCAGCCCTCTTGAAAACGCTCTATTTGTCACCTGATACGAGTTTAGCGAAATGGCGGATATAACCTGCAAAGAAAGATGGGGGCGGGGAACAGGGGGCAGGGGCTTGAAAAGCAACGACTTAGGGTGGAAATAGTGGCTCAATTGAGGCGATGGAGGGCTTGACACGCGGTTAACCCGCCCAAGCAGAGCTTCAACGGGGCTCCCCGATTTTTGGATTCGGTTAGGACGGGGCACGCGGCTCCAATAGCACCTCAAAACCAGCCCTCATATTGAAAGTGCGTAGAGCAATGGCCGGTGTTTCTTGCTTCGCCAGAAGTAGACGAGGATGATCACGCTTGCGATGGCCGCGTACGCACACCACACCGAGGTAAACGCGTAGCGCTTGATCGCATCAACGAGCAGGAGAATCGCCAGGTTCGCCACTCCGAAGACGACCATCGCCCTGACCTTTGAGAAAAACAGCGAACCGCAGGTTGCAATCACATACAAGACAGCGACAGCCATATTGTCTGTGGCTTGATTCATATACACAATGCTGTTGTCTCTGACGTAGATGTGCGTAGGGTATGCGGTGAGAGCCCACAATACATAAAGCCCGGTTGCTCCCCCGATGACAAGGAACGGGACCATGCGCCTGCGGCTCTTCCCATTCGGCTCAAAGAGCAGCACGCTGATCGGCAGCAGAAAAGGGAGAAGCCCCTGCGCATACAACATATATGCCGCGCCCATGTTGTGCGTGACGGCGGGCGAGAGGACACCATCCAATCCCAGCCAAACGAACCCCTCGATGAACTGATGAATGGCAAAAAGCGTGGGCAACGAAGCGAAGAGCAACTCGCGCCTGTGCTTCACCTTCGTCAATGTGACGACGCCGACCGCGCCGAGAACTCCGCTGCCGACAAAATTCGCTGAAGCTGAAAAGCACATGGCTCATCCCACCTCTCGCGAGGATTACATCTATCTTCATAGAACACAATGAATTTCACAGGTTTGGAGGCCCTGCTCCTTCCGGCTGGCGCCGCGCAGATGGGCAGGCGGCTCACCCAAGCGAAGCCTGGATCGATCACACGGACGAAAACCGCTCCGCGAGAGCCCCAGACGACGGGCAACCATTTCAGTGGTCAGCGAAGAAGGGGGCTGGGATCGAGGTTCTAGGATTAATTCCTGAACACGAGAGGCGAGTTTGGGCTCGCCTCTTGCGCGCTCAGTCCGCGTGGACTTACTTTGCGGCGGGCGGGGGCATGTAGCTGAGGTCGGGCTCGTAGCGAAAGATGTTGAACGTGCTACTTGCGATCAGCGGCCTGACCTTGTCGACCAGAGCATGGTAGCCCTCCGTGCCCAATCCTTTTTGTGCGCCAATGCCTGCGTCGAGGTCGGCCCAACTGTCGAATCCTGTGACGGATGTTACTTCCAGGTTGGAGTTTCCGTAGCGCGTTTCAGCGAGATTGTAAAAGGCTGCTCCGCTTTTCTTGACTGCGGGCAGGATTTCGTTCTTCTGGAGATCGAGATACTCGTTGTACTTATCGGGGCGCACGTCGGTTACCAGGACGCGAATCATCTTGGGCATGGTGTTGGTGTTGGGCAGGCTGAGCTCGGGCACAACCTCTTCGATGGTCCGGCTCCAGCTTTCGGTGCAGTCAATGATGCGCATGTTGACTCGCGCCAGGTCTGCGGCCTGGTCTTTCATTTTTGGATCGGCGCCGGCGTCGAGATCGGCCCACTTGGTGTAGAGAATGACGTGGGCATACACGCGGGGACCGGTGAGCGAAACCCAGGTGGTGCTGTACATGGTGGACCCGCCTTTTGCCAGCAGCGCGTCGTATTCCTTGATTTCAGCCTGGAAATCGCCGATGCGGTCGGGCTTGACGGTATAGAACGACACGCTGCGAATGTTTGCGTCCTGCGCGGACGCGGAAGAACCGGGTGCAGCCGCGGCAATGGCCATTGCGAAGACGCAAAGGCAGAAGACTTTTCTCTGAATCCAGCTCATGAAAACCTCCATGGTGCAAGCCGGAAGGCACGCTCCCGGCGTTTGAAGGTCCGGCGTTGCAGCCGGGCGTGATTTACGGGAAGGCCTTCGCGAGCAGGGGAACGTGCGGGGTCTTCGAAGACGGGGACCGGGGAAATGCAATGGTGGTACGGTGGACCCGCTGAGTATACACCGGGAAGCGGTGGTCAGTGGTCAGTGTTCAGGCTTGATCACATCGAAGCGGAGCCTGGATGGGCCACTTCGATTTTTAGATTTTGTCCGGGTTGGGGGCACCCACCACCCGTTCGAATGCCCTCAGCGCAATAGTTTCCCACGTCTCAAGATCGAGACGTGGGGCACCCGGCAGCCGTCAGTTCTCAGATTTCAGTTGTCACCGCTGGAAGATGTCGATGGGTTGGGTGAAGTCTGTGACGCGAATGTGCCGGGCGAGGGACGAGTGCTGGCGCTGGAGCGCGAGATACATTTCCCAGGCGATGCGGCGGTAGCTGAAGTGGCCTGCGGGTGCGGAGCGGAGTTCGGAGATGTAGAGAGCTTCAGCGAAGTCCATTTTGAAGAGAGCGCGGATGCGCGTAGCGAGGGGATAAAGATAGGCGGCGGATTGCAGAGCTTCGGGCGCGGGACCGGCAGCGATGCGGGCAGCGGCGGCGTGGGCAGATTCGATGGTGGAGCGGTAGTCGGCGAGGACTCCGGCTTCGGCGAGGATATCGACATCGGCAGGCAGGTCGCCTGAGCCGGGCGTTTCATATCCGTGCTGCGTGGTGAAGCCCTGGATGATCTGCGTACAGCGGCGGTGGCGATGCATGTCGCGGAATCCTCCGATGTCCATGAGGAGATCGAAGCGAAGCGCGGCGCCGGCGTGGAAGGCGCGTAGGGTTTCATCGTGTCGGCCGCGGTGCCTGAGACCCAATTCAACGATCTCGGAGACCTGAGAGCATGGAAGGCCGGCAACGAGGTCGCGAATCTGACGGTAGGAGTGATGGCTGGCGGAGTAGAGGAGCGTGGCGGCGAGTTCGACTTCAAGGGATTCGGTGCGCTCGACGAGGTCCACCACAGGCGTTGCATGCAGCAGAGTATTGGAGGAGAGGGGTGCGAGGATTTCGGCGGCTGCCTGGCTAAGCTCGGCCTGGGTTTGGGTGAGGTAGGGGTTGGGCTGGGCGTATTTGACGAGCGTGGGAGCGGTGCGGATGTCGCGGGTGAAGAGGGCGGCGGCTTCGGCGGCGAGGGTGGAAGCGGAGTCGTCATGGAGCGCGTCGAGTTTGGCGATGAAGGCGCGGGCGGCGGAGGCGTTGAGGTCCCAGGCGGGGGTGGTGGCGGCTTCACGAAGCCTGTCGCCGAGGAGACGGATTTCAGCGGCGGGATGGGAGAGCAGGCGGGAGACCTGGGTTTCGAGGGTGCGGGCGCTGACGATTTGGCCGAGCGAAGTGTTGGTGGCGAGAGGCAGCAGGTAGCGGGCAACGTCAAAGGCGCGGGCGCGGAGAGTGCGCTCGTAGCCTTCGGGCTTTAGATTTTCCGGGCGCGGAACGCGGCTGCGCAGGAGATCGAGAACGGCGGTGCTGACGCGCTGATAGGCGTCGAAGAGGCTGCCGATGGTTTGGGAGTAGAGATCGGCGGAGGCGGTGTCCGGGCCGAAGTCGGGGAGGTACCAGCCGGATTTGAGGAAGTTCTGGTAGCGGGTGGAGCGCTCCTGGCCGTCCCAGCGGGGCTCGTCGACGAGAACGATGGCGGCAAGCAGGGAGAGGCGCTCGACGGCGAAGGCGATGTGGGCCAGGTCGGCGATGGAGCGGTGGCCGTATTGAAAATAGAATGTATTGAGGAACTGCTCGGCGCGCTGGGAGCTGATTTCATTGAGGGACTCGCGCATGGAGAGGGCGGAGCGGGAGTACTTGGCCATGGCGAAGGCGAGGATCTCAGGGTCGGCGCCATGGACGGCGAAGACTTCAGTTTGATTCCGTAGATCGGCGGTAAGAGAAGATTCACTGGACATAAGGATGGTCTCGCGGACAGAATACGTCATAAGGGAGCAGCCGCGCGTTGCGGTTCCAGCTACCCCCTGAATTTGGAGAGAAATCGCCGCAGAGCGGGAAACCAGGAACGCGCGGGAGCATTGATGCGGGAGTATTTGGTGCGGACGTCGCACAAACCGCGGCCTTTGCCGGCGGGGCGCTGGGCGATGACCCAGCGGTGGAATGACCTGCTGTTTGCGCACTGGCCGATACCGGCTGCGCAGATTGAGGCGCTGCTGCCGGAGTGGCTGCAAGCCGATACGTGCGACGGTTCGGCGTGGCTGGGAGCGGTGCCGTTCTGGTTGGACCGCATCAAAATCCGCGGATTGCCGGGGATTCCCGGGCTGCGCCACTTTCCTGACCTGAACTTACGAACGTACGTGCGCGACCGGTTTACTGGGACGCCGGGGTTCTACTGCTTCTCAGTGGACTCGAGCAACCTGCTGGCGGTAGCGGTGGCGCACGCCATCTACCACCTGCCCTACCGGCTGGCGGAGATGCGGCTGGAGCCGCGATCGGAGCGGGAGTTTGCGTTCTACAGCCGGAGGCGATTCTCGCGGACGGAAGTGATCTTCAATGCTCGCTACCGGGGACTGGGGCCGACGCGCAAGTCGGCGGAGATGCGGCCGGGGTCGTTCGAGTATTTCTTTACGGAACGGCCGTGCGTGTTCAGCACCGACCGGGCGGGGCAGCCGATCCGCGCCAACCTGCACCAGGTTCCGTGGCCGCTGGAAGAGGCGGAAGCGGAGATTGAGCGGAACGATCTGGCGACGGCGGTGGGTATCGATTTGCCAAACCAGGAGCCGGTGCTGCATTACTCGCGGCGCCTGGCGCTCTACATCTGGCCGGCGGAGTTGGTGCGTCCCGCACTGGCGGCGCGACCGGTGACCGTGGCGGCGACGCCGACGTGAGAAAGACAGGGAACGAGGGAACAAGGGCTGGGGAATAGGCGCCCGTGATCGGAAGCGCAGTCGCTACAAGCCGGCTGTGCGGTCCGGGCGAGTGGCTGTCTGAGGCCCCAAGAACATAAGAATCAGGCGTATGAGTGGCCGATTTATAATCGGGCGTGGAATGGCGCGGCTCGATTAGAGAAGTGCGCGCGGAGAGGTCAAAGGGAAGACATGGGAGATTTGCAGGGACGGATTGCGCTGGTGACGGGCGGAGCCCAGGGAATTGGGCGCGCGATAGCCGAGGAACTGGCGGCGGCGGGAGCAGTGATTTTACTGGCGGACGTGAATGAGGCCAAGCTGGCTGAGACAGTCGCCGAGATGAAGGGCCAGGGGATCGATGCCTCGGCATTCACCGTGAATGTGTCGAGCCAGGAATCGATTGAGGCCGGTGCCAAGGCCATCATTGAGAAGTTCGGCAAGGTCGAAATTCTCGTGAACAATGCCGGCATCACGCGCGACAACCTGATGCTGCGCATGAAGCCCGCAGACTGGGATCTTGTGCTGAGCATTAATCTGACGGGCGCTTTTCTGCTGACGCAGGCCCTGCTGAGCCCGATGCTGAAGAATCGCTGGGGACGGATTGTGAACATTGCCAGCGTAGTGGGCCGCGCGGGACAGGCGGGGCAGGTGAACTACGCAGCGTCGAAGGCGGGGCTGATCGGACTGACGCGGTCGCTGGCGCGCGAAGTCGGGTCGCGGAACATTACAGTGAACGCGGTGGCGCCGGGATACATTGAAACTCCCATGACCGCGGTGCTAAGCGAAGAAGTGAGCAAGGCGATGTTGGCGACGGTCCCGCTGGGACGGCGGGGCACACCGAAGGATGTGGCGCAGGCCGTGAAGTTTCTGGCCTCGGACGCGGCATCGTACATCACCGGCCACGTGCTGGACGTGAACGGCGGAATGTTCATGGGCGGGTGAGCAAGACAGGGAACAAGGAAACGATGGAACAAGGGAACGAGAAAACAGGAACGAGGGATTGAGGCGCTGGGAGGAAGGTTCCAGCGCCTTTGGTTTTTTGGGGCACGATTGAGTGGAGTGTTGAAGAAGTACTGGAGGAGATTCCGGCGCTTTGCTTTTTCAAGTTCCACAGGCGCCGTGCCGATAGAGTTTGCGAAGGGACGTGCATGGCGACTCTATCGGCATCACCGGGATCCTGCCCGGCCTGCGAGGCGGAGGCGGAGAGCGGAATCCGCTACGTGGCGCGGCAACCGATCCTGGATCTGCGCGGCAAAGTACATGCTTACGAGCTGCTGTTTCGTAACGGACACGAGGACGCTTTTCGCAGTAATAGCGACTCCGCGACCCGCATCATGCTGGACAACACGGTTCTATTCGGGCTGGGAAGACTGACCAGCGGGCTGCCGGCGTTTGTGAACTGCACCGAAGAGGCGCTGACGGGGAATCTGGTTCAGGTGCTGCCCTCGGGCATGACAGTGCTGGAGGTTCTGGAAGACATTGAGCCCACGGCGGCAGTGATCGACGCATGCCGCCGGCTGAAGGCGGCCGGTTTCCGGCTGGCCCTGGACGATTTCGCGTGGAAGCCGGGCCTGCAGCCGTTGGTGGAGCTGGCCGACTACATCAAGGTGGATTTTGCCGCGATGGATCGCAAAGAACGGCGAGAGCTGCTCGGCCGGCTGTGCGGGGTGACGGTGGCGCTGATTGCGGAGAAGGTGGAGACGCAGGAGGAGTTTGCCGAGGCGCGCGATGAAGGCTTCACGCTGATTCAGGGGTACTATTTTTGCCGGCCGGTGCTGATGGAGAATCGCAAAGTGCCGGCGAACCGGCTGTCGCACGTGGAGATTCTGCGGGTGCTGCAGGCCGAGTCGATTGACCTGAACAGGCTGACGCGCCTGGTGAAGCGCGACGCATCGCTCACCTACCGATTGCTGCGGCTGATCAACTCGCCGGTTTGCGCCATGCAGCAGGAAGTGCGCAGCGTGCAGGCAGCGCTGATCGCCGTGGGTGAGGATGCGTTCCGGCGCATGGCGACGCTGGCGATTGCCAGCGAGTTGAATGAAGGCCAACCAATGGAGTTGCTGCGCATGGCGTTTGTGCGCGGGCGGTTTTGTGAGTTGGGGGCCGAGCTTTGCGGGCTGGATGCGACGGAGCAATACTTGCTGGGGCTGCTGAGCCTGCTGCCGGCAATGCTGCGCATTCCGATGAGAGCGTTGACGCCGTCACTGCCTCTGCGCGAAGAGATCCGCCGGGCGCTCGAAGGGGAGAAGACGCCGGAGCGTGCTCTGTTGTGCTGGCTGGAGGGACACGAGCGCGGCGACTGGGCCGTATGCGACAAGATTGCGGAGAGATGCATGCTGAATGCCTACGATTTGCTGCGCTGCTACGAAGAGGCTTTGGCGTGGGCCGAAGCGGCACTGCACTTTGCGTAAGCGGGCAGGGCAGTATACTGGCGCGTGGCCGGAAAGACGTGCTGAGCTGACGTGTTCAATCCGGACTACATGGAGGAAGCATGTCTACTCTTCGCCAGGCTGCACTTTGCCTGTTTGTGTTTCTGGCCGCCGGATTTTTGACCGCACAGACTCCTGAAGGTGAGGCTGCGCCCGCGGCCACGGTGAGTTCGCCCAATGGGCAGATCAGGATCGATCTCTTTGCTGCCGGCGACGCGAACCACGATTTGCGTTACGCCGTGGAGTTCCACGGAAAACGGCTGATGGAGCCGTCGCGGCTGGGGCTGGAGCTGGTGGGACAGCCGGAACTGGGGCCGGGAATGGGCAAGACCGGCGAGCAGCCGGAGAGCGCGGACGAGAGTTACACAATTCCGGTGGGCAAGACGCGCACGGTGCGCAACCATTACAACGGAGTGCGCGCGGACTTTGAGGACGCGAGCGGACGCAAGCTGACAATTGAGGCGCGGGCTTTCGACGATGGCGTGGCGTTTCGCTACATAGTTCCGGAGCAGCCCGACATCAAGCAGGTGCGCATTGCGCATGAGTCGACGGAATTCACGTATGCCAAGGATGCGTCGACTTATCCGCTGATGCTGGACGGGTATCAATCGTCGTGGGAAGACGAGTATCAGCTGCGCAATCTGAGCGGGCTGCATCATGACTGGCTGATCGCGCTGCCGCTATCTCGCCAATGAGCCGGGGGTCGGCTGGGTGGCGATTACCGAGGCCGATATCGAGAACTATTCGGGAATGTATCTGCGCAAGGACGAAGCATTTCTCAGCCAGACCTGCAGCGCGGATTTGTCGCCGCATGAGGATCGCGCGGGAAATATCGACGCAAGCTATGCCGTGGAGACCGCGACGCCGTTCCAGAGCCCGTGGCGCGTGCTGATGATCGCCGATGAGCCGGGCAAAGCTGATCGAGTCGAACATCGTGTTGAATCTGAATCCGCCGTCGAAGATTGCGGATACTTCGTGGATCAAGGCGGGCAAGTCGGCGTGGGACTGGTGGAGCGGCGAGGCCGCGCCGAGCGTGAGCTTCAAGACGGGCATGAATACGGCGACGATGAAGCACTACATCGACTTCGCGTCGGCATCGGGATTCCCTTACATGCTGATCGATGCGGGCTGGGCGGGCGCAAGGACCCGACAGCAAGTGCAGCCGAGCCGCGGCTGGCGGACATCACCCACACGTCGCCGGAGATCGACATGCCGGAGCTGCTGCGCTACGCGAAAGAAAAGAACGTGAAGATCTGGCTGTGGGCGCACTGGACCTCAGTGGACAAGTACATGGACCAGGCGTTTCCGCTGTTTGAGAAGTGGGGCATTGCGGGCGTGAAGATCGACTTTATGAATCGCGACGACCAGTGGATGGTGGACTGGTACCGGCGCGTGGTGGCGAAGGCGGCGGCGCATCACCTGATGATCGACTATCATGGCGCGTTCAAGCCGGACGGGCTGCGGCGCACATATCCGAACCTGATGACGCGCGAAGGCGTGATGGGCAAGGAATATCTGAAGGTGAGCGCGCGGGTGACGCCGGCGCATAATGCGACGCTGCCATTTACGCGCATGCTGGCCGGGCCGATGGACTATACGCCGGGCGCGTTCGGCAATAGCGAACCTGAAGAACTTTGTGGCGCGGCACTTTATGCCGATGGGGCTGGGAACCCGGGCACAGGAACTGGCGCTCTACGTGGTCTTCGAGAGCCCGCTGGAAATGGTGTCGGATTATCCGGAGCATTACAAGGGGCAGAAGGAGTTTGAGTTCATCAAGCGGGTGCCGTGCACATGGGACGAAGTGCATGCGATCGGCGGCGTGCCGATGGAGTGGATTTCGCTGGCGCGGCGCAGCGGGAAAGACTGGTATGTGGGCTCGCTGACCAACTGGGATGAGCGCGACGTGAAGGTCCCGCTGGGCTTTCTGGGCGATGGAAAATACGTGGCGGAAATCTATGCGGACGCGCCGGATTCGGCTGAGGAAGCTACGCACACGGCATTGTCGCAGCAGACGGTGGACCGGGACACGGTGCTGGACGTTCACATGGTTTCAGGCGGCGGAAACGCGATCTGGATCCATAAGGCGGAGTGACGCAGCGCTTTTTCGGGCGATCTACGGTGTTTTGCTGAGTTTTCGCAGTGAATTTTCACGGCGGCTGAATCCCAGCACTGCGTGGATCATCTGAGAGAATAGTGAAAGTGAGTAAAGGCAATCATCCTGTATCCCGGTTTGCCGAGCCGGGGCGACCGCCTTCCTTGTATTGTTATGCGGCGCTGCGTTGGGAGTTTTCCAGGGCGCGCCGGCGTACGCGCAAGCGCAGAATCCGACTTCTGCCGCCAATCCATTTTGGGGCAGCGTGACTGCGCAGCCCGTGACGGCTGAGCCGCTCAAGCTCTCGCTCGACGATGCGATCCAGCGCGGGTTGAAGAACAATCTTGGCCTGAAAGAGGCCGAGAACGGCGAGAAGATCCTGCATGGCGAAAAGAACGAGGCGCTGCAGCAGTTTTTGCCCACGATTGACGCTCAAGGGGGACACCGGCTATTACATGCACAATCTGGCGGCGCTGGGTTTCAGCCCGAGCGTGCTTGGGAAGTTCACGTCGCTGTTCCCTGGGGGCAAGGTACCGACGAACTTGTCACTGATCGCGCGCGACGACTTGACGCAGGGGCAGATCCACTATAGCGAGATCCTTTTTTCAGGACCGGTGTTCGAAGGGTGGAAGGCAGCGGGGGCGGCGGAGCGGTCGGCCTATTACGCGAAAATGACTGCGCGTGGCGAGGTGGTGCAGCAGGTGGCTACGGCGTATCTGCGGGCGATTGCCGATGCGAGCGAGGTGGACAACGCGCAGGCGCTGGTTGCGCAGGCGCAGGTGCTTGAAGATCATGAGCACGCAGCCCATGAGGCGGGGACGGCAGCCAACCTGGACGAACTGCGCGCCAAGGTGCAGTTGCAGGCGCAGGAACAGGGGATGATCGCGGCCCAGAATCAGCAGGCGAAAGATTTGATCCTTCTGAAGCGCGAGATTGGCGTCGATCCGGAGCAGGAGATTGAGCTGACCGATCCGGCGCCGTACAGCGAGCTGGCCACCGAAACGCCCGAGGAAGTGCGGGCGTTGGCCTACAAGAGCCGGCAGGACTACCAGAACCTGCAGAACCAGGCGGTGGAGTACAAGGCTGTGCGCGCGGTATATCGCAGCGAGCGGCTGCCCACGCTGAGTTTCGAGAGTTACTACGGCACCAGCACGGTGAACGGCGCAGGCACGCACGGCGAATTTTGCGGCGATCGGACAATTGAATTTTCCGATCTTTCGCGAGGCCAAGCTGCGCGGAGATGCGGACGTGGCGAAGGCGCAGATGGAATCCGTGAATGTGCAGCTTGATGACCTGCGAAACCATATCGACGAGCAGGTGCGCGCTGCGCTGCTGGACGTGAATGCGAATGCCAGGCTGGTGCAGGTGGCACGATCGAATGTGGACCTGGCCACGCGCGCGCTGAGCGACGAGACGGACCGCGTAAGCGCCGGCGTTGACGATAATCTGCCGCTGGTGACGGCCCAGGCGGAGCTGGCGACTGCCGAGAGCAACCTGGTGGAGAGCCTGTACCAATACAACGTATCGAAGCTGCTGCTGGCGCGGGCGGCCGGCGTGCTGGAGACGCAGTACCGGGTGTATCTGGGGCGGTAGCGAACCAAGAATCAAAATCCAGTGTGTTGGGTGGCCGGATCGGAATTGCCCTTCTTTTTGGCTTAGAGCACCATTTTTGTCACTGATTGGTGATAAAATAAGTGACAAGGGGGATCTGTGAGGACTACCGTGTCGCTCGACGACGAGCTTGTGAAGACGGCTCAGGAATATACGGGTATTACGGAGAGAACAGCCTTGCTGCGTGAAGCGTTGAAGACTCTGATTGCCAGGGAAGCGTCGCGTCAACTTGCGGAACTCGGAGGGACGATGCCCGATCTGGAGTACGTGCGCCGAACGCGGGTGGACGATCTGTGATCCTTGCCGATGCGAACATTTGGATCGACTATTTCCGGTCGGGCGACGCACAGTTGCAGAGGCTGCTCACCAACGATCAGGTTGTAATGCATCCTTGTCTCGCCGCCGAGTTGGCGCTTGGTTCGCTTCATGACCGGCCACAGACCTTGACCAAGCTCGATGCGATGCCGCAGGCGCGAGTGGCCGATCTCAGGGATATTCGGCAAATGATCGAGGCGCGCAGGCTTTACTCGAAGGGTATCGGTTTGACCGACGCGCACCTGGTGGCATCGTGCCTGATCACGCCGGGAACGAAGTTGTGGACTCGGGACGGCGCGCTACGAAATGTGGCCAAAACACTGGGGATTGATTCGAATCTGCCTTGAATCGACCGAGCGGCCAGCGCGTGAAAGCTTCCACAGCCGGCCGGTGTAATGTAGGAGCCTGAGGAATATTCCCCATGCCTCAAAAACTGAAGATTGTGTATTCCGTTGCGCCGGATGCGCAGGCGCTGGCGCAGCGGGCGGCCGATCATTTTGTCGAAAAGGTCGAGCAAGCAGTCGCGGCGCGAGGACGGGCGCGAATTGCGATCAGCGGTGGGTCGACTCCGAAGTCGGCATTTGCGCTGCTGGGCGATGAAGGGCAGCCGTGGCGCAAGCGGATGCCTTGGGACCGGCTGGAATTGTGGTGGGTGGATGAGCGCTGCGTGCCGCCGGACGATGCCGACAGCAATTACAGAATGACGCGCGAGGCGCTCCTCAACCATGTGCCGCTGAAGCCGGAGCAGATTCACCGTATGGAGGGCGAACTGGAACCCGATGTGGCGGCGGCGCGGTACGAGGCGGCGCTCAGGAATGGATTCAGGCTCGAGGGGGCAGAGACGGCCTCAGTTTGACGTGGTGCAACTGGGGATGGGTCCAGATGGACACACTGCGTCTCTTTTTCCCCACACTGCGGCTTTGCACGAGATGGCAAGGCTGGCGGTTGCGAATCACGTGTCGGCCAAAGACGCCTGGAGGATTACGCTGACGCTGCCGGTGATCAATCGCGGGGCGGAGGTGTTCTTCCTGATCGCAGGCGAGGATAAGGCGCAGATTCTAAAAGAGGTATTTTTTGGTCCGCGCGACCCGGAGCGGCTGCCGAGCCAGTTGATTTCCCCGGCAAACGGTATACTTACGTTGCTGCTGGACCAGGCTGCTGCGGCATTTTTGCCCGCGGCCGGCGAAGGCGGAACGGGCACGATTGAGAGGATTTGAATGATTTTGGCAGGCGACGTAGGCGGCACCAAGGTTCACCTGGCGCTGTTCGATTTTATTGATGGAAATCTGAAGCACGCGCGCGACAAGCAGTACCCGGCCAAGGAATACGCGGGGCTGGAAGCAATTGTGAAAGAGTTTGTGCTTACGGAGAAGGTGACGGCGGCATGTTTTGGCGTGCCGGGCCCGGTGAGAGAGGGGCGGCTGCGGCTGACCAACCTACCGTGGACGCTGGACAGCCGCGAGCTGGCAAAGCATCTGAAGATCGATTACGTATTTCTGATTAACGATTTGCAGGCCAACGGCTACGGAATCGCGGAGCTGGATGCCGACCAGGTTTACACGCTGAGCGAAGGCGACATGGCGCAGGTAGGCAATCGCGCGCTGATCTCGGCGGGCACAGGGCTGGGCGAGGCTTTTCTGATTTGGGACGGGCGCAATTACGTTCCCTATCCGTCGGAGGGCGGCCACTCTGACTTTGCGCCGCGTAGCGAAGACGAGATGAACCTGCTGCGCTTTTTGTGGCAAAAGTACAACGGGCGCATCAGCTTTGAGCGCGTGGTGAGCGGGCAAGGGCTGACAAATATCTACGAGTACCAGCGCGAGGTGCGAGGGCTGGAAGAGCCGGCATGGCTGGCGGAGCGGATGAGGAACGAGGATCCGAACGCGGTGATTACCGAGAGCGCTCTGGAGGCCAAGAGCGAACTGTGCGAGAAGTCGCTGGACATGTTTGTTTCGGCGTACGGCGCAGAGGCAGGCAACCTGGCGCTGAAGATTCTTTCGGTGGGCGGGCTGTACGTGGGTGGCGGCATTGCGCCGCGAATCCTGGAGAAACTGAAAGACGGCACGTTTATGAAGGCCTTCACCGACAAGGGAAGGCTGAGCCAACTGCTGGTGAATATTCCGGTGAGAGTGATTCTGGAGAGCCGCACGGCGTTGATTGGCGCGGCAGCGTATGCCGAGGCGCGGGCGACGGAGCTAAGCGGAGTTTCGCCGAGAGCGGCGAGCGTGAAGTTCTAGCTCGCTTCAGAATCGATGGGGCGTTTCTCGTGCTCTCCGCATTCGGTTCACGCCGGAGAAGATTTCGTTTCGTACAGCGCCTGAGACATTCCGAGGCGCATCATCATCCGGCAAGCCTAACTCCCTGATGGTGCGCCAATCGGCAGCACTGTTTTGCCATAGGTGGCGTTTGTCACCAGGGCAAAGCTCGTGTACATGGCCAGCAATCCGCAGACAAGACCGACCCATCCTCCTGCCGTCGAAAGGCTCGGCACGCCCAAAAGGTCGCCAAAGCCGAGCAGGAAGAAGGTGATCCACAGGGTGAGAAACACGCACCACAGGGCCTTGGCCAGGCGGAAGGTGGCGATCCACATATAGAGGGTGAAACACTCCCCATCCGATCAGCGTGACGGCGATTGTGCTGCCCGCCTGGGACAGGTCCAGCACCCCGTGGCTCGCCAAGCAGAACCAGAAACGCGAACCACCACCAGAAAGCTCCGTAACTGAGAAACGCCACGGTGCCAAAGGTGTTGCCGGTGCGGAACTCCATCAATCCGGCAATCATCTGGATGAGGCCGCCGAATGCGAAAGCGAGCGGCAGAACCACCGGCTCACCTCCCTTGGGCAATACGCCGGCGTTCACCAGGCTGAGAATGACGGTGGTAAGTCCGAAGCCTATCAAGCCCAGAGGCGCTGGGTTGGCGAAGACGACTTTAGGCTCATCGGCCATGGAATTCCTCACTCTTCTCGCATTAAAGGTGCGATTTGTCTCAATGTTCGTCGGCGCTTTCGTCCGTACTCCGGGAGAGCGGTTAACGCGTCGAAAAAGCCGGCGTCAGGAATGGCGGGATAATTCCATACAGCGATGCTGCTGTCAAGGTGAATTGTCTGCGGAACGCCTCTCCACGTGGATTTGCGGCTATTCTGATTGCAACTGCATGCGCTTTACCCATTCCATCGGCAACCGGCGTTACATATTTGACAGCTTGCGCGAGCTGCTGGCGAAGGCTACGCCCTTGCGCAGCGGCGATGTACTGGCGGGTGTGGCTGCGAAGAGCGCCGAAGAACGGGTTGCGGCGCAGTGCGCGCTGGCCGAGACACCGCTTCGGCAATTTCTCGATGAGCAGGTCGTGCCATACGAGACGGACGAAGTTACGCGCCTGATTGTGGACACGCACGAAACGGCGGCGTTTGCACCGGTGCGGTCGCTTACCGTGGGCGAGCTGCGGAATTGGCTGCTTTCAGACGAAGCGACCGGGGAGCAGCTTGCAAACCTCGCTCCCGGACTGACGCCGGAGATGGCTGCTGCGGTAAGCAAACTGATGCGCGTGCAGGACCTGATTGTTGCGGCGAAAAAGATTCGCGTGGTGACGCGGTTCCGCACCACGATTGGTTTGCCGGGGCGATTGAGCACGCGGCTGCAGCCGAACCATCCGGCGGATGCGCCGATGGGAATTGCCGCGTCAATTCTGGATGGATTGCTGATGGAGTCGGGCGACGCCGTGGTAGGCATCAACCCCGCTGGCGACAACGTAGAGACGACGGCGCAACTGCTGCGCATGTTGGACAAGCTGCGAGAGCGGTTCCAGATTCCCATGCAGAGCTGCGTTCTGGCGCACTTTACAACGCAGATGGCGGCGCTGCAGCATGGAGCGCCGGTGGATCTGCTGTTCCAGTCGATTGCCGGGACCGAAGCGGCGAACCGCAGTTTCGGTGTAAGCCTGTCGCTGCTGGCCGAAGCCGAGGAGGCAGGGCAGGCGCTGAAGCGCGGGGCGATCTGCGCGGATGGGCAGATGGGCGCAAACGTGATGTACTTCGAAACCGGACAGGGATCGGCACTCTCGGCCAATGCGCACTACGGGGCCGGTGGTTTTGCGGTGGATCAGCAGACACTGGAGGCGCGCGCATACGGCGTGGCACGGCGCTTCAAGCCGATGCTGGTAAATACGGTAGTGGGATTTATTGGGCCGGAATATTTGTATGACGGCAAGCAGATTGTGAGAGCCGGGCTCGAAGATCATTTTTGCGGCAAGCTGCTGGGTCTGCCGATGGGATGCGACGTGTGCTACACCAACCACGCCGAGGCGGACCAGGACGACATGGACACGCTGCTGACGCTGCTGGGCGCTGCGGGAGTGAACTACATGATGGGCGTGCCGGGCGCAGACGACGTGATGCTGCACTACCAGAGCACGAGCTTTCACGATGCGCTCTACCTGCGGCGGGTGCTGGGGCTGAGGCCTGCGCCGGAGTTTGAGGCGTGGCTGAAGGGCGAGAGCTTTGCGCGGCTGACGGCGGAGGCGCAGCACGTGGAAAGGCTGCTGAGCGCATGAGCGGGCTGACGCAAAGCGCGCAAGGACCGGCGGATTTTGCCGCGCGGCTGCGGGCGCTGACGCCGGCCCGCGTAGGGTTGGGTCGCACCGGCGTGAGCATGGAGACGAGCGACCTGCTGGACTTTCAGCGTTGCCATGCCATGGCGCGCGACGCCGTGCATGCGCGCCTGGAAAGTGCAGCGCTGGCGGCGGCTCTTGCAGAGCTGACAGGCGGCGAGGTGCTGCGATTGCACTCGGCGGCGGCCGACCGCACGGCCTATTTGCAGCGTCCGGATTTGGGAAAGCAGCTTGACGAGGCGAGCAGGAAGTTGCTCGCGGCGGCGGGCAGTGCGGGTGAGCTGGCGCTGATTCTGTCTGATGGGCTTTCCGCGCTTGCAGTCGAGCGGCATGCGGCGCCGCTGATGGTTGAGCTGCTGCCGCGGTTGAACAGTTGGAGGCTGGCTCCGGTTTGCGTGGTGGAGCAGGGCCGTGTGGCGATCGGCGATGAGATTGGCGAGGCGCTGGGCGCGGAGATTGCGATCGTGCTGATCGGCGAGCGGCCGGGACTGAGCGCGCCGGACTCGCTGGGCGCCTACATTACATGGCAGCCGCGGCCGGGGCGCACAGACGCCGAGCGGAACTGCATTTCGAATATCCGGGCGGAGGGATTGAACTATGCGCAAGCGGCGGCACAGTTGGCGTTTATTCTAGCTGAAGCGCGTCGGCTGCAGTTGACCGGGGTGGCGCTGAAGGGTGAGGCCCGGCATGAAGAGTTGGCTGGATAGGCGGACTTGACTCTGCGAACAGATTGCGGCGGGTGAGGAAAGATGATGCGCTGGTTAGGCCTTTGGTTCTTGCGCGTGCTGGTGGCCGTTGCGGCGGTTACGCTGGCGGCGTACGCAGTGGATTGGGTGGTTTACCAGGTCCGCCGCTCGCCTCAATCGACGGTTCAGGTAAGCCGGTTCATGGTGATTCCGCTCAAGGGTCAAAAGACCGAATACGATTTTCTGGGCATGGCGAACGTTCCCTGCGCAATCGCCCTGTTTCCGCATGGGGGCGAGGATCCGTGCTGGCATTTGCGGCGCAACCCCAACCAGTGGCAGTAGGTGACAGCCCGGCGGGCTGGAGTCAGAGAAGAACTCGCGTAAACATCCGTACGTGATGCGAGTCACGGGAGAGAAATTCCAGGTGCGCCTAGGATTGTTGAGTATCTTTGCCCCGGAATGCCATGTATAACCGCACCCAAAACGAGAATGGCAGCTACAATTCGCGCTGCCTCGACTGCTTTATGACGATTGCCGCATGCGTGGAAACGGAAAAGGAACTGGACGCGTGCGAAGCACATCATATGTGCCCGGAAAAGGCCCTGGCGCGATTGCTGGCGCAGGAGCGGGCTGCCGTGGAGCACGCGGCGCGAAATTAGCTGGTTCCATCGGTCAGATCGGCAGCAGAGAAGGTTTCCTGGGCACCAAGCTGCCGCTCAATTGCGGCAAATACGGCTTCTCTGGAAGCGTGTTCTGACACTCCCCGTTCAGTAAGAAGGTTTTGCCAAGAGTGACGCGGCCGCGCATTCAGAGCCAAGTCAGCCCAGGAAAGCGTCGAACCGTTGCCGGATTTTGCGATTCGGCAAATTGGGTGCATACTGCGTGCATGGCGCTTTTGCACGATTAGATTATTGCGTGCAGAGTCTTTCCCTTTTAAGGCCATCCCCGAGCAGCATTTGCGCGTTTGTAATGAGAGCCGGTCAGGTGAGCGGCAAAAATCTCGCCCAGCGAATGCGAGGGCAGTAATGCCACGCTATTTGCCCGCTCCGCACGTCTTAAGAAACACGGCCGGCTTTCAGGCAGGGCGCCGGACGACAGGAGGTCTTGAATGCCTGCATCTGCTCTTCCCGGCACATTCGGCGAGTTGCGCGCCAGCAATCAATTTTCAGAAGCACGTGTGAAGACGCGCAGCGTGAAGGACGAGATGCGCGAGAACCTGATGGCGCGCCTGAAAACGCGCGAAACGGTGTTTCCCGGCATCGTGGGCTACGAGGATACGGTGATTCCGCAGATTGTGAATGCCGTTCTGTCGAAACAGAACTTCATTCTGCTGGGGCTGCGCGGGCAGGCGAAGAGCCGCATTCTGCGCGCGTTGACGGCGCTTCTCGACGAGCAGATGCCGTATGTGGCAGGGTGCGAGATCCGTGACAATCCCTATCGACCGTTGTGCGTGCGTTGCCGGCACCTGATTGCGGAACGGGGAGACGCGACGCCGATTGCATGGATCGCGCGGGACGACCGCTATGTTGAGAAGCTTGCGACGCCGGACGTGACGGTCGCCGATTTGATTGGGGATCTGGATCCGATCAAGGCTGCGCGCGCGGGCGAGGATCTTTCAAGCGAGCTGACGATGCACTACGGATTGCTGCCGCGTGCGAATCGTGGACTGTTTGCGATCAATGAGCTGCCCGACCTCGCCGGCAAGATCCAGGTGGCGCTCTTCAACATCATGCAGGAGGGCGATGTTCAGATCAAAGGCTACCCGGTGCGCATGGAGCTGGATGTGGCGCTGGTGTTCAGCGCCAATCCCGAAGACTACACGGCACGCGGCAAG
Source organism: uncultured Acidobacteriaceae bacterium (assembly GCA_963841095.1). Taxonomy (GTDB): domain Bacteria; phylum Acidobacteriota; class Terriglobia; order Terriglobales; family Acidobacteriaceae; genus Telmatobacter. The sequence continues at coordinate 63,929 of CAWJBE010000016.1, forward strand.
ATCATCACACCGCTGAAGGACCGCATCGGATCGGAGATCCGCACGCACTATCCGGAGACTCTCGAAGAGGGTATCGCGATTACGGCGCAGGAGGCGTGGCAAGTGCGCGGAGCGGCGGCGATTGAGATGCCGAAGTATCTGCGCGAGGTTGTGGAGCAGGTTGCCTTCTCCGCGCGCGAGGACAAGAAAGTGGACAAGCGCAGCGGCGTAAGCCAGCGACTGCCGATTTCGACGACAGAGCTGGTGGTGTCCAACGCGGAGCGGCGCGCACTGCTCACGGGCGACACGCCGGTGCTGCCGCGGGTGAGCGACATTTACGCGGCGATGCCGGGGATTACCGGCAAGCTGGAATTGGAGTACGAGGGCGAGATGAAGGGCGCGGACACGGTTGTGCGCGACCTGATCCGCACTGCGGTGGGCAAGATCTTCGATCGCTACTTTGCCGGTGCAGACATGGAGCAGATTGAGCAGTGGTTCAATCTGGGCGGCACGGTAAAGCTCGAAGAGACACAGCCGGCCGCGGCATCGCTGAAAGAGTTGAAGTCGATCCAGGGACTGTTAGAGAAGCTGGCGCCGCTCGGCGTGAAGTCGCACGATGCGGCGCCGAAGGTGGTGGCCGCGGCGGAGTTCCTGCTGGAAGGGCTGGTGGCGCATCGCAAGCTGAGCCGCAACGAACAGCATGGCTTTGCCGCGCAGGAAAGTCCGCGCAAGCGTGAACTGGAGATGCAAACCCATGAGCGCCAGGAGATGGAAACTGAGTATGAGGATTGGGAGCGCGCACGGCGCAAGCGCAGGGGGCAGGGGCTGAACTAAAGCAGGGACGCAGGGAAACGAGAGAGCGGGCAGCGGGTTGAAGCGGGTTCATTACACGAAGTACAACGGTGATCTGGCCTCGGAGATCGATCTCGAGGGGCTGCTGCAGGCGCTGTCTGACTACTTGCTCAGTTCGGGATTCTACGATCCCTACAACGGCTTTGAAGATCTGGACCACAATCTTGACGATCTGCGAGAGGCGCTGCGCCGCGTGCTGGAATCGGGCGCTTCTTTGGACGAAGAGATGCGCGAACAACTGCAGCAACTCGCCGCGCAAGGCAAGCTCGACGAGTTGATTGACAAGCTGATGGAGCGGATGGAGCGGGAGAACTATATCTCTTCGATGCCGCAGAATGGTCCGACGCGCATTGACGAGGCGAACGGAAAGACGGGAGACGCAGAGGGCCGCAATTCGATCAACGCCCGGTTCGAAGTGACCGACAAGAGCCTGGATTTTCTGGGCTTCAAGACACTGCGCGATCTGATGGGTTCGCTGGGCAAGTCGAGTTTTGGACGCCACGACACGCGGCACTGGGCGACGGGCATTGAAACCAGCGGCGGCTCACGGCGGTATGAGTTTGGCGACACTCTGAACCTGGACGTGACAGCGACGCTGAGCTCGGCGATTTCGCGCGAAGGACTGGGGCTGCCGTTGAATCTGGAGTACGACGACTTGCAGGTGCACCAATGCGACTACGAGAGCTCATGTGCGACGGTGGTGATGCTGGACTGTTCGCACTCGATGATTCTGTACGGCGAAGACCGGTTCACTCCGGCGAAACGGGTCGCGATGGCGCTGTCGCACCTGATTCGCACCCAGTATCCGGGCGACTCGCTTTCGCTGGTGCTGTTTCACGATTCGGCAGAGGAGATGCCGGTATCGCACATCGCGCGCGTGAAGGTGGGGCCGTGGCATACCAACACGCGCGAAGGCCTTCGCGTAGCGCAGCGCGTGCTGGCGCGGCAGCGGAAAGACATGAAGCAGATTGTGATGATCACGGACGGCAAGCCGTCGGCGCTGACACTTGCCGACGGGCGGATCTACAAAAATCCTTACGGCCTGGACCCGCTGGTGGTGAGCGAGACGCTGGAAGAGGTTGCGCGCTGCAAGCGCTCAAACATTATGATCAACACATTCATGCTGGCGTCGGACTACGGGCTGGTGCAGTTTGTGCACAAGGTATCAGAGATGTGCCGGGGCAAAGCGTACTTCACGACTCCCGCGACGCTCGGGCAGTATCTGCTGATGGATTACATGCAGCACAAGTCGAAGACCATCCATTGAACGGGCCGCGGGCTATCAATCTCCGCCGGTCTCAAGGAAGACGAAGGTATTGCCGTCGGGGTCGTGGACGAAGATGAGTTTGTCGAGACGTGTGGCCTTGACGCCCGCTGTCTTCAATTCGTCGGCTGCTTTGCGCGCGTCGGGCACCGCAAACAGGAATTCAGGAAGTGCGTGTAAAGTCGCCGGTCGCAGCTCGATGTGCAGGTCGGGTGCGGCAGGCGCGGTCAGGCGCACGTTTCCGTTTGTATTCTCCGGCTCGAATCCGAGATCGGTGTAAAACTCCTTCATCGCCGCTCCGTCGCGCACCGGCTCGTCGAAGCCAAGCAGCTCAGTGGAGATGCGGCCGACGCCGAGGTGCTGTCCGCGGTCCAGGGTGTGGCGTGAGCCGGGCATGTACTGGGTGAACTCTGTGACGCGGCCTTCGGGATCGTTGACGGAGGAGATGAGGTTGCCTGCCGCAGCCTTTTGCACGGGCCTTAGTTTGAGCCCCATGGAGTCGTAGAACTTGTACAGGACGTTGAGGTCGCCCACTTCATAGCAAACGTGCATCCAGCCGAGGGGCTGCGAGGGATTGGTCTGCGGATAGAGCTCGATGAACTGGCGGTCGTTGATCTTGATAAAGACCTCGGTGGTGTGGCCGCCATTGGTCATGGCAAACGCCTCTTCGTAGCCGAGCTTGCCGAGGAATGCGATCTCCTGGTCGAGGTCGCTCACACGGAAAGCTATGTGCGCAATGCCGTTGATGCCGGCATCGCCTGCGGGCGGTTGCGCAAACAAGGTCATCGAGGAGGCGCAAAGCAGCGCCAAAACCCCAATCCATCGCGTCTTCATCGTCATCTCCTAAACCTCCAAGCCCCAGGGGCTCGATGCACCAGGCAAAAGCAACAGCGGTACGGCCACGGACTACGCGTAGTCCTGGCGGTAGGGGGTAAAGATGTCGAGCACTTCAGAGGCCTCGAAGGCTGATGCCTCGTGTTCGACGCCGCCTTCGACTACCAGGCTGTCGCCGGCGCGGAGCTCCCAGCTTTTGCCTTCGGCCTGGAAGCGGATGTGGCCCCGCACGACATAAACCATTTGATGATGCGGATGGCTGTGGCGCGCGCCCTTCCAACCTTTTTCAAAGGTGTGGCGAACGAGCATGAGATGCGGGCTCCAGGCAAGCACCTGGCGCCACATGCCGGGCTCGGGCGTGGTGACCTTGGTCGCGTCGGTTGCCGTGTAGATCACTCCGGATTCGTTCATGCAATCTCCCTGTGTGGCCGCGTTCTGGCGCGCCCGCGCCGCAATGGATAGGATCACCGGTTAAGCCAGCCGCCGTCTACCACGAGCACATGGCCATGAATATAATCGCTGGCCGCGGAGGCGAGAAAGACCGCAGCGCCGGCGAGGTCTTCAGGATGGCCCCAGCGGCCGGCGGGAATACGCTCCAGAATTTGCCGCGCTCGCTCCGCATTCTTTTTGAGCGCCTCGGTGTTGTCCGTGTCCATGTAGCCGGGCGCGATGGCGTTGACATTCACGCCCTTGGGCGCCCACTCGTTGGCGAAGGCCTTGGTGAGCTGGCCGACGCCGCCTTTGGCCGCGGCGTAGGCGGGCACAAAGATACCTCCCTGGAAAGTGAGCAGCGAGGCGATGTTGATGATTTTGCCGGATCCGCGCTTGAGCATGTGGCGGCCCGCGTGCTGCGTGAGGCGAAAAACGCTGTTGAGGTTCACGTCGATGACGGCCTTCCAATCCTCTTCGGAGTAGTCGGCCGCGGGCGCGCGGCGAATGATGCCCGCGTTGTTGACCAGGATGTCGATGGAGCCGAAGTGATGGATGGTTTCTTCCACGAGGCGCGCGCAGACAGCGGCCTCGCCGACGTCGCCGGCGAGCGCGGCCGATTTTCCGCCGAGTGCTTCGATCTTGTGCTGCGTGGCCTTGGGAGCAGCGCTGGAGCCGTGAACTGCGACACTGGCGCCGGCCTGAGCCAGAGCGACAGCAATGGCCGCGCCGAGGCCGCGCGATGAGCCGGTGACGAGTGCGGTTTTGCCGGTGAGTTTGAATTTGTCGAGGATCATGATTTTAGAGATCAGAGAACAGGTTTCGGGGATAGGGTAGCGCAATCCGAGCGAACGACCGCCCCGCCTTTTTCATTATGTCCGAACGCCGCGGCCGCCGTCTCAATTTGATTGTCAGCCTGCGACCAGCGCAGCTTTGGCATCCTGCGGCAGTGGAGCCGGCACGAAGCCGCGCTCGACTGCGTTGATGCCGGCGCGGAGGAATCCAAGGGTGTGCGCCATGCCCGCGTGCCAGGGCGCGGAGCAGGTCATTTGCGGCGCGTGGTCGGGAATAATGACGCCGTCGAATGCGTTTTTGTGCAGGATCCATAGGATGCGCAGCATGTCCACGTCGCCATCGTCGATGAAAGTTTCATGATAGTGCGGGGCCTTGCCGCTGACGTTGCGGAAGTGGATGTAGGCGAGGCGATGCTGGCTGCTGTAACGCTCGACAGTCTGGTAAAGCTCGCCTTCGGTCATCTCGGCGAGGGTTCCCAGGCAAAATTCGAGCATGTTGCTGGGGCTGGGCGAAATATCGATGAGGCGCTGGTACATGGCCTGCTGATAGACGAGGCGCGGCTGCCGGCGCATGGTCGGAGTGGGCGGATCGTCAGGGTGCGCGGCGAGGCGCACGCCTGATTGCTCGGCGACGGGGAGCGCTTCTTCAAGAAAGCGCTGCAGGCGGCGCCATAGCTCTTCATGCGTGATTGACGGCAGCGTGCCGGCGGGCGCGGCAGGATCGACGATCATATTCCAGACCTGGCCAAGCGGGATGGGCGTATCGACATTGCCGTCCATGCCGACGGATTCCGCGCCACCGCGCGCAAAAGGGCCGCTGGTGCGGCCGGCGACTCCGGCGATCGAGAAGTTGTAGCCGAGTGTGCCGATGCCGGCCTCGCCCATGGCGCGCAGAATAGCGTGGACATTGCGCATGTGCTGCGAGCGTTTTGGCCCATCGAGGAGAATGTCGTGCCAGTGCGCGGGGTCGAGGTTCTCAATGCCTTCAAGCTTGAGGCCTGCGGCCTCGATCTGCCTGCGGAGGTCGATCAGCTCGGCTGCGGTCCACAGCTGGTTCGGGTCGCCGGCCATGCCCCAGGGCTTGTCTTTGCCGCCGGTCGGTTGGTTGTGCGCTGGGTTGGCTTTGCCCTGCTTGAAGTAGTCGACGAGGTGAATGATGACGTGCGTGCAACCGGCCTGCACGGCAAAGGCATAGTACTCATCGTTCAGCATGTGCCGGTAGAGTCCAAGACCAAGCTTCATAAGCGTCCCGGGCCAGTTTAATTCACGGGTTGAAGGGTTGCGGGATTGGAAGGTGAATCCTCGACCGCGCGATTTCTGATCTGGAGGATTGTGGCATCCCAGGTCTCAAAATCGAGACCTGGGGCACCCGTTTAGCGGGCGGGGCCGAGAAGCGTCTTGATCTGAGTCTCGATCGTTTTGAGGTCGGTATCGCCCTGGAAGCGCGCGCGGACGATGCCGCGGCGGTCGATGAGGAATGTGAGCGGGAGGCCGAGGACTCCGCCGTAGCGCGCGCCGAGCCCGGCGTTGCCCATCGCCACGGGGTAGTCGAGATTGAGGCGCCTGACGATGCGGCGCGCGGGCGCAGCGGTGTCGTCCATGGAGATGCCGATGACCTGCAAGCCCTGCGGGCCATATTGCCGCTGCCACGCGGCAAAGGTGGGCATCTCAACCTGGCACGGCGCGCACCATGTTGCCCAGAAGTTGAGCAGGACGACTTGGCCGCGGTAGCGGCCGAGCGAGAGCGGCTGGCCCCGAAGGTCCTTGAGGGAGAACTCGGGCGCGGGTTGGTTCAGCAGGCTCCTTTGCGCCGGGGCGGCATCGGCGCGCGTGGGCGCGACCAGCGCGCAGATAAGCGCGGCGAAAAGCGTCGCGCGGAAGGCGCGGCACTCTGTTGGCGCAGACGTCACGGCGCTACTGGCCACTTTGAACCGGGAAGCCCTTGTTTACCCAATCGGCGCCGAAGTTGTCGGCCAGAAAGAGGACTTTGACGCGGGTGAATCCCATCTCGTGGAGCACGTTGTAGGCAGGGCCGACGTTCGGGCAGTGGTTCCATGGGCAGCAGCCGCAGTAGATGACGATGAAACGGCTGCGCGCGAGGGAGGAGACGCGGGCACGCAACTGCTCAAGCCCTTCAGCTTCGGAGCCGGGTCCTGCGTACTCCGAGCCGGGAATGTGCGCCTGAGCGAACATCATGCGCGAGCCCACCTGCAGGATGAGCGGCTTCTCAGCATCGTGTGTCTGGAGCAGGCGGTTGAGGTCCGCGGGATGAATGATCTGCGAGGTGGGAATAGTGAACGCGCTGGCCGGCTGCGGCGAAGCCCACTGGGCTGAGGCGGGCGCGGAAAGCTGTGGAAGGTAGAAGCACGCAAGAGCGGCGACGGTGAACGCTGCCTTACTGATGAAGCCGGATGACATGAGAGATTCTCCACGGCCAGTGTAATGCGGAGTGTGGCGGAGGGGGCGGTGACGAGGAGCACGGCGGAGATGCGGCGGCCACGCGATGGAAAAAGTGGCCGCAAATTGAAAACGCCAGAGACCGAAGCCTCTGGCGTTCCAATCTTGATAACTCGCAGTACAACCGGTTGTTGCGTCCTCCGGCTACCCCTGAGGCTGACCACCAGCTTTCGCTGACTGTCGCTTCCTCTGGCTGCGCCGGTTTCAAGAACCTTCGACTTTCGCCGACTGCTCTCTGCTCCGGCTCGACCGGTGGCCAACTTCCCCGGCTCGGATCGGTGTTCCGTCCTTCGGCTCGACCGGTGGCGAACCTCCGATTTTCATCGGCTGCTGCGCACTGCCGCTCGACCTTCGGCCGACCTTCCAACTTGCGTTGGCGTCCATCCTCCGGCAAGGCCGACGACTAACTTCCGATTCGCATCTGGCGCTGACCCTTCAGCTCGGCCGGTTGAACGACCTTCGGCTCTCGCCGTCTGCCGTTCGCAGCTTCCAGCTTGCGCCGGTCACTGCTGCAACCTCCAGCTCGCACTGGCTGTTGCCCCTTTTGCCAAACCGGCGGCGAACTTCCGACTCGCATCGGCTGTTCCTCCACCGGCTTCACCGGTTTCGATTCACCCGGCTTGCGCCGCGCGTTTCTACCTCCGGCTGGGCCTTTGATACGCCCCTTGCTTCAATCGGACCTTGCATCGGCAGCTGAGCCGCCGATGAGTATTCGATATCCGCCGGTTCGCGCATCCTCCGGATCTGCCAGCTTAACAACTTCCGACTTGCGTCGGCTTTTGCAATCTCTGGCGCGGCCAGCGATCCCTCTTCGGCTTTCGCCTCAGGTTTCACCCTCTGGCTGGGCTGGCGGCGATCTTCCGATTCTCATCGGCTTTTCGTTCCACCAACCGTTCCGGCAACCAACTCCCGATGCCCTATGAGGTCATCAGTTGAATGAGACATTACGTCCGTTGAATCTGTGGAAGCAAGTGCAAAAATCAAGTTAATTTGTGGATTTCACCACGGTTGGTGCATAAATCGCGCGGCGTAAAGATTCAATGAGGATTGCGGGTATTTTTGCTCGCGATTTGCTGGATTTCCTGCTTCTCTCTGCCAGAAGTCCCCAGCTCCCTCAGCCTGGGAAGACGAGCGCCCCGAGTGTGCAAAAACGTGCGAAAACATGGACGCTAAGAGCCCTTTAGCGCGTTTTAGGCTGCTTTAGCGTGCAGCAAACATCGTTTCGGGGAGTTATGAGTGAACAAAACTCTCGAATCATAACCTTATCTGGTGCCATTTGCCCGTCATTCCGCACTTTTCCGGGTTAAGTTAGCGAAGAATCGTAACCATAGGTGGGAACGTTTCGGGAGTAAATGCAACCACTTAAGCGAACATTTACCCTGTCCGCCGCACCGCTTGAGCAGTCATTTCCTGCACATTCAACTCGACTTATGCGTAGCTACCAGACCCGGATATTCGCGCCGGACGAAACACGGCCCAAACTCAACCACGAATCCGCAGGAAGCTCCGGCTACAGGCTAACCGCGCTACGCCCTCTTCCGCCGCTGGTGCGTTGACGGGATGTTCATGTCCTCACGGTACTTCGCCACCGTGCGGCGCGTGAGCTGAATCCCCTGCTGCTGCAGCACAGCCGCAAGCTGGTCGTCAGTGAGCGGACGCTTCGGGTCTTCGTCCTCGATGAGCTTGCGCACCTTGCGCTTGAGCACCAGGAGCGACGTGTCGACGCCCTCGGGACCGTTCGAAGCCTCAGAGAAGAAGAACCGCAGCTCCAGCACGCCCTGCGGCGTATGTGCGTATTTATTGGCTACTGCGCGGCTCACCGTTGAAGGATGAACCCCGATCTCCTCGGCCACTTCCTTGATCATCATGGGCCGCAGCCCTTCAACGCCCTTCTCGAAAAACTCCTGCTGCCGCCGCACGATGACTTCACATGTCCGCAGAATCGTGCTCTTGCGCTGCGCGATGTTGCGCATCAGTTGTAGCGCGGAGCGGAAGCGCTCCTTGACGTACTCCTTCACTTCCTTGTCGGTGTCCTGCGAGACCAGCATGCGCCTGTAGCGCTGGCTGAGGCGAAGGCTGGGCAGGTCCTCTTCATTCATGCTGACCACCCACTCGCCGCCGCGCTTCACAAAAAATACATCGGGCTCGATGAGCCGCGTCTGATCGCGGTTATACATGCGTCCTGGCCGCGGGTCGAGAGTGCGGATGAAGTCGACCGCGGCCTGCGCCTCTTCGGGCTTCACCTGTGCGGCGCGCGCCAGGTCCTTCATATCGCGCTTCTGCAACAGAGGCAGGTGCCGGTCCACAATCAACGCCGCCATCTCCATGCAGCGCCGCCGTTCCACTATTTTTACCTCCGCTTCGTCGCGGAATCCGCGATGCGGGTCGCCATTCGGATTGGGATCTGTCTCCTCAAACGGCTTGCCATACAAATTATCGAACTCCTGCAGTTGCGCTGCAATTTGAATCGCGAGGCACTCGCGCAGATCGCGTGCGCCCACGCCTGCGGGATCAAGGCTCCGCACCAGATCGAGCGCGCTCCGCACCAGGTCGAGCATTGCAGCGCCGTTCGCGGCGTGACCGTTGCTCGCTGCTGCATCCGGGGGCACCTCGCCGAACGCCAACGCCAGCTCCTCTTCGCTCGCCGCCAGATACCCGTCTTCGTCCAGATTCCCCACTACAAACTGGGCTGCCTCGCGCACCTTCGCGTCAAGGCTTAGAGCTCCCAGCTGCCACGCCAGGTGATCGGACAAAGTCGTAGGCTGGGAGAGAAAGTTTTCAAACGAGGGCTTTTCATTCTCTTCGTACTCCGGCTGCGTGCGATAGCCGGGGTCAAGATAGTCCTGGAAGTACGAGCCAAAATCGATTTCGCTAAAAACGTCCTTGGGCGGCGCTGCAGTTTCCTCGACGCTTCGTTCCAGCCGTTCCTCGCGGCCTGCCACTTCATCCAGCATCGGAACCGATTCGTCAATCTCTTCCAGGACCGGATTTTCGACCATCTCGGCATCGATCATCTCCTTCAGCTCGACTTTATTCAGCGCAAGAACGCTCACCATCTGCATCAGGCCCGGCGTAAGGACCTGGCGTTGCGCGACTTTCAAATTCAGTCTCGGTTGTAGCAGCGCCATAGTGAACTTTCTTTCCCAAATGCACTCAAAGCTTGTGTGAAGACGAGTTTAACCGTGTGAGAAAAAGCTTAATGCAGAAAATGCTTCCTTTCGAATCACCCATTGGCGTTACCTTTCCCGGAATGGGTCAGGTTCCATCTTTGCACGCCGATATCAGTATTTTGGCCCGATTAGCTCGCCGCTACGGCATCGCCGGCCCGCATGTGGCTGCATTCGCTTCGACATCCGGTTCGTCTCATCCCAGTGAAAATCCCTCGCCAAGGTAAATTCGCCGTACTTCCACGTCGTTGCCCAGTTCATGCGGCGTTCCTGCACGGAAGATTCGCCCTTCGGCAATAATGTACGCCCGATCTGTGACACTGAGCGTTTCGCGCACGTTATGGTCGGTGATCAGGACGCCGATTCCGCTTGCTTTCAAGTCAAAGATTATTTTTTGCAGCTCCAACACCGCAATCGGGTCGATTCCACTGAACGGCTCATCGAGCAGGATGAAATTCGGCTGGATGCACAAGGCTCGTGCAATCTCAACGCGCCGACGTTCTCCTCCTGAGAGGGCGTATCCGCGTGTCGTGCGGATATGGCCCAGATTCAACTGGTTGATGAGCTTCTCGGTGCGCGCGCGCCGCTCCTGGTTACTCAGCGTTTGCGCCTCCAGCACCGCCAGAATGTTCTCCTCCACAGTGAGTTTGCGGAAGACCGAGGGCTCCTGGGGCAAATAACTGATACCGAAGTTGCGCGCCCGCAAGTACATCGGCAACCGGGTGATGTCGACGTCGTCAACCATCACGCGACCGGTCTCCGGCGCAACCAGGCCCACGATGATGTAAAAGCTGGTAGTCTTGCCGGCGCCATTGGGTCCCAGCAAGCCCACCACCTCACCGCGCGATATTTTCAGGTTGACGTTTCTGACAACCTGCCTTCGTTTGTAGCTCTTGCCGATTCCCTCGGCAATCAATGTTTGCATTCGTCTCGCTGGCTCTCTTTTGCCGCTACTTAATGTGCACCCGCGGCGCGGTCGTCTCGGTGATGGTCTCGCGGCCGCCGCCTTCGATACTGACGCTATCATCGCGGCTATTGAAAATCAAAGCCTCGCCGGTCACCGTTCCACGCCCGGGATCGGTCAACTTGGGAGGCGCGGCTACAGTCCCTGTGAGCACATACTCTCCTGTCACGCTTGAGTACTGCAATTGCTCGCCACTGCCCCTCCGGCCCTGCGAAGTTAGCGTCACATGCCCCGTCGCCGTCATTTGGTCTACCTGCGTTTGCCCGCTGCTGTTGCCATCGGGATTGACTCCAGGCATGAGCCGAAGGTCAACCGTATCCGAAGACGAGGTGGCAGTGCCTGTCTCGGCAACCACCGCGCCCACCGCGCCGCCCCGCATAACCGCCCGGTGCTCTGCCTCGGAATACAAGAGCTCGCCCCCGCGCACTCGAATCACCGCCGGCGCTGCCGATTTTATGCCCACATTGCCGGCTGCGTTCCGTCCCTGTCCCTGATGCGCATCCTTGCCGGCGGCCGTTTGGCCCGCGCTCAGCAACACCGCCCTCACCGGATCTGAAGGGCTGGAGCTTCGCGCTACCAAGGTCTGCAAATGCTGATTCAGTACAATCACCGGTCCTGACACGGAATTTGCCATTTGCCACAAGCGTGCGTGCCCGCTGAATGTGGCCTCGCCCGTTGATTCGTTCAGTTCAGCCTCAGCCGCAACTACATGAGCAGGGCCTCTGCCTCCGAGGGTCATCGTGCTCTGGCCGGCGCCGTTGTTCGCCGCATTCTCACCGTCGCTGGCTGCGGGGCCGGTGCCGGTCCACGTCGCTTTCACATTGCCATGTGCAAAACCATCTCCTGACTGCTGCGATATGTCCACCTTATCCGCGGTCAATTCCAAACCGCCGTCTTCAACACGCGGATTTAGCGTCAGGTGTAGCCACTGGCCGGTACCTTCATATATCGCCTTGCCCGCGGTTGCACGCATCGGCGGGTGCGGCTGCACTCCGGACTTTACGGCGGGCTGCTCAAACAGCACCACATGTCCGGTAACTTCGGCCGACTCCACCTGAGCGGCGCCCTTTCCCGCTGACGGGCTCGCACTTCCACTCGCTTTCGCATTCTCCTTCGAGTTCGTCGTCTCACTGCTCCCTGCCGTTGCGGCTTCTGGCGCAAACTGGGCCTCCAGGCGGTCGCCGTTTGCGGTTTGACGCACTCCCGTAGCCGTCGTTTGCTCGATTGCCGCGTGGCCTGTGCCGATGAGCTTGCGCAGTATCGATCCCTGCGTGAAGGTGCCGGTCACGTCATCGGCAATCATCTTTGAGGGCCCCGCGGCCGCACCGCCGCGCCGGCTATCGCTGGTGATTACCACTCCGCCCGTGCCGTGGATGCTGCCCAGTTCCAGCCGCCCGTTGCCCGCGTCATTAAAGTTCACATCCGCCACGGGTGAGCGCCACGTCCGGCTCACGCGCCGCTCCCCGGCCTGTCCGGGGCGTTGCTCGTCGGTTTCATCGCTCTCGAACACCACGCCGCGCTGCAGGTGCGCCTGCAGCAGCTGGCCCTGGGCCGTAAAGGCCAGTTCTGCTGTGGGTGAAGTCCCATGCAACGTCCGGCCGCCCCGAGACGAGTCCATCGTCACTCCGCCAGCCAGATGCCCAAGGCGCGGCTGATTGTGCTCGTCAAAGTCCATCTGTGCCGTGGGCGCAGTCAGGTGGCCGCCCGTCGCGGTCTCTGCCGTGAATCCGCCGGTCGCCTCGAGTTGTTTCGCCGTGCCATCGGCCCGGAATTGAATTTTGGCCATGGCCGCCGCAGCCTGCCCGCCCCGATAGTCAATCTTTGGCGCGCGAAGCGTGCATACCAGCCCGCTGCGGTCGAGTTCGGCGTGCTGCGCCTGGATATTCACCGGCTCTTTACCGCGCTCTGTGTTCAGATTCACCGCGTGGTCCAGCGTGAGATAGCCATTTTGCGAGTCGTACATTGCGCCGATCGCACTCCCGGATCCCTGTGCCATCGTAAAATCCACGCGCTTTGCCGTTGCTACCAGCCCGGTGTCCTGGTCGAACGTCACGCCGCTGGTCGTCAAGTGGATCTGCCGCGGAGCGCCGGCAGCGCTTGCCACTTTGCTTTTGGTGCCCTCTCCCCGCACAGCTTCCGGCCGCGTCAGCACCATCTCCACCGGCCCTTCCGCAATGGCCAGGCCGCTCTTCTGGTCGTAATCGAATGTGTCGCCCGAAATCTCGTCGACGCGGCTGCCGTTTTCGCCAAAGAGCTCGATCTGCACCTGGTGCAGCTGAACGCGGTTATCCCTCAGCTGAACCTCGCGCGAAGCATGAATCTTGAACTGAGAATGCGCGCCGAATGCATGAACGAAGGTGAACCCGTTGGCCTCCTGCTGGATGTTCCTGGCCAACCGCTGCGGCAGATCATGACGAATCAGCAGGTTTTTCCACTTGGCGCTGACCAGAAACGCCGCCAGGGCCGCCAGCAGCAGCACTCCCGCGGCCAATACCAGCGTTCGGATTCGCTCGATCGTGAAGCGCACGCCTTTAGTTCCTTACCCCAAGCCGCGCCGCCAGCCGCTGCGCCAGGCTCTCGCCCAGTTCGCTCCATAGCAGTCGCGCCGTCGCACCGGAGGCTTTCTCCACCGCCGCCGTCAGCTCCACGAGCTGACGTACATTCTCCTCCACGTGCGCGGCCCCTACCTGGTCCAGATCGGCATCCTCTTCAAGGAATGGCGCATCCGAGCCGAAATCGATGCGGATGTGTCCATCCTGCTCGTAGGCACCCTCATCGAACAGCGGCCCGTAGCCTGTTACGCGCACCAGTCGCGGCTCGCGCACCCAGCGAGGATCCAGATTGGGCGCGGATTCGAGTTCCCACAGGCTCCAGCCGATCTGGAACTCGTACGCGTAGTCGTCGTGAAGAAGCTCCAGCGCCTCTTCCACCGCCTCCCGCGGTTCTGCGCCGGGCCCCTCGCTGGAATCGGCGCCCCCCGCCGGTAGGCTTCTTATGCGCCCATACACGCGCTGGAAGACCGGCGCCTCGCTCCAGTTGACCGGCCAGACCGTGGCGGCATAAACCCTGGCCTCGCCGCCATTTGCGGCAAAGGCGCCCAGCACGGCAATCAGCTTGTCGGGGAGCGACTCGAGGCGAAGGTTCGGGTACCACAGGCTCAAATAGAGCGTGTCGGCCATATCTCTATCAGTTTAGACGTTTGAGGCTTGACCAGATGTGCGCTGGGATCCCTGACTGCGTTCCGCCTTTTCGCGGCCGCCGCGAGAAAGAAGAAACTGCAGTCCGTTATCCCGTCACGATCTCGCTGAAGTCGGCGATCGTCGAGAAGTTCTTGAGAACCTGTTCAATCAGCCCGAGGTTCGAGCTGCGCACCGATTCATCCGGATCGAGCACCATCACCTTGTCGAAAAATGTGTCAATGGTTGGCCGCAACGTCGCAATTTGCCCAAGTGCCTCGCGATAGGCACGCTGCTCGCGGAGTTTTGCGATTTGCGGGGCCAGGTTATTTGAGCGGTCCCACAAGTCGATTGCCTCCAGGGCCAGTGGAGCGAGCTTCGGCTGCGAGGGATGAAAGCCTTTCTCCCCTGCCTGCCGAAGAATGTTCTTGATGCGCTTGAAGGCTGCCGCGATCGCTGCAAAATCATCAGACCCGCGCACAGCAGTCAACGCTTCGGCACGCGCCATCGCGTCGCGGACGTCGTTTGCGTCAGCCGCCAGGACCGCATTGACCACATCATAGGCAAAGCCGCGGACGTCCTTGAGATAAAAATTCATCCGCTCGCGGAAGAACTCACTGACCTGCGATTTGCCGGCATCGCTCGCGCCCGAAGCCTTGAGCAGGTCATCCAAAGTGAGGGGGAGATTCGACTCGGCCAGTATCTTTACGATCGCATTCGCCGCGCGCCGCAATGCGAATGGGTCTTTCGACCCCGTGGGCGCATTGCCGATGCTGAACATCGCAGTGATGGTCTGAATGCGATCTGCCAGGCCGAGCAACTGGCCTTCGACGGTCGATGGAATCGGGTCCTCAATGGAAGCCGGCGTGTACTGGTCGTAGATCGCCTTCGCAACGGTTTCGCTCAAACCCTGCGCTCGCGCATAGAGTCCGCCAATCGCACCCTGTAGCTCGGTGAACTCCTTCACAAGCTCGGTCGTCAGATCGGTCTTCGCCAAACGCACAGCCATGTTGAGCGCAGCCAGATCGAACGACGAATCGTGGAGAACTGGCTTTCTTACCTGAAGAATGTCGTAAAGGCGATTCGCGATGTTCTGATTCTGCTCGGTCTTCCAGAAGTAGCTTCCGAGCTCCTTCTGGAACGTCACGCTCTTCAGGCTCTCAACACGATCGTTCAGCGGCGTCTTCTGGTCGAAGTCCCAGAAGAATCGCGCATCCTTGAACCGCGCACGCAGCACGCGCGCATTGCCGTGGCGGATGATTGCTGCGCCTTCATCGTCCGCTTGTGTGTTGAGCACAGCCAAAAAATGCGGCGCCAGCTTTCCGTTTGCGTCGTCCACCGCGAAGTACTTCTGGTGGTCGCGCATCACCGTCACCAGAACCTCTTCCGGCAGCTCAAGATACTCGGGCTCGAAGTTGCCGAGAATCACGCTGGGCCACTCGGTGAGGTGGACGACTGTTTCGACCAGCGCCTCATCCTCGCGCCAGCGCGCTCCCTGAGCGGTGCGCGTGGCTGCATCCAGCGCCTTACGGATGATCTGCCTGCGCTCGGCAACGTTGGCCACAACGTATGCCGCGCGCAACCGCTCAGAGTAATTCTTTGCCTCATCAATCAGGACCGGCGCCGCGCCGTGCAGCACGCGATGCCCGCGGCTCGCATTGCCTGCAGCAATTCCGGCAATTTCGACTGGAACCACTGCCGCATCGAGCATCGCCACCACCCAACGCACCGGCCGTACAAAACGCTCCGGCTTGCCCGCGCGCCAGTACATGTTCTTGGCCCAGTAAATGGCGAGAACTTCTTTTGGCAATTCGGCAACGAGAATATCGCTTGCTGTCCGGCCGGGGCGCTTGACTGTTGCGCCGACGTATTCACCCTTCGGCGTCGCGACCTTCTGAAGGCCCTCAACAGCCACGCCTGCTTTCTTTGCAAAAGCTTGAGCTGCCGGCGTCGGCTCGTCATCCTTGAAAGCTACCTTCCACGATGGACCGGTCAGTTGTTCCTCAGCATCCGCCTGCTTCGCCAGCACGCAATGGGCGAGCACGGCCAACCTTCGCGGCGTGGAGTACGTAGTCAGCTTCGCATCGGGCGCAAGCAACCGCTCGCGCGTCAGCAGATCGTTGACCCGCCTGGCCAGTTCGGCCTCGGCCCCGGCAATCATCCGGGCCGGTATCTCTTCAAGCCCGATCTCAAGTAAGAAGTCTGACATACAGTTGTTTCTTTCAAGCCTCTAGCCGCTAGCTTCTGGTTTTCCTAGTTCATATCGTGGAGCAACGAACCAAACGAAACTTCAACCCTGAATCTTGAAACCCGGCACAGCCAATGCTGGCGCTGCGGCACGGAGAAGCTAGTAGCTGGAAGCTAGGAGCTAGTAGCTGCTTCTTGCTGCACCGCATACGCCTTCGCCACGCCCACCGCAAGCGCGCGAATGCGCCCGATCACGCCCACGCGCTCGGTTACGCTGATCGCGCCGCGCGCGTCAAGAAGATTGAAAAGGTTCGAGCACTTGAGCGCCAGTTCGTAGGTCGGCAGCAGCGGGAAGCGCCGCTTCTCCTTTGTGCTTGCCTTTTCGTCGGCCATCAGCGCGTTGGCCTGTTTGAGCAGCGCCTGCGCTTCGGCCTCGTAACTATTGAAGTGCTCCCACAGCCTTGGAACGTCGGCCATCTCGAAGTTGTACACCGAGAACTGCAGCTCCTCGGCCAGGCGCACGTCACCGTAGGTCACCGGCGCGCCCGTCTCCGGATCGCGCGCCCACACAATGTCGTAGATCGAATCCACATCCTGCAAAAACTGCGCGATGCGCTCCATGCCGTAGGTAAGCTCGGCGCAGATGGGGTCGAGATCGAGACCGCCGCACTGCTGGAAGTAGGTGAACTGCGTAATCTCGAGGCCGTCAAGCATTACCTGCCAGCCCACGCCCCAAGCGCCGCCCGCGGGCCACTCCCAGTTGTCCTCCTCGAACTTCAGGTCGTGATGTTTGAGGTCGATGCCTATCGCCTCGAGCGATTCGAGATACAACTCCTGCACGTTCACCGGCGGCGGCTTCAGGATCAACTGGAACTGCGTGTGTTTGAAGAGGCGGTTGGGATTCTCGCCGTAGCGCCCGTCGGCCGGTCGCCGCGATGGCTGTGCATAACCTACTTTGTAGGGCTTCGGTCCCAGGACGCGCAGAAACGTCTCCGGCGCCATCGTGCCCGCGCCCACTTCCACGTCGTAAGGCTGTTGCAGCACACAGCCGCGCTCCGCCCAAAAGCGCTGCAGACGGAACAGCAAATCCTGAAAGGTGAGCGAGGTAGGCTTCACACGCGGTGCGGCTTGGGCTGCGGACACAGGCAAATCTCTCTCATCGGAACTCTTATGGATTTTATCAGCCGCAGCGCCTTTACCCGCCCAGCCGCGCCAAGGCCTCTGCGGATGCTTCCAGCCTCGACTTTGAGACCTTGCAAATCACCAGCTCATGCAGTCAAAGGCCTATGCCGACCTGCGGCGCTGACGAAAACTCCGCTCCGCCGTTGGGAATCGAAGGGTTCCGGCATCCTTCCTGCCCAAAGCGCTATGGACCATATATGCGGAACGGGTCAGCTTTGCCGCCCGCGCGTGTCGATCAATCTCTGCAAGCTGGCTCTCGCGAGCCGTGATGTTGAATCGCACGGTCTTTTCCAGTTCGGCCACTTCCACAAGAAAGGCCACGGCGCCCTTCATCGCGGGATCCTTGCGGAGGACGTCGAGGGTGGAAGGCTCAGGCAGCCGCTCACCATCCTCCCGCAACCCCGCAATGTGCAGCGAGAGAGCTTCCGCCGCCATGCGGTGCGCCTCTTCCAGGGTGGAACCGGCCGTGATGCAACCCGGAAAGTCGGGGAAGCTTACTCCGTAATCCGATTTCCCGTCCTTGTGGAGATATGCGATATATTCCATACGCCTCTGGCTACCTCAGCCTGATCCCTGCCTGCTTTTCGATGGAACGAAGAGTCCCCACAGGCACATCCTTGCGTGGCGACGGCACCGTGACACGTCCCGGCTTCATCGCGTGCTTGAATTGCTTGTGGCTCCCCGCCTGGGCAACCTCAAACCATCCGTCCTCTTTCAGTTTCCTGATGATTTCCCGGCTGTCCATCTGCTCCCATTCTTTCGGGATATTTCAATAATACACACTCTATACACACTGCACAAGCCCTCACCCGCCCAGCTTCGCCAGCGCCTTTACTCTCCTACGGCCAGTCCTGCGCGCCATCGAAGATCCTCGCGCTTTCAATCGCGTTTTGACTGACCCGGTAGACGGCGATGTAGGGCAGCGGCGCAAACACCAGTTCGCGCCAGCCGCTCACGCGGCTGCTTGTGCGGCCTAAGCCGGGAACATTACTGAGCTGTGCAATGCCGTTGTAGATGGTTGCCGCGACGCGTTTGGCGGCTTCCGGGCGATCGCGTTCTATCCAGGTGCAGATGCGTTCCAAGTCCTCGGCGGCGGGGATCGACCACCGGATCTCCATCACGGCGCGAGGAAACGTCGCAGCCGGTCGCCGACCTGATCGTGCGTCAGCGATTCGCCGCGCGCCAAAGCGGCTTCACCGCGTTGGACGGCTTCGACAAAGCGGTCTTCCTCCTGAAAGTAGCGTGTGACCACATCCCGCAACGCCTCATCGGGACTGAGGCATTGCCGCGCCGCGCGCTCAGCGAGCCGGGCTTCGATATCGGGCGTGAACTGCACTTCCATGGGAATAGTGCAGGAGCAAATGAGCCTTGGGGCAAGAAGGTCACTCGCTCTTCACCCGCCCAGCCGCGCCAAGGCCTCCGCGCTCTTGAGCTTCCGCTCCAAGTGCCGCTCCAGCATTTGCAGCGTGAAGCGGCGCAAATCCTGTCCCCGCTTTCGCGGCCACGCCTCCCCCGCAAAACTCGCCGCGGGAGCCCGCAACATCCGCTGGGCCAATTGCCAGGAATCTGGCGAGAGTGCGGTCGCGCTCCCATTCGAATGCAACGCGCAAAACAGTCCATCTGCGTAACTGTTGTACGAAACATCCGCCCCACGCAGGGGTTCGCCGCACACCATGCAGCGCGCTATGTCCGGCAACAGGCCCATCAGCCGCGTCATCCACAGCGAAAAATAGGTTAGCGCCATCCATGGCTGTACCATCTCGGACTTCGCGGCGGTCGTATGCTCAAGTACGGGTACGAGCAGCCGGAACACCGTCTCCTGGGGATCGTGCTCGGGCAGTGCTTCGTCGATCAACTCGGCATAGAAGCTGAGTACCGCCATGCGCGACTGGTCTACCGGCGCCGAGAGGGGCGAGCGCAGTATCTCCAACTGGTCGAGGCGGACCAGTTCCTGTCGTGGCCGCTCGGCGAACCAGGCCCGCGCCAGCGTCATCGGCTCCAACGCACCCCCGAAGCGCTTGCGGCTTTTGAGCGCTGCTTTGGCCACGCCCTTCAGCCGGCCATAATCGCGCGTAAAAAAGCTCACGATGAGGTCGGCTTCATGCACCGGCCAGGTACGCAGAACCACCGCTTCAGAGGTGAGTACGCTCATGCATCTTCATCATCGCACCGGCGCTCGACCGCTTGCGCTTGAGACACAAACGCGCGTCCCGCTTGAGCCAGGACACGCGTTGAGTGAGAATTCAGTTACGCTTGGGCCGGCTGCTATCGCTTAGCGGCCGAAATGCTGAGAGTTTTTCTCGGCAAAGTGAGCCCACTTCTCCGGCAGGTCGTCCTGCGCAAAGATTGCCGAAACCGGGCAAACCGGGACGCAGGCGCCGCAGTCGATGCACTCGACCGGATCGATGAACAACTGATCAGCCTCGGCATAACCGGCTTCATCTTTCTTGGGGTGGATGCAATCGACGGGACAGGCGTCCACACAGGCGCTGTCCTTCGTGCCGATACAGGGTTCTGCAATGACGTATGCCATCTCTGCTCTCTCTGGGGAATTCCCCGCGGCCTCGCAATCGGGGGCCGCACAGAACTTCACGTCGCTGATAGTAGCACACGGCCCGGCGGGCTGACTCAACGCCCCGCCCGCCGCGTTTTGCCATGCGGGAACCGCCGGTTCAATAGTCCCGCTCTTATTTGGCTCGTGCCGCGCGAGCCTTGGCGAACTCCCGCGGTGTGGGGATCGGGGAGAGGCTGCGACCGGCAAACAGATCGCCAAAAAGCGCAATCAGCTCTTCGTGGATCAGTCCATTCGAGGCCAAAACCTCATCGCTGTTGAGGCGAACGTGCCCACCGGCGAAGCCCGTCACGCGGCCGCCGGCTTCTTCCACCAGCAGAATCCCTGCAGCCGTATCCCACGGATTAAGATTGAACTCCCAAAACCCTTCCATGCGGCCGCAGGCGACATAAGCCAGATCGAGCGCCGCCGAACCCGCCCGGCGCACTCCATGCGAGCGCAATGTGAACTCCTGGTAAAAGTGGATATTGGGGCTCGCATGGCGCTTGCGGCTGGGAAAGCCGGTAGCAAGCAGCGCTTCGGCCAGGTTCTCAATGCGCGAAACCCTCGCGGGCTTCCCATTCAGCATGGTTCCCTGCCCGCGCTCAGCGGTGAAGAGTTCGTCCCGCATCGGATCGTAGATGACACCGGCAACCAGCTTGCCGTCTTCATCCGGTTTGGTGCCCGCGGGCCGGTGCTCCAGGCCCATCGATACGCAGAACTGCGGGAATCCGTGGGCGAAGTTGGTGGTTCCGTCCAGCGGATCGACATACCAGCGAAACTCGCCCTCCATCCGCTCGCGCGTACCCTCTTCGCCGTATACGCCGTGATCGGGGAAGGCTTCGCCCAGGCGCGTGCGGATGAGCTTTTCCACCGTGCGGTCGGCCACGGTTACCAGATCCACATCGCCCTTATACTCGGTTTCAACACCCTCAACGAAATACTCCCGCAGACGCGCACCCGCTTCACGCGCAATCTCCGCGGCCTTTGGAAGGTAAATGAAATCTGGCGCAATCACCGGCTCTGCTGCGTTCACAGAGCCGCCTCGTGATGGTCATGCCCGTTCACGGTCTCATAACGAGGCGTCCGGCGCCTGCCCGCTTCAGTGATGGTGCGGATCTGGTTCTTGTAAATGAAGAGGTTGGGCTGTCCTTCGCGCGTCAGCCGCAGCATGGAATCGTCAAAGTACTCAATCCAGCCGCGCACCGACTCGCCGTCGCGCAGCTTGATGTTCACAATGACCTGGCGCTCGCTGAGTGAGCGCAGGTACATCCCCTCCTGGCCAGTTTCGCCCGGAGGCGGAGTTTTAGAGCGTCGGCGCGATGACAAGGGTGAAGTCATATTGCCATTTTAGATGCAAAGACCGCGGGCGGGGCTGCTGGCCAGGGAGGACGCGTTGCGTTTGATCCTTCCGATGAAGCCGCCTGCAGCGAAAGACTTTTGCGACAGCTTCCGGTTGCCGGTGCGCGGTCAGTTGTCTTTGGCCGAAGCGTTGGAGTAGTAGCCGGTCTTGTTACGGACATTGAACTCGCCGGGAGCAGCACGCGGAATTGTGACCACGACGCGGTGAAAGTCGGCGCCGGGATCCTGATGGCGAGGATAGTAGCCAATCAGATATTGGGTGCGCAGATCTTCGCTCACCCTCGCAAACGCCTTGTCCAGCCCGCCTTCGCCTACGTAAAAATGCTTACCGCCAGTCTGTTCGGCAAGGGTAATCAGCGCATGCTCGCCGCCGGTGTCGCGGCCGGCGCTAGCCTCAATGGGTACGTCGATGAGCGAGTAAATCATCACCTCGTTGCGCAAGGCTGCTTCAAGAGCATCCGCGTAGGTGGAGCTTTTGGCCGTATCGTCGCCGTCTGAAATCACCACCAGCACCTTGCGTCCCTGTCTTTTCCCCAGGCCCTCTGAACCTACACAGATGGCGTCGTAAAGCGCGGTGGCCCAATCGCCGCGCATCTGGCCAAGACCGCGATCGATGACGGACAGCTTGTTGGTGAAGGGCGTCAGCTCGCGCACGGTGGTGGCAAACTGCAGCACGCTCATCTGGTCCTGCTGGCGCAGGATGGCCTGTGCGAAGCGCTTCGCCGCGGCCTGCTCTTCGCTCATATCCTTTTGCACGCTGCCGCTGGTGTCGATCGCCAGGGTCAGGTTGAGCGGCACCTCCGACTGCCTTTCAAAGATGGCAATCTGCTGGGGGCGTCCATCCTCGTAGACAGCAAAGTCGTCGCGCGTAAGGCCGCCAACGATCGCGCCATTCTGATCGGTCACGTTGACGAAGATATTGACGAGCTTTACGTCGACATGAAAGGTGGTCTGCTGCGCGGCCAGCGCGACTGGCGCCAACATAAGCAGCGTTCCGAAACCGGCTTGACGCCAGGCGCCGGCGAGTCCCCAACATCTAGGCATCATGCGGCGCCTCCGAAGCCTCAATCGTCAATTTCTCGGGAAATGGCTCCCCAGGCGCCCACACTGCGCCGTCCAAAAACGTTTCCCTCTTCCAGATGGGCACTGTCTGTTTGAGGGTATCGATAAGCCAGCGACAGGCTTCGAATGCTGCAGTGCGGTGTGCGCATGCGACGACGATCAGCACGCTGGTTTCGCCGATCTCCAGCCGGCCCAGGCGGTGAATCATGGCTACCTGGCGGACGCCGAATCGTTCGCGTGCCTTGCATCCAAGCTCCCGCATCTGCCTCACCGCCATCTCTTCATAGGCTTCGTAGTCAAGGTGGAGGGTCCGCCTCCCGCGAGAGTGGTTGCGGACAATGCCCTCGAAGATAACGACAGCGCCATCCTCGTCGCGCTTGGCAGCGGCGACGAACCCGCTGGCATCGATGGGCTGGCGAGTGAGTGCCACGACGATCTCTGTTTGATCCCCCTGCTCGTCCGAAGCATTCGCCGAGGGTGCAGCACCGCCAGAGACAGGAGGCAACAGCCCTACTTCATCGCCGTCGTGCAGAACATGGTCGGCCCGAGCATACTCGGCGTTTACGCTGACAGCTATGGCGCGCAATACCTGCATGGGCGCACGTTCTGGCATGATCGCGCGCAGCCGCTCGAGCATCTCTGCTACCGATGCGTCGTCCTCCAATTCGACAGGGACGGCGGACGGGCCCAGCCAGTCTTTCAACACTCCAAATGCGATCACGCGTACCTGCATGGTAAGAAAAAGAATACCGCCTGCCAGTTAGACGTGACAGAGGGCGATTCTTCGTAGCGCTGAATTGATTCGAGCGTGGCCGGCCGCACCGACGGGGAAACCATCCGGGAAGAACCGCTTCCTCTAACAAGAAAGGCCGGCGGGTTTGCCGGCCTGTTCGGGTTGTACAAGGTCGCGATTATGCCACAGCGCTGACCGCAAAGCTCCCCGCAGATGACTGCAGTTGCGGCCGCGCCGCCACCAGCGGTAACGCTATGGCCAAAACGTCTTCGATCTGGCTGGCGTAGTGCACGGTCACGCCCTGCATCATCTCCGGTGTCAGATCCTCTTCCACATTCTGGCGGTTTTCGGCGGGCAGGATAATGGTTTGCACCCCGGCCCGGCGCGCTGCCAGAAACTTCTCCTTGATGCCGCCCACTGGCAGCACATTGCCGCTGAGGGTGATCTCGCCGGTCATGGCCGTCAGCGGAAGCACCGGCATATCGGTCAGCAGCGACACCAGCACCGTTGCCATGGTTACGCCTGCAGATGGTCCATCCTTGGGAATTGCGCCCGCCGGAACGTGAATGTGCAGGTCCAGCTCCTTTGTAAAGTCCTCTGCGAGCCCGAGCCTGGCGGCATTGGAGCGTACCCAGGTAAGCGCGGCCTGCATTGACTCCTGCATCACCTCGCCGATCTGCCCGGTCATTGTGAAACCGCCTTTGCCCTTCATCTTGTTGGCTTCGATGAACAGGATGTCACCTCCTGCCGGAGTCCAGGCCAATCCCACTGCCACGCCTGGGCGTTTCACCCGTTCCGCTACCTCGGTCTCAACGCGCACCAGGATGCCGCCAAGAAACTCTTTGAGCGTTTCCCGAGTGACCAACAGTTTTTCCGTGTGTCCCTCCACCACGCGGCGCGCCTGCTTGCGGCAAACGGTTCCAATGGTCTGCTCCAGCTTGCGCACTCCGGCCTCGCGCGTGTAGTGGCGAATGACGTGCCGCACGGCTTCTTCGGGGAACTCGATCTGCTCCGCGGTGATTCCATTCTCCTTGATCTGGCGCGGAATCAGATACCGGTTGGCGATGTGCACCTTCTCCTCTTCGCTGTAGCCCTGCAGCGGGATGATCTCCATACGGTCCTGCAGCGGGGGCGGCACTGTGTCCAGCATGTTCGCCGTGCAGATGAACAGCACCTTCGACAGATCGAACGGCACGTCGAGGTAGTTATCCCTGAACGTGTTGTTCTGCTCGGGATCGAGTGTTTCGAGCAACGCCGAGGCGGGATCGCCGCGGAAGTCCCTGCCCAGCTTGTCTACCTCGTCGAGCATGATCACCGGGTCGTTGGTTTCCGCCCTTCTTATGCTCTGGATGATCTGTCCGGGCAATGCCCCAATGTAAGTCCGGCGGTGTCCGCGAATCTCTGCCTCGTCGTGCATGCCGCCCAGCGAAACTCGCTGGAACTTGCGGCCCAGCGCGCGCGCGATCGACCGCCCGAGACTGGTTTTTCCCACGCCTGGAGGCCCTACGAAGCACAGAATCGGGCCCTTCATGTTCGGCTTCAGCTCTTTCACGCTCAGGTAGTCAAGGATGCGGTCCTTCACCTTTTTGAGCTCATAGTGGTCCTCGTCCAGGATCTGCTTGGCCACATTGATGTCGATCTTTGAGCCCGAACTCTTCGCCCAAGGCAGGACTGCCAGCCATTCAATGTAGTTGCGCGTGAGCCCATAGTCGGCCGCCATAGGAGACATGCGCTGCAGACGCCCCAGTTCCTTCAGGGCCTCCTTTTTCACTTCATCCGGCATCCCTGCTGCTTCAATTTTCTGGCGCAGCTCATCGATATCGCGCTGCCCCTCGTCCTGCTCGCCAAGTTCCTTCTGGATGGCCTTGAGCTGCTCGCGCAGGTAGTAGTCCCGTTGTGACTGCTGCACCTGATCCTGCACCTCGGTCTGGATCTTGGTGCGCAACTGCTGCACCTCGATCTCCTTGGCCAGCAGCTTGTTTAGCTGCTCCAGGCGGTCGGCAATGCCGGGCGTCTCAAGCAAAAGCTGCTTCTCGTCTGTGGTCAGGAATGGCAGGGAAGAGGCGACAAAATCCACCAGCCGAATCGGCTCTTCAATGTTCGCGGCAATGGTCCGCAGCTCGTCAGAGAGCGTTGGCGACTCGGCCACGATCTGCTGGAACTGCCCGATCACGTTGCGCATCAGCGCTTCAAAGCCCGAAGAGGGTGCGGGCGCTACGTCCTCCAGCGTCTCAACCTCGGCTATCATGAAGGGCTCAGACTGAATAAAGCGGACCAGCCGGACGCGGTTTACGCCCTCAGTAAACACAAAGCGGCTCTGGTTGGGCATCCGCACCACTTTGTGCACGGTGGCGAGAGTCCCCACAGCACGCAGGTCTTCCGGCTTGGGCATATCCAGGCGCGGGTCCAACTGGGCAGCCACCACAATCGTCCGCTCCTCGCCCAACGACTCAATCAACTGGATCGAGCTCTCACGCCCGACCGTAAGCGGCAGCACGGCGTGGGGAAAGAGGACGGTGTCGCGTACAGGCAACACGGAGACCCTGCGGAGTCCGGGGGTGCCCCCCTGCGGCGATTCTTCTGATGGCACGGTAATCTGATTTGGCATTGAGTGTCCTCGTATCAACTTTCCTTATTTAGATAGCTAAAATCCAGAAAAGTTGCAAGTTCTGCCTTTCTCTGCGCCATCTCCATTTGCTTGCAGTGCCTTAGGTTACGCGCTGGCTCCCGCCACGGTTCCCGATCCCCTCCCGGCTACGGTCGTTTCAAGTGGCTCCCTCCCATGGAGACTTTGGCACGCTGGTCGAGCCGTCTCCACGGTCGCGGTCGACTTCTACCATGTTTCCAGGCCTGGGCTGCACGCCGCCGTTCGTCGGGTGTATCGGCGGAAATGGCGGGAAGGTGAGAAAAGCCTGCGAAGGCGCCGAAAGCGGGATAACCAGCGCGAATCGCCGCAATCAAGCCACGGCTCTCTGATTACGGCACTCGGCTCGGTATTCTTCAGCAGCGTCTAATGATGCCGGGGAATATCCAGGGATTGATCCCCTCTTATTTCTTTTGCTTGATCGCCGATTCGATCTGCTCCCAAACCTGGTCGGATGGCTCCACGCTGGGAAACAACTGGCGTGCCGCCTCGGCGATGGTTTCCAGATCGCCTAACAGGGCGCGGCAAAGCTCGCAGCTCTGGAGATGGGGATGAGCGGCCGCATCTTCCCCTGAGCTGATCAACTCGGGCAGTTGAGCCTGGAATTCGGCACAGCTCATTTTCCTTAAATCGCCGGTCATATCCGTTCCTCCTGGCGATTTTGGGCGCGCAAGGAATCGCGTAGTTTCAACCGCGCCTTGTGCAGTTGCGATTTGCTGTTGCCAATTGAGCAGTCCAGCATCGAAGCAATCTCATTATGCTCAAAACCCTCGACATCGTGAAGGATAAAAATGAGCCGGTAGCCTGCTGGTAAATCGCCAACCGCGCGTTCCAGGGCCAGGCGGTCAATGGCGCCTGTCAACATGAGGTCGGGAGCGCCAAAGCTGCGGCTGGGGCCGTCCTCGGGAGACGGTTCCATCGCCTCGTCGAGCGAGATCAGCGAGAGGCCCTTCTTGCGCAGTTGCATCAGCACTACATTGATGGCCAGCCGGTGCAGCCAGGTAGAAAATGCCGAGTCACCGCGGAAAGTGGCGATCTTCCGATGTAGCTGGAGAAACGCCTCCTGCGTCAAATCTTCGGCCTCCGCAATATTGCCCACCATGCGGAGGCACAGTGAATATATGCGTCTTTTGTGAAGGGCGTAGAGTTGTGCAAAAGCCTGATGATCGCCGGCTTGCGCGCGAGCCAAAACTTCGGCGTCAAGGGGATTGGGCGCACTGGCAGGTGCGAAGGCTGTTGATCGCGCCGTGGCGCCCGTGGACGGCGGGGCTGCACCGCGGTCCGATCGAATGCGATTGGGCGCTTGCGTAGGGGATGGAGAGTCTGGCATGCGCTTCCTTCGAAGTGGTTTCGGGAAATGTTTGGTGTGTGGCCGCAAAACCCGAGAGGGCATGACCCCCGATACCGAGCCCTCAGGCCAGCGCGCCCTCTGGTTTGTCCAGTGGGTAAGCGGTGATCTTGAAGGGTACAAAACAGACTATGGTCCCTGGTTTTGCCGCAGCTTCCTTCCTCGTTAGTATAGGTTGAAGCGGTAGAGGTTGGCTGGGACTGAAGGAAAATCGACGGAGGCCGGGCCCTTTGAGGGTATTTCTTGCGCCGTTTCTGTCTGAATCGGAATGGGTTGACTGCACTTCTTCATAAGATATGGTTTTAAAAACAAAGCCGGCAGAAAGTTGCGGCGCTCACCGGGGCTCCCGGCGGCGGGTTGTCGTTGCCAGGGTAGCTCAGGCGGATCCCCGGCGAAACGGGCGCAAAAGTCGGGTCTACCCGGCTTACATGACGAAGCGACTCCCAGTGGGACGCCTCGCCGGCTCCTCAATTTTGATCGCATCCGCACTTATATGCATGGCCGCCTGGTGCCAGCATCCGGCTACGAGCCCAGCGGCCGCCCCGGCTCCTTCCACATCGGCGGAGTCGCAGCAATCTTTGAGTGCCAGTACAGGGTTGACGAACGATTCCACTTTGGTATGGGAAGGGTTGCCGGTGCTGCGTATCTCCTTCGAGGGTCTCCCGCCCAACCGGCTTTCTCCGCTTCCTGACCATCTTGCCCAGGTCGTGGGAGCGCCGCTCACGTCGGAAAACCTGAAGAAGAGCCTGCGCCAACTTTATGCAAGCGGCCTTTATGACACGGTCGAGGTGAAGGGATCGCGCGAAGCAGGCGGCGTCGACCTAGTCTTTGTTGGGCGCCCGCGCACCTTTATCGGAACGGTGGGTGTTTACGGAGCGAGCGGCGCAACCATGAACACTCAGTTGGAACGCGCCAGCCAGCTTGATGCCGGCACACGCCTGACCCAAGCCAAGATGACTCGCGCTCTCGACCAGATGCGCGCCACGCTCGAAGAGAATGGCTATTACCTGTCAAAGATCGCGCAAACAGTTACGCCCCATCCAAACCAGCAACTCGCAGATATCGAGTTTCGCGTCATCTCGGGAGTCCGTGCACGTGTGGGAACCATTACGGTAACGGGCGACTCCGGGATGGTTTTAGACGAGTTTCGCCGCCACGCGCATCTGCGAACCGGCGCGCCGGTAGACCACGATACGGTCAATCATGCCCTGGATGGGGTGCTTCGGGAATATCAGCATCAAGACCGCCTCGAAGCCGAAGTCAAACTTGAAGCGGCGGACTACGATCCGAAGGCGAAAGCGGTGAATTTCCGCTTTACAGCCAACCGAGGGCCGGTTGTGAAGGTAGATGTTGAGGGCGCCAGCATCGAGCAAGACCGGATCAATCGGCTGGTCCCCATCTTTCAGGAGGGCAGCGTCGATGAAGACCTGCTGAACGAAGGCAACCGCCGCCTGCGCGACTACTTCCAGCGGCTCGGCTACTTCGATGCCAAGGTCGATCACACGCGACAGTCCCTTGGCAGCAATCAGGTGACGATTGTCTACACAGTGCAGCTCGGGCTGCGCCGCCACGTGGAGAAGGTCTCCATTACGGGAAACCACTATTTCGATACTGCTACGCTCATGGACCTGATCAATGTGCGCGCCGCCGATGTTCTCGACCGCCATGGCTTGTATAGCCAGGCATTGGTGTCGGCCGATGTGAGCGCCCTCCAGGCTGTGTATCAAAATAACGGCTTCTCGAACGTAAAGGTCACTCCAGAAGTCAGCACGGCTGAAACTGTTGCGGCCAACAGCTCTCCACCGCCAACCGGAGCGGCTGCAAGACCGGCGGCTATCGACCGAACCATGCCGCTCACAGTGACCTATCGCATTGTTGAAGGCCCTCAATTGCGCGTGGGCGCGATGCGAATTGAAGGCAACGAGCACATTCCTGCGGCGACCCTGACCAAGTTGCTGAACACTGCACCGGGGCAATTGCTTTCTCCCCGCAATCTGGCTGGAGATCACGACGCTCTGGTGACGGAGTATTACGACCGAGGCTTTAACCAAGTGGATGTGAATGTCACCCAGCAGGATGAAGCTTCTGACGCGAGCAAGGTCGACGTGGTCTTCCACGTCAAAGAGGGAGAGCAGATCTTCGTTCGCGACGTCTTATTGACAGGGTTGCAATTCACACGCCCTGAGACGGTCGCAAGAGCTATTACCGTGCATGCCGGCGACCCGCTTAACCACACAGCGCTCGCGGATACACAACGCAATCTCTATTCGTTCGCTCTCTTCAATGAGGTCAATACGGCCATTGAAAATCCCACAGGCGCCGCGCCGGAGAAGACGATCCTGCTGCAGGTGGCGGAAGCGCGCCGGTGGACTCTGACATACGGCTTCGGATTCGAAGCACAAACCGGCCAGCCGCAAAACAATTGCGCAGGCGCTGTCGCCGGAGGCGTGGCATGCAGCCCCAACGGCAAAACCGGCGTCAGTCCGCGCGTCCTGGCCGACATCACGCGCAACGACGTTTTCGGCCGCGAACAGTCAGCATCGCTCCGCGGCACCTATGGCCTGCTTGAGCAAAGCATCGGCCTGCAATACCAGGTTCCGCACATTGAGGGCAACCCCAACTTCGGCTTTACGTTCTCAGGCGGCTACGCCAACAGCGAAGACGTTTCAACCTACGTGGCATCTCGCCTTGAAGGCGGATTCCGATTGACAGAGAACTTTAATCATCCCGGTTCCTGGCTCTCCAGAGCCAACACCTTCATTTACGAGATTGACTTTCGCAGAGTCAAGGTGGCGGCCAGCAGTTTGCAGGTCTATCCCGGCGAAATCTCCGAACTCTCGACGGCGACGCGCGTGAGCGGCCCGTCGTTCACCTGGATTCGAGATACACGGGACGTGCCCATGGATGCGCGCCGGGGCACTTATACGAGCTTTCAGGATTTTCTTTCCGACAGGCCGTTTGGCGCTCAAGCCGAATTCAATCGCATCGACACGTCGAACTCGAGTTATTACGCCTTCGACAAAGGCCAGTTTGTGCTCGCCCGCAACACGCGCTACGCTCAGGTGCGAGCCTTCGGCGCCGGTTCCAGCGGCCTTATTCCTCTTCCTGAGCGCCTCTACGCCGGCGGCCCCACTTCGCTCCGCGGCTTTTCTCAAAATGCCGCGGGCCCTCGCGACCCGGAGACCGGCTACCAGATCGGTGGCGCCGGGGCCCTCATCAACAGCACCGAGTTGCGCCTGCCCGCGCCCACATTGCCCTGGCTGGGCAACACGGTGAGCTTCGTCATCTTTCACGATATGGGTAACATCTTTACGAATGCCCGCGACGCCTGGGCGAGCTTTTTGCGCGTGCGCCAGCCGGACAGTGCCGCCTGCAGGAACGCCGTTGTCACCGACCCGAGCGGATATCCCAACGGGTACAGTCCCACTGGAGCTTCGACCTCCACCGGCCAGCAAGGAGCATGCAGCTTTAACGACTTCTCCCACGCGCTGGGGCTGGGTCTGCGCTATCACACGCCAGTCGGACCAATCCGGTTCGACGTCAGCTACAACCTGAATCCACCCGTCTACCCGGTAAACATTAACTACTCGATCGCCACCCCTCAGGGTAGCCTTATTCCTGGTTTCGCATTGCATCCCTACTTGGGCCAGGCGCCGCACATCAACTTCTTCTTCAGCCTTGGACAGGCGTTCTGATGAGCAGACCGGCGCCAGTTCGGAACGGCTTCTCGCGCGGGCAAATGTTCGCATGTGTGCTGGCCGCTGCATTGTGCGCCTCAGGCGCGGCGCAGGACGCTGCTCAGGCCGGACAAACGGCTGCGGCCACCCAGACGCCTGACTCCGCCTCTCCGGTGGTTCTTGACAGCGTGGTCGCCGTGGTGAACAACCATCCGATCCTGTTCAGCGACCTCGAAGACGAAATCCGCCTTTCGGTCCTGGACGCCGCTCGCGGCGGACAAGGCAAGCTTACCGAGCAACGCGCCCTTGAGGAATTGATCAGCCGCACGCTCATCGAGCAGCAGATTCGGCAGGAAGACCTGCAGGCAGTCGAACCCTCGCAAACTGAGGTGAATGCGCGGCTGGAGGAGATTCGTAAGCAACTTCCCGCATGCGTTCGCCAGAACTGCACCTCTGACGCAGGATGGAACACCTTCCTTGCCTCACATGGGCTCACGCCGCAGCGCGCCGAGGCCTACGTCCGATACCGTCTGGAGATTCTTCGCTTCATCGAGCAGCGATTCCGGCAGGGCATCCAGATCTCTCAACAGCAAATTGAGGATTATTACCACAAGACGCTTCTGCCACAATATCCGGCCGGCGAAGCCGTTCCACCATTGGACAAGGTGGCTCCCCGCATTCAGGAGATTCTGCTGCAGCAGCAGGTGAATGTTCTGTTTGATACCTGGCTCAACAATCTGCGTCAACAGGGCGACGTGGAGGTACTCAATCCGAAGTTGGCGGCGGCGCTCGGAGGTTCAAGTCTTCCGGCCGCTCCGGGAAGGGGTGACCCATGAGCGAACACGACAAGGCGCCCGCTTCTTCTCGGCAACCCGTACCGCCCGAAAAATCTCCACACGGCACGCGCAGCCGTCTTCGCCGGTTTTTCTTCCGCCATCTTCCGCTTACAGTGGCCGGTGGGGCTGTTTTGCTTTGCATTTTGGCGGTTGGCGCCTATTTTGCAGCCAGCTCCGCGGCGTTTGAGAATTTGGTTCGCAAGCGCCTGATTGCGGAGATCGAAAGCCTTACCGGTGGCCGGACTGAGATTGCGTCTTTTCACTGGCGGTTGCTTCATCTTGAGGCCGAAGCAGACGGCGTCGTCATTCACGGCACCGAAGACTCCGGCGAGGCGCCTTACGCGCGAATTCAGAGCCTGCGTGCAGAGGTGAGCATTTTAGGCGTCTTCACCCCCCATATTCTGCTGCGCGACCTGGTGATCACCGAGCCCAGGGTGCACCTTATCGTTTACCGTGACGGATCGACGAATCAGCCGCACCCGCGCAAGCCGAACAATCCGCGTAACTCTTCGCTCAAGACGTTGTTCGAGCTCCAGGCCGGCCATGTTGCAGTGGAACAGGGACTTCTGAATTACGACGACCGCGCTGCCGTCTTTGATTTCCGGAACCGGTATGCGCCCCTCGACTTTGAAGCGAACGATGTTTCGCTCGTGATGCGCTATATGCATGCGGCGCACGGCATGCCTGAGTTTTACCGCATAGAGGCCGCAGCCAGGGACCTGAATCTGGCGCGCGACGTGACGCGAAAGAGAACACTCCGCGTGCAGGGAGCGTTGCAGGCGACTGTCGA
The DNA here is from genome assembly GCA_963841095.1 of uncultured Acidobacteriaceae bacterium. Taxonomy (GTDB): domain Bacteria; phylum Acidobacteriota; class Terriglobia; order Terriglobales; family Acidobacteriaceae; genus Telmatobacter. The sequence continues at coordinate 96,217 of CAWJBE010000016.1, forward strand.
CCTGGAGCGCAATCGTTTTTCCTTGCGCAGCTTGACGCTCACAGCCTCTGCCCCTGGCGAAAAGGATCACGAACTTCAGGTCGCCGGAGTTCTTGAAAACTTCACGCATCCGCGCTGGCAGGCCAAGGCCGCGGGCGATTTTGACATGCGGCTTCTTGAGCCGGCCACCGGCTATCCAGATGCTCCCGACGGCATTGCCCATGTCGATCTCACAGCCGCGGGATTCGCAGGGGCATTCGACATCGACGGCGGCATCCATGTGGAGGGAGGTTCGTACATCGGAGCCGGCATCACGGCAACCGGTATCAAACTGGATGCGCGGGTGCACGCGGATCGCCGGCAGTTGTTGATCACGCAGATTGTTGCGCGCCTACGCCAGGGCGGGCAAATCGAAGGGACGGTCGACCTGGAACCGTGGCTGCCGCCTCCTTCATCCGTGATTACGCGCCCACCATCCCTTGAAGCCGAAGGGGTTCCAGGCGCGCGAAACGTGCTGGTACGCGCCGTGCCCTGGGTCATCCCGGTCAATGGCAAAGTGACGGCTAAGTTCAAGAACGTCGCATTAGACACCATTCTGGATATGGTTTGTGCGCCGCAATACCGGCGCCTCGGCATGGCTTCCCTGGTAAGCGGTCCGGCTGCGGCAAACTGGTCGAATGGTGATGCGCGCAGCGTCTCCGTCACCGCGAATTTTGGCTTGAGTCAGTCAGCGCAGCCACCCGCCGGAGAAGCCCCTACGAGCGGCGTAATCGACGCGACCTATACGCAGCGCACCGGCGCGGTGAGCCTGCGCAACCTGGAATTGCACTTGCCGGCCAGCGACCTGGAGGCGCACGGAACCATCGGTGCCTATCCGGTAAAGAGCGCCACGGCAATCAACATGGATTTTCGTTCTCATAACCTGGGTGAGTTCGATGCCGTGCTGCGTAGCCTCGGGTTCAAACACAATGGCAAAAGCGGGGCCGCAGCCCTTCCCGTGGCCCTGACGGGTGATGCAGCTTTTCATGGCACTTGGACCGGTTCGCTGGTGAGACCGCATCTCGCGGGCAATTTCAAGGCCGCCAACCTGGCCTTGGAGATGCCTGCCACAAGCGGCAGTTCCGGCCAGCCGAGGCTGGTGCATCTGGATTCTGTCGAAGCGGTGGGCAGCTACTCGCCTTCCCAGATCGCCGTTGAGCACGCCCAATTGCTTCGCGGCAAAACCAGGATCGCACTCAGCGGAACGCTTGACGCATCGGCCGACGGGCAGGCTGAATTCGATCGGGATTCTGTTTTGCACGCGCACGTCGAAGGCGCCAACGTTGATGTCACAGACGTGCAGCCATTTCTTGCTGCGAGCAGCAGCGGCAGCCTGCCAGTGTCAGGAGCGTTCAGCACACGGATTGAGGTCGACGGACCGCTCCATGATCCTGCAGGCTCAGGCTCGGTTGAAATGGATACAGGTACGCTTTATGGCGAGCCCTTTGACCGCCTTCGGCTTCAGGGCTCAATCGCCAATCAGGATCTCAAAGTCACCTCGGCCGCGCTCGTCGCCGGAGGCGGCAACATCGCAGCCTCGGGCAATTACAACATCGGGACCAAGATCTTCACAGTAAACGCGCACGGCGCGGGCATCGATATCTCCAGGATTCGCTGGTTGCGACAGCACAACTTCGACGTGGCCGGCAAGCTCGCGATCTCGATCACAGGCTCGGGCAACCTCGACGACCCGCACCTCGAGGCCAATGCCACTGTGAACGCAGTCGCTCTCGGCGGGCAGCGATTTGGCGATTTTGAAGTGTCTGCTCACACCACCAACCACACCCTGGCGTACAGCGCGACCACGCAACTTGAAGGAGCCGAACTGGCCCTGCGCGGTGACACGGCACTGAGCAGCGGTTACGCAACCCATGCCCAACTCGACTTTTCCCGATTTGACGTTGGCGCGCTGTTCAAGATGGCCCACATTGAAGCCTTCTCCGGCCAATCCTCCCTGGCCGGGACGATCTCGGTCGACGGTCCGCTTGCGAATCCCAAACAACTTCATGGCGAAGCACAGCTCCGTCAACTCGCGATGACGGTCGCCGGTGTCCGGCTGCAAAGCGACGGTGCGGTGCATGCCACGCTTTCCGATGGCCGCGTTCACCTCGATCCTCTGCACGTCACTGGTGAAGACACCGATGTCCACGCTCAAGGCAGCCTTTCGATCGAGGGCACGCAGCAATTGGATCTTGCCGCCAACGGCTCCATCAACCTAAAGCTAGCCGAGACACTCGATACCGACTTGACCGCGGCCGGCGTCACCACTTTCCAGGTAGAGGCACACGGCCCCTTACGGCACCCCGGTCTGCAGGGCAGCATCGAATTTCAAAACGGTTCTCTATCTCTTGAGGATCTGCCCAACGGTCTCAGCCAGCTGCGCGGAACTCTGGTGTTCAACCAGGACCGTCTGGAGGTCAAGTCGCTCACGGCGATGAGCGGCGGCGGCTTGCTCAGCGTAGCCGGATTCCTGGCCTACCAGCATGGCATCTACGCCGACCTTTCGGTCACGGGCAACGAAGTTCATATTCGTTATCCCCAGGGTGTCACCTCGCTTGCTAACGCCAAGCTGCAACTCCAGGGTTCGCAAAGCAATCTACTGCTTAGCGGCGATGTCCTCATCACCCGCTTCACCACCAGCCCTGACCTGGATCTTGCGGCCCTGGCTGTGCAGTCAAATGCTTCTGCACAAGTGATCGCGGCGCCCGATTCGCCATCGAACCATGTGCGCCTCGATGTGCACATCGCCTCGACGCCTCAATTGAGTTTTCAGAATGCTTTCGCCAAGCTTGCCGGCGACGTCGATCTACGGCTGCGCGGAACGCTGGCTTCGCCTTCCCTACTGGGCCGGGTCTCTATAACGGAAGGCAGCGCCATGATCGCCGGAACCCGCTATGACCTGGAGCGCGGCGACATCACCTTCACGAATCCTGTCCGCATCGAGCCCAACATCGATCTCAGCGCCACGGCTCACGTTGAGGACTACGACATTTCGCTCGGCCTCAACGGTACACTGCAGAAGCCGTCGATCACATATCGCAGCGATCCCCCGTTACCCGAAGCCGATGTCGTCTCGCTCCTCGCGCTTGGACACACAGCCAACCAGCAGCGCCTCTACACCCAGCAGCAGGAGCAGGCCATAACCAATCCCACCACCGACGCTTTGCTCGGTGGAGCTCTCAACGCTACAGTCAGCAACCGCATACAAAAACTATTCGGAGCAGGCTCGGTCAAGGTCGACCCCAACTATCTCGGGGCTTTCGGCAACTCCACTTCTCGCATTACCGTTGAGGAGCAACTGGGCCGAAACGTCACGCTGACCTACGCCACCGACGTGAACACGACCAGCCAGCAGTTGCTTCAGGCCGAAGTGGCCATCAACCGGCACGTCTCCCTTGTGGTGGCGCGGGATGAATCGGGCGTCTTCTCCATGGTGATCAAAGCCACGCGGCGCTATCGCTAAAAGCAAGGCCCTTTCTCGAAAGAGAAATCCACGAAGGAGAATGAGGCAGATCTTTTGCCGGCTTGAGCCCAATCAGCTTACGCCTCAGTCCTCACACGGCATTTTTGGGGTGGCGCGAACACCTAAGCTGATTGGCTGAGTAAGCGCCTCCATGCGCCAGAATCCGCCACCAACAGAAATTTCATAGTTCCCTGCATCCGGCTGCGTGCTTTCGGAGTCTAAAGGCACGCAACCGAAGCGTGGGCCACGTGTTGATTCGAACTGTCAACCAGGGGAGCCACGCACAAAAACAGAGGAGGAAGTCCTATGAAAGCAATCAGGAATCTTCGCAAAGGAATGGTGGTTGCAGTACTGTTTGCCGCGGCGATTCTCGTTCTTCCGCAAGCGTCGAAAGCGGCCGAGGGGTCTGCGGCAGCCGTGGCCGAGGGCCAGCAGGACCTGGCCCCCGCTGTCCAGGCTAAGCTCAACAAGTCGCAATTCAAGAGTGTTCAAGTGAGCGTGGACGCGAATGGCATCGCAACGCTCACTGGCACGGTCAGCCTCTATGAGAACAAAGTGGATGCTGAAAAAGCCGCGCACAAGGTAAAGGGGGTCTCCGCGGTGCGCAACCTGATTCAAGTCGTCGGACCCGATGTCTCCGACGCCGAGCTCAATAAAAAGCTCGGTGAGCAGTTGACTTACAACCGCGAGGGATACGGCAGCCTCTTCGACGCCATTACGTTGGACGTGCACGATGGTGTTGTCACGCTGGGCGGCCATGTCCACGACTATCCCAATCGGGACTCTGCCCTGGCAACGGTAGCCACCACGCCGGGAGTCAAAGATGTGGTCGATAACATGGAGGTCGACCCTGTCTCGCAAATGGATTGGCAAAGCCGGATCGCCGTGGCGCGCGCCATTTACAGCTTTCCGTCGCTGAGCAGATATGCCATCGATCCCGCGCACCCGATCCGCGTTTCCGTGCAGAACGGTCACGTCGAGCTTTACGGCGTGGTGGATTCTGAGGCCGACAAGGATGCTGCGGGAATTCGCGCCAACAGTGTCCCCGGCGTCTTCAGCGTAGAGAACGATCTGCAGGTTGCAGGTCAGCCCCCTGAGAAGAAACCGTAACCGTTCACCAAATTGCTCAACCGCAAAACCAATGATTCACGGCCCGGAGGCATGGACGCCTCCGGTGCCGTCGAATCTTCATCTGCTGTTTGTCATCGCCACCCAAACCTCGCCTCCAGATGCGCAGCCTGCAGGTAAAGTCGCATTTTGCCGCAGGAAGCCCGCCGAAATGGTTATGCTGTAACTTGCCTTTCGACCGCAGCAAGCGGGTATGCGTTTTTTCACTGCGAGGAAGCCTGAATGAAACCGGAGTTGCAAAACCCGGTGAAGGAAGCATTGCAGGCCGGATCAAAGAGCGCCTCTGCCTCCAACCATGCCGACGAGCGCTCGAGTGGACTCGAGCACCGAACCCTCGACAGTGTGTTCGCCGGTCCGCGAGGTTTGCGTGCCGGCTGGTCAATTTTCCTCTTCGCTGCAATGTTTTACCTCTTTCGGCAGATCGTCGGGACCATTTTCTTTGCCTCTGGTCTCATCGGTGAGTCGAAGGGCGATTCCTCGACAACTGTGTTGCTGGGAGAATTGATTCCCTTTGTTGCGTTATTCGGCGCCACCGCATTTATGGGCCTCATCGAAGGGCGCCGCATCGTGGCTTACAATTTGGCGGGCCTGCACAGCGCGCGCAATTTCCTCTCCGGGCTGGCTGCGGGTTTCTCAGCGCTCTCCCTCCTGGTGGGAGCATTGGCCTGGGGCGGGTGGCTCCGCTTCGGAGCGGCTTCGTACTCCGGAGCGCAATCCCTCCGCCTTGCCGCCGTTTGGGCCTGCGCTTTTCTTGTCGTCGGGTTCGTTGAAGAAGGTCTTTTCCGCTGCTATGCACTGTTTACGCTGGCTCGCGGCGTAAGTTTTTGGTGGGCGCTTGCCGCCGAGATCGCGGTTTGCCTTTACCTTCTTTTGAGCGGCGGCGGCCATGGCGCTTGGGGTGTCTATGCGGCCGCCAGTCTCGGCCTCTTCCCATGCCTCATGCTTTACCGCAGAAGCGGTGCGCGCAGTGCGTTCTGGCAGGCTGCGTGGGTCACATCGACGGTCTTCGGCCTCTACCACACTTCGAACGGCGGTGAAAATTGGATCGGTGTGCTTGCCGCCGCGTTTATCGGCTTTGTCTTTTGCGTTAGCGTGCGCCTTACCGGTTCGGCCTGGTGGGCCATTGGCTGCCACGCCGCTTGGGATTGGGCGGAAACCTTCTTCTATGGCACGGCCGACAGTGGACTGCAGGCCCAGGGCCATCTCCTCACGACGGCCCCGGCAGGCAATGCAATCTGGAGCGGAGGCTCCGACGGCCCCGAAGGCAGCTTGCTGGTGTTGGGTGTCATCCTGCTGCTGCTCCTGATGGTGCTCTTTCTCTACGGCCGCAGCAAAGCTCGGGCATCTGGTGCGCCGGCGACGCCGCAGACAGCATGATCGAATGCGTGCATCGTCGGCCGGCCGGCGGTCGTATCCTGTAGCTGACTGATGCCTGAAACGCCCCCAGTAGATTCGGTAGCTGCACAACCGCCAGGATCTCTGCGTCGCCATCGCAAGCGCCGTTGGCAGCGAATTCTTCTTTGGTCCGGCGCCACTCTGCTGGCGCTGCTCTTGCTAGCCATCGGCGTCGTCGTTCTTTGGCTTCGTTCTGTCACGCTTGCCGCGCTGCCTCAACTCGACGGCGACGTGCACCTGGCGGGCCTTTCAGCTCCGGTCGTCGTTCGGCGCGACGCTCATGGCGTGCCCCACATCGACGCCGCCACGATGGACGATCTGCTTGTCGCCCAGGGATATGTCACTGCTCAGGATCGTCTGTGGCAGATGGACACTATGAGGCGGAGCGCTGACGGCAACCTGGCTGAGATTCTTGGCTCATCACTCGTCGAGCAGGATAAAGTGCAGCGCGTTCTCGAAATTCGCCTCACCGCCGAGCGCATCTACGATCGTTTATCGACGGACGAGCGTGCACGCATCGACGACTATGCCCGCGGCGTGAATCTTTTCATTGCACAGTGTGAGAGATCGAACTCGCTTCCGGTGGAGTTCCGGCTGCTGATGTATCGCCCGAAGCCTTGGACTGGCGTTGACACCATTAGCGTGGGGCTTGCGATGGTGCAGACTCTCGATACCCATGTCGCCACCAAGCTTTCGCGCGCCCGCGTTGCCGCCCAGCTTCACGATCCCACTCTCGAAGCCGATCTCTTCCCCGTCGGCTCGTGGCGCGACCGTCCGCCTACCGGCATCAGAGTTGACCTTACCGAGCCGCAACCGCTGCCCCCGCCCATAAGAAATGACGAAGATGACGAGAATACCGAAGCTCTGCTCGCGCCTGCACCCGCCGTCCCAGGTGTAACGCCAGCCTCTGAACCGGCTGACATCCGGGCGTCGGCGCACGCACCCATCGCGCTCCCTTCGTCTCGCGTGATGGCTCTGCTCGGCCTTCCCACTTGCGACGGCTGCGCTGTCGGTTCGAACAACTGGGTCGTTGCCGGCGGTCACACCGCCAGTGGCAAGCCGCTCCTCTCGAATGATATGCATTTGACTCTGAGGGTCCCTGACACCTGGTACATGGCCGATCTCTATGTGCCTGGTGACCACGGCGCGCCCGGCTTCCATGCCGCAGGCGTCACGCTGCCCGGCATGCCGCTTGTTATCGCCGGCCATAATGACCACGTAGCCTGGGGATTTACGGCGCTCGAGGCCGACGTTCAGGATCTCTATATTGAGAAGCTCGACGGAAAAGGCAACTACGAGAGCGCGGACGCGCAATGGCATCCGCTCACCGTCGATCGCGAAGTGATCCACGTGCGTGGCGGCAAAGATGTCGTCGTCGACGTCGAATCCACCGCGCACGGCCCGCTGCTCAACCCGATTCTCCCAGCAGGCGATCCTCCAACGGCCCTCAAGTGGACCCTCTACGATCCTTCGCTCAACACGATTCCGCTTTACGCAATGAATGCGGCATCGAACTGGGCAGAATTCTCAGCCGCGCTTGCGCAATGGTGCTGGCCCACGCAGAACCTGGTCTACGCTGACGATCAGGGACACATCGCCTACCACGCCATCGGCAACGTGCCCATTAGGCCCGGTGGATTGATTGACGATCCAATCACAGACAACGCGCACGAGTGGCAAGGCTTCATCCCCTTTGACGCAATGCCCAATGTCTTCGATCCCCCATCGGGTTTTCTGGCCACGGCCAACTCGCGCGTCACCACCGACAAATCACCGTATCCCCTCACGCTCGACTGGATCGACCCCTACCGAGCCGAACGCATCTACAAAATGCTCGACGGCCGCGACCAGCTCACGCCGAACGACATGCTTGCCGCGCAGACCGACATCTACAGCGAAGTGGATCAGGAGATGGGTCAGCGCTTCGCCTATGCCATCGATCACGCACCCGGCCCCGACGGCAATGGCGACCCCGAGATGCGCCAGGCTGCTGACCTGATGCGCAGTTGGGATGGCCGTCTCACCACTGATTCTGTCGCCGCATCGCTCGTTACCCAGACGCGCGCCGCGCTCTGGCCGCTGATCCTCGGTCCCAAGCTCGGCAATCAGGTAGACGATTATCACTGGAGCGAAAAAAACTTTGCCGAAGAAGAGATCGTGATGCACGCCAAGCCGGAGTGGCTGCCGAAGAACTATAAAAACTGGGACGCTCTGCTGACCGCGGCCGTGCGAAAAGGCATGCGGGACGGCAAAGAGCCAGTCGATCTCTCCCAGTGGACCTACGGGAGCTGGCATGTGGTTGACATCGAGCATCCGCTCGCGCGATTTCTACCGCTTATAGGCCGCATAGCCGGTACCGGTCCGCAGCCGCAAACCGGCGATGGAACCACTGTCAAGCAAGTGGGCCGCACGCTCGGGCCCTCACAGCGCTTCACCATGGATTGGAGCAATATTGACGGGTCGACGGAGAACATTGTGCTCGGCGAAAGCGGCAACCCACTCAGCCCTTACTTCCGCGATCAATGGAACGACTGGTACAACGGAACCACATTTTCGTTGCCCTTTACGCCCGCAGCGGTTGCTGCGCAGACACATCACACACTGCGCCTGTTGCCATGAAAGAACAGGGACCAAGGGACCAAGGGACCGAGGGTACCGGAGAACCCGGGGTGCCCCACCCTCGCCGCGTCTCTGTTTTTGCGGCTAGGGTGGGGTCGGCCCACGCTTCGCCTCCAATCCTCGGCAGGCTTCTCGGCCCACTCCTCATCCTGCTCGCCGCCTTCGTCGCCATCATTCCGCAGCTCATTCGCGGCAACTCCTGCGGCCACGACTTCGACGTTCATCTCGTTTCATGGCTCGATTGCGTCAACGCCTGGCGCCACGGCATTCCTTATCCGCACTGGGCGCCAAGCCCGAACTATGGGGCCGGCGAACCACGCTTCGTTTACTATCCGCCGTTCACATGGATGCTCGGCGCGGCCCTGGGCATGGTCGTTCCCTGGCATCTCGTGCCCATTGTTCTCACCTTCCTTACGCTGGCCGGGACCGGCCTTGCCACGCGTGCGCTGGCGCTTGTAGCTCTTGACGACACTCCCGCCACGCTCGCCGGCTGCACAGCACTCTTTTCCGGCTATGCGCTCTTCACCGGCTACGAACGATCCGCATTCCCTGAGTTTGCCGGCGGAGTCTGGCTTCCGCTTCTGCTCCTTTTCGCACTGCGCGATCGCAATCCCTCCGCATCACTCGCTCGCCGCGCATTCGACGGCTCAACCGCGCCGCTTGCCGTCATGCTCGCCCTCGCGTGGCTCTCGAATCTTCCGCTCGGCGTGATGGCCGGCTATCTATTGGCCGCCGTTGCGCTTCTGTGGGCTCTGGTAAATAAATCCTGGGCGCCGATGCTCCGCGCTGCGGTTGCCGCGGTGCTGGGCCTGGGCCTCGCCGCCATCTACTGGCTCCCCGCCGCGCTGGAGCGGTATTGGGTCGACATCCGCCAGGCGACTCAGGATCCCGGTTACAACTTCGAAAACAACTGGCTCTTCGCTCACAACGCCAACCCGCTACTCTCCCTGCATAATGCGATCCTGAACCAGGCCTCATGGATTGCCGTCTCGATGATCGCCGTGGCCGTCCTGAGCTTGATCGTGTGCTGGCGCCGCGGCGCCATTCCCATATCCAGAAACACTGGCAACCTTCGCTGGTGGATTCCCCTCGCCGCCAACCCCATCGTCGTCTGCTTTCTCATGTTTCCAATCTCGCGGCCGGTGTGGCAACTGCTGCCGGAGATGCCCTTCCTGCAATATCCCTGGCGCTGGCTTGATGCGGTGGAAGCGCCCATGGCCATCTTCTTCGTTGCGGCAATCTGGCCCTCCAGTCGCCGTGGTCGCACCATCGTCATCGCCACCTGCACCGCTGCATTTCTGGCCGCCACCGCGTTTGCAGGCACATATTTCTTCCAGGTCTGCTACCCCGAAGACACCGTTGCCTCCACCCTGGCAGACTTCCGCGCCGGCACAGGTTTTGAAGGCATGTACGAGTACGAACCGCCCGGCGGAGATGACTCGAGCATCGCGACCGGCCTCCCTGATGCCTGCCTGGTCAGCGAACCATCTGTGGCTCTCGGCAAGCCTGACCCTGACGATCCAGACGCCAACCCGATCTGGAACTCTAACCAAGACACCTGCCTCTCCACATTCACCACCGTCAACGGCAATCAGACCAATCCGGAGCACCGAAGAATCCACGCTGCGACCGCCCAGCCCGGTTATCTCGTGCTGCGTCTCGTCAGGTTTCCCGCATGGAGCATTCGTGTCAATGGCCAAATGATCAATACCATGCCAAAGCGCGCTGACGGCCTCATCGCCGTGCCTGTACCGCGAGGCCCGGTCGATCTCAACGTGGATTGGACCACCACCCCCAATGCTGTCGTCGGCCGATGGGTGAGCGCCATTAGCGTGATGCTGCTCACCGCGCTGTGGCTCCTTGAACTCAAGCGCAGAGATACTCGTCTAACATGAAAGAAATGGCTGCCGACGTAAAATCGCTGCTTCAAGAAGGTGTGGAACTCACTGACCAGGCGTTGGAGTCTCTAATTCCATCTGCGGATACGGTCCCCGCGTCGATTCACGGCGCCATGCGCCACTCGCTATTTGCTGGCGGCAAGCGGCTCCGGCCGGTCCTGGCCATGCAGGCAGGCATCACCATCGCCGGCAAGCTCCCCAATGGATTAGAGAATCTCGGCGCGGCCCTCGAGATGCTCCACACCTACTCGCTCATTCATGACGACCTGCCGGCTCTCGACAACGACGACCTGCGCCGAGGCAAACCCACCTGCCATGTGGTTTTTGGCGAGGCCATTGCCATCCTGGCCGGCGATGCGTTGCAAACCCGTGCGTTTGAAGTGCTGTCCGCACTCGATTGTCCCCCCGCCGCAACTGTCCAGATCATCGGCCTTATCGCCAACGCCGTGGGCACGGTGGATGGCATGATCGGCGGCCAGGTGCTGGATCTCGAAAGCGAGCACCTCAAGCCCACGCCGGAACTTGTCGAAGCCATCCATCGCGCCAAGACCGGCGCCTTGATCCGCGTAAGCGTGGTTGCCGGCGGAGTCTACGGCGGCGCGAACGCTGACGACGTTGCGCGCCTCGATCGCTTCGGCCGCAAAGCCGGCCTCGCCTTCCAGATTGTCGACGACGTGCTCGACATGACAGTGGACTCAGCGCAGTTGGGCAAAACCGCCGGCAAGGACCAGGCCACCGAAAAAGCAACCTGGCCGGCCGTCTACGGGATCGATCAGAGCCTTCGCGACGCCGCGCAACTCATCGAAGAGGCATTCGCCGCTCTGGAACCCTACGGCAGCCGCGCCGACGGCCTCAAGGCTGTCGCCCGCTACCTGGTCGAGCGCAAGAACTGAGCGATTCTGCTATGTCTGGCTTGAGGAGCTTGGAAGCCAGCATCCAAGTCTCGATCTGAGAATTAACGCTATTTCCCCAGAGCGCGGCGCAATTTCTGGCCCTGGGTCGAGAGATCCGTCACAGCGTTCTGGGCGCGCTCCAGCATCGCATCGACCTCTTCAAGATAGCCGGGAAGAGAATCCCACCAGGCACAAATTGCTTCTTGCTGATCGAACATGGCCAGGGCCGTACCCGTGACAGCCGCCAGCAGGCCCGCGCGTCGATTCCCGGTGATGAGCAATGCGCCACTTGCAGCAAGAGTGCTGGCTGCGGCAATCCTGATCCAGTTTGTTGACTCGTCTCCGTGGGAGGGCAGTTCGCCTTCCGCAGCTTTGGTTCCCTTCGTCAGCGGCACAACCACCATCACCCCTCCTCGCGCCGCAAGCCGAACTCTGGCGGCGCAAAAAACGAATTATCTTTCAAGTATCGCTCCGGACCCCACTCCGAGGCGATCTTTCCCGCGCAGAGGCGCCAATTCACGACCTCTCCGGGTATTGCATTTCTCAATCCAGGTCAATCTCACGCAAAGGCTTGCCTTCAGGGGCGTCCTTGGCCTTTTTCATCGCTTCGGCAAATTTCTTTTCCAGCAAATCTTCCTTGTTCTTTTCCGCGTCTACGCTTTGCCGGAAAATGGATTCCGTTCGCTCGCCATGTTCCCGCATTGCCTTGGCCGCCGTCTCCAGGTCTTCGAACAACCGCTTGCGTGGCGCGGAAGTGTGACTCACCAGCACACCGGATGCCGCATCAATCTTGAGCATGGCCCCGCAGTCCGGGCAAGCCACTTCAAATGTTTTGTCGTTGTTCTCAGCCATTGCCACATAGCATTGTATGCGCTCCAGCCGGGCTTTGCCACGCAAAACCCGCTCGCGGCCTTCGCCAGGTCCGGTCATCGATTTTCATGCCTTCTTGACACCCGTATGCCGCTCGGCGAAAGATGAATTCGCCGGATGCTCTGAGGCGCGCTTGCCGAATTCGCGTGATAGCGGACCTTCCCCGGCTACTTCAATTTCGCCTCCAGGGAAAAACCCATGCAAAAGACAAATCCGTTTTATTTGCTCGGAATTGTGACGCTGCTCCTTCTTTCTTTCCTGCTCTTCGGTATCAAACGTGCCGCAGCCGGACACGATCCGTCACAGCCCGCAGCGGCGAACCACCCAAGCACAATTCCGTTAAAGGTTGATCGCCTCGATCCCTCCATCGACGCCATCATTCCCGCGAACGCCAGTGCTGGAGCGCGTCGCCACTGGATTCACCTGGGTGGAAGGGCCGGTATGGGTTCACGATAGCCTTTTCTTCGCCGAAATCACCTCCAACAGCATTCGCCGGTGGACTCCTGGCAAGCGGCGTGAGCATCTTTCTCCAGCCCAGCGGCTACAAGGGACTCTGCACCCTATGGCGGACGCGAAGCCCGGCTCGAACGGCATGACGCTCGACGCCCGCGGCCGCTTGACCGTTGCCGGCCACGCGCAGCGCGATGTCTTCCGCTTCGAGTCGCTCAACCCCGAGGACCCGGTCACCATCCTCGCCGATTCCTACCAGGGCAAGCGCCTCAACAGCCCCAACGATCTGGTCTATCGCTCCGACGGCTCGCTCTACTTCACCGATCCGCCCTACGGTCTGCGCACGCAAAACGATACTGACCCTGAAAAGCAGCTCAAGGTCAACGGTGTTTACCGCATTCCGCGCGCGCTTCGATCACAAGCCCGGCGCGCCGCCGGCATATGGCGAAGCTGCAACTCCTCGTCAGCGATCTGCCGCGGCCCAACGGTATCGCCTTCTCGCCCGGCGAAAAGTATCTCTACGTCAACAACTCCGAGCCAAAGAAAATCTGGATGCGCTATCGCGTGCGCCCCGACGGCACGCTCACTGATCCCAAGCTTCTCTACGACGCTACCGCCGACCCGCGTCTCGGCGGTCCAGACGGCATGAAGGTCGATGAGCAGGGCAACATCTACAGTGCAGGTCCCGGCGGCGTTTGGATATTTTCGCCAGAAGGCAAGCACCTCGGGACGATCGTCATGCCGGAGCGCGTCGCCAATGTGGCCTGGGCCGGCCTCGACCGCAAAACGCTCTACATTACGGCAAGCACCAGCGTCTATCGCGTCCATCTCAAAATCGCCGGCGAGCCCATCGTCCAAAGCAAATGAGTTGGGCAGCCTCGCGTATCACCGTGCTTGGCCTGTTCTCCGCATCTCTGGCGAAAGTGCGGAAGATCGTCGAGCTCAACTTCACACGAAACAAACTAACCACTGCTCACTGACCACTGTCTCTACGTCACCGGTCCCGGATTGAACAGCGCAAATTCGTTGTGCAATCCCCAATGGTCGGCCCAGGTCTTCTTGCGGCCGCTGGCGACGTCGAGAACAACACGGAAAATCTCCCAGCCGACCTCTTCCACGCTGGCTTCGCCCGTCGCAATCGTTCCCGCGTCTACGTCGATCAAGTCAGCCCAGCGCGCGGCGAGCCCGCTGTTTGACGCCACTTTGATCACGGGCGCCATCGCCAGGCCATAAGGCGTTCCGCGCCCGGTGGTAAAGATATGCATGTTCATCCCAGCCGCCAGCTGCAGCGTCCCGCAAATGAAGTCGCTCGCCGGTGTCGCTGCAAACACGAGACCCTTTTGCGTTACGCGTTCGCCCGGCGCGGTCACGCCCATCAGCGCGGTGCTGCCCGCCTTCGCAATCGACCCCATCGCCTTTTCCACGATGTTGGCCAATCCGCCTTGCTTATTGCCGGGAGTGGGATTCGCCTCGCGGCCAGCCCCGCCCAGCCGCAGATACTCGTCATACCACGCCATCTCCCGCACAAAATCCCGTGCAATCTCCGGAGTCGCGGTTCGCGCGGTAAGCAGGTGCGCGGCATCGCGAACCTCCGTCACTTCAGAAAACATCACCGTCGCTCCGGCGCGCACCAGCAGGTCCGCTGCAAATCCCACTGCTGGATTCGCCGTCACGCCCGACATCGCATCCGAACCGCCGCACTGCAGGCCCACCACGAGATCCGACGCGGAACACACAACGCGCCGCCGCTCGTTCAGCCTTTTCAGCTTTTTCTCGGCCAGCGCCATGATGTTCGCAACAATCTCGCCAAAGCCCTCCTTCGCATCCTGCATCACAGCGACGGAGGGTTCATCTTCGAGCACCGGCAACGCGCTTGCCGGCATCAGCCGCTCCGGTTGCAGCTTCTCGCAGCCCAGGCTCACCAACATAACTTCGCCGCCGAAGTTCGGATGCATCGCGAGATTGCGCAGTGTGCGAATGGGCACGGCCGCGCCCGGCGCATCGATCGCCACTCCGCAACCGTAAGGATGCGTAATGGCAACGACGTCATCTACATGCGGATAGCGCGGCATTACCTCGGCTTTGATTCGCTTGACCGCGTAATCCACCGTCGCAGCTACGCACTGCACTGTCGTGCTGATACCAAGAATGTTCTTCGTCCCCACCGATCCATCAGGATTGCGGAAGCCCTCGAAGGTGTATCCCTCGAGCGCGGCGAGGGGCTTGGGTGTCGCTGTCGCCAACGGACAATCCGCAAGCGGCGGCGCATCAGGCGAAGTCAGGAGTCCCTCATGCACCCAACTGCCCTGCACAATCGGCCGTCTCGCGTAACCGATCGTCACGCCGTAACGCACAATCGCCTCGCCCTCGGCGAGATCGGCAAGCGCCACCTTGTGCGCCTCGGGAACAGCCTCCGCGAGCACAAGCCCGTCGTCGAAGCGGCTGCCCGCAGGTAATCCACCCTGATTCACCACAATGGCGACATTGTCTCGCTCGTTCACACGAAGATATCGTGGGCCCATCGAGAGCTTCACCGCGGCATTGTTGTGTTCGCTCATTGTCATCGCACCAGGCACGGCATCTTCGCGTCGAACTTCCACCCCGGAATCAGAAATTGCATCGCCATTGCATCGTTGCGCGCGCCCAACCCCTCCGCAAGATACAACTCATGCGCACGCTCAATTGCATCCAGATCCAGTTCCACGCCCAGCCCCGGCCGCTGCGGCACTACAATTGCGCCGTCCCTGATCTGCAGTGGATTACGTGTCAAATGTTGTCCATCCTGCCAGATCCAGTGCGTGTCGATCGCGGTAATCGTGCCCGGCGCAGCCGCAGCCACATGCGTCACCATCGCCAGCGAAATGTCGAAGTGGTTATTCGAGTGCGATCCCCACGTAAGCCCATTCTTGCGGCATGTCTCGGCCACCCGCACTGATCCCTGCATCGTCCAGAAGTGCGGATCGGCCAGCGGAATGTCCACCGCGTGCAGTGCGATTGCATGCCCCAGTTCGCGCCAATCCGTCGCAATCATATTCGTCGCGGTGGGCAGCTTTGTCGCCTGGCGAAACTCTGCCATAATCTCGCGGCCGGAAAATCCCTGCTCCGCGCCGCATGGATCCTCGGCATACGCCAGCACATCCTGCTTGCCGCTGCACAGACCAATCGCTTCTCTCAATGACCAAGCCCCGTTCGGGTCAAGCGTAATGCGCGCGCCGGGAAATCGCGCCGCAAGCGCCTCCACGGCCTTCATCTCTTCAGCGCCCTTCAGCACGCCGCCTTTCAATTTAAAATCGCTGAACCCATACTGCGCCTGCGCCGCTTCCGCCAGCCGCACAATTGCCTCCGGCGTCAGCGCCTCCTCATCGCGCAGCCTGAACCACCCCGTCGCGCGTTCGCCCGCCCGCCGGTAATCCAGCCCCGTCTTCCGGCCGTCGCCCACAAAAAACAAATATCCCAGTACCGGAACGCTTTCCCTTTGCTGGCCCTCGCCGAGCAGCGTAGCAACAGGAACTCCTCGAAACTGCCCCAGCAAATCCAGCAATGCCGACTCAATCGCAGTCATCGCGTGAATCGCCACGCGCTGGTCGAACGTCTGCTGCCCGCGTCCAGCGGCATCCTGTTCGCCAAATTGCTCGCTCACCGCATTAAGAAGCGTGCTATATGTTGCGATCTCGCGCCCCATTACCAGCGGCGCAGCCTCTTCCAGCACCTTGCGAATCTCTTCGCCGCCTGGAACCTCGCCCACGCCGGTGTTGCCCGCATCGTCGCTCAACAAAACAAGATTGCGGGTAAAGTATGGCCCGTGCGCGCCGCTCAGGTTGAGCAGCATGCTGTCCCGCCCAGCCACCGGCACCACACGCATGGAGGTCACCCGAGGTGAATTAGCGTGGTTCATGAGTCTGGCATTCATCGTTTGATCACTGCTCATCTGGCTCTCTTTTCGCGCCTCTGCTGCCGCAAATCATAGCACCGCGAAAACCCCGCGAAGTCCCCGATCTCATGCCTCCACTTTACAGAGGTGTGCCCCGTCGCATACAAGATTGAGGACGACAGTGAGGGCACCCAAACATGAACCGAAGAGAATTCCTGGTCTCGACCGGCGCGGCAGGAGTTGTTGCCGCAAGTGGAGCCGCAACCCCAGCCGCCAGCGCTTCCCCCGCTTCGCAACCCGTTCTTATGAAGCTCGGCGACCAGTCCGCGCCCACCAACGACGTTCACCTCAAATATCTCGCCCGCTACAGCGTCCGCCACATCTGCGGCTATCCGCAAATTGAAGGCGACCGGCTCTACGCCACGGTTGACGAACTCAAGCGCATGACGGATATGGCTGGCAAATATGGCATAACCATCGACTGCGCGGCGCCGCCATTTCTTACTTCGAGCTTCATTGATCACGAAAAGCATCCCGCCATCATGCTTGCCGAGAGCCCCGAGCGCGACCGCGATATCGAGCAGTTGCAAACTTTCATCCGCAACTGCGCGCAGGCTGGCATCCCCTCCATCAAATACAACATGAGTATCCTGGGCGTATTGCGCACTGGCCGCGTGCAGGGCCGTGGAGACGCGCTCTACCACCAGTGGAAGCTCTCTGCCGCTCATCCCGAAACGCCGCTCACGCGCGCCGGCGTCGTCAATGCCGACGCCTTCTGGGAGCGCATCACCTACTTCCTCAACCACGTCATCCCCGTCGCCAACGAGTACAAAATCCGCATGGCCTGCCATCCGGAGGATCCCGGCGTACCGCCCGAGGGTTATCAGGGTGTGAATCGCGTACTCGGCACAGTTGACGGCCTGAAGAAATTCATTACCATTCAGGAGAGTCCTTATCACGGCCTGAACTTCTGCCAGGGAACCGTCTCGGAAGATCTCGAAGACCCCGGCACGCAAATTTTCGACGTCATCCGCTACTTCGGCACGCGCAAAAAGATATTCAATGTGCACTTCCGCAACATTCGCGGCCACCGCGACGATTTCATCGAGGTATTTCCCGACGAGGGCGACGTCGATTTCGTCAAAGCGATCCGGGTCTACAAAGAGATCGGTTATCCCTACATGCTCATGCCCGATCATGTGCCGCTGGCCGCGGACAATGCCGACCCAAATGGCCTGCAGTCCTTCGCCTTTTGCTACGGCTACATTCGCGCACTCATCCAGTCCGTCAGTGAGGAGGCCTGATCGGCGCCCCAGGGCATGGTACCGTGAAACGAATCAGGATCATCGCACGCATCCCCTGCGTCGGAAGGATTCTCCTTGGCTGAAGCGCGGCAAACGCGAGTTCGCTATCTCATCATCGCCATCCTCTTTGTCGTAAGCTGTTTCAGCTTCGCTGACCGCTCGGCGCTCTCGCAGGCCGTCACGGTCATGCCGAAGGGAATGAACCTGACGCCTGCGCGCCTGGGTTATCTGCTCTTCGCATTCGGCTGGGCCTATGCGCTGGGGCAGTTGCCTTCGGGCGGCCTGCTTGACCGCTTCGGCTCAAAGCGCGTCTACGGCCTCGCCATTATTGCCTGGTCAATCTGCGCATTTCTCACTGCATTCGCGGGATACTTTGCTGCCAGCGCCGCCTTCACTGCAATCTTCATCCTCCGCGTCCTCTCCGGTCTCGCGCAGTCGCCCGTCTTTCCCGGCAACGGCCGCATCGTCGCCTCCTGGTTCCCGACATCGGAACGGGGGCGCGCCTCGGCAATCTTCAACTCCGCGCAGTATTTCGCGCTGCCCATCTTCGCGCCCATCTTTGGATGGTTGATTCACACCGCCGGCTGGCGCAGTTGTTTTTGGTTCCTGGGTGGGTTGGGCTGCCTCTTGGCCGTGCTTTGGTACACCAACATCTTCGGTGTCAAAGAGCATCCGCATATCTCGCCGGCCGAGATCGAATACATCGAGCGCGGCGGCGGCCTGGTGAATACCGACTCATCGTCAGCCGTTAAGAAAAACACACTCACCTGGGCCACGGTCAAAAAGCTCTTGAGCTACCGCATGCTGGTGGGCGTCTACATCGGCCAGTACTGCATCACCACGCTCACATGGTTCTTCCTCACATGGTTTCCGCTTTACCTCTCGCAGGCTCGCCACATGTCGGTCCTCAAAGTCGGCTTCGCCGCTGCCGTGCCGGGGCTTTGCGGCGGCTTCGGCGGAATCCTCGGCGGCATCATCTCTGACAAACTGCTCCAGCGCGGCCACTCGCTGAGCTTCGCTCGCAAACTCCCCATCATGGCCGGCATGGCGCTCTCGATGACCATCATCGCCTGCAATTACGCGGCATCGCAGACCCTCATGCTGTCTTTTATGTCACTCTCGTTTTTCGGCAAAGGTATCGGCGCCCTGGGCTGGACGGTCGTTTCCGATACGTCGCCAAAAGGAATGGTCGGCATGAACGGCGCGCTCTTCAACCTCTTCGGGAATATGGCCGGCATCACCACGCCGCTCGTCATCGGCTACATCGTCCAAAGGACCCACTCCTACAACGGCGCTCTCATCTTCGTCGGCCTCATCGCCTTCTGCGCCATCATCAGCTACGGCCCCATCGTCGGCGAGATCAAGCGCCTCGACTTCAGTGCGCCACCGCCAGCAATTCAGTAGCGTCAAGGCCCGTTGTAGCGCCGACCTCCAGGTCGGCTGTCGTGGAGACCTCCAGGTCCCCACCCAGTGACGCTTACAATCACAAAAGGAGATCCAACCCATGCCCGAATGGCCTGGCAATTTTCCCCGCAACGCATTCAAGCAGGCGCTCTCGCACTTTGAGCGCCAGGTCGGCCTCTGGTGCGCCCTCGCAAGCCCAATCGCGGCTGAAATTCTTGCCGGCGCCGGCTTCGACTGGATCGTGATCGACGGCGAACACGCGCCCAACGACATCGCCACGCTGCTGCCGCAGTTGCATGCCATGCGCGTTGGCACCGCCGAGCCTGTCTTCCGCGTGCCGTGGAACGATGCCGTCATCATCAAGCGTGCCCTCGATGTAGGCGCTCGCTCGCTGCTCATTCCCTTCGTGCAAAACGCCGAAGAAGCGCGCAAAGCAGTGGCCGCAGCGCGCTATCCCCCGCTCGGCATTCGCGGGGTTGCCGTCACAACGCGCGCCACCGACTACGGCCGCACGCAGGGCTATCACCGCAACGCACACCTCGACACCTGCATCCTGGTGCAGTTGGAAACCAAAGATGCGCTTAAGGAGATCGAAGCAGTTGCAGCCGTCGAAGGCGTCGACGGCATCTTCATCGGCCCCAGCGACCTGGCCGCAGCCTTCGGCCATCTCGGCAATCCCAAGCACCCTGAAGTGCAGGCGGCCATCAAGGATGCTGCCGCGCGCATTCGCGCCGCGGGCAAATCTGCGGGCATGTTGACCGGCAATGCCGACGACGCCGAGGCGCTCTTCGAGATGGGCTACAACTTCACCGCCGTGGGCGGCGATGTAGGTCTCCTCGCTCGCAGCGCAGAGGCGACAGCCGCCCGCTTCCGGAAAAAGTAAGATGAGTTGGGTCCGGGTGCCCTATCCTCACCGCGTTCTTGTTTTTACCGCTGACGTAGGGACCCGCTGCTCGCCGGCCTTCTAACCCCGCACACTCGCTAACTCGCTAACCCACGACTGTCTCGCCGGCGGGCGTTGCCGCAGTCTTCACGTTGATCACGTGGTAAATCGCCGGCTCCGTCCCCACATTTTTGAAGCCGTGCCGCTGATTCGAACCGTTGAAGATCACCGAGCCCGGCCCCACGCGAATCCACTCGCCGTTCGATAGCGTCTCGACGGTCCCCTGGCGAATGATGATCAGCTCTTCGTTGGGATGCTTGTGTGGCGGATGGGGTGACTTGCCGGGATCGAGAGTCGTGATATGGATCTCCAGATTCTCAAGCGTTGCTGTCGGCGTGCTGCACACAGTCCGTACCGACCCATTCGCATTCGGCTTGTCGACCAGCGAGTTCCAGTCAAACACCTTTGAGCCCATCACAGGCTTCGGATCGGCCAATGCCAATGCATCGCCGGCCACAGCGGTTGCGGCCAGGGCCGCGAATAATTCTCTGCGATTCATGATTGTCTTCCTTCCGAGATTAGATTCAACTGCAACGCGAGGTCCGCAGAAGCTGCGAAAAGACCGGGCCGCCGTTCGCTGACACTTATAGCGGAATGAAACGGGGCTGGCAAGCGCATGATGTCAGAAAAAGCAAAGGCCCGCTCTGCGCGGGCCTCGGCTACTGGGGGAGGGATTTTGGAATGCGCCTACTTCTGCGCCGTCTGCAGCGGCTTCTGTCCGCTTGCGGCGGGCGGATTCACCTGCGCATTCAAATAGTCTGCCAGATCATCCACGTCCCGCCTCGTACCCACCATGGGCGGCATAAAGTGGTGGTACGGCGAATCGGGCTTGTACTCATGCAGCATGGTGATAAAGCTCTCGATATTGGCGCGATCGCGTCCGGAAAGCAGCTTTGCCAGCGGCCGATAGCCGTTAAGCGTGTGGCAGGCGCCGCACTCGCCGCGGAAGATCGCCTCGCCGCGCGAATAGCTCGTGTCCGCTCCGTTCCACACCCAGTTGGAGTGAACCAGGTAACCCTGTTCGTCGATCTTGATCGCGTTAGGGACGCGCACGCCGTTCGAGTACATCCAGCGCCCGATCACATAGGGCTTGCGCAGCATCTCGCGCGAGTACTCGCCTGCTCCCGTCGCCACCAGCGCCAGCAGCAGAATCGCCACTGCGTGCGCAGGATTGAAGTCCACGGGGTTGCGATACGCCAGGTAATACGCAACGCCGATAATCGTCGCCGAAGTGATGACGATCAGCAGCGCAATACGCGTGATGGTTGAAAATGTGCCGGAACCGATGGTGTCGATCCCCAGCGTGAGAAGCGCCCGCTGCGATGCCGGGACCATGAAGAGATACCACGCGAACAATAACGGCATGGCGACAAAAGAAGGCACCAGCCACTTCACGCTCCACTTCACCAGCGACGACTTGAGCGCAGGCAGTTTGCTGCCATCGATTCGGCTGGCGCTGATGAGCGCCCAGATTCCCGCCAACGAGGCGCAGACGCATGCGCGCAGCAGCAGGCTTGGCCAGTAGGTTGGATTGAAGAAAGCGTTCCAGAACTTGCTGGCCTCATTCCCTGTACCGGCAACGGCAAGCCATGTGTCGCCCGGCGTAAGCATAAAGGTAAGAATGCCGTTGATGATGATCAGTGTGCAAACCGAAGCGCCGGCGTAAACCCAGCCCACAACCAGGTGCAGCTCCGCATCGATCCTGTTCCACGTGTAGTAGTAAACGGCGGCCGTGATGAGCTCGACCATGAAGAAGACCCACTCAATCGCCCACCCGAAGACGAAATTGTGAATCAGGGTGCTGGTCGCTTCAGGGTTCGTAAGGCCAATGGCAAACCAGATGCCCACGCCGGAAACGGTGCCGAACACGCCGGTAAGAATGAGAAAAAACTTCGAATATCCGACCAGTTCTTTGAGCCAGTCGGCGCGCCCCTCGCGCAAAGCTTTGCGCTCGGCCAGCGGCAGATAAAGTCCGCCGCCTACGGCAAACTGCGAAATCATCACGTGGAAGATCGCGATGATGCCGATCACCCAGCCCGAGCCGAGATAAGGTATGTCCCAGAATGGATAGTTCATCCGATGTACCTCTGAACCGTGAATCGTGGACCGTGAATCGTGAATCGAGTTCAGCGGTCTGTCAGTTTGGACTTCAAAACCGAAAGCAGCCTGACAAGCATTTGGCCAACGCGGCGCGAGAGAGCATCCGCCTCATCGAGCAGTTTCTGTTCGCCGAAGCCGAGTGCCCGTGTAATTTCCAACTGTGTTTGCAGTTCGCAATTCGAGCCGCGGGCAATGCTGAGGAACTGCCTGAACTCGCGCGTGTTGAGTCTCCCTTGGCCTTCCGCGATATTGCTTGGGATCGAGACCGCGGCGCGCCTCAGCTGGCTTGTGAGTCCGAATATCTCCTCGCGTGGGAACTCTTTTGTCAGCCGATAAACCGCAACAGTGAGTTCCATCGACCTTTGCCACACTTCAAGATCGCGAAACGTTTGGACGGGTTTATGATCCTGCTCAGCCTTCATCGTCGCAATTTCTCCAAAGTCCCATCTCCACGTGCGGGCGATTACGATTCACGACTCACGATTCACGATTCACGACTCATGTGCTTCACCGAATCGTCCAGTAGCCAATCACCGTCGTCGCTACAAGAGCAAAAACCGCCAGCAATCCAAAGTAGTGCGCCGCGCGTGCCCGCCGGCCCGATTCCTTGCTGGTGTCGTAAAAGGGAATCAGGATCCACAGCACAATGCCTAGCGTGAACAGCAACATGCCTGCAATCTCTCCCGCTTCGCCGGGCAAAATGGTGCCCAGCATCTTGAGCATCTCGAACGGGCTCATAAAGTACCACTCGGGATGAATGCCCATTGGTGCGGGCGCGAGGGAATCGTATGCTTTGCCCAGCGCCCATGGAAACACCGAGGCCAAAAGCGCAAGGATGTTGAGCGAAATGATCCACATCGCGATGTCCTTGCGCAGAAAGTTCGGCAGGAACGGCATCGATTTGCGCTCCGAGGCCGGCTTGGTCTCTTCGCTCTCAGGCACGGCATTCCCGTGGCGCTGCACCAGCCAAAGATGAAACGCAAGCAGAGGAATGAACAACGCAGGGAGCACCACAACATGCAGCGCGAAGAAACGCTGCACGGTAAATTCAGTTACATCCGGTCCACCGCGAAGCATGTTTGCAATCGCCGGTCCAATCCATGGAATCGCCACCGGAATCTGCAATCCCACCTTCGTGGCAAAGTAGCTGAGCTCGTCCATCGGCAACAGGTAGCCTGAAAAACCAAACACCGCGGCCAGCGCCAGCAGCGCCATTCCGCTCAGCCACCCAAACTCACGCGGCTTGCGATAAGCCTTCATAAAAAAGACCGAAAACATGTGAACCAGGATCGCGAACAGCATCAGGTTGGCGGCCCACGCGTGCGCCGACCGGATCAGCCAGCCGAAGTTCATCACAAACGTAATCTGCCTTACCGATTCGTACGCCTCCACGCCCGGCCGGTAGTACACCAGCAGCAACACTCCCGTGAAACACTGCAGCATAAAAAGGAAAAGTGTGATGCCGCCCCAGTAGTACCAGAAGGATTGCGCGTGGACGGGGACGGTCTTCTTGCGGGCGAAGGCGGCCAGATCCGAAATCCCCAGCCGCTCATCCATCCAGTCGTAAACATTGCTCGCGATCGTCTTTGTCGTCATGCTTCTCGTCCTTTATGCAATTGGCCCGTTGCCATCTGCCGTCCACGGCCCACGATTCACGGTCCACGGTTCTCTCACCGGCACAACCAGCCGCCATCCACCACCAGAACGTGGCCCTGAATATAGTTGCCGGCCTCTGACGCCAACAGCACTGCGGCCCCGGCCAAATCGGAAGGCAGTCCCCAGCGTCCCATCGGAATTCTGCTCAGGATCGCCTGCGACCTCACGGGATCGGCACGCAACGCTGCGGTATTGTCGGTCGCCATGTAGCCCGGCGCGATGGCATTCACGTTAATGCCTTTATCGGCCCACTCGTTGGCCAGAGCTTTAGTCAGTTGCGCAACCGCGCCTTTGGCTGCCGCATATCCCGGCACCAGGATTCCGCCCTGGAACGACAGCAGCGAAGCCGTGTTGATGATCTTGCCGCGCCCCTGCGCCAGCATCAGGCGGCCCGCATACTGGCTCAGGAACCATACTGCGTTCAAATTCGTGTTAATCACCGTGTTCCAGAACTCTTCCGAGTGCTCGGCTGCCGGCGCGCGCTTGATGGTTCCGGCGTTATTCACCAGAATGTCGATGGAGCCGAACTCCTTCACCGTGTCATCCACGAGCATCCGGCAAATCGCCTTGTCGCACACATCGCCCGAGCGCGTAATGTACTTCGCGCCGGTCTTCTTCACTTCGTCAATGGTCGAGTCAAGAACCTTGTCGTAGTTGTGTAGCGTCACATTCGCGCCCGCCTGCGCAAAGGCAATCGCCATTCCCGAGCCAAGGCCCTGCCCTGATCCGGTCACCAGCGCGTTTTTTCCTTTGAGACTAAAAAGATCGAGGATTCCCATGAACTTTGCTCCTTAAACCGCGAGAATTCGAACGCCGAAACGTTCGCATCAATTATGCTCGCGACACCTCTACTCCTGTCTCGTTCACATTCACTTTGAAAAGCTTGAGCGGCTTGGGCGGAGGTCCGCTCACGTTCGCTCCTGTGTAGGCGTTGTACACGCCGCCGTGGCATGCGCAGTGGATGCGGTCGGCCTGCGGCTCGTACTGCACTGTGCATCCCAGGTGCGAGCAAACCGCGCTCAGTCCAATCCAGCGCCCGTCCTCGTGATGAATCAGCATCGCGGGCGACGGGCCAAACTTGAACATCAGCGCCGAACCCGTGGGCAGCTTTTGCGCATCCTTCAGCGTCACCTCGGTTACCGCCGAAGCGCTCAGGGCCATCTCGCTTGGGCTAGCCAAATACCGATACACGGGATAGCCCAATGCCGCTGCATAGCAAACCCCTGCCGCACCCGCGGCCGCCAGAAAGGCGCGCCGTGTTTTGGCTTCGCCATTTTCCACGTGCTCCGGAACAATGTTTGCTGCAATTATTGTTTCGCTCACGGCAATCTCCCCTCGGCCAGACCTTCCATGGTCTTTTGTGCGCGCGCCACAACCGACACCAGCCAGCCAACCACACCCAGGCCGCCCACAAAGAGCACGAGGAACAGCCCCACTACGCTCCAGTTGGTCACAACAGCCCGGTCCCATACGTCGTAGCCTTTGCTCAGCAGGGTCACGTCACGCACTCCGTCGCGATAAACCGTCAGCATGATCTCCACCAGCACTGCGGTTAAAGCGCCTGCCCAGCCCAGCCAAGCAGCCGTTATCCTGCCGAATCCGGCAATCGCTCCAACCAGCAAGGCCACTGCCACCAGCGCGATCCATCCATATCCGGCAAAGCCCTCATAGCGATAGAGCGCATGGTTGGCGACTCCGTGTGCCAGGCCTGCCTTCACTGCCTCCGGCTGCACGCTTGCTGCCCACAATCCAGCGGCGAGATAAACCAGACCGAAACCTGCAGCCACTTTGCCGCCCAGACCCGCCGCAAACTTCTTCTCTTCCGCTGTGAAAGTGCTTCGCCCCGCCAGGTACACGAGCCACAACCCGCTAATCAGCAGTCCCCCCGCGAGCATCAGCAGCCAGCGCGGCGTCAGAGTGGGATCGCCCGTCGGCAGAAAAGCGCCCATCGCCGACGCTGAATACATCCCGCGCCACGCTTCGGGCCGCAGCATCAGCGTCATATTCGTAGAGAGCGTCCGCGCCACTCCGCCGGCCAGCAGCCACGCTATCAGCCCCACCCACCATGCGGATTTTCCGGCCTCAAGCCGCGCGCTGAACTTGTAAAGCAGCCAGTAGGTCAATATCAGCGTGGGAATGATCGCAATCCAGTAGAGCCCGATCAGCACGCTGCTCGTGTACAAAGCGCGCCCGTAAAGCACCTGCGCAAACAAGAGCGGCGGCACGCCCAGATTGATCAAAACCATCATCACGACGGTCAAACGGCGCGCAAGCGCGAGCGCAATCACATGGGAGTTGGCCGACTTGCCGAACAGGCTGAGCAGAATCGCCAGCAGCAATCCGCCCACCAGCATCTCCACAGCCACAAAATGCAGCGACAGCGTCACAATGTGCAGCAGCTTCAGCAACCACACCGGCGCCGGCAAAGGAATTGGATCCACTGCGGGATAAAGGTTCATGGCGGTCTTAGAAAATTCCTTTCACGCTTTTGCTCGCCTGGGACTAGCCTCTAATGCGGCTGCAGGCCATGGTTCAAGGCTCTTGCGACTTGCACATTTTGGCTGAGCGCCAACGAAGGGAAGCCGCGGAGATCTTTTGCGGGACATTCTGGACTGTTTCTCTCCAATTTGAATTGGAAGGAGTAATTTTATCGGCCGCTATTACCAACGGTCTGTGATTGCGGATACATACGCTTGTGACGGGTTCAATTACGCTGCCGTTAATCGCTCTGCCGCTTGCTCTGTTGATCGCCCTCACGACCTCGATTCCTGGCGCTCGGATGCATTGGAATGACCCGCGCTCGGGAGTACGAGAAGCATCTCCGGCAGGATTTCGCCATGAAGAAACCCAACTCGTCGATGCAACTCACGCGTGGCGCCGACTATGCCGTCCGCGTCATGATCCAGCTGGCCCTGCCCGAATCCGATGGCCGCCTCTCGCTTCCCGATTTGGCGCGGGCCACGGACGCTCCCGAAAGCTTTCTCTCCAAAGTGTTGCAGGCACTGGCGCGCGCCGGCTTCATCTCCTCGCAGCGTGGACAGTCGGGTGGATTCAAAATCACGTCGCGAGGACGCGAAACATCCATGCGCGAAATCATCGAGGCTATCGACGGCCCCATCTGCCTCAACGTCTGCCTCGTGCACGGCCGGTCCTGCGCGAGGAAAGGGCACTGCCCCGCGCATCCCGTTTGGGCGCAGGCGCAGCAGGCCATGCTCGACGTTCTCTCTCACGCCACTATCGCCGGCCTCGCCGCCCAGGCCCAGGCGACCACCCGTATCCATGTCCCAGCCGCCGCGCTAGGCCATCGCACCGCGGTGCGGACCGCAGCGCGCTAGCCCTTCACCCTCGCACATCCCATTTGCCAACCTCTCGCCCGCAGTGTTTCAATTGAGTTATTGAAACAGGGGTGCTCCACGCGTTGTGGGGCTGAGAAATACCCTCGAACCCGATCCGGATAATACCGGCGTGGGAAGTTTTCTCCAACCGAGCGGCGTTCTTCCTCACCTCCCTTCGCGGCGCAAGCTCCTTTGTTTCAGGTAACACCGAAACGAAGGGTCCCTATGCAAGCAGCCGCCGTCGTCGCCCACACCGCATCGTCAACCTCTGCCCACCCCGGTCATTCGTCTCAACCGAGTTCGTTTGTCCCCGCTTTTGCCCTTGCATGCGCTCTCGCCGCGTCCGCAATGGCATGCGCGCAAAATGCGCCGCAGTCTGCGCCAGGCTCCGGCTCATCCCCGCAAACCAACACGCAGAGCTCTGCCTCAGCGCAGCAAAAGCCGGCGCCTGTCACCACCACCGTCGTCGTCCACGGCGAAGTGGAAGACAACTATCTGCCCGAATCAGTCACCGTAGGCACGCTCACCGGCGAGCAGCTCAAGGACGCACCGCTTTCAGCCTCGGTCATCACGCGCGATTTGCTCAACGACCAGGTCTCGCGCCTACTCTCCGATGTCGTCAAGAACGATGCTTCCGTCCAGCGACGATTACGTCCCCGTCGGCTACTACGGCGTCTACCAGATTCGCGGCTTTCCTCTCGATCCTGCCACCGGCCTCGAAATCAACGGTCTCACCATCGCCGGCGAGCAGGATGTGCCCCTTGAAAACACGCAGAGTGTCGAAATTCTGCACGGCCTGGCCGCTGTCGAGAGCGGCGTGGCCTCAGCCGGCGGTCTCATCGACTACGTCACCAAGCGCCCAGCCAACATCAAAGACCTCGATCTCGCCACCGATCATCGTGGAACCGCTTACGGAGCGGTCGACATCGGCCATCTCTTCGGCAGCCGCAAGCAGGTAGGCGCGCGCCTTAATCTTGCCGGCGAACGAATCGTAACCTATATGAACGACACCAACGGATGGCGCGCCGTCGGCGCTGGCGCGGCGGACTGGAAGCTGAACCAGGCAACCATCCTCAAGGGCGACTTCGAGTACCAGCACAAGACCGAGCGCGACGGCAGCGGCTATCAACTTCTCGGCGGCACAACCCTGCCTGACATCAACCACATCTATCGCTCTACCATGCTGGGCGATCAGTCCTGGGGCCTGCCTGACACTTACGACACCTTCAACACCAGTGCGCGCCTCGATCACAATTTTTCGCCGTCGTGGCTTGCCTTCGCCGCCGCAGGTCTCAGCCATTCGCTCATCCAGGACAACGTGCTCTACGTCTACGGCTGCTACTACGAGACAGAGTGCAACACCGGTTCAGCCCCGTATCCGTTTTTCTTCGCGCCCGACGGTACTTACGACGTCTATGACTACCGCGATCCCGGTGAGCTGCGAATTGACGCCGAAGCCGAAGCGATGCTCACCGGCCACTTCAAAACCGGGGCCATCACGCACGATCTCGCAATGGGCGGCGAACTGTTCGTGCGCAGCGTGCAGCAGCCCGGTTTCTATACTGTCCAGAACCCCTACGATCCCAGCGGCGTTGTGCAGGATGGCGCTGTGTACACCTACGTCGGCTCCGAGAACATCTACCAGCCCATCGCGACTATTCCGCCGCCAGGTCCGCAGAATCCTCTTGAGCCAACGCTCCAGTCCGCCGGTCCGCGCCGCCTTTGGGAAGATAGCCACCAGGCTGCAGCCATCATGCAGGATCGCATCCATCTACCCGGCCGCATTCAACTCATCGCCGGCGCCCGCTATGACTCACTTCACGACCACAACTACTCCGCCTATGCAAGCTGCGCCGATTTCACTGATCCAAGCGCCTGCGCACCAGACCTGACCGACAAGCCAGTGTGGCTGCCGCAATTTGCCGTCACCTTCAACCCCGTCGCGAACCTCACGCTCTACTCGAACTACGGCGTCATGCTGTCCTTGGGCCCACAGGCTCCCTTCTGGACCCTGAATGGCAGCCAGTTCCTTTCGCCCTTCTTCACGCGCCAATTTGAAATCGGCGCCAAATTCCAGCCCGGCCAGCGCATTCTGCTGAGCGGGGATTGGTTCCACATGCGCACGCCGTTCTTCTATCCCAAAATGCTCGCTGCTCCCGACAGCAACTATCCGGCATGCGCTTTTGATCCCACGGCGCCGGCAAACCTCTGCTTCGAATCCGATGGCCGAGAAACCCACAACGGCGTCGAACTCAACGCAGAGGGCAAAGCCGCCAATTGGCTGCGCCTCAACGCCTCGGCCGCCGTTCTCAACGCCACCTCGACAGATACCGGCACTCCGACGTTCGACAACAAGCAAGTCATCAACGTGCCGCATCTGCACACGAATCTCTTCGCCGATCTCACTGTGCCCCGTATCCCCGGCCTTCACCTGCTGCCTGGTTGGAACTACACCACCCGCAAAGACGCCACGCGCGACGACGCAGTCAGCGTACCCAGCTACAATCTCTTCAATCTGGGCGCGCGCTACACTCCCGGAGGCGAGCAGGGCCACGTCACTTTCCACATCTACGCCAACAACATCACCAACAAGCGCTACTGGTCCGATACCGGCGCGAGTTATGGCGATACATTTGTCTGGCTGGGCGCACCCCCCACCGTCCGCCTCGCCGCCCACTACACGTTTTAGTTTTCTGACGGATGAAATCGAAATTGAAGATTGGGTGCCCCACCCTCGCCGCGATTTTGCTCTTGCGGCCAGGGTGGGGAGCTTTGGACCGCTAAACATCGCAGTGACGGCACGAATCAGCCCGCTTGAGCGGGCGAAAGATCGGCAGAAAGTAATTGGCATCGATGAACCCTGACGCAATCGCGCACGGCATGGACGGCACACTGGTCGCGCCCGACTGGCCCCCGCTCACGCTCGCCGAACTTCGCACACCGTTCTCGCCAATTCCCCGACCTCGCCGAGCCCGTTCGCATCCTCACCGTCAGCCCGCGTCCATTCTCCGCGGCTGGCGTGGTAGCCACAGAAAATGCCCGCGTCTTCGTCAAGCGCCATCATCGCGCCCTGCGCGATCGCGAGGGTCTGCTCGAAGAACACCGTTTTCTCGCCCATCTCCTCGCTCACGGCGCATCCGTCCCGCGCGTCCTCGCCTCCGCATCGGAAGAAACCGCAATCCAAATCGGCGACTGGACCTACGAAGTCCACGAAATCCCCGCCGGCATCGATCTCTATCGAAGATGCCATCTCCTGGACCCCCTTCCACTCCACCGCCCATGCTCACTCCGCCGGCCAGGCTCTCGCGCGCCTTCATATCGCCGCGCAAAACTTCACTGCCCCGCCCCGCCAGCCCCGCCCGCTCGTCGCCAGCTTCACCATCTTCGCAGCAGAGGATCCCGCGCCCGCGCTTCGCAACTACCTTGCCGCGCGCCCGTCGCTCTCGAATCACAAAGCTGTTCGCGCCTGCGCCCAGCAAGCCCTCGAACTCCTCGCGCCCATTTCATGCCGACCTTGCACCGCTCCTGCCCGCGCTCACCCCTCTCTGGACCCACAACGATCTCCACGCCTCCAACCTCTTCTGGAGCGAATCCGGCCCCAACGCCCGCGCCACTGCCATCATCGACTTCGGTCTTGCGGATCGCACCAACGCCGTCCACGACCTGGCCCACGCCATCGAGCGCAACATCGTCGAATGGCTCGACACTCGTCCAAACTGAACAACGGCCCCCGGACTGTCCCACCTCGACCATCTCCATGCGCTCCTCGACGGATACGAATCCATCCGCCCGCTCTCCATCGAAGAGTCTGCCGCGCTCGCGCCCATGACCGCTCTTTGCCACGCCGAGTTCGCGCTCTCTGAGGCCGATTACTTTCTCGGCGTCCTGCACTCCGAAGAGAAGGCCGCCATGGCCTATGATGGCTGGCTCGTCGGTCACGCACGCTGGTTCTCGAGCGCACCCGGCCGCACGCTGCTCGACGTTCTTCGCCGGCGTACTCACGCACACCATGCACATCGAGAGGCTCAGCCATGAACGAAGCGGTCATCATCTCCTGGCTCGCCGCTCATGGCCTCGAACTCGCGGGAGCCATCACCGCCGCGGTTGGAATTTGGCTCACCACGCGACGACTGCTCATCTGCTGGCCCATCACCCTGGTCTCGATTTTCATCTACATGGTGGTTTTCTATCGGGCGGGGCTGCTCTCCGATGCGCTGCTCCAGGTCTTCTTCGTCGTCTTCACGTTTTATGGCTGGTGGCATTGGTGGCGCGGAGTGCAGCAGGAGGGTCTAGTCCGCGTCGTCCCGCTCTCTCCGCGTAGCCTCTCGATCGCCCTCATCCTCGGTGTCGCCGGCAGCTTTGTGCTGGGAACACTTGCGAAGCATCTTCACGCCGCGCTGCCTTACCTCGATGCCGTGCTGATGAGTTACTCGCTCGTCGCAACCTGGTGGCAGGCGCGCAAAAACATCGCCAACTGGTGGCTCTGGATCGTCGGTGGACGCAGTATATATCGGCGAGTATATTTACAAGAACCTTTGGCCGACGGCGCTGCTCTACGCCGGTCTCGTCGCCCTCGCAGTCCTCGGTCTGCGTGACTGGCGCCGCGCCCCGACCGCAGCCTCAAGCGTAGCGCGGTCTCGACTGGCTGTCGTGCGGGCTCCTGGCCCGCACTGATTTCCGAGTAACCACTCGATCGCAAGTTGAGAACTCTAACTCCCCGCCTGTACCACGTTCTTCAACGGCTCGCCCTTCATATACCGCCGCAGCTCATCGGCTGCGGTGCGCAGCGCGCGGGGCGTAAACTCCGGCGTCGACGCGCCCACATGCGGCGTAATCATCAGATTCGGGCAGGTCCACAGAGGATGACCTTCGGGCAGTGGCTCCGGATCGGTCACATCCAGCGCGGCGCGAATCCTCCCCGCGCGCAGCGCCTCCACCAGCGCATCCGTATCCACCACCGGACCGCGTGCCGCATTCACCAGCAGCGTACCCTGCCGCAGCAGCGAAAGCTGGTGGCTGCCGATCATCCCGCGCGACTCAGCGGTTGCCGGCAAAATCAGCACCACGATCTCAGCTCGTGGCAGCAAGCTGTCCAACTCATGAGCGGCGTGCACTTCAGGCGCGGTGCGCGCTCTGCGCGCCACGCGCAACACGTCCACATCAAATGGCTCCAGCATCCGCTCGATCTCCTGGCCAATTGCGCCGTAACCCACCAGCAAGCACCGTTTTGCCTGTCAGTTCCTCCAGCAGCACCGGGGGGTATAAAGGTTCTGGATTGCCAGTCATCTCCGCATAGTGCGCGCTGGCCTCAAACCGCCGCTTCCACACACCAGACCGCTGAATATCCAGATACAACGGAAAGTACTTCAGCATCGCCAGAATCGCTGCCAGCGTCCATTCCGCCGTGGAAACGTTGTGCGCGCCACGCGCATTGCAGATGGTCACATGCGGGCCGACCAGCCCCGGAATCCACTCCGTTCCTGCCAACATCGACAGCACCAGATTCACGCCGTGCAGGTGCGGCCACACGCGCATGGCTCGCGTGGGATACGGGTCAGGAATCCACACGTCGATTTCGACGTCGTGGTCCATCTTTTCCGACACCGGGATCAGCTCGACTCCCGCCGGAAAATCGCGAAACAAATCCGCTGGCAATGTGGTTGGATATCCGACTCGTAGCATGGGGTTCGCGAGTCCTGACTGGCCGCAGGCTCCTTCTCAATATGCTATCTCACCCCAACACAACTTCCCGCCCGGTCGACTTCCGCCTCGTGCCCTCCGCCTGGTCGGCCTCATTGACGCTCGCTCAACCGAAACGCGACACTGTTCACTGATACCCAGCCTCGATCCTTCTCGCGAAAGAGTGAACGAACCAATGCCGGATCGCCCATCATGCGCCTGAAATCCAAAAAGACGTGGTCGCAACATCAGCTCGCGGTCAAGCTGCGCCTTGAGGGCAACGCCAGGCAGGGAATCCTTACCTTCGAGCGACGCCGCCTCTTGATCGATGCTGCGAAGACGGCGCTGGCTGCGGCCCTTTGCTGGTGGCTGGCTTTGTGCTTTGGTCTGCACGATGGCTACTGGGGATCCATCAGTGCCATCATCGTCTTGCAATCGAATGTCGGCGCCACCGTCACGGCCTCCCGCGACCGCCTCCTCGGAACCTTGATGGGTGCGCTGTTTGGTTTTGCGTTTTCCGTCTTCGGCGCGCGGCCATGGAACTACATTCTCGCAGTCTTCTTTGCCGTCATCGTCTCCGGTTTGCTCAATTTGCGCAACAGTTCCCGGCTCGCCGGCGTCACCATCACCATCATCATGCTGGTGCCTGGCTCAGCCTCGCGCTGGGGCCTCGCACTCGATCGCGTCGGAGAAGTGCTGCTCGGCATCGTCGTCGCCCTGGCCATCACCACACTCGTCTTCCCCGATCGCGCCCGCCTCTGGCTGCGAGACGGCCTGGCCCAGGAGTTTCTTCTGCTCGGAGGGTTCTTCGAAGCAATTCTCGAGGGTTTTCGCGGCGCGCCTTCGCAAAATCTGTCTGCACTGCGTGACGACCTCGAGGCACTGCTTCGCGGCAATGAGCAACTCCTTGAAGCTGCGCGCAACGAGCCCAGCGGCCCGGGCTGGCGCGAGGGTCTCAGCATGCTTTCGCACTTTGGCCGCGCCCTCTTCGACGCGATCCTCGCGCTCGATCTCGCCGTGAGAGACAGCCACGACGACCGCTTCGCGCAGCAGTTGGACCCGGCGCTTCAGCGCCTGGCTGTCGACGTTCGCGCCGGATTCAATTACGTAGCAGCTTGCATCCACAAGTGGCGCTTCCACGTGCCGGCCGAAGGAATCAATCTGGAGCAGGATGTCGCGGATCTCGAAGCCCGCATGGATGCGGTGCGCCACACAGGAATCGGTTTTTCGCAGGCGGAGATTCTGCGCGCCTACGCGGTGCAGCTTCATCTCAAGCAGATTGCGCGTCTGCTGCGCGCCACTCGCGTTGAAACCAGCCGCGCCGTCGGGCAGGACCGCAAGGCCGCTGAGCCTGCCTGAAAGTGCTTTGATCGAAATATTCCGCGAACAGACTGGCGCTGCTTCGGTTTGAAGCAACATAACACGATGGAGGTTCAAAACGTCCTCAATAAGTGCAATTGAGGCAACAACCGCCACCTCCCGCCGCTCATGGCAAGGCTCGCTTGTCAAAAGCCGATTCGCGCAGGAAAGTTTTCGTGCCATATCCGTGTCAGCCGGCAATTACCAACCCATTTGGCGCATCCGCTCCAGGATGATCGCGCTGTAGTGATCCATGCGCTCGGGCCGCCGTTTGAGAGGCAATGGCAGAATGGCGGCGAGCCGTGCCGATTGTTCGCGCCCAATGTGCCGTGCCGAGATTCCGTAGTGGTAACGGCACGCCGACTCCGCGCCATAAACGCCGGGGCCCCACTCGACCACGTTCAGGTAGAGCTCAAGAATGCGCCGCTTGCCGAGAACGAGTTCGGCCACCGGAACCAGTGTGAACTCCGCACCCTTGCGCAGGATCGAGCGCCCCGTTCCGAAGAACAGGTTCTTCACGAGCTGCTGCGTAATCGTCGACCCTCCGCGTATGCGGCCGCCTTCCATATCGTCTTCCGCGGCGATTTGTATCGCCTGCCAATCGAACCCGTGGTGCTGGTAGAAGCGCGCATCCTCCGCGGCGATGACCGCGTGCTGCAGGTCGGGCGAGATCTGGCCGAGGGGAACAAACTTGTAGTGTTCCTGGTATGGCTTGTGATGAACGAAAGCCTGCAGGCGGCGCTCGATGTGCACTGCGGTTGTGGGCGGGTCAATCCAGCGGGCAACCACAAGCGTGAGCGCGGCGAGCGACCAAAGCAGCACCACCGCGACGGCAAGCCATCGGACTGCAAATCTGAGAAAACCGCGAGGGGATCGATGAGGCGGGCGCAGAAGAGATCGAAGAAAGCCCGTCCGAAGCGGAGTCCTGGCGTGTGTGTCTGGTCCTTCAGTCACATCTCAGAATAATTGCGGGAGATGAATCAATGCAGCTCCCGGTCGAGTCAAGCGCGGTGCTTCTTGGCAGGTATGAAGTAATGCGCCGATTCGAAACCGGTTATCGAAGCACGGTTTACGCCGTAGCCGTCTGCGCCGCGTCCTGGGAAAACGCCTGAGGAAGAGTCGAATTCCCCCTGACCGCTAAACAGCCAATTCGGCTTGCGCAATGGCATTATTGTAGTTACAATATTGTTGTGCAAGGGATCCGGTTCGAACGGGATGAGGCGAAAAACCTCTCCAACCAGCCCAAGCACGGCGTTAGCTTCGAGGAGCCAGCCGGGTGTTTCTTGATCGTCTTTTCGTTTCCGTGAAGGATCGCGTCGCGGATGGCGAGCAACGCTGGCAAACGTTTGGAGAGGTCGAGGGCAGTCTGCTCCTGATGGTGGCGCACACCGTTCCAGAGGCGGACGAACACGGTGAAACGGTCGAGGTGATGCGCATCGTTTCGGCCCGGCGCGCATCGCGAAAGGAGAGACAACGTTATGAAGACGAAAATCGTTAGTTATACGCCGGAGACGCTGCCGCCCCTGACGGAAGCGCAGATTGCCAACTTGAAGAAACTCGCAGCGCGACCCGAAAGCGAGATCGACTTCAGTGACGCTCACCAGTTGACTGATGAACAGTGGAAGAGGGCTGAGCGCGGCCGTTTCTATCGCCCCGTGAAGCGGCAAATTACGGCTCGTGTCGATGCCGATGTGCTGGAGTGGCTGAAATCGCACGGCAGAGGGTATCAGTCGCGCATCAATGCCATTCTGCGGCGGGAAATGCTGGCCGCGCATCGGGCGACGGGAAAGTGATCCGGAGGCGGTCTTTCGTTCGGGTCTTCGGCGTGTTCGTCTTACGCAGTCGCCGTCTTCGCCACGTCCTGCAGTCCGCGCGCTTCGATCTCGAACTCGCGCATCTTGTACTTCTGAATCTTGCCTGAAAGAGTGGCAGGAAATTCGGTCACGAAGCGGACGTGCTCGGGGATTTTGTAATAGGCAATCTGGCCCTGGCAGAACTGCCTGATCTCTTCTTCCGTCGCTTCGAACTCCGATCCTGGCCGCAGCCGCACCCACGCCACCACAATCTCCCCCAGCCGCTCATTGGGGATGCCGATAACCTGCACCTCGCCGACCTTGGGGTGGGTATAGAGAAATTCCTCCACCTCGCGCGGATAGATGTTCTCGCCGCCGCGGATGATCACGTCGCGCGAGCGGCCGGTAATGTGGATGCATCCGTCCTCGCGCATCACGCCCAGATCTCCGGTGCGCAGCCAGCCGTCCGGCTGGATCACCTGCGCAGTTCCCTCGGGATCGCCGTCATAGCCCTTCATGAGCGTATAGCCGCGCACGCACACCTCGCCCTGCTGGCCGAAGGGCAACGTCTTGCCGTTCTCGATTGATGCGATTTGGATCTCGGTTTGCGGCATGGCGCGGCCCACAGTGTTCACACGAATGTCGAGAGAATCGCCGGCATCGCTCATGGTGACAACCGGCGAAGTTTCCGTTTGCCCATAAGCGATGACCAACTCGCGGCAGTGCATCTCGCCGAGCACGCGTTTCATCAGTTCTACGGGGCAAGGCGCGCCGCTCATCATGCCGGTGCGCAGGCTGGTGGTGTCGTAGCTCGAAAAGTCGGGCAAGCTAAACTCCGCCACGTACATGGCAGGAACGCCGTAGACGCTCGTGGCGCGTTCTTCGTGCACGGCTTTCAGCGTGGCTCGTGCATCGAAGGTCCAGTTTGGCAAGATGATCGCCGCGCCGGAGTTGACGGCGCTCATCGTTCCAATGACGCAGCCATAACAGTGAAATAGCGGCACGGGAACCACGATCTTGTCCTCTTCGGTATAGTGAAATCCCTGCGCCAGGAACTGCCCGTTGTTCACAACATTGTGATGAGTCAGCATCACGCCCTTGGGCAGGCCGGTGGTGCCGCTGGTGTACTGGATGTTCGCGATATCGTCG
The DNA here is from genome assembly GCA_963841095.1 of uncultured Acidobacteriaceae bacterium. Classification (GTDB taxonomy): domain Bacteria; phylum Acidobacteriota; class Terriglobia; order Terriglobales; family Acidobacteriaceae; genus Telmatobacter. The sequence continues at coordinate 133,544 of CAWJBE010000016.1, forward strand.
ACGGCGACTTCTTCCGGCAGGCGGCCCTCTGCGTCGAGCAGCGCCGGCCAGTCAGGCGAGTCAAAGTAGACAGTGTGCTGCAACGCGAGATCGAGCCCGTGGCGCGCGCGGCCAAGAATCTCTTCGTAGTCGGCGCGCTTGTCTTTGTGCCAGAGAAAGAGCGCCTTCATTCGCGAGCGCGTAAGTGTAAATTGCAGTTCGTGCGAGCGGTAGGCGGGATTGACGTTAACGAGCGACGCCCCGGCGCGGGCGCAGCCCATGTGCAGCATGACCCATTCAATACAATTGGTGGACCAAAGGCCTACTCGGTCGCCCCGGCGAATGCCCAGCGCCCAAAGCCCGCGCGCGACACGATCGGCCGCAGCGCTCAACTCGGCCCAGATCAGTCTCTTCTCCTGATGGCGCGAGGCAACGGCCAGGCGGTCGGGGAAACGATCGGCAGTGCGGTGCAGCAGGTCGCCGATGGTCAATTCCAGCAGGGGCTTAGCCGGCCCCCGCGCATAGCTTTGGGTGCGGACCTTCTCGTCGGCGGAAAAGTTGATAGCGGGCATGGTTCTGCCTTTGTTTCAGCGATGTAGGGCAGTTTACGCCGCGTGTCCCGGCCTCCCATGTGATCTGGCACACACGACTGGCCAGGCGACCGGGGCGAGCCGACTCACCCGAATTTCGGTATCATCAATGCATGAGCGCAGAAACGCTGGGCTCCGGCCTAACCGGCAGCCACGAATTTCGGACCTACGACCCTCGCCTGGAGGCGGTGGCCGCCAAGGTGCTGGCTGAGGAGCGACTGAGCGCCGACGATGGCCTCATGCTCTACGGCTCGCCCGACGTGCTGGCCGTAGGCTGGCTGGCGAACCACGTGCGCGAGCGGATGCACGGCGATGTCACCTACTTCAACGTGAATCGCCACATTAACCCCACCAACGTGTGCGTGGCGGCGTGCAAGCTGTGCGCCTTTGGCCGCAAAAAGGGCGATGCTGCCGGATACACCATGGCTCTCGACGAAGCGTGGCAGACAGCGGCTTCAGGATATTCAGAAGCCGTGACGGAGTTTCACATCGTCGGCGGGCTGCATCCCGACCTGCCGTTCGAGTTTTTCCTCGACCTCATACGCGGCTTGAAAGAGCGCTTTCCCAAGGTGCACATCAAAGCCTTCACCATGGTGGAGATTGCCTACCTGGCGCGGCGCGCCAAGCTCTCGATCGAAGAAACGCTGATTAAGCTGCGCGAGGCCGGCGTGGACTCAATGCCCGGCGGCGGCGCGGAGATCTTCGCCGCGCGCGTGCGCTCCATCATCTGCGACCACAAGATCGACGGCGACGAGTGGCTCGAGACGGCGCGCACGGCGCATAGGCTGGGCTTCAAGTCGAATGCGACCATGCTCTACGGCCACATTGAGAACGACGAGGACCGCGTAGACCATCTGCTGAAGCTGCGCACGCTGCAGGATGAAACCGGCGGCTTTCAGACCTTCATTCCGCTGGCATTCCATCCGGAAAACACGCCGCTCGATCACCTGCCGGTGACCACGGGGCTCACGGACATACGCCAGATCGCAGTTGGCCGCCTGCTGCTCGACAACTTTCCGCACATCAAGGCGTATTGGCAGATGATGACACCCAAGATCGCGGAGATCGCACTTCGCTTCGGCGCCGACGATCTTGACGGAACCGTGATCGAGGAGAAGATATACCACGACGCCGGAGCCACCACGCCGCAGGGCATGACCCGGAAAGATCTGTGCCGCCTGATCACCGAGGCCGGGCGGGTGCCGGTGGAGCGCGACACGCTCTACCGTTCGGTAACGCGCACCGAGGAAAGCTTTACGGTTGCAGTATGATGATCTCCTTGCTAAGCTAGACTTAGCTAAGGAGCGGCTGATGCCGACCGTCAACATCTTCGAAGCCAAAACCCAACTTTCCAAGCTCATAGCAATAGCCGAGCAAGGCGAAGATGTGGTCATCGCCCGAGCGGGCAAGCCCGTGGCGCGCCTCACGCGGCTGGAACCGGCCAAGCGCCCCATTCGCTATGGTCTGCTGAAGGGCAAGATCCACGTCTCCGACGACTTCGACGAGTACCTGCCTGAAGATTTCCTGATCACACCTGAGGAGTGACTGTGCGCCTACTGCTCGACACGCACGTGCTCCTCTGGCTCATGGAGGACAGCTCCCGCTTAAGCCGCGAGGGACGCGCTCTGATTGCGGATGCATCAGAGGTTTATGTCTCTTCGGCGAGCATCTGGGAGATCGCGATCAAATCGGGAATGGGAAAAATCAAGGAAGAGGCAAAGGTCATCGCGGATAAGTTGGAAGCAACTGGTCTCAAAGAACTGCACGTGACCAATAAACACGCCATTGCGGCCGGTAAGCTACCGCGCCTGCATAGGGATCCCTTCGATCGATTGCTTGTCGCGCAGGCAATCTCAGAGTTGATGCGTTTTTTAACCGCGGACAAGCGATTGACGGCTTATTCTGAGTTGGTCGTCGCGGTCTGAACTGCCGATCTTACTTTTGCGTCGCGGCCGCTGCCGGTGGCTTCTCATCTGCCGCGAACGTCGTCCATGGCCCCGCGATCATGTCGTGCAGAATCGGCTTCTGCCACGCAAACTGAGGATGCGCTGCCAGAAACGGCGCCGCCAAAAAGTCTTCGCCGCACGGATGCCCTGCCCGTCCAATGAAACTCAGCTTCGCCGCCATCTCTGAGTCCATCACCTTGCCCGTCACCGCCCCTCCGGGATTGAACGGCGGATCGCCCCAGACCTTTTCACCGGCGGGTGACGTGTCCTCATGTCCGCACAAGCTGCGCTTGCCCGCATCGATCCTGTGCTCATACGTGTCGTAGTGGTCTGAGAGGTACGCCTCGGCCAGCGTCGTATCCAGCCTGCCGTAGTGCTCTTTCATGAACTGCTCGGCGCGGATATGTCGAGCGTTCATCGAGCTTTCGGGATTGTTGGGATCGAAACCAGTTGTATCGTCGCGAATCAGCCCCGGGTCCGCGGCAAAATTCGACGACACAAAGTAGCCATCCTTCTTCTCGGTCAGCGGAGTGTGATGCAGCCCCAGTTCGAGATAGGCAATTTCACCTGTCTTGCGGTCGCCGATCAGCCACGAATTCGCGTAGCCGCCGTTGTTGCCCTTACGCATGATGGCTGCATATTCATCGATCGACGTGGCATACTGCATGGCCTTGCGCGAGCGGTCGAATTCGGCAATGCCGTTTACATCGAAGCCCTTGATCATCGGCAGTGTCGTCTCGGTAATCATCAGCCCGCTTGCGTTCACGCCAAAATCATCCTGGCTGGCGATCACGCCCGGCAAGCCATCCATGATGAAATGCTGTCCGCTCGCGGGCACGATATCGAAGACCATTCGCCAGCGTTCGCCCTCCGCGTAGGAGCTCCAGTTGCTATGCGCGATTACGATCTTCCCGTCCTTCGTTGCCGAGCCGGTGGCGATAAACGCGCTGCACTTGCCAGGCGCAACGGCCTGCGGAGGATTCGGCTTGCCTTCTTTCGCATCGAGCCACGGGATATAGTAATCGCTCAATTCGATGTAACCGTTCAACGCAACAATATCCCAAAGGTCCAGAGCCGAACCTTGCGCTTGCAGGCCCTCGACGATCCCCTTCAACTCCTGCTGATACTCGGGATCGAGGTGCGGCCACAACACTTTCTGGGCCGCGTCGCGAAAAAAGCTCCAATCGCGCTTTGCGTGGTGCGGCGCTTCTACTTCGTAGACGTGAATGTTGTCTTCAATTTCGTGCGCCAGCAGATATCCGTGTTGAAATCCAATCTGCCCCGGCGCGCCCTGCAAATGCACATACGTCCATCCACCGCCGGCGAATTTGTAAGCGCCTTGAAGGCGAGGATCGTGCTCGTGGTCAGCCGCTGCTGCCGGCAAAGCGGCGAAGACAGCAATGGAAGCCGCGGCAAAAAAATGCAGAGCAGCGAGGCGCATGGTGTTTGCTCCTGAAGCGCAGATTGTGGGTGGCGGGAAGAAAGTCACCCGATCCTGGGTTCCTGGATCCGGTTACAAGCGAGTGTACTCCTTACTGCCTCACTACCTCGCCGTTTTTCATCACGAAGCTCACGTGCTCCACCACTGAAATGTCATCGAGAGGATTGCCGGGAACGGCGACGATGTCGGCGTAGTAGCCGGGCTTGAGCTCGCCGATCTGGCCAGCCCACCCCAGCAGCTTGGCGCCGTTGATCATGTCGGCTTGCAGCACCGCCAGCGGCTTCATCCCGTACTGGGCCATCAGCGTCAGCTCGTGTGCCTGCGTGCCGTGCGGAAACGGCCCCACGTCCGAGCCCACCGCAAAAGAAATGCCCGCGGCAATCTGTTTTTTGAACTCGGCAATTTTGTAGTCGAGCATAGCTGACTCTGCCGCAGCCTGGTCCTGCGATTCACGGTGGTGCGCGAAGTAGTCGAAGATGGTGAACGTAGGCACTGCGAAGATGCCTTTCTCCTTCATCAGTCGCATAGTTTCGTCACTGAGTTGCGTTCCATGGTCGATTGAAGCCACACCGGCCTCAGCCGCGTAAAGCGTGCCCGGCTCGCCCATGGCGTGGACACCGACAAACGTGTTGAGACGGCGCGCCTCCTCAACCGCCGCTGCCAGTTGCGCTTCGGTGTACTGGTATGGCGTATGCAGCACGCCGTCGATCATTGTGTCTGGCCCGGTCTCGTAAATCTTTACGAAATCCGCCCCCTCCTTGTGCTGCTCGCGGATGACCTCGATCAGTTGTTCGGCGTCGTTTGCGCGGTCGGCATTGGAAAGGACGTGCTGTGCGGGGTTGAAATGGTTGGCGTCTTCATGTCCTCCCAGAATGTCGATGGCGTTGGCGCACACGCGCATGCGCGGCCCCGGAATGATCCCCTTGTCGATGGCGTCGCGCACTGCTGTGCTGGCTGAACCTGCGCCCTCGGTGCCCATGTCGCGTTCCGCGGTGAAACCGGCCATCAGGTCCGCCTTGGCAGCCTGCTCGGCCAGAATCGTGCGCCACGGAACCGACTCCTCAACGGTCTGAAGGTCTTCCGCGCCGGGATGAAGAAACAGATGCACGTGCGCATCGATCAGGCCCGGCAGCAGCGTAGCGTCGCCAAGGTCGATGATCTTCACGCCCTGGGGATGATCAACCGAAACACCCACGGCCTTAATCCGCTCGCCCTCGACGAGAATCTCGCCGGGCTGCAGCATCTTGCCCGTGTCGACCTGGAGCAGCCGCGCGGCGTGCAGCACGATCGGTGCGGTTGCTGGCTGTTGGGCTGCGACGGCAGAAGCGAGCGCCAGGGCGGAAGCCATCAGAAACGACAAGCGATTGGATATAGCCAAATTTGAATGCCCACGGAGCATGGATACGAATATCGCGCATCTTCCTGGGCTTGTCGATCACAAAATTGGCAGGGACGGCCGTGAGACAGCGGTCGCACAACGCGCGAAGTGAGACGGCAATACACTTGACGTAACGCATAACGAAGGCTATTCTGGCAAGTGATCGCCGGATATAAAGACAAGCGCAGCAGGGATTTCGCGGCAGGAAAGCGAGTCAAAGCTTTTTCCGGTATCGAACGGACCGCTCGGCTCAAGCTGGACCGGCTGGAAGCTGCAAATGCGCTCCACGACCTCGCGGCTTTGCCTGGTAATCGGTTTGAAATGCTGTCAGGCGACCGAAAGGGGCTTTACAGCATTCGCATCAATGACCAATGGAGAATCTGCTTCGAATGGGCGAAGGGAGATCCGGGGCCGTCGAACGTGGAAATTGTGGATTATCACTAGGGGAACCCAATGGCAATCGTCGCAATTCATCCGGGTGAGCACCTGGCGCTCGAGTTGGAAGAGTTGGGCATGAGCGCATCCGAACTGGCGCGCAAGTTGAGCGTACCTGCCAATCGCATCACTAGCATTCTGAACGGGCAACGTGCGATTACCGGTGACACGGCATTGCGTCTGGCGCATTTTTTTGGCACCAGCGCAGAGTTCTGGTTGAATCTGCAGAGCCTGTACGAGCTGCGCGTTGCCAAGCGCAAGGCGGGCAAGTCGATTATGGCGTTGCCAAAATTGAAGAGATCGCAACAGGCTGCCGCATAGGATCGCCGATTTTCAACAGCGTCAGTACGCCCCAATCCCTGTAAGGCTTTGCCCCAAAATAAGCGTGTGAATGTCGTGCGTACCCTCGTAGGTCTTCACAGATTCGAGATTCATCATGTGCCGCATGATCGGGTAATCGTCTGCGACGCCGTTTGCGCCCAGAATGTCGCGAGCCAGTCGCGCACATTCCAGAGCCATCCACACGTTATTTCTCTTCGCCATCGAGATGTGCTGGTGGCCAACCGTGCCCGCATCTTTCAGCCGGCCCACGTGTAGTGAGAGCAACTGCGCCTTCGCAATTTCACTCGCCATCCACACCAGCTTTTCCTGCACAAGCTGATGGCCGGCGATCGGCTGATTATGAAATTGCTTCCGCGACTTCGCGTAGTTCAACGCCGTCGAATAGCAATCCATCGCCGCACCAATCGCGCCCCAACTGATCCCATACCGGGCCTGGTTCAGACACATCAGCGCGGCTTTGAGGCTGTTGGCGCCGGGCAGCAAATTCGCCGCTGGCACGCGCACGTCCTGCAGCGTGAGGCCGCTGGTAACCGAAGCGCGCAGCGACCATTTGCCGTGGATATCGTTCGCTGTGAAGCCGGGCCTATCGGTTTCGACGAGGAAGCCCCGAATGGATTCGGCATCGTCGTTGCCAGCGTCACCGCTGGCGCCATCGCTCTCGAGCCTGGCCCAGATGACGGCCACATCGGCAATCGAGCCCGATGTGATCCACATCTTTTCGCCGTTGAGGATGTACTCGTCGCCGGTGTGCCGAGCGTGGGTGATCATGCCCGCCGGGTTCGATCCAAAGCCGGGCTCAGTCAACCCGAAGCAGCCGAGCTTTTCGCCAGTGGCAAGTGCCGGGAGCCAGGTGTTCTTCTGTTCATCGGAGCCGAAGGTGAAGATGGGATACATCACCAGCGCGGATTGCACGCTGACAAAGCTGCGCAGGCCGGAGTCGCCGCGCTCCAGCTCCTGCATCACCAGGCCATACTCCACATTCGACATGCCGGCGCAGCCGTAGCCCTCGAGATTGGCGCCGTAAAACCCCAACCCGCCCATCGGCGCAACCAGCTCCCGTGGAAAGCGCCCGTCGCGAAAGCAGTCTTCGATGATGGGAATGACGCTGGCCTCAACGAAGTCGCGCGTGGTGCGGCGCACGAGCAGCTCATCCTCACTCAAGCTCGCGTCAAGATGGAGAAAATCGAAGCCCTGAAATTTGAAGGCCATGGTTGCACTCGCTCTTTCACCGGATGACCGGGACAGATGAGGGTAGCAGCCTATGGCCTTCTTTTCAATCGAGTGAACGGCCCGCGCTCAGGCCGGCCGCGGCATGGGCTTTTCGTGAAGGACCATCCAGTTGATGCCGAACTTGTCGCGGAATTGCCCGAAGCGGTACGCAAAGAACTGCTCGCCCATCGGCATAAAGACTTCGCCGCCTTCGGTGAGAACCTTGTAAATGCGCTCTGCTTCTTCGTTGCTATCAACACTCAAAGACAGATAGGCGCTGCGCATGGGCTGGCACCTTTCGGGAGGGCCGTCGCTGGCCATCACTACTGTATCGCCAAGCGTAAAGCGCGCGTGCAGGATCCCTTCGGGCTTAAGGCCAGGCGGCAGATTCTTTGGCGCACCGGTTGAGCTCATTTCAGCGAACGTGCCCTTCATCAGGATCTTCGCGCCGAGGTGCTTGACATAAAAATCGAGAGCCTCAGCGCAATTGCCGGGAAAGTTCAGATACGTATTCACCTTCATCGTTGCGTTTTTCCTTTCGCGGAATTGGATTTTGATTTCGGCTTAACCTTGGTCGTGAATGGGGGAAGGATCGGCGTGGGATCGCGCTGCTGCCAGCGGCGATAAGTCTCCGCAAGCACGGCGGCGCGGTTCTTTTCCATTTCTTCGATCACAGCCGCCGGCGCCTCGGTCTTTTCGTTGCGCCCGCTCCAAATCAGCAGCTCCAGCAGAACAGGAGCCAGCGCAATACCTTTTGCCGTGAGGCGGTAATACGTGCTGCGGCCGTCTTCCGCCGCGGGCTCGCGAACCAGAATGCCGCCGGCTTCCAGCTTTTGCAGGCGGTCGGCCAGAATGTTGGTAGCAATACCCTCGCCCGAGCGCTGGAACTCGCGGAATGTGCGATAGCCGCGCACCATCATGTCGCGAACCACCAGCAGCGACCAGCGGTCGCCCAGCAAATCGAGAGAGATGCTCACCGGGCAGCCGGAACGATGCTTCGCGCTGGATTTTCTAGCCACAAAGAAATGTTAGACAAGTTACTTGCAATTCGCAAGTAAAATATGCTACCAATGTTCGATCGGCTTTCCAAGCCGCTGGGCCACGGCCTCTGCGCCGGTGTGCGCGTTGCCGGATTCTCAAATCATTCAGGTGGTTTCTCCATGAATATTCTCGAAAATTCCTCGCGCATTACGCCCTTCCTCTGGTTCGATGCCAATGCCGACGAGGCTGTCGAATTCTACTTGAGCATCTTCAAAAACTCGCGCCGGCTCAGCGAGTTGCGCAACACCGGCGACGCGCCCGGCCCCAAGGGCGGTATTCTCACGGTCAGCTTCGAGCTCGACGGCTTGCGGTTCACCGCGCTCAACGGCGGACCTGCCTTCAAATTCACCGAGGCGATCTCATTTGTGGTGCGCTGCGATTCGCAGGCCGAAGTGGACTACTACTGGGAGAAGCTCACAGCCGGCGGCGCCGAAATCCAGTGCGGCTGGCTCAAGGACAAGTTTGGTTTGAGCTGGCAGATCGTGCCTGCACGCCTGCCGGAGCTACTCAGGAATTCCAAGGCGATGCAGGCCATGTTGAAGATGAAGAAGCTCGACATCGCCGAGCTGGAGCGCGCCGCACAGAGCTGAGACCCCAAAACACTTTCGATGCCTGGCAATCTGGAAAGGCCACAACCCAATCCCGGTCAGTGCAGACAGGAGTCGTTCCGCTTGAAGAGTCTGTTTGAGACAGCGTGCGTTACAGAGCTGAAGCAGCGGCTGGCAGAATTGAAGCCCGGCAATCAGCGGCAGTGGGGCACAATGAACCCGGCGCAGATGCTGGCGCACTGCTCTTTGGGTCTGGAGATGGCGGCGGGCGAAATCCGACCTCGGCGAGCGCTCATCGGGCGAATCATCGGACCTGCTGTGAAGAGGGTCGTCTTTCGTGACGATGAACCGTTTCGCCGTAATTCCCCGACAATGAAAGAACTCGTCGTCGGCAATGACAGGGATTTTGAAGCTGAGCAGAAACGATTGAGCGGACTCATTGACAAGTTCGTCGCGGCTGGCCCCGCAAGCTGCACAAGACATCCCCATGCGTTTTTTGGGCCTATCACGCCGGACGAATGGGCGGTTTTGATGTACAAGCATCTCGATCATCATCTACGGCAGTTCGGCGCGTGAGACTGCGCAGTGGGATCCGTCCGCCAAACAAGCAGTGTGCCTAGGACTGGTTGCGTAAATGGTTTTGTATCAGGACACGACTTCAGTCGTGCCGAAAAAGCTCAATGAGGACACGGGCTTTAGCCCCTGAGGTACGTTTTATGGCAGCCCTCTGGGATTTATGCAACCAGCTCTAGGACTAACCTGGAAGTGTCTTAAAGCGGCCTGCCGTGATGAAATGGCTGCATCACCGGAGGCGGCATAATGAGCAGCCGTAGAGATTTCGTAAAGGGATCGGCGCTTGCCGCAACCGGGTGCATTTTGCCCGCCGTCGCGAGCAGCGAATTGTACGCGGCGGGCGTGGCGGCCGAAGCAGCGCAACCTGAAGCCGGGGCGCACGGCTGGTACAGCCGGCCGATGCGCTGGGCGCAGCTCGCGTTTGTTGAGGACGATCCCGGCAACTACGATCAGCAGTTCTGGCTCGATTACTTTCGCAGCGTCCATGCCGATGCTGCATGCCTGAGCGCGGGCGGCGTGGTGGCGTTCTATCCGACGGAGCTCCCGCTGCAACAACGCAGCGCCTGGCTGGGCGATCGCGATGCCTTCGGCGATCTGATGGCAGGCTGCCGCGCCATGGGCATGAACATCATCGCGCGAACCGACTCCCACGCATGCTGGCAGAAGGTCTACGACGCGCATCCTGACTGGATCAGGGTGGATGCAAGCGGGCAAAAGGTACGGCACCCTGTTGATCCGCGCTACTGGGAGACGTGCGCACTCGGCCCCTACAACTTCGAGTTCATGACCTCGGTGCATGAGGAGATCATGCGCAAATACAAGCCCGACGGCATCTTCACCAACCGTTGGGCGGGCAGCGGCATGTGCTACTGCGAACACTGCCGGCAAAATTTCCACGAAGCAACCGGACTGGACTTGCCGCGCACCAGCAACCCGCAGGACACGGCGAGAAAGCAATACATCGTCTGGCGCCAGCAGCGGCTTTTTGCATTGTGGCGCTTGTGGAATGAAAAAATCAGGGCGATCAATCCCGATGCTAGCTACATTGCAAACGCCGGTGGCGGAGCACTCAGCGATCTCGACATGAAGACAATCAACGAGCTTGCGCCGACGATGGTCGCAGACCGGCAGGGCCGCAACGGACTTATGGCCCCATGGTCCAACGGCAAGAATGGCAAAGAATATCGCGCCACGATGGGCAGCAAAGGCATTGCAGGCATGTTCAACGTGGGAATTGAGGACGAACATCGATGGAAAGATTCGGTGCAGAATGGCGACGAGATCCGCATGTGGGTGGCCGACGGCATGGCCCAGGGACTTCACCCGTGGTTTATCAAGTTCAACGCCAAACCTATCGACCGGCGATGGCTTCCCGTCGTGCAGGAGATCTTCCAATGGCACTACGCGAACGAAAAATATCTTAGAAATGTGCGCCCGCTGGCGCGGGTGGGTCTTGTCTACTCGCAGCAAAGCGCGTGGTTTTACGGGGGAGAACAGGCGCGCCAGAAAATTGAAGAACCGGCGCTGGGGTTCTACGAGGCGCTGGTTGAGGCGCGTGTTCCGTTTGAGATGGTGCACGATCGCTGCCTCGACGAGGAGCATCTTGCTCCCTTCCGCACGCTGATTTTGCCCAACATCGCGGCGCTGAGTGACAAGCAGTGCGCAAGCCTGCGGGCATTTGTCGAGCGGGGCGGCGGATTGGTCGCGACATACGAGACGTCGCTCTATGACGAATGGGGCGTGCGGCGAAAGGACTTCGCCCTCGCTTCGTTGTTTGGCGCTTCGTATGCGGGCAAACTCGATGAAATGATGCGCAACTCGTATCTGAGCCTGGAGAGGGATCCCGCAAGAGGCGCTTACCATCCGCTGCTGCGTGGATTCGAAGATTCCGGCCGCATCATCAATGCGGCGAATCAGGTCGATGTAACTCCGGCAGACGATCGTCAGTTCACGCCCCTGCGTATCGTCCCGTCGTATCCCGATCTGCCCATGGAATCGGTCTTCACGCGCCCTGGCGGAACGCATCTACCTGGAGTTTATTTGCAACAGGTCGCGGCAGGTCGCGTAGCCTACTTCCCGGGCGATATCGATCGCACCTTCTGGCAGGTGCTCAACGTCGATCACGGCAAGCTGCTGCGCAATGCGGTGGAGTGGGCGACGAATGAAGCCCCGCTCGTGACCGTGGAAGGCAAGGGCATTCTGGACGTAGCTGTGTGGGAGCAGAAGGACTCGATGACACTGCACCTGGTTAATCTCACAAATCCCATGATGCTCAAAGGTCCCGTGCGGGAGATCGTTCCAATTACCGGGCAAAAGATTTCGCTGCGCGTTCCTACAGGCCGGCGCGTCAAGAGGGTTCACTTGCTCACCGCGGCGAGAGACGTGGCGTATCGCGCCGAGGGAAACATAATTTTCCTTGAGACGCCATCGATTGCGCTTCACGAAGTGGTTGCGGTGGATTTCTCGGCCTGATCCGCAATTGGCTGGCCGTGCATCCAACCGGGTCGTAGCAAAAACGATTCCCAGCAAGGCATTCGTCCGTGCACTCTGATATTCTGATGGGTTTATTCGGGTCAGGAGGGAGCCATGCCGGAATATAGAGCAAGAAAGCATCATCAGGACCGGGTGGCTGAAACCCTGCGCGACGAAATTGGCGTCATGATCGAGGGCGAGCTCTCTGACCCGCGCATCGATTTCTGCCACGTGAGCGAGGTGGCGCTCAATCCCGGCGGCAAATCCGCGCGAGTATACATCGTTGTCGACAGCGCGGCAAAAGACATCGCGAAGGCCGAAGCCGACACCATCGCCGGCCTTGAAGCAGCAAAAGGATACATCCGCCACGAGCTGAAGGAGCGGATGGGCGTGCGCCGCGTGCCCGAATTGACGTTTCTCGCCGATCGGTCCGGCCGTTTCCAGGCGCGGATTGATGAGCTGATGAGCCGATCACGCAAGCAACCAGGGGCGGGCAAGGCTGCAACAGCACGCCGCGGTGAAGTAGAGCAGGGCCCTGTGCAAAGAAAGCCACAGACAGGACAAGGTGCTTCCGTCAGCTAGTTCGATGCATCGCATCTCCACCGGGCCCGGCGCCGTTGCATCGGCCGTCGCGGTGGAGAGTGTGCAACCAGGCGCTGCGTCGGCGCAGGCCGATTCCATGGCCGCCATCCTCAAGGCTATCCGCGAGGGCGAGCGGTTCCTCGTCTGCTCCCACTCGCGGCCTGACGGCGATGCGGTCGGCTCCACGCTCGCTTTCGGCATGATGCTGGAACAGCTGGGCAAGCGCGCTGATTTGGTAACGGCAGATCGCATTCCGGCCGTCTACCGGAGGCTTCCGGGAGCCGAAGCGTTCCGCACCGTGCTGCGTGTGCATGGCCGCTACGACGCTGCAATTCTGTTGGAGTGCGACGGCGTGGAGCGCACCAGGCTGCGCGGCCTCGAGGAGTTTTTTCTCATCAACATCGATCATCATGTTACCGGGCGGGAATTCGCGCGCCTGAACTGGATTGACCATCGCGCGGTGAGCGTGGGCGAGATGGTATACCGTCTGGTGCAGGCTGCCGGCGCCAGGTTGACCCCGGAGATGGCGACCTGTCTTTACACCACGGTGCTTACCGACACGGGAGGATTTTGTTACGGCACGGTAAAGGAATCGACTTTTGCCCTGGCTCGCGATCTGGTGGCGGCCGGAGCAAATCCCGTCGCGATTGCCCAGGAGGTTTACTTTTCCGCGCCGGCTTCAAAGCTTCTGCTGCTGGGCGCGGCGCTGCGCCGGCTCAAGCGTGAAGGACGGCTGGCATGGCTATGGGTGACGAATGAGGATATGGTCCGAAGCTGTGCTACCGAAGAGGACTGCGAAGGCATTGTGAATGTTGCGCTGGGAATTGCAGGCGTAGACGTTGCAGTGTTTCTGCGCGAGCTGCCGGAGGGCCTTGTCCGGCTGAGCCTGCGCAGCGCAGGTGAGGTGAGTGTGGCCGCAATCGCGGCGAGGTTGGGCGGCGGCGGCCACGAAAATGCCGCGGGATGCACGCTGGATGGGCCACTGCCGCGCGCACTCGCGGAGATTCTTGCGGAGTTGCGTGAATCAGCGGCCGATTTAACCAGGACCTTCGGTTGAACGTGCTTGAGATTCCGCGCGAATCTGTTAGCCTTGTCCCTGTTGCAACGCCAGGGAGATTATCGCGCATTTATTTGAGCGCGAAGGTGAGCAAGCCCACTATGATCTCTATCCCTCCTGCGTGATAGCCGAGACTTTCGCCCTGCGCAGAGCAGGTTGACGCACGATTCTTGGAGAACTGCCAGGGATGGAAAATCCGGTGGAACCATCGGGGCAGAATGTGAAGGCACGCTGGCGCTGGCATATGCCGCGCTGGGCCACGATCTGCGAGGCCTCAATTTTTCTTGCCTTCAGCGTGTTCTTTATTGTTTATGGCGTTACGCCGGTGCTGGGCGGTGACGGCCTGGGGCTGGTGGGGGCCGACGAGCCGCGCTATGCACAGATCGCGCATGAGATGCTGGTGCGCTTTGATTCGGCGCACACATTGGACGCGCGCCTGAGCGCCTGCGTCACGCCCTACCTTTACGGCCGCCCGTGGCTGGAGAAGCCCGCGCTCTACTACTGGCGCGCGATGTTCATCTTCCAGGACTTTGGGGTGCACGACTGGGCCGCGCGGTTGCCCTCAGCCACATTCGCTTTCATCATGGTCGGCCTCATCTACCTGCACATGAGGCGATTCCGGCCTGGCGGGCATCTTGACGCAGCGCTCATTACGGTGGCTTGCGCCGGAATCATGGCATTCGCGCGCGGCGCATCCACTGATATGCAGATGGCTGCGCCCCTGTCCATCGGCTTGCTGGGCTGGTATGCGTGGTACGAAACCGACTCAAAATTCTGGCTCTACGACATTTATTTTTTCACTGGGCTGGCTACGCTGGCAAAGGGTCCGGTTGCGCCGTTCCTGGCCATTCTGATCATCGCTGCCTTTGCTTTTCTGCGCCGTGAGTGGCAGATTCTGCGCCGCTCATTTTGGTGGCCGGGAGTGGCTCTCTACTTTGCCATGGTGCTGCCCTGGTTTATTGCCGTGCAGCATCAGAATCCCACCTTCTTCCGCGAGTTCTTTCTGGAACACAATCTGGAGCGCTTCGCCACCGACCGCTACCAGCATGAGCAGCCTTTCTGGTACTACCTGGTGGTGGTGCTGCTGGCTTTGATGCCGTGGACCGTGGTCGCGGTGCGCGCGCTGATTGACGGCATCCTCACGTCGGTGGCCGAGTGGCGGCTGCGGCACTCCCAGGGCCGGCAAGCCTTTGCCTACCCGTCCCGGCGACGCATTCCCCGAGTTTCTGGTGCTGTGGGCGCTCATTCCCATCGTCTTTTTCTCCTTCTCGCAGTCCAAGCTGCCCGGCTACATTCTTCCCGCCATTCCTCCCATCACCATCCTCACCGGAGATTATCTATTTCGTCGCCGGCAGCAGGGACTGAACCGATGGATTCTTCTGGGACACGCGGTGGTTTGCGCCGCCACAACTTTCGTAGTGTTGCTGCTGCCGTGGTTTGTCGCCCACGGCGCCAGTGCCGCCCACTCACGCGCTCGCCGCCGCCTCGCTGGCCGCGCTTGGCGCAGGGTTGCTGATTCTGGTTGTGACCAAAGGCTTTGGCGTGGCCAGGCTGCGTCCGGCAACCTGCTGGATTCTGGTGGTGCTGGTGCTGTTTCTCTACGGCGTCGGTCCGGTCTTTGGCATTCCCGGAATTCCTGCAACCAAGCACGTGATCAATCTGCTCGACCGCACCTACTCCGCACGGCCGCTGGCACAGCGGATGGCGCAAATGGTGCCTGCTGACGAGACCGTGGCAGTGTTCCGCGTTCGCCGCGACGTTGAATACGGCCTCTCGTTTTACCGCAACGGCGAAGTGGTGAACTACGAAGAAAGCGGCGTACCCGATGGGCAGCATGTTCTGGTGGCGCGCGTCCAGGGCCGCAAGGGCGCCGATCTGCAAACCCTTGCTGATCTTGAAGCATATCTTGAAGGCCGGCACTACGAGCAGCTCTTTGCCTGGCCCGAACAGGGGCTGGAGATCTACATGGTCGGCGCCCGTTAACGCTCGGCTTAACTTGCGGTTGTCCGCGGACTCGTGGCAAAGTGACCGGAAGGGCCTTTCTGGACGCGGAGTCCGGCGAGCGTTGTCTGTCCGGGCATTTCGCCGAATTGAGGCGAATTGATCGCTGCTCCGTGTCTCACTGTTCACTCTTGGCGGACGAAGCCGAGTTCCTGCTGACTGTTTTTCGTTATCGAGTAAAGACTGTGAGACCGGACCTCACCGACTCACTAGCATCGAACGCTATCCACCGTAACCGGGCTGAGAGAAGAGGGAGAATGAAGACACTGGGCACGTCCGTCGAAATTCTCGACCTGCGGCACTTTGGGGCCTCTGTGCTGCGTCCCGTGCTGGAGGCGGAGGGCGAACTGTGGGAGAAAAGGTTGCACTGGGACTACCAGGCCTCAGCGCGGCTGCTGATGCAATATCTTGACAACCACATGTTGCCGGGATATGCGGCAGCGCGTGGGCCGGCCGTGTGATGGGCTATGTGTTCTGTGTCTACGAGGAGAACAAAGCAGTCATCGGCGATGTCTTCGCGCTGCCCGGCGTACCCAATAACGCCGCAGGATCGCAACCCGGCAGCGTGCCACGGAAGAGACGCTGCTCACGCATCTCTTCGAGCTGCTGCTCAACTCGCCTCACGTAGACCGGATCGAGTCGCAATTGCTTCTGCATCCCTCCGGCGCTTACTCCGATGCCTTCCGCGCCGCCGATTCGAGATCTTCCGCCGGCTCTTTCTGGTGCAGCCGTTGCAGGGCAATGGAACCCGCCGCAGACGGATCTGCCGGGCAACCTTGAGTTGCGTCCGTGGCGCGAGGCCGATCTGGCGCCGGCAGCGCGGCTCATCTGCGAGGCCTACCGCGACCATCCTGACAGCCTGATCAACGATCAATACCGCTCCGCGCATGGCTCCATGCGCTTCTTGAACAACATCGTTCATTACGCCGGCTGCGGCATTTTTTCCGCGCAGGCCTCGCACGTGGTGGTGGAGCGAGCAAAGCCGCGAGCTTGCCGCCCTGGTGCTGGGCTCGCGCGTCAGCTCGCAGAGCGGGCACCTCACCCAGGTTTGCGTTCATCCCGGCTACCGGCGCCGCGGGCTGGCTCGCATGCTGCTTGCGCAGGCCGCATTCAGCTTTATGCGCCTGGGCGCGTCTGAAATCTCCCTCACCGTGACTGAAGCCAACCCCGACGCGATCCAGCTCTACATGGACGAAGGCTACACGTGCTCGCACAGCTTCGATGCGGCTGTGTGGCAGCGCGGTACCACGGCCTGACGCTGCTTCAGAGCGCGGTCCCGCCTTCGAAGTCGGCCGTGATGGCACTATGGACGCTGGTCATGCATGCGGGGTCGGAAATGATGAGGCCAAGCTCGCGATTCTTTTCCAGCGAGTCGGCGCTGAAGTTTTCCGAGCCCAGGAATAGCTTCGCCTGCGACGTCCCGTAGTCAGCCAGCACGGTCTTGGCGTGGATGTAATAGCCCGTCCGCGAAGTGTACACCGCGATCTTTGCTCCCGCGCTCTTCAGAGGATTGAGAGCAGAGGTGTACTCGCCGTTCGTGTTTTCCACGACAATCGTGACCGCGACCCCCCGCTTCAGAGCCGATCCAAGTGCAGCCGCCATGCCCGTGTCAGAGAACTCTTCCTGCAAGAGGAGGAGCGATTTCGTAGCGCCGTTGATGAGCGCCGCAATGGCGCTGCGGGAGTTGGTGGGGCTCCAGACCAGGTTGTCACTGGTCGGAGGAGTGATTTTAGCGTTCTTGAAGTCCGCGTCGAACGTCGTTTCGATTGCAGCTATGTCGGCGCCGTTGTTGGTAATCACGGCGAAGTCGCGCGAAGTCGAGTAGTAATTCGGAGTCAGGTTCAGCGTCATGATTGCCGAGGTCGCTTGATCGACGGTAATCGTCTTCTGATGTGTGACGGCGTATGCGGGGTTGGCCCAGTGAACAGAAACTTTGTTCTCTTCAAGATGTTTGTACGCGGGTGTGTTGGCCGTTTTCTCATCGTTCTGGTCCAGGATTACGCGGACCTGGATGCCTGCAGCCGCCGCCTTGGCGAGCATCGTGGTCACGGTGATATCCGTCAGCTCGTACATGGTCATGTCGATGGACTTCCTGGCCGAAGCGATCAGGTTGTAAATCGCCGTCACGCCCTGGTCGGGTTCGGTGATCAGGGTGTAGGTGGTGCCCGGCGCGCGCGGCTCGGGCCGCGTGTTCGTTGCATGTGACGGGTGCGGGGGATTCACCGTGCGCATGAGTTTTCTCCTGGGGGGGAAGATTAAACTGCGCGAACCAGCCGATTGTACGGCATCCTTCAGGAAAAGATGATCAACATTCGCCGAATGGTGCGCACTCCCGCGGTTCTACGATGCGAGTTCGAGTGTGCGGTCTTCCGCAATCGCATCCGGGCTTTGCTGTGGCAGAGTAGCCCGTCCTGCCACCGACATAAGCCATGCCCAGACAAAACCGGCAAGGATGTCAACGCCGTAGTGCATGCGCAGCGCGATCGTAGACAGCGTAATGGCCGTGCACACCAGCACCGCCGCAGCCATCGTCAAGCCCGGCAGCTTGCCGCGGCACAGCCAAACCATGAGCCAGGGATTGGCGGTGTGCAGGCTGGGGAAGCAGTCGTAGATGTAGCGAAAGTTGTTCATCAGGAATGCATAGGTGGTTGTGGACTGAATGAACAGCGGCTTTGGCGTTGTGAGAGCAAGCGGTCCGGCGACCGGAATGAGGATATAGCAGCAATATCCGCAATAGAGCGAGATGAGTACCGTGCGCCGGATGAGCTGGAACTGCGCGCGATCGCCCTTCAACAGGAACCAGCTCACAGCGATGACCGGAGTGAATGGATAGAAAGCGTAAAACCCGACCATGATCCGTTGAAACAGATGCCCGTCGAGTCCCCACTGGGCGAGCCATAGATAGGGAGTCTGGCCGAAGAGAACCGTATCAGCCGCCATCATCTGATGGTCCCTCGGCAGGATGCCGAGCCAGGCATCGATGTCTTCCGCGTGCAGCAGCCTGAGACTCGTGTAACCTAAAACGGCCACGACTATGGGCCCAATCTGCAGAACAAAGGCGAGCGCGCTCCGAATTCGCCGGCTTGAGTGCGCCCCAGCCAGCAGAGCAGCGAGCAGAATTCCGGCGCCCCAAAGAACCACCCGCGCCAGCGTAAGACCGCCGGCAGTAGCAAAGACCGGCGGCCGCAGAATGGTGAGGATAAGCACCAGCGACAGGAAGGCGATAGTTACCAGTTCGTCCAGGCGCCGCCGAAGGAAGTTCCACATCGGATGTTCTCAGAGTTGAAAAGATGTACCAGTGTAGGCGGCGGCTCGTGGGGTGAGCAAATACAATCGACATCGCCGGTCAATACACAAACGGCACGAGCTTCCGCGTCTTCCGCGCGTACTCGTCGAACGCGGGGCCATAATGCTGGCGCAGGTGCGCATCGAGCACCGGAATGTTGACGAAGACGAAACCGGTCAGCATGAGCAGCGGAATCACGCATGTAAACCAGCGGCCTGTAATCATGCAGAGGCCGGAGAAAGAAATCAGGTCGCCAAGATAGTTCGGATGCCGCGAATAGCGGAATAGGCCAGCCGTGAAAAGTTTGCCGCGATTTTCCGGCTGCTGCTTCCACGCATGGCGCTGGTACTCGGCAAAGGAGTTCATCCACGACCCGAGCACAAACAGCAGCGCGCCGGCAATAGCAGCCATGCCGAACGGCGCCGCATTCCTCCCGCCGGAAAGAGCAAGCACCACATAGATACAGCAAACCCAGGGCGCGATGGTGAAGACTTCGCTCCAGCTCACGCCGCGCCTGAGAAAGACAAACTCAGTGAACAGCACGCGGATAAAGTAGATGCAAAATGCGATGGCCAGCCAGTCACAACGAACCGGATCACCAACAATCCACTTCCACCCGAACCACGCGCCAACCACGCCGATGCCGCCGCCCAGGAGCAGCCGCAATCCCAGCGCGGCACTCACGCCAAGCAGAACCGCCAGGGTGACACGCTGAGCAATCGACGGACCGGTGATCCCGTACATCTGCTGCTGAAGGTTTCGCTTCGCCATAGACGGAACAGCCCAAAGAACTATTGTCTCTCCACCGCGTGACCAAGAAATGAAATGGCGTGCGCGGCATCTGGAGGAAAACCGATCTTCGCGAAATCGCTTTCGTGACGGGCGAACTACATAGTGTGTCCATCCTTCCGCATGAAATCGCGGAGGGATGGACAACGTAGTTTTGTGTTTGGACCAACTTAGCTGAAGCTACGCCTTCGCCGACGTCAACTGCGCCCAAATCAGCTGCCATCTTTTCCGTTGAGAAGGCTTCAATCAGGTCGCCTTCCTTGATGTCGCTGAAGTTGGCGACGCCGATGCCGCACTCCATGCCGTTGGTTACTTCGCGGGCGTCGTCTTTGAAGCGCTTGAGCGAGCCGATCTTGCCCTTGAACACCTGCTCGCTGCCGCGCATCACCTTCACCTCGGCGTCGCGGCGGATGACGCCGTCCTGCACGCGGCAGCCCGCAATGGTGCCCACCTTGGGAATCCTGAAGATGTTGAGGACCTCCGCGCGGCCAATATAGTTCTCCTTGAACGTTGGTTCCAGCAGGCCCATCATGGCCAGGCGAATCTCGTCCTGCAGCTCGTAGATGATCGAGTGGAGGCGGATTTCAACGTTCTCCTGCTGCGCGAGCTCGGCGGCCTTGCGCTCCGGGCGTACGTTAAAGCCGATGATGATGGTGTTGGATGCCGTCGCCAGCAGCACGTCGCTCTCCGTGATGGAGCCGACACCCGAGTGCAGCACCTTTACGCGCACTTTCTCAGTGGACATGCGGACCAGCGAATCGGCCAGCACCTCAACCGAGCCGGTGACGTCGCCCTTGATGATGAGCGGCAGGTCTTTCACGCCAGCCTGGCGAATCTGCTCCGCCAGGCCCTCAAGTGAGACGCGCGAGCTCTTGGCAAGTTGCGACTCGCGCTCCTTCATCTTGCGGTATTGCGCGATGCCCTTGGCCTTGTCGCGATCGGCCACCACGAGGAATGTATCGCCGGCATCCGGAATGGATTCGAGACCGAGCACTTCCACCGGGCGTTGACGGGCCGGCTTCTTCAAGCGCGCGCCCGCGGTCGTCAAACATCGCGCGGACTTTGCCGAAGGTATTGCCGACGATGTAGCTCTCGTTAAGATGCAGCGTGCCGTCCTGCACAAGAACGGTGGCCACGGCTCCACGGCCGCGATCGAGCTTGGCCTCAAGAACGCTGCCCACAGCTTTGCGGCCCGGCGTGGCCTTGGGCGCCTTGATGTCGCTCACCAGGCAGATCATTTCCAGAAGCAGATCGAGGTGAATGCGTTTCTTTGCGGAAACCTCGACGAACACCGTGCCTTGCTGGCCCGCGCCCGCCCACTCTTCGGGAATCAGGCCCCGGTCGGCGAGTTGCTTCTTCACCCGGTCGGGGTTGGCCTCAGGCTTGTCGATCTTGTTCACGGCCACGATGATGGGAACATCGGCGGCCTTGGCGTGATCGATGGCTTCAAGTGTCTGCGGCATCACGCCGTCGTCGGCGGCCACAACAATGACCACAATGTCTGTCACCTTGGCGCCGCGCGCCCTCATGCGGGTAAACGCCTCATGGCCCGGCGTATCAAGGAATACAATCTCGCGGCCTGAGGCGGGCGAGCCTTCCTTGTTGAAGCTTACCTTGTAAGCGCCGATGTGCTGCGTGATGCCGCCCGCTTCGCCTGCAGCGACGTCGGTCTCGCGGATGGCGTCGAGCAGAGAGGTCTTGCCGTGATCCACGTGGCCCATCACCGTGACCACCGGCGAGCGCGGCACTTCAAGCTCATCGGTGTTCTCCGCTATCCAGAACTTCTTCGATGGCCTGGTTCGCCAGCTCTTCTTCGTAGCTGATGACGGTGGCGGCGGCGCCGAACTTGGCTGCCACGTCCTTCACCATCTCTGCGTCGAGCGACTGGTTCACGGTGACAAACACGCCGCCCATCAGCAGCGTGGCGATCAGATCCTTGGCGCGAACATCGAGCTTCTCCGCCAGGTCCTTCACGCTGATGCCCTCGGTCACCGTGATCTCGCGGGTGATGGGCAGCGGCTCGTTGCTGTATTGTGCTCCGCCATAGCGTGGCGGCGGCACAAAGCCCTTCATCGGGCCTTCTTTGGTCTTGGGGTACTGCTGCTGGCCCCGGCCGCGGCCGCGCGAGGATGCGCGCTGCGGGCGTGGAGCTTCGCCGGTCGGCGGTGCGCCGCCGGCGCCGGGACGTGCCCACCAAAGCCCGGACGAGGCGCCCCGAATCCTGGCCGAGCTCCAAAACCGGGCCGCGCTCCGGGAGCTCCCGGACCACCAGCACCAGGGAAAGCCGCCGGACCAGTGCGCGTAGGATGTTTGGGTCGCGGTCCGCCTGCGAACTGGCCGGGAGCGCCGGCGCCGGCAGGGCCGCCCGGCATGCGCTGTCCCAGCCGGGCTGACCGCTCTGGTCTGCGATCGAAGATGGGTTTGCCGCGCTGGAGTCCGGCGCCTGCGGCTGGAGGGCGGCTGGCGGAACAATGGATGCCTTGTAGACCGGACGCGGGCCGGTCTGCGGCATCACCATGCGCCGTGCCGGGGGCTCGGGCTGCGTGCGCACCGGTGCGCGCTGCGGTGCAGTGGTTGTGGATGCTGCGGCGATGGCGGGAACAGAAGCTCGAAACCTCGGCCACGCGGAGCTGCAGCTTGAGAAACAGCGGGCGCAACTGGGGCAGATTCGAATTGCGGCAGGCGGCGTCGGCGGCTCGCTGTGCTGCAGGTGCTGCGGCGGCAGGCGCTTTTGCGGCCAGGCCTTTCACCGGCACGCGGCTGCTCTTCACGCGCGGCCGGGGCTGCAGGCGGCTTCACCACCACACCCGCGGGCGGCGGCGCAACCACAACGACTGGACGCCTGCAGGAACAGCGCCGGCAGGAGCCTTGGCCACCACCGGGCCAGACGGCGGACGGATGGCAATCGCGGGAGCTGCCGGAGGGAGAGCAACGATCGGCGGCGCGGAGCGCGGCTGAGGAACAATCTTGCGCGGTTCCGGGCGAGCGGGCGCGGCGGCCAGCGGGCTTCGCGGTAACAGGCGCGACAGGTGCAGCAACAGCGGCGGGCGCGGCAGGCTGCTGCAGGCGCTGCCGGCTTTGCCGGCACGTGCGGGTGACGCGCCTCTTCTTCTTCTTCCTTCTTCTTGGCCAGGATCGCCTTCAGCACATCGCCAGGCTTGGAGATGTGCGAGAGGTCGATTTTTGGCGCTATGGTCTGCCCGGCAGGCGCGCCGGCGCGGCGCCTGCATGTGAGGCATGCCCGCGATTCCTGCGCAAAATGCGCGCGAACCTTCTCTGCCTCGTCCTCTTCCAGCGAACTGGAGTGCGTCTTGCCCCCAGAGCCGAGTTCCGGAAGAATGTCAAGAATCTGCGCGGCTCTTGACTTCCAGCTCTCGCGCGAGATCGTTGATACGAACCTTACTCATCCGCCTCTTTTCAGAGTGCCGCTCAAAGCCCCTTAGTTGCTCATAGCTACCTCATGGCATTGGTTGTTTTCAAACTTGCGTTATCGTTGAATTGGCTTGGGAGGCGCGGCGCATCTTACGCGCCGTCCTCTTGCCGCCTCCTCGTCTGCTTCGCTGTTTCGGTTCTTCTTCGCTCTCGTCCGGCTCTACTCATCTGCCGGCGGAACATTCTCCACTGCCAGCTCAGCCGCGGTACGGCTTTCGTTCTTCAGCCATGTCTTCAGCCGGCTTCCATGCAGCTTCTTCAGCCGAGCCGAGCGTTCTTCAGTTTCGGCCTGGCCGCCGAAGCGCTCTCAGCTTCTTCCAGCACCGGCCGCGTTCTCTCGCTTCGGCTGCCGCGTTCGGCAGCCGCATCCGCGGCTGCCAGCTTCTGCCGCAGCTTCGGCCGTCAGCCGCTGCGCAGCCTCTTCGCCTTCTTCAAAGTGGCCGAAGTAGTGGCGCACCGCAACGCTGATCTTCTCCAGCGTCTTTTCGCCGATGCCCGGAATCTCCTCGAGCTGCTCGGGCGTCATGTCGGCCAGCGCCTCGACCGTGGTGATGCCGGCAGCGACCAGCTTCTGAATGATGCCTTCGCCCAGCTCGCGTGACCTGCTCGATCGGCGTGGAGGGACCGCCGGAGAGGGCCTGCATCTGCTGCTCGACTTCCTGGCGCTTCTCTTCTTCGCTCTTGATGTCGATCTTCCAGCCCAGCAGCTTGGCCGCCAGGCGCACGTTCTGGCCCTTCTTGCCGATGGCCAGCGAAAGCTGCGTGTCGTCGACGATCACTTCGAGCTGCTTTTCGGTCAGGTCGGTGATGGAGACGCGGCTGACCTTGGCCGGCTGCAGCGCCTTCTCGGCAAAGGTCGTGATCTCGTCGCTGAACTCGATGATGTCGATCTTTTCGCCGCGCAGCTCGCGGATGATCGACTGCACGCGCATGCCCTTCATGCCCACGCAGGCGCCCACCGGGTCCACGTCCTTGTCGCGGCTCTGCACGGCGATCTTGGTGCGCTCGCCGGCTTCGCGCGCAATGGCGCGGATGACGACCGTGTTGTCGTAGATCTCGGGAACCTCCGACTGGAACAGGTTCTGACACCAGCTCCGGCGCGGCGCGGGAAACGATCACCTGCGGTCCCTTGGCGGCGCGATCCACCTTGAGCAGCACCACGCGCACGCGCTCGCCGACGGAGAACTGCTCCAGCCGCGACTGCTCGCGCTTGGGGCAGCGGGCTTCGGCCTTGCCCAGGTCGTAGATGACGTCCTGGCCCTCGATGCGCTTCACCGTCGCGTTCAGCACTTCCTTTTCGCGGTGCGCGTACTCCTGGAAGACCGTGTCGCGCTCGGCTTCGCGCACCTTCTGGAAGATGACCTGCTTGGCCAGCTGCGCGGCAATGCGGCCCAGCGGGCTGGTGTCGCGGTACATGCGGATCTCGCTGCCCACTTCCACGCCCGGCGCCAGCTCATTGGCCTCGGTCAGCGTGATCTGGTTCACGGGTCTTCGATCTGCTCCTCGTCGGCGACCACCGTCTTGTAGATGTAGGCCGTGATCTCGCCGGTCTCCTTGTTCAGCTCCCCGCGCATGTTTTCCTGGGTCTTGTAGAACTTGCGCGTGGCCAGGGCGATGGCCTCCTCGACCGCGCCGACGACGATGCCGGGGTCGATGCCCTTTTCCTGGCTGAGGAGCTCGATACTTTGATACAAAGCGCTGTGCCATACTCTGCTTAGCTCTCTCGGCTGATTGCTAGCCGGCTGGCGTGAGATCTCGCTGGTTCTGTTCGTTGCGATTGTCAGCGGGAATCCCATCGTCTCCAATCCGCTGGAAGCTAGACAGCTGCCTTTCAAATCTCCGGCACCAGATTGCGCCTTCTCAATGTTGCTCAGCGCAATCTCAACCGTGCTCACGCCGGTCTTCCGGCTCTTGCTGTTCTGCTTCACCGCGTCCAGGTCGAGCGTGATCGTTCCTTTCGCCCGCGGCGCCTGCGGCCCCGCCACCAATCGTCCCTGCCAGTGCCGGTTATTGCGGATCGGCTCAAAAGTCTGCACCTTCACCAGGCATCCCGCAAACCGCTCAAAATCCTCCGGCCTGGTCAGCTTGCGGTCCAACCCCGGCGAACTGGCTTCCAGCGTGTACTCCGCGCCCGGAACCAGGTCTTCCACATCCAGCAGCACGCCAAAATCCCGGCTGAAAGCGGCGCAATCCTCATGCGTGATGCCGGAAAGCTGCTCGACACTCAACGTGCCTTCCAAAAGCCTCTCCGGCAAGCCCTCCGCGCCTGGCCTCGGCCGCCGCTTTCAGCTGCGCCCGGCCCTCGGCATTCTTCTCAGAGATAAACCCGCAGGATGCGTTCTTTCGCCGGGCCGGCAAACTCAATATCCACCACGTCCAGCCCGTGCGAGGCGGCCACCCGCTCCGCCGCCGACCGAATTTCGTCCAGCCTTACTGCCATTCCATCTGCTCCCCACTGAGCATAAACCGCTCGCGCGGGACCTCGTTCCACCGCCCGGCAAGCACTCGCTTCGCCGGGAATCCGCCAAATCTAAGCCGCAGATGTTTGATTCCACAATGGGTTACTGCCCACCGAGCCGGATGTGCGCGCCCGGGCAATTTGCCCCAAATAAAAAGTGGGCTGTAAGCCCACTCATCTCTCCGCCAGCCGGCGCACACACGGCAAACCTGGCGGACAAACGCGTCTGCATCCTTAGAATACGGCAAATTGCCGGGAAATTCAACCGTCAAGGGCGGAGCGAAGTTGGAAAGCACAAAGACCCCGCCCGTTTGGCAAGCAGCCAAACGGCAAGTGTCTAATCAAGTCATGGGGCATCCATCCAGTGCTGACAATGCGGAACTCGTCACCGAGCGCGACAGCGAAGCGCTGCTGGCCGCCATCGCTGCGCACACCCCCAACCCCACAGCGGGCATCTTCGGTCCCAACTCACTCTCCTGGCGCATCAATCGCGAGTCTGCGCTTTTCCTGGGAGCCGGCCGCGCTGCGCTCCTGCAACTTGCTCATCCGTGGGTGACGGCGGCGCTTGCCGAACACTCCGCAGTTCTGGCCAAACCAGTCGCGCGCTTCCACAATACCTTCCGCATCGTGTTCACCATGGTCTTCGGCTCGCTTGACCAGGCGCTGGCAGCAGCGCGCCACCTCTATGCGCTGCACACGCGCATTCGCGGAGAAATGACGGACGATGTTGCGCGATGGCGGCGTGGGTCGCACTACGAAGCCAATGAGATTGCGGCCTTGCGCTGGGTGTTTGCAACGCTGGTCGAGAGCGCAGTCCTGGCTAACGATTGCGCGCTTCCGCCGCTCACCGCCGCCGAGCGGGAGCAATACTACGCGGAGTGCAAGACATTGGCGGGGCTGTTCGGCATTCCCGCTGCGGCCCTGCCTGGGGACTGGACCGCCTTTGCTGACTATAACCAAACGATGCACGCGTCAAACGAGCTGGGCGTGAGCGACGCGGCGCGCGCCATGGCCCACAATCTGATGGCCGGGGCAGGATCGTGGGTTCGGCCGCCCCAATGGTATCGCGCACTCACCGCGGAGTGGATGCCAGAACGATTGCGCGTCGAATTCGGGCTGGAATTCGGCGCTCCAGAGCAGCAATCCGCCGCACGCGCAAAGCTCAGGCTGCCCGGAATCTATCGCAGGTTGCCGGCGCCAATCCGCTATACCGGACCATGGCAAGAGGCGCAGGCGCGGCTCGCCGGAAAACAAGTCGGCACGCTGACCCGATGGAACAACCGATTTTGGATCGGTCAGCCATTGCTGCCGTTCGCATAGGAATTGCTTTGCGCGGCGGACTTCAAGGCGCGACAATAGCGGAATGAAATCGCTAAGAGATTTTGCCCTCGCTTTGCTCGTCCTTTGCTCAGCGCTGCCCGCGCTTCACGCATTGGACAAACAGCCGGCTGGCGCCTATCGCGCGCGCCGCCTGGCGCTGGCGGCAAAGCTGGGGGGCGGCGTGGCCTTGCTCTTCGCGGCGGAAGAGCCGGTTCTCGATTTCATGCCCTACCGGCAGGACTCGGACTTTTATTACCTGACCGGCTGGAGCGAGCCCGGAGCAGCGCTCATGATCATCAGCGATGCGCCGCAGGCAGCTACGCCTCACGCATACAAAGAAATCCTGTTTCTGCCGGCCCGCAACCTGCGCACCGAGAAGTACACCGGAGCGAAGATGGATGCTGCTACCCCCGGAGTAGCGGAAGCGGCCGGCGTGGACTACGTAGAACCAATGACCGAGTTGCCGGCAGACCTGACACGCCTGATCCTCTCAGACCGCGCACTCGTCAACAATCTGTGGACGCAGCCCGGTTCGACTGCCGCCTCCGCGCTTCTGCGCTTCACAGCCGCGACGCTGGGCGTCGACGAAGCGGCGCAACCTCACGACGTAACGACTCTGACCATGCTGCTGCGCCAGATCAAGGATGAGGGTGAGATCGATCTCATCAAAAAAGCATCGTCCGCTTCCATGCTGGCGCAGCGCGTGATGATGAAGTGGTGGGTCAAGCCCGGCATGACCGAGCGCGCCGTGGCCGGGGCCATGACGGCCGTTTGGATGGAAAACGGATGCGAGCGGCCTAGCTATGCGCCCATCGTGGGCTCCGGTATCAACTCCACAATCCTGCACTACTCCGCGAACGACCGAACCATGCAGGATGGCGACATCCTGCTCGTCGACGCAGCGTGCGAATTCTCCATGTACGCCGCCGATATTACGCGCACCGTACCGGTGAATGGCCATTTCACGCCACGCCAGCGCGAAATCTACTCGATCGTGCTCGGCGCGCAGCAGACGGCCATCAACGCGTTTGTGGCGGGCAAATCTACCCTCAATGACCGCGACCGCCAGGACCCGAACTCGCTTGATACCGTGGCCTACAACTACATCAACACCCACGGCAAAGACCTGCACGGACAGCCTCTCGGCCAGTACTGGCTGCACGGACTGGGGCATTTGATGGGCATCGATGTGCACGATCCTGCCATTTATCCGGTGCTGCTCAAGCCGGGAATGGTCTTCACCATCGAGCCTGGCATCTATATTCCGGAAGAAAAGCTCGGTGTGCGCATCGAATGCGACTTCCTCGTGGGCGCCGATGGAAAGTTGATCGATCTCGATGCGGCGCTTCCCCACACCCCTGAAGAAATCGAAGCCGTGATGCAGGCGAAATGAATATCGATCCGCGCGACGCCATGCCTCCCGACGTGCTCGACACACTGAGCCACGCCTTCAGCGAGCAACTGCTCGCATGCCTGGACGAGTGCGCCCGCGGGCGGCGCGGGCTGTTCGCCGAATATGTGGATGAAGAAGGAGAAGGCTGGCCTGAGGCGGCGCGCCTGCGCGAGCTGGCGGTCGCCCTGCAGAACGTTCTCGCGCAGCACGAGCAGCGCAACGCGCTATGCGATGAGTTCCTTGACCTCTGCTCGATCCACGGCGAGAGCCATCCCGGAGAGCGAAAGCTGGCGCGGGCATTCCTTGAACGCATCGAGCGGGGCGAGGTGGGAGCGCCCACCGAGCAACCGAAAAAGCCGTGGTAGCGCGCATGTCTTATCCCCGCAGCCCTCAGGCTGCAGAAAGATGAGACGCGCATAATCTTTGGTCTAGGGTGTATCGACCTATACGGGTAGGCAGCGACGGGAGCCATTTTTTCTCAGATCGAGGAATGAGGAGCGAAGCATACCGGGCGTCTGCTAGCGACGAAGGACGAAGGGCTGGGGAAAAATGGCCCCGTCCCTTCGGGTTGCGGTCAAAATCCGGCCATACTTCATTCTTGCCCTCGACGGTGGACCCGCCACAGCCTTCGGGCTCGGCTTCGTCTGGCCGGATTTTCCCTCGCAACGCTGCCCATCCGTATATGTCGATACACCCTAGGCTACCAGCGTATGCCCACGCTGATCGGAAGCACCTTCGTCCCTGCGGCAACGCTCGTCGTTCCCAGTCCGTTGGGCTGCGTGGTCACGGCCGGCGTAAACACGTCAACATAGCGCACTTCGGCAAAGAGCGCCGTGTTGCTGTCGCCGTACATGCCGCCCATCTTGTGTTCGTATCCGCCGCCGATGTTGAAGCCGCCCTGGTTCGAGGAGAAATGACCAACCACCTGGGGCGTGTATCCAACGCCGCAATAGTAGAACTCGCAGTACTCAGTCGGCTCAACATCTGTAAAGCTTGTCACCTTGCGATAAAACCCGCCGCCGCCAGTGATGTATGCGTCGTTCGTGGACTTCGGGAACAAGTCGACGACCGGGTCGATGGTAAACGACCAGATGTGCGCATGGCCGCCCTGCGCACCGGCCTCGGCGATGATCTTGCCGGGGATCTTATCGTCCATGAACTGGTACTCGACAAGCGCCGCAAGATGTTTGCTCAGATTGAATCCGCCGCCCACCGTAAACTGTCCGCCCCAGGTAATGTAGCTCTTATCGCCGGCCGGAGCATTGACGCCGCCACCTGCCTCAAAGGCGAGGTTGTGGAAGAGCCCTTTTTTTCCGCCCCCGCCGCCGTATCCGCCGCCGTTTCCGTACTGCCCCGAGCCTGACGCGGAGGGCCGCGGCGCCGGGGCTTCGGGCAAAGCGAGTTCGGCAAACTGCGTTAGACCAGACTGGCTGGAGGAGTAGCCTGCAGCGCTCGACTGATTCTGGGAGCTCGACTGATCCTGGGCGGGCGCAGACTGCGCGCTCGCAACGCCAGCGGTAAGCAACAGTGCAGCCGCGCATAAACTGGCGCAACGCATCGAAGGCATCCTAAGGGGGAACAACATTACAACCACCTCAAGCATTGAATTTTGTTCAACTTCCGGGAAAGAAGTACCTGTCAATGAGTTAGACACGGAATGTGGCCAGAGGTTGCTTGAAGTTAGAAGCGCCATTCTGGCTCAAAGTCAGATGGTGCCACTTGCCAAAATAGTGGCACGCTAATATAATGGTGGAACCGAGAGGAAAGGTGGCGCTCATGCAAACCGCAGATCTCAACGCTCGGACGCGGATTGGTGGAAAGGGTCGCCTGGTCATTCCTGCAGCTGTGCGCCAGGCGTTGGAGATGAATGAAGGCGATGCGGTGGATCTACGCGTAGTGGATGGCGAACTGCGGATCGCGACGATGCGAAGCCGACTCCGCCGAGCACAAGAGTGGGCGCGGAAAGTCATACCGCCGGGCATATCGCTAGCCGACGAGCTAAGCGCGGAACGGCGCGAGGCTGCCAGGCATGAATGAGGTCGTGTTCGATGCCTCTGCCATGCTCGCCTTGCTGCAGCGCGAACGGGGCGCGGAAGAGCTGACCGATGAAATCATCGATCGCGCTGTGGCCAGTACCGTAAATCTCGCCGAGGTGCAATCCAAGCTCGTCAAAGCGAGCAACGATCCCGACCGAGCCTGGGTGGCAGCACTTTCCACAATCTCAGCCGTCGAGCCATACACCAGCGATCATGCTAAGATCGCGGGCGATTTGATCGCAGCCACGGAAAAATATGGGCTATCTCTCGGGGATCGATCGTGCCTGGCGCTGGCGATCGCCCTCAAGGCATCCGTCTATACCACGGAACAAGCCTGGAGAAATCTGAAGGTCGGAGTTTCGATTCATGTGATCCGGTAAGGCGCATGGGGCAATCAGGAATGACAAAAAGCCGGAGCGCTCGCCCCGGCTCTTGTTTAACTCCGCTTGCTCCGCTTACCCCTGAATGTCGAATTGCTCCGGATGCAGCGTAGCATCGCTCTTCACCAGGACGTTCTTCCCGATCAACTCCTCAAAGTCAGTCAGCCACCGGTTGTTGTTTGACTTCAGAACCTTTACTGTTTCCGGGTTCACGCGCAGCATCACGTCGGCGTTTTCAAAATGCTTCCGCATCTTGCGCATCTCGATGAAGATCTCGTTGCACACCGTGGCCGGGCTCTTCACCATGCCGGTGGCCTGGCAGGTGGGGCAGGGCACGCTCAGCGTCCGCTCCAGCGACTGCTTCACGCGCTTGCGCGTGATGGCCACCAGTCCGAAATCGTTGAACTGCAGAACCTTGGTCGGTGCGCGGTCGGTCTTCAGAGCCTCTTCCAGCGCGGCCAGCACCTTGAAGCGGTTCTTGCGCTCGTCCATGTCGATAAAGTCGATCACGATGATGCCGCCCAGGTCGCGCAGCCTGATCTGGCGCACAATCTCCGGAACCGCATCGAGGTTGGTCTTGACGATCGTGTCCTCGAGCCGCGCCGACTTGCCCACATATTTGCCGGTGTTGATGTCGATGGCGACCAGCGCTTCAGTCTGGTTGATCACGATCGATCCGCCCGACTTGAGCCACACCTTCGAGCGCAGCGCCTTCGAGATTTCGTCCTGAATGCCGAAGTGCTCGAAGAGCGGAATCTCCTTGGTGTAGAGCTTCACGCGGCGCACCAGCGAGGGCGAGAAGCGATTGAGGAAGCGCACGATGCGCTCGTAGTCGGCCTCGGAGTCCACCCAGATGTTGGAGAAGTTCGCGCTCACCTGGTCGCGCAGAATGCGCTCGATGAGCGACAGGTCGTGGTAGATGAGGGCCGGCGACTTGGAAGATTCCGAGCGCTGCTTGATCTCGTTCCAGAGATTCATCAGGAAGCGCAGATCGGCGCGCAGCTCCTCTTCCGATGCGCCTTCGGCCGCGGTCCGCACAATGAATCCGCCGGAAGCTTCGCCGCGCTCGTGCGTCAGAATCCGCTTCAGGCGATGGCGCTCTTCGTCGGAAGCAATCTTGCGGCTCACGCCCACGTGGGTCACCGTCGGCATGAAGACCAGGAAACGGCCGGGCAGCGCGATGTGGCTGGTGATGCGCGCGCCCTTCTTGGCGATGGGTTCCTTGGCGATCTGCACCAGGATCTCCTGGCCCGGACTTCAACAGGTCGGTGATGATGGGCAGATCGGAGGTCTGCGTCGAGCGGCGCGAAGGCCCGCGGCGGTTGCCCCTGAACTCCACGGCCACGCTGTCCGCGGCCACCGCGATCGCGGCGCTCGCCGGCCCGGCGCCGGCTGGGCCCCTGTTGAAGTCTCCTCTTCCTCCTGCCTCGAATTCTTCTTCTTCGCCGTCCCTTTTCGTCGAAGTTCAGCTGGATGCGGTGATCGAGATGAGCCTCCTGCAGCATTTCGCCCAGGTCGCCGGTGCGCAGATGAGTGGGCAGCGTCTCTTCTTCGTAATCGTCCAGGTCGTGAGCCTCCGGCTTGTGGCGTCGCAGATGCGATGCGGCCTCAAGCTCTTCGCCTTCAATCACCTCTTCTTCGATCAGCCCAGTGCCGGGAGCATAGGCCGATGCCTGGGGAGCAGCCGTTGCTATTGCCGCAGCGGACTCGTCTTCCTTCTTTTTCTTTCCGCCGAAGCCAAAAAGCCGAAAGCCCGGCGGGGAAGACGGATCGACGCGGTGCGAAGCAGACGCGTCCGATTCTTCTTCCGTCGAACGTTCGTTTCTCCGCGCTCGGTCGCCGATTCCGTTTCGCCGGCCTCCATGCCGGATGCTGCGGAAATTGCGTTCCGTCTCTTCATCCGAATCGCCCACTTTGGCGTCTTCGGCGAAGCTTTCCTCTTCGAATTCGAAATCCGCTTCTTCGACGCAGCCGCTGCGGATTCATGCGGTTGCCGTCGGCGCAAACTCCTCTTCTTCCTCAACGGTCTCGTAGTGCGCAGGCCCGCTTTCAGGTGCAGCGGTCGAATTGCTTTGCGGTTCGTCAGCAGCTCCGGCTTCCGGTTCAACCTGGCGGCGGTGCAGTGAAAGCGATTCGCCGGGAAGGAGGCCGCTGCCGTCCCACTCGATCGGCGCATCAATCAGCGTGGACGGCTTGAATTGCTTGCAGGCCGCGGCGGGGCAGCCGGCTCCGGTGCGTTCCGGGGCCTTCCGCGCCAGGCGCGCCGCCGTATTTTGAAAGCGACTCGCCCGGAAGGACAAAGGGCTCTGGGGTTCGCTGTCCGCGAGCTGCAGGCGGCGCAGCCGCGAGCCTCGGGCTCATGAATGAACGTCGCACGGCTCTCTTCCGCTACCGGCCTCGCCGGCGGCGAATAAACCTGCTCCGGCTGCCTCTGAATCGGCGGGTTGACCGCCGGGTCCGCGGCCTCCGCGACGGCGTCTGCGGCCGCGCCAGCGGCGTCCGCTCGCTTCATCGGATTCCTGTGGCGCGGCCGTTTGTCCCGGCGCTTGCCTGCGGCTCGGGAACAGCGGCGCTTGATTGCGGCGCCCTCTAGCGGCGGGACGCGTTTCTCGCGGCGCGCGTCCTGTCTCGTTTCACCATTTGTCGCCGCGGTGGCCACCGCGCTCCTCCTGCGGCCGCCATTGCGGTCGCCGCCCTGGGGGTGCCGCACCTCGCGCGGTGCCTGATCCGCTCCGCTGGCCGCGGCTTTTTCCAGCTCGTCGGTCTCTTCCTGATCTTCGAGCTCGATGAAGTCGGTTACGTAGAGGAATGCGTCGCGCTCCAGGCCGAGGTCGACAAATGCCGACTGCATGCCCGGCAAAACGCGTGTCACGCGGCCGTTGTAAATGGAACCCGCGAGGGTGTACTCGTTTTCGCGTTCGTAGTAGATTTCCGCGAGTTGATCGTCTTCTAGAATTGCAAGCCGCGTCTCATGCGGCGTGCTGGAAATACAAATTTCTTTTGCCATCGTACCTTTCCGTCCGGCAGCTTCGGCTGACCGGTACACGCGGCAAGGTTGGAAGGGACTGCGCACTGGCGGCAGCGGAAAGGAATGGGCGGACTAACCGAAAGGAAGCTGAGCGTAAGCAACTTTGCACGGCAGCCTGCCCTGAGGGCGGCGAACCTGGCGTCGGAAGAAGCCGAACGGGCTGTTGATTGCGGTGATCCGGATGGCAGAGAGTTTGTGGCCGCCATCGCCGATGTTTCCGGCGGGGCCGTTCGACCGGCGGCGTTTGCATGGAGGCTCCGCCTCAGAAGCCGTGAGAAACTTCTTTCCCAAACTGCTGCTGCGATCCTTGCAACTTGCAAGCCGCGAACGGTCTTCCCGTCTCTGCGTACTCATAAACCCAATCCTGCCGGGCGCGATCCATCGTGACCATGCCGGCGAATTGCTTTTGAATCCTACTCTTGCGGTCCCGAGCGATCCCCCGATCGATCCCGGCTGCGCAAGGGCCAATCTTTTGGACGACATCCCGGCCTGACCGGTCGAGATGCGTCAGTTAACGAACCGGCGCATGCGGACATTCATCGCCACACCCAGCGCCAGGAACGTGAACAACACCGAAGATCCTCCGTAACTCATTAAAGGTAAAGGGATTCCGGTGACGGGCATAAACCCGATGACCATGCCTACGTTGACCGCGATCTGGAAGGTCAACACAGCCACTATTCCCATAATAATGAGTGAACCGGGCAGGTCGGCGGCTGTTTGAGCGTTTTGAATCAAACGCATCAATATGAGAAAGTATAGCAGCAGCACAAAAAACGCGCCCACGAACCCGTGTTCCTCGCTGAAAGCGGCAAAGATGAAGTCCGTGTACGGGATAGGCAGAAAATAGCCCTGCGTCTGCGTCCCTTTTTCCGCGCCCTTGCCCCAAATGCCGCCCGAGCCAACCGCAATCTCCGACTGCAAGCACCTGGTAGCCTGCGCCCCGGGGGTCGTTCTCAGGATTCACAAAGCTGGTGAGCCGGGCCTTCTGGTAGGGCTTCAGAAACTTGCCGCTCGACCAGACTCCGCCCACCAGAACGACGCCCACTGTGATCAGAATCAGGCTCTGGCGGAGGTTGATTCCGCCCAGAAACAGCCCGGCAATCAGAATCGGCGTATACGTGAGCGTGGTTCCCAGGTCCGGCTGCTTCAGCACCAGCAGCATGGGAACGCCGACCAGCGCAAAGGCCTTGAAGAATCTCCTTCCACGTCACGCTGCGCCCGCCCAGGTTGGCAAAGTAGCGGGCCACCACCAGAATCAGCACCAGCTTCACGCACTCCGAGGGCTGAACGAGCATGGGGCCAAACTTGATCCAGCGGCGCCCGCCCAAGTGCCTTGTGCCCCAGCGGCGACAGCACCGCGGCCAGCGCCAGCAGGCCGAATCCGTAAGCCCACGGAGCCCAGTCGAGCACGCGATGGTAGTCGATCTTGGAGAAGATGAACATGGCAGCGATGCCCGCGGCAATCCAGAAAATCTGCCTGGTCCCGAAGCTGGCAAACCGGGTATGCAGCGTGGCCGAGTGAACTTCAAGAACTGAGACCGTGCAGAGCAGCGAGCACCAGGCCCAGCAGCGCCCAGTCGAAATCGCGAAAGCTCAGGATGCGGCGCATGGGCGTCATGGATCGTTCTTTCGCCGACGGGCAGCGCCGCGGCCAACTGCGAAGGGCTCAAAACGGAATGTGCCGCCAATTGCGGATGACCGCGCTTGTGCCCCGTTTCGCTGCAGGCTTCCGCGCCGCAGCCGTTCTCGGCCACAATCCCGTGGCCATCGACAAAGAAATGCCCGCCCCCAATGCGCGTTCCGCCCTGCGCCACCGCGGTATTGCCTTTGCCGGGCTGCGGATTCGGCTCGGACCACACAGCGCCAACCTCGACCGGCTGTGCGGGCGTCCCAGGCGGCAGGTTGTGCGCTTCGCGGCGCTTCTTGTCCACAAAGGCCTCAACCACCTGTGCCCCAATTCGCGCAGGGTAATAGCTGTATTCGCCGTTCTGCCAAAGCACCGCAACCACAAGCTCAGGATTGCGCCGCGGAGTCACACCCACAAACCACACGTTGGGATATGTACTCTTGCCCTTGTTGGTCTTTTCCAGCGCTTCGTGGCTCATCTGCTGCGCCGTCCCCGTCTTCCCGGCAAAGTCGATGCCCGGCAGACCTTCCGCGCCGGCGGTGTGGTAGAGGCCGGGCTGCGTCACCTCGTACATCCCGTCGGTGATGATGTCCCAATTCTGCGGATCGATTGGTACGTAGGTATCGCCCGATCCGGGGAAGTTCTCGAGGAGCGCCTTGTAAAACTCCTTGGGAAGTTCGTCGGGAAAGACCACGTGCGGCCTCACCATGTGCCCTGCGGATGCGATGCCGCCAATGATGCGGGCCAGTTGAATCGGCGTGGCCTCAATCGCTCCCTGTCCAATGGCCACGTCGAGAGTTTCGTCGGGATACCAGCGATGGTGATAGTTCCTGATCAGCCAGTCGGGCGACGGCATCAGGCCGGCCTGTTCTCCAGGCAAGTCGATCCCCGTCTTCTGGCCATAGCCGAACGCGTCTGCGTACTTCACAATCTTGTCGATGCCAAGCTTATCGCCGAGCATGTAGAAGAACGTGTCGCAGGAGTATGGAATCGCGTTGTAGATATTCACCGCTCCGTGGTGTTCGTCGCAGTGGTGGTAGTACCCATAGGGGCCCCATCCGCCGTTGCAGACGATATGCATGTTCTGCGCAATGCCTTCCTGCAGCCCTGCCACCGACATGAGGATCTTGAACGTCGATCCCGGTGCGAGCTGCGCCTGGATGGCCTTGTCCATCAGCGGATGGTCGGGGTCGGTGACGAGCTTGTTCCACTCGGAGCGGTCAATCTTGATGGCGAAATCGTTGGGATCGAAGCTGGGGCGCGAAACCAATGCCAGAATCTCGCCGTTGCGCGGGTCCATGGCAACAATGGCGCCGTTGCGGTCGCCCAATGCGAGTTCTGCCGCGCGCTGCAGATCGTTATCGATCGTCAGTCTCAGGTCCTGGCCCGGTACCGCATGCTGGATGCCGAAGTAGCCCACTTCGCGTCCGTGGCTGTCGACAATCACCTCGCGCGAGCCGTCCTGGCCGCGCAGCAGTTCATCGTACGTCTCTTCCACCCCGGCCTTGCCCACCACATCGCCCGGCTCATAGTACGCAAAACGCGGATTATTCAAATCCTCTTCGCTCACCTCGCCGACGTAGCCGATCAAATGCGCGGCAAAGCCATCGCGCGGGTAGAGCCTGCGCTCCACGTCGATGGTTTCCAGCTCGGGCAACTCATTGCGGTGCGCCGCGATAAATGCCTGCTCGTCGGCGGTCACATCCTCTTTGATTGGGATCGGTTGGTACCCTGGCTCGGAACGGTAATGATGCAGCGCTGCCTGCAACTGGGCCACGTCGAGATCGAGGCCTTTCGCGATCAACGGCAGATCGGCCTCAATATCGTGGCTCTGGTCGCGTACCAGAAAACAGGTCACCGACGGGTAGTCGTCGACAATGATCCGGTTGAAGCGGTCAAAAAGCTTGCCGCGCGGGGCCAGGATCGGCTCTTTGCGAATGCGGTTCTGCTCCGCCAGCACGCGATAGTTGTCCACGTCCAGCACCTGCAGCCGCCACAAGCCCGCCACCAGTGCGAGCATCAGCAGCAGGATGCCGTATTGCACCACCGCCGACTTGACTGTGGAGAGTTTTTCACCGCGATTGCTGCCTGAAACCATCGTCCTTCACTTCTACGCCCGTTTTTAGGATACAGCCACTTCGATTCTTCCACCGCCGCATCACCCTACTTCTAGTCCGTGGAAGCGGTTGCACAAACCCGGCCTTAAAAGGGCTCGGCTTTACAACGTGGTGAAAAGCTCATTTCAGGCCGCCGTCTTGAAAGGGCACGAGTTTACTCGTGCCGAAAATGCCGCAATTTGAGTACGGCTTTAGCCGCCGAGGGATGGCCTCCGTTTCGTTGCCATTTTTCAACACGCTGCAGTCACTACGCCCATCCGTTTTATTGCTCCGGGCCCCTGTTCTCTGTTCTCTGTTCCCTTGTTCCCTCGTTCCCTCGTTCCCTGTTCCCTCGTTCCCTGTACCCTCGTTCCCTGTTCCCTCGTTCCCTGCATTTCTGTCCTTCTCACTCCCTGATTTGCAGACGGTCCAACATTGGAAACAGCACCAGCGCAATCACCGAATTGCCCACGGCGCGAAACAGTTCAATGAACCAGCTCCACTCAATGGCCAGCCCGAGCATAAAGCGGCTCACAAAGAGATAAATGGAGCTCGATAGCAAAGAAAGCCCGAAGGTCAGCAGCAGCCGGACAATGTGATTGTCCACTTCGATGCGAACGCCCACTGATGCAGCCAGAAAGCCGACAGCAGTTTTGGCGATGCCGTTGATGCCGATGGCGTGATGCGAGAGCGCGTCCTCGAACAGGCCCATCGCCGCTCCCATGAGCGTTCCCTGTATGGGATTGCGTCGTCCCAGCGCGAAGTAGACCGTGATCACCAGCGGCAGGTCGAACCAGTCGTACGGGCCCACCACGCGCGGCAGCCACGCCTGCAATACCAGGCAGGCCAGCGGAACCAGCGCGTACACCAGCAGCGGGTATCGATGGATCTCAAAATCGCGCCGGGATTCGGCGGCCAGCAGGGCCATGGCTACGGATTCCTCCGCGGCGTCGATTGCGGCTTGGAGTGGGAATCGGGCGCAGCCGGTCTGGCGGACCCCGATGCGGCCGGATTTTCCGAGCGCGGCGCGGATGTGCCATCCGCATCCGGTTCCGATCCCGGAGTGGGGACGGGAACGGGCGAAAACATGTCGGGATGCAACGGCTGCGGCGGCCGAGGGGCGTAATTGGGGTTGCTGCTGTCGTTTAACGGCTGCTGGTCGGCGGGCACATTTGGCTCAATCAAACCGGGCAGTTTCTCGGCCATGATCTGCGAGGCCTTCATCTGGTCGCTGATCGCTGCCGCATCGGCGCCCTTCAGCGTCTCGCTGGTGGCAATGTCCTGCTGCGCCTGCGGCGAGAAGCGCGGCTCGGTTGAAGTAATCACCATCACTTCGTCGAGGCGATCGAGATGCGCGGCCGGCTTCACGATGATGTCGACAAGACCGTCGCGATCGGGATCGTTCACTACTCTTTCCACTGTGCCGACGGGCAGCCCGCGGGGAAAGATCAGGTCGCCTCCCGCGGTGAGTATCTGTTCGCCGGGATGAATGCGCTCGTCCGACACAATCCCCACCACCTCGAGCTGGCCCGTGGAGTTGCCCTTCAGGATGCCGCGAATGCGCGTGGTCTCAAGAATGACGCCGGCGCCGCTCGTAGGGTCGTTCACAGCCAGCACCTGCGCGGAACGCGAAAAAACATCGCGCACCTTTCCTACGATTCCATCCGCGGTAATCACTGCCATATCCGGCTTGAGGCCGTCGTGCGATCCCTTGTCGATATAGAAAACATGCGAGCGGTCGCTGCCGCTGGAGCCGTAAGCCTGCGCGGCAACCGTCTTATAAATGTACTTTTCCTGAAAACCAAGCAACGCCTGCAGCCGCTCCCCCTGGCGTGCGTCTTCAAGCAGAGCAGCCTGCTCCAGCCGCAAACGGTCGATGGTCTTTTGAAGATTCGCGTCCTGCTGGCGCACATGAATCAGATCGATGTAGTTGCTCCACAAATTCGTCGTTCCGATTTTCGTATCGTGGATCAGTCTTTCAGGAGGAGAGATGACCGCATTGGCCCACAGGCGGATCAAACGCACTGCGCTCGGGTCGCCCGCATCCAGCGTGCTGCGGCCGGCGCTGGTGCGGCGCACCTGCATCGCCAGCCCTGCAATCTGCACCATGAGAATGGCCAGCAGCACCACGAGATTCCGATAGCGAGTGAAGATCGATTCCATATCGTTAGGGAACAAGAAAACGAAGATTAAGTGTGCCGTTGGTCACATTGCCATCACCCCGGCTACCATACGCTTCTTTTAATGTCGTCCAAGAATGACCATCGAGGGGATTGGAGCAGTGCATGGCGTCCTTCAAAGATCTTGTTGTTTGGCAAAAATCAATCCAACTGAGTTCAGAGATATATCGCCTCACAGCCTCGTTTCCACCTTCGGAGCAATTCGGACCAACCAATCAAATGCGACGCGCTTCCGTGCCGATCGCCAGTAACATTGCCGAAGGCAACGGCCGGGCCACAAGAGGCGAATACGTACAATTCCTCGGCCATGCAAGAGGCTCAAATTGCGAACTACAAACCCAACTCACGATCGCAAGCAATCTTAGGTTTTGTGGCAAGCAGGAACATGAAGCTGCGGACCACCTCTCCGCCGAAATAAGCCGCATCCTCAACGCCCTCATGAAAAAGCTCAAGGGCTAGACCGGGCTTCTTGTTCCCTTGTTCCCTCTTTCCCTTGTTCCCTGCCTTTAGTCGATCTTGATCTTCCGCAGCAGGCGGAAATCCGAAAGCATTTTGCCCGTGCCCAGAACCACTGAAGCCAGCGGATCGTCAGCCACGGAAACGGGCAGCCCGGTTTCCTCGCGAATGCGCTTATCAAGATTCTTGATGAGTGCCCCGCCGCCTGTGAGCACGATGCCGCGATCGGAGATATCGGCGGACAACTCGGGTGGCGTGCGCTCCAGGGCAACGCGAATAGCGTTCATGATCACCGCGATGCACTCGCCCAGCGCCTCGCGAATCTCGCTGTCGTCGATGGCGATCGTCTTGGGTACGCCCTCAATCAGGTTGCGCCCCTTGATCTCCATCGTCAGCGGCTTGTCCAGCGGGAACGCCGATCCGATCTCGATCTTGATCTGCTCGGCGGTGCGCTCACCGATCAGCAGGTTGTACTTGCGCTTCAGATAATTGGTAATGGCCTCGTCCATCTGGTTGCCGGCCATGCGCACCGAGCGGGAATAAACAATGCCGCTCAGCGAAATCACCGCGATGTCGGTCGTTCCGCCGCCGATGTCCACCACCATGTTGCCCGACGGGCTCGGTGATCGGCAGGCCCGCGCCAATCGCCGCCACCATCGCCTGCTCCACCAGGTACACTTCGCTGGCTTTGGCGCGATAAGCGGAGTCTTCCACCGCGCGCTTCTCCACCTGCGTAATCTCAGAGGGCACGCCGATCACGATGCGCGGATGCACAAGCATCTTCCGGTTGTGCGCCTTCTGGATGAAATAGTTCAGCATCTTCTCTGTGACTTTGAAGTCGGCAATCACGCCGTCCTTCATCGGCTTGATGGCCACAATGTTGCCGGGCGTCCGCCCCAGCATATCCTTGGCCTCCTTGCCCACGGCCTCCACCTCGCCGGTGTTCTTATTGATGGCGACGATCGATGGCTCGTTGACCACGATGCCCTTGCCGGCCGCGTACACGAGGGTATTGGCTGTGCCCAGATCGATGGCAAGATCGCTGGAGAACATGCTGAAGAGCGAGCGCAGACCGTGCGACCGCGACGAGCGAGAAGGGTAGCCGTTCAATGACATGGAAAAGTCGGGTTTACCTCAAGGCCTATTGTACGGCCAGCGGATTGTCAGCCGCGCGAGAGGCCCCACTTTGGTTGCAGATGCAGGGACTTTAAGAGTAACCTGCGTTTTCCATCCGCGCACTCGAAATGCGTCCTCCGGACGCCTCCCGGCCATTACCGATGTACCGGCGGACCGGCGTGGGTGCTTCCCGTGACACTGGAGGCGTCGTGCCGGCTACCCGATGCCTCGCCCTGCCTGGGTCAGTTTCACCCCGAAATGATCTCCGGCGGCGCGGACCAGTGAGGAATCAAGCAGATCGAAATCATCCGGCAGATGCGGCACGAGCCAATCAGCAAAACTGAACTCGACCCAGAAACGAGCGCTTCCGGCATTGGGCAATTCAACCGTGCGCCGCGACTTTGGGCTGGTGAACCTGCCAGTTGATGGAATTGTCTCGGCAGGCTTGCCGAATCGCGATTGACTGGGGTCACCCCATCCTCACCCCACCAGTCCGACGTGCAGACAGGTTCCGGGTGAAGCCTTAAACCCAGACTGCACGCATATTCCTGTTCCCGGGCAGGCCATAAGGAGCGTGGAGTCTTGATCGGCAACCCTCCTGCGCGCCAACTTCCCTGGGCCGCGATCACGCAACCCAGCCGCCCATCCATCGCGCGCGGGTTCTTCTCGAACGCTGCCGCTATATCGGCGGTCCGGCTCACGCCAACCTGCTCAAACCGTGGCATCATGGTGAATTGCTTTCCGCTTTCAGGGTCTGTTTCTAACCTTGGTTGGTCTGTCGGCCAAACAATCCGAACCCCGGGAGCGTATTGATCGTCCCAGACGATTTGGTAATTCCACGACCCGGCAAGCACGTCGAAAAACGCTGCAATTCGCGCCGGTTCGGGAGCGAAATACCGATCGGACCGGATCAGCAAGTGCACATACTGCTCCATAGCGCGAAATCATACTCGACCGGCCGATCCGCTCGCCATCGTTTCAGCACGCGCACCCATAGCGCACAAAAAGTGCTATAACCGCACTGTCCGTTGGGAAGAGCCCGCCGCCCACCGACCACTGATCCCTGAGCACTGACCACTGACCACTGTCTTTTCGAGGCTTTCATGACCTACCCCAGCTACCACAACCTGATCGGCGGCCAATGGCTCCCGCCCCTGACCGGCAAAACCATCCTCAACCTCAACCCCGCCGACCACTCCGACGTCATTGGCGCCTTTCCCTCCTCCCACGCCGAGGATGTGGCGCTGGCCGTCGCTGCCGCCAAAAAAGCCTTCGCCACCTGGCGCCTGGTTCCCGCCCCCAAGCGTGCCGAAATTCTTATGCGCGCCGGCAACATCCTCCTCCAAAATAAAGAGAAATATGCACGCGAGATGACCCGCGAAATGGGCAAGGTGCTCGCCGAGACGCGCGGCGACGTGCAGGAGGCCATCGACGAGGCCTTTTACGTCGCGGGCGAAGGCCGCCGCCTCTTCGGCATCACCACCCCCAGCGAACTGCCCGACAAATTCGCCATGTCCGTGCGCATGCCCGTCGGCGTCGTCGGCCTCATCACCCCG
This sequence comes from uncultured Acidobacteriaceae bacterium, assembly GCA_963841095.1. Taxonomy (GTDB): domain Bacteria; phylum Acidobacteriota; class Terriglobia; order Terriglobales; family Acidobacteriaceae; genus Telmatobacter. The sequence continues at coordinate 176,294 of CAWJBE010000016.1, forward strand.
TGGAACTTCCCCATGGCCATCCCGAGTTGGAAGCTCTTTCCCGCGCTCGTCGCCGGCAACACATGCGTCATCAAGCCAGCTACCGACACCCCGCTCTCCACCTACAACCTCGTTCAGGCGCTCGTCGATGCCGGCCTGCCGCCCGGAGTGGTCAACATCGTCTGCGGCAACGGCTCCACAGCGGGCGCGGCGCTCGTCGAGCATCCCGATGTCCGCGCTGTCAGCTTCACCGGGTCGAGTGCCGTCGGCTCCCAGGTCGCGCAGCGTGCAGCCGCCACCTTCAAGCAGGTCTCGCTCGAGATGGGCGGCAAAAACGCCCAGATCGTTCTCGACGACGCCAACCTCGACCTCGCCCTCGACGGCGCGCTCTGGGGCGCCTTCGGAACCACCGGCCAGCGCTGCACCGCCACCAGCCGCATCCTCTTGCAAAAAGGTATCGCAGCGGCATTCACGGAAAAATTCGTTGCCCGCGCCAAAAATCTCCGCGTCGGCAACGGCCTTGACGAATCCGTCGAAATCGGCCCGCAGGTCAACGCCGCCCAGATCGAAACATCTCAGCGTTACGTAGAAATTGCCAAGGGTGAAAGCGCGAAGCTCCTCTGCGGCGGCCACGCGCTCACCGGCGGCCCTTACGCCCACGGCACATTTTTTGCGCCCACGGTCTTCGGCGGCGTCACGCCATCCATGCGTATCGCCCGCGAAGAAGTCTTCGGCCCCGTCGTTGTGCTGATGGAGTTCGCCACCTTCGACGAAGCCGTCGCCATCGCCAACTCCATCGACTACGGCCTCTCTACATCGCTCTACACCCGCGACGTCAACCGAGCCTTCGCCGCCATCCGCGACCTTGAAGCCGGCATCACCTACATCAACGCCCCCACTATCGGCGCTGAGGTGCATCTGCCCTTCGGCGGCGTCAAGCAAACCGGCAATGGCCACCGCGAAGGCCTTGGAGCCCTCGACTTCTTCACCACCTGGAAAGCCGTCTACGTCGATTACTCCGACAAACTCCAGCGCGCCCAAATCGATAACGCGGAATAATTCCCAACCACACTCGATCACCCCTCGACGCTGTCATCCTGAGCGTAGCGGACCCTGAACGGAGCGAAGGGGAAGCGGAGTCGAAGGATCTGCGGTTGCCTCTCCATCCCATCGCTGCGGCATCGCAACGGAGGGAACAGGGGCCTTCAGGCTCCTGAATGCATCGGCAAAATCGAGAGGCCTTCAGGCTCGGACCGTTCCCGTTGTACAGGCCTGGGTGCCTGCAGAGGATCAAGACGTTGTGCCCGCCGCGTCGATGCCCGCGATCGCCAAACAATCACGAATGCAGCGGCATCATTTTCCCCTTGACAAACCATAACCAAACGGTTATGGTTTCATTCGTGACGCCAAGCAACGCCAATCACGCGGCCAATCCCAACCACGTCTTCCGCGCTCTCGCCGACCCCACGCGCCGCGCCATCTTCGAGCAGTTGACGCGCCAGGGCGAACACACCGTCCACGCCCTCACCCGCTATGCCGGCGTATCGCAACCCGCCGTCTCCAAGCATCTAACCGTGCTCAAGCGGGCAAAGCTGGTGCGGCATCGCCGCGAAGGCCGAGAAACTCACTATCGCGCGCAGCCTGACGCGCTGGCGCCCATGGTGGACTGGCTCGATCACTACGGCGCCTTCTGGCGCGAACGGTTCGACCGTCTTGAATCCCTTCTCGAAAGGATGGAATGATGAGCAATCCAGCAGAGTGTCCCAATTCCCTTGTTGTCGAGCGGGTATTCCCGCACCCGCCCGAGAAGCTGTGGCGAGCCCTCACTGAGGGCCCGCTCCTCGCGCAGTGGATGATGAACAACGACTTCCAGCCCGTGGTCGGCCGCAAATTCCAGTTCCGCGCCGACCCCATGCCCAATTGGAATGGCATCGTTGACTGCGAGGTGCTGGCGGTCGACCCACCGAAAAGTCTCTCCTATAACTGGGGAGTCGGCGGCGATGCGAGCGGCCTGCAATGGGTGGTGCTCTGGACGTTAACTCCAGCTGAGGGCGGCACTCAGGTTCGCATGGAGCAGTCCGGCTTCCGTCCCGATCAGCAGGCAGCCTATCAGGGCGCGCAATACGGCTGGCACAAATTCATCGGCAACCTGGAACGTGTCATCGCGGAGGTGAACTGATCATGAAAACGAAATCCATCGCTTATTGGACCACGACCATACTCATCGCGTTCTTTATCGGCAGCGGCGGCATCTTGCAGGTGGCGCATGTCAAGACATCGGTCGACGGCTTTGTGCACATCCTCGGCTACCCGGCCTACTTTGTCACCATACTGGGCGTTTGGAAGATTCTTGGACCCATCGCGATCCTCGTGCCGCGCTTTCCTCGCCTCAAGGAATGGGCCTATGCCGGCATCTTCTTTGACCTCACGGGTGCGGCCGCATCCACCGCCGCTGTCGGCGGCTACGGCGCTTACGGCTTTCACGTAATCGTCCCGCTCATCCTCGCAGGTCTCTTGGTCGCATCGTGGGCACTGCGCCCGGAGAGCCGCAAAATCGGCGTCCTCTTTCCCGCAAAAGAGGCGCAGGCCTCTGTAAATACGAGAGTGGCGCATTCTTAAGAAGCGAAAACGAATGCTGAATCTATTTTTGTGCGGCTGGCAGAGGAATTAGCCGATCGGGCCGAATCTTTCCGGTCTTCTTCCTGGAAAGCCAATAGTCCCCTGGAAGTTGCAGCAAACGCCGGCAATTCGGATCCGCGATAATTTTGTCCGGACGCTATAATACCCCATCCCCATTTAAGACTTCAGGCAGCGATGGCAATTTCAAACATTCGGGAGGAGTCTGGCGGGCACCGATCGAAATGGATGCGTGTCTCATTTGAATCGATCGCGAGTCGCTCGGCCAAATATCGCCCTGACGTCGATGGCCTTCGCGCGGTTGCGGTGCTGGCAGTCCTTTTCTTTCACACGGGATTTGCTCCCTTCCGGGGTGGATTCGTCGGTGTCGATATCTTCTATGTGATCTCGGGGTATCTCATCACCTCGATACTGAGCAAAGATCTGAGCGAAGGCAGATTTTCGCTCATCGCGTTCTACGAGCGAAGAATGCGGCGCATTTTCCCGGCGCTCTTCACGGTCCTGTTTTTCTGCACAGTGGCCGCCGCGGTCCTGTTGGATCCGAGGGAGATGACCGCTTTCGGGAAATCGCTGGTCGCGACAACTTTCTTTTTCAGCAACTTTTATTTCTGGCACAGTGCGCAACCGCTCGGTTATTTCGACAACTCCGTCAGTTCGCAGCCACTCCTGCACACCTGGTCGCTTGCTGTGGAGGAACAGTTTTATCTTTTCTTTCCAGTCACCCTGTTCTTTCTCTATCGGTGGGCAAAAGGGCGAGTCAACGCGTGGTTGATTTTCCTGGCTGCGGCCTCCTTTGCACTGAATATCTGGGCGACGGAGCACAAGCCTGTGGTGGCTTTCTACTGGATTATGCCGCGTGCCTGGGAGCTGTTGGCTGGCGCGCTGCTGGCGATGAAAGCCGTGCCTCCAATTCGTCACCGTATCGTGAGCGAAATTACCGGGCTCTTGGGGCTGGCAATGATCGCCTGCGCGCTAAGTTTCCCCATCAAGGCCGCGTCGTTTCCGGGTTACATCGTCTTATTACCTTGCGTGGGAGCTTGGCTCGTCATTTATGCAGGGGACGCGGGACCATGCTTCGCGCGAAGCCTTTTGAGTTTTCCGCCGCTTGTCTTCATCGGAGTCATATCTTATTCGCTCTACTTGTGGCATTGGCCGATCATTGTGTTCAGTGGGCACCTGCCAATCAATCTACCCGCTAACGCCAAGATCCCCTTCGTGCTGATATCTTCGGTTGCGCTGGCCTTCATTTCATTTGAATATATCGAGCGGCCGTTTCGCGGTGCGAGTTCACCATTTAGCAGAAAGCAGATCTTTGCTTTAGGCTTTGCCGTAAGCATCGCTACCGTCTCTTTTGGATTCGCTGCCTACCTGTCGCACGGCTTGCCGGAGCGTTACGATCCGCAAACCAGGCAGATCGTGGCAATCAACCTTCAACGGATGAAAGACTGGGACCGAGAACCTGAGAGCTGCACAAATTGGAGGACGGAGGTACATAGTCTCGCCGATATCCATTTTTGTGGTGTGGGTAGTCAATCACCGCAAAAGATCATGTTTTGGGGGGACTCGCACGTTGGACAATTCTTTCCATTGATTGAAGCGCTCTACGCCGATGGAGAGTTGCAGGGCCGCGGCGTGGTCATGGCTAACGCAAGCGGATGCCTGCCGGACGAACAACTGAATAATGCGGCGGAGGGGTATCACTGCGATGCGTTTTCCAAATTTGCTCTGCAGCGGGCAGAAAAAGAGGATATCGATACAGTATTTATTGGATTTAGTGCCTGGACCACCCTGAGAGATCATTTTGCCTGTGTGGCGTCCGGTGGCAGATGTGTAATGATGCTGTCCCGTGACGAGTTCCGCCAACACTTTTTGGCGGATCTGTCTGATGAAATTCGCACGCTTCGTCATTTTGGAAAGAACGTAATCGTTTCGCTTCCCTTTCCCATCTACGATAAGAGGATTCCTGAGCTTGAGATCAGCAATGCTGTGTTCGGCAGATTTGGCCTCTTGGAAACCACCGGGGACTATACGTCTCCTCAGTTCCGTGAGGAAGTCAAGGCGATAGCTACCAACGCAGGTGCGGAGATCTTCGATCCCAGGTTGAGCCTGTGCCGCGGGCAGGATTGTCTCTATCAGGTCGGTGGAATTTCGATTTATATGGACGACAACCATATTGCAGGGAGCCAGGTCGGGATTCTCCGGAGCAACTTGAAGGCGGTCCTGCAGCGCGCGATGAAGACGAGATAAGGGATTGGGCCATGCGGAAAAAACTCGGCCAAGAACAAATCTTGCATGCCAGCTCAAGGCAGCAGCGCGCGACAGGTAGGAGGGGCGCATCCTATGGCGATTAAAGACTCACAGGCGCAGCAGATTCGGGCTCGTCACTTGGATGCCTCCTTCTAGGCCCTGCGCATTCCGGATGAACGGCCAGGACATGCGAATGCCAGTTCGCAACTGGAAAGCTAGTGCGGTCAGGACTGCAACGGAGGAAGGCGGGCAGATTACCGGCAATCCGTTGATTCCCACTCAATCAGCATTCCATCTCGCCTTTGGCGCGGTGCCCAACATAGCTAAATCGCCACGCAATGCAGTGCGAATCTGCTGCCGTCACGCTATTCTCAGCAAAGTAATCTCCGGCTTGCCGATAAACCGCTCTGAGCCCTGGAAACCGGCGGTAAACGAACACTTCATTCCAGTGCGATTAGGCAAATAGCTGAAGTGTGTGATGGACTAGACTGCAGCCGCCGGGTGCTAAGAATGGATGAAACTCTGGATAATTCAAAGATCGAATCGCCTTTGAAAATCTATAAGAAATTGCTACAGCACAATCGAGACCGGCTGAGTTTACAGCAGAAGCGGGACAGGCAACTTGGATATTCCAAGGTTGCTCTCGGAGTCGTGGCAGTATTCCTCCTCGTTCGGTTTGTCCATGAGCTGCATGGGATTTGGCCGTTGCTTATTACCGTGGCCGTCTTCGTCGTCCTCGCGATCACGCACGAGAGAGTGCTCAAGCAGATACGAGAGATCGAATCGATTGTCGTCCACTACGAGCGCGGAGTGGCAAGGTTGGAAGACCGCTGGGCCGGAACCGGTGAAGGTGGCGACCGATTTATGGATGACACGCATCCATATTCGCGGGACCTGGATTTGTTTGGCAAGGGTTCGATCTTCGAACTACTCTGCACCTTCCGCACTCGAGCCGGAGAGCAGACACTTGCCCACTGGCTGCTGGAGCCGGCGGCGCTTGATGAGATTCGCACCCGTCAGAACGCTGCCCAGGAACTGAAGGCGCGCATTGTGCTTCGCGAGAGGTTGTTCACTGCCGGAGATAGAGTTCGCCTCGGCCTTCACCCGGACCCGATGGCAGCCTGGGGAGAGCAGGTGTCTTCGTTCGGCTCGCGATGGCTGCACATGTCGATGGCTGCGCTTGCGATTCTCTGGGTTGCATCCCTCGTCTATGGATTTCTGCGCGATTCTTACATGCCGGTTCTGCTGCTTTCGTTCGTCAACCTGTTCGTGAATTCCCGCATTTCGAAGCAGCTTGAACCGCTCGCCGACGCCGTCGAAACAGCTACGAGCGATCTCGATCTGCTCATCGAAGTCCTGAAGATTTTAGAGCGCGAGCAATTCGAGTCGCCCAGGCTTTTAAGTCTTCAGTCGGTGCTTAAAACCGGCGGCACTGCTCCATCTGCCGCGGTAAGAAAGCTTGATCGGATTGTGCACTATCTCGAACAGCGGCGGAATCTGCTTGTCCGAGTCATTGACGGAGTCGTCTTCTATACCGCGCAGTGCATGTTCAGGGCCCAATCCTGGCAGAGGGAATTCGGTCCGGCAATTCGCGGGTGGCTTGCCGTTGTTGGGGAGATGGAGGTGCTTGCCGCGCTTTCCGGATACGGGTTTGAACATCCCGACGACGCGTGGCCGGAGTTCGACAATGAACGCCCATGCTTCGATGCGGAGTCGTTCGCGCATCCCCTTCTGCCTGAAAGCAAGGCCGTCCGGAACAACCTGAAACTGTGTGACGGCCTGCAATTGATCGTCCTTAGCGGACCCAACATGTCGGGGAAGAGCACGTTTGTGCGGGCGATTGGCGTGAACGCGGTTCTGGCTCAGTGCGGAGCGCCCGTCCGGGCGAAACGGCTGCGCATGTCGCGGCTCGCGGTTGGTGCTTCGATCTGTGTGCTGGACTCTCTGCAAGGCGGAGTCTCGCGATTCTACGCCGAAATCAAGCGTCTCAAGTTGATTTCGGACTCGGCGCAAGGCCCAATCCCCGTATTGTTTCTGCTGGACGAGTTGCTCTCGGGAACGAACTCGCACGATCGCTTTGAAGGAACGCGGCTGGTAGTCGACGCTCTTGTGCAGCGCGGGGCCATTGGCTTGGTGACCACCCACGATCTGGCGCTCGCGCAAATCCCTGAGAGCATGAACGGAACTGCGCGGAATTTCCACTTCGAAGATCACCTGGAGAATGGACAACTGGCTTTCGACTTCAAGCTCACAGCGGGCGTCGTTCAAACCAGCAACGCCCTCAAGCTCATGCAATCCATAGGGCTGGTGACTGCGAAGTCGCTCTCATAACGGACCGGATAGGCAGCTTTCTTGAAGCGCTATTCTGTTCGGCTCGGATTACTGCCAATCCTTCCGTCACCGCGCAGTCAGCATTCAGTCTCGGCCTTGGCGCGGACCACACTTTTCATCCATCAACCCGCCGCGGCATTCCATCAACCCCCTCAGTCCTTGTCCTTGTTCAACGCCACGGCCGCGCGAATCAGGCTCTTCAACGCCTTCTCGTTAATTTTCCCCCCCTCGCGGAAGTCGATGGCCCGCCTCATTCCACCCTCGAGACTGGAGTTGAAGAGACCTGCGGGGTCATCCAGAAAAGCGCCCCTGGCAAACGTCATCTTCACGGCATTCTTGTAAGTCTCGCCGGTGCAGATGATCCCGTCGTGCGACCACACAGGTGTTCCCTCGGGCTTTGAAGGCTTCTTCCACTTATTCTCCTCCACGATTTCGGGATCGGCCTGCTCGATCAAATCACGCAAACGCGCCAGCATCTCTTCGCGCCAGTCGCCCGGCCTCTGGCTTCTCGCAGCTGCCGAACCGGTTGCCGTTCGCCCAACTGCAGAATTGACTTTCCTGGAAACCGTCTTCTTCATGACCGGTACCTGCTTTCTCTTTGTCTTTCTGTTCCCGACCTTCTCTTCCTCGCCCGTCCGCCTCAATTCTCTGCCAAATTCTATATCGAAGAGCTCCCTTTCAAATGGAACTGCCCTGGCATTGGCCACTCACCCGCGTCCACACCCGCTCAAGGAATAATCCGCGCCCGGGTGGGATACTCGTAGTTGCAGTTTCTTCTCGAGGAGCACCCATGGAAACCCCCTACATCCCCGATCCCACCCGCTACGAACACGCCACCTTCCGTCGCTGCGGCCAATCCGGCCTCGTGCTGCCGCCCATCTCGCTCGGCCTGTGGCAGAACTTCGGCGGCGCCGACGTGTTTGAGACCGGCCGCGCCACCATCCGCCGCGCCTTCGACCGCGGCGTCACGCACTTCGATCTCGCCAACAACTACGGCCCTCCCTACGGCTCAGCCGAAGAAAACTTCGGGACGATTCTCCGCAAAGACTTCGGCCTCCGCAAGCATTCTGCCGGCCTGCGCAACGAGCTCATCATCTCCACCAAGGCCGGCTGGGACATGTGGCCCGGCCCCTACGGCATCGGCGCCTCGCGCAAGTATCTCCTCGCCTCGCTCGACTCGAGCCTCAGGCGCATGGGTCTGGACTACGTCGACATCTTCTACGCGCACCGGCCCTGGAGCGACGCACCGCTTGAAGAGACCATGGGCGCGCTCGTCACAGCCGTCCATCAGGGCAAGGCGCTCTACGTCGGCATCTCCTCTTACAGTCCCGAGCGCACGCGCCAGGCGGCAAAAATCCTCAAGAGCATGAGCGTTCCTCTGCTCATTCACCAGCCCAGCTACTCCATGCTCAACCGCTGGATCGAGAAAGGCCTGCTCCCCACGCTCGATGAGCTTGGCGTCGGCTGCATCGCATTTTCGCCGCTCGCGCAGGGTCTGCTCACCGGCAAATATCTCAAAGGCGTGCCCAAAGATTCCCGCGCCAAAAGCGGTGGCTCCTCGCTGCTCAAAGAGTTCTTGAGCGAGAAAAACCTCAAGCGCGTCCGTGCCCTCAATGACATCGCCCTGAGCCGCGGCCAGACGCTCGCGCAAATGGCCATCGCCTGGGTGCTGCGCGACAGCCGCGTCACTTCGGCGCTCATCGGCGCGCGCAACGTCGAGCAGCTCGACGACTCGCTCGACGCCCTCAAGAACCTCAAGTTCGCTGCTGCGGAGCTCAAAGAAATCGATCGCCACGCGCAGGAGGGCGACCTGGATCTTTGGCGCGACGCGCGGGAGACCATGGCCTAGGTCTCTGACCGCTTGGATTTGTACCAAATTGGGTGCCCCAGGTCTCGATTTTGAGACCTGGGATTGGCAAAAGCCAGGTAGTAAATTACACCGTAAGAAGCCTGGAGTGCCTCATTCACCTCGCCGCGTATGGCATTGCGAGCTTGGATGTCGGCACGCCCCAGTACACAACATGGTTAGCCCCTTCGCCTTTCGCGCCCAACTTGTCTATTCTTGATATAGATGCGATGGAGATTCCTGTCTTAATGAGCTGCTGGAGGACTTTTTTGAGTGAGTCACGCCGGATCGGGGTTCCGGCCCGGATCCTGTTTCTATTTGTGTTTCTTTGTTTTGGGTGCAGCCTGCATGCGCAGCACGTGTGGAGCATTGCCGGCCCCGACGGCGGCGACGCGCGCGCCTTCGCTTCGTTCCCTGGACAGCCCGGGCACCTTCTTCTCGGCACCACCAACAGTTGGTTGTACGAGACCACGGATGAGGGCGCAACCTGGCATCGGCTGGCCCGGCTCGGCAATCAGGACGGGTTCGTGCTCGACAGCGTTGTGGTCGACTCCGCCGATCCCTCCACAATCTACGCGGGCGCGTGGAAGAACAGCAACGACGGTGGATTGTGGATCAGCCACAACCGCGGCCTGAGCTGGACCGAGTCGGCGGCGTTTCGCGGGCAGCCGGTTCACGCCCTTGTGCAGGCTCCCTCCGATCCCAGCATCCTCTATGCCGGCACGCTCGCCGGCGTCTTCCGTTCGCTCGACCGCGGAGTCTCGTGGACCCAGATCAGTCCGCCGGACAGCCGCGAGATTCACGAAATTGAATCCCTGGCCGTCGACCCTCTGCATGCCGACATTGTCTACGCCGGAACCTGGCACTTGCCCTGGAAGACCGCTGACGGCGGCAAGACCTGGCACAACATCAAGCAGGGACTGATCGTTGACTCCGACGTTTTCTCCATCATTGTCGATCCCGAGCGCCCGCGCACCGTTTACCTCAGCGCCTGCAGCGGCATCTACAAGAGCGAGAACGCAGGCGCATTTTTCCGCAAAATCCAGGGCATTCCCACTGAGGCTCGAAGGACGCGGTCTCTCATGCAGGATCCCGAGCACCGCGAAGTCGTCTACGCAGGCACCACAGAAGGCCTCTACAAGACCGAGAACGGCGGCAGAACCTTCCGGCGCATGACCGGCGCCGACATCATCGTCAACGACGTCTACGTCGATCCCAGGGATTCAAGCCACGTGCTGTTGGCCACCGATCGCGGCGGCGTACTCGCGAGTCAGGATGCGGGCGAAACATTTGTCGCGTCGAACCAGGGCATCTCCGAGCGCAAGGTTGCAGCACTGCTCGTCGATCGCTCCAATCCCGACTGCCTCTATGCCGGCGTGGTCAACGACAAGAACTTCGGCGGCGTCTTTCGCACCACAGACGGCGGCGCGCACTGGCAGCAGTTGGGCTCGGGCCTCGGCGGCCGCGACGTCTTCTCCCTGGCGCAAACCAAAGATGGAACAGTGGTGGCAGGAACCAGCAGCGGCGTCTTTGTTCTCGATCCGCCGCCTGCTGCCGGCGAAAAGTCCGCGTCCCCGGCAGATGGCTCCGGCGATCCGCTTCCTGTCGATGGATCGGCTGCGGCGATGGCCGGCACTTTGACCTGGCAGCCGCGCAACGCCATCGCCAACACGGTGATCAAGACATTCACTGAGACCCACTACCACACGCGCGTCAACATGGAAAAGCAGGTGCAGGCTCCGGTCATCGAGCTGCAAAGCCCGGTGAACTCGCTCGACGTCTCTGGCGATGTGTGGGTTGCGGCCACCAACAACGGCCTATTCACCAGCAGTGATCAGGGCGCCACCTGGCAGGGTGGACCGGTCATGGGTCAGAACGACTATCTATCCGTCACCGCTCACGGCGACAAAATGGCGGCCGCGCGTGCCGATGGTGTCGTTTCGTCAATCGACGCGGGCAAAACCTGGTGGCCGATGGGCGTTCCCACCATGCTCACCCGCATTCACCGCGTGGTCTTTTCGCCCGACGGCACCCTCTGGCTCGGCGCGCGCGAGGGCGTCTACTATACCCGCGACATGGGCAAGACCTGGATGTGGATTCACCGGCTTCCCTTCCGCGATGTCGACGATCTCAGCTACGATCCGGCCCTGAAGCGCGTCCTCGTCAGCTCGCGCTCCAGTGACCAGATCTACGGCATCGATCCCAAAACCATGACATGGGATTGGTGGCAGACCGGCTACCAGATCGTCCTGATTCGCGCCGCGGGCAACCGGCTGGTTGCGGCGTCGCTTGATGACGGAGTGCTCCTGGGCCCGCGCACATCGCCGGCCGCATCCACTCCCGCCGCTGCCATGCGCGACAAACAGTAGACGCGATACGCCCACACCTTCATTCATCTCGGATATAGTCCTGAGGCGCAGCCGAAGCGTGTTCGACGGCATCGCCCTGTCTCAGTCACTAAGCCGAATTTTGAAGTTCGTGCGCTGCCCGGGACCAGTCCTCTTCGTGATGGCCATGGGCCTGGCCACGCTCGTTCCAAAAGCTGTACGCGAGCTCGGCAATATCTTCGTGGCGGATGGATACCCCGTTGCTCCTTGCGTCGACGTTCGTTTCTTCCACCTCCGGCTGCATCATGGGAGCTGAATCTTCGAACGGGACGGATTCGGGTTGCGAAACGTCCACTAACACCACCGAAGATTCTTGCGCGGCTATATCTGTGGCCGGGGATTCGCTGTTCGAACCATCCGAAACCATGACGGGAATCGCCACTGAGCCGGATTCGGGTTGCGAAACATCCACCAACACCACCACCGGAGATTCTTGCGCGGCTGTTTCTGTAGCCGGGGATTCGCTATTCGAACCATCCGGAACCGTGGCGGGAATTGTCACCGGGTCGGATTCGGGAACCAGAAGCTTTAACGGCACCAGGAGGTTTTCAAGCAGTTCCTTCCTGCGGATCAGTCTCTCGATCTGTGCGTTGATTTCGGCAATCTCGTTGGTCGCATGTTCACAAGCAATCTCATAGCAGTCGTTAGACACTGATTTATTCCTCCCGCAGATCATATGGTAGATTCACGAACGGCAAAGGACGCCTTGTTTACCTTTACGAAACTATGAATTCTTCAGCGCCGTCAGGCCGGGAGAGTGGCCACGGTGAGACCCCGCGAAACTGTTGATGTGAAGCGAGAAAACAAATGCAGATCCTTCAACCTCAACCGTTGCACTGCCGTGTGCCCCAGAGCCTGCCGGTGGAATCTATTTCGATCTCAAGAACCATCTTGCGCCATCGCCATCGAGAGGATAATTCAACGGTAACTTCCGGCTTGCCGGTCATTTAGCCGCAACCGTTCACTCACTGCAAAGCGGCCATTCGTTCTTAATCCGTGGTATGATTCTCGCGCGATCCATTCCCCAAATTGTAACCGCGCATCTGAGACACAACGAACCACCCACCCCCCAACTCGAAATGAATCGAGGAGAGCTTATGTCCAAATTCACAATGCTTGCTTGCGCAACTCTCGCCGTCGGACTTTTGTACTGCGCGCCCGCGGCGTCGGCTCAGATCTCCATCAACATTGGAGTGGCGCCCGTCTGCCCCTATGGCTACTTCTCCTACGCCCCATACGACTGCGCGCCTTACGGCTACTACGGGCCCGATTGGTTTGTTGGCGGCCTGTTTATCGGTGCCGGCCCCTGGTTCCACGGCCCTGCGCACTTCTCCGGCCATGTCGATAACCGCTATGACCCTCGTAACGGTTACAAAGGCCCCATGCCTGGACGCGGAGATCAACCGAACAATAACTTCCACGGCAATGAGGCCAGGGATGGGAAAGGCCATGTCGTCAAAGAGAGTCATCCTCCCACCAACGAACACGCGCTACCCGGACGTCAGAGTAGCGGCCACGCTGGCGGGCATCACTAGAACGCGCCCCGCTTCACAAGGGGATTCACCCTCACAGCAGTTTGAACGCCTTGTCCACCACAAGACCTTCTGTGCCCCATTCATGGCGCAGTTTTATCGCGCCATGAGTGGGAGACACCACGGCCCAAATTAAATCGCCTATCCACAGCAAACGTTCGGAGCGTCACGGCAGCTTGAACGCCTTGTCCACCATCGCGTTCGGATCGCGGCCCGCCGGCAGCAGCGTAAAGAGCGACGCCGACGCGGTGCGCACCACAGCCACATCGCCCGAGCGGCTGTCGGCCACGAACAACAGGTGCCCAGCGGCCGAAAACGCCAGCGCCATAGGCCCGTCCCCAACGCGCACTGAGCCCACGCGCTTGCCGTCGTTGATCGAGTACAAAGTCACTTCCTGCGAGTGCTCGTTCGCTACATACAAAAGCGAGTTATCGCGCGATACCAGGCCGCATACGGGCTCGTCGCCAATCATATAGGTGTCGCCCACTTCATCTGTGGTGTCATAAATCTCTGACACGGAGTCGGACAAAGAATTGGAGGCAAAGATCTCGCCGCCATCGGGCTTCAGCGCCAGCTCGACCGGCGCGCGGCCCACATCCATCAGCGTCTCCAGTCGATCCGGCTCGGCGGGGTGGGTATCTCCCTGCGCCAACGCAATCACCATCACCTGGTGGCCGCCCGAGCAGGGCACAAACGCCTTCGAGGAATCGGGAAGAATCACCGCGCCGTTCGCGCCTGGGCAGTCTCCGAACACCGCGCGTACGCGTCCGCTCGCCGGATCGATGACCGTCACCGAATTGCCGCCGCGGTTGGCCACCACCAGCGCCTTGCCATTGGGCGCCATGCGCGCCGCCACCGGCTGCTCGCCGGTGCTGATCTGCCCAATCTCGCGCCGCCGCCTCAGGTCCACCACTGAAATTGAGTTGGAGCCGGAGTTCGCCACGTACGCCAGGTTTCCCGCCGCATCCAGATCGATAGACACCGGCTGCTGGTGCAGGGGAATCGTGGCAACCACGGTATTGTGCTCGGCATCGATCACCGAAAGTGAGCCCGCTGCGCCTGCCGCGCCCGAGTTCACCACATAAATCTCGTTGCGCGTTGGGCTCGCTGCCACAGCCACGGGATCGTGTCCCACCGTCAGTTCGCGGTCCACGCGCACGTTCACGACATCTAGAATGGTGACGGTGTCGCTGCCTCCATTCGTCACATAAATGTATTCGCGATAATTCGGCGGATATTGCGGAAAGTCGTGCTGGCGGCATCCAGAAAGAGAAACTGCAAGCAGCGCGGCTCCAATAAAGCAAGCCGGCCCGCCGATCCGCGATCTTCGCCCACCGGACGCTGACCACCAACCACTGACCACTGACCACTCTTTCCTGTCCACGGTCTACTGTCCACCTGCTCCCGCTGTGGCAGTCGCAACGCCGCGCGGCAGGTGCCGCCCGACAACCGGCGCAATCTGCTCGATCTCGTCCATCATCCTGGCAAATTGCTCGGGATAAATTGACTGCGGCCCGTCAGAGAGCGCGTTCTCGGGATGGTCGTGGACCTCGATCATCAGGCCGTCGGCTCCCGCGGCCACCGCGGCCCTCGCCATGGGCACAACGCTGTCGCGGCGGCCCGTGCCGTGGCTGGGATCGACGAGGATCGGCAGATGGCTCACGCGCTGCAGCGCCGGCACCAGGCTCAAGTCCAGCGTGTTGCGCGCATGGTCGGCAAATGTGCGCACGCCGCGTTCGCACAAGATCACCTGGTAGTTGCCTTCGCTCATCACATACTCGGCGGCCATCAGAAACTCTTCCAGCGTCGCGCTCATTCCGCGCTTGATCAGCACCGGCTTGCGCAGCAGCCCCGCCTTCTTCAGTAGCGAAAAGTTCTGCATGTTGCGCGCGCCAATCTGTATCACGTCAGCCCATTCGGCCACCAGTTCCAAAGTCTCGCTGTCCAGCGCCTCGGTCACAATGCGCAGGCCGAATTTGTCCCTGACTTCGGCCATAATCCGCAACGCTTCAAGCCCCAGGCCCTGAAATGCGTAAGGAGAAGTGCGTGGCTTGTAGGCGCCGCCGCGAAAAAACTGCGCGCCCGCCGCCGCTACCTGCTCTGCAATGGCAAATGCCTGCTCGCGGCTTTCAATCGAACACGGCCCCGCGATCACCGCCAGCCCATGCCCGCCGATCGCCGCGCCCGTCGCCCCGAAGCTCACGACGGTGTCTTCCTCTTTCACGTCGCGGCTCGCAAGTTTGTAGGCTTTTGAAACGCGGATCACCTCCGCGACGCCGCTCAGCGATTCCAGATTGCCGCGGTTCACCTCGCCCTGGTTGCCCGTGATGCCAATGGCCGTGCGCTGCGCTCCGGGCAGAGGATGAGGCCGGAAACCCAACTGCACAATATGGTCGCAGACCGCCTGAATCTCCTCCTGCGTTGCCTGCGCTTTCATCACAACCAACATGCATCGCCCCCGATCCCTCAGTCTACCGGCTGAGAGAGCCGAGGGCAATTTTCATGCGCTTGCAAACTTCCTGCGGGCTTTGTCGTTCGCCTGTGCCGAGCGTTGAGGTTGATTCAGCAACGCAGATCTGGGGTCGGCGCGTCTCGGTCCAGGCTTATCGCCGCTTATTCGTGATCGTCACTGGCCTCTGGATTGGAACTTGCGGCAACGATCGCGGGAGCTATAACCATACCAATAAATGCGAGCGCTATTAAAAAATCGTGCATCCTCTATATCCTCATCCCTTGCAAAATATGGTTCTCCGCTCGCTCATGGCCCGCAGCTATGCCCTTAGATGGCCTTTTCACTCTCCAAAGACGCCTTCAAAACTGCTGCCCCGGAGCTTGCCACCTTGCCTGAGTTCGCTTATTGCATTGCATCTGGAGAACGACTCTGCAATCTGCCTACCTATGCATCATCGGCAGGATGAGAGAAATCTTGAAATACCACGAAAGCCCGTCGCGGGTGCGACGGTGTTATATCCTCTGCTACTTCGGAGAGTAACGAAAGATTTATCTACTCGAATCTATACAAACAAACGTCGTTCCTTATGGTCGGTGACTCAGCGCACAATCGCGATCCACGCCTTCATTTGCGCATCGCCTATCCCTGCTGCGCCCGCTTCCGCTTCTCCGCGCGCCACTTCAATCCCAGCCACCCTAAGTAACCCAGTTGAATCACCCACGTAACCACATAGGCCGCAATCCTGTATTCATGATCGAGAATCGCTGCTGGATCCATCGTTGTCCCCTTCTCCTATTCGCTTCACCACTCGCCGTACTCGTTCGCCGTCCGTCCGCCGCACTCGCCCCACTTCACGCGTTCAGTGCTGCCTCAGCCTCTGCCTCTGCATTCAACTGGTGCATTCGCTCCACGCGATAGCGAATCGCCAATATCAGTACACCCCATGCAAACCACGCCAGCATATTCCACATCAGCGCGCCCACCATCGACGGATCCATCCCCGAACCGGGTGCGCCTCCAAAAACAGGCGCCGGGTGCTGCGTCCGCCACCAGCGGTTCGACATATAGACAATCGGCACATCCAGGGCACCAAAGATCCCCAGCACCGCGGCCAGCGTCTGCATCTGCGGACCGGCCGCAAATCGCCGCAACAGCAGATAGCTGACGTAAATCAGCCAGAGCACAAGCGACGTTGTCAGCCGCGCATCCCATGTCCACCAGATGCCCCATGCCCGCCGTCCCCAAAGCGGTCCCGTCGTCAGGCCCACAGTCAGGAAGACCACCCCCACCTCAGCGCCCGCCAATGCCCACGCGTCGGCCATCTGCGCCCGGGCCGGTTGATTTCGCCGGTAGGCCAGATACCCGATCGAGCCGATCAGAGAAACTGCAAGGGCAAGGAAAGCAGCCGCCCACGAAGGCACATGGTAGTAAATAATGCGAAAGATCTCGCCCTGCATCGCGTCGTTGGGCGCAACATAGATGGCCTGGTAATACCCCCAGATCATCAACGCGATCACAACCAAAACATAAAGACCGACAGCGAGTTTTTTCATTGGGAAATCCTGATGTTTCCAGTGTACGACGCTCGTACCCAACCGCCGCCTGAACGGCCCGGCCCGTCAAACTTTGACGAATGCCACCGCGATTTCCCGGAGGTGCTACCCTAGGGCCTGTTAACACCACCAGGGCGAACGCCGACGAGCGCCATCGCGCCTTAGTTTGGGAGGAGATTGAGGCGCTTCAAGATCGCTTTCAAGCCTCGGCTCGGGCTGCGGCAATGCGCCGGCGACGCCTCCACGCCTTAAGCGCGTCTCTCCCTTCGCGGCGTGTCCTAACTGGCAGCTTCGGCTGCATCAGGACAAGTGGAAATTCGTCCACCCGCTTCTTGCGGCTGCTGCATCTTACACACGGCAGCCGAGCCGCAGAGTCATCGTGCCGTCCAAATTCGGATTCGCGCCACTTCTTCGCCCAGAACGAGTCCCCGCGAAAAGCTGGCGCATCTCTACTGTTAGCCTTAACTTGCCGGAGAGCGTATGCGCGATCACCTGGCCACACTGATCGACGATTTTCGACGCCTCAACCGCGAGATCGCCGTGGTGCGCTATCAGGGTAATCGCCGCCGTGTCACCACTTACGGCGAACTGGCGCAGCTTGCCGGCCGCTTTGCCGCGCTCCTCGCCGCAAAGGGCATCGCGCAGGGTGACCGCGTCCTTATCTGGGCTGAAAACAGCGCCGAGTGGATCGCCGCCTTTCACGGTTGCCTGCTGCGCGGCGTTCTGGCCGTGCCTCTTGACTTCAATGCAACCGTCGATTTTGCCGAGCGCGTTGCCGGCGACGTCAGTCCCAAACTCGTCGTAGGCGATGCGCTCCTGCTCGCCAGGCTGGCTGCCGCGCCGCACGTGCACCCCATCCCCGCGCTCGCTTTTGAAGATTGGCTCGCCGAGTTGCCCGCGACTGAGTTGGGCGCCGTCTCGGGCCTTACCAGCCAAACGCCGCTCCAGGTTCTCTTCACCTCCGGCACCACCGGCGAACCCAAAGGCATCGTCCTCACCCACGGCAATGTGCTGGCCAGCGTCGGTCCCATTGAGGATGGCGCCAAACCCTACCTCCGCTACGAGCGCCTCGTCCATCCGCTGCGCATTCTCAACACGCTTCCGCTCAGTCACGTCTTCGGCCAGACCATGGGGCTCTGGGTTCCGCCCATCCTTGCCGCCGAGCTTCACTTTGAGAGCCGCCTCGCCGCCCCGCGCCTTATCGACCTCATTCGCAGTGAGCGCATCTCCGTCCTCGCCGCCGTGCCGCGCATTCTGGCACTGCTCAAGGCTCATCTTGAGGCAGCCGATCCCGCTCTCGCCGATCGCGTCGCACGATTGCCGCATATTGGCGCCCTGCGCCGCTGGTGGCGCTTCCGCCGCGTGCATCGCGCCTTCGGCCTCAAGTTCTGGGCCTTCGTCTCCGGCGGCGGCGCTCTGCCGGGCTCGTTGGAAGAGTTCTGGAACGCCCTCGGCTTTGTGCTCATCCAGGGCTACGGCATGACCGAGACCACCGCCATCATCACGTTGAATCACCCCTTCCACGTTGCAGAAGGCACCATCGGCAAGCCGCTCCCGGGGCGCGAGGTCAAGCTCGCTCCCGACGGCGAAGTTCTGGTGCGCGGCGCAGTCATCTCCAGCGCTACATGGCAGGGCGGAGCGCTGCGCCCGCGCAAAGACGAGTGGCTCGCCACCGGCGACATTGCCGAGCGTCAGGAGTCCGGCGATCTGCGCTTCCTCGGCCGCAAAAGCGAAGTCATCGTCACCGCCGCCGGCGTCAACCTGCACCCCGAAGACATTGAAGCCGCCATCGAGGAGCAGCCTGAAGTAGCCGCCTGCGCCGTCGTCGCCATGGAAACACCCGCCGGTCCCGAGCCCTGCGCCGTTCTTGCCTGCCGCGGTTCGGGAGATTGCGCCACCGCCGCCGTCGAGCGCGCCAACGCTACCTTGCCTGAGTTCCAGCGCATCAGCCGCTGGGTGCTTTGGCCGGAGCCCGACCTGCCGCGCACTTCCACCGGCAAAGTCCGGCGCAAGCCCGTCGCTGCCTGGCTGGCCCGCATTCAGGCCGCGGCCGCTTCAACCGGCAACGGCTCGAACCATGCCAACGGTCACCACGCCTTTGGACCCTCGTCCGACTGGCTGCTCGCACTCATCGCGCAGATCACGGGCGAATCCCACCCCGGTGTGGGCGACGAACTGCGCCTCACTGAAGATTTTCATCTCGACAGCCTGGGGCGCGTGCAGTTGGCCGCGGCCATCGAGGAGCGGCTCGGCATCGTCGAGAGCAACGGCCTTCTTGAAGAAGTGCAGACCCTCGGCGAGCTCCGCAGGCTCGTGGCCGACGGCGCTGCATCCGACGGTACCGTGACCGACGGCGCTGTTTCAAACGGTGCCGGTCCCGCCTCCGGTCCAGGCCCCGCGTCGCCCGATGCCGGCCCGCTCTCCTCCGCGCTTGCGTCCACTCCCCCGCAAGCCGCCGCCGAGTTGTCGTCCGGCGCAACCGCTCCCGCCGCTTCGGCCTCGCTGCAAGAGCCGCGTCGTCCCCGCTTTCTCTATCCTGTGTGGCCGTGGTGGAAACCTATTCACTGGGTCCGTGTGGCATTCATTGAGGCCATCATGCGTCCCCTCACGTGGTTCCTTGCCGAGCCGCGCGTGGTCGGGCCCAGCCGGCCGCTTCCTCCAGGGCCGTTCCTGATCGTCGGCAACCACGTAACCGCCTACGATGGCCCGCTCATTCAATATGCGCTGGCAGGCCCGCTGCGCCGCCAAATCGCCGCGGCCATGATGGGTGAAATGCTTGAGGACTACCGGCACTTCCGCAATCCCGACTGGCCGCCGGGACACAAGGGCTTCTACATCCTCGGCCCGCCAGCGTACTGGCTTGTCACAGCGCTCTTCAACGTCTTTCCGCTGCCGCGCCAGCGCGACTTCCAGGCCAGCTTTGCCCACGCCGGCAAGGCCTTGGACCACGGATACAGCGTGCTCGTCTTTCCTGAGGGCACGCGCTCCGCCGAAGGCCAACTCGCACGCTTTCGTCCCGGCATCGGCCTTTTGGCCAAACAGAGCTATGTACCCGTGCTGCCCGTGGCCATTCGCGGTCTTGGCGAGCTCAAAACCCGTCAGCGCCGCTGGTTCCGTTCCGGCGCCATCGAAGTCCGCATCGGCGAGCCCATCCACTTCGGCCCGCAGGAAACTGAAGCGGCCATCACCGCCCGCCTGCAAGCCGAAGTCGAGGGTCTGCTCGCCGGCCAGCCCTAGCCACCCATTTCCATCCGTCGACGCCGTCACCCAAACAAATTTGGGTGCCCCATTCTAGCCGGCGCGCATTTTGCGCCGGTTAGGGTGGGATCCAACCGCTGCGGTGTGCCCCAGGTTTCGTTTCTGAGACCCGGGATCCCACAAACGCCGGCCGCCGATTTTCCGCTGTCAAGCCCCCGGCCGCCTCAACTCCGCTGCCAATTCCGCCTTAAGTCGTTGTTTTTCTGTCCCCTGCCCCCTGTTCCTCGATCCCAATTTTCTTTGCAGGTTAATTCCCCCTCAACGCGCACAATAGTCCTAGTTCAAAACTCCACACAGGAGCCCGTCCACGGCAACGCCGAGACCGTAGTCTCAGCCTCAAATGCCGCCAGCTAATAGCCAAAAGCTAATAGCCGCCCTTAAGTCTTTGGCCTGGACGAATCTGCAAATAACTTCAATGGTTTCATCGATCTAGCGCGGAAGATGCGCCGTAAACCGCTGCAACTAAAGCGCTTCTTCCCAAAATATGGGTAGGTGGGGGTAGGTATCCGGAATGTATCAACTATGTCGTCATCTCAAAACCAATGGCATCAGGTGCCAGTCGCCCGCGCTCCGCGGGTCGGTCTACTGCTACTTTCACGCCAAGCTGCACAAGCTCGCCTCAGTCAAGGTCTCAACCTTGCAGGACCTGCACCTGCCCGCGTTCGAGGACTCCGACGCCATCAAGATCGCGCTCGGCCAGGTCGTCGAAGCACTCACCTCATCGCAGATCGACCCTCGCCGCGCCGGGCTCATCCTCTACTCTCTCCAGATCGCCTCGCAACATATCGATCGCTCGTTCTTCTACCCGCCGGAATCCGTGCGCGCCGTTACCGTCTCCAGTGAAGGCGAAGAGCTCGCGCCCGAAAAGGTCGTCTGCGAAACTCCGGAAGACTGCGTCGACTGTAAACGCAAAGACACCTGCCCCAACTACGAATCCGAAGACGACGATGAGGACGACGAGTAGTCTGATGATGGCGACGCTAGTACGCTATCCCTAAAGTTCGCAATAAAAAACAGCGGTCATCCTGAGCGAGTCGCCGCGGCGACGAGTCGATGGACCTGCTTTTGGGATGCCGGTTTCTGCATCAAACTTCCGGGACGCTACACAGAGCTGTTCTCCAACCACCATGTGCCTCTAACTTCGCTGATGAAACCCCGCTCGGAGATTGCACTTCACTGATGTCGATAAGCGAATAGGGTGCGTCACTGATTCCAACGGCTCTGCAATGCCCGCGCAGCGGGCGTCAGACGTTAGCCCCAGGCGCGAGCCTGGGGAAAGCGGGCAAATCTCGAGTGCTTCAGCCCCCGCAGGGGGCGAAAGGAGGCGACGTTCCGATTTCGTATGGTCAATCGATAAGAAGCGCTCTGCATCGCGCTTTACAGCGAACGGCCAACAGCCGCCTTCCGGTAATAGCTCGTTCCTCCCGCCAGCACAGGAGTCCACAGCGACATATCGGCGGGCTGCTCGCTGGAGCCGAGAAACAGAATGCCGTCCGGCTTCAGCAGGCCATGCACTCCGGCCAGCAGCGTGCGCCGCGTCTCCTGCCCGAAATAGAGCATCACGTTGCGCAGAAAGATTACGTCGAAGCCTTCATCCGCGCGGCTGAACGGCAGCGACGGGCCGCACAGGTTGGCCTGGCGAAAGTTGCAGAGCCTGCGCACCTCCGGCTTCACCGCCCATTCTTCGCCGGAGTGGTCAAAGTAGCGCACCACAAAGCGCGCCGGCAGGCCGCGGTTGATCTCGATGCGGTGATAGATGCCGGCTTGGGCGCGCGCAACCACCTCGCCGCTCAGGTCGGTCCCTTCAATTCGAAGATTCCAGCCTGCCAGCGCGGGAAAGTGCTCCAGCAGCAGCATCGCCAGGCTGTAAGCCTCCTGGCCGGTGGCGCAGGCCGCGCTCCAGAAGCGCAGCGTGCGCGCCCAGCGGCGCTCTTCAATCAACTTCGGCAACAGCTCCGTGCGCAGCAGGTCGAACGGGCTTACATCGCGGAAGAAGCTGGTCTCATTGATGGTCATGGCCTCGGCGATCGCGCGCTCCAGCGCCGGATTCTTGGTGCAGCGCAGCGTTCGCACCAGTTCATCCACGCGGCTCATGCCCTGGTTGCGCAGCAGTTTTGTGAGTCGCGTCTCAAACAGGTAGTCGCGCGAGGGATCCAGCACATTCTGTGAGTGTCCAAAGACAAGCTCCCGTAGATAGCCGTAATCGGCGCTCGCTGCGGTATCCATCGCTAAACCGCCATCCGTGCAGAATTGCCCGCATCGCCCGCAACAGCAGTGCGGCGGCAGATTCTCCCGATCTCTGCGGCCATCGCGCCCAGCGGAAGCACCTTGTGCGCCAGCCCTGCCTGGGTCACTGCGCCCGGCATGCCCCAGACCGTGCTCGTCGCCTGATCCTGCGCCAGCACGATGCCTCCCTGTTGGCGGATCAGCCTGCACCCCGCGAGCCCGTCGGAACCCATGCCCGTCAGCACCACCGCCAGAACACCGGACCCGTAAACCCTCGCCGCGCTGCGAAACAGCACGTCCACCGCGGGCCGGCAATGATTCTCCGGCGCGTCCTGGTTCAGGTGAATTGTGGGCGCGCCGCCCGTGCGGGCCGCAGCCAGCAGCTCCATGTGCCAGTTGCCGCGCGCAATATAGATGCCCCCCGCCACCGCACGCTCCCCCTCCGTGGCCTCGCCCACACGCAGTTGGCAGCGCCGGCCCAGGCGCTCCGCAAAAAGCCGCGTAAATACCTCCGGCATGTGCTGCACAATCAGAACCGGAAGCGGAAAGTCGCCGGGCAGCGCCGGCAGAAGTACATCCAGCGCGGCCGGACCGCCGGTAGAAACGCCGATCGCCAGCACCGATGGCTTCCCCGGCGGAAGCGCGGCAATGGCTCGCGGCCCCGCCACCGGCAGCGTCAATCGCGGCGCGATGGGAACCGCCGCGTCCCGCAGCGCTGCCGCCGCCAGCGCATGAATTTTGGGAATCAGCTCCTGCGCCAGCGCGCGCATCGCTGCTTCGCGGCTCGCATGGCCCGCAGGCTTGGCAACATAATCGCTGGCGCCGCCCGCCAGCGCCTCAATGGTCACCTTGGCGCCGCGCTGCGTGAGCGAACTGCACATGATCACCGGCATCTTGTGTCCCGCGCTCCCGCAGCTGCCGCAGAGTCACCAGGCCGTCCATCACCGGCATCTCCACATCGAGCAGAACCAGGTCGGGAGCACTCGCAGCAAGAGAGCCCAATGCCGAAGCGCCGTCGGCCGCGGTTCCCGCCACCTCAAGTCCGGCGTCGGTCGCAACCACAGAGCGCAGCAGGCTCCGCATCACCGCCGAATCGTCCACGATCAGGATCCGCGTCCGCCGGTTGATCCCCATCGCTCAGGCCTCCACCAGACCAAGCATGGCCAGCTTTTCGCTCAAGGCCTCCATCGTCGAATGGCTTCATCAGGTATTCGTCGGCGCCGGCATCCAGAGCGCGGACGATAAAGTCGTTCTCTGCCTCGGTCGTCACCATCATCACCTTCAGGTCGCTGTATCCATCGGCGCGCAGTTCGCTCAGCATCTCCAGGCCGTTCATCACCGGCATGTTCCAATCCACCAGCGCCAGATCGAACTCAGGCCCGCTGCGCAGACGCTCCAGCCCGGCGCATCCGTCGGCGGCCGTCTCGCACTCGATCCCCTTCTCTTCGAGCATGCCGCGCAAATAGTCCCTCACAAAGCGGGAGTCGTCGACGATCAGTGCCCGCATGATCTCCTCCTCACTGCAGCGCCCTCGGCGTCGCTTTTCTTCTACGCAGCCTTGCCTGCGCTCAGCCGCAGGGGATCCAGACGCTCCGGATCCAGCATCACCAGCAGGCCGTCCTTCAGCTTGTACGCGCCGGCCAGCAAATCCCGGCGGCGCTCGTCGAGAATCGAAGGATTCGGCTCGTGGTCTGCCGCGGAAACAGTCAGCACCTCGCCTACCGAGTCCACCAGCAGCCCGAAACAGCTGCCCTTGCTTTCAAGCACCAGAACGTCCTGTGCCCCATCCTTCGGCTGCAAGCTCCAGCAAATGCCGCAGGCTCACCGTCGTCAGCACATCGCCGCGATAATGCACCAGTCCGCCCACATATCCCGGAGCCAGCGGAACCGGTTGCGGACGCGCCGCGCCCACAATCTCAAGAATGTGCGAGATCGGAACGCCGAACTTGGTCTTTCCCACGCGTACTGAGCAAACTTCCACCAGCGTGTCTGCCTTCTGCTTGCGATGCGATGCTGCCGCCTTGCTCATGCCACTGCCTCCGCTGCCAGCTGCCCTTCATCCGCCATCTCTTCCATCGCCAGCAATGGCTCCACTCCGCCCAGATTCACAATCCCTGTCACCCGGCTCTTCAGCAGCGTCACGCCGTCCGTCCGCTGGCTCGAGCCGGCCTCAAAGAGACTGCCCCCCGCAGCCACGTCCAGCACATGCGAGACCGCAATCCCCACATGACGATCTCCCTCTCGGCAAACGACCACAATGATCTGCGCCTCGGGATTACCATGTGCCCCCGCCAAAATGCCGCCCGAATCCTCGACCGGTAGCAGCTGTCCGTCAAAATTGAGAACCGGCCGGAAGCCGACATACTCGATCCGCGAAAGCGGGAGCTGCTCTATGCGCAGCACATCGCTCAGCGGCACCGCTGCGTGGCGGCCGGCAACCTCCACATGCAGATACTCCATCCTGGCGGCGTCGCTCTCATCTTCCACCGCAAGCACCGCATCCTCTTCGCTGATCATGGCCACCCCGGCCCGCATGGCGATCGCCGCGGGATCGAGAATCAGCGCCAGGTCGGCATTGCCAAGAACTGTCGCGCCCGAGTAGAGGCCGATATCCTTGAGCACCGCGCTCAACGGCTTCACCACAATCTCTTCCGGATCAGCAAGCGAGTCCACTACCAGTCCAAAACGGCGCCCATCGGCGTCGAGCACTGCAATAAAGTTGTCGCGGTCCGCCGCGAGTTTGCACTCACGGCCAGGCATCAGCAGCTTGTCAAGAAGAACCAGCGGCAGCAGCCGGCCGCGCAGCCGGTACAGCGGCGCGTCTTCAATCCACTCCACCGCAGTTGCCGATTGTTCTGGCGGAATATGTACCAGTTCTGAAAGCGCGGCCTGGGGAAGTGCAAAGCTCTGGTTCAGGCTGCGCACAATCAGCGCGGGAATGATGGCCAGGGTGAGTGGAATGCGCAGCCGCAGCGTGGTTCCCTTGCCCGTGCGCGAATCGATCTCGACCTTGCCTCCGATCTTCTCCACGTTGGTGCGCACCACGTCCATCCCCACGCCACGACCGCTCACGTTGGTCACCTGGGCGGCAGTTGAGAAGCCCGGCAAAAATACCAGTTGCAACAGCTCCCGTTCGCCGAGCTGTCCGGCGCGTTCCGGTGTGATGAGCCCACGCTCGATGGCCTTGCTGCGAACCTTCTCAACCGCGATGCCGGCGCCGTCGTCAGAGACTTCGATGACAACGTGACTTCCTTCCTGCACCGCGCGCAGCGTCAGCCTGCCTTCGGGATCCTTGCCTGCGGCCTGGCGCACGTCCGGCGACTCAATGCCGTGATCGAGTGCGTTGCGCACTGCATGTGTGAGCGGATCTTTGATGGCCTCGAGCAGGCTCTTATCGAGTTCCGTCTCCTGGCCCTCCATCTGCAGGTTGACGCGACGCCCCAGCGCCTGGCACAGGTCGCGCACCATGCGAGGCATCTTGGAGAAAACGTTCGAGACCGGTTGCATCCGGGCCTTCATCACGGCTTCGCGCAGGTCTGCTGTCACCATATCCAGGCGTCTCGACAGCAAGGTCATGTTGGGATCGGCGGCCGTAGCCTGCAGCACCTGATTGCGGGTGAGCACCAGCTCGCCCACCAGGTTCATCATCCGGTTCAGCAGAACCACATCGACGCGCAAGGTGCTTTCCGCTGCGGTTCCACCTGCCTGAGCGCGTCCTTTCGCGGCTTCGGGGCCGGCTGGAGCGGGATTTGTGACGGCCGGCGATTCGGTTGCGGCGCGAGCAGGCTCGGGCTCGGGTGCGGCCATGACAACAGAAGCTATGCTCGGAGTGGACTTCGCCCAGCCTTCGTCTGCGCGACCTGTCTTCGCTTTGATTTTGGCGCTCGCTGTGCGCTCAGCCTTTGCCGGCGCCTGCAGCTCCTCCAGGCGCACGATTAAAGCGGCATCTTCCTGGGTTCCTTCGCTGCCCTCCGCCTCAATCGTCTTCAGAATGCTTCTCAATCCATCGAGCAACTGCAGCAGCGCTGTAATGACCGCCGCATCCGCGGTCATCTTGCCGTCGCGCAGCAAGCCAAGCAAGTTTTCGCCTGCATGGGCCAGCTTTTCCAGGCGCTTGAACCCCAGGAAACCGGTGGTTCCTTTAATCGTGTGCACGGAACGGAAGATTTCGCCCAGCAGCTCCGCGTCCTGCGGCTTCTGCTCCAACTCGGTCAGGCACCGCTCCATGCGGTCCAGCCCTTCCTGGCTCTCAATCAGGAACTCCCTCGTCAAATCGTCCATCGCCCACACTCACCCGGCTCGCCGAAACCGCGGCCCTCGCGCGGCGAGCACTCATGTGGTCTATCGGAAGAACGTAGCGCAACTTGAGAAAAACGGGGCGTAGGGAATAGGGCCAGCGATCAGAAAACGCTCATCTGCCAACGATCTCTGAGAACTGCGAACCCTCAATTCGCCGACGGCATCTCCACACGGTCGATGACCAGCACCTTAACCGGGCCCCTGGCCGGTTCCAGTTTCAGGCCGAGCTGTTCTTCGAGTGCAGTGAAGATCGAGGGGCCGGAGTCGGCCGCTGGCGCGGTGCCATCGTCGGGAGTCCACTGCAGCTTAAGGTCGTAGCGGCCGGTGATCCCCGTCTGATCCACCACGTCGCGGCCGGCGATCATCGATAACTGCTCGGCCAGGGTGGGGACGCTGTTCGATGTCTGGACCTCGATGCGGTCACTTCCCCGATTGATAGATGTTCCACTGTCCTGCAGGGCGCCGAGCTTTGGTCCGCCCTTTGCGACCACGAGAGTGTAGATGGGCAGTTCACGCGTTTCAGTGTGTGTAGCGAGCTTAAAGCGGTCGGCGAGGAGTGCCTGAACCATCGTTTCTTTCTCCTTGCGGCCCGCGTCGGAGGTGAGCCCTTTCAACTGCGCGTCGACGGAGGGATCTGCTGTGGCCTCGATATCGAACCGCTTTGAGTTGGCCCAGCTGGGAGCGCCAAGAATTCGGGATTCGGGTATCTCGAAGGACCACCAAATAAGAGTGAAAAGGGAAACATTGGTCGCATAAAGACGGCCGTCCCACGGTGAGCTCGTGATGGAGACATGCTCGTGCGGCTGCGGTTCGTGGAGATGAATCGCAGCCACGTCGAACTGCGGCGGCGCTTGCGCTGCTGTGGCGGCTTGCGGCCCTTGCGCCGCCGCGTTCTGCGCCACCAAAGCTGGGCTAGCAACAAGAATGGCCGCAACAAACAACAGTTCAAGCGAAAGCATTCAAGACCTCGTTGAGAGTGTACAGGGTTGGCTCAGATGCATTAGCCTCTAATCTTCACCCGATTTGCGGGTGCGGGAACACATTGACGATGACGAACGTGACACAGCCGGCGCTCGAAAAGCTGCTCGACCTGGCGCGCCAGGCTGCACAGCATTCCTATTCTCCCTATTCGAAGTTTCGTGTAGGATCTGCACTCCTGCTCACCAATGGCGAAGTTGTAACAGGGACCAATGTTGAGAACGTGAGTTTTGGACTGACCATCTGCGCCGAGCGCGCAGCCCTCGTATGCGCAGTCTCCCGGTTCGGGCCGGAGATTCGAATCGCTGCCGTCGCGGTTGCAAATCTGAATGAATTGCCCAGTCCTCCGTGCGGCGCCTGCCGGCAGATGCTGGCAGAATTCGTTCAGCCCGATGCTCCGGTCGTGTTTCCGGCGGCCGACGGTGTGCGCACTGTGACCTTCAGTGAACTGCTGCCGCACGGGTTTGAAATGAAGTTGAAGTAGGGAACTTGATTCCATGACGCAGACCGGATTCACGCAGCCTCAAACCTCCTCTTCCGCTCCGCTGCACATCATCGACATCATCCGCAAGAAGCGCGACGGCGGCGCTCTCGACTCGCGGGAGATTGGTTTTCTAGCTGCCGGCGCGGCAGATGGGTCGATCCCAGGCGATCAGCTTGCCGCCTGGCTGATGGCCGCGTGGCTCAAAGGGCTCTCGCTCGACGAAACGCGCGCTCTCACGCTGGCCATGCGCGACTCGGGCGAGAAATTCTCTCCGACGCGGCTCGGCAAGCAGGCCGTGGATAAGCACTCCTCGGGCGGCGTAGGCGACAAAACCAGCTTTCTCGTCGCACCCCTCGCGGCGGCCTGCGGTGTTGCAGTACCCATGATCAGCGGGCGTGCACTCGGCCACACCGGCGGGACGCTGGACAAGCTCGAAGCGATCCCCGGCTACCGCACCGCGCTCTCGCTCGCGGAATTTGAAGCCGTCCTCGCGAAATGCGGCGCATCAATCGTCAGTCAGACTCCCCGGCTCGTGCCCGCCGACCGCATTCTCTACGCGTTGCGCGACCGCACGGGAACCGTCGAGAATCCGGGTCTGATCTGTGCCTCGATTCTGAGCAAAAAACTCGCAGCCGGCCTCAACGGGTTGGTCCTGGATGTAAAGACAGGCTCGGGCGCTTTCCTGCGCAAGATGGAAGACTGCGAATTCCTGGCGGCTTTGATGGTGGCCACTGCCGAGTCCGCAGGGACCCGTACCGTCGCCCTGCTCACCGATATGGGTCAGCCTCTCGGGCGAGCGGCCGGCAACTGGATTGAATTGGTCGAGTGTGTCGAGTTGCTGCGCGGCCGGCGGCCGGCTTGGAGCGAAGACCTGCGCGAGCTTTCGCTCATCCTCGCCGGGTGGATGATTCATCTCGGAGGCAAGGTCGAGACGCCTCAGGCCGGATACTCGCTGGCGGAAGCAGCATTGATGGATGGGTCAGCGCTCGCTGTCTTTACGAAGATGGTGGATGCGCAGGGCGGCGATGTTTCGGTCTTCGACGATATGGAGGCGTTTCACAAGCCGGGCGCCACTGCAGTGGTGGAAGCATGGGAGACGGGCTATGTGACTGAGATGGATACGACTGCGCTCGGTTGGGCGGTACAACGAACTGGGGCGGGGCGCGAGAAAGCGGGCGAGCCTGTCGATCCCCACGCCGGCATCCTCTTCCATGCGCGCCGCGGCGCTCTCGTGGAGCGCGGTGAGCCGCTGGCAACACTTTACGCTACAAACGCAAAACTGCTTACAGAGCCGGAAGCGATCCTGAAGCAGGCAATTCAAATCTCCAAAAATCCTCCTCAGGCAAAGGTTCCACTGGTCAGCCGTATCTTTGCGCACGACAAGGCAGAAAAGTACCTGAGAAACCGCGGAGAGTAATCGATTGTCAGCGGCCAGAACGCCAAGGAGAAATGCCGTTGGCTCCGTTTGAGTTTTCAGTTTCGGAGATGAGTTTGGTTCTTCATCGGGACGGATGGGTTATCATTTTTCATCTTCTGTTTGGAAATCGATGATCTGGACGCGACAGAGGCTGGGGTTCTCGCGTTTGAACTGACCCCTGACAACTGTTTTTGAGGAGGCAAACGCTTTGGGGCGATTCACAGGGGTATTGGGGATCCTGGCAGTCCTGCTGGCCGCATATCTTTTTTCAACTGACCGAAGGCGGATTCGCTGGCGCACCATTGCTTGGGGACTCGGCCTGCAGGTCTGCTTTGCCTTTCTGGTGCTGCGCTTCAGCATCGGACAGGAAGCGATGAACTGGGCCGGCGCCGTGGTCACCAATATGCTCTCCGCCACATTCGCCGGCACGCAGGTGCTCTTCGGCCAACTTGGCCTTCCCAACTCCGGCGCTTTCGGCAATCTGCTTAATCATCCCGCATACCGCTAATCAAGGCGCCATCTTCGCCTTCCAGGTGCTGCCAACCATCATCTTTATCTCCGCCTTCTTTGCGGTGCTCTACCACATCGGCGTAATGCAGATCGTCATTCGCGGCATGGCCTGGCTCATGCTCAAGACCATGCGCATCTCCGGCGCCGAAAGCATGAACGTGGCGGCCAGCATCTTCATGGGCCAGACCGAAGCGCCGCTCACCATCCGGCCGTTTCTCTCCAAGGCCACGCGCAGCGAACTGATGACCATCATGACCAGCGGCATGGCGCACGTCTCGGGCGGCATCATGGCCATGTACATCTCGCAGGGCGTTGAGGCGCGGCATCTGCTCTCGGCCGTCATCATGACCTCGCCGGGAACCATCCTGATGGCCAAGATGCTGGTTCCCGAAACCGAAGTTCCCGCCACCGAAGGCAAGGTCGTCATTCCCAAAGACGAAGTGCACAAGGAAGAGAACTTCATCGGCGCCATTGCGCGCGGCACCATCGACGGCGGCAAGCTGGCCATGAACGTGGCCATCATGCTCATCAGCTTTCTGGCGCTGGTCGCGCTGCTCGACATGCTGCTCGCCTGGGCGCACGGATGCCCTACATCCACTGGTTCCCGCCAGCCTCGGGCAGATTCTCGGCTTCGTCGGAGCGCCGGTGGCGTGGCTCATCGGCGTGCCCTGGCACGACTGCCCGGCCATCGGCAACCTGCTCGGCACGCGCATGGCGCTCAATGAAGTCATCGCCTACATCGGGCTGGGCGCGCAGAAGGCGACGCTGCTGCCGCGCTCCTTCACCATCGCCACTTTTGCGCTGTGCGGCTTCGCCAACCTCGGATCGATCGGAATGCAGATCGGCGGCATCGGCGCGCTGGTTCCCGAGCGCCGCAACGAACTGGCGCGGTTGGGCGTGCGCGCCATGCTCGCCGGCACCATGGCGAACTTGATTTCAGCCTCGATTGCGGGGATCTTTATGGGATAGTCGACAGCAATTCAGCTCCCGAATCTGAACGCGCTTCGGGCTCTTGCCTTCGCAGCCTCTTCTTCGCGATTCCTCGTCGGCGCAACCGTCTCCAGGCGACCCAGGAGCTTTGCTGAGGCTGCCGCAATCTCGCCGATCGCCTCGTCGAATACTGCCTCGTTTGCCTTCGAAGGCTTGTTCAGTCCGCTGATCTTGCGCACATACTGAAGCGCCGCCGCGCGGATCTCCGCCTCCGTCGCCGGTGGATCAAAGTTGAACAATATTCGGATATTTCGGCACATAATCAGAGCCACCAGCTCAGGATTAGGCTAGCCTATCCCGGATACGCCCCCGTGATGTAACCCTCCAGCGCCTGGATCGCATGTTCCTGGCCGGAGATCACCCACTTCACCATGTCGCCGATGGAGACGATACCCACCACTCGGTCGTCTTCGAGTACCGGCAGATGGCGGAAGTGGCCCTCCGTCATCAGGTTCATGCAGTCGTCCACGCTGTGCTGCGGACTCACCGAGACAACCGGGCTGGTCATGATCTCCCGCACCTTTGTGTCTTTGGAGTGATGGCCCAGCAAAATACCTTTGCGCGCGTAGTCGCGCTCCGACAGGATGCCCACCAGATGCTGCCCCGCCATCACCATCAAGCGCTCCTACATCGTATTCGGCCATCAGCGCCAGTGCCTCATGGACGGTCTGCTCGGGAGAGATGGGGAGGATTTTATTGAACGTCTTCTGTCTCAGTACCAGATCAATCGTGTCGGTAATTTTCATCGGACCCTCCTACAATCTCGGGCAGGCAGCTAACGGAAAATGCGCTTCCGCCGCCGGCCGTTACCGCCGCGGAACAGCAGTATATCCCGGTTCGCACACAACTGTCGTACTGTCTATTGCATAAATTGGGATGTGATGAGAATCACAAACGGTTGTTTGGGCGAGGCAGGCGCGACGAATTAAGTGCCGATTAAGACTGGGCTCGCAACCGGCGAACGCGATAGACGATGGTCAGGAAGGTGGCCGTGCCGCAGGTCAGAAAGCTGGCGCCGAGACCGAAGATAAGAGAGTTGTCATGCTCGTAAACGCCGTGAATCACACCAAGGATCTGCAGAATACAGAATCCGCCAAACGTGACCAGCGAAATGCCTTCGTCGCTCTTCTTGCGCCAGACAGCAATGGCCTGGGGGACAAAAAGCAGTGCATTGCCGATCAGGCCGAGTCCAAAGACGACGGCTACGATTTGCCTCATGTCCATCATTTCTCCATGCGGGAATTTGGGAGCCATCGCCTTTTCTCCGATGGGCCCAGCTCATGTGAATGTACCCCATCAGTAAATCGAGTGGTATTGATCGAACTCAGACGATGCCGGAATGGTCACAAGCGCATTGTCTATCGTCTCATCGGCAGCAGGCGGGAGCCAGGAAAAACCGCCACCCCGAGCCATGAACGCCGCGCATAAAGCAAGAGAATACAGTGCTTTAACGCGTTATTAAAGGCCGCATCTAAAGAACAAGTGCGATCTCTTGCGCGGAATTCGACCTTGACCTGGGTGGCCCTTTGCCTGATTGAGCTGGCGGGCTGCAGTGGAAAGCTGCAATTTCAGGCCGCTGATTCAGGACAAGGAGCCAATGCGCAGTCACAAGACCCGCCGGCACGGTCGAAACCTGTTCCTCCAACGCCGATCGCAATCAAGAAGGCCAAGCTCAACGAGCCAACATGGGATCCCGCATGGAACCTGATCATCGAAGATGCATTGCCGTCGAATTTGTTGTCGCGGCGGCGGGCACGAGATGTTCAGCCGTTATGCCCGCGTTTCCGCCACATGAGCAAAGCAGAGCGCCGCGCCTTCTGGGCTTATTTCTTTCAGGCACTGGCAGGAGCTGAGGCTGGGCTCAAGCCAACCGCTGACGTACATCATAGCGATCCGCAGGTTGACGTCACAGACTTCGTTACGCACCGTCCGGTGCGCCAGGAAGGCTTGCTACAGCTTACCTACATGGACAGCTTGCGGTACGACTGCGACTTCGATTGGAGAAGAGACAAGTCACTTCCCGAGCATTTTCCCGACAAGACCATCTTGCAGCCCAGGAAAAACTTGCTTTGCGGTGTGAAGATTCTCGAGGACCAGTTGGAGAAGCGCCACGAACCGCTCCTCAGCAACAAGAGCTACTGGTCCACACTTCGGCCTGCAAATCCGAGCTTCCCAGTCTTCGAAAAGCAAATGGCAAATGTTCCTTCATATTGTGAGGTAAGTCCCCGAAGTAGGGATCTGCAGGAGAAGGGTCCTGCTCCAACGGTAGAGTCGACGAATCAACCCCCGAAGACAAGCCAGAGCGCCAGTGCCCTCCATTCGATGTGGTCCGTGCGGCCGCCAACCTCAGCAAACTGACAGAGCGGCTGGTGCTAGCCGCATTCGTGAAGATCCTAGCTCTTTGAAGGGCGCGGGCGGCCGAGCATTCGCGCGCCCACGGCTCCGCCGGCAACCGCAAAGGCGACAATTGCCAACACCAATAAGCCTGTGTTGAAAAGCACAGA
Source organism: uncultured Acidobacteriaceae bacterium (assembly GCA_963841095.1). Taxonomy (GTDB): domain Bacteria; phylum Acidobacteriota; class Terriglobia; order Terriglobales; family Acidobacteriaceae; genus Telmatobacter. The sequence goes on from CAWJBE010000016.1 coordinate 209,924, forward strand.
AACGGCGCGGCCTTCCGGCGATAGCATCATCATCTTGGTGGCCGCAATTGTCTGCGGGTCAAAACCCAAGGAAGAGAGTTGCTGGCTTCCTTCGTTGATCTGGTTTTGCCACATGTCGTCAAATGCTCTTCCCTGGTGCAGCCAGAATCGCATGGCGTAAAGACTCACTCCCGTGGTAATCGCGGCCGTCCAGCTGCCCAGGATGCCAGTCACCAAACCGATGCGAGCGCCCGCTCCAATCGTGATCCATGCCGGCCGCTGGCTGCGCATGTAAAGCGCGACCACCCATGCGGCGGCAAGAGGCATCAGAAGCAGGCCGATAAGTCCAGTGCGAGCGAAAAACGCGCAAAGGATGCCAGCCGGAATAGCCAGCCCAAGTGCAGATCGCAGGGCCGGCTTCCATGAAT
>CAWJBE010000017.1:0-394750 GCA_963841095.1 uncultured Acidobacteriaceae bacterium
CTGACCTACAATTTGCGACTTTAACTCTATGTAACCGGGCCAAGCGATGGGCCCAGTAGTCGCTGTCAATTCAAGCATAGACATCACAATATATCCACAGAAAGTCAGCAAGGATCAGGAAATCCCATATTAATGCGATAAAGTTTGTTTACGGAGGCATTGAGTTGGAGAGATAACAGTTAATTCAAGGGTCTCAAACAAGCACATTACCTTTGGTTATAGTTAATGGGCCTCACCTTCAGACACCTTCAAGCTTCAAATCAACAAAACAACAAGCAATTCTACCCGGGACTAGACAAGCTTTATTGAAATTTGACTGCTAGAACAAAAGCAGAAACCGATAATATTAACAAGATTCACTCTGAATAGTAAAAGTAGTTCATGTACTACCCCTGGACTGTGCACAGGTTCTCCTTTTCCCGAGCGCATCAGCTTCCGGGATATTCCACCCTTGCAACGCCAGCAGTCATTTGTTTGGCGACAGAGTACTTGGAAACGTGGAGTTGAGACTGCGGGGCAGGCGTGATTTTCAACGTCGCCATAGTTACATGAACGTTTTTAATCTTGCCGAGGCTTAATCACTCTATTGAAGATCATATGCCTTACACCAGGTTGGGCAGTCGGTGACGGTTGACAGCCTTCAGCCATTTCAATTTCAGTAATCGAGCGGTAAGGGCTCTGACCGATCGAATGCACGTTCTGCCTGAAGAAAAGATCGCGCATCGTCGAATTGCCTACTACCACCATCTCGTAGATGGTCTTTGGATCGACAGGAAACTTTTCGATCGCGTGGCTCAGGTAGCCGGCCAGCGTGCGCATCAACAGTCTTCCGGGGTGCTCGGTGTCGTACGCGATCCGCGACATCACTTCAGAGCCGCCGAACCGTTGCGGATTCTCAAACGAAGTGTCCGCAATCAGCTCGCCGGTTTCCAGGTCGACAAGCCGTAGCACCACCGTCGTGGTCCCAAGGTCCATAGCCATGCCGTGAATCGGCCCAGTCGAACGCTCCACTTCCACGCCATCAATAAGAATGCGATCGCCATCGCGCGTGACGGCCGGATCAAGTTTGAGCTCGCCTTCTCGCATAGGTAGTCCAAACGCCTGTCTTTCGATCCGCATGGTTCCGCGTCGCATGGTGTGGCAGCGAACGTGGCCGTACTCCGCCGTCACAAATGTCTGGCACGAAAGCCTGAAGTTCCCCTTGAGATGCCGTTCCGGCTCGGCAAGCGGCGAAAGGTCACTCATCCCCTCCACAACTTCAACCATGCACTCTTTGCACTTGCCTTGCTTGCGGCACGACGTGGGCACATCGATGCCCATGGCTTCAGCTTGATCGAACAGCGAGATCCCGCTCGCCGCCTGGATGGATTGCCCGTTGATGGTGAGCGTAACGGCCATGCCTGAAGCCTGCTATCAACTTGAGAGTACCTAACAACCCTTCGCTTCGAGTTCGGCTTTCAATGCTTCCGCTACCTCGCTGGCGGAGCCCTCGCGCTCCTCTTCCTCGCTCCATCTCCATTGCGCAAGGTAGTCGTCGGCAGACTGCAACCTCAGCTTCGCGGCCAATAGATCGATCTGCTTCATGAATCTCTCATCCAGCATTACCGTCACATCGTCCGCGTCGTCCTCAGCCTTGATCTGCGTGGGAATCTGCTGCCAGTAGAGAATCTTGTAAGTAGCCACGGTTCACTCCACCTGTCCCGCAAGCCGCAAAAACAGGTCCACCGCGGCAGAAGCGTTTGCTCCATATCCGTCAGCGCCGATCTCGTCCGCAAACATCTGGCTGATCGGAGCGCCGCCCACCGCAATCTTGATGTTTGTGAGACCGGCTGCGTTAAACCCGTCGATCACAGTCTTCATATACATCATGGTCGTCGTCAGCAGCGCGCTCATGCCCACAATGTCCGGCTTGCACTTCTCGGCCGCGGCCATAAACTTCTCTACGCTCTGGTCCACGCCGATGTCGTGCACCTCAAAGCCCGCGCCCTCCGCCATCATCCCCACCAGGTTTTTGCCGATGTCGTGCAAGTCGCCCCGCACTGTGCCCATCAGCAAAACGCCCTTCGGTCTTGTACCGCTGTCCTTTGAAGTCAGCAGCGGCTTCAGCACCGACATGCCCGCCTTCATCGCGCGTGCCGCGATCAATACCTCGGGAACGTACAGCACGTTGTGCTTAAAGTCTTCTCCCACCACGCTCATGCCCGCGATCAATCCATCGGTCAGAACTTCCTGCGCAGAGCGGCCTTCGGCGAGCGCCTCCTTCGTGAGCCGCTCCACCTCGCCGGCATTTCCTTCGTAGAGATACTGGTTCATCAGTGCGTAGTCGGGCATCGATCAGCTTCCTTAGCGTGCGCTCTGCACTGCGCTTGCGGCGCGTTTTGCGTTGAACTCCTCCAACGCCTCCAGCATGGCCAGTATGTTTTCGCGCGGCATGCCAGGGCTTGTGCCGCCGCCCACCGAAAGAATGATCCCCTCGCCGCCCGATCCCTCCAGCACTTCGAGAGTTTCGTCTTTCACTTCCTCCGGTGTCCCGCGCACCCCAATCTCCAGCGGATTCACATTACCCATCAGGCACATCCGGTCACCCACACGCCGCTTCACCTCCGTGATGTGTCTCTGCTTGCCCCAGTTCAGCACGTTGAATCCAGTGTCTGGCAAGTGATCCAGGCAGGCGTCCACCTCCGCGTCATTGTGGTAGAGCTTTACCCAGTCCTTCGGGAAGGCATCGCAGATGCGCTTCAGATAAGGATGCGCGAACTCCAGATAATGCTCCTCGTTCACAAAACCCACAATATCGTCCAGGATGAAGATGCTCTCCACCGAATCGCCCATCACCTTCTGCTGCGCCTTCAGCCAGTCGATAATCACCCGCGTACACAGGTCGATCAGCTTGTGCGCGCCCTTTGGGTCCTCCACCAGGTCGATCATGAAGCTCGTCGTGCCGCGCACAAATCCCGCTGTGCACAGCGGCCCGCGCGACGTGACCATCGGCAAAATGTAGCCGGCATCCAGGATCCGCTGCCGCGCCATCTTGATGCGGTGCAACGTCATCCCCGCAAAAGCGTCGGCATCCACTTCGTACTCGGGAAAGTTGTCGATATCCTCCAGGCGATACAGCGTGTGGTACTCGCTTGGCGTATTGTCCTGCCAGAACTTGATCTTCGCGCCCAGCACCGATGGCTCCGCCGCCATCCCATACTCCATCCACCATGACGGAATAAAGATGATATCCGGAAACTCCCGCATGATTTTCAAATTCGATTGAAACCACAGCTCGGGATCGAGGAAATAGTCCATGTGCGAAATTCCCAGGTATCCTGGAATCCATGGGCTGTCGATAATCAGCGCCATCGGAATCTTTTCCATCTTCTCGCGGCGAACCGCTCGTTTAAATGTCTCCCACTGTTCGGGTAGCATACTTCCCCTCCTGGCCAACTTGACCACGCGCTTTGGCCAGCCACGTCAACTGGATGCGCCTTCCATCACCGGGTAGAAATTCGTCAGGCGCGAACCGCTCCGCCTCTAAATTCCTCAGCCAGGCACCAGAAGCGTGTCAGTCATCGCTCGCGGCATTCCCTGGTACAAAACCCGGACGTTCACAGTGTCTGAGTAATGATTTTATTCGACTGCGCAATAATAGTGTAAAGACAACAGAATAGACAATAATGCCTCACCGTCCTCTGTCTTTTTCCAGCAGGTCTCAGTTCGTTGATTTCGTCCAAATTATCTATATAACTGTATATTATTAAATAGTTTATATGGAAAACGCCATCAGCTTCCGTCGCCGCGACACAGAGACTCCCAGCTCCGAAGGAGCCGCCGCAAATCCCGAAATCAAACCCAGACTGACGCAAAAGCGCCAGAAACTCCGATCAATATGGTTATCATTCTTATTTCCTGATAGATATATGCTACGCATTCCGCCTGGTTAGGCCTTTCTCTGTCTGCTCGTCGGGTAGATTTCATTCGCGTCGCAACTTGTGCTTTGGATCACGTTCACCTGCACCGTCATTTCGCAGTGCTGAGAAAGCAAGACCGGCGTTGACACCGCGCTCTTCCACCCTATGCCTTCACCGCAAACGCCCAATGGTTTCCCAGGCAAAAATTCACAAGCGAGCAGCCCAGAATCGCGATTGCGTTCGACGCAACCACCGGGATGCGCGCCCCATGCACCAGGATGGGCATCAGCGCAAGGTTCCCGGTCATCGAAACCATTCCGTTCGAAAGATGAAAGCGCCAGATCTTTCCCAGCAGCGCCGAGCCATCTCGTCGGTCGCGCCATGTAAAGTGCAGGTGCCACACAAAATTGTGCACCAGCGTCACCTCGAGCGCCACGGCCGTCGCAGCCAAATAGCGGCCCTCCCAACATTTGTTGAGCACTGCCAGCGCGGCAAGCTGCACAACCATGCCCATGGCGCCCACCACATTGAACTTGCACCACCGCGCGAGCGTGCTCACGGCAGCGGCTCCTGACGGTAAAGTTGCGCTGTGTGGCGCACGGTCACGGTCAGCGCCATCGCAGCCATGCCAGTCGCGGCAATCGCGCCTCCCAAATCGAACAGCAGCATTCTGTGCCCAAACAGTGTTGAATACGGACTCCGCAGCGCCGCCAGGTTGCCCATCACCAGCAGAATGCGAATCTCCGTTGGCCCAAACATGCCCTGCGACAGCTTGAAGCACGAAAGCGTGTAGGTGGCGAGATAGCTCTCGCTCGAGAGAATCAGAAACGCGATCAACATCGCCATTGCTATCGGCCAGTGCAGCAGCCCTGAGAAGCCCAGCCCGCACATCAGCGCCGCCGACCCAAAAATGTCCACCATGTGATCCACATAGAATCCGTACCGCGGCCGCTCCTGCCCACGCACTCGGGCCAGCGTCCCATCCAGGCTGTCTCCCAGCCAGTTCAGCGCCAGGCACACAATAACCAGCAGCAGCGCTCTCCGATCGAACCGCGTCAGCGCATAGCAAACTCCGGCGCCAATCTGCGCGCCCAGTCCCAGCAGCGTCAGCCGGTCCGAAGTCACCCAGCCGGGTGCGCGCTCCGCCATCCACTGCAATACGCGCTTCTCCAGCCGAGCCGTCAGCGCCTGGTTCACTCTGCGCGCAGTCTTAAAGGTCACGTCAGTTGGCGTTGCTGTCGCCTGTGTATTCAAGTTTGTCTCCTTTCCCGTTGCTCGCTCATTCATTCCATCCCCCGGTCCGCCACTTCATGTGTTACCGCCGCAGCGCGTTGCTCGCGGCCTGCAAAGTGAACTCCAGCGACTCCCTCGGAATGCTTTGAATGAACGGCCCAATCGCCCATCCCAGCCCCGTGGGAATCGACCGCGTCAGCGTCACCGACTCGATCTGGATGTACAAGCCGCCGTCCCGCTCCTCGTAGCTCCAGTAGGTATTCATTCGCCACAGGAATCCGTGATCCTCGCTTGGGCTCAGCGCCCGCTCCCTTGTGGTGCCCGCCGCAGCGATCTCCGCCACGCGCGTGCTGCGAGAAATGCTGTATCCCTGCCGCGCATCCAGCCGCCCAAAGCTCACGTCGTAATCGGTATCCATCACCACCGTGAGAATGTGCTTCTGCCGCACGCGCATCGTCACCTGGTAGTCGTCGCCTTGCTGCGTCAGCATTCTGGCCCACATCACCTGCGGCGAAAAATGCTCGGGATAGGCGCTGAAGCCCCTCATCAGCCGCTCAAAATCCACCGCCTTGGCTCCCGCAATAAACGCTGTCCCGCGCCAATCGTGCAGCAGAGCGCCCGGTAGCTCCTCGCCTGTAGCCGGTGTCAGCCGTTCGATCGTCAATTCGCCGCGCTTTACTCGCGCGAAATCTGTGGTGGCAAGAAAGCCATCGGCCGACCGGTGTTGCCCGTCGAGCCGTGACTCAACGCGGCTGATATAGGAGCTGAAGGCCACCATCGCCGCCTGCGTGGGCTGCTCCGCGGCCAAACCGCCCGCAGCCAGCTGAATCAGCAGCGCGCCAGCTAAAAACTCTCGCAAGACTGAACTTCGATAGCGCTTCATGCTCTGCACCATACCCTGCCGCGGCCTGCACAACAATGCATGGCGCCTCATTTGCCGGCGATTATTTCTCACCGCCTAAGGCCTTCAACGCGTTCAACTTCCGCCAGGTTGTCACTTGACCCGGCTGCGCCGAGCCCAACTCTCCATCGGCTACACTGATCGAAAGCAATGGCAGACAGCACTGAACCACGACCGGCCTGGCGATATCGCTTTGGAGTTTTTGAAGCAGACGCCGCCACGGGCGAGCTTCGCAGGAAGCGAATGCGGGTAAGGTTAAACGCACAGCCGTTCCAGTTGCTCTGCATGCTCCTTGACCGATCCTTGGAAAGGCCCGGAGAGCTACTCACCCGCGACGAGATTTCACGCGAGTTGTGGCCCGACGGCACTTTCGTCGATTTCGATCACGGCATGAACTCGGCGGTCAATCGCATTCGCGAGGCTCTCGGCGATACGGCCGGCAATCCTAGATTCGTTGAAACGCTCGCCCGCCGCGGCTACCGCTTTGTCGCCCCCGTCGAGCGCATCGCCCCTGGCGAAGATTCGCCCTCTTCGCTCCCCGAATCCCAGCCCGTGCCACCGGCCGAAAACCCGTTAATCCCCGCCGAATCCCAGCCCCGGCTCCGCACGCCCATTCTTGCCTCCGCGCAGGAACTTCCCAAGGTTCCTTACGCGGTGGCACAAACGCTGTTCATTCTCCTTCAGCTCTTGTATGTGGGTTTTTATGTGGGCGCGCTCGCCAACCTGCCGGAGATCTATGATCTTTTCTCCCCGCTCCCCAGGGCAACGCTGGTATTTAATGTCCTCTTTGTGACGGCCGCGATCCTTATTCCCGTCCGCGCATTCCTGCTCGCCGCATTCATCTTCCATGCGCCCGGCATCCGCCAAAAATTCCGCAAGCTCTGGCCTTTTCTACTTGTCTTCGACGTGCTGTGGTCGCTCTCGCCTTTCCTGCTTCTGCACCACATCAGCTTCGGACTCGCGCTCGCCTGCACCACGCTTCTCGTCTACTCACCCTTTGCGCAGCGATCGCTCGTTCTCATGGGCGCGGGCAGCAGAGAGCACGACCTCTCCGCAGCCGCACGCTGATTCCTTGCTGGCGAGTCGGCACCGAGGCCCTCGCTTTTCTCAGTTCGGCAACTCACCAGAGAAAACAAGCGCCCGCGCCCGTCAATTCTGAGTCTGGTCTTGCCGGGCTGCCGCAAATGGGCTTCTCGCTACTCGCCAGGCCTGCAGGGGATTCGGCCCTTCGGGGCGCGAGCTTGCGGCAAGGGATCGTGCAAAATCGCGTTGAGCGGCGACTTGTGAACCCCAACGCAAATGAGTCCCTCACCGATGCCCACTCTTTCCTGGAATCGATAAATAGATGAAAAACAACGAAAAAGTGAGCAGAATTGAACAGCCGACGACGACGAAGCAGCAGAAAACTGGACATCTGCTGCCCCTTCCCTGGACGCACAGGACATGTTCGTCTGCTCAATTCGGAGGTTCTCATGCCCCAAAAGCTGGTTCTCGCTGTCGGCGTGGATTCGTCACTCCTGATAACCCAAAGACCGGTTTGGCATTCTGCTGGATTCTTCGTCACTTCCGCGACTTCGATCAGAGAAGCGATCGTTCAACTCAGGGATGGTGATTTTGATCTGGTACTCCTGTTCCATTCCATTCCCGTCGAAAGCAGGGAACGGCTGTCTTTCTTAATCCGATCTTCCGGCATGCAAATACCAGTCGTAAGCGTTGCAGACTCGTCTGACAGTCACGACAGCTTTGCTGACGCGACAATCCGCAACGAGCCGGACGCTCTTCTGCAGGGAATTGGAGAGCTGTTGGCTGCCGGGGTTAAAACGCATTCGGACGGTGCAGCCATCCAGAGCGATACAAGAGTTTAGGCTTCGGCATCCTCCGTTGGAGGCCATCTGCACGTCACGGATTCCCGTGTTCTGTGGGAACAAATGAATGCACAGGAGGTAGATAGGTGCCATCCATGCAACTGATTCATAGCCGCAGCAGAAACGATACCTCGCTCAATCGTAGCGAAGCTGATCGCATGAATGGTAAGACTCAAACCTCCGACGAACGCAAAATCGCCGAGTTCCCTGTGCGAACCGTTCCGGGATTTGAACGGGACGGCTCGCAATGGCCTTGTGGTTCGGGACTATTCTTCAAAGGCCTGTCGATCGACGCGAAGAGCGAATTTGATTGGCTTGCCACCCGCTTCCAATGCCCCAGCAACATAGTCCTGATTGCGGAGGAGCAGAAACCCTTCTCCATTCTGTTTTTGCTTGAAGGGCAGGTCAACATCTCAATGAATTCTTCGGATGGCAGACGCTTCCTGCTCGAGGTTGCGGGCGCCGGAGATGTGCTCGGCCTCACCTCCGCTTTATCCGGCGATCCCTCCGGAATCAGTGCCGAAACAAGGTATCCCTGTAAAGTCGCGTCCGTGCATCGTCAGGACTTTCTCGACTTCCTCTTGCGTCACCCCGCCGCCAGTCAAAATGCGGCACAGGAGTTGAGTCGGCATTACGTGCAAGCCTGTAAGAGGCTGCGGATTCTTGGCCTCGCTTCGGCCGTAACCGAGAGACTTGCCTGCCTCCTGCTCGAGTGGTGCGGCGGTGGTAGGGAGACAGTATTCGGTACCGAGATCCTTTGTGCGCTTACTCATGGAGAACTGGGCGAGTGCATCGGCGCCTCACGCGAATCTGTGAGCCGCGCTCTCACTGAACTCAAGACCCAGAAACTTGTGAGACAACGTGGTTCAATCCTGGTTGTTCCCAGCCTTAGCGCCCTGGCAATCTTCGCAGGTATCGATCCTTTGCCCGATCCAGACTCGCCTACTGCATAAGCGGGAAAGATTCACTGGTCGTGGCATTTGAATCAGCCCCCTGTGGAGTAAGGGCAGAACTGAGGCGAGGTAATCCTGGACGGGCCGCCCGGCCCATCGGGAGTCATCTCCCTCTTTCTACTTCTGTGCGGGTGGAGTATTTGGCGCGCTCGGTTGCCCGTTCGGCGGCGGTCCGTTCTTGGTTATGTCCTTCCCGTCGTAGAAAATCGTGCTCGTCGAGCCAAATCGCTTATAGTCGGTGTACTTTACGATATCCCGTATGTGCACATCATCGGCCATGTAGCCATATCCGCCGGAGAAGTGCAAAATTCCCTCGCCCTTCGTGTAAACCGGAAACCAGTAGTGCCCATCGATCTGTTGCCGCCAGGTCATAAACGGCGGGTGCAGATCCTCCTGCCCTCTCTTGGTGTCGTCGGGAACCATGCGCCCATCGGTCACCACAATCTGCAGATCGTGCGCATCCACCCAGATCCGTCCATCGAGATAGCGCTCGTGCTTTTCAATCACCTTGGGTACGACGTCGAAAACATAGCAATCCAGTTCATCTACCTTCTGCCGCCCCACATACGAGATGTTGTACTTCGGCACATCCGCCGTGGTAAGCACAAACGGGTAACCGTGCTGGATGTCCTGCAAATCAGAGGGCGACATCATCACGCGCGTCAATGTGCTCGCCGGCGCAAATACTACCTTCTCCGTTCGCGCGCCCGAGGGATCAAAAATCACGTCATCTACCTCGTACCACTCGCCATCCACCTTGTTATCGTCGTCCAGCGTTTGCACGCGCGCCTCGCGGCGATAGGTGTAGTGGTTTAGCGCATCCTGGAACTCGGTCTCCTTGGCGGCAAACTGCTTAATGATCTGCTCGGGGGGAATCGATGGCGCAGCCAGGTTCATTGGGCCGAAGCCGGAATCAAGCGGCATCGGCGTGAAACTGCCCCCGTTTTGTGCTCCGGCCGCAACCGCGCACGCTGCCACCACCACGGTCGCCATCCAGGTTCGCATTTTCACCAAGACTTCCCTCCCTCCGTGATTCTCTCGCATCCTGCCCGTCGCGCCCCAAAAGCAACCGCTCTCTGCAACTTTAGACGCATGTACACGGCCTTGGGGAGGCTTCAATCTAACCTCGAAGGCCTCCCCCGGGCTTGAAGCCGAAGTGTATTCCGGCCCATCACGGTTCATGGAGGCGAAGGCGGGGCCCTTGTCAGAAAGCGTTAGGTCGACTGAACTTCCCGCCGCTCAAGTAGGAGTTTCACAGCCTTCATGCCCGATTATTATCACGCTCCGGCGCTGATATTGACAGCTCTCCTGCTGCCCGTCTTCGGGTATCTCTATCTCCGCTTTCGCAATACGCGCAATCTCCTTTGGTTCTTGGGTTTTCTCTTCACACTGCTCTCGATGGCCTGCCTGTATACCCGAGGGCCCAAAGGCTTTTCTGGAGAAGTCTACCCCTGGCTGGCGGTCGCGGGCGAAACCTGTATCCAGGTCAGTTTGGCAATGTTTCTGGGCTCGCTGTCGCCGCTGCGATTCCGTCTCAAGCGATTCCAGGTCTTGTTTGTCGTTCCCTACGTCCTTCCCCTCATCGCTTATTCGGTCGTTCTTTACGGCGTATTTGGTGGCGTCACGCCCACCTGGCCGGCGTTTCTCGTCTTCCCCCTTCTGGCGGCCATGTGCTTCGGCGTCGGCATGTTCTGGGGATCAGCGAAGGGAACCGTGCCGATCTGGATCGGGGTGACCTTCAGCGCTGTACTCGGCAGCCTGGCTATCTGGATCTGCTTCGTGCAGGGCGCAGCACCGGCCCTCACCTTCATCGAGTGCGCCAACATGCAAATGGCGGCTGTGCTCCTGGTCTTTGTCTTCCGGCGATTCTCTCCCGGGATTTTTCTCAGTGTGCTCGGCTTTCTGACATGGTCACTTTCCTTCCTGCACATTCTTCCCTGGGTCGATCACCATGCCGCCTTCAGCCTCAATCTCGTTCGTGTCATCGTCATGGGCAAGGTAGTCGCAGCTGTGGGCATGCTCGTGCTGGCGCTTGAAGATGAGCTCAATAGCAATAGGGCCGCCAGAGAGCGCGAGGGGCGCGCCCGGCGCCAGCTCGAAGCTTTTGCCAACCTGATGCTCACCCGCCGCCGCGTTGAAGATTTCGATCGCCAGGGAGCAGACATCTGCGATACCGTCACCACGCACAGCCGATTCTCACAGGCGGCCCTGCTGCTCGAGAACGAAGGGCGCTACCGCCTGTCTGGATGCGCCGGTCTCGACATTGCCGTCGCCAAGCCTCTCGCTGAACTGGCTGCGCGGATTCCCGTGGAGGGCTTCCTCGCTCCCGGTGCTCACCCGCTTGCCGTCGAAGGCAGCCGGACGCTCCAGCTCGATCTCAAGCCATGGCTGCTTCCTGGCGATGACCTCGAGCGTCTCCGCTTCACCTCGGTGCTGGCTGTGCCCATGGTGGGCCGCTCTGGCGCTGATGGTGCCCTCCTGCTCAGAGGCGTGCGCGCAGAAGACGGCATCACCTCCGCGTCCCCTCTCGACGAGCCGCGCGCCGACGACCTGCTTCCCATCGAGATGCTCGTCGCGCGCGTACAAGCCACGCGCAGCCAGACCATATTCTTTGAAAAGCTCATTGATTCGGAAAAGTTCGCCGGCCTCGGTCAATTGGCGGGCAACGTCTCCCAGCAGTTGAACAGCCCGCTCACCGTGATCCTCGGTTACGCCTCGCTGCTCGAGGATTCTGCCGCGTTGGATAAGCAGGACCGCAAGGCCGTAGCTTCGATCGTGGCCGAAGCGCGGCGCATTCGCTCCACGCTTGAGAGCCTTTCCCGTGTGTCGCGCTCGCGCGCCGACCAGCCCTCCGCAATCTCCGTCTCAGAGTTGCTGGCCGATATGGAGCAGCTTTATCGCTCTGAATTCCTGCAGCGTTCCATCGAATTCCAGGTGAACGTGGCGCCGGGGTTGCCCCGGATTCTCTGCGGTGCACAGCAGTTGCGCCAGGCTGTTTTGCATTGCCTCCAATTCGCCATCCGTGCCGTCGAGCGTGATGATCCGGCTGCGGACCGGAAGGAGCCGAAAACTATCAGGCTTGAAGCGGCCCGTGACGGGAGCCTCGTGCAAATTTCAGTCAGCCACTCCGGGCCGGGCTTCCTGTTTCCTGAGCGCGCCTTCGACCCCTTTGCTCCGGCGCGGCCCGGCGGCGAGACTGCAGGCACGGGCCTCAGCCTTTGCGCTACCATCCTGCGCGACCAGAACGGCCGCGCTTCGGCCGTGAATCTCGAGCCGCGCGGCGCTGCCATCATTCTTGAGCTGCAGGCGGCGTGAGATTCGCTGTATCCAATTCCTTGCCCCGCTTTCCTGCCGGCGATGTTTCTAAGACAATGGATTCGTAACATAGTAAGTGATGAGCGATCTTCAATCGCTCCCGCTTTAATCGCTTCGAGCAAATTTCACGCAGCGGCCTGAACGCTCATTCGGCAGATCTTCTGCCTTGAGGCATGGCAATGATCCGATGCTGGCATCACTCGCGCTCGGCTCTCCTCACTTTGCTGGCAATGTGTGTCCCGCGCGCGCCTGCTGCTCACGCATCGCATGATGCCCGTCCTGCTGATCTTCAGGCTCCCATCGCGATTTACAGTCACGCGTCCATCTCCGCATCGCTCTCCCCGCCAAAGCCCGTCAGCGAAAAACAAGCCATGCGCGATTTGGATGATCTCGTGCGCCTGAAAAAAGCCGGCTTGCGCTTCGACTACGACGTGGTGGACGCGTCCATGTTCGCCCCCGCCGGTGGTAATCGCGCACTCCGCGCTCAGGACTGGCCCAGCGGCCCCGATGCATGGATCGCTGCGTGCCGCGCCTCGGGAATTCGCCCCGGCCTTCGCATCGGCAGCAATGTGCTCGGTTCCATGCCTCCCGCGCCGCAATGGACGGCATCGCTCGATAGAAATGCCGCCGCTATGTCGCGCTTCGAAGGCGGATTCCTGCCCGGCCTCATGACCGTTCTCGACACCTGGTACGGCCGCGGCATTCGCCTCTTCGAGCTCGGTCCGGTCGACCTCACCGCGGCAACGCCTGTGTCTGCGGCCGCGCTCACCCGCGAACAGATTGTTTCCCGCAACTCCGCCGCTTTGCGTGATGCGCTCCTGGCCTTTCGCAGGAAGAACCGTGATGCCGTGTTGCTCGTCCTCACCAACCCAGCCGCGAAAACTGACTCATCTGCGCACCCGTCCCCGAGCCAGGATTCTCCCCCCGCAGACTCCGATTTGCGCTCTGAGACAGCCCAACTCGGCGCTTTCCAGGTGCTGCTCACCGGTGACCCGCAGCTCTCCTCCGCCCCGCAGGTCAACCTATTGCGCGACCTCGATATTGGGAATGACGGTCTCGTGCGCCGCTTCGAGCAACAGGGAGTGCCGCTCCAGCACATTCATTCCGCCGGCTTCGTCATCGAAGGCACCAGCAATTCCAGCCTGCGCGTCTCCCGGCCCGGTTGGAAGGGCACGTTCCTCCTCGCCATGGCGCGCGGCGGCTGGGTGAACTCCCTCCACGGCAACCTGCGGACAATCCAGGGTGACGATGCTTCATGGATGGCGCGCGCACAAAAGCTCTTCCTCAATCTTCAGGCTCATGGCCGCATCCACAGCTTCGGCAACGATCCCGGCAGTGGCCAGCCGTATGGCTTTGCCGGTGCCACGTCCCGCGGTTCGGTCTGCGTGGTTGTTAATCCCGGCCTTGCCGTCGCCCAGTTCGCTCTGCCATCGCTCGCGGTCGGCAAGCTGCCTCTCACTTTCGGCCGCATTCAGTTCCGCGACGCAGGCTTCGTGCCTCGACTCCGCGGCAACACCATCAGGCTGGGTCCGGGCCAAATGGCCATGGTCGGCTACGGAGCGTATGCCGCGCCCGCCTACTCCTTCGGCGTGCAACAGGATGTCGTCATTCCCAATTCCATCGAGCCGGTCGACGCCGATTTCCAGGCTACCGCGCCCGCCACAATCGAAGCCAGCTTCGATCCACCAATCGAGGGCGTTCTTCGCGTCGTCTTCGAGCAGCGGGCTCCTGCAAACCAAACTCTCTCCAGTGGCGACGCCAACGCGCATCCAGGCGAAACCGCAACTCCCGCCTTCACCCTTGAAGTCACGCAGTCCGGCCGTCCCATCCCCGTCCGCATTGATGACCGCGAATACGACGGTGCCGCAGCTGCGCATTCACAGCCCATTTGGTTCGCGGCTGAAATGGACGTGAACGACCTCACGCCAGGTCTTCCCGTCCGCGTGCGATTTCACTCGAATCTAAGCGAATCGTCTGACCTGAAAGGCAGCGCATTCCAGGTTGTCTATTGAGCGCGCACTGCTGGTCGTGACCTGTCTCGCCGGATCCTGCAGCCCAAGCCGCTTAGAGAATGCTGAACGAACTCATGAACTGTTCAAGCTCGCTTGCCGGATGGCCTTTCTTGGCGGTGACGATCAACTGGTAAAAACGGCTTCCGGCCACGTATTCGTGCACCTCGTAATGCCAGCCATCCGAATCTTCTGCGGTGTAGGCGCGGCCAGGTACGCCGTGCAAATCGATCGCCGCATCGGTCAGCAGCGTCTTGCCGGCAACTGCCCCACCCTCGGTTCTTTGCAGCAGTGCTTGCGGATCGCTCCCGATCACGTCCGCCGCGTAATCGTTATACATCACGATGTAGCTGGTATTGCCGCCGTCGGCCTCGGCAGAAAACTCATTCAGCGTAGTCTTCTCCCCATTCTTCAAATCAATCGGCTGCGAATCCTGCTTTGGGGCTCCTGGGAACTGAACGCTGAAACGTCCATCGGTTGAAGTGAAAAGCTGCATCGGATTTTCGCTGGCTTGGGCCGCGGCCGCTGGAGTTGAAGGCGTACCCTGCTGAGCGGTAGATCCGGACTGGGTCTGTGGAGGATCCGCCAGAACGGAACCGGTAAGCAACAACGGGACAAGAGCGATCGCAGCCCAGAATTTGCGCATTTTTCCCTCCCATTCCTTCCCCCGTACCAACGGCGCCGGTGTCATCAACTCATTTTCTAGTCAGGAAAGTAGCTTCATTTCACCCAAGGCCTGCTGCAGTGTCAAGCAAATTCTGGTGCCCGGCGCAAGTCACGACCCACTCCCGCCTTGGGCGCTAACTCCGAAAGATCCCGCGAATCGTTAAAATGAAATGACGTGGCCTTTACTGAACAATACGATGTGGTCGTCGTCGGCGCGGGACATGCAGGCTGCGAGGCGGCAATGGCTGCCGCGCGCATGGGCCTCAAAACCGCGCTCATCACCATGAACCTCGACCTCATCGCGCAAATGAGCTGCAACCCGGCCGTCGGCGGCGTCGCAAAGGGCCATCTCGTCCGCGAAGTCGATGCCCTCGGCGGCATCATGGGCGAGGTGGCCGACGCTGTCGGCATCCAGTTCCGCCTGCTCAACTCCTCCCGCGGCCCCGCCGTGTGGAGTCCGCGCGCCCAGTGCGACAAGCAACAATACCGCGTCAAAATGCGCGAAGTTCTGGAGTCCCAGCCCGGCCTGCACATCCGCCAGGCTGAGGTCGTCGATCTCGTCATCGAAGAATCCGCCCCTCCCACTGAGTCGGTTGCCCCCGCGCCGGGTGCCCCACATCTCGATTCTGAGATGTGGGAAGGGACCCCTCCCACTGGATCGGTTGCCCCCGCGCCGGGTGCCCCACATCTCGACTCTGAGATGTGGGAAGGGACCCCTCCCACTGGATCGGTTGCCCCCGCGCCGGGTGCCCCACATCTCGACTCTGAGATGTGGGAAGGGAACTCGTCCGATCAACCCTCAGAGCTTCCGCGTCCCACTCGCCCGCAGCGCCGCGTTCTCGGCCTCAAACTTCGTGACGGCCGCAACCTCCTCGCCGGAGCCACCATCATCACCACCGGCACATTCCTCAACGGCCTCATACATTGCGGAGAAGAGCGTTATCCCGCAGGCCGCAGCGGCGAGCCGGCCTCTGTCCTGCTCGGCGAAGCTCTCCGCGCTCTCGGTCTGCGCACCTGCCGCCTCAAAACCGGCACGCCTCCGCGTCTCGACGGCCGCACCATCCATTGGGACGCATTTGAAGAGCAGCCCGGCGACGCCGACCCAACGCCCTTCAGCTTCCGCACCAAAAAAATCGTGCAGCCGCAGGTCTCCTGCCACATCGCTTTCACCACGCCGGAAACGCTCCGCCTCATCCGCGAAAACGTCCACCGCTCGGCCATGTACTCTGGTCGCATTCAGGGCATCGGTCCGCGCTACTGCCCGTCCATTGAAGACAAAGTTGTCAAATTCCCTGACAAAACCCAGCACCAGTTCTTCCTCGAACCTGAGGGCCTCAATACGCACGAGGTCTACATCAACGGCATGTCGACTTCGCTGCCTATGGAAGTCCAGTGGCAGATGGTCCACTCCATACCCGGCCTCGATCAGGCCGAGATGCTGCGCCCCGGCTACGCCATCGAGTACGACTCCGTTGACGCCACCGAGCTCGACCGCACGCTGCGCGTCAAGTGCATGACGGGCCTCTACCTCGCCGGCCAGATCAACGGCACCAGCGGCTACGAAGAAGCCGCCTGCCAGGGCATCATGGCGGGCATCAACGCCGCTCTCTGGCTTAAGGGCGAGCCGCCCTTCACCATGGACCGCACTGAGGGCTACACCGGCATCCTCATTGACGATCTCATTTCCAAAGGAACCAACGAGCCCTACCGCATGTTTACCTCGCGCGCTGAGTTCCGCCTCCACCTGCGCATCGACAATGCCGATCGCCGCCTCACCCCGCACGGCCACCGCCTCGGCCTCATCAACGACGCGGCATGGGCGGAGTACGAACAAAAGCAATCCCGCATGTCCGCGCTCACCGCTCTGCTCTTCGCTGGCAAAGTTGATCCCGCAAGACTGCGAGCGCGTCGGCCTCGGCACACTTCCCGCCACCGCCGGCCTCACCTGGGCTCAACTCCTCAAGCGCCCCGAGGTCACCATCGAGCCGCTCCTCACCGCGCTTCGCGACGATCTCGCCCGCGATCCCCTCCTGGCCGAATTCGCTCAAGACGTAGCGCCGGTCTCCGGACCGGCTATCGTGGGGGCGTCCTCGCCCGCACGTGTCGGCGTTCCCTCGGCTGACGAGGTTGACCCCTCCATCGCCCGCTCCACCCTTCGCAACGAAGCCCGCGCAGTCGAAACCGAGATCAAGTTCGCCGGTTACCTCGACCAGCAAAAAAAATCCATCGAAAAACTCAAAGCTGCCGAGTCCGTCACCATCCCCGAATGGATCGAGTACGGCTCCATCAGCGGCCTCTCGCGCGAGATGCGCGAAACCCTCGAGCGCGTCCGCCCCATCACCATCGGCCAGGCCAGCCGCATTCCCGGCGTCACTCCAGCCGCGCTCTCTCTCGTTCACGTCTCCATCAAGCTGCAAGGCGCCCGCCGCCGCGCCACCGCCTGATCGCACTCGCTCGTATCTCAAACGGGTGCGGGTGCCCCAGGTCTCGAACTTGAGACCTGGGATAGCACGGCGGCATCTGTTACGTGAATCCGCGCTCTTCGCCAACCCCGCTGCACTATCCTATTTCCGTATGAATCTCGACTCCATCCAATCCGCTCTTCGCGAATCCTCCCTCGACGGCTGGCTCTTCTACGATCATCACCACCGCGATCCCATCGCCGCCAGCATCCTTGGCCTCGACCCGAAAGCCCACATCACGCGCCGTTGGTACTACTTCATTCCTGCCTCAGGCGAGCCGCGCAAGCTCGTGCACCGCATCGAGCAGGCCCGCCTTGACGCTCTGCCCGGCTCCAAAACGCAATACTCCAGTTGGCAGGAATTGCACCTGGGCCTGGAGAATCTCCTCCAAAACCAGAAAAAAGTGGCCATGCAGTATTCGCCCAACAACGACATCATGTACGTCTCCATGGTCGATGCAGGAACCATCGAGTTCCTGCGCAGCCTCGGCAAAGAAATCGTCAGCTCGGCCGATCTTGTCAGCCAGTTTGAAGCCGTGCTCAGCGCCGAGCAAATCGCCAGCCACTCCGCCGCGCAGCGCGGCATCGACGTCATTCTCGCTGAGGCCTGGTCTGAGATCGGTCGCCGCCTTCACCCGCCGTCAGGCGCTGGCCACATCGGTGTGCCCACCGAGTACGACATGGTCCTCTGGCTTCGCGAAGCCATGCAGCGCGAGGGACTTGTCTGGGAAAATGGTCCGGACGTCAGCGTCAACGCCAACACTTCAGACCAGCACTACGAGCCAACCGCCGAGCACTCCACGCCCATCCGCGAAGGCGATTTCATCCTCATCGATATATGGGGCCGTCTCGACAAGCCCGGCAGCATCTTTTACGACATCACGTGGACTGGCGTCGTAGGCCGCGAACCTTCAAAGAAGGAGCAACTCATCTTTTCCACGGTGCGCCAGGCGCGCGATGCCGCCATCGCCGCCGTCGAGAAGGCTTTCGCTTCGGATCGCGCCATTTGCGGCTTTGAAGCCGATGACGCTGCCCGCGCCGTCATTCGCGCCGCCGGCTTCGGCGACTTCTTCACCCACCGCACCGGCCACAACATCGCGCACGAGATTCACGGCCCCGGAGCGCACCTCGACAATCTTGAAACCCACGACGAGCGCCGCATCCTGCCCAACACCTGCTTCTCTGTCGAGCCTGGAATCTATCTGCCCGAGTTCGGTGTGCGCAGCGAAATCGACATGCTCACATTCCCCGGCAAAGCCTGGGTCACCGGCCGCATCCAGCAGGAACTCGTGCGCATTTGACGGACGATTCCGCGAGCTCGCCAACCAACGCCGATGCTCTGAGCAAAGCCGAATTGTTTTCTATCAGGGTTTGGCTCCTGCCACAGGTCCTTTCGCGTCGTTGTGCCTCCGCCTACGCCACCACGAATCCGAAAATCAAATTGTCCTGTATCGGGGCTTGGCTTCAGCCATGCCGCAAACGCCACCAAAGAGAGTCAGGGCTTCAGCCCCTGGAAAGCAATCCTCCGATGCGCAACCAATCAATAGCCCGCCCTCGTGGTGAGATTTCATTTGAGCGCAAAGCCCGTGCCTCCGGGAAAGTATCGCGCGTTCAACACGCGACGCCGGGTGCCCAATCCTAGCTCTGCTAGGGCGGGATCATTCCGCCGCACCGCCTCCGCGTTTCTCTTCCTCTTCACTCTGACCGAAAAATACTTCGCCTTTCCCTCTCGCGCGGTATACCCTTAAGCCCGCTCTCCTTGCCCAAGCTGAGCCTCACGGGCCAGGCAATCTCAACAATCAAACATTCCCCGAGGAGGAGAAATCATGAAAGTTATGGTGGTGTGGAAGACTGTCCCGGGCAAATACAAGACTGCGCTTGAGCAGTTTCTCAAGACGGGCGGCCCGGTGCCGGCCGGAGCCAAAACCCTGGGCCGCTGGCACGTTCCAGGGTCAATCCTCGGCTGGCATCTCATCGAGGCGAAGGACCTGACCTCTGTTGCTCAGCACACGGCGGAATGGGCAGACGTTCTGGAGATGGAAATCTATCCGGTCATTGAGGACGCGGAAGCCGGAGCCGCTGCGAAGAAGGTGTACGGCAAATAGCCCGGCCCAAAAAATCTGCGCCCCATCCCGGTTCTGCCGGGGTGGGGTCGAATTGTCAAGCCCTCACCGCATCAGCGAGACAGCCTGCGCCGCCCTAAGTCCTTGTTTTTCTGGCCCCTGCGCCCCGCTCCCCGATCCCAATTTCTTTGCGGGTTAATTCTCCCAAAGGCGCACAATTGTTGCATGATCCATATCCGCGCAACAACCCGCGTCCGCGTGCGTCCATCCCAGGCCCGTAACCCATTTAGATGGAATACTATACGCAGTAAACCTTTTATAGTCAGCAGGTTAGAGTCAGGGGGCGAAGGCGCAAGTGATTGCAAACAAACCGCTTAATCACGAATACCTGGGGTAGGGGGGATAGGGGTACCGAAGGGTAAACATGCACTCTCCCAGGCCCCGGCATCGGGACCTGGGATCGCAGGTGAAAGCCGATTATTGCGGTGGGGCTGCGGCAGGCGCTGCGTCTGCCGAGGGCCGCTTGGCTACGAACTCCGCTGCGGGGCGATCGCCCATCTGGCGCGTGAACTTGATGGTGTCTCCATCGGCCTTTCCCTTGTAGTTGATCGTCATCGAGTTGCCGTTGAAGTTCATCACCTGGTCAAAGGAGATGTTGTCTCCGTCCACCTTGCCATTCGTGACGTCCATATCGCCGCGCGGCGTGGTGATCTTGCCGGTCAGCGTGGCGCCGTCCACGTGAAAGTCAAAGGTGATGGTTTGCGTGCCCATCCTCCCCTGAACTTCGGCGGTCCACTTGCCGTTGAAGTCGGCGGCAAGTGCGGTCATCGATCCGAGTGCGAACAGCATTACTGCGAGTCCCAGTTTCTTCATCATGCGAGTCTCTCCCAACCGTCAATTTGCTCCCGGTGCGGAACTGAGCCCCGGTCGTCTGTTGATGAGGGACGTTGCCTGAATGGCAGAAGACGCAGGGAATGACGGCCTGCGCTCGGATTTACGAGAAAACAGCACCGGCAATTGTGCAAGCTGGAGGAAAGCGCTATTTCACGAGGTTAGCGCGATGAATCCGCTCCACCTGCTTGTTGTAGCGGCCGAACAGCGCATTCCAGCGAACAATGGCGATGTCCTGGAGCATTCTCATGCCGTCTTTCAGGTAGCTGATGCGCGAGCGCTCGTCGTGCGCCCAGCTCACGGGAACTTCGGCGATGCGATAGCCGCGCTTGAGGGCGATGAAGAGGATCTCAGGATCGAAGCCCCAGCGTTCGATGGTCTGCAACTGGAAGATCGTTTGCGCGGCGGCGCGCGTAAAGGCCTTGAAGCCGCACTGCGTGTCGGCAAAGGGAAGCCCCATGACAGCGCGCGTGACCGCGTTGAAGCAGCGGCCGAAGAACTGGCGGTAAAGAGGCTGGCGAATGGTCTGGCGCGTGCGCTCAAGCCAGCGGGAACCGATAGCAATGTCGGCCCCGTCGGCAATCGCCGCAAACAATCCCTCTGCTTCCTCAATGGGCGCAGACAGATCGGCATCCGTAAACATCACCACTTCGCCGAGGGATTGCAGAATCCCGCTGCGCACGCTGTACCCCTTGCCCCGGTTGCCGGGATTGGTAAGGATACGCACCTCAGGAGTCTTCGCGGCAAAAGCACGGACCAGCTCCGCGGTTTGGTCACGCGAGCCATCGTCGACAACCACCACCTCGGCCGACCAGCCGCGCTTGTGGATGCACTCCACCACCGCTTCAAGAGCGCCGGAGATTCGGGCGCCCTCGTTGTACGCAGGGATGACGATACTGTATCGCGGATAACTCATCACTGGTGTGGCAATTCAAGGATAACTGTACCCTAAATCAGGCGCCATCCTGGATGCCCCCATCACCCCGTAGTAACCGACTTTGGCCCGGCCCCCCTTCGGGCCGAGGACGCGACCGCGGCCATTGTAGAGGCAGTTTGGTCCAACTTGCTGATGCGCAAAGGCTAAATTCTCACAGGGGACTTGCATTTTCGCGCTTGACTCGGCAAAATCCGTTTATGCTGAAAGCGGAGGTCTGTGGCAGATGACAAAGGCGGATTTGGTTGAAAAGGTGACTGGTCTCGGCGATTTGACCCGGCGCGACGGAGAAGTGATCGTTGAAACCATCTTCGGCTCCGTGATCGGCGCGTTGCAAAGCGGAGACAAGATTGAGATTCGCGGCTTCGGTTCGTTTCGCATCCGCCAGCGCAATCCCCGCATTGGCCGCAACCCAAAGACCGGCGCCCGTGTTGAGGTTCCCGCCAAGAAGGTGCCCTACTTCAAGCCGTCAAAAGAGCTTCGCGACCTGGTAAACCCGGGCGAGGCCGCCAAGGCGTCCTAATCAGCCTCCAGCCAAGCCATTGCTCTTACGGTCGCCCTCCCCGCCTACTGTAAGTTTGCGAAGAGGCGCAGCTGGCCCCGCTTCATTCGCATCACTCAATTCACCGCTTTCGCGATGAGCTCGTTTTCTCTTCGCGAATCCCGATCACCGCCATCATGCGCCCCGCGTGCCCATGCGAGGCTCGATGCGAGAAGAACATATCCGCGTGGCATTGCGTGCAGGCGCCGAGCACCTGAATCGCGCTGGGAGCAAGACCGGCGGCAAGCAACTGTCTTCGGTTGGCCTCGATCAGATCCACTTGAAGTCCGGGACCAACGGATGAGTGCCCCGGCGCGCGCTGGGTCAGAAACAGCATGGGGTACTTCCTTCGCACCTGGTCGGTGTCGTAGACCTCGTGAAAGAGTTCGCGCGCGTAGGTAAATTGCGACTCGAACTCCGACAGCACCTCTTCGCCGACGGCGTAGCAGCAAGGCCCAATGCCCGGTCCGATGGCAGCCATCAGATCTTCCGGCCGGGAACCAAATTCCAGCCTCATGCGGCCTACACCCAATTCAACAATGCGCTTTACCGTACCTCGCCAGCCCGCGTGGAATGCCGCCACCGCATGCCGCTTTCGGTCAGCCAGCAAAACAGGGATGCAATCCGCGGTCTGAATGGCGAGGAGGAACCCCGGCTCGCCGGTCATTTGCCCATCGGCCTTGCGAGGGCGTTCCCGGTTTGCGTCAGAGCGGGTGGCGTGGACGACGAGGTTCGAATGGAATTGACGCAGGCTCACGAGCGGCGTTTGCGCACTGCCGGTCACAGCCTCCGCCAACAAGCGGCGATTGCGAACGACGATCTTTCGCTCGTCGACGGCGGTGAATCCCAGATTCAGCTCTCCGGGCGCGCGTTGAGCGCAATAGACCCGGCTTAGCCCACCTTTGCGGGTACTAAAGCCCGCCCAGAGCCACGAAGAATCCCAGCCGGGAACGGGCAGCCATTCCACACCATTGGCTGCATGAGTGGAAACAGGCGCCGGATAGGCCAAATCCTCCGGTTCCGCTCGATCAAAACGGGCGGCGCGAGCGCTTGCGGCAACCTGGCCGCGCCGGCTGCGAACAAGTCCTGCACCGGAAAAGCGACGATCGATGGCCTGGATAGGCGGAGGAAGCGATGGCTTTGTGCCGGCCTGTGAACGCATCACACCATCGATTTTACGGGTACGCCTATTCGATTCTCATTGAATTGAATTTGAAGACTTGGAAGAGCGTGTGGGCCTACCTTCCGGTAGGCCCGCTCGAGAGGCATTTAAGGAAGGGATACCAGGGGGGATTTTTGGGAAGAGGTTCCGAAGAACCCTCGAGAGAGAGTTGCTGCCTTTCTTTGGTGGGAAATCATGGGGAAGCCTCTGCTAATTACTTGTTAGGATGCAGGATTTCGGAAAAGGTTGCAAATGTGTCCCGGCAGGCGAAATGCGCAACTTGCCAGGCCGGCTGGCTGGATGGCCTGTTTTTTTACCCCTCTGGCACCCTTCGCAGGTAAAACATGGCAAACAGCTTGCACCCCCAAGCCCAAATTGGGCACTCTTTGAACTGTGAAGAGGGCGCTCTACTTCGTTTCAGGCATTCTTGTGCTTGGTGCGATTGCGTACTGCATTTATTTCTACCGTGCCGAGTTGGGAATTACCGGACCCGGGAAGGCCCCGCAGAACGAGAGCACGGACCAGACCAGCCTTGGTCCTCAGCCAGCGCATATTGAATGGCAGCCCTTGGACCGCAGTCCGGACGGCTTCAGAGTGCAGATGCCAACCGGGGCAGACGAGAGCCAGATTCCCGCATATAACGAGCTCGGGGGCGTGGAACAGGTGAACATGATCTCGGCGACGCCGGGTTCCGACACGACGTTTGCCGTGGCCTGGGCCGACCACCCTCCGGTGGAACGCGCAAGCAGCGAAGATGCGGAAAAAACGCTCGATTGGGCGCGGGACGGCGCCTTGACTCGGACGCAGAGCGTCCTGACTGGAGAATCGCGCACCAGGATCGACGGGTATCCGGTCTGCCAGTTCTCAGCCCGCAACGATCAGGGAGGCATCCTGAATGCGCGGTTGGTTCTGGCGGGAGCGCATCTTTACATGCTGATGGCGACTTTCCCTGCGGCCAGTGCCCGGCGCGACGAAGATGTAAACCGCTTCTTCGACTCGTTCGTCCTGACCCCGGCATCGAGCGGCGACTAACCGCGGCTCGCATCAATCAGGAGCTGTTATTTCTTCGGCTCTTCATCCTGCGGCACCTGCGGTCCCTCGCCTGGAAATGGCCAGTTCGTGTCTAGCAGAATCTCTTTTTCGCGCTGCGCTTTGGGCACGCGATCAATAGTCAGGTTCTCAAAGAAATGCACTCCGCTCTTGCCGGCCGTCACAATGTCGATGTCGCTGTCCTTGTCCATGTCCTCAGTGACAAACTGCGTGCCTGCGCCAGCCGTACCGTTGACGCTGATGGCGTAACGCGTGAACGTGGCCGTTTTGCGATCGATCTTGTAGTAGTAAACGACCAGCGGGTCGTATGAGCCGGGATCGTGGCCGCTGTGCCCGCGATATCGCTTGCCGGCCAGCAACTCCGGCTGGCCGTCGCCATCGATATCCACCAACTTGAGCGCGTGGATCTGCGAGTAGGATTCGTCGATGGTGTGCTTGATCCAGTGACGGTTCGCACCGTCGCCCTGCTGTTCGAGCCAATAGAGGCCATAACTGTGGCCGTGGCCGTAGATGATGTCGGTTTTGCCGTCGCCGTTTACGTCGTAACCGATGATGGGGAAACCCGCGTCGCCCATTTGCCAATCGCCGTGCCACTCCCATTGGTCCTTGTCGGCATCGATCTGCCGGAACCAGCCATTGGGCGTGAGAATATCCATTTTGCCGTCGCCGTCGATGTCGGCCACGCCAATGCCGTGGCCATCCTGCGCGCGGCCGCCCACGTGATGCACCTTGGGCTCCGGTCCGGAGAAGTCGATCCAGAGAATGCCCGAGTGGTTGTAATGCGCAAAGATCAGGTCGGGCTTGCCGTCGCCGTTGATGTCGGCCATCCAGCCGCCTTCAGTATCGTAACTGTCGGTGATAAAGTGCTTCTTCCATTCGGCGCCGAGTTTTCCGGGATTCTCCCACCAGAAAATCGCCGTTGGTCATCCAGCCCGCGGTCACCACGTCGGGCAGGCCGTCGTGGTTCACGTCGATGGTCCATTCGCCGCAGTCGGAGACGAACTCGCCGCGAATTCCAGCCTCGCGGTACTGGTGGCGCTTCCATTCGCCCCCATTGGGCCCGGGATTCTCATACCAATATGCGCCGCTCAGAATGTCCGGATAGCCGTCGCCGTTCATGTCGAGCGTGGTGACGCCTTCTGCGTGGTCTGTTCCCAGCCGATGGACAAAGAACGTGACCTGTGGGACACCATAAGGACCGGGGCCAGGTTTAGTCAGACGTTCGGCGGCCTCAGACTTCGGCGCCTGGGAAACTCCGGGCATGCTGACCGCAACCAGAAATGCGGCGAACAGAAGATTCAGCCTCACTGCGACTCCTTAGCTCCTGCGACCATCCGTCGAGGGGTTCAATTGAGCGGGTAAATTTTGATATGTCGGAAATAGACTTCCGCACCTTCCGACTGGAAGAGAATCCTTCCGCCTGCGGGGAACGCATCAGTTCCCTCGTTAGCCAGCTTGCCGTTCACGTATTGCCATACGTGGCCGTCTCCACGATTCACCAGCTCCACGACGTTCCACTCGCCGTGCGGCTTCTCCAATTCGTTGGTTGGATCGCGGTAGCCGGCGACGTTTTTGACCTGGCCCTTGTTGAAGCGGTCGATCTTCGCAGCCTTGCCATCCGGGCCAGTCACTCGAACTCCGTCTTTGCCCGTGAGAGCTGCGCCGTCTGTCATCCAGAAATCGCCCGTGCAGCCTTCGTTGATCTGGAACTCAATTGAGCGCGGCCAGACTTTGTTTTCGCCCTGGATGTTGTAGAGGATGCCGCTGTCGCGCGCTTTGCCGGCGCGCGAGCCGAACGTCCCCTCGCCCCATTTGAACTCCGCGCGCAAATAATAGTTCTTGTATTCCTGCCTGGTGACGATGTAGCCCATAGTCGTTCCGGAGACGTGAATCACGCCATTCTTTACGGTGAAGACGTGCTCAGGGTCAGAGTTCAATCCGCTGCCGCGCAGGAAGGTATCGAACTGACTCAGGTCAGTGCCGTTGAACGTGAAAACCGCACGGCCATGTTTGGGGATGTCTTTGGACTGTGCCTGCGCCCTGTACGCGCCGGCTATGGCGGCCAGGGCCAGAACAGCCGTGGCCCTGCAGATGGATTTCAACCTCATGCAATCGACTCCTTTTGCCCCGCCATTGTCGCCGCAGGCGCCGCTCCCATGCAAGTTCTGGTTCAGCTAGGAGCTTTCTGAGATTCCGCGAGGCCGCAGGCCCTTCTCAAGAATGGCGAGGATCGTCGGCATGGGAAGGAAGCGCACAAGCGACGATACAAAAACTCCTTTGAGGCTCGGAATAATCGTTCGTCGCCCACTGGCGAGCGCGGCGAGACCCTTGCGCGCCACCTCTTCAGCGGTCTGGCTGCCAAGACGGCGAGAGAAGCCGGCGCTGCCTGCGACCGTGAAGAATTCCGTCTCAACCGGTCCCGGACAAAGCGCCGTCACCTTCACCCCGAAGCGCTCGACCTCAGCGGCCAGTCCCAGCGAAAAGAACCGGTCAAACGCCTTGGTTGCCGCGTATGTGGTGTTGTATGGCATGGGCTGAAAACTCGCCATCGAGGAAACAATGAGAACCCAGCCGCGTCGCCGCTCGATCATGCGCGGTACAAAAAGCCGCGAAAGGCGCACCACCGCCTCGCAGTTGACACGCACTTGCCATGTTTCCTGCTCAGCGCGGTTCAGGTGAAAGGCGCCATGCTGGCCGAGGCCGGCGTTGTTGATGAGGATGTCGACTGCGATTCCGGCGCCTTCGGTGGCATCGTAGATCTGCTGCGGTGCGTCCGGATCGTTCAGGTCCGCGACCACGATACGCGTCTCGATTCCTTTTGCAGCAACTTCGGCCGCCAGCGCTTCAAGCCGCTCGCGCCGCCGTGCGGTCAGGATCAGCCTGGCGCCCTGACCGGCAAGTTCACGCGCAAGAGCTGCGCCAATTCCAGCGCTGGCCCCGGTTACAAGCGCCCATTTACCGTGAAAATCTCCCACACTTGCCATGGCGGAACCATCATAGCGGGTTCCGCATCGCAACCGTGAAACGCAGCCCTGCAACGGCGTAGTACCATGATCCCGTCCCCCAGTCGGTAGCATCGGGCCCGGCTGCCTTGTTTGGCCTCGCTGAATCCCCAGGGACGCACGCCGCATCCAGAATCCGGCCCCGGATAAGAGAATCCGGACCTTGGAGATTTACGCCGCATGGACGCTCCCATCAGTGCCGCACCCTTGCCGCTCAAAGCGGTCATCTATGCCACCGATTTTTCCCCGTTCGCGCAGAAGGCGGGCGGCTATGCATCACTGCTCGCAAAGCAATTTGGCGTGGACCTGATGGCAGCTCACGCGTTCGTGCTTTCGAATGCCGCAATGGAAGTTGAGGCGGAAGACGGCCGGCGCACCAAGAGCGCGCAACGCGTGGATCTGGAGACAGCCCTGGCGGCAGAGGCGAATCGCTTCGGAGCGGGGGCAAAAGGCACAGTCCCGGTCCTGCTTGAGGGAGATCCACGCGAACGCATCCCGCGCCTGGCAGAGGAAAATGCCCCGTCGCTAATCGTATTGGGAACGCATGGCAGAGGCAGAATGGTACGCGGCATCGTTGGTTCGGTGGCGGACCGGATCCTGCGATCCACCAATGGACCAACGCTGACCGTGGGGCCAGAGGTTCCTGCGTACCCGGCCGATTGCTCTCCCTTTCGCCGGATTCTGTATGCCACCGGCCTCTCACCCGCCGCGGCGCGTGGGGCGATCTACGCAGTTGCTATGGCACAGGCGTTCGATGCATCACTTGACGTGCTCCACGTGGTGCGCCCTGATGACGTGGCGGATCAAGCCCGATTTAGAGAAATCCAAACCCAGTTTCACGCCACGATTGAAGAAATGGTTCCCCAACGAGCCAATGCCATTCTCAATCCGCGCGGTCAGGTCGAGGTTGGTTCTGCGCATGAGCGCATTCTCGAGTATCTGCGGAAGAATCAGGTCGACCTGCTGGTGCTCTCGATCCGCAAGAGCTCGCACCTCTGGCTGCAGTCGCGCGTGTCGGGCGCCTTTCATATCATCGCCACTGCACCGTGCCCGGTGCTGACAATGACCGGGTAGGGACTCGCGCTCTATCCCGCGAACGCGGCGCCCGGACGCCATTCACTCTTCGAGTTGCTCGCCAGCAGACCTATTTTGGCGACGTGGCGGCCTGCGCCTGCGGCTTTGAGAGCGATCGAATATAGATAATCAGGTTCCAAACCTCGGAGTCCTTGGCCCGGCCCTCGGCCTCGGGAGGCATCTTGTCTTTGCCGTTGCGGATAATGTTGAACAACTCGCCGTCTTGTCTTCCGGCAAGTGTCTTCGGATCGGACCAATCATCGAGGTTCAGGGTCATACTGCTGGCCAGATCGGTTTTGCCGTTGCCGTTATCGCCGTGGCACATGGCGCAATCGATTTGATAGAGGCTCTTCGCTTTGGCCTGTGATTCTGCGGTAGGCTTTACTGGATTTTTCGCGGGCGCGGGCGGCGTCGGCGCAACGGGCTGCTCCTGAGTAAGCGCGGGAGCCGGCGCAGCCTCCTGCGCACCATGGCTCAACATCGGTAGCGCTGCAACAGCAAGCACAAGCATTGCAAAAAAGAGCAGAAGCGACTTCAACATCACACCCTCCCCAGCAGATGTCAGCAAACGGGCATCTTATTTAGGTTGAATTCTGCCACGAATTATAGGCCGAATTGAGGGAAACGGCTATGAGGAAGATCACGCATCGCATTGGCGCATCGAAACGGGGTTTCCAGGCCGGAAATCTCAGTGGTGGCAGAAGTTACGCGGAGACGCTCCAGGGTTGCATCTGGAGCCTGTTCTCAATTCCGCGCGGCAGAGCCAAAGTTCTAAAGCAGACTTTAGTGCATCGCCCCAGCCGCTGCTCCCGAGGGTGGCTTGGCCTTGCTCAGCATGAAGGCTAAAACGATGAGAACGATCGAGGCCCAGGACAGCTCCATGTAGACGTCCTGGTAGCCCTGCGTCTGCGCCTGCTGGATTAACTGATGGTAGATCTGAGCCAACGCCATGCTGCCACTGTTGGGACCACCAAATGTGCCGCCCAGGAATCCGGAAAGCGCCTGTTTGTGCTGATCAAAGGCAATGTTACCGGGGAGCATGGCCTGTTGCAGGTGCTGCTCGTGCCACATGCTACGGCTCGTCACCTGGGCATTGGTGAGAGCGATCAGGATGGACCCGCCGATATTGCGGACGAAATTGATGAGGCCGGAAACCTGGTTGCTCTGCTCCTTGGGCATTCCGATGTATGCCGCATTGGTGATGGAAATAAAGCAAAACGGCAGGGGAAGCATTTGGACAACGCGCAGCCAGGATGCCTGAGCAAAACTCATCTGCAGACTGGTTATTTGTGCCGCGTACCAGAAGGTGATGACGAGCAAGGTGAAACCGAAGACGGCGAGCCAGCGGGCGGCGATTCTTCCGGTGGCAATGCCGGCCAGCGGCATCATGAAAACCAGCGTAACGCCACCGGCGGTGAGGGCCAGCCCAGCCGTGGTCGCGGTGTAACCCAACAATTGCTGGGTGAACTGCGGCTGCAGAACGGTGTTGGCGTTAAGGACGCCGCCCACCAGCATCATGAGAAAACAACAGATGGCGAAGTTTTTGTAGCGAAATAATCGCAGGTTGATGAGCGGGTCTTTTTTGTTCCACTCCCAGACGAAGAGACCGATCATGCCGACGACGAAGAGAACGGCGAAGAAACAAATGAAGGATGACGAGAACCAGTCGTTCTCTTCGCCCTTATCGAGCATGATTTGCAGGCCGCCCATGGCCATGGCAAGAAAGGCCAGGCCGAGGTAATCCATGTTGCGCAGCCGCGAGGGATCGGCCTTGATCCATGGCGGATCTTCGACCAGGCGCGTGACGAGAATGAATGCCACGATGCCGACGGGAATGTTAATGAAGAAGATCCAGCGCCAGGAGAAATTGTCGGTAATCCAGCCGCCGAGTGTAGGACCGATGGACGGTGCAAGCACGGCGACAAGGCCGTAGAGAGCAAAGGCCTGCCCGCGCTTGTGTGGCTCGAACGAGTCGGCCATGATGGCCTGCGCCATGGGCTGCATGCCGCCTCCGCCGGCGCCCTGAAGCACCCGGCACAGCAGCAGGATGGGCAGAGAAGGCGCCGCGCCGCAAAGAAAGCTGGCAATGGTGAATATCGTGATGCAGAAGACGAAGAAGTTGCGGCGACCCATGAGCGAAGAAGCCCAGCCGCCGAGCGGCAGTACGATTGCGTTCGAAACCAGATAACTCGTGAGCACCCAGGTTGCCTCGTCGGTGCTCGCGCCCAGGCTGCCGCCAATATGCGGCAAAGCCACGTTCGCGATGGATGTGTCCAGCACCTCCATAAACGCGGCCAGCGCCACTGTCATGGCAATCAGCCACGGGTTCACCCTTGGCTTCCATTGCGCTGACAGCTCTGAAGGTGGATTTTCCACCTTCGCCGGCCGAGCCTTTGTTTCCGTCCCGTCGCGCGAACCCGCCGGGACGGCGCCAGTGCCCGGAGCAGGCAATGTTGAATCGATCGAGGACAACAGTCTTCTCCTCTGTGCTTATGGCCTTTCTTTTTGTGCGATGGCCGGGGAAGTGCGGTTCTTTGCAGCGCCAGGGCAAACAACCAACGATGCACCGGGCGCATGGGCAATCAATGATTGCTTTTCAATAGATTCTAAAGGAGGGGTTCTGGGTTCACGGATTCACGGGTGTTGGAGGTTTCAGAAAAATCTTGCTGCCGTGAACAATATCTCATATACTCCATCTCATCTCGCTGAGTTGGCATGTTGTCAGAGCAGGTGTAACTCCTCAGCCCGATCCACCTGATATTGCATGCCATGCTCATCCCGCTCATGCGCAGGCGATCTTCTTCCTCTTTCCCTTTTTAGGCCTTCCTGACTCGCTAGGGCCTGGTTGTCAGTTCCAATCGCAAGCATAAAAGTCCCAACGCCCGGAGCTCAGCCGATTGTGTTGGGCTCCGGGTAATCGTTGTCCCACTTGATTGATCGAACAATTTGGAGGTCATATGCGACTCAAACAATTCCCTGCTTATGTTGCTGTCCTTGGGATTTGCGCCCTCGGAGCATGGGGACAATCCACAGCCAGCCTGTCAGGTACCGTAACGGACCCCAGCGGGGCCGTAATTCCCCACGCGAAAGTGACGGTGCATAGCCTCGGAACCGGCCTCGACCGAGTTGTCACCACAGACTCCGACGGCATCTATGTGGTGCCCTCGCTTATTCCAGGCGACTACAAGGTGCAGGCCACGGCGAACGGCTTCGGCACGTATACCGTGCCCAAAGTCACGTTGAACGTCGACAGGCAGGTGACCGAGAACATGCGTCTCGCAGTCACCACAGCCGGAGAGACAGTGCAGGTGGAGAGCGCGGTGCAGCAGATTGAAGCCCAGACCATCACCGTCGGTCAGGTAATTGACAATACGGCGGTGCAGGAGCTCCCTCTCAACGGCCGGCACTTCCTCGACCTCACAGTATTGACTCCGGGCGGCGTAGTGGCTGACGCGGCGGGTAGCCTCACCGCTACCAGCCGCGGCCTGGGCGCCAACTCGTTCATCACGGCCGGCAATCGCGAGGATTCAGTCAACTTTCAGATCAACGGCATTAATTTGAACGACATCAGCCAGAATCAGATCACGTTTCAGCCTTCAATCAGCACCACTTCGGAGTTCAAGATCGATAACTCCACCTTCAGCGCAGAGTACGGCCGCAGCGACGGTTCGATTGTGACTGTTGCCACTCGTTCCGGCACCAACCAGTTTCACGGCGAGGCCTTTGACTACTTCCGCAACGAGGCGCTGGACGCGCGCTGGTACTTCAACCGCCCCTACAACGTGGCTACCGGACTCCCGCTCGTCGCCAACACCGGCGATAAGGCCCCACTGAAGCGCAATAACTTTGGCGGCTCTGTGGGCGGCCCCATCTGGAAGGGCCACACCTTCTTCTACGGAAGCTACGAAGGTCTGCGCCAGCGCCAGGGTCTTCTGCAAAATAGCCAGGTGATTTCGCAAGCCAACCAGACGGCAATTGCTGCGAATAAGACCGCTGAGCCGATCGCAGCCGCGCTGGCCGCGCTCATCCCGCTACCGAATAGCGGAAGTAACTATGTTTCGTTTACTCCCGGCCCCGTGAATATCGATCAGTACACCGGCGACGTCCTCCACCAAATTGGCGCCAGCGACTCACTTCACGGCTTCTACGCTTTCCAGAACGACATTCGCACAGAGCCCGCCCTGCAAGGCGACACCATTCCCGGCTGGGGCGATCATCGGCACGCGCACCGGCAGATTGGTACGCTGAGCGAAACCCATATCTTCAATCCGAACATCGTGAACGAGGCACGTCTCGGGTTTAACCGCATCTTCATCACCTTTAATCCCGCGAACACCATCGACCCAACCAGCGTCGGACTGGGCGACGGGTTGAGCGGCCCCAAGGGTTTGCCACAAACTACGCTGTCCGATATCGGTCTCGTTTTTGGCGGCCCTTCAGGCTTTCCGCAGGGACGCACCGACACCACCGGTGTTCTGGCGGACACCGTGTCCATGCTCAAGGGCAAGAACACCATCAAATGGGGCGGTGAGTTCCGCCGCTACCTGGTCGCCAGTTTCGCCGGGAATATCGGTACCCTGACGTTCACAACTTCGACGACGCCGACCAGCTTATTCCAGACGGATCAGGCCACCGTATTCAGCGTCCAGCCAAACATAGTTTCCAGCCGCGTCTACGCTGATTCCACGGCAGGATTCGTGCAGGATAATTTCAAAGCCACTCCCACTCTCACGCTGGAGGGCGGCCTGCGATTCGAGTGGAACGGAACTCCGGTTGAAGGCGAAAACCGGTTCACCATCTTCAATCCCTCCACCGTTACGCTCACGCAGGTGGGCACCAACGGACTCGCGGCCAACGCTGCTTACAAGCAGAACTACAACTTCGAGCCGCGGCTGGGGTTTGCGTGGGATGTTCTCGGCACTGGCAAGTCGGTGTTGCGCGGCGGCTATGCTTACTTGGTGGATCAGCCGGTTTCTGGTGTTGTCACCGGTATGGCGTCCAACCCTCCCTTCAGCACCGCGGTCTCGTATAACAGCGCCACGCCGATTCCTCTCTCTTCGCTCTACGCTTCTGCCAAGGCCTCGGGCATCTCGCTCTACGGCGTCAACCGAGGCTACAAGAACGCCTACAACGAGAGCTTCAACCTGAACTTGCAGCAGGCATTGCCATGGGGGCTGGTTGCCCAGCTTTACTACGACGGCTCAGTGGGAAAGCATTTGGAAGTTGAAGGCAACGCTAACCAGGTGGTGGGCGCAACCAGCGCTGTGCAGGTGCATCCGTTTACAGCGCTCGCTGCCACCAGCCCTGTGGCTGCCGGTGGAGCGATCGCTTCCAACATTGGCTATCGGCAAAGCATCGGCCACTCAAGCTACAACGCCATGTGGGCGGTTCTCAGCAAAAACATGAGCAATGGCCTTGAGTTCAACATGAACTACGAGTGGACGAAGTCGCTGGATATCAATTCGCTCGGGTCGCAGGGTGGCTTGACTCTGCCGGACAGCAACAACCCCAGCGAAAACTACGGGCTCTCGGACTTCGACGTGCGACAGCACTTCGCGGGCACGGCAATCTACGAGCTGCCGTTCCATAAAAACAACTTGGTGCGCGGCTACCGGCTTGAGGCCATCATGCAATATCAAACCGGCAACCCCGTAAACATTGTCGCGGGCAACTCAAGCTTCAACGGCGTCACGGGGCTTCCACGACCGACGCAAGTCGGGCCCATCGTCCGTAAGAAACAACAGCTGGCTGGAATCGCCAACGTGACATTGTTCCAAAGCGCAGGCTTGGGCGCTGGCGGCACCATCTGCGACATTACCAACTACACCTCGGCATGCAGCCTTGAAATTCAGGGAACGCAAGCCAGCGCCACCGCGACTACAGCGCCGACTGTTTACACCGGCCTCGGAACCATACAGCGCAACGCTTTCACGGGGCCGGGCTTTGCAGATCTCGACATGTCAGGCGAGAAAGAGACAAAGATCTTTGAGAACTTGTCGTTCACGCTTCGCGCCGATGCGTTCGACATACTCAATCACCCTAACTTCGGTCAACCCTCTGGCAACGTGCAGTCCGCGACCTTTGGCCAGATCACTGGAACCCGCTTCGCCATCAGCGACGGCGGCTCGTCGCGGCAGCTCCAGATCAGCGGCAAGTTTACGTTCTGATCGTTTTTGCACCTCTGGGCGTGCGTTCCTCCGCATCGACATGCGGCAAGTGTGCACGCCCATTTAGATTGAGATCATGCTTCGGGTTCGATTACAGGAGCTAGATTAAGTTGAAGGAGTTCCAATGCGCCGTCGTACATTCATTCAGACACTTTCTCTGGCTGCCGTCGCATCGGCCGCAAAGGTGCAGAGCAAGGCAACGAGCCTGGCGCAAAGCGGCGGAACCTCGACCGCGGCTGAATTACCGAAGTTCCAACCCGCCGGAGCCGAGCGATTTATTCGCCCCGACGTACATGCCGGTGACCGGCCCTCGGGCGCTAGTTTTTCAACGCGATCACCCGCGTTGGGGCTGAATGGCGCGGCGGGCACCGCGCATCCTCTTGCTACGCAAACCGCCATCGAAATGCTCAAGCGCGGCGGTTCAGCTGTTGATGCTGCCGTGGCCGCGAACGCGGTCCTCGGATTTGTCGAGCCGGTCAGCTCAGGCCTTGGCGGCGACTGTTTTGCGTTCGTCTGGGATCCCAAGGTCGGCAAACTTGCCGGCATGGCCAGCTCCGGCAAGTCGCCGAAATCTCTTTCGCTTGCCACCGTTCGCTCGCGCGCAGTCGATGGCCACATTCCCGCGCTGGGCGCCATCACCGTTTCTACGCCAGGCGCGCTCGACGGATGGTGGACGCTGCACCAGCGCTACGGAAAGCTCAAATGGGCCGAGCTCTTTGAGCCCGCAATCACGGCCTGCGAGAATGGCGATCCAACGCCGCAGATCATCGGCTACTACATCAAGCGCAACATGGCGGCCTTTCTTCGTCCCCACTCCGGCGTGGAAGAAACGGCCAACGCCGTGGCCACCTACACGCCGGGCGGCATTGCTCCCAACGAATACGATGTGCGCCGCAATCCCGATCTCGCCCGCACCTATCGCATGATTGCCGAAGGTGGCCGCGACGCTTTTTACGACGGCCCCATCGCGAAAACCATCGACGCCTATTTCAAACGCATCGGCGGCTGGCTCTCTGCCGAGGATCTGCGCGAGCATCACGCCGAGTGGGTTGAGCCGCTGGTTACAAATTATCGCGGCGTCGATGTTTATGGCATGCCGGCCAACACGCAGGGCCTCGCGACTCTGCAAATGCTGAACATCATCGAGAACTTCGATATGCGCGGCTTCGGCTTCCAGTCGCCGCAATCGCTGCAGGTGCAGATTGAAGCCAAGCGCCTGGCCTACGAAGATCGCGCGCGTTACTACGCCGACCCGCATTTCGCGAAAATTCCCATCGAGTGGCTCAACTCAAAGGAGTACGCAAAGCAGCGCGCCAAGCTCATCCGGCTCGATCAGATCCTCGTGCCTGTGTATCCCGGTCAGGCTCCCAGCCACGGCGACACCACCTATTTCACGACCGCCGACAAAGACGGCATGATGGTCTCGCAGATTCAATCGAACTTCCGCGGCATGGGATCCGGACTGGTCGCCGATGGCCTCGGCTTCATGTTTCAGGATCGCGGCCAACTTTTCTCGCTGCAGGACGGCCACCCGAACATCTACGCGCCCGGCAAGCGGCCGTTCCAAACCATCATTCCCGGCTTTGCGGCGAACGATGGCGTGCCGTGGCTGTCCTTCGGCGTGATGGGCGGCGATATGCAGCCGCAGGGGCAGACGCAGATCATTCTCAATCGCGTGGATTATGGCCTCGATGTGCAGTCCGCCGCCGACAGCCCGCGCTGGCACCACGAAGGCTCGTCGCAATCCATGGGCGAGGACCGCGCCCGGCCTGGGGCCGCGCGGGCTGCTGCAACTCGAGGCCGGCATTCCGCCGGAGACGCGCAAGGCGCTCATCGACCTGGGCTGGCCGATGGGACCCAGCGACGGCGGCTTCGGCCGCTACGAAGTGCATCGAACTCCGCCACGCAAGGCGCAGACCGCGTGTATGCGGCAGGTAGCGAGATGCGTTGCGACGCGGTGGCGCTGGCCTACTGAGCGGGGCCATCCCATCCTTCCGCAAAGAACGCGGAGAGGATGGGGCAACCTCGAATGCGGCGTTATTCCGCGCCTCTGTGCACGTACACCTGCTGCGGTGCGTCCACCTTCACCTTCGCGCTCACCTTCAGCTTCAGATTCGCCATCTGCGGCTTGCCGTTCATGGGCGTCATGAAGTCAAGCTCATACTGGTTGTGGATGCGCCGGTCGATGTCCGTAAAGTACGGCTCAAGGCTAACCGGATTGCCGTACCCCTCCCAGTAGCTGTTGCCGCCCGTGGCCTCGGTGAGTTGCGCCAGCAGGTTCTGTCCGTCATTGGCTGCGTAGCCGGTGCGGTCGAAGCGGCCCTGATTGCGCCAGTAGATGGAATAGACGATCAGGTGCGCGCGAACCGAATCGTTAATTGCGGCCTGCACATACGGATCCTCAGGATCGTACCGCATCTCGTAGTAATCAACGCCGTCCGTCACCATCACCACTTCACGTCGCGCCTGGGCGTCTTTCGAAGGCCAGTTCTTCGCCAGGTCTGAAAGGCAGAAGTACGGGCTGGCGCTCACACCGGGCATTCCCGCCAAAGGCAGGTGTAACGCGCGTATTACGGCTGCGTGATCGGTGGTCAACGGCCCTGCCAGTGCGGCGCGGCCGTTTTCCATATACGCCACGGCGACTTCCGCATCTGGCCGCAGCCCCTGGATGAACTTCGTAATGTCACCCATCTGCAATCCGAGGCTCTCGCGCGCGCCGTCGTCGATCAGGATCACCACCTGGACCTTGCTCGCTGGGCTGTGAAGCGCCGTCCATCCGGTAATGTTCGAAACCTTGCCATCGACCTTCAAATGCAAGGCATCCTGAGGAATGCCTCCGGGGACCTCCGATCCCGGCAAAACGGTGACCACCGCGTGTCCTTGCCCCATCTGGCCGTTACCCGGCTGGTTGTTATCCGCCGCCATTACAAAGGGGGTCGCAAACAACGATCCGGCCGCGACCAAGGCAGCAAGCTGAAGACTCTGAATCCGCATAGCCATTGCTCCTTTCAACGCCTTCCACTATTCGTTCCCTTAGCTGGATAAACACGTCTCACACAGTTTTGATGTGGCATGGGACCGATGGGCTCAGAGGCTAAGCAGCGGGAGACCTGGGCGAATAGCAGAAAGATTGTGGATTCAGCAGGTTACCGGAACGCGAATTTCCGAGAGAGGTAGACATGTATCCGCTCTGCGGTCGATCTGGTTCATGACGCCGCGGCGCAGTCTACGGAAACTCCGCCAGTTTGGGCGTGAAGCGGGGATGCGTGGCAGTCGGGCCGCCGGCGTCGTCGATCACGTTGGAGATTTCGCCAAGATTGTCGAGCGCGACAGTAATCATGTGATGAAGACGCACACCGGGAGTGTGCGGGACTTCAATCGCGCGCGTGAGCACGACGTTGGGATGGCGGAAGACAGAGTAGATGCCAAGACCCCAGGCCTCATGGGTCTTTACATCGTCAGCCACTTTGTACGAGGCCCAACCGTTGACGCCCTTCCCGCTGCTGTATGCGGCCTGATCGGGTGGGTCGTATGGAATTTCGGACTGGTAGAAATAAGTGCGTCCGGCTTCGCCGTTCCAGAGCACCTGGTATTGCTGATGATGCTCCACAAAAAGGCCGTAGGCGGTGACGCGATTGCCATTGACCACGAGGCCGTTGTCGCTGGTGTTCAGGTTCCAGCCTACGCCTGAGCCGTGATCGGCGCGCCAGATCCACGTGTGATCAATGATCGTGTCATCTGCATTGACGCGGAGATTGACTTTGGTGCGGCCCACGCCTGCCCCGCCTACACGAAAGAACACGTCGTGCAGAGAGATCGGATTGAGTGCGTGATTCGCGCGGCTGCCCTTTGGCCCGATCTCGACCAGCACGGGAGATTCTTGAGGGCCAGCGTCAAACAGAAGGCCGGCAATAATGATGCCGTCGGCGTCGGCGGTCGTCAGCGCCGCAGTGCCGTTGACGGGCTTAAGCGTAGCGAAGCCAAGGCCGAGCACGATGGTGTTGGGGCGTGCCACGCGGATGGGCTCATTGAGTTCGTAGATGCCGGGAGTGACGAGCAGATTCTTGCCGCGCGCGAGTTGTTCGTTGATCGTTGCCGCCGTGTCGCCGGGATGCGCGATGTAGAAATGGCTGAGCGAAATTGAGCGGCCGGGCGTCGCTCCCGCGCGCCACGTGATGCCCACACTCTCACCGCGCAGTGCAGGAACTCGGACGAAATAATTCCCGTGTGCGTCCACAAAGAGAAACGGCTTTTCGCGCACAACAGGTACGCGGGCAACTTTGGTGTATGGCGGCGAGGGCCAATCGCCGGCCGGCGCAGTGATGTCGCCGACAAATACCATGTTCCAATTGGAGCCGGTCCAACTGCGCCACTCGCTGTTGCGCGCAATCCACTGCTGCTGAGAACCGGAGTCTACGTTGCCGTCGACCAGCGCGTCCGACATCCAACCGCCGCTCGCCCAACCGCGGTTCTGGTGGAGCACAAGATTGCCTTTGATGTGCATGCGGCGAAAAGGCGCGGCCTGCGAAACTGCCCATTGCATTGTGCCGCCCGTTGGCGTCACTGAGAAGCCTTCGACGCCGCGCCAGAAAGTGCAGGTAGCGTTGTTTCGCGGCAGGCTGGCGTCGGCGTGGACGTTGCCAGCGATGTGGACGCCGTCGGGTGATGCGCTGAGTCCGACAACCTGGGTGTAGAAGCCGATTGGGATGTCGAAGTGATAGTCGCCGGGGAGAAACAGCAGTGCGTAGCGCGCCGTGCCGAACTCGCTATGCTGCTGCATCGCATAGACCTTGTCGATTTGATCCTGAATCGCCGCAGCGGGCATCGACGGATTGAAGAGGAGGACGTTTGGACCGAAGTCCGGAGTATCGGGAGGCGCGCTGAACGCCGCGCCGGGAACCACTGCCAGCAGCAGCGCAAGCAACAGAATGCGATTGCGTGCGGTCATCCCGGCCATTCTACGCTGCAGGACGGAATCAGGCGGCGTTGGAATGGCGCGATTGCAAAGGCGCTGGCGGCGATTATCTTCGGACTTCAGATCGCTCATCTTTCAACGAATGATTTGAGCCGCGCCAGCGACTCATCCCACTGCCGCGAAATGAAGCTCAAATACTCTTTCATTTCCTGGAATAGGCGCGGCTCGAGCGCAAACCGGTTTTCGCGACCGGCGCGGACGCTGTGCACGATGCCCGCACTTTGCAGCACGCACAAATGCTTGGTGACAGCTTGGCGCGTGATGCGCGCGCCCGCGGTCAACTGCGCGATTGACGCAGGCCGCCCTGCGCTGAGCCGTGCCACTAACGCCAGCCGCGTTTTGTCGCCCAGCGCGGCGAAAAGCACGGCGGGCGAACGCTGCTTGAACCGAGTGCGACCAGGGCTATTCCGAGACATAGCTCTCGATGTTCTTCATCTGCTGCGTCCAGCCGCCACCGTTGCCTCTGAAAGCGTCCGTGCGCCACTCGGCAGGAACATTCTCGAAGCCCGACTCGGTGAGCACCAGCAGTGTGCCGGTCGCGGTTTCCTTCAGGCGGAACTCAACGAGCGTGCGCGGCGCCTGCGAGTAGTCCGGCGAGTAGCGTTCCTTGTCGTGATATCTCACCTGGGCCCAGGTGAAGGAGAACAGTTGCTCCGGCTCCATCTTCTCAATCAACGCTTCCCACACTATGTGCTCATAACCGGGATGGAGAATCTTACCGCGCGCGACCTTGCCCGGCGCGAAGGGTCCGTCAAGCGCGACGCGGAACCACTCGCCGAATTCGCGGTACTCCGTAAGCGCGCGCCAGACGCGAGAGACCGGCGCGTTGAGTTCGATGCGTTTCTCGATCTTGTTGCCCACGTTATGCAACCTCTTGGTTGCATATTAGAGAAAGCGCTTCGAAAAAGCAATCACAAGCAACTTCGTCGTCAGTTGTTGGCTTTCATTTGAGCCCTCGCGAGCAAAACTATTGTGCATCTCTTCCGTAACGCTTGCGACGGCCAACTCCCAGGCAACACGGTTTCCGGTCACGCCGCAAGTCACCGGTTGGTGACGTCAACATGGTTACTTCTGCGAGCAGGATTGCAATTACCGATCGCGTTTAAAAACGCACCCGCACGAACACATTGATGAAGACTGCTTTTACGATTGGATCACCGATGGCGAAGTGTTGAGCTAATTGCGCACCTTTAGAAGTGCATCGACATCGTTCAGTCGGAGTCCCTGAGGATCAACGAAGGCATCCTCAATAATTTCTAGTTGGTTTGCATGGTTCAGGCGCGGAAGGTCTCTATCAAACACAAGTGGAGTGGATCAGGGCCGATGGAAAGAAGCGTGGATTTATCTTTTCGGCACAATCGGACAATTTGGTATGTGCTTACGATTTGCCTGCTCGTTTATATATTCTCGGCCAAAGGGACCATTGAGGTTTCTGACACGGTCCATTCCGTGCAAACGGCACAAGCCATCGTCACGCGTGGGCAATTGGATATCCCGGATGATGCCCCATACACCTTCAAAGGACCGGACGGCCGTAGTTACTCGAAGTATGGTATCGGTCTTCCTCTTTATTACGTTCCCGCTGTCGCCCTGGGTGACGCGCTAGTCAGGGTTACGGGTTGGCCCACTCAGCAAGTGACATGGTTCCTGCTGTCGTTTGTAAATATTCCCTTTGCCATTCTTACGTTGGTCGTCTTTGCCAAGCTCCTTCGGCTGTTCGGGGCGCCGCAGGCATTTTCTTCACTTTGCCTGCTTGGGCTCGGCCTTGGCACTCTGACCTGGCGCTACACACAATCCGACTTCAGTGAGGCGATGCAAATGGGCCTCCTGATATTAGCCGTGTACGGCTTGATACGCAGAACTCCCAAGGCCATCCTCATTGCGGGAATATCATTTGCATGGCTGTTCCTCGTCAAGCAACTCTACGCGGTATATCTGCCGATACTTTTGGTCTATCTGTTGAGCCGCCGAGGTACGTTTTGGGATCGAATCAAGAGGACGGCCTTGTTTATGTTCCCCTTCACGCTGGCCGGCGCCTTTGACCTTTGGCTCAACTTTGTTCGATTCGGCAGCGTATGGCAATCCGGGTACGGAGGCGAGGCCGAACAATTCCAATCCGGGCAGATAGGACACACGATTCCTTCGCTGCTCTGGTCGCTCGACAAGGGACTGCTAGTCTTCTGCCCGATTCTCGTTCTCTGCATGTTCGGGTGGAAGGCTTTTATCAAAGAGCATCAAGCAGAAGCGACCCTGGGCGACGGATTGATTGTCTTCAACCTTATCCTTATCGCGGAATGGTACGGCTGGGACGGAGGATGGTCCTGGGGACCACGCTACCTCGTCCCGTTTATTCCGCTGTGGTTTTTGCACATCGCATTTCTGCCGAAGCGGTGGCAATCGGGAAGGCGGCTGTGGCTGATTGCGTCGGTGGTCCTGGCTGCTGTAATGGCACAGGTACCTGGAATTCTCGTCTCCGACCAGGAGACTCACGTCATCAAGGACCTCATGTTGACGCCCCAGGAGCGGAACTCTGCCCCCTCAGATTACGTTGCCTCATGGATTCTGCTCCGGCACAAGTTGGTTTTTCGGAATGAGGTGTATCGAATTTCCGAATTCCATGTTCCCGGAGACCGCGAGCTGAACCTGACGCAATATCCAACACTCGCCGGATGGAATCTGTGGACCGAACAACTTGCCAGGCAATTGAATTTACGAGCCTTGCGATGGCTTTCTCTTTTCTCTCTCGTATGGATCGGGTATTTGATCGCTCAAGTCGTGAAGTTACTCAGAGCTGAGATCGATGCGCAACCACGCGAGCCGTGGATCCCGTCGTTGGATTCATATCCCGGGGATATGGTTCACAACGCAATTCGGACCGTCACGATGTTGTTGAGCTCAGCTCTAAGGGGTCAGCCTTCGGCTTCAATCTTGCCCGGAAGCAAAGGGGATTAGAGCGGTCACCCGGCATTCGTCCGCGGTGCGGCAGTTGCAGGCAGGTTCGATGAATCAAATCGT
The DNA here is from genome assembly GCA_963841095.1 of uncultured Acidobacteriaceae bacterium. Taxonomy (GTDB): domain Bacteria; phylum Acidobacteriota; class Terriglobia; order Terriglobales; family Acidobacteriaceae; genus Telmatobacter. Next base: position 42,177 of record CAWJBE010000017.1, read on the forward strand.
GCCAGCCGCTCACTTACCGCTTAATAGAACAGGTATTTCCGCCAGCGGTCGTCGCTGCGGCCCAGCATGCGCATGATTTGGCGGCTGGTGTGCAGCGAGAAGGGGCGCGGCTCACGCAGCAGGATCATGTCGTCGATCTCGCTGAGCAGGCGGTTGCCCTTGCGGCGATTGCATTCGTGGCAGCACGCCACCAGGTTCTCCCAAGTGGAGTTGCCGCCGCGCGAGCGCGGCACCACGTGATCCAGCGTCAACTCGCTGGGCGGCAAGGCTTCGCCGCAGTATTGGCACGTGTTGCGATCGCGCAGCAGGATGTTCTTGCGCGAGAGAGCGCGAGTCTGGTGGGGGATGCGGCGGTATTCGAGCAATCGGATCACCGAGGGCATGGCGACGATGGTGCGCTGCGCGTGCAGCTTGAGACCGTGCTCCTCCTCAGTGCGCGCAATGCCTTTGAGCACCAGCACCAGCGCGCGGCGCGCGCCGCAAATATTGATCGGCTCATAGGATGCGTTCAGCACCAGAACCGGCATTTGCAGCACGTGAGCATGCTGTACGACTCCGTGGTCGGCGGCCATCACCACAGCTTTCGCGATCGCCTTTTGCTTGCGCGCGTGAATCATGGCTTTTCCCAACGACATCTCTTCTTCCCCTGGTCAAAAAGATGGTTGTTCCCGCAACGTCGATGCGTCCGAACTCAAACTTGCTGCGTGCCTTTCCGTGCCTGTGAGCGCCTCGCTCTCTTCCATGTCTGCAAATTCCGGGCTGCGTCCGAACGCGGCAACGCGCTGCGCCCGGGCCAGCGTGGCCACCCACACCGAAGCCGCACCAGCCTTCGCGAGCGCCTGTGCGGCGGCGCGCGCCGTGGCGCCGGTGGTCATAATGTCGTCGATAACCAAAACATGCCGCTCTTTGATCTGCGCTGTGTCGGAGACAGAAAATGCACCGCGCACATTCAGCCGGCGCTGTCGTGGCGTTAAGCCCGCCTGGCTCTCGGTAGCGCGCAGCCGCATGAGCGTGCTCGGAGCCAGCGTGAGCCGCCACTGTGGATGACTCTTGCGCAGGAATCGCAGCGCTTCGGCCGCAAGCGACCGCGACTGGTTGAACCCGCGCTGCCCATATTTCGCCCGGTGCAGCGGCACCGGAACCACCAGCATCTCCGCTGGAGCCTCACCTTCGAGTTTCGCGATTGCCTCGGCCAGCATCCGGCCGAGTCCGCGCGCGGCGGGGTGCAGGCGGTCGTACTTGAGGGCGTGAATTGCTTCTCTCATCCGGCCCTGGTAAACCCCATACGACACCGCCTTTGAAAAGGCAGGCGGCGCCATGCGGCAGGCGCGGCAAAGTGGCGCCGGGGAGAGGCTCGCCGGGACGTGCAGGGCATCGCCGCAGCGCGTACACACAGGCCCACTCTGGACGGGAAACTCCATCCAGCAAGCATCACAAACTGGAATCAACGAAAGCCGCGGCAGAGGGGAGCCGCAAAGAGCACAGGGGGCAGGCAGAAGCGCGCAACTCAAACTATCCATGGGACTTCGAAGCACGCGAACCACCGCACACCACCGCGTAGTCTGAGACGGCGGAACGCCGTTCATGCGGATGCCAGAGTCCCTGTGGAAGACGCACCTCGCGACGGGCCGTAGTTTACATCCCTGGCCCGATGGGCCAAGTATATCGCATCGGCGATTTCCGCGTTCCTGAGCGCCTTCGAGCGCTGATGCCAGGAGTTTGTGGGTTGAGTGAACGAGATGCGGGAAAGCTGACCCGCGAATCTTGCGTCGATTTGGTTTACAGCAATTCCTGAGTAGCTGTGGCCTTTCTGCCTTTGCTCAGGGTCGCCGCTCCCTGGGGTCGCGTCGGCCTGAGTGGACCAGCTTCGGGACACAGTGACTCAGGAATTGCGATAGCGGCCGCCTTTAGCGCCGAAGTAGACGAGCAGGCCACCACCGGCAAGGAAGGCAACTCCCATCAGGGGCGGGACGGGCACGTGGTGATGATGCGTGCGTTCGACCTGGACGGGGCCCATGTCGATTGCCTTCTTATGAGTGGTGTAGGAGAACCCTCCGTAGATTAGCGCGGCGACTCCAACGAGCATCAGGATAATTCCGGCAAGCTTCATTCTCTGGTCCTCAGTTTCGGGTGGTTTTTCTTCCGTCCTGGCCCGGCTCAGGCTTCAGGTTTGCCGGCGCTTGGCCTCATAAAGAAAGCCCAATGAGCATGGGCAACAATCCCGGCGCCCAGATGCACGAAGCGCACCACAGATCGCTGCCCACTCTAGTTTTCAGGCATTCGGGTTGAAGTAACTGCCTATTGGTGACCCTGGCCCGAGTGCGCATGCTGCTGCTCGTGTGCCTGTCTTTGCGCGCGCGCTTGCTCGTTCTCGCGATCCTGCTCACGTTCTATCTCGGTCTTCGCGTCGCGCGCTGCTTCTTTCACCGAGCCCACCACTTTTTGCACCTTACCTTTCACCTGTTGCGCAGCACCTTCTACCTGGGCATCGGTATCGCCTGTCCACTCGCCGACCTGCCGTTTCGCTCGTCCTGCCGCATCGTTCACTGCGCCTTTTACCTGATCTTTATTCATGGTTCCACCTCCGGTGGCGTTGTATCTTCGTTTCTCAAGTGCGCCCAATGACCATTGTGGCGCGAAGTCATTTGTTGCCGATTGTCCTTCCTAAATTGCTCTGCGTCCCGAAATCAACTGGATCACCAAAACGACAAGCGCAATCACGAGCAAGATGTGGATGAATCCGCCCAGCGTGTACGACGTGATAACGCCCAGCAGCCACAGAACAAGAAGAATCACAAAGATTGTCCAAAGCATTAATCACCTCCTGAGGCTTCTGCTTTCGTCCACAGACTCGCTTGGACGCCGCGCCAATGAACCGGGTTGTTCGCCCCCATGAGCACTTTGCGAATTAAACCAGGATGCAATCGGCGGGTTCTGTGTTGTACCTGAGGCGTCGCGCAACCATTGTTTCTTGAATCCCAATTTCATTTTGGTATTCGCGCTCAGCAAGGCAGCCGCAGAAGTTTCTCCCGCATCACACCGGGAGACTTGCGCGAATGAGCGCGGCACACTGCCGCAGGTTGAAGGAGAACAAAATGCTTCTACTGATTATTCTCATCCTGCTGATTCTTGGCTTCGGGTATGGCGGCTACCGGGTAGGCCCTGGATGGGGCTACTACGGCGGGGGCAGCGTCAGCTTGATCCTGACCATCGTGGTGATTCTCTTATTGCTGAGGGTGATCTGACGAGCCACTCGTCTGCCGGCGGCAAGCGCAAGCGTTACGCGTCAGCATGTCAGAAGCAGGAGGCGCGGAGCGCGCTCTTCGAGAGCCGCGCCCCACAGCCTATCTGGACCAAGCCCTGACTAAAACACACCGGCCATATAGGCTTCTGCCGGACGCAGATTCTCCGTCTTCGACCCACACTCCGCCAGTACTACCGGCGACAGAGTCATAACCGGGCAGTGCGCATGTGCGAGGGTCTTGTAGACCACGCCGTGCCGCGTGATGGCGGCGAAGGCCGATGCACCTTGCGCGCCCAGAACGATCAGGTCCGCCTGCTGCGCGCCACTCTGGTAAAGCAACTCCTCTGTTGGGTCGCCGGGCACCACGACGGTCTGGATCGCAATCTGACCTTGCAGCCGGGAGGGAATCAATGCGAGCATACCCGCTTCCACTTCGTCCAGCGACCGGCCGGCGAGAAATTCCGCGCGGTCCTGTGGCCGTATGACATGCTGCAGAATCAGGCGCGCGCCGTGCTGCACGGCCAGCTCCGCGGCAAATCCAGCCACTACGGTGCTGGCTTCATGCAGGCTGGCGGCGCAGAGGATGGTGCGCGTAGCATAGTTACGGTAACTGCCGTCCACGACATCGGGCCCAATGATGTAGACCGGCAAGCTGGCGGTACGCAATACTGCCTCAGCCACCGAACCCACCAGCAGCTTGCCGATCGGTCCCGGAGAGTGGGTGCCCATCACGATCCGGTCGATCGCACGCTCACGGGTGTAGGCCAGAATCTCGTCAGCGGGCAACCCCGGCCGCACAATGACCTCGCATTTCAGGCCTTCTTCCCTGACTCGCCGTGCCAATGGCTCCAGATGCTGCTTTTCAGTTCGCGCCGCGGCGGAATAGTCGTAGTAGCGAATGCCCGACGCCTCTGAAGCAGCCACCACAAGGGTGTCAAATGCGTGAAAGAGAATGAGATCGGAACCAAATTCCCTGGCCTGTGCAAGGGCGAATGAAAGGGCCTTTTCGTTGGCCGGAATCTCCGATGCGAAGAGGATCGTGGAGGGCTTGCTCCAACCTGGCTTCAATAGGGATGCCATGGGAACCTCCTTCTGGTGCGTTCAAACGATTGCATATCCGGTGCTGCTTTTGCGGTGTCACGTCGCACAGACGGCGGTGATTTATCTCACCTTTCCGCGATCTGTCGACCCAACTTCCTCGCTCTGCCGGCTTGGTATAGCTAATATAGGCGCGGGTCCACCCAGAATCGTGAACGCGTGACAAAATTGTGTTCCCGTTTCCCAAATTTGTCCAGCGAACCGGTACCACCGCTCATGCGGGACACATAAAGTGATCTGAATCACAGCCGAGCCCCCTGAAAACTGTTCTTCTGAAGCAGAATCGCAGCCCTCAGGGACGGTTTCCCTGCTCGCGGTTTCGCCGGCACTCTTTGGCGTCATCGCGATTTCTCAGCGGGAAACCGTTCCACCCCCAGGCTCTCGTCCGTTCTTGAAGCCTGGCCTGCCGCGATTCGGTGGAGGTCTTATGCAACCGATGCACAACATTCCCGCCCGGGGCGGGATCGACTACGACGAATCGCCGTTCCTCGCCATCTGGGAAGTCACACAGTCCTGCGACCTGGCCTGCAAACATTGCCGCGCCGCCGCTCAACCCATTCCGCACCCTGAAGAGCTGACACACGCCGAAGGCATGGCCCTCATCGACCAGATCGCCGAAATGCACATCCCGATCTTTGTCTTCACCGGCGGCGACCCTCTCAAGCGCAAAGATCTCTTCGAACTGATCCGCTATGCGGCCAGCAAGAATGTGCAGGTTGCGGTCACGCCCAGCGCCACGCCGTTGCTGACCCGCGAGGCGATTTTCAAAATGAAAGAAGCCGGCCTGGTGCGGCTCGGCATCTCGCTTGACGGTTCATCGCCCGAGATTCACGATGCCTTCCGCGGTTTGCCCGGCGCATGGGCGCGCACGATTCAGGCCATCGAGTGGGCAGGCGAGGCCGGAATTCCCATTCAGGTCCACACCACAATCAGCCGGCATAACGCTCTCGACCTGGACAACCTGTGCAATCTTTTCGAGAAGCTGGCCATCGTGATGTGGAACGTCTTCTTCCTGGTGCCCGTGGGCCGCGGCCAGCTTGACGATCTGCTATCGGGAGAGGAATTCGAGCAGGTCTTCGGAAAAATCTACGAACTCTCGCAGCGCGTGAACTTCCAAATCAAGACCACGGAAGCGATGCACTACCGCCGCTACCTTCTGCAGCACAACCTTGAAGAGCGCCGCATGGGCCACGGGGCGGCACACAGTTCAGGTCATCCGCATGGCGCCGCTTACGAACCAGGCACACCTACTGCCGACGCAAAAACCCGCACCATGGGTTGGGCCACGCGGCGCGTCAACGACGGCAAGGGCTTCGTGTTCATCTCCCATATGGGTAATGTCTATCCAAGCGGTTTTCTGCCCATCCACGCAGGAAATATTCGTGAGACTCCGCTGGCTGAGATCTACCGCAACGCTCCCATCTTCAAGGCCCTTCGCGATACCAGCCGCCTCGAAGGTAAATGCGGCGCCTGCGAGTTCAAGGAGATCTGCGGCGGCAGCCGCGCCCGCGCTTACGCCCTCACCGGCGATCCGCTGGCTCAGGAACCCTGCTGCATCTACCAGCCTAAAAACTGGGACTCGGGACTTGACAGCCAGGCCGCGGCCTACCGCCATATCGTCGAGGCGGGAACGCTGGTGACGCTGTAGGAATCTAATCCAGACGCAGATTCCGAATCGGTGCAGAGCGCGCATACTTCCGGGCACTTTTAAGCAGCCGATTTGGTCTCTGTCCGGCTCAGTGCCCGCCGGCCTCTGCGTCTGCCTTGCCCCTGAAGCGGCTATACACGAAGACCACATACCCCACGGCGAGCGCCATGCCGAAGATCCACCAGGCCAGCCCAACGGCCAGCGTGTGCGGGCCAGATATGGCGCGGCTGAGCGTGATGTCGTTCTCCGGTCCTGTAGTTGCGGGTAGCAAAGTGGGATAAACACCCCAACAGGCTCCCGCCAGCATGAAGAACAGGTAAAGGCATGAAGCCAAAAACGCCTTCAGGGCTTCGCCTCTCCGGTTCCAGAACCAAATCGCGGCCAGCGCTGCAACCACACCCACCGGCACAACGAACGTGACCGGATAGCGATAGTAGTTGTCCAGGCTCGCCGGACGCACGGCAATCGTCGCGATGAGACTGATGATCGTGAGAGCTACAAGCAGTCCCCACAGCGGTGAGACGATCTTACGCGCGCGCTCCTCGAGATCGCCCGAAGTTTTCAAGGTCAGCCACAAAGCTCCGTGCAGTGTGAGAGCGATAAGCGCCACCAGCCCGCCAATCACCGTGTACCAATCGAGAATGCCCGGCGCTATTCCGGGCTTCCAATTCGTCCAAAGCGGCAAAAAGAAATAGCCGTCGGCATTCAATGGCACGCCACGCAGCACATTGGCCAGCGCCGCTCCATAGAAGATAGTGAGCAGTGCGCTCGCCAGGCCGAAGACGCCGTCAAGCAGCGCTCGCCACACGCCGACGTCGATGTGGTTGCGCAGCTCCAGGCTGATGCCGCGCAGTATCAACAGCCATAGCACGATCATCAGCGGCAGATAGAACCCGCTGAAAGCCGAAGCGTAAAGCAGCGGAAATGCAAAGTAGAGCGTGCCGCCGCCTGCCAGCAGCCACACCTCGTTGCCGTCCCATACCGGCCCGATGCTGGCCAACGTGGCCTTGCGCTCCGCCTCGGTGCGGACCAGGAACAAGTGCAGTACGCCTACGCCCAGGTCAAAGCCGTCGAGCACTACGTAGCCGACAATCATCACGGCAACAAGCCAAAACCAGATGAACCCCATCAGCAGGCTCCTTCTTCCTCACATCTCCAAATGCTTTCAGGCGGCGTGAACTGTCTCCGCCACGGCAACCTTCGGCTCCGGCCCATCGCTGATCTCGCGATAGATGAGCACCGTGAACAGCAGTCCTAGCAGCGTGTAAAGCCCCATAAAGCCGATCAACGTGAACAGCCCATTGCTCGCCGAAACCGTATTCGAGTAACCATCGCTGGTGCGCATCAATCCGTAAATCAGCCACGGCTGGCGGCCCAGCTCGGCGGTCATCCAGCCTGCGGTGTTTGCAATATAGGGAAGAGGAAAGCTGAGCAGCAGCGCCCACTGTACCCATCGCGCCTTGTAGAGCCGCCCGCGCCAAAGCAGAAATGCGGCTAAAACCATCACAAGAACAAACCACGTCCCCAGCCCGGCCATGATGTGGTAGGCGTAGAAGAGCAGCGGCAGCGCCTGCGGCCACTCGTCGCGAGGAAATTGATCAAGCCCCTTCACTTCAGCCTTCGTGGTGCCGTAAATCAAATAACTCAGCACGTCGTTAACCACGATCGGGTTGTCGATCTGGCCCGTTTCCTCGTTGGGCTGGCCTACCAGTACGATCCCTGCTCCGGTTTGGGTCTGAAATAGCCCTTCCATTGCTGCGATGGCCGCCGGCTGGTTGCGCGCCACGTATTTGCCTGCTAAATCGCCGGTAGGGAAGATGATGGCAACGGATGAGATGACGCCCGCAATCACGCCCACCTTGAGAAAGATGCGCGCGTACTCTTCGCGCCGGCCCTCCAGGAGATAGAAAGCGCCAACCGCCGCCATTACAAACGAGCCGGTCACCACGGCGCCGGTCATGTTGTGCATGTATTGCAGCAGTCCCCATGGATTCAGGAGCAGTTGCCAGAAGCTGAGCACCTCAAAGCGCCCGTCGGGCAAGCGATCGAACGCCACTGGATGCTGCATCCACGCGTCGGTCACGATGATGAAGAACCCCGAGATCCACGAACCGAGGAAGATCATCACCGCAGAAAACCAGTGCATGAGGCGCGAGATGCGCTTTTCGCCGTAGAGGAACAGGCCCAGAAACGCCGACTCCAGAAAAAAGCTGAAGACGCCTTCCATGGCCAGCGGCTGGCCGATCACTCCGCCTGAGAGCTGCGAGAACCGCGCCCAGTTGGTGCCGAACTCAAACTCCATGGGGATGCCGGTGACCACGCCGAAGACGAAGTTAATCGCGAAGATGCGGCCCCAGAACCGCGCCGCGCGATCCCATGTTTCGCTGTTGGTTCTGAGCGCCACGCTCTTCAGCACCACGATCAGCAGCGCCAGGCCCATGGTAAGCTGCGGAAAAAGATAATGAAATGTGACGGTGAAAGCGAAATGAAGGCGATGAATCAATTCGGCGGTCATGCAAGACCTCCTGCCGCGGAGTACACCATTTGAATGAACGAGTGGGAAAGCGTGAAATCAGGATTCTTCGTCGAACGAGGATGTGCCTGCCGGACAAATTGCACTCGAAGAATGGACGGCTTTCAGCATAGCTCCCGATTCTAGTCCGTCCAGTGACTTAAATCACTTGCCGCCACCGTCCTGCGCCTTGATCCTATCCTGAGGGCATCTCCGGTCGGGCTGTGCGTTTCCCTCCGCGTACGTCGCAGATTGCTGTAAAGATAGAGTGAGGTCAAAGAATGCGGATTGCGATCATCGGCGGCGGCGTTGCGGGATTAGCTGCGGCCTATGAGCTCGAGAAAGCGCGCGGAGCAGGCGACGCCGTCGAGTACACGCTTTATGAAGCGCGCCCGCAGTTGGGCGGTTCGCTGGCCTCTGAAATTGTCGATGGTGCGGTGCTCGAGCGCGGGCCCGACTCCTTTCTCACGGAAAAGCCGGCGGCTGCCGAACTCTGCCGCGAACTCGGCCTCGGCGCCGATCTGCTGCCCTCGAATGACGCCGCCCGCAAGACGTTTATCGTCGTCCGCAATCGCCTTGTGGCCCTGCCCGATGGCCTCATGTTCCTGGTGCCGACGAAGCTGGTTCCCACAGCTCTCACGCGGCTGTTCAGCTTGCGCACCAAGGTGCGCATGGCGCTTGAGCTGCTGCATCCTCCGCGCCCTGCCGCGCACGACGAGTCAGTTGCCGCGCTGGTTGAGCGCCACTTCGGCCAGGAAGCCGTCGACCGCCTCGCCGATCCATTGCTCAGCGGCATCTATGGCGGCGACGCCACGCAACTCAGCGCGCAAACAGTTCTCACGCGCTTGGTCGATATGGAACGCGAATACGGATCGCTCACACGCGGCATGTTGGCCGCGCACCGCAAGATGCGGGCTATGGCGAAAAACTCGACCAAAGGATCAACCCGCGGAGTGTCCATCTTTACCGCTCTGCGCGGCGGCATGCAGCAGTTGGTTGATGCACTCACCGCGCGTCTCGATCCCACCTGCCTGCGCACCGCAACCACTGTCAAAGCGATCACAAAAACTGCCGCTGGCTGGAGCGTCGAGGCGAGCGGCGCGAAGCAGGAGTTCGATGCGCTAATCATGGCAGCACCAGCCTGGGCTGCCGGCAATCTGCTTGCTTCTGTCGATTCCGCGCTTGGCGCCGAGCTCAGCGGCATCCCCTACTCTTCGTCGGTCACTGTGAATCTGATTTACGACGAAGCGAAAATTGGCCCGCTCCCCGAGGGCTTTGGTTTCCTGGTTCCTGCCGTCGAAGGCCGCTCGATGCTGGCCTGCACCTTTGTAAACCGCAAGTTCCTCGGCCGCACGCCGCCGGGCAAGGCAGTATTTCGCGCCTTTCTGGGCGGAATGAAACGCGACGAGATGCTTGCCGAAAGCGACGATTCACTGATTGCGACGGTTCGCCGCGAGATGAGCGAGATTCTCGGCGCAAAGACGATCGGCTTATCCATTGAGCCGGAACACGCGCAGGTTTCGCGCTGGCATCGCGCCATGGCCCAATACGCCGTGGGCCACAAAGAGCGCATGCAGCGTATCAACGGGCGCGTGGCGGCGCTGCCCGGTCTGCGGCTCGCCGGCAACGCCTACGATGGCATCGGCGTTCCCGACTGCATTCGGCTGGGGCGCAAAGCCGCGCGAGAACTTGTTGCAGCGGGCGCAGCAATCTCCGCATCAAAGCTGTAGATCGTGGCGCGTATCAGAGCTTTAGTTCGGAATGAAACTTCACTCCCCCGTATACTTTAGAAAGACGAATGTCCACCCGCGCTGACACATTTCTTGCGACGATTCTGGCTTCGACGCGCGCCACGCTGGCCGCAGCGAAGGCAGATGTGCCTGTGCCGGAACTGCAGCGCCGTGCGGCCGAGCACCATCCGCGCGGGTGGGCCGCCGCGCTTCGCCGTCAGGCTGCCATCGGCCCTGCTGTCATTGCGGAGATCAAGAAAGCCTCGCCATCGAAAGGTCTCATTCGCTCCGCCTTCGATCCTGCGTGGCTCGCCCGGCGTTATCGCACCGGCGGCGCTGCGGCGCTTTCCGTGCTTACCGACGAGCCCTACTTCCAGGGCAGCCTGCGCAATCTCGAGCTCGCCTCGGCGGCTACGCCTTTGCCCTGCCTGCGTAAGGATTTCATCGTCGACGAGTATCAGATCATCGAAGCACGCGCCCACCGCGCCGACGCCATTTTGCTCATCGCCGCCGCACTTACCGCCAACGAACTCAAGCAACTTGCCGGGGTCGCGCACTCGCTCTCGCTCGACGTGCTGGTCGAAGTCCACACCGCGGACGAACTCGATCAGGTCCTCGAATCTCTGGGAGAAGCCGGCGCCGACGCCATTGGCGTAAACAACCGCGACCTTAAAACCTTCGAGGTCAATTCTCAGACCTCCCTCGTGCTAGCCGATCGCATCCCATCGAGCGTCGTGCGCGTCACCGAAAGCGGCATCTCTACGGCAGAAGACATTGTCCGCTTGCGAGGCGCGGGCTTCCACGCGTTTCTCATCGGCGAGAGCCTCATGCGCCAGCCCGATCCCGGCGAGGCGCTGGCCACTTTGCTGAAGGACGCCGCAAGCAAACCATGAGCCTCTGGATCAAAATCTGCGGCAACACTTCGCTTGCCGACGCGCAGGTGGCCGCCGAGTCGGGAGCAGATGCGGTTGGCTTCGTCTTTGCGACCAGCCCTCGCCAGGTTACACCGGATCAGGTCGCCGACATTGTGCCGCACCTGCCGCCTGCAGTCGAGAAAATCGGAGTCTTTGTCGACGCATCATTCAACGAAGTAACATACGCAGTCGAAAGTTGCGCGCTCACTGGCGTGCAATTGCACTTCGACGCTCCGCGCGATCTGCCGATAAGACTGCGCGCTCGTTTCGGAACGAGTGTGCGTATTTTGCGCGTGGTGCATTTTGATGGGGGCGGAGCAACTGCTGCGTTCCACCCGAAATCCGCATCCAGCGTGGACGGTATCCTCATTGACTCGCACACGACGTATGCTGCCGGCGGCTCAGGCGTGCCATTCGACTGGAATGCTGCGCGTCCGGTCTTCGATCAATTCGGAAAGGAACGCAAGCTCATCGTCGCCGGTGGGCTTACGCCCGAAAACGTTGCCGAAGCCATCGCCACGCTGCACCCGTGGGGCGTCGACGTAGTCAGTGGCGTCGAAGCCACGCCCGGCCGCAAAGATCCTGAGAAGGTCAGCGCCTTTATCGCCAACGCGCGCGCGGCTCACCAATTCTAGATGGCGCACCGAAGGCCACTCTCAAGCATCCAATCGACAACGGTGGCCGGCGCGGGCACGCTGCAATCGTTCGCCGGCTTTATCCGCACCACCGGAGTGCATGTAACCGAGCCACGGCGCGAATCGTAAGTTTTATAGAGGTTCGGCGTCACATTTCGCGCCGCTCGCTCGTCATCCATTCAGGAGTGACAAACTCCACTCTGTATCAGAGCTCAGCTGAACAGATGATTCAACCGAAGACCAGGAGGTTTACCCATGGCTACTTATCTTGCCCCGATCGAGAATCCGCAGAGCCCGATGCTCAAGCTGGTTTATGCAATGTCGCGCCGGCAGTTTGGCAAGGTCATGACTCCCTTGAAAGTGTTTGTTGCGCGCATGCCGCTCGCCTTTGGCATGTTCGTCGGAAAGATCAGCAAGCTCGATAAAAAGCTGCAACTGCCGCCGGAAACCGTAATGCTCGTCCGCGAGCGTGTCGCACGCTTGAATGTTTGCCTCTTCTGCATCGATATTGGCCGCGCGTTTGTGATTCAGTCGCAAATGAATGAGGCCAAGTTCGACGCGATGGAGGATTATGCAACCAGCCCTCTCTATAGCGATGCGGAACGCGCCTTGCTCGATTACGTTGCCGAACTGACCCGCGACAAGAACGTGAAGCCCGAAACCTTCGCTCGGCTTGCAAAGTACTACTCGGAGCGCTCGATCTGTGAAATTGTCTGGCTCGTTGCCAGCGAGCACATGTACAACATGAGCAACATCGGCCTGAACATTCACTCCGATATGCTGTGTGATATCAGCAGGAAGAAAAGTGGCGTTGCAGCGTAGCTGCGGTTAAGAACCACCGTTCCGGGAAGATCGCGATTGTTTTCGAAGACCCGGTCACTGTAGAGTTTTCAAATGCTCCATTCTGGCCGGCGGTGCCCCTTGCCGACCAAGCCGGGTAGCAGGTCCATTTCCGGAGGTCTGCAATGCACACCGAAAATAGCGCGGGCAAACGTGTATCTCCACTGGCCATGGACTCGCAGGAGTTTCGGGCCGCCGGCCACCAGCTTGTGGACCGTATCGCTGCCTTGTTTGATTCGCTTCCGTCCCGGCCCGTAACACGCGCCGAATCGCCCAGTGAAATCAGAACAGCTCTCGACGCAGGGCGCAGCCTTCCGCCTGATGGCGCAGACCCAGCTCAGTTGCTCGATCAGGCAGCCGATCTGCTTTTCGAGCATTCATTATTCAATGGTCACCCGCGCTTCTGGGGCTACATCACCTCATCTCCAGCGCCCATTGGAGTCCTTGCCGAATTGCTCGCATCCGCCGTGAATCCGAACGTCGGCGCTTGGCCACTGTCGCCGATGGCAAGCGAGATCGAGGCTCAGACCATACGCTGGATCGCTGAAATGATCGGCTATCCGGAAGATTGCGGCGGCTTGTTTGTCAGTGGCGGAAATATGGCCAACATCGTTGGCTTTCTCGCAGCTCGTCAGGCCAAGGCGGGCTGCAACGTGCGCACTGCCGGCGTGGACGGCGCTCGCCTGCGCGTCTACTGCTCCAGAGAGACTCACACCTGGGTTGAGAAAGCCGCGGACATCGCCGGCCTAGGCACCGATGCCATTCGCTGGATTGCCGCCAATGATCGAATGCAGATTGAAATCCCGGACCTGCGCCGTCAGATCGCCGCCGATCTCGCCTCCGGTGACCGGCCATTTCTCGTCATTGGCGCGGCCGGAACCGTCGGCACCGGCGCCATTGATCCGCTCGCCGAGTTGGCCGCTATCAGCCGCGAATTCGATCTGTGGTTTCACGTCGACGGCGCCTATGGAGCGATAGCCGCTGCCTTGCCCGATGCTCCCGCCGAGATCTTCGCCTTGAGCCAAGCCGATTCCGTCGCCGTGGATCCCCACAAGTGGCTCTACGCTCCGCTTGAAGCCGGATGCACGCTGGTGCGCAGCCGCGAAAAGCTGCGCGATGCCTTCGCGTATCACCCTCCCTACTACCATTTCGAAACCGAGGCCATCAATTACTTCGATCTTGGCCCGCAGAACTCGCGCGGCTTTCGCGCTCTCAAGGTCTGGCTGGCTTTGCAACAGGTTGGCCGCAACGGCTACATGCAGATGATCTCCGAAGATTGCCGCCTCTCCCGTCATCTGTTCAGCCAGATTCCGCGTTATCCGGAGATCGAGCCCTTCACGCAGTCGCTCAGCATCGCCACGTTCCGATTTGTGCCCCCCGATCTGGCTCAAGGCGGCGCCGAAGTCGAAGGCTATCTTGACCGATTGAATAATGAGGTCGTTAGCCGCGTGCAGAACGGCGGCGAGGCCTATCTTTCCAATGCCGTGGTCCGCGGCAAATTCGCGCTCCGCGCCTGCATCGTCAACTTTCACACCTCGGCCGCGGATGTTGAAGCCCTTTTGCCGCTGATCGTAAAGGTGGGCACGGATGTGGATTCCGGGCTGCGCCCCGGCTCGCTTCGCAAGCAACGTCAGCAAGTTTGACGGCGGGCCTCCAAGAGCACCCATCGCGCTAGCAAGCAGATCGGCGCCGCTGTCAAAGGGCGCTTACACAGGAAGCCTATCTGCCATGCGACAAAACAAAGTGAGCGCGTTGCGGAAGCCCATAATCTACTGCTGCCCGACCTCGACAATCATGAAGGTGCCTGGTTTCGGTGCGGGGCGGCGCGATCCCGGTGCGGGCGGCTCCAACTCAGCCGTCGGCAAATAAAGTGTGTGGGTCATGTGATCGACGCCCATGGTGCGCGCTCCGGCCGGCGTCTTGACTACCTGCTCGACTTCGAATTTTCCATCCTTCCGGCCCACCACGGTCAACGTCCCGTCACCGCAGCTTGCGAAGACCTGGTCGCCGTCCATCTTGACGGCATCGACGCCCGCGCCGATTGGCAGGTCGGCTACAACCTTGCCGTCATCCGTGTTCATGACGATTAGCTTTTGCGGATTGCGGCAACCGATGAAGAGAAGGTGGTTCTTTTTGTCGAGCGCGAGTCCCACCGGATGCCCGCCTGGGGCCACGGGCCAGCGCGCGATCACCTTGCGGGTCTTCAGATCGACCACGGCCAGGAGATCCTTGTTTTCGAGGTTGATATAGACCTTCCCCTTGCCGTCGGCCGCGAGAAATTCAGGTGCGCCGCCGAGGTCGATCGGTGGATCGATCTTGCCGCTCGTAGGATCGATATCCGGCTTGAAGGTCATGAGCTTGTTCCCGTCGCCGGAGACGGCGAGGACGAGATTCTGGCCCTCGTCATAGATGATGCCGTCAGAATCGGGCATGGTAGCGAGCTTGCCGAGAGTGGCATACGTTTTGAGGTCAAAGACCAGAATGGCGCCGTCGCCGCCCCCATCGGTGATAAAGCCGCTGCCAAGCGCCGGAACAATCGCCGTGCCGTGCGACCGTTTCTGCCCCGGAATGTCGCCCACGACTTTGCCGCTGACGGCGTCGATGACCATGGTGTGCGTGCTGCGGGTGACAAAGAGGCGATGCGTCCGCGAATCAACGGTGAGATAGTCCCATCCGCCGTCACCGCCAATGTGCAGGGTGTTTGTAACATCCCATTTGGCCTGGGCAAGGGTCGGCATCGAACCGGCTACGAGTACCGCCATCGAAAGCATCATCATCTGCATGAGTCGCATCTTGAACTCTCCTGAGTTGGCTCAACGTGAGTAATCCGCAAGCATTGGATCGACAGCAAAAACGATAGCACACGAAACTAAGAGGCACATGAATGCGGCTCGGTGATCGCGTGGCCAAAGTAAACTGATTTCGCATGACCCTGGCTTTGCTGCTTGCTGCGCCACTGCCGGTTTCGTCGGGTTCGCTTGCCCACTGGCAGGTGGCGGCGGGGTACGCCGTCTTTGCAGTCAGTTACCTGGTCTTCGCGCTGGGCAAGCTGCCAGGAATGAAGATCGACCGGCCTGGAATGGGGATCATCGGGGCCGTTCTGATGGTGGCGTTCGGGATCGTGAGCGCGCGGCAGGCGCTGCGCTTTATCGACTTCTGCACGCTGGTGCTGCTGTTCTCGATGATGCTGGTTGTGGGCTGCCTGAGGCTTTCGGGCTTCTTCGCGTGGATCACGGAACAGATTGTGGTGAGACTGAGACCGCGCCACCTGCTGCCAACCGTCATATTCATTACCGGGGTGCTTTCAGCTTTCTTCGTCAACGACATCATCTGCCTGGTGATGGTTCCGTTTGCTCTGGTGGCTACGCGGCGCATGGGATTGAAGCCGCTGCCTTATCTGCTGGCCGTCGCTACGGCGTCGAACATCGGCAGCGTGGCGACGATTACCGGCAATCCGCAGAACATGCTCATCGGATCGTTCTCGGGCCTCGGCTACAGTCATTTTCTGTGGCGTCTGGGTCCGGTGGCGTTGATCGGTCTGTTGCTCGATTGGCTGTTAATCCGCTGGCTCTTCGGCGACGACCATGTGTCTGAAGGAGCAGCAGGGATTTCCGCTGCCGCTCCACACATTGAGATTCGCAGCCTGCACAAACCGGCGATTGTGGTGGCGATGGTGCTGGCCGGATTCCTGGGCGGAGTGCCGCCGCCGATGATGGCCGCCATTGGAGCTGCGCTGATGCTGATTACGCGTACGCGCGAGCCGCGCCAGGTGTACGACGAGGTGGACTGGGGGCTGCTGGTATTTTTCGTCGGCCTCTTCCTGATTGTGGGTGGCGCGGAGAACGCGGGACTGACCGGCGATCTGTTCGCGCTGGCTGACCGTTTGAATCTGCAGAACGCAGGCGTGTTTACGGCTGTCACCGCGCTGCTCTCGAACATTGTGAGCAACGTGCCCGCGGTGATGGTGCTCAAGTCGCTGGTGCCCGCGTTCCACGATCCGCAAACAGGCTGGCTGGTGTTGGCGATGGCGAGCACGCTGGCTGGCAACCTGACAATCACCGGTTCGGTGGCGAACCTGATCGTTGTGGAGCGGGCCCACGATGAGGTCCACATCGGCTTCTGGGATTACTCGCGCGTGGGGATTCCAGTGACGCTGCTGACGCTGGCGGTTGGCTGGGCGTGGCTGAGCTGGGTCCGGTGAACTATGTTCGATGAGGCGTGTGGTGAGGCTCGCCGCTACTCGCGCCGGAACTTGTTGGCTTGCTCGAACTCGTCGCGCAGCGCGGGGGTGCGCAGATTCTCGCGCAGGTGGGCGAGGCGTTGCTCGAGAGCCAGCAGGGCGCGCTCAACGGCTTCAGTGTTCGTGTGCGCGATGTCGCGCCACATGGAGTAGGGGCTGGCGCCGAGACGCGTCATCTCGCGCAGAGCGCGGCCGCCCACGTCCTTAAGCTCTGGCGCGTCGCCCACTTCTTCTTCAAGCAATGCGCTCATTGCCGTGGCCGTAAATTGTGGCAAGTGGCTGACCCAGGCGACCAGCTCGTCGTGGCGCGCAGGATCGAGATTGAGCGTTTTTGCGCCCATCTTTGTGACCCACGTCCGCCAATCCTTAACCAGTTCTGCCGAATTCGGCGAACGCCGTGCCGCAGGATCGTCAGTGAACAGCCAGACCGCTCCGCGAAAAAGGTTGGCATCGGCAAGCGCCGCGCCTCCGCGCTCCTTCCCCGCCATGGGATGACCGGGAAGAAATGCTGCGCGCACGGCTGTGTTGTAGAGTCGCGCGGCCGACTCGGCGATCACGCGTTTGGTGCTGCCTACGTCGGTGACTAGGTGTTCGGGGCCAAGCACGGGGGCGAGCTTTTCCATGAAATCGAGCGTGGCGTTGATGGGCACAGCGAGGACCGTTATCTGGCTCGCACGCGCGGCTTCTATCGGGTCGGCGGCAACGGAATCGAGCGCGCCCATATTCAGCGCTAACTGCGCCTGCTCCGGAGTGCGATTCCAGCCCGCGATACGGCCCTGAAAGCCCGCAGCGCGCAAGGCGAGGCCCACCGATGTGCCCAGCAGGCCCGTGCCCAGAATGGAAATGCGTTCGATCATGCGGAGTCTCGTTGCTCCGTTAGCTTACAACGTTCGGCCCACGGCTTGAGCGATTACGCGCAACTCCCCGACCAGCTTTTCAAACTGATCGAGAAAAAGCGTCTGCGCGGCATCGGAGACGGCCTTATCGGCATTGGGGTGAATCTCCATGATCAAGGCGTCGGCTCCCGCCGCCACGGAGGCTTTGGCCATGGCCGGAACCATGTCGCGGCGGCCGGTGCCGTGTGAGGGATCGGCGACGATCGGCAGATGCGAAAGTTTTTTGATCACCGGAATGGCCGCGATGTCCATGGTGTTGCGCGTGGCGGTTTCATAGGTGCGAATGCCGCGTTCGCAGAGGATGACGTCGTAGTTGCCGCCGGCAAGGATGTACTCGCTCGAAAGCAAGAGCTCTTCAATTGTGGCAGCGATGCCGCGCTTGAGCAGGATGGGCTTGCGCACCTGGCCAAGCTCGCGCAGCAGGTTGAAGTTCTGCATGTTGCGCGCGCCAACCTGAAAGCAGTCGACGTAAGGGAGCATGGGCTCGATCTGCGCGATCTCCATGACCTCGCTCACGACGAGTAGTCCATTGGCGCTGGCGGCTTCGCGCATCAGCTCAAGACCGGGAATGCCCAGGCCCTGAAACGAGTAAGGCGAACTGCGCGGCTTGAACGCGCCTCCGCGCAGGAAGCCTCCGCCGACTGCTTTGACGCAGGCGGCGATTTGGAAAATTTGCTCGCGGTTCTCAACGGCGCAGGGGCCGGCGATAATGGCGATCTGCTGGCCGCCGATCCTGGCGCCGTTGGAAAACTCAACGACCGTGCCTTCAGGGCGGAAGGCGCGGCCAGCCAATTTATAGGGCGCGCTGATGCGGTGCACATGGAGCACGCCGGGCAACATTTCAAACTTGGCGAGGTCCAGGCTGGCGGTAGGGCCAACGCCGGCCAGAATGGTTTGGAACTCGCCCGTGGTGCGATGCACATCCACGCCGGCTTCTTCCATGGCGGTGATGACGGCATCGATCTGTTCCTCGCTGGCTTTCTCCTGCATTGCGACAATCATTATTTCTTCCCAGTCTCGGGCGCCGATCCCGCATCCCCGGCAACGGATTTCTGTTGCTCGCTTTGCGGTGCGCCCGCGGCGTGGCCCGGCAGCGTGCCCTCCGATTGGGCGGCCTGGGCATTTCGTTGGCTAGCCAACTCATTCCGTTGCAACGCCCGCATCACATCAATGATGCGTTCGTAGATATGCGTCAGCTCGATGTCGGGCAGCGGGCCTTTGTTAGCCGCGCGCACGTTCGTGTAGATGACCTTTTCGCGGTTCGGTTCGTAGACCGGAAGCGAAGTGGCGGCCTTGAGGTAGCCAATCACCTGCGCAGCGCGAGCCCGCTCGCTGAGAAGCTCAACGAGCTGGCGGTCCAGTTCATCGATTCGGAGTCGCAGTTCTTCGATGGTCATTGCATCCTCGAGTTAGCAAGCAGCTCTTAGCCGCATCCTCCCGAGGCAGGACTCAACGTCTGAACCTGCCGCGACCGGAGCGAACGGCTAAAGGCTAAAAGCTAGTGGCTGTCTTGTTCACCGGGCCAGCGCCGCGTGAGGCAAGCGCAGACCCCTGATAAATCGAGCGACTGCGCCGGGCGCCGTTTCCGATGTCGAGCGCTCCACGAGCTCGACGATGGCGCTGCCGACGACCGCGGCATCCGCGAACTCCGCCACCTGGGCGAAGTGTTCCGCGTTACTGATGCCGAATCCCACGGCCACCGGCAGCTTGGTCCATCGCCGAATGCGCGCGACCAAAGCGGCGGCGTCGGTGGCGACACTTTGTTGCGTGCCGGTAACGCCAACGCGCGAGATGGCATAGACAAAACCCTTGGAATGCGCCGTGATGGCCTGGAGGCGCTCGTCGGGACTGGTGGGCGCGGCGAGAAAGATGGGCGCAAGACCCACTCGGCTCATCTCGGCGAGATATTCGGCAGACTCTTCGACGATCATGTCGGTGGCAAGCACGCCGTCAACACCAGCCGCTTTTGCATCATCAGCGAATTTGGGCAAGCCATAGCGGAAGATCGGGTTGAGATAGCTGAAGATCACGAGGCCGGCGGTGGGACGGGCAGCGCGAATTTCGCGCGCGACGGTCAGAACATCCTTAAGACGTGTGCCGTGGGCGAGGGCACGCTCGCTGGCTCGCTGAATGATAGGGCCGTCAGCGAGGGGATCGCTGAAGGGCACGCCAAGTTCGATCACGTCGGCGCCGGCGTCGATGGCCGCGAGCGCGATCTCGCGCGTGGCGTCGAGCGACGGGTCACCGGCGGTCAAATAGGCCACGAGGCCCGGTTTGTGATCGAATCGGATCGGCATTGGCTTGCGATTACGCTCCCTGAATGTGCAGCTCGCGGGCCAGAATACCCATGTCTTTATCGCCGCGACCAGAGAGATTCACCACCAGTATTTCACGCGCCGGGAGCGTGGGAGCGATCCGGATAGCCTCGGCTACGGCGTGCGCGCTTTCCAGCGCGGGCAGAATGCCCTCAGTGCGCGCCAGCTTGACAACCGCATCGAGCGCGGTGGTGTCGTCGCACGAGACGTACTCGGCGCGGCCGGAGTCGTGGAGCATGGCGTGCTCAGGGCCGATGGAGGCGTAGTCAAGGCCCGCGGAAACGGAATGCGTAAGCGCGATCTGGCCGTCCTCGTCCTGCAGGACATACGAGAAGGTGCCTTGCAGGACTCCCGGCGCACCGCCGCTGAAACGTGCCGCATGCTCGCCGAGTTCAGTGCCGCGCCCGCCCGCTTCAACACCGATCAGCCGCACCTGGCGGTCTGATAGGAATTCGTAGAAAGCGCCGATGGCGTTCGATCCGCCGCCGACGCAGGCAACCACTGCGTGGGGCAGCCTTCCTTCCTTTTGCAAAATTTGTTCCTTCATTTCTTTGCCGATAATGCGCTGGAAGTCGCGCACCATGGTGGGGTACGGATGCGCGCCGAGGGCGCTGCCGAGCAGGTAATAGGTTGTGCGGACGTTGGTGACCCAATCGCGCATGGCTTCGCTGATGGCGTCTTTCAGCGTCTTCGATCCCGACGAGACGCCGCGAACCTCAGCGCCGAGCAGCCGCATGCGCAGCACGTTCAACTCCTGGCGCGCCATATCCACATCGCCCATATAGATGACGCAGTCGAGGCCGAGCAGTGCGCAGACGGTGGCTGTGGCCACGCCGTGCTGGCCCGCGCCGGTCTCCGCGATCACGCGTTTCTTTCCCATGCGTTTGGCGAGCAGGCCCTGGCCCAGCGCGTTATTGATTTTGTGCGCACCTGTGTGCAGCAGGTCTTCGCGCTTCAAATAGATCCTGGCCCCGCCGAGTGCTTCGGTCAGTCGCTTGGCAAAGTAAAGCGGCGTGGGGCGGCCGGCATAGTCGGCTAGCAGCGACGAGAGTTCCGCCTGAAACGCAGCGTCGGCCTTGACCTCTGTATACGCATGCTCCAGCTCATCCAGCGCGGCCACGAGCGTCTCCGGCACGTAGCGCCCGCCGTAGACGCCGAAGCGGCCCGGCCGTGATTCGGAGGGACTTGCGGGAAGGATGACCGATGCCATGAGGAACTCCTCAACAGATTCCCGCGAAATGGGGAACTTTTAGTGTACTAGCAGGGTGCTGAAAACGTAACTCCGATTCCAGCCGCTGTCTGATGGGGGCGTAGCGTCTCTGCGGGCCGCAATGCGGCCCACAAGATCCGGAAATCGTATGGTCCAAGCGATGAAAACACGCGTAAATGCGGCAGAAATGGAAATTCAACAACCAAAACGCAGTTTTTCAGCAGCCTGCCAGGCGTTACGTTCCGGCATGCGTCACTGCTCTGCCAGCTTCTCCCTCGCCCCGCGCCAATAAAGAATCAGTCCGATCAGAATTGAGACGACGGTTCCTACGACCAGCTTCAACTCAAATCCTAACTTGTTCGCGGAGTCGCCGGGCGGAACGAGGGAAACGAAGATGCCTACCAGTACAACCAGAAATCCGAGGCCTCCGCAAATCCAAACACCTGTGATTCCGCCCGGGACCAGCACGGCGTGCGGATTCTCGGTGCGATCTTTGCGTCGTGCCAGCTTGATAACGGCAGCGAACATGTAGAGAAACGGAATGAAGTAAAGAATGATCGCAGCGTCGACGAGAAACTGATAGGCGCCTCGCGTGGTTTCGTTCAGCTGGCTCACCAGCAGGATGGCGCCCGAGAGAACCGCCTGCACAAGGATGGAAACATACGGCGTCCTCCAGCGTGGATGAATCTTGCCGAAAGCAGCGGGCAGGTAGCGATCGATGCCGACTTGAAAGGGCACACGCGCAACGCCGGCCACAGTCGCACCCACTCCGCCCGCGTTTCCTGCCGTAACCAGCACGCCCGCGAGCACTCCCAGAAAACCGACGCGCAGTACGATGGAGCCTGCGGTAATGGCGTGAAAGACGCCGCTCTGCGGATCGAGATTGGCGGCGGGGACAAGCGCGAGCACGGCGAATGTTCCGCCGATGTACATCAGGGCAATCAGAGCCCCGGCGCCGAAGACTGCGCGCGGCAATGTGCGCCGCGGATCGCGCACTTCTTCTGCCATGCACGAGACCATTTCAAGACCGGTAAACGCAAAGGCGATCTGAGACCAGAAGTTCACGGTGTCCCAGTTCCAAGTGGGCATCATATTGGCAACGGTGAAACGAGTGATAGAACCATGGCGCAGGCACACCAGCACGGCCACGCCGGCCAGGATCAGCAGCGGCACGTAGGTACCAATTCCACCGGCGTTCTGCAGCCACTTGCCGATATTCAACCCGATAATATTCAGCACCACGGCAACCGCGAGCAAGATCAGTGAAGTCCACAGCAGAAAGCCGCGGTCCTGCGCAAGCACTTCACCGCGTTCGCCGATAATGTATGCGGACATCGAAGCGCTGGCGAGCAGCAGGCCGGGAAAGTAGAAGACAGTGTAGATCCAGTAGGTCCAGCCGGCGATAAATCCATGAAACGGACCGAAGGCGTCCCGCGCCCATGCATAGATACCGCCCTCCTCGGGAAAACGCGACGAGAGTTCGTTGATAACCAGCGCTCCGGGCACAAAAAAGAACATCGCGGCCAGCACCCACAGACTGATGGACGAAGTGCCGTTATGTCCTGCCGCCGCAATCCACCGTGGCCCCAGCACGGCGGCGATGTTGAACAGCAGCACATCCCAGAAGCCCATGGATTTGCGCAACTGCGATTTCGAGTCGCGCACATCGGGCGCGGAGATGGTCATGAGGTCACCTGCAAGCCGCAACGAAGATCTCTCTGTATTCGAAAATCATAACGGACGCGATCCGGGAATTAACTGCGGCAACCTCACTTCGCGCGCAGCCAATACTCCGTGCGACCCAGCAAAGGGATACCGATGAACCCGCGCAATCGGAGCTTCATCCCGCCGTCTTCGAGCGCCAGAGAAGCCTGATAAATTCTCCCGCTTTCGGGATCGAGCACCTGGCCGCCCGACCAATGATCGCCGTCCTGCTTGAATCCCCAGAGGATTTGCAGCCCGACCAGGGGACGGTCTTTCGCTGCACCCTTGCAGAGGTAACAGGTGGGATGAGGAACCGGGGGGTCGAAGAGCGTCTCGATTTTTCCGTAGAGCTGTCCGGCTTCTTTGCGAATGGCAACAATCGATTTGACTTTGCCCGTCTTGTCGTCGATGGTGTTCCATCGCCCTACCGGAGAATCGCGCATCGCGCTGAAATTCTGTGCGATCGCACCATGAGGCGCGACGAGCAGCACGGCGAAGATACCGAACGAGAGTAGCAAACGCTTAAAGCGGGGAAGTCTGAAGCGCATGATCTCCTGCACTATTCAAGGAGATTAGACTGACGTCGTACGTTCATGGTTTCGCTCGAGCGTTCGCGGCACATCAACGCCGGCTCATTCCTGTTGTTTAGTGAGTTCCAGTTCTCTCACCGGCTCCAGCTGAACTGCGGGCAGCGCCGCCGGATCGACCGTCTCCAACCCCTCGGCCTTCGCCGCTGCAAGCAGTGATGCCAAAGCGCTGACAAAGATGATCTCGGTGCCTGGAAACATATCCCGTGCAGATAGCGCCGAGCCCAGTTGGAGGGCGTCGGGCCAGCGCAGCGCCGTGCGGTCCAGCAACTGCCGTGCCGCTTCAAGAACCCCGGGATTCAGCGGCTGCTGCACCATACGTGCAGCCTCCAGACGCAACATCTCCAGCGCGCCGGCTGCGGCTTCCGGCGCAATCTGCCCGGCGCGTTCTCGCCGGCGGATGGCAGCGTAGACTTCGAGCGGCGTCGCCGACGAGATTAACTTGCGGTTGTCTTCCGCAGTCTCCAACAACCCAATCAGCGCGTCGGTTCCGGGTTCGCGCACAAACAGTTTGGCGAATGCCGTAGCCTCAAGAAAATAAAAGCTCACTCGCCCCCCCGTTCCTCATCGATCGCTGCGGCAACAGGCTCGCCCAGCATCTCAACCGGATGAAAACGCTGCGTCTCCTCGGGAATCCCCGCCTCCGCCCGGTTGAGGCGGATCGTGGTCGTGGGATATGCCGGAGTCTTGGGATTTGCGATCTTGCTGGTCAGCACGGCGCCACGCTGAATAGCCTCAGCCAGCACGGCCTGTCGCGTCTCCGGGTGCTGGTTCCAGCGAAAGGCCTTGCGCGGCAAAAACGAATCGCGAAACCACTTGAGGGCGATAAACGCGTGGCCTCCGCGCTCGGCTTCAGCCAAAGACGCGCACAATTCTTTAACGCGCGCATCCATGTCGGCGGGCGGCACCTGTTCCTCTTCTTCGCCTTCCTCCTCAAAACCGTGAGCAGCCCCAAAGCGTGCCGGCCGGCTCAGTCGCGGGCCAGCTTCGTCGCCTTCGAGGCGCTCGAAGTAGATGCGCACCTCGTCTTCCTCGGGCGACCACGTGTCGGCCGAAGCGCCGCGCCGTTTGCTGCGACCATTCTCACTGCAAAGTTCCACAATCACCTGATATCCCGGCGGCGCAAGATATCTGAGCGCCCGAACCAGGCCCGGGTCTTGCGAATATGCCAGCTCGCTCAATGCTTCTTCAATAAGCTCTTCGGCTGCGGGGATCCTCATGCTGTCATTTTCCGCACTTTGATGCAAAGCTCTCGCCGATTTCATCTCTTCTTCTCCCTCTACTGACGCCTGCGACCGCGCAGCCGACAACTCCTCCGGCCCGTTGGTTTGCCCAGGCCGAACGCTGCGCTCCGCGCATCAGGTAGCAGACTTCGTCTTACTAAATCCGTTTAAAAGCTCTTGGGATTGGGGGAGACCGGATCCAAAAATGCCCGTTCTTTTGCAATAAAGACTGCGCTATCAGCGTTTCATTGGCCGGTTCACTATACTCATGCATCTATCCAGCCAGCGGGTAAAAATCCCACAGTGATTCTGAAAGCTACGGTTAATGATCCATCATATGCACCAATACCCGGCCTGACAACAGATATTTCCCGGGATTTGTGAAAAGATTTTAGCTGGATCTGGTCTCGCCGGCGTAAGTTGCCGCGGAGTTTTTCGGGGTTGCTATGTGGATAACCTGGCGAGTACCGCAAGCCTGCCCCGCTCACCCTTGGTGTCGAAGTCCGTAAAATGGAGTATATATGCGCCGCTGTCTGCAATTCCTGTTCTCTTGTTGTCTGGCTTCTTCCTTGATTTATGCAGAAGGACTGCCCTTCGACCTCTCCGGACCGAAGGTGGATGTGCATGTAAAGCGTGGAAACGTCACCTTGCCGGTATCCGAGGTGCCCAACCTGCTGCCAGGAGACCGGCTCTGGGTTCATCCGGACTTGCCCGACAGCCAGGCCAGACATTTTGTCCTTGTGATCGCTTTCCTGCGCGGATCTACCAACCCCCCGCCGCCCGGCTGGTTCACTCGGGTGGAAACCTGGACGCGCCAGGCTCATGACGAAGGCGTCTTCGTCACCGTCCCGCCGGAAGCGGAGCAGGCGCTGCTGTTTCTGGCTCCGGAAACAGGCGGCGACTTTACGACGCTGCGCAAGGCCGTCGAGGACGAGCCAGGCTCCTTTGTGCGTGCCGCTCAGGATCTGCAGGCCGCCAGTTGGGAGCGCATGCGTTTGGAAACCTACTTGTCCGATGTCAAGGTCACTTCGCAGTTCGATCCCGCTGCTCTGAAAACGCGCACAGAGATGGCTGCCCGCAGCCTGGGAATCAAAATCAACGAAAGCTGTTTTTCCAAGCCCGCTGACCAGCAGGCCTCCTGCCTCTCGCAAAACTCTGAGGGCATGGTGCTCGATGACGCCAATGCGCAGTCGCTTGTGAATCAGATTGCGACCGGCTCCGCCCTGAATCTTGTAAATACCCTCAGCACGACGTCGATTGCAGGCGGCGGCGTTTATAGCCCCTATATTGGCGCCATTGTCGACACCGCAGAAATTCTGAGCTCGCTGCATACCGCCCATTTTCAGTACATTCCCGCTCTGGCATTGCCCAAGGCCGATAGCCTTAATCTGCGGCTGAACATGCCGCCCTCCTTCCGCAATCCCAAGTCGGTGGTCGTGGTGGCGCTTCCGCCCATTGGTCCAGCTCGCCCCGAGCCGCTGCATCCCATAAGCCCGGAAGAAGATTTTTGTGCCCTGAAACCAAAGCTCGTCTTGCCGGCGGAGGGAGCGCCTTTGTTCTTCGCCACTGAGACGGGGCACGACCTGTTCCTCCGCGTGCAAACCAGTTCTGATACAAAAACGCACGCAGTTGACATTCCGTTGATGGCCGATCCGGGCCGTGGCGGGCTCGTTCCTACACAACAAATTCCGCCGCTGCCAGAGGGCGATCTCATTGGCGTGGTCCACGGCAGGTGGGGTTTTGACGATTGGCAAGGCCCCCAATATCGGCTGTTCTCAGCGCAATCCAAAATGTGGACGCTGAACCCAGCCGATCAAACGGCGTTGGTCGTTGGCCGCGATGACCTCCTCCACCTCACGGGTCAAAGCTCGGTTTGCGTCGAGAAGGTCGAAGCACAGTCCACCGGAAGTCATTTGGCGCCCGTTGTCTGGAAGTCGTCCACTCCCGCGACCCTGGAGGTTACAGTACCGCTCAAAGATGCTGAGCCGGGGCCCGTGAACGTTGCCGTTTATCAATACGGATTGGCTAAGCCGGACCACCTGGCGCTCGAGGCCTATGATGCAGAGGCGTCATTGGTTCGCCTGACGCTCAGCTCTGGAGACAAGACGGCGCTGCTTGAAGGCACGCGGCTTGACGAGGTGGCAAAGGCCCGTGTTGACGGCATCACTTTTACTCCCGTTACTCTCAAACGCGCCGATAACTTCGATCAGTTGGCGATGAATGCAGCCGGTTCCACGTCGAACCTGGAGCCTTTCAAGTCTTACGTAGCACACGTGGAGCTCAAGGACGCCCGCATGCTCAAAGCTCCTGTCACCGTGGAGCCACCGCGGCCCCAGATCACTTTGTTGAGCAAGGGGGTTCAGGGAGATGGCAGTGGAGCGGCAATCCCCGTGCAGCTGGGTAGTCCTGACGATCTGCCCGTTGAAGGCAAGCTGGTTTTCTTTCTCAGGTCCATCGTGCCGGCAGCCTTCCCCCGCGATGAAAAGATCGAAGTGGCCGCGCCCGACATGGGGTTCCATACCACGCTCGGGCTGAGTGACGGCGGCCTGATGCTGGAAAACGCCGCCACCGCCGAAGCCAGTTTCGAGCCTCTCGCTCGTTTCGGGTATTCGGCCTTCGGGCCTGTGCGCCTGCGTCCAATCTCTGCTGACGGAGCGGCTGGCGATTGGCTGCCCCTGGGCACCTTCGTGCGTCTTCCCAGCTTCAAGGAACTGCGCTGCCCGCGCTCGGCATCCCGGCCGTGCATGTTGAGCGGCGCCAACCTTTTCCTTGCGGAGGGTTTTTCTTCCACGCCGTCCTTCGACGACCCTACCGATGTGCCGCCCGAGTTCACAGGAACGGAGCTCGTGGTTCCTCACCCGGTGAATGGTGACCTCTATCTCAAGCTGCGCGACGATCCCACTACGATACAGACTCTAACTTTGCCGATAGCCCCCATCGTCCTGCCGGCATCCAAGGCGCCTGCCCCAAAGCCCCTGCCGGCAGTCCCGCCACCAGCCGAAGCACCGGCAACACCTCCGGCAACCGCGCCCGCTGCGGCTCCATCCTCCAACCCCGCTGCGCCTCCGGCTGCCGAGCCTGCAGCGCCGCCCGCCGCTTCGCCTGCGGAATCAAACCCAGCGAGCAAGACGGCGCCGGCTTCAACCGAGCCGTCCGAACCGGCAAAATCCCCAGGCACACAGTCAGAGCAGAGTTCACCTACTCAGGGAACAAAGACCCCAGCGCCTGCGCCAAACTCGGACTAACCATTAGATTCGGAGGCTGCGGGCCGGCTGAGAATGGATGGATTAGTTGAAGTAATCCTTGTTCTTCGAAGCGAACTGTGCCTTCTCCGGTGGAAGCTCATCCAGCGAGAAGATCGCGTTCTGCGCACAGACCGACGCACAATTGCCGCAATCTATGCACTCATCTGGATTGATATAGACCTGCGATACGGTTGCGGCTGCAGGATCGCCCTGGGCGGGCGCGATGGCGGCGGTGGCACACTCCGCTACGCAAACAAAATCCTTGGTGCAGGCATCGGTCACGACATAGGCCATGGGAAATTTGCTCCTCGATCAGGGGCACACTCTCAACTTGCGCCCTCACTTGGAGCCTAAACAAGGCCCTCACCCTTCTACTGTGATCCAAATCACGATCGAATCGCCGCCAGGGTCGAATTTACCCAATTACGATACGACAGCGATCTAATCTGCCAGTATTCGTTGAGTGGCAAATCCGCTTCTAGAAAATCCGCACGCGAAACCCTGTACTCACCCCCACGGACGTCATGTTGCCGAATGTGAACTGTGGCCAGTCTTGAAACTCAACATCGGCGGACCTCCAGTAAATCCTGTGTGCCAAATGAAAGTCGAGGCCGCCGCCGGCCGTCACGACAAGGTAGCGCCCATGGGCGTAGTTGTAGGGAAAGTTGAAATCACCGAATCCGATTAATCCCTTCGCATAAGGCTGGAACCGACCAAGATCGAAGTGATAGCGCCCGCCGGCCGAATACGTCTCGGCGTGTACATTGGCAGTCTGGCGGAACTCCAGCCAGCGCCCTTCCACTTCAATCCCGATGCGGCGTTTCGTATCCACGTCTACAACGGCAGAAGCGCCGAGCATCTTTCGCTGGCCGTATTGCAGGTAATATCCTGAGGCGGTCCCGCCGGCCGTGAGCCTGACGCCGCCCTGATCGCCCGGAGGCACAACCTGCGCGCTGGCTTTACCTGGCCCGGCAAAAAAGAGTGCGGCCATCAGCGCAAATACCGTGCCAACTGGAACCTGCGATCCGGAGCTTCCTTTCCGCCGGCAATCTTTGTCGTGCCAAAATCTCATCTCTCTCCCGTGCCTGCGTTTCAGTCTTCCGGATCTACTTTGTAATGTTCAGCGATATGTTCTGGTAGTGGACCACATTGCTGTTCGCGCCCGTGCCGGTTACCTGAATCACGTAGTTGCCCGGCGCCGCGGTACTCATGCTGAAGCTGTTGCAGCCGGTAGTCAGCAACATTGCGCCCGAGAGTGCCATGACCAGCGCCAACGTCAGAATCCCCGCGTTCCGCCGCCGCAGCCGCCAGAAAATCCAACCGAAGAGCAGACTCAGCGGCAGGAACAGGCCGGCCAACGCAATCTTCTGCGTCCCGGCGCCTCTATTCATTGCCGATGCTCCGCCGCTCAGAGGATTGTTGGTGTCGATCGTGAGTTGCGCGCTCGCTACGCCATTTGCCGCCAATTGGACATTGGGGCTCGAGAAATGGCACGTGACCCCCGACGGAAGCGATGCACAGCCCAGCCCGATGGTATCGGCAAAGCTCCCATTCGAACTCAGGTTTACGGTGATCGTCGCGTTCTGTGAGGTTGCTACCGTCACACTCGGCGGCGTCACCACGATGTTGAACCCGGCTGCCGTGCCCGAGATCGAAACCGGCTGCGATGTCGATGGGCTGTGGTCCGCGTCTCCGACATAGCTGGCTACGATGCTGTAGTTCACGCCGGCCGTCAGATTGGGCGTGAGTGTCGCCACACCGCTCGAGTCCAGCGTTGCCGATCCAATCTGCGTGGAACCGTTGCTGAACGTAACGGTTCCGGTGGGCATAGGTCCCGTGCTGCCCGCCACTGAAGCCACCAGAATCACCTGCGGATTCGCTCCAGTCGTCGATGACATACCGAGGTTGGTCGTCGTCGGAATCAGGCCCACCGTTTCGCTTATTGGTGCTGACGTGCTTGGCGAGTCGGCTGCATCGCCTCCGTAGCTCGCCGTGATCGAATAGACTCCGGGCACCAGTGCTGACGTTGTGAAGCTGGCCGTTCCCCCGCTCAGGGTCACGGACGCAATGCTGTTTCCGTTAGCCAGGAAGTTCACGCTGCCCGTCGGCGTTCCACCGTTGCCGGTCACCTTCGCCGTGAAGGTGATCGCCGCTCCCACCAGCGCCGGGCTGGGCGTCACCGTCACCGCAGTGGCTGTGGTGGCCAATGCAACCGTGAGTTGCACCGGCGCCGACGTGCTGCCGCTGTCATTCGCATCTCCCATATAAACGGCAGTCACTGCATACGTTCCCGCCGCCAGCGCCGATGTGCTGAACGTGGCCGTCCCCGAAGAATTCACGCTCCCCGCGCCGATCACGTTCCCGTTCGCCAGAAAGTTCACGCTGCCGGTCGGCGCTCCGCCGTTCCCCGTCACCTTGGCGGTAAACGTGATGGGCGCCTGCACTAGGGCTGGATTCGGCGTGATGGCGAGTGCATTCTGCGTCGTAGCTTGCACCACGGTCAGCGGCAACGCCGCCGAAGCGCTCCCCGAATCATCTGCATCGCCGATATACGTGGCCACAATTTGATAGCTACCCGGCGCCAATGCCGGAGTGATCGCCGCCGTTCCATTGCTCAGCGTCGCGCTGCCTAGCTGCGTGCCCCCCGAAGTGAAAGTCACTGTGCCGGTCGGTGTCCCTGCGCCCGCAATCACCTTTACGGTGGCCGTGATCGTCTCCGCCGCTCCGGCAACTCCAGGGCTCGGCGCGGCTGTCACCGCCGTAGAAGTTTGGGCCTGATTCACCTTCTGGCTCAACGGTCCGGAACTGCTTGCGCCGTTATAGGTATCACCCGCGTAGCTTGCCGTAATGCTGTGAGTGCCCACCATCAGCGTCGACGTTGTGAATGTTGCTATCGCAGGATTACCCGTCAGTGTTCCAGTTCCAGTCTGCGCGCCGCCATCGAGAAAACTCACCGTTCCGGTAGGCGCGGCAGTAGCGCTCGACGGCACGGTCGCGGTAAACGTGACCGGGTTGCCGTAGATCGAAGGGTTCTGCGACGAAACCAGAACCGTCGACGATGCCGCCAGTACGTCCTGGCTCAGCGCGGCTGAGGTGCTGCCCTCGATCTCCTTGGCTGAATCGCCGTTATAAGCTGCGGTGATCTGATGCACTCCATTGGCCAGCGCCGTGGTCGAGTACGTTGCGACTCCGCCTCCGCTCAGCGTCTGAGTGCCCAGGATCGTCGTTCCGTCCATGAATGTGACCGTGCCGTCCGGCGTCACGCCTCCACCGCCGGAGACAGACACCGTCGCCGTGAAGGTCACGCTCTGGCCCACTGCCGACGGGTTCACGCTCGATGTCAGCGCGGTCGCCGTGCCCTCCAGCACGCTCTGAATCAAAGCGGGCGTCGAGCTACTGGAGAAATGCGTCGTATCGCCGCCGTAGGACGCAACGATCGAATGCTGTCCCACTCCCAATGTAGAAATCGAAAACGTGGCCGCGCCTGACGCATCGAGCGCCAGCCCCGAAACCAGTGTCGTTGTGTTGCCATTGAATGTGTCGGCTAGGCTGACCGTTCCGGTCAGGTTCCCGGTGCCCGCGCCGGTAGTCACAGTGACCGTGAACGTCACGCTCTGCCCGAACCCCGACGGATTGGGAGTGGAAGAGAGTATAGTGGTCGTGGAATTCACCGGCTCGGCGGTGCCCACAAGTTCGATGTCCAGCGGAGAATTGATCGCAACAAGACTCGGCTGCGCATCTTCTGCAACGTTTATGCTGGGTGTTTCTGTCTGATCGCTCGTCAAAGTGGGGCTAGCTGCCGGCGCAAACACCGCCCCAATCTCGCACTCCGCATCCGCGGGCAATGACGCGCCACTTGTGCACGAGTTGGCCACTGTCGTGTCGGTCGCAGCATTGGTTCCTGCAGTAATGCTGGTCAAATCCAGCCCGGCATTCCCGTCGTTCTCCACGGTCTCGATTTGCGTTGCCGAGGTCTCGCCCTGCCGCACCGGCGTCGTGTATTGCAGCGCGGCAAAATTGCCTTGAACTTCGCGCACCACCATGTCCAGCGTGTCGGCAAAGTAAAGATCGCCGCTTCCGTCCAGGAAAAGTCCGACCGGCCCGTAAAGCTGCACGCCTTGAAACTGTCCGCCGTAGTAGAAATCTCCGCAGCCATTCTCGGCCAGCGTCGAAATAAGCCCGGTCGCCGCGCTCACCTTGCGGATGGCTGCATTTTGCGTCTCCGCGATGTACACATTGCCGCCCGCATCTACCGCAACACCGGAAGGCGACCATACGTCTGCCTGCGTCGCCGCGACCGGCGTTGCCGTGCAGCGCGTCGCGCCGGCGTTCCCGGTTCCGGCAAACGTAACGATCGTGCTGCTCGCAGTAATCGCGCCGCCCACCGCCTTTACTTCGCGGACGCGATCGTTCCGTGAGTCTGGAATGTACATGTTCCCTGCGGCATCAAACGCCACTGCATAAGGAAAGTTGAGTTCCGCGCTCGTCGCCGCGATGCCGTCGCCGTTGTAGCCGCCTGTGCCGTTTCCATTGGCGAATCCGTTGCCCGCGATCGTCGTAATCGTACCGGTCGCCGCGCTCACCTCGCGGATGCGATGGTTCGAGGTGTCGGCGATATACAGGTTCCCACTGCCGTCCAGCGTCACGCCCTCCGGCTGGTTGAACTTTGCTTGCGTGGCCGCGCAGCCGTCTCCAACCGCGTCGCTGCTGCTTCCGCAAATCGTCCCGCTGGCATTGCCGGCAACCGTGGTGATCGTTCCCGTTGCCGCCGTAATCACTCGGATCACGCCGTTGCCGCTGTCGGCGATATAGAGATTGCCCGCGCCGTCCAGCGCCACGTCCGCAGGATTGTTCAGCGTCGCATTGGCGGCTGCTCCGCCGTCGCCTGTGTAAGAAGGATTGCCGTTTCCGGCGATCGTCGAAATAATCCCCGCGCCCGCGCAGCTTGTCCCCTGGATCGTGGCGCTCGTCGCGCTGGCGCATACCATGCGGATGCGATTGTGCCCGCTGTCCGCGATGTACATGTTGCCGGCCCCGTCCACTGCCACACCGCTCGGCAGGTAGAGCTCCGCTTGCGTCGCCGGTTGTCCATCATCCACCGCTGTATAAAGGCCGAATTGCCCGGCGACGGGCAGCACATTGCCCGAGACCAGCACACCCAACCCTCCGCTTCCCGTCCCCGAAAGGTATGCCGTGCCCAGAACCGTTTGAACCCCGCTGACGTTGCCCATCAGCACCACCGCGCCCAGCCGCAAACCCGGCGTAGTCGGCGTGAACGTCACCGATTCCGTGCACTGTTCTCCCACCGACAAAGTTGCCGATCCGCATGTCGAAGATCCCGCTCCCACGGCGAAATCCCCGCCCGCCGATCCCAGCGTCAGAACCTCCACGCTGCTCACAGTGCCCGCCACCGCCGCATTCACCATGACGCTCTGGTTGCCTGTCATGGCGCCCACCGGCTGCGAGCCGAACTGTGCCCGCGCTCCCGCAGCCGCGAGCAACAGCACGACCGCGCCGGCCGTCATGCCATGGAATCCTGCCCATTTGGCACGCGCACCTGAATTTGCGTGCCGGGAAAGATCGATCCCACGAACTTTGTGGCAGGCTGCCCACGCGAGGACCTTGTTGGCAATGCGATCAGTTGAACAGCTCATACGCAACTCCGTTCACGGCCTCTCAGCGCCTGTTTTCCCCCAAGGCGCACCATCAGCGGCCTGAACGACCTAATCGTCCTTGGACCGCTCACGACTTTCGGCACACGGGGGCGAGAGTGCCAGATGCAGCCCCTGGGCCCATATCGAAAAGAGGTGTTTATCTTTGTCTTAATTACCTAAGCGCAGCCTGGTACGCTCGATAGTAATGATACGAAGGTATCAATAGTGTCAAAAATTCGAGCGGTTAGATTACTTTTGTGACCTTCTGGATGCGATCAAACCCTTCAAGTCCGGCGGGCCGGGCTGGCAACCGCCGATCGACGGCACGTTGAGAGAGTCGATTAGGGATAGAGGGTGTAGGCGCTCATCCTCAGCCGTTTAAACTAGACGAGTTATGACGACCCTGAAAGCCGTGCGCGGGACCCGCGATCTTTTGCCGCCGGAGACCGCCCTATGGAACCGTATCGAGGCTACCGCGCGCAATGTCTTCGCCCGCTATAACTTCGGCGAAATCCGCACCCCGATCTTCGAAGACACTTCGCTCTTTGCCCGAAGCGTTGGCGAGGAGACCGACATCGTCTCCAAGGAAATGTACACGTGGGAAGACCGCGCCCGCGCGCAATCGGAGAAACCGCAGTCCCTCACCCTCCGCCCCGAAAACACCGCCGGCGTGGTTCGCGCCTACATCGAGCACAAGCTCGGCGAGACCGGCCAGTTGCAGAAGCTCTACTACATCGGACCGCAGTTTCGCCGCGAGCGCCCGCAGAAGGGCCGCTACCGCCAGTTCTGGCAGATCGGCGCCGAGGTCATCGGCCCTCCCTCCTCGGGCAGCGAGTCGCCACTGCGCGACGCCGAAGTTCTGGAAATGCTTGCCACTCTTCTGGATGAATTAGGCATCACCGGCTGGACGCTCGAACTCAACTCCGTCGGCTCCTCCGCCGACCGTGCGCGCTATAACGAAATTCTTCGCACCGCGCTCGTCCCCATCGCACCGAACATGTGCGCCGACTGCCAGCGCCGCGCCGTCACCAATCCCCTGCGTGTCTTCGACTGCAAGGTGCCGGAAGATCAGCCCATCATCACCACTTTGCCAACGATAGCCGCTTCTCTCGACGAAGAATCAAAGAAACACTTCGCCGCCGTCACCGCGGCCCTCGACGCAGCCGGCGTTCCCTACCAACTCAATCCCCGCCTGGTCCGCGGCCTCGACTACTACACGCGCACCACGTTCGAGTTCACGCACGGAGGACTTGGCGCGCAGAACGCTCTGCTCGGCGGCGGCCGCTACGACGGCCTCAGCGAAGCCATCGGCGGGCCGAAAGCGCCCGGGATTGGATTCGCCATGGGCCTCGACCGCCTGGTGCTGACTTTGCAGGCCACCGAACTCAACCAAAAGTCTGCCCCACCGCAGGGGACGCAGGCGGCGGACGCTTACATCGCACCGCTCGGCGAAAATCTCAGCGCCGCTGCCCTTGCCCTCGCCCGCGACCTACGCCGCGCCGGCCTGCGCATCGAGCTCGGCGACGGCAGTTTTCGCTTGAAAAAGTCCTTTGAAGTGGCCGACAAGATCGCGCGCCGCATCGTCATTCTCGGCGAAGACGAACACCAATCCGGTATCCTGACAGTGAAGGACTTCGCCTCAGGCACACAAACAAAGGTTCCTCGCGCGGATCTGGCGAGGGTTCTTTCAGAACCCAGTGGACAGTAGTCAAGCGGTCAGTTTCTCCATGGCAGCTCCATGCGGCCGCGGAGAAGGATGCCCGCATCCTGGGAAAACGCGATTGAAAGGTTAGGGTTGTGCTGGATTTTTTAGGCAATCTGGAACGGACGCATCTTTGCGGCGACCTGCGCGCCGCCGACGCCGGCAAGCAAGTGGTTTTGATGGGCTGGGTTAACCGCCGCCGCGACCACGGCAATCTCATCTTCCTTGACCTCAGGGACCGCTCCGGCATTGCGCAGATCGTTCTCGACAAGGAACTGACGCCGGATGGCCATCTAAAGGGCGAGCAGGTGCGCCCCGAGTACGTCGTCGCCGCCGTGGGCAAGGTCCGCCTGCGTGATCAAGACGCCATCAATCCCAAAATGCCCACCGGCGAAATCGAGATCGAGGCCACCGAGCTGCGCATCCTTAACGACACGCGCCTGGCGCCGTTCTCGCCAGCCGAAGAAGCCATCCAGAACGAAGAAGTCCGCCTCAAGTACCGCTACGTTGACCTGCGCCGCCCTGAGATGCAGCGCAACTTCCGCTTGCGCCACGAAATCACGCTGGCCATCCGCGAAAGCCTCTCGAAGCAGGGCTTCCTTGAGATTGAAACTCCCATCCTCACCAAATCCACGCCCGAAGGCGCGCGCGATTTTCTCGTCCCCAGCCGCGTCCATCCCGGCGAGTTCTATGCGCTGCCGCAGTCGCCGCAGATCTTCAAGCAGATCCTCATGATCTCCGGCTTCGACCGCTACTTTCAGATCGCTCGCTGCTTCCGCGACGAGGATCTACGCGCCGACCGCCAGCTTGAGTTCACGCAGGTCGATCTCGAAATGAGCTTCCCGCGCCGCGACTCGGTTTTTACAGTCGTGGAACAGTTCGTGGCTGCTGCCTTCGCCGCTGCCGGTGTCACGCTGCCCATTCCGTTTCCGCGCATCTCTTACGACGAATCCCTGCGCCAGTTTGGCACAGACAAGCCCGATCTGCGCCTGCCCGGCCTCACGGACGTGCGCTCCGCCTTCACTGACGCAGCGCTGGCAACGCTGCAAATCGATCCCGCGCTTCCGGTTGTCGCCCTGCGCATTCCCAACGTGGGCGAGCTCAGCCGCAAGGAGCGCGAAGAGAACCATCCCCTCTTCGACCAGAAGAAGGGCGCGAAGTTCATTGATGATTTCAAGCGCCTCGCCAAGAGCTTTCCTGAGTCCGCTGCCAAGGTGCGTGAGCTTGCCGGCGCTGCTGACGCCGACTTCGTCATCGTCGTCGCAGGCGACCCCGCGCACCATATCAAGGCCAGCGACACTAAGTTTCCCGGCCGCCTCTCGGAGCGCGAGATCAATGTTTACGCCGCCGCCGGTAACTTCCGCACCGAGCTCGCGAAAAAATACGCCGAGCGCCACGGCGCATTCCGGGTTACCGACGAAGTCGTCGAAAAGGCGAGAACGCGCAGCGCGTCCGCTGACCTGGTTGACGGCTCGCAAGCTTTCCATCCCATGTGGCTCACGGATTTCCCCATGTTCGAGTACGATCTCGCTTCGGGCAAGTGGATGCCGGCGCACCATCCCTTCACAGCGCCTTATGAAGCAGACATGGCAAACCTCGTCAGTGATCCGGCCAGCGTGCGCGCCGATTGTTACGACCTGGCCATGAACGGACTCGAGCTCGGCTCCGGATCCATCCGCATTCACCGCAAGGACGTGCAGCAGCAGATTTTTTCCTCGCTTGGGATTAGCGAGGAGGAAGCGAAAGCAAGATTCGGCTTCTTCCTCGACGCGCTCGAATACGGCACGCCCCCGCACGGCGGCATCGCGCTCGGACTCGATCGCATTGTGATGTTGCTTGCCGGTGCTTCCAACCTTCGCGAAGTCATCGCCTTCCCCAAAACCGCCAAGGCCATCGACCTTATGGCCGAAGCGCCTACTACGGTGAGCGAGCATCAGTTAAAAGAACTGCATATTCGCGTAGTCACTCGCGATTAGGCGCGCAGAACTAATCTCAGCTTCTGCCATTTCTTCTTGCCATATCGCGGCGCTTCGCCTGCCCGCGTAGCGCACTGCTCCGCTGCGATCTATACTCATTCTCAAATTCCAACTGAACCTCTTCCGCTCCGCCTGGTCCAGAAGTGCGCTACCCAAAGCCGCTCCTCCATCCACGCAAGAGCCGGCGGAAGGAGCGCAAAACAATGAGCGACACCACCGCAGTGCAATCTCCAACAGTCTCCCGCGACAGGCTTGTGAAGTCCCTTCGCCACCAGCAGCCCGACCGCATCCCCATCGACTTCGGTGGTACCGCCGTCTCCGGCGTGCACGCCAGTTGCGTAGCAGCTCTGCGCGATTACTACGGCCTCGAAAAGCGCCCTGTCCGCGTGCACGAGCCGTTCCAGATGCTCGCCATTGTGGAAGAAGATCTTCGCGCCGCAATGGGAGTCGACGTGGTGAGCGTCTTCTCGCACAACACTACATTCGGTTTTCCCGCGGAGCGATGGAAGAGTTGGAGCTTCAACGGCCTCGAAGTTCTGGTCCCCGGCGACTTCAACACGGCGACCGACGCGCGCGGCGATACCGTGATCTATCCCGAGGGCGACACCAGTGTCCCTCCCAGCGGCCGCATGCCGCAGGGCGGCTACTTCTTCGATTCCATCATTCGCCAGGATCCGTTCGACGAAGACGCGCTGAACCCTGAAGACAATCTGGAAGAGTTCAAGCACATCACGCAGCGCGAACTGGACCATCTGAAACAGGCCGTGCGCGACGCGGCTGCAACAGGCGCAGGCGTCATCGCAGCCTTTGGCGGCACCGCTTTTGGTGACATCGCGCATGTTCCTGGGCCGTCCCTCAAGCACCCCAGGGGCATTCGCGATGTGGCCGAGTGGTACGTTTCCACGAGCAGCCGGCAAAATTACATTCACAGAATCTTCGAGCGCCAGTGCGAAATCGCTCTCAAAAATCTTGCCCGCATTTACGCTACCGTCGGCGACCGAGTGCATGCGGTCTTCATCTGCGGCACGGACTTTGGCACGCAAACCTCCGCGTTCTGTTCGGTCAAAACATTGCATGACCTCTACTTTCCCTACTACAAGCAGGTCAATGATTGGATTCACGCGCATACACCGTGGAAGACTTTCAAACACAGTTGCGGCGCGGTCTCAAAATTTATCCCAACCTTCATTGAGGCGGGCTTCGACATTCTCAATCCGGTGCAATGTTCAGCCACCGGCATGGAACCCGAGCACCTCAAATCGGAGTTCGGCGATCGCATCGTGTTTTGGGGCGGAGGTGTCGACACGCAGAAAGTTTTGCCGTTCGGCACGCCCGCGGAGGTGCGCGAGCAGGTGCTGCGCCGCTGCGAAATCTTTGCGCCCGGCGGCGGATTTGTCTTTAACTCCATTCACAACGTGCAGGCTGCCACCCCCGTCGAAAACATCGTCGCCATGCTCGACGCGGTGCACGAGTTCAACGGCAGAAAATAGATTGCTGCGGAGTAAGTGCAAACCCGTTGGCGCCGCTTTCTGCCAGTGCGCATTTCGCCGATCATCGCTTGGGAACCGACCTGCGTCTGTGGTATATTTTTGATGGTGCGGAAGGCATTTTCTCCTCCGCTCAAAGTCGCGCAAGATCACCTCTGGCGTGGCTTTCCAACCTTCTGGACGCGTAGCTCAACTGGCAGAGCATTCGGCTCTTAACCGACAGGTTGAAGGTTCGATTCCTTCCGCGTCCACCACCATTGCATGGAGCAGATGCTCGCTAGTCGCTCGCTCCGGCTTTTCCCGCAGTATCCCAAAAGCCTTTCGCTCCTCGGCCACCGCCTGCGGCTCCAAACCTGCGCAAAGTCTCTACGTGAAGTAATTCAGCAGTTGCTTCATCGTCGGAACGCTCGTCGATGTTGTCGATTTCGGCATTCCCGGCCCAATGGCGACCGCCTGGTTATGCGCCTCGCTCCATACGACAAACACAGATCGGTCGGCTCCCGTAAGCCGCTGCTGGTTGATCCATGTATAAAACGCGCCCATATCGGCATCGACCAGCGAGCCCGACGGATCGACCGCGTTGCGATCGCCAGTCCCCGCAATTAATTCGTTCATCGGGCGCTGCTTCTGGCGCGGACGGTACCGCATCAGCAGCGTGCAGGGCTGCGCGCGCCGCAACGCCTCACGCGCGGCCCACTGCACGAATGTCGTGGTGAATACCTGCGTTCCCGATCCCTCCGTCAGCACGCTTACCTGGAATCGAGCCATCATCTCATCCCGTTGCGTTACTGCAAATCCGAGATCTTTGGGTGTCGTTTCACCCATCAGCGTCTCAACTTCTTCGGGCCCGCCATGACCGCTTTCGACCACTTTTCGCACGCGCGCCAGAACATTCGCTCTGACGGGCTCGAGCTCCGTCCATGAAACGCGCTGAAGGCGCATATCGGCAGCCGCGTCCGGTGAGCCGCCATCAATATACCAGTGCCCGTAATCGAGCGGATGTCCGGCCGCGCGAGAGTTTGCAAATGTCAGAAGCTCCTCCCACGCCCCCGCAGGATCCACCGCCGGAAAGAACACCCCATGCGGGCGCAGCTTGCGAAAGAGTATTGCACCCGGACTGTACAAGCTCTTGTCGAAAACGATCGCACAGAATCGCTGAAACGCCGGAGACGGTTCCGGAATCGCCTTGCGCCAGCCGGCCACATAGCTGCTCGCCGCGTCGTGAAACATCCCGATCTGATGCGTCGACCATAGATGCGCCGTAAGTGCGTCAAGAAATGTCTGCGGAGACGCAACCCAATCGAGTCGATCCATACCGGCAGGCAGTCTCACGGCCGAGAATTCGTGCAATGCGCCATCCCGTTGCGCCGCCGGCAGCGAACGTAAGTAAGTGAACTGATCGTCGATCATGCGCCGCTCTGCCGGAAACCGCCAGTCGTATCCGCCCAGCTCTCGCAACAGCAGCGCGGCAAACACCGTTGGCAATTCCCGCAGCAGCGCAAGATTCTCAACGGCAACCGCTCGCGCCATGGGCGGGTAATGCGCGAAAGACTCGGCAGTGAGTTCGGATGGCTGCACTACGATACCTCGCTCAACGGCTTTCCCTGCGCTAGCGGCGTGGGGAAACCCAGCAGCGCGCCAAGAGTTGGCACCAGATCCAGCGAGTCCACGGGATCGTTGTTTACCACTCCTTCGCGAATGCCCGGCCCCAGAACCATCATCCAGGTAGTGCGCGAAAGCGCATCGCCCGTGCGATGATGCTGAAATCCGTTCCCGCCGGCATCCTCGTCGGAGTCGCGTCCAAAGTCCGGCAGCATGAACAACGTGGTGTTGCCCGCATATTCAGGATCGGCCTGGATCGCGTTCCAGATCTCGAGGCACAAACGGTCCGTGCGCCGGATGCCCTCGATATACAACGAAAAGGCGCCGGAGTGAGCGATATCCATATCGTGCAGCGTGATCCACAACAGGCTCGGCGATACCTGCCGCATCAGCTCCCGTACAACATACACTGACAGTTCGTCAGGGCTGCTCAGCGTCAGCGCCTGCTTCGTAAAATCGCCCACTGAAATTCGCAAAACCTGCTCGAGTTGCTGCAATTCCACTTCATTGCCCGCAAGCGAAGGCGCATAAAACGGATCCTCGTAATTGTCGCGCAGCAGGTGGCCGTAGTCGGCGTCGCTTGCCGCTGGAAATGCCGCCCGCAGCAGGTGCTTCGGCAAGATCACTCCCGCTCCCAAGCCTTCGCCGTAGCCGCGCGAATCGCTCTCCCCGATGCGGTTGAATCCGTTGCTCGGCGCAACCACCCACGCATCGGTCGCAGGGCGGGCCAGGCCCTTGCGAAAGTATTCAAATACCGTTGGATGGTGTGGCGGAACGGCAGCGAAGTTATCGAAGGTCTCGTAGATGCCGGTTGCGAGGCTGGCCGTCGCGACGTAATGCCCCAGGATGCCGTGATTCACAACCTGCGAATAAAAAGTAGACTGCGGTGCAAGTGTGTTCAGGAGGTTGGGTATGTTTTCCTGGCCTTCCGGCGCAAAAGTCTCCTCGTCGCGCGCGCCTCCGCCAAACGTTACCACCACAGTCTTTCTTCGCTTTCGCGGAGCTGCCAGTGCGCGGTAGGGGGCGAGGCTGAAAACGGCCGATGAAGTGGCCAGGCCCGCCGCTGACCGCAGGAACTCCCGGCGGTTCCATCCAACGGCCTGAGTTGCCTCGCGAAGATGGCGATCAGCTTGGGAAAATGCCATCCTGACCATCCAGTGCCGGAGACCTCCAGCGGAAATCACTCTACCACACCCTCTCTGTGCCGCGCCTTCGGAGAACTCCGGCAAACACAGGGTTGGAATCCAAAAGATGCGGTATCCTAGGGGAGCGCGCCCGTAGCTCAGCTGGATAGAGCGAATGCCTCCGGAGCATTAGGTCGGGAGTTCGAATCTCTCCGGGCGCACCAATTCCCGTCGATCCACAGGCTTCCACAGCCCGTCTTTTCGTTGACTCCGCCCCGTTTTTCCAGTATTCTGTAGGTCTTGCGCGGTGTTGCGCCTGAGGTCTGTGTGTACTCACCCGGACCGATCTTGTGGAAGCTCTCAATGAGCTCTGCCGGAGCAGGTGATCGGCAGTCTGGATAAGGTACTTCGTCCAGCCTTGCCTAGGCCCCGATTGGGGCTAACTCCCGCAGCTCCTCACCCGAACAGATTTGTTTGGCAGTGGGTAGAATTCCAGGCCCGTGCGCGCTTTGCGCGGGCAAATGCGCTGTGCTTCGGTTGGTTTTCGACGTATTTGCCTCATCAACCGGCATTTTTCACGGTCCGGTGCTTGGCGGTCTTTTTTTTGAAGGCAGGAGAGAGATGTCGACCTTTGTTCCGAGCGGCAAGGATATCAGCCGCAAATGGTATGTAGTAGACGCCAGCGGCCAAACGCTGGGCCGCTTGGCGACCAAGGCCGCCAGTGTGTTGAGCGGCAAGCTGAATCCCCAGTACGTGCCGTATATCGACATGGGCGACCACGTCATCGTCATCAACGCCGAAAAGGTTCGCCTGACCGGCCTGAAGGACCAGAAAAAGGTCTACCGGCGCTACACGGGCTTTCCCGGCGGACTGCGCGAGGAGTCCTTCACCCGCCTGCTCAATCGCAGGCCCGAGAAGATTCTCGAGGAAGCCATCAAGGGCATGTTGCCCAAGACC
Source organism: uncultured Acidobacteriaceae bacterium (assembly GCA_963841095.1). Lineage (GTDB taxonomy): Bacteria > Acidobacteriota > Terriglobia > Terriglobales > Acidobacteriaceae > Telmatobacter. The sequence continues at coordinate 84,720 of CAWJBE010000017.1, forward strand.
AAGCTGGGCCGCGCCATGGCCTCCAAGTTGAAGGTCTATCGCGGCGACAAGCACCCCCACACGGCCCAGCGGCCGGTGGAAATGAAGATTGCGTAGAAACAGCCGCTAGCCGCTAGCTTCTAGCCGCTAGCTTCGGAATTTGAATGGTTTGCTTTGGTTTCTAGCTGGTAGCTAGAGGCTAGAAGCTAGGAGCTAAAGAGAATGGCAGAGGATCTGGTTCAGTATTACGGGACGGGGCGGCGCAAGTCGGCGATCGCACGCGTCTTTCTGCGTCCCGGCACGGGCGAGTGGAAAGTCAACGGCAAGAAGTTCGAAGAGCACTTCGTCACCGAGCAGCAGCGGGTCTCGGCCAAGCGTACGCTGGTTGTGGCCGAGCTGGGCGCGAGCTTCGATGTCCTCACCACCGTGAGCGGCGGCGGCGTAGCCGCTCAGGCTGACGCTGTGAAGATGGGCATCGCCCGTGCTCTGGTTGAGTTCAACCCGGAGCTACGCAAGATGCTCAAGGCAGAAGGTTTACTGACCCGCGACGCGCGCCAAAAGGAACGCAAGAAGTACGGACAGAAGGGCGCCCGTAAGCGGTTCCAGTTCAGCAAGCGCTAAAGCGCTTGAGAATGATCAGTGGTCAGTGGCCAGTCAAATCGGCAGGTTTGATTTGGACAATCTGATCACTGATCACTGTTTCACCAAATCTCCCCGCAAGGGGATAAATCCGGGCCATTCGTAGGGAACGTCCGGATGCAGTCCACAAAGGAGGACCATTGGCCACCATCACCATGAAGGAACTGCTCGAAGCGGGTGTTCACTTCGGGCATCAAACCAAGCGCTGGAACCCCAAGATGAAGGAATACATCTTCGGCGAGCGCAACGGAATCTACATCATCGACCTGCAGAAGACGCTCAAGCTTTTCAAGGACGCGTCCAAGTTCGTCACCGACCTGTGCGCGAGCGGCAAGACGATCCTCTTCGTCGGCACCAAGCGCCAGGCACAGGACGCGATTGCTGAAGAAGCCACTCGCGCCGGGATGCCTTATATCAACCAGCGCTGGCTGGGCGGGCTGCTCACTAATTGGATCACGGTTCAGAAGTCGGTGAAACGCCTTCAGGAACTGGATGAGATGGCCGTGGACGGCCGTTACGACCTGCTGACCAAGAAGGAAGTCATTCGCCTCGAGCGCGAGCGCAAGCACCTCCAGGCGAACCTTGCCGGTATCAAGACCATGAAGCGGCTGCCTGACGCGCTCTTCATCGTCGACTCCAACAACGAGACGATTGCCGTGAAGGAAGCGCGCAAGCTCGGCATTCCGGTGGTTGCGGTGGTCGATACCAATTGCGATCCCACGGTAGTGGACTACGTCATACCCGGCAACGACGACGCACTGCGCGCCATTCGCCTCTTCACCTCAAAGATTGCCGATTCAGCCGCCGAAGGCGTAAACCTTCTGGGCGACAAAGCCTTCCAGGAAGCGACTCCAGAACCGGTCGCTGCGGAAGAGACTGCGGAAGTCGCAGCAGAGTCAGCGCCGAGTGAGGATATCGAAGTCGATATGGAAGCGGCTTTGGGCGGTGGCATTCGCAAGGCGCCCGCTGCGGTTGCGACCATCCTGGAAGAGGCTGAAGTCGCTGAAGGCGCAAAGTAACCAGCCCTGCGCGACACCATGCGCACCTCAAGTTGAGCGTGGCCGCTCGTGCAAGCCTCGAGATAAGCGCCACGCTTTTCTTATGCCGTAAATGTGTCCGGCATAAACTTTGATTTTGAATTCATAACCGCGGTTGGTTCGCGAGGCCGGCTACGGCCAGGAAAAAGTGAGATGACGACAGTGAGTGAAAAGATTGATGCCAAATTAGTGAAAGAGCTCCGCGAAAAATCCGGAGCACCGATGGGTGATTGCCTCAAAGCGCTGCAGGAATCCAAGGGCAGCATCGAAGATGCGTTCGTCGTGCTACGCAAGCGCGGCATGGCCTCGGCGCAGAAAAAGGCTTCGCGCGTAACTAACGAGGGCGCCGTGGGTTCCTATATCCATGCAGGCGGCAAAATTGCCGTGCTGCTTGAGCTGAACTGCGAGAGCGATTTTGTGGCCCGCACGGCGGACTTTCAGGATCTGCTCAAGGACGTGGCGATGCACATAGCCGCCAGCGATCCCCGTTACGTGAAGCCAGAGGACGTGACCGCCGAAGATCTCGAGCGCGAAAAAGAAATCTATCGCGCTCAGGCCGCCGCTACCGGAAAGCCTGCCCCTGTTATTGAGAAGATCGTTGATGGCAAGATGGCCAAGTTCTACGAAGAGGTTTGCCTGCTTGAGCAGCCCTTCATCAAGGATCAGGCCGTCAGCGTCAAGGAGCTGATCGCGCAGAAAGTCGGCAAGCTCGGCGAGAACATCACCGTGCGCCGCTTCGCACGATTCAAGGTCGGCGCACCCGACTGGACCGTGGCTCAGACCAAGGCCGTGGAAGCCGCAGAATAAGCGCGGGCAACTTTCAAGCTAAGAAGGGGCAGCCCGCGTGAGCGAGTTGCCCCTTTGTTTTGGACCGAAGCCCGACTGTTTACGGCAGGTAGTAGCGCAGCGACGTGAAGATCATGTTGTCGTCGCCATACGCGCCGTTGCCGGGGTTGGCCGTGCCGCCCGCACCCGACCACAGATCGCGGCGGATCAGGCTGTACTGGATGCCCTGGCGCAAGCGGCCCTTGGGCCCCGCATTAACGATATTCCACCAGTAGCCGGCAGTGAACTCCTGCACGTCCTTGGTGCTGCCGCCGCAATTCGACGGGGTAATGGCTGCCCCGCCTGTGGCGCCCGCCGAAGCCACGGTGGTTGGCTCAACCAGGCAGCCCGACATATTCACGCTTCTTGTGCCGTAGCCAACCTGCGTTGTCCCGCTCAGCACGTAGTCGCGAGCCTCGTAGTCGCCGCCATAATTGAAGTACAGGTTAAAGTTCGGCGTCGGATTCAACTCCACCGTGCTGAGCGCGGAGAAGCCGTGGATGGGAGAGATATCTGCATTGGGGCGGAGGGTTACGTCGGCGATGGTCGAAGATCCGTAGCGGCCAACGCCCTGGCCCCACAAACCCTTCAGGCCGACGACGAACTTGTTCGCCCCGACGAGCGAACCGCGGAAGTCGCCGCCGATGCCTGCGCCGATTTCCTTGTCGTTAGCGGGTGTGGCCGTAGTCGGCACCGTGCAGGTTGCCGATACGGTCGCGCAGGGATAGATGCGGTCACGGAAGTTGCGCTCGATTCCGAACAGCTCCCAGTGCCCCCAGCCGGGCTGCAGCGCCATCTTCACAACGAAATCCGGCGTGTAGTTGAACGAGTAGTTGGCAGTGGAGTTGTAAAGGCCGCCGCCAGTTCCGGTGGAACCGAAGATATAGTTGCTCGGCGTGTTCTGGCCGGAGGGGTTCAGCATCTCGGCGTTTTCAATTGAAGCTCCCAGGAAGAACGTCTTGCCGAAGTCCTTTGACATCCTGAAGCTCTCCTGGCGCGTCCAGATAAAGCCGGGTTCGTACTGCGCATCGATCGTGGCCGGCAATATCTCCGTACCGCGCGTTAGCCCTTGCGTGGTTTCCGTGGCCAGCGACCATCCCTGTCCGCCGGAGAAATCCCAGCCACTGTTCGTCTTGGCATCGCCCCACAATTGGCGCTGCCTGAGGGTGTAGCTGTTCGACTGATTGTTGTTCGAGGTGACGCCGGCGCTCAGCCAGTCCATCTCGTAGTAGCCGGTCAAGGTAAAGGTTGGCATCTTGCCCTGCGCCTTGAATGCGAGGCGCGACTGGCGGCCTGAACCCTGGAACTCGCTCAACTGCGCAGCCTGGGAGTTGTCCAGCGGCACTCCGGTAAACGGCGTGTTGACGTCGCCGCCTGTGGCCCCCTGACGCCATACCGTTTCGGCCGCCAGGAAGCTACCCGAGAACGAGAGTCCCACTCCCTTGAAATGAATAACGTCTGGGCTCGCGATCTCCTTCTTGATGCTCGTCGTCTCGTCCGAGACTGTGCTCGCCAGTGACGCCTGGTTGGCCTTCAGATCGGTCACTGTGCTCTGCAGCGTCGTAACCGCCTGCGAGTTTTCAGTAAATGCCGTTTGTTGCGCATCCGCAGCCGCCTGGGCCTTGGCTGCTGCCGTCTGTGCATCGGCTGCCGCCTGCTGCGCCTGCTTCAGCTGCTCGTCCTTTGTGGCCAAATCGCTCTTCAGGCTATCGATCTGCCCCTGCATTTCGACGCGCAGTGCTTGAATCTGTTCTTCCACCGTGGGTCCCGGTGGTGTTTTGGCTTTCCTCGTTGCGGTGTGCCTCTTTGCCTGCGGCGTCTGGCCGCTTGCATTGCTATAAGAAACAACAAGACCGGCAGCCACTATCGCCGCAGCAGCCACATTCCATCTGAGTTTCATTCGGGCCTCTCTTTCCCTTTGGAATTGGGTTGGATCGTGACAGTGATTGTGCGGTGGATCGCTGGACTTGCTCTCTCGATCCCGGAAGCACTCACGATTGGAAGATTTGCGGTATCCCCATCACTACACGAATTTGGAACCTAAAAAGGGGGAACGCTTCGCGAGGGCTGATTCACCTTCGCAACGTACGCATTTAAGCCTCGCAGAGCTAGATTAAGATTTGACGAATTCACGTAGATTTCAAACTTCAACGTATTCGCCGCTATGTGGGCGGGATAGTTAGAAAAATTTATGCGCTATTAACACTGGAATCGCACCCGAAATGTAAGGGCTCGGCCGCAGCCGTTTCGGGTGGATGGTTCGTTCTTACTTTGTCGCGTTTTCGTTTCCTGCGCTGAGCAGGTTGGCCAGTAGCCGGTAAGCTCCCGGCACTAACTCCGGAAATTGTCGGTACAGCGCGTAAGCGACATAGATATAGGTTCCCTTGCCGCGATGCAGCAGGAGGAGCCCGCCCTTTTGCGGATCCTGCCCCGGATCGGCAGTCTCGGTCAGCGCTGTGTAGCCCGCATCCCACCCGTCTGGAAATCCATGGCCGCGCTCCTCAAACCAACCACCGAAGTCGCTCTCCGTAATCTTGTTTGGCCAGTTGAGCAGCGGACTCAACGAATCGAGCAGCTTCACCGGAGCCTGCTCATCCACAACGCGCTCGGGCATCCGGCCCATCGTCACCGGCAAAGGCGCTGGAAATGGCCCGCTCTGGTACTGCACAACCAGCGTTCCGCCGCGCTCCACAAAATCGTCGAGCCGCGGCTGTGCTGCAGCCAGCTCCGGCAACGCCGAATACGCCCTGATGCCGATCACCAGCACATTCCATTGCGACAGGTCGCCTGTCGCAAGTTCCGCCGGCGTCAATATATGTGGAGTGATGCCTAGCGCCTCGATCGCTTCGGGAACCATATCTCCTGTTCCCATCACGTAGCCCACGCGCAGTCCCGGCGCAACCTTCACGTCCACCTTGCGCGTCCGCAGTTCGGCAGGCTTGTACTGGTTATAGGGCCGCAGTCCGGGATATCCGATGCTCTGCCAGCCAATCGTGTAGCTCTTCCCGTCAACATGCGCCACAGCCTCGATCGCATAGGCGCGCGTCTTCACGTCTCCATCCGGCGTAACAGAAAAGACCAGCGGCTCACTATCGCCTGCGCTCTTCAGTTGGAACACCCGCCGCGCCGGATCGCACCGCCAACCTTCCGGCAGTTTCAGATCCAACACTCCCTCGGCCGCATGTTCCGCGTGAATTGTCACGCTCACCGGCAGAGGCGAACCATCGAGCGGCAGTATCCGCGCCTCCGGTTCCACGCGCACGCCGATGGCCGGTGTCACCACCAGCGGCTCATATACGCCGCCCACTCCACTCACATGCGCCAGCGTCTGCACCACCTGACCAAGCCGGATCGGTGCGCCATCGAAAGTGAACTCCGCCCACGCATCCAGCGGATATGGCGCAAATGACCGCAAGCGCCAGGCTGGATTCGAAATGTCGTAATATGGCTGCTCCGTTGTTGGCCGCGTGAAATAGGGCTTCGTCGGCTGCGCGGCCTCCGGCACATCCACGTGAAAAGTCTTATCTACCACCGGCGCTGCCGCGGCTCTAGCGTCAATTGCTCCGCCTGCGCTCTCCATCTTCCACTGAGTGCCGTCATTGCTCTCCAGCCAAACCCTGCTCAGCCGCGCCGCATCCATTCCCTGCGACCCATGCACGCGCACGCCAAACTGCTCGCCCGGCCAAACGCTTCGCGCCGTCTCGTCAGCCGATCCGCCTCGCTGCGGACCGCCACCGGGCCCACCCCGGCCTTCGGTCGTGAACGCAACCAGGTCCAGCCCCAGCAGATCTTTAAGCGCTGTCTGGAATTGCGCGATCTTCGCGCCCAGTTCCAGTTCCAGTCCCGCCTTTGCCTCCGCATCCAGATCGCTCGCCTTCACGCGCGCATACAAGTCCAGCGTCTGCTTGTAAATCGGCGCCAATTTGTGCGCGCCCTCAACTCCGCTTTGGTTCGCGCAATTGCTCTCAAAAGCATTCAAGTCTGATTGGATTCCATGCAGCCCATCGTTTAGCCACGCAGGCGGCGCGCCGTTCACCAGTCGCGCCAGGCCTTCAATGCTGGTATCGATCTGCACCTTGCGATTCTGAAACAAGCTTGCATCGCCTGCGTCTCCACGTTCGCCAGCCGCGGCCGCCGAAACCACCGCCCACAAGTGATATCCGGTAAAGTCCGGCTCGCTCAGCGCCGGGTTTGCGCCGCCATACTGTGACATCTGCTTGCCCCACCCCTGGCGTGCAATCTGCACATAGGTTCGCCCGAGCGTCGGGTCCCACGTGCCCACCGGGATCGTTACATCGGCCGGCAACGAGCCGGTGATCCACTCGCCCGTCACGTAATTGTGGAACTTCGCCGGCGCCCATTTTCCCGTTGCGTAGTCGAACATCTGTCCATTGGTGATCGGCGCAAACGGCGCCCGTGAGTACACAGCCAGCGGCTGCCACGGCTCTAAGCCATCCTTAAGCTGATCCGGAAAAACCTTCGGATCGCCGGCCGCCTTGAACGCCTCCTGCGCAATTTCGCCGGCCACCTGGTGTTGTCCGTGGCCGTCAGTCACGCCGCCCACAAACGTGGACACAATCACCTGCGGCCGCACCTTGCGCACCGCCAGCACTGCGTCGTAGAGCACGCGTTCGTGGCCCCACTTAGCAAACGACTCCTCTTGCGTCTTCGAAAATCCAAAGTCCGCCTCAGTGCCCCACAGTTGCTTTGCCCCATAGTATTCGTCCGCCGTCAGCAGCTCGTTGGTGCGGATCAGCCCCAGCGCATCGTACTCCTCGGCCGACATGGCATTCTGGCCGCCCTCGCCGCGCGTCAGGGTCAGCAGTGTGGCCCGCACGCCCAACCCGCGCGTCAAATAGCTCAGCAGCGCGCCGTCCTCATCATCCGGGTGCGGCACAATCATCAGCACGCTGGCCGTGGTTCCCAACCGCTTCAGCGTTTGCTCCAGGTCGGCGGCCCCGCGGTCTTCAGGCAAGGGAAGCGCGTTCACAGCGGGCTGAGGCAATGGAACCTGCGTAAGCTCGGTCTTAGATTCTTGCGGGTTGCCGGCCTGCGACCAAAGCAAAGATAGGCTGGCAACCGGCAACACGGCCGCAATTGCCGCGCACATGGTGACCACATGGATTTGCCGGGGAAAGCTCTTCATTACCGTCAGTTTACATTCTGAAAGGAGCTATGAAGGTCCGATATTTCTCAAAAACGAACGGCGCCATCGGAACCGCACGGAATCAGCATTGCCGATGATCCCGAAGGAAATACGACCTCGCTTTCCCTTCGGCATAGTTGAAGATTTGCCTGTGGATCGAGTCTCATTGAGGATCGGTGGGGGGTTCGCCGGTCGGGCCATCAGAATCGCCTTTAGCCGCGAAGAGTCTCTGGATTACGAACATCAGGAAAAACGCGATGAGAAAGGTCCAGAAGGCGGCCGCGATTCCGCCCGCAAAAGCTCCCAACGGGTTCCACCCTTTCTCGCCGTACTGGGGAGTGGTTCGGATGTTGGTGGCGAGAACGGACTTGTCAGTCAAATACCCGGACACCATCGAAAGTATCGATGCTGAAGCGAGGGCGATGCCGGCATGAACCCAACCAGACGTCGGCCATTTCCTCATGGGCTCTCCATCGGTTTCTGTCAGGCAAATGGAGTTGTCTCGACCGCGTTCACCGCCAGTCGTCTCGTGCGTCTGCGAGGCCCTGGTTCATCGCCGCATCAAATCCGGCGTGCTTCTTGATGAAAATCTCGCTGAAGTGCCGATCCTGCCGCAGCAGAATCGCCTGCAGGCGCACCAGCTCCAGCAGCGCCAGAAACATGGCGATCAGCGCACGCTCTGAGCGCGTGTGACTCAGCAGCCGCCGCAGTGCCACCGGCTTGTCTTCCATCGTCAGCCGCCGCGTCAGGAACTGAATCATCTGGCTGACCGTCACCGTATCCTCTTCCACGTTGATGATCGGCCGGTTCCGCGCGCGCTCCAGAATATCGCTGAACACGCGCACCAGGTCCGTGGTATCGGCGGCAATCTCCGGCTCCGCGCCCGCGTCTTCCTTGAACTCGCGCACGCCTGGATTGGTCCACGTGGCCGCCTCGAGCATCTGCTTCTCATGCAGCATCTGCGCGGCGTTCTTGAATCGCTCGTGCTCCAGCAGCCGCTCCACCAGCTCACGCCGCGGATCATCCTCGGCCTCTTCCGGCCCTGCAGGGGCGCGTGGCAGCAGCATCTTGCTCTTGATATGAATCAGCAGCGCCGCTGTGTAAATGAAGTCTCCGGCGACATCCATGTCGCTCGCCTTCAGCCGATCCACGTAGGCAAGAAACTGCGCCGTGATCTTTGCGATGGGAATGTCGTAGATATCGATGTCCTGCTTGCGAATCAGGTCAAGCAGCAGGTCCAGTGGTCCGTCATACACCTGGCCCACAATCACTGAGAAGGGCGACTGCTCGGCATCTTCGCCGCGCGCCTTCAGTGCCGCCGCCACCTTCTCAGCGGTCGTCTTTTCCGCTACCGGTTCCAGAGCAAGCGGAAGCGTCCTGGCCACCTCTTGCGGGGTCGCTTTCTCTTCCACCGCGGCCGTTTCGCCCACGCCCGCGGCTGCTTCCGGCGCAGAAACTTCCGCCGGCAAAGTTGCGGCTTCGTCCTTCGTCGCGGAGCCTGCGACTGGTTCCTCCGGTACTAGTTCTTCTTCGGCGCCTGGCACAGCCTCCGCAGCCTTCTTCGCCTCAGCCGCAACAGCTTCGGAATGGGGAGAACTTCTCGCCAATTCAGCCTCTTCTTCCCTTGCGTCAAACTCGCTTGGAATAATCTCGTCCTCAGACCCGCTCACTGCGGCAATTTCGATACTTTCAACCTCACCCTCGCCGCCGCCTACTGCATCGATCCGGGTCTCCTCAATCGCAACCTCAACGCTACGCTCCGCGCTCATTTCCGCTCTGTCAATCTCCACCGCGGCGACATCCTCTGCGCCAATCTCCGCCCTTTCAACCGCAACCTCCGCCTCGCTCGATGCGCTCGCGTCAACCCTTCCGTTACGCCGGAACAGCCCAAGCCCCGTCCTGAATCCGCCTAGCGCAAAATCGATCACCTTGCGCCACCACGGCACTGTCACTTCCATCTTGCGCGCTTTCCCGACCCCGTAAACCGCTTTCTCGCGGTCCACCCTCTACGAAATTCTTTTCTTTCTGCTACTCACTCTTTAGCGCGTCGGGATCACGCGTCCTGTACCGTCGTCAAAGTCATCCGCATCGCCTCGCGCACCTCAACCATGGTTTGCTCAGCGCGGATTGCGGCTCGCCGTGAACCTTCGTTCAAAATCTCAATCGCCTGCGCCTCTGTCACCCCGGCCCGCCGCTCCTGAATCGGCTCCAGAATCTTCACCAGCGCATCGGCTGCCCAGCCCTTGCACTCAATGCATCCGATGCCGGCTGAGCGGCAGCCCTCGTATACTTTCGCCATCGTCTCCGGCGTCGAAAACAGCTTGTGTAAGTCTCCCACCGGGCACTTGTCCGGATCGCCCTTGTCTGTCCGCCGCACGCGCGCCGGATCCGTCACCATGGTCTTCAGTTTCTGCCGCACCACCGGCTCCGGATCGCTCAGCAAAATCGTGTTTCCATAACTCTTTGACATCTTGCGCCCGTCGGTGCCCGGCAGCTTCGGCGAAGGCGTCAGCAGCGCCTGTGGTTCCGGCAACACGAAAAGAGAATGCACTTTTGCCGCTCGGAGGATATCCCCGACGTCCTTGGCCTGCGGCCTCGGATAGAACTGGTTGAACCGCCGCGCGACTTCCCGCGTCAGCTCCACATGTGCTACCTGATCCTGCCCTACAGGAACGCAATCCGCCTGGTATACGAGAATGTCCGCGGCTTGCAGCAGCGGATAGCCGAGAAAGCCGTAGGTGCTCAGGTCTCTGCCCGTGAGGTTTTCCTGCTGCTCCTTGTAGCTCGGCACGCGCTCTAGCCATCCGAGCGGCGTAATCATGGCAAAGTCGAGAAATAACTCAGTGTGCTGCGGCACGCGGCTTTGAAGGAACAAGACGGACTTCTCCGGATCCAAGCCTGCGGCGAGGTAATCGAGCATTACTTCCACCGTGCTTTGCGCCACCAGTGAGGTATCAGCGTAGTCCGTCGTCAGCGCATGCCAGTCGGCGATAAAAAAATAGCACTCGTACTGATCCTGAAGCTTTACCCAGTTGGCCAGCGCGCCCATGTAGTTGCCCAGATGCAGCTTTCCCGTGGGGCGCATGCCGCTGAGCACGCGCTGGCGCGACGTTGAATCTTGCGTGAAAGCCATCGTGCGAATCGATCCCCAGGCGGCGCAAATATCCTGGCCGCCCTCTCTCAAAAAGCGTTCAAAAACCTCTTTCCATTGTAGCGGGAGAGGACCAGGGTCGCGGCGCCACTAGATGCTCATCAAGGCCGAGAAGATCAAACCGATTGAGGGACCAACCAGCAACCTGAGAATGAAGCCGCCCAGGACGATCATGAGGAGGTAACTGACCCAGATATTGATCCGGTCGAAGGCCTGCACCGCATTGTAGGGCAGCATGTTGCGCAGGAGATGGCTACCGTCGAGCGGGGGAAACGGCAACAAATTGAAGAAGAAGAGCGATAGGTTGACCTCTATCGCCAGCAACGCCAGCAGGGCCACCGGTTGCAATCCTGTGCCTAAGGCAAGCGCGCCATTGAGATTTGCATGCACCAGCTCGCGGCCGCCGGGGACGGCAATACAAATAACCGCCAGGACAGCAAAGGCCGCGCCGACCAAAAGAAGATTGGAGAACGGTCCGGCCAGCGTTGTCAGGTTGTCGTCGCGCACAATCTTCTTGAAATTGCGCGTAATCACCGGTGTCGGTTTCGCCCAGCCGATAAGGAATCCGCTGAAGAACGTGAATCCTATGAACGGCCCAAAGATCGCCAGCCCGGGAATCAGCAGTGTCCCGATCGGGTCAATATGGTACATCGGGTTCAGCGTGATCCGGCCTTCCAGCCGCGCCGTCTGGTCGCCCAGCCGCGACGCCATCCACGCATGCGCGCACTCATGAAAACTGAGCGAGAAAAGCAACAGAACAAACTCAAAGACGGCAATCAGGAAGGCGCTGGATGACAATCCGACTCTCCAAAACTCGAAATCTCAGGGTAGCACGCAGATGTGAGGGCGCCGTTCGCGTCTCAACTCTCGATGTACTCCCAAAACGAATCGGCCAGGTCGGCGCCAAGTTCGGCGGTCATGCGCCGGGCGGCACGTTCCACCTCTTCCATCAGCCCGTGGAGGTAGTCCCGCGACCGCGAAATCGCTGCCACGCCGAGCGTCGTCGACTGCCAGGTCACCGCCTCATCCAGCTCCGCCACCGAAACATTAAAGCCCTGCCGCAACTGGTCCTTCATCGAACGCACCACCTGCCGCCTGTCCTTGAGCGACTGGGCGTGCTCGATCCGGATCTCGAGGGTAAGTTGTGCTACCGGCATATGAGTCTTGGATGAACACCGACAGTGTAAGTCCGTCCCGTGCGCTCGGATCAACTTTTTTCGCAGACGGGGGCAGCCGGGACACTGGCGTCTATTCCCTGATCCCGGCTTCTTTCACTCCGCGACGCGCGCCAATTGCTCCGCCGTCGGCCGCGGCGTAACCGCGCTCACCAGAAGCAGCGCCGCAACCGCAGTAAACAGCGCCGGAAAAATTGCATCGCGCTGCGCCAGGATCGGCGGAAACATCTCCCTTACTCCCGGCGCATCCCACACCAGCGTCACCGCCGTCCCCGTGGCAATCGCAGCCACCGCGCCCCACGCCGTCGCACGCTTGGAATAAAACGCAGCTAGCACCACCGGCGTGACTGCGGCCGAATAAATCGTATAAGCGTAGAGCATCTTCGCCAGGATGCTCGGCGCATAGATGGCTTGGTAAAGAGCCCAGCATCCCAGCAGCACCACTGCAAGCCGCGAAACGATAATCACTCGCTTGTTCGATGCGCCAGGCGCGATGTAGCGCACAAATACGTCTTCCACAAGATTCGTGGCCGGCGAAAACAGATAATTCGAGGCAGTCGAAATCACCTTGGCGAAGACCGCGCCCAGCAGCAGCGCGCCCATGAATGCGGGCAGCCCGTGGCGCGCGGTATAGGGGATGATCTCGTAAGGTTGGCGCGAAACCTCGCCGGTGGGGTAAAGCGCGGAGCCAATCACAGCAATGGCAACTATGAGCGTTTCAAGCACCACGGTGCCCACAATCCATCCGACAACAGAAAGACGCGCGTCCCTCTCCGATTTTGCGGAGAAAAACTTCTGGTACATCACCTGGTTGCCGAGCATGAGCAGCAAAGTGGGCACAGCAAACTCCATGGCGCGCATGAAGGTGATGTTGCCGAGGACCTCGAAGTGCGTTTCCGGCAGCACGGCGTGCAGCCCGGCCCATCCACCTGCTTTGAAAAAAAGCAACGGCGCAGCGATCACGCAGATGACGGTGACGAGCGAGCCGATAGCCACATCCATATATGCCACGCTCGACATGCCGGCCATGGCCGTGGTGACAATGACGAAGATGGCGATGATGTAGGTGCCCAGCTCCGGGGTGACCGTGCCGGGAAAGATGAGATGCAGCACGTTGCCGCCGCCCTTGAACTGGTAGCTCGTAATGGCTACGTAGGCAAAAAGGATGGCGATGGTGGCGAGCACGCGTGCCGTCTGGTTATACCGGGCTTCGATCAGGTCAGGCAGGGTGAACTGGGCAAACTTTCGCGCCCGCGGAGCAATAAAGTAGATAAGCAGCAGCCCCAGCCAGCCGCCGGCCGGCAGCCAGAGTGCGGCGAATCCGTTGCGGTATGCGTTCTCTGCCCCGGCAAAGAGCGAGCCCGCGCCGATCCACGAAGTGAGCAGGGTGAGAACGAGAACGAGCGTCGGAAGCGAGCGGCCTGCGACAAGGTAGTCGGCCTTTGTCTTAATCCCAAATGTGCGGTACGCCGCCACTGCCAGCAGTGCAACGGCGATCACAATCAGGACAACGATATAGAGTTGGGACATCCGCGGCGTTCCTCGGCGTCATTCCCTGAGTCTCCAGCAGTGTACCGGATTGAAGCGTACTGCAGACGGTTCACGTCGAGATGTGCGGGCGCCCCACCGTCGCCACGTCGTTCGTTTTGTGGCTGGCGTCGGGCAGAGTCACCGTCATGCTTCCGGCACCTTCAGATACGTCGTGTATGGCTCATCCTGAATATCGAGGAACGGCTTCATCCGCAGCGTCTCCGCCCCAGACCCTGCCGTCCACTCATGCCCCTGCGCCGCCGTTTGCTTCGCTGCAAGTAGCATTCCCCGCGTCACATGCTGCTGGACAGCGTCAAAGCTACTTTCCGGACCGCCGCTCCGCAGCGCCATCAGCACCAGCGGTCCCGTCGCCAGCGCCAGCACATCCGGATGCTGCGCATCCACGGCCTCAAGCCACGTTGTGAAAGGCAGCTCCAGTTCGATGCGGTCGCCCGTCTTCCACTCCCGCCTCACCTCGGCGAACGATCCCGCATCCAGTTTCCGCGAGTCGCGCACTCCATTCACCGCGAGTGCGGCGCCCTTTGCCCACGCCGGAACTCGCAGGAACACTGAAAACGTCGCCGGCCGCGTCCCCGTCACATCCAGGCGAATCTGGCTATCGTAGGGATACGCGGTCGTCTGTCGCAACACGAACTGCGCTCCGCGCGCGCTCCAGCGCAGCGTCGACGGCAGATACAAATTTACGTACACGCCACGCTCGCTCTTGAAGTACGTGCTGATGCGGTAATCCGCTGCAATCTGCGGCAGCGTCCCCGAGCAGCACGGCCACGCTTTGCCAAAGAACACCTTCTCCCCCGTATATGTGTAATCGGAGTAGTAGAACGACCGCCCGTCCGGCTGGATCGGCTTTGCGCCGAGCACGGCGTTGTAGAGCACCTGCTCCATGCTGTCGCCGTAGCGTGGATCGCCGGTAATCCGCATCAAGTACCTCGCGATCTTGAAGTGCGCGTACGCTCCGCACGGCGTCTCAAAGCTCGCATGCATTGTGTTCAGGCTCTCGCCCAGCGCGCCGCTGCCCGGCTTGATGAAGTGCTCGCGCGGACCCCATCCGCCCGTCACGTAGCTCTGCTCCTGCACAAATCCGAACGCATTTGTCGCCGCGCGCAGATATTTCTCATCGCCCATGGCCAGGTACGCCGTTGCCGCCGATCCCAGCGCATTCACATGACTGTAAGCGTGACGGCCAACAATCGCGTTCTCGCCGCGCGACAGTGGATCGAAGTAGTCGTCATACAAAAATCGCTTCGCCAGATCGTAGTAGCGCTGCTTCCCCGTCCGCTGCCACGCCAGAAACAGATTCTCGGGAATAGTGTAGCTTTCATCGTCTGTTCCGCCCGGCAGGGGCGGATCTTTGTGGGGTATCGCCTTTGGCGGCAGATAAGGCAACGCCGCATCGGTGGCGCGCGCCAGCACATCCAGCGCCGCCGGATGATGCGCGAATTCATGCGCGTCCGTCAGCCCGATCGAGATCTTGTCATAGATGTACGCGGGGAATCGATAGCCCTCGTAAAATTTGCCTGCCTCGTCGAGGGTCGCCGCATATCCGCGAATCATCCCGTCGATCTTGTCGTAGGTCGCCTGGTCGCGTGTTACAGCGTACATCCGCGCCAGCGCCGACATCCATTGCCCATACGGGCAAGCCGGCGCAAATCCAGTGGTCGAGTACCATCCGCCCAGCTCTTCGCCCGGGGCCGGCAGCCCTTCGCGCACGCGGAACGGCCGCAGCAATCCGTCCTCATTTAGGTTCAGCAGCAGTTCGTGGTTCTCTTCAAACTGCCGTTGCGCCGGCCCAGGCGCCAGCTCTACCTGCGCATAATCCACCTGGTTCAGTAGCGTAGTTTTGAACTTCGCCTGTGGCTTCGTCTCCGCCAGCAACGGAGCAGCGCCCCGCGCGCACACACCCACCGTTGCCGCCGCGCCCCATTGCAACATCTCCCGCCGAGTCATTCCGAGTGAACGGTATCTCATGCCTCAAATTCTACCGCCGCCGCTCCTGTCCTCACAGGCCCTGCTGCGCGCTCATCACACCCCGCCCGTATCTTTCCAGACAACCACTGCATCAAAAGTAATGTTGCGCCGGTTGACGCGCCGCTCTACCCGCGCTAATCTCGCAATACTGGATTTGGTACACAAGCCCAATCCGCGGTCCCGCAAGGCGGTCCAGAAAATGGACGTTCTTCTGCCTCGCGCTCTTCGGCTCCCAATAAAATCAGCCGTTTGTGTGCAGGCGTCTCGCCGCGTGCGCCGCTGCCATCCTTACCTCCCGGCCTTCGCGTCCACCCTGCCAGTCGCCGATAGCATCTATATGTTCCAGCCGGTTGTCGCTCCTTCGTGCCGCTGCCGGTCCACTTTCACCGTAACCCACCGTCCTGGAGGACGTTGAACCCTTTGAAGATCGCTCTGGAAATTACACCTAACCTTGAGCCCCTCTTTGGGACCCGCGATGAAAACCTTAGATTGATTGAAGACTCGCTCGACGTTCGCATCGATCTTCGCTCCGACGCCGTGCATGTCGAAGGCGCCGAAGATAGCGTGGTCCGCGTCCAGCGCATCTTTCAGGACTTCGAGGCTCTGCGCCGTCAGGGTATCCATCCCCACAACGGCGAGCTCAACGGCATGCTGCGCCTCGTTGTCGCCGATCCTGCCGCCACGCTGCGTTCAGTCGCCGAGGCCGGCAAGCAGCGCTCTACCGGCATCAAGCGCACCGTCCAGCCCCGCTCTCTCAACCAGCGCCGCTATGTCGAATCCATCGAACAGAACGACATGGTCTTCGGCGTTGGCCCCGCCGGAACCGGCAAAACGTATCTCGCCGTCGCCATGGCTGCTGCTGCCGTCAACGCCAAGCGCGTCAGCCGCATCGTTCTCGTCCGCCCCGCCGTTGAGGCCGGTGAGCGCCTCGGTTTCCTTCCCGGCACTCTCCAGGAAAAGGTTGATCCCTACCTGCGCCCGCTCTACGACGCGCTCTATGACCTGCTCGACCCCGAACGCGTCGACAAAATGCTCGAAAAGAACGTCATCGAAGTCGCTCCGCTGGCATTCATGCGCGGCCGCACTCTCAACGATGCCTTCATCATCCTCGACGAGGCCCAGAACACCACCATCGAACAGATGAAGATGTTCCTCACCCGCATGGGCAACAACTCCAAGGCCGTCATCACCGGCGACATCACGCAGATTGACCTGCCCAACCCGCGCAAGTCCGGCCTCCTCGATGCCATCAACATCCTCGACGGTGTCGAAGGCATTGCATTCTGCCACTTTGAAGAAGCCGACGTTGTCCGCCATCCACTCGTGCAGCGCGTAGTCCGCGCCTACGACTCAGCCAAGCCGCGGCAGCAGGAGCTCCCGCTCACCATGGGCGACGCAATCGAATCAACGAGCAAGTCCATCCAGGAACGCACTGAAACCCAATCGCTTCATCCGGTAAAGCCACAGTAACCGCGCGGCTCGCGTAGAATCGAAGTCATCGTAGGACCGCGCAGCACGGCCCCGCGCACGATGATCCTCATCGATCCACAACTGGACCCCGGCCCGCAGCCGAAACCATCCTCGGCTCGCTCCTCTTCGCGTCCCATCTTATCCGCTCGTTCCTTGTCCCGCTTTCTCGCTCAGGCCCAAACCGCCGTCCGCCTTCGCGGCCAGGTCACCATCCTCCTCACCACGGACGCGACCCTCCGCGACCTGAATCTCCGTTTCCGCCGCAAGAACAAGCCCACCGACGTGCTCTCGTTCCCTTCGGCCCAGAATCTGCCCCAAAACTCAAAGTCCGCAGTGCGGGTTGCCGGTGACATCGCCATCAGCGTGGAAACCGCACGCCGCCAGGCCGCTGCGCAAAGCCATTCCCTTGCAACGGAGCTCAAGGTGCTGATGCTCCACGGTCTGCTCCATCTCGCCGGCTACGATCACGAATCCGACACAGGCCAGATGCATCGCCGCGAGCGCCTTCTCCGCGCCCGGCTCGGACTGCCGCAGGGGCTCATCGAACGCTCCGAACCCAAACCTGCAAAGAAGCGGAGCCGCGCACGATGACTCCGCTCCAGCTCCTCACCCTTGTTCTGCTCATCTTGGTCGTCACTCTGGCCTCCTACATCCGCCGCGTCTACTCTGAGTTCGGCAAAATCCTCAGCCGCGAAGAACAGGAAAACATCGACGCGTGGGAGAAGCTCATCGAGCCGCACCTCGGCCTCAGCCGCGAACACGCTGCATTGTGCGCTGCAGTTCTTCAGCAGCTTGACCTGGGCCTGATTTCCCTGCTGTTCGGCGCAATCCTCTTCGTTCGCCCCGCGCAATTTGGTCCGCCAAACGTGGCAGAGTTCGCGCAGGCTGTCCTTGCTGTGATCCTGGTCGTTGTCTTCGCCAACCAGCTCATCCCGTGGCTGCTCTTCAACCGTACGCGCGGCCTCTGGGTGGCGCCGCTTCTTTGGCCCATCCGCCTGCTGCTCTGGCTCGTCACGCCGATCACCGTCTTTATCCGCTTCTTCTTCTCGGTTGGCTCACTCGCTGAGCAACCGGCCAGCCCCGAAGAAGAAGCCGCAGTCGACGTTGAAGCTCTCATCGAAGCCGGCGAAGAAGAAGGCATTCTCGAGGAGAGCGACAGCGAGTTGGTCCGCTCCGCCGTCGAGTTTGGCGACAAGCTCGTTCGCGAAGTCATGACCCCGCGCCCTGAGATCTTCGCCGTCCCTGAAACCATTACCCTCGAGCGCTTCCTGGAGCTCCTGCGCAAGCACAACTACTCGCGCGTCCCCGTCTACTCCAGCTCGCTCGACAACATCACCGGGATCGCCTTCGCCCACGACCTGTTGCAGATCGCTGACGAAGAGGCCCGCAGCCGCACCGTCGCCAGCATCCGCCGTTCCGTCGCCTTCGTGCCTGAAACCAAGCGCGGCTACGAGTTGCTGCGCGAAATGCAGCGCGAACAACAGCACATGCGCATTGTCATCGACGAGTACGGCGGCGTCTCCGGCCTTGTCACCATCGAGGATCTTCTCGAACAGATCGTCGGCAATATCCGCGACGAGCACGATGAAGATGTGGAGCCCCAGCGCGAGCCCTCGGGCTCCTGGCTCCTGCCCGGCAGCTTTCCCGCCGACCAGTTACCCGATCTCATCGGCGAGATTACTGAACTCGATGAGCCATACGAAGCCACCACCCTCGGCGGCCTGGTCAGCGAAATCGTCGGCCGCATCCCCAAAGCCGGCGAGGTCGTCTCACTCGATCCTCTCGACCTGCGTGTTGAGATCGTTGCCTCCACCGGCCGCCGCATCGAGCGCCTGCGTCTCTTTCCGCCCACGGCGCGGCTGCCGTTTCCCAAAGACGACTCGCGTGCTCAGGATTAATCCCGACCCTTCGCCGTGCGCTCGAACCACTCCGCCTTCCACGTCGTCCACTCTTCCGCCGTCATCTCCCAAATCTCCGACGCGCGCCGGCCGCACATGTAGTCTTTTTCTTCCGTGCCCACCATTCGCATTCCCTGCTTCTCTGAGATTCGCCGCGACGCCGCATTCTCCGCGGCCTTTGATACCCGCAGCACCGGAAACCCCAGTGTCTCAAACCAGAAATCGTTGGCCCACACGCAGGCCTCGCTCATCAGTCCATGCCCCTGCCACTTCTGCCCCAGCCAGAATCCGCGATGGTCGCGCTCGCCCTTCCGCAGGGTGATGGATCCAACAATCTGCTCGGGCTCGCTCTTCAGCCGCAGCGTCCAGTGCCACGCTTCGCCGTGCTCCATCTGCGGCAACGCAATCTCCTGGCAAAACTGCCGCGCCCCGTCCGCTGGATACGGCCACGGCACAATGTTGCGCATGTACCGCACGATCTCCCAGTGCGGAAACAGGTCCTGAATTTGCGCCGCGTCGCCAACCTCCAGAGGCTTCAGGACCAGCCTCTCCGTCTCGCCCGCTCGAATCATGCGCCGATGATAGCAATATTCGATCGCTGCCTGCGCCCCACCTTCGGCGCGTGCTGGTTCCTGCGCCCAAGGCGGGTAAGCTGCCGTTGTGATCGTGCTCTCTAAGCGCCTCCCCGCTCAGTTCGGCAACGACCAGATTTGACCCGCTTGATTGTGCCCGCAGGCTTGCATGCTCACGGTTTGCTCACTTCCCGTTGCGATATCGCCGCTCAGGCACTTGCGGTCGCTGGCGTTGATAAGGTTTCCGCTCAGTGTATAGTTCCATCGCTGTGCCTTGCCTGCGTCGCATCTCTTTGCCACCGGCTTTCCTTCGGCAACGGCCAAACACTCCTCTCCAGATCGCAAAGCGCCGCGCGCAGTCACTGTCCACATCTCCGCAGGCGCAGCGGAACACTCTTCCACCTCGCCCGTAGTCGCCAGACAGTGGGTGTATCGATCAATCGACTCGCCTGTTCGGTCACCCGTAAGAATGATCGCTCCCGTTCGTGCCGGCGTTCCGCAGGAAGGATTGGGATGAACGCGCCAGATCGCGGTATCGTGGCTTGCGACTTCAGTATGCAAAGTGGACGGCGAAGATTGATTCTCGCCGCTCCACAGGTTCTGCGCGTCCAGGCGGCAATTCGCGCCCGCCGCAAAACCGAGCTCTTCGGGATTGATTTGAACCTCGGCCGGCGCTTCGCCGCGATTGAGTGCCGCAACCGCATAGTCGCCATCTTGCAGCGGCTTGAACAGGACATCAACTACTGGGCTCCGCCGCACTAAAGTAGCCATTCGCCCCATGGGATCCTGATCGATCGCGATCACTGCCCGGTTGCCAAGAATCTCAATCGTCTCGGGGCTCAGCTTGCCTATGTCCGAGCTGAGGATCAGCGGCGCCGACATCATTGACCACAAGGCCATCTGGCTGCGGGTTTCCGCAAGGGTCATCCCGCTGTCGCCGCCGATAATAAAATCCGGATCATCCCAGTTGCCGGGCTTCTGGAACCGCCCGAGAGGCAGATTGTAGGCGTAGTTCCAAAGCACGCTCTTGAAGCGCGGCCTATCCGGACTCTTCGCATGGTAATTCGCCATGTCGCTGGATTCGCGCCACAGTTGGCCATAATGGCGAACCCACGCCAATACGTCGTACCACTCCGGAACATCTTCGAAATATGCCGGAGCGGATTCTGAAAAGACGATCGGTCTGCCGGTGGACTTCAGCGCCGCACTCTCCGCGGCATAAGCTCTCCGGTAAGCCGATGCGCGCTCGCTCGCGTCGCGCACATACACGTTGCAACCATCCAGCTTCAGATAATCCACACCCCACGATGCGAATAATCGGGCGTCTTGCATGAAGTGATCCTTGCCGCCGCCATTGGGCCAGCCGCTGCCGGCAAACCTCCCGCACGTCTCATAGCCGGCATCCTCATAGATGCCAAACTTCAGGCCCAGGCGATGAACGGCATCAGCCACCAGCTTCATTCCGTTGGGAAAACGTTGCGGATCGGGCTGCAAATTGCCTTGAGCATCGCGAGTCTTTTGCATCCAGCAGTCGTCGATGGTCACAGTGTTATATCCGCGCGCGGCAAGGCCAGTCTTCACCAGCAACTCGGCGTTGTCGACGATCGTTTGCCCGGTAAAGCCGCATTGATAGTGGGCCCAATCGTTCCAGCCCATCGGCGGCGTGAGAGCGAGCCCTTGGGCGCTTGCGGCCGGCGCACCGAAGCTGGACTCGGCAGCCATACTGGCAATGCAGAACAGAAGCACGAGGAATAGCGGTCTTGATGTGAAGCCGGGCAGGGACATTTGTCGATCGTCCATAAAACATCCTCAATAACGAACCGTTTGAAAAACGCCAATGTATTCCCGAATCATTCGGCTCGCCTTGGATTGATCTCCTGGGCGAACGGCAACATGAGCAAGACCTATTTATAGGGCAGGGTAGCCGAACAGGCAAATTAACTCCGCCTGGAATCGGATTGTCGCTCTGACCGGAATCTAGTCCTGGCCCGAGCCTATTGCATCGCAATATGCCGTACACTCAGTCAGGAGCCGCACAGCGCGTGAAATCTGGATTCGTCGCCATCCTCGGTCGCCCCAACGTGGGCAAGAGCACCCTCCTCAACGCCCTCATCGGCGAAAAGGTGGCCATCGTCACGGCCAAGCCGCAGACTACGCGCAACCGCATCGCCGGAGTGGTCGAAGTCACCGGACGTAAAGGTGTTCATCCCGCCGCGCAGATCGTCTTCGTCGATACACCCGGCGTCCACAAGCCCGGCTCGCAGCTTGACCGCCGCATGTTGCAGGAGGTGCACGAGGCCCTCGAATCCCGCGACCTGGTCCTCGTCCTTATGGATGCCACGCGCCGCATCCAGCTCGACTCGACTCCCGGTCAAAAGGAAAACCGCGGCCGCGCAGCATCGTCCGAAGACGAACTCCTCTTCTCTCTCATCCGCAAGCTCGACTGCCCCGTCTTCCTTGTCCTCACCAAAATCGATCTGGTGCGCAAAGACCAGCTCCTGCCGCTCATTGACTCCCTCACGCGCCAGTACAAATTCGCTCAAGTCATCCCCATTAGCGCTCTCAAGCGCGATGGCCTCGACGTGCTGCTGCGCAAAATCGTCACAACCCTCCCCACCGGTGAGCGCTACTTCCCCAAGGACCAATACACCGACCAGCCCGTGCGTTTCATGGTCGCCGAGCTCATCCGCGAAAGCATCTTGATTGAGACCGGCGAGGAGGTTCCCTACGCTTCGGCTGTCGTCATCGAGCAGTTCGAAGAGCCGGACTCCGCATCCAAAGGCGGCAAGAGTCCCCTGACGCGCATCGCGGCGGCCATCTATTGCGAGCGCTCAGGGCAAAAAGCGATCCTCATCGGCAAGGGCGGATCCAAGTTGAAAGCCATCGGCACCGGCGCTCGCTGCAAAATCGAGTCCCTCCTCGGCACGCGGGTCTATCTTGAGCTTCACATCATCGTCGAGCCTGGCTGGCGCGATTCCCGCACCTTCATCGAGTCGCTGGACTGGCGCAATCAGTTGCAGGAATTAGCTTCTGAGCTGAACGACGAAGACAGTTTGGAAGAACACAAATAGACATTCTTTTCGGCGCGTGCGGTAAAAGCATTGCGGCAAAACCGCCCAACCACTGGCGCGATAAGCCGCCTCAGGTCCGCACCCGCTTGTCAGGCTTTCACCGTCACAAACGCCGGTGCAATCCCTTCAATGGTCGCTGCGCCATCTGTCGCGCCGCCATTTCGGCGCAACGATATCCGCGCGCGTCCGTTATAGAGCTGCACCACCCGCGAACCAGTTGACGTCCCCATGTTGTCGATCATGCAGCCGCACCCGGCCACTGAAAAGCGCACCACGTTCTTCACGTCCAGGCACATCACTCCATTAGCATCCCGCACAGTTGCCTCGATCGTTGCCGTCTCCGCGTCGCGAGTAATCTCGGCAAGCGCCAGGTGCGCCGGCTTTCCCCATTTCGCCGTCTGGTATTCGAACTCGACCTCATCCGTCGCCGTCACGCCATCCCTCACGGCCGACACGCGCAGATGATTTCTTCCCGGCTTGAATTTGACCATCCAGCGCAGGCCCGCCGCGGGAAAGTCCTGGCTGTTGCGCTTCCGCTGCCCGGCAGATTCTCCATTCACGAAGAGCTCCGCCGTCGCGCAATTTGAGTACACCTTCACGATGCGCGCCTCGCCTTCCGCTCCCCAGCGCACCGGCCACGTGTGCCCGTAGATGTGCGCCATCGGCGCCTCGCTCCAATACGACTGGAAGACCCAGTACCCCTCCTTCTTCGTCATGTCGCGCTCGATTACGCCCTTCTGGTTCACGCGCGGCACTGGATTTTCCACGCGCAGCGGCGTCGTGAAATCTTTGAAGGCCCATTGCGCCGATCCCGTAAGCCACGGCAACGTCTCCTGCACCTTCAGGTACCAGTCGAAAAGGTCGCAGGCGTACGTCTCTGACCAATCGCCATCGTGCGACATTGCCGCCTTGGCTCCCTTTTCGAGAGAGTCCGGAGTGTTCTCAGCCAGGTCTGCGCCGAATGGCGCCCGTGCCGCTATCGCTTCAGGCGCTTCAGAGTGCCGGCGCGCGTGACTGTCGGCGCCCCACTCAATGTGGATGAAGCGCTTCACCTGTTCGCGGCCCTTCTTCAGTGCCTCCTCGTATTGCGTGTAAACTCCGCTGTACCAGCCCGCCCAGATTGAAGGCGAATACACATCGGGAATGTCCCGCGCAAAGTCGCAGCGCCGCAGCGACGTGTAGCGCGAGGGATCCATTGTGTGCGCCAGGTCGTTCATCTCCTTCATGAACCCGCGAATGGCTTCATGATCCATGGCTGGATATTCGTCGGGCCAGTCGTCTTCGTTGCCTAAGCCCCACATCACCACACAGGGATGATTAAAGTGCTGATCGATCATATTCGCCAGCATGGCGCGCGTATGCCCTTTCCACTTCTCGTCGCCCACACCCGAGCGGCACCAAGGCGCTTCCTCCCACACCAGCAAGCCAAGCTCGTCGCACAAATCCAGTACCAGCCGCGCCTGCTGATAATGGCCCAGCCGGATAAAATTCGCGCCCATCGCCTTCACCAACTCCATCTCGGTGCGAATCAGCTTGTCCGGCTCTGCGGCGGCAAACTCGGCATGGTCCATGTGGCGTTGCGTGCCCCTCAGCAGCAGCCTTTCGCCATTCAACTTGAAAGGCCCATGCTCCACAAACTCCGCGTGCCTGATCCCGAACCTCTCTTGCACAGCGCTCTCGCCATACGGCGTCTCTAGCGTCACGCTGCAGGTGTAAAGATTCGGATGGGCGGGGGACCAAAGCTCCGGCGACGCCACACTACACGACGCAATCTCCGCTTCGCCGTCCCATCCCGCGAGCGTCTTTTCCATGTGGGCAATCGGCTTTCCGCCGGAATCGGAAATCTCCACCGTAACCGTGGCGTTGCCCGTAAATTTCACCGGGTTATAAAGACGCGCCATCACCGTCACCGTTGCCGCGGCGCCCGGTGCCCAATTGGGTGCAACGTGCACCGCCTCCAGCGAGACGGCGGGCACGTACGCCAGATGCACATGCCGGTAGAGCCCGCCGTACAAACTAAAGTCGCTCAGGTCTGACGGCGGCCGCTCCAGATTCTCAGAGTTATCGCAGAGAACCGCAATCGGAACGCTGCCATTTACCGTGCCTTGCGCCGCCTGAACTGCCTCTGTGACGTCGAAAACAAACTCGTCGTATCCGCCCACATGCGTGCCTACAAGAGAGTTGGCAACGTATACATGCGACGTCTGACCGGCCCCCTCGAAGTAAAGCAGCGTGCGGCCGTCCCTTAGCGGATTCGCAACAGAGATGCGCGTCCGGTACCATCCGTGGCCCCGATAGTACGGTGTGTCGGGATCGCAGGCGTCGTAGTGGTTGAAGCAGTGAGGCAGAGAAACCTTCTCCCACACGGCAATGTCATTGCCCCGCCAAACCTCCCACGGCCCATCCAATGCCCCCTGGTAGTACTCCCACCCCGAGTCGAGACGCTCAGAGGCCGAGCACGCCTCTGCATTGGCAAGAACCGGCCGCACAATGGAGGCTCGCAGGCTCGCGCTGCATTGCGCTGCCGCTGCCGCTGCTGCCATCGATTTCAAAAAACGCCGTCGAGAAAAATACTTAAAGGAATGAGGCATAAATTCTCTATTTCGTGCTTTCGGACTCCAACTATTGCTTCCTCTGAAAATGAGCCGCTTCAGCAGTCTTGATCCGGACTCATTACGCGCGTGCAATTTTGCTTAGGCGGTGCCTGCACCTCGGCACATCGTGAATTCCTTCGCTTCAGCATCAGTTCCGTTCGCCGTAACGAATAACTCCATGACCAGCTTCAATGAATCCGTTTCATGCGCGCCATCGCCGTTAAAGAGGTAGCGCTAGTCCATCCTTCCACTGGGCGCTATCACAATTCTG
This sequence comes from uncultured Acidobacteriaceae bacterium, assembly GCA_963841095.1. GTDB lineage: Bacteria > Acidobacteriota > Terriglobia > Terriglobales > Acidobacteriaceae > Telmatobacter. The sequence continues at coordinate 110,067 of CAWJBE010000017.1, forward strand.
AGCCACTGTATCCCGAAGCCGGCCCACTCAAGTCGGCGCAACCCTCAGGGACCGACGACCCTGAGCAAAGGCCACAAGAGCCATAGCTACTCAGGAATTGCCTAAATGCGGCGAACAGGCCTTCAATAGCTGTTTCCCAATGACTATGTTGTGCTTCCGGCGCCCTCGAAGATGGCTGCACCTCGATTGTCTCTTCGCGTCGGCTGTTGTTTATCTTTCGTTTTTGCAGCTCCGTTCATCCGGTTATTCCTTTTAAGTGGGCCCTGTGTAGGACTCAGGTCCAGCGAATGAACGGAGCCTCGCGTGTTGACGTCAAACGCCGTCAGAAGTTGAGCCGCAACGTGAACTGTACCTGGCGCGCGGAGTTGTAAGACGAAGTCATGTTCTCCGTGCCGTCTGATCCGCTCGGGCTATTGAAGCCCTGCATGTTCAGCAGGTTGAACACGTCCATGTTGAACCGCAGGTTGACTGTTTCGGTAATCGGGAACACCTTGAACAGCGAAGCGTCCGTGGTGTAGTTGAAAGGCCCGGTGAGGACCGTTTTCGCAAACGGGTTGTTGCCGGACCACGAGCCGCTGCTGCTGGAGTTGGGGCCGGGCTGGTAAGTGATCGCCCCGGTCTTCCCGTTGGCCAACGTGATATTTACATCATTCAAGCCGAAATACTTGTCGCCGCAGGTAGTATCCAGCGGGGTCTGATAGGCGACATAGTCGCTCGGCAGACCGGAAACGACCTTTGTGCTGGTTCCTGCGCAGGAGTTGCCCGAAATCTGCGTAGGCGGAATGTAGCCGTTCCAGTACATGTAGGCCTTCAGGCATGTGCCGCTGCGGCAGTCGGTGATGGGGTGTGCATGTCTGTACATGTGGATCCGGCTGGTCGGTCCCCAGTTGGTTGCGGTGATGGGGAAATACTGGTTCTGGACACTCCCGTCGCCGGCAAGCTGATACCCGCCGATGAGCTCGTCGACCAGCTTGTTTACGTTGCTGAATAACTTCTTGCCGCGGCCGAAGGGCAGGTCGTAAACATAGTTGAACTTGACCTGCTGTCCCGGAGCGCCGGAGTTATCGATGGCCCCGTAGTTCTCGAAGGCGTTGAGGGCGCGGAAGTATGCATAGGACGGGAGACCCGAAGGCGTAGCCGGCGGCAAGGCGGGCGTGATCGGCATTGCGGAAACAGCATCCACGGCCGAATAAGTGGCAAGTCCCGAGTTGGCGTAGTCGGCCGCGGGCATGATTTCGTTGTCGCGGGTCCAGTCACCGCCCACGCGCAGCGTCTTTTGCCACACGTAGCTGATCTGCCAGGCTATGCCGCTGTGGTAGAGCTTCTGGTAATTGGCTTGCAGCTCGTTATTGTTCGACCAGCCGCTCTTCTCTACGATGTATCCTCCGTTGCCCCAGGTCGTCTGATCGTATGGACCGGTCGCGGTCGAAGCATAGGTGTTGGCTGCAGAGGTTCCAATCACGCTGGCTCCGCCGTTGGGTGTGGTCACGCCGTGCTGCATCTCCCACACGAAGCTGGAAGCGTGATTGTTGTAGTAGTAGTCCTGGTCCAGGTTGGTTCCGTGAGACCAGACATAGCTCACACGCAGCGCAGAGTTCCACTTTAGCGGCTGCTCGATCGTGAAGTTGACGTTGGTCGCCAGATCGACGGGAAAGTCGGAGTTCGGCGTGACGTTGGTAAAGCCCGGTAGGATGGCGGTGGTTGTCGAAGAATTCACCGCGTTCGAGGTGTTCAGGCCGGCGACAGGCGTGCCCGTCGAGGCATAGGTGTAACCCGATGAAGTGGTCTGCGGTGCACGCATAATATAGTTGGGCAGGCCATCCGGCGCCTGGCCCGCGTTCGTGTAGTCCTGCGAATATGCCACTGAAAACGGATTGCTGTTGTCGGTGGTTTTGAACGCGCTGCGGATGGGCACCTGGAACGCATAGAGGCCATAGGCTCCGCGTAGCACGGTGCCGTAGCGCCCAAAGGGTTGCCAGGCAAAGCCGAAGCGAGGTTCAAAGACGTGGTTGTCATCGTACATGAGCTTCTGCGGCAATCCTGCCTGCTGATAAGTCTCGAACTTGACTCCGTCGTACTCGTCATTATTGATGATCGCCTGCGTCGTGTAGCCCTCCGCGATGATCTGCGAGATCGGTGCATCCAGCACCATCGCGTCGTTTTTGAGGTCGAAGCTCGCCATCAGCCCAAACTTCTGCCAGAGCGCGGGATGCGCCTCATAGCGCAGGCCCAGATTCAGCGTCAGGCTCTTTGCCACGCGATAATTGTCCTGGATGTAACCGTCGAACTCCATGTCGTGGTAGTGCTCGTAAGGCGGTTGCAGGTTGACGCTGTAATAACTCCCGCCGCCGATGAAAAAATCGGCATCGGCCTCGCCGGTGTTTGCCGTAGCCGAGTAGGCATTCGTTGAGATGGTCGATGGATTGAGCAAGGCTGTTGCCGGCCCGGCGCCTCCTACTGTGCTGGCACTGCCACCGGCGCCGCCGACGCTGCCGACCGGGGGGCCGACCTGGAACGAGTCTGCCGTTTCATCGGCACGGAAACCAAACCGCTCATGGCGATAGCGCCCGCCAAACTGAAGCTGGTGCTTGCCGATCGTCTTGCTCAGGTTCTCGTCGAGAGTGTCGATGATCTGGCTGATTCCATAAATGAACTGCGTGCCATTGGGCGCAAAAGCTGTATTGAAAAATCGGGGAAAACCAGGCTCACCGAAGTTGTTGGGCAACCCCATTTCCTTTTCGAAATCGGCAAGCGGCGTTCCGCCCGCCCCGTTCTGCTCCGTGAACCATTGCTGGCTGGCCACGGTTTCTGCGTAGAACGTGGGCGAAAACACATGCGTGTACCCGATCACAACGGGAATCATGTTGTACTTGTAGGCGGTTTCGCCACTCGCATCCGCGGGGTAGTTGACGTTGCTTACCGTGGCGGCGAGCGTGGCCGGGTTGTTGCCGCCGGAGTTACCTATCTGGTTGCGCAATACGGTTTGCCTCTCCGGAGTCATGGTGAAGCGCAGGTAAGCCCGGTTGTTCTCGTTAAACGCGTGATCGAGGCGGAAAGTATACGAGGGTGCGCGAAGCTCGGTCGGGTTATCCGCATTCAGGTTGGTCTGCAAAATGGGATTCACGTTGGCATATTGTGGACTGGGCGGTGGAGTAATTTTATAGAGCAGGTTTGCCAGAGGTGACAGTCGGCTGAGGGGAATGCAGTTGGTGTCGCCGTTGCAATTCGATGGGCCGCCCCCCGGACCTTCGCTGTACTCCTGCGTAAAGGTCTGCCGCGTCCAGGTCGTGCCGTTATACGCCGTGGTGTTGGGATCGTAGAGGGTCTGCAGTACGCCATCGGAACCTATAAGCTGGCTGAAATCGCCGTTCTCCCACGATTGCGGAAACACGGTAGCCGTTTCGCCGGCGATGCTGGCCAGTGAATAGCGCTCGTAGGAGAAAAAGAAGAACGATTTGTCCTTCCCGTGGTACACATGGGGAATCACGATGGGACCGCCAATGGTCCCTCCCTCTTCGTTGCGGATGTACGGGGGCGCGGTGTAATTCGAGGGATTCTGCCTCTGCTTGGCAATGCCCCAGTAGCTGTTGCGGGCTGTCCAGAACAGGCCGCCGTGCAGGGTGTTGGTGCCGGACTTAGTCGTGATGATGCCGGTTGCGGGAGCGGAGTACTGCGCGCTGGTGCCGATCGTTTCCAGGCGGACTTCCTGGACCGCGTCCGGGTCAGGCATCTGTTGCGCTCCAACGTGGCTGCCGCCAAATTCGCGCCCCTGCAGCGTCACACCGTCCGCCACGTACTCCATTCCGTAGCCCAGCAGACCACCGGCGCACTGCCCGTTGCTGTCCTGCGCGCAGCTTCCCAACCCAGGCGTGGCGTCCGCGGCCAGATTCAGGAGGTTGCGTCCGTTCATGGGGATCTGGTTGATCTTGGCGTTTTCCAGTGTGGAGCTGATCGTGCCGTTATCGGTAGTGGTGAGCTGGACGGTATCTCCCGCCACGGTGACCTGCTGGGTGACGGCGCCGGCTGTCAGGGTCGCGTTAATCACCGCGTTTTGCGCCACCAATAGCTCGATGGTTTGCTTATAGGTTTTCATTCCTGCCGCGGTAATTGTGACGACATAGTTTCCCGTGAACAGGGCCGGCACCTGGTAGAAGCCCACGCCGTTTGATTTCGTTTCCACGGCAATTCCGGTTCCCTGATTCACAACATGAATCGACGCGCCCGGGATAACGGCGCCTGTTGGATCCGTTACTGTGCCTTGAATTGAGCCCGCACCGCTTTGTGCAATGGCACTTGCGCAAAACGTCGTTATCGCGAACAGAACGCACACTGCTGCTAGTGTGCACGACACGCACTTCACTAGATCTTTCATTTGCGCCTCTTCCTCCGAAAAACGTGACGGCTGATCGGTCTGTAGCCATTTCAGGTTGCACATCGATGCTTGTCTCGACAAGCGAATACCCGTTGAACAAGTGGCTCGAAGCGGCCCAAACTGGATTACAGGGAAGGCCTTCGCAAATGTCCCTTTTCCCCTTGGTCCACTTGCAAAGAAACACCGCTCGCAGCCCGTCGCGTACACATCGGCTTCTGAATATGATGTGTGGGCGGCGTTGATTCGATTTACGTCCGAGGTTCTACAGAGAAAGAGATAGGCTTGGCAAGTGACTCACGGTTTGCCCCACCCTCTTGATGGTTATCTATTTTTGGAATCTTATGGATACACGCTTGCCATCGCGCTGTGTCAAACGTGCTTGTGTTGGGTTTGCGTTCGGCCGGCGCCGCTACGCCGTTCAGGATTTAGTAGCCGGCGATGCTTCAAGCCGGCATCTCCACCTGATGCCTGCGGGCAAAGGGCAGGACGCGGTTCAGGAGTCAGCGTACGATCTTGAACGCTCCAGTGTTCGCCGGCGCGGTCCCATAATCGGAGTCGAATCCCAGTTGCAGCTTGGCCGCCTCCGACATCATGCCCTTGTGCCACGGCGGGTCAAAAACGATCTCCACCTTGACCTCGCTCACCTCGGGCAGCCGCGCCAGCTTGCGCTCTACCTCCGCCTTGATCACATCGGACATGCTGCAGCCTGGTGCGGTGAGCGACATCCGCACATCAACCCGCCTGCCGCCGCCATCGACCGGGGTCGCCGCAGCCGCATAGATCAGGCCAAGGTTCACAATGTTCGACCGGAATCTCCGGATCGCGCACCGTCTTTAACTGCTCCCAGATCATCTCCTCGCGGAACGGCCCGGGAACCGGCGCATTGTCCTGATTGGATTGGAAAGGAACCGCCATCTCAATGCCCTTCGTATTACTCGGTCGAAATGGGTTCGTGCTTGCCTTCGAGGGCCGACTGCAGGGTGTGCCAGGCCAGCGTAGCGCATTTCACGCGCGCCGGAAACTTCGAGACACCTGCGAAGACTGCCAGTTTTCCCAGGTCCGATGCATGCGCCACCGCATCCTCGTTGCCCGTCACCAGGCGATGAAACTGCTCGAAGAGTTGCACCGCCTCTGCTTTGCTCTTTCCCTTCACGCTCTGCGTCATCATTGACGCCGAAGCGCGTGAAATCGCGCAACCCGAGCCCTGGAATCCAATATCGCGAATTGCGTCGCCCTCGACATCCAGAAACACAGTGCACTTATCGCCGCACAACGGGTTAAATCCCTCCGCCTCGCGGTTGGCCGATTCCGGCTTGCGAAAGTTTCGCGGTGCCTTGCTGTGCTCCAGAATCACTTCCTGATAAAGATCTCCGAGCTCGCCTCTGTCCGCCGTCACGCAAACACCTCGTGTGCCTTGCGAATTCCTTCCACCAGCGCATCTACCTCTTCTTTCGTGTTGTAAACGGCAAACGAAGCCCGCGCGGTTGCGGGAATTTGAAAGCGATCCATCACCGGTTGCGCGCAATGGTGCCCGGTGCGGATGGCGATGCCTTCTTGATCGAGAATCGTTCCCAGATCGTGCGGATGCACGCCTTCCAGCACAAACGACAGCACACCCGCGCGGCACGGCGCCGTGCCGATCAGGCGCACACCGTCGATGGCGCCTACTTTCTCCGTCGCGTAGGCCAGCAGATCCTGCCCGTGCGCGGCCACTCGCTCCATCCCCAACCCCATCACATACTCCAGCGCGACGCCCAGGCCGATAGCACCCGCAATGTCCGGCGTGCCTGCCTCGAACTTGTAGGGCACCACATTGTAAGTTGTCTTTTCGAAGGTCACCGAGCTGATCATGTCGCCGCCGCCCTGGTATGGGGGCATCTCTGCGAGCAGTTCCTCTTTGCCGTATAGAACGCCGATGCCTGTGGGTCCGTAGACCTTGTGCCCGGAGAAAGCGTAAAAGTCGCAACCCAGCGCCTGCACATCCACAGGCATGTGTGGAACAGCCTGCGCGCCATCCACCAGCACAGGCACGCCCTGCGCGTGAGCCAGTTGAATGATTTTGCGCAGCGGGTTCACCGTGCCCAAAGCATTCGATACATGCGCCACGGCAACGATGCGCGTGCGCGGCGAAAGCAGCTTTTCAAATGCGTCCAGCTCCAGCTCGCCGGCGTCGTTGATGGGCGCCACGCGCAGGTGGGCGCGCTTTTCCTCGCACAACATCTGCCACGGCACAATGTTCGAGTGGTGCTCCATGGCCGTGATGAGCACCTCGTCGCCTTCGCCTACGTTGGCGCGGCCATAGGTCTCCGCCACCAGGTTGATGGCCTCCGTCGCGCCGCGAACAAAGATGATTTCGTTCGCGTCGGCAGCCTGGATAAAGTGCCGCACTGTCTCCCGCGCTTCGTCATGCGCCTCGGTGGCGCGCATGCTGAGCGTGTGCACACCGCGATGGATATTGGCATTGTCGTGCTGGTAATACCGCACGATGGCGTCGATGACTGCCCGCGGTTTTTGCGAAGTGGCCGCGTTATCAAGATAGACCAGCTTCTTGCCGTGGATCGACTGGTCAAGGATGGGAAAATCGCGCCGGATCTGCTCCACATCCAGCTCCGCTGAACCAAGCCCGATCCGATGTGCCGCGGTGCTCATCCCACTTCCTCCCAGTTCTGCGCCTCTTCCATGGCTGGTGAAACCTCAAGCGCCGCGCCTTCGCTCCGCGAAAGCCTCTGCAGGCCGTCGCGGATCAGCTTCTCCGCAAACTCGCGCGCCGCAGGTTCCTGCATGCGGTCAAGGCACTCCGCGGCAAAGGCATACAGCAGCATATTCCGCGCCGAAACTTCGTCTATTCCGCGCGCGCGCAGGTAAAAGAGCTGCTCTTCCTCGATTTGCCCAATCGTGGCGCCGTGCGTGCACTTCACGTCATCGGCGTGAATCTCCAGTTGCGGCTTGGTGTCGATGCGCGCATCGTCTGAAAGCAGCAGATTGCGATTCGTCTGCTTGGCGTCGGTCTTCTGTGCGTCCTTGTGCACAATAATCCGGCCGTGAAATACTCCGCGCGCCGCTCCCGCTAGAATGCCGTTGTAGAACTGGCGGCTGCTGCCCTGTGGCCGCGCATGCTCCACCATCATGTAGTTGTCCAGATGCTGCCGGCCTGTGCCCACAAACAGCCCGTTGATCAGGCACTCCGCGCCCTCTCCGCCAAGCACCGGGTGCACGTTGTTCCTCACCATCCCGCCGCCCAGCAGAATTGAGTGCGAAGCGATGTTCGTCCCCCGCGCCTGCTCAATGCGCAGCGTGGAAACGTTGAAGGCCGCAAGATTCTCGCGCTCGATCAGGTAATGCGAAACCACGGCATCCTGGCCCGCCGCAAGCTCGGTCACCGCGTTGGAAAATGCTGCTTCGCTTCCGATGGAAACATAGTCCTCGATCACGGCAGCCTGGCTTGCTTCCTCCGATACAACCAGCGTGCGCGGATGCGTCATGATCTCGCTGCCCGCGCCTGCCGAAACATACAGCAGGTGAATCGGCTTATCGATCACCGCTCCGCGCCGGATGCGCAGATACGCGCCGTCTTCCCACAATGCCGTGTTCAGCGCCGCAAACACATCGCGGCGCACATCGGCATAGCGGCCCAGATGCTGCTCAATGCCTTCCGGAGCACAGTGCTCAGGAGCCCACCCTCCAGCGCCGCAATCGAGCGCGCTCGCCAGCGCGCACACTTCCAGGCCCTTGGGCAGGTTCTCCATCTCTGAAAGCGCCGGCGCAAACCGTCCGTTCACAAAAACCATCCGGCACGCCGTTCCCGCTACCCGAAACGCCTCGATGTCTTTTGCTCTCAGGCCGGCGTCACCCCGTGGCGCGCGGCGGAACGGTGTCCGCACCAGCGGCGCAATGTTCGTGAACCGCCAGTCTTCGTCGTGTGTGGTTGGAAATCCCTTAGCCTCAAAACGGCTCCAGCCATCTTCGCGCAGTTGCCGCAGCCACACCGGCTCGCGCTTCTCTCCCTGCGTCAGTACCTCGCGGTACGTTTTCAGATATTGTCCGGCCTGCTCAGTCGTCTTGATCATCGATCGCCCGCTTCCGCTTTCTTCCGCCATCCTCTTCATGCCGGCAGCACCTGCTTCTCTTCTGTTTCGGACAAGCCGTACCCCTTCTCCTCAAGCTCCAGTGCCAGCTCCGGGCCGCCGGAACGCGCAATCTTGCCGTCCACCAGAACGTGTACGAAATCCGTAGCGATGTAATCGAGCAGCCGTTGATAGTGAGTGATTACTAGGAACGCGCGATCCTTGCTGCGCATCGAATTCACACCCTGAGCCACAATTCTCAATGCATCGATGTCCAGACCGGAATCCGTCTCATCCAGAATGGCTAGTTTCGGCTCCAGCATCGCTAGCTGCAGAATCTCGTTGCGCTTCTTCTCGCCGCCGCTGAACCCTTCGTTCACCGAACGATTCATCAGCTTCTCGTCCATCTCCAGCAGCTTCAGCCGCTCCTTGTAGAGGGGCAGAAAATCCATCGCATCCAGCTCATCCTGGCCGTGGTGCTTGCGGATTGCATTCATCGCCGAGCGCAGAAAATACGCGTTGCCGATTCCGGGAATCTCCACCGGATACTGGAACGCCAGAAAAACGCCCTCGCAGGCCGCTTCTTCCGGCTTCATCGCCAGCAGATCCTTGCCGTCAAATAGTACCCTGCCGCCCGTGACCTCGTATGTCTCGCGCCGCGCCAGTACGGCCGCCAACGTGCTCTTGCCCGAGCCGTTCGGGCCCATGATGGAGTGCACCTCTCCGGAATTCACCGTCAGATTCACGCCCTTCAAAATCTCGTGGCCATCCACCGTAGCGTGCAGATCCTCAATCTCTAACAAAGCCATCCTTATTCTCTCTCTCCCGTTCCATGTAGTGCCGGTCTCCAGACCAGCTGTCGTGCGGACCTCCAGGTCCGTGGTTTGTTCCCTGTTCCCTGTTCCCTGTTTTTACCCCACGCTGCCTTCCAAACTCACGCCCAAAAGCTTCTGCGCTTCAACCGCAAACTCCATCGGCAGTTCCTTGAACACGGTCTTGCAGAACCCGTTCACGATCATTGAAACCGCATCTTCAGCCGTCAGCCCGCGCTGCCGCAGATAAAACAGTTGATTCTCGCCGATCTTCGAGGTCGAGGCTTCGTGCTCCATCCGTGCTGTCGAGTTCCGCACATCGATATAGGGGAACGTATGCGCGCCGCAGCGGTCGCCAATCAGTAGCGAGTCGCATTGCGTGTAGTTGCGCGCGCCGCTCGCGCCCTTCATGATCTTCACCTGACCGCGGTAGGTGTTCTGCCCGTAGCCGGCCGAAATTCCCTTCGACACAATCGTGCTGCGCGTGTTCTTGCCAATGTGAATCATCTTCGTCCCGGTATCGGCCTGCTGGCGGTTGTTGGTCAGCGCCACGGAGTAGAACTCGCCCACCGAGTTGTCGCCCTGCAAAATGCAGCTCGGATACTTCCATGTAATTGCCGATCCGGTCTCCACCTGCGTCCACGAAATCTTCGAGTTCACGCCCTGGCACTTGCCGCGCTTGGTCACGAAGTTGTAGATTCCGCCGCGCCCTTCCTTGTCGCCGGGGTACCAGTTCTGCACCGTCGAGTACTTGATCGTGGCATTGTCGAGCGCAATCAGCTCCACCACCGCCGCGTGCAGTTGGTTTGTGTCGCGAATCGGCGCCGTGCAGCCTTCCAGATAACTCACGTACGCGCCCTCATCGGCAACAATCAGCGTCCGCTCAAACTGCCCTGTCTCCGCCGCGTTGATGCGGAAATAAGTCGACAGCTCCATCGGGCACCGCACGCCCTTCGGCACGTAAACAAACGAGCCGTCGGTAAACACCGCCGCATTCAGCGCCGCGTAGAAGTTGTCGGTATGCGGAACCACCGTTCCCAGGTACTTCTTCACCAGCTCGGGATGGTTCTTCACCGCTTCTGAAAACGAGCAGAAGATCACGCCCATCTCCGCCAGCTTGCCCTTGAACGTTGTCGCCACTGAAACGCTGTCGAACACCGCGTCCACGGCCACGCCGGCCAGCCGCTTCTGCTCGTCCAGCGGAATGCCCAGCTTCTCATACGTGCGCAGAATCTCGGGATCCACGCTGTCCATGCTCTCCAGCACCGGCCTCTTCTTCGGCGCCGAGTAATACGAGATGTTCTGGTAGTCGATCGGCGCAAACGTGACGTTGGCCCACTTCGGCTCACCCTCTTCGCGCGCCATCTTGAACCAGTGACGCAGTGCGTTCAGCCGCCACTCCAGCATGAACTCCGGTTCGCCTTTGCGCGCCGAAATCAGCCGGATCGTCTCTTCATTCAATCCTTTAGGTACGCGATCCTCGTCAACATCGGTGACGAATCCCCACTTGTAGTCCTGAAGCGCTAAATCGCGAATTGTATCCACACTGGAACTCATTTACCCTCCACGGGATTTGCCTTTTGAAGCCTCCCGGACATGCCATCGCTTCCTTCCGCTGGCTCTGCCGGCGATTCACCGATGCGCGGGTCACGTCACAGGGCGCACTCGGCATCCCGTAATATAGGACCCATTTAGTCCTATATTAAATCGAGTGTACTACCTTATCGTTCCGTTTTCAAGGGCTGGAGAGATTGGGCGTAAATATATAAATTACAAGCACTTATACTTGAGCCGCGAAGCTTTATCCTGATGCGTTTTCATCGGATCGAAAGGATGAAATGGCTGCTGCCTACTGGAATTGCTTTTTCCGGTGCGGACCGGGCTCGCGGACCCGGCTTGCCTCAAAGCTCACAATCTGCCAATTACCCGCGGGATCGCGCGCGTACACGCGCATATATCGATAGTTGCCGCTCAAAGTCCCATCGGGAGTGCTGGCTTGGATTTCAGCCAACGAAGTAACGACCGCAGTATTCCCGTAGAAGCGCACCTTCCGATCAGAAACATCGAGCAAAGTAACGTGCAAACGTCCTGACCGAAGGCTGGCTAGTGTCTCGTCCTTATTCTGGATTGTGCCCGAGGGAGTGATTGCCATGTAATCTTCGGAGAGCAGAGAATCCATCGCCTTGGTGTTCGAAGTCATAATGGCGGTGCGCCATTCATCTTCAAGCTGATCGATCTCGTGGCGGCTCTCATGCTTTTGCCCCATTGGCTTCCCAGCATGAAGCGAGATCGCACTCGCCCCCAGCGCAAGCGCGATTACAATGGTCCACCTGCCGCGGGGGCGACGGCAGTAGACAGGGATCAATCGATCCGCGGCGAAACCCGGCATACGCGTACACGGTATCCCCGGAACGGTGCATAGGTCAAATAGATTTTTCACAATGCCGCACCTGCCGCGCTTTTGCGGGCCAACCGGGCGTTTGCTCGTAGCCCGTTTGCCGTCGATTAGACGAAGAGAGGGAAGTTACGAAAGCGTTCCGTGACCCGAGCCCGCAACCTTCGTGGTCGCTCACCCGCAGCGATTCCCTCGAAGCACCTTCATTTCAAGGCTTCGCCTATCCACATTGCAAGCTTTACGTTTTCAGGAATGCAACTGTTCGAGCGCCTCGGCAAACGCCGGCAACACCATCGTCTGGTCCCGATCCGGTCCCGTGGACACCATCCCAATCCGGGCTCCGCTCTCGCGCTCCTGAAAACTAAGGTAATCGCGTGCGGCCTGCGGCAGCTTGTCGAACTCGGTGATTCCCTCCGTCGGCTGCTGCCAACCCTTCAGTGTGGTATACCGCGGCTTGATCGCCTCCAGCCCCCGCACATCTGCCGGAATCTCGTCCGTAACCTTGCCGTCAATCTCGTATCCGATGCACACCGGAATCTCCGCCAGCTCGTCGAGAACGTCGAGCTTCGTCACCACCAGCCACTCCGCGCCGTTTACCTGGTTCGAGTACCGCAGCAGTGGAATATCCAGCCAGCCGCAACGTCGCGGCCGCCCCGTCACCGCACCGTACTCGTTTCCCCGCGCGCGCAACATCTCTCCAATAGCCTCGTGAATCTCCGTCGGGAACGGTCCTCCGCCCACACGTGTCACATACGCTTTGGTCACCGAGATCACCGTCCCGATGTTCGTGGGTCCAACACCGGTTCCAGTCGATGCGCCGCCGGCCGTCGCCGATGACGACGTAACAAATGGATACGTCCCATGATCGATGTCGAGCATCGTTCCCTGCGCGCCCTCGAACATGACGCTGCCGCCTTTGGCCAGAATGCCGTTCAGCAGGCGTCCGGTATCGGTCACAAACGGCCGCACCTTCTCCGCCGCCGCTGCATATTCGTCATACATCTTCGCGGGGTCCAGCGGGTCGGTGCCGAACAGCGCATGAGCAATCGCGTTCTTCTCTGCGCAGGCTGCTTCAATGTGCGTCTTCAGCAGCGCTGGGATGCAGCAGGTCCACTATCCGCAGCCCGCTGCGCGCCATCTTGTCCTCGTAGGCCGGCCCAATGCCGCGGCTGGTCGTGCCGATCTTCTTGCGTCCCGGCGCGCTTTCCGCGGCCAGCTCGATCATCCGGTGGTAGGGCAGAATCACTTGCGCGCGGTTCGAGACGAAAAGGTGCCCATCGACGTTCACACCCAGCTCGCGAATCCGCTCCACTTCGCTCAAAAACGCCAGCGGATCCAGCACCACCCCGTTGCCAATTACACCCACGCATCCCGGCCGCAGAACGCCGCAGGGAATAAGCTGCAACACAAACTTATGCTCGCCAATAATGACAGTATGCCCGGCGTTATGCCCGCCGGCGTAGCGTGCCACGGCAGAAAACCGTTCACTCAGCACGTCGACTATCTTTCCCTTACCTTCGTCGCCCCATTGGGCGCCCAGCACCACAGCCGTCTTAGCTCGCATCGCCGTCCCGATTCCACACGTCTACCCGCCGCAGAAAGCGCTTTTGGCCGCTGCGCGCGGGTGCATATATCTGGTGCGGTCTGCTTCTCCGCAACCTCTACGATTCTAAACCCCGGCGAGCCAAAGACATTCCTTCGGCCACCCGGGTGCCCCACCCTCGCCGCGTCTTTGTCTTTGCGGCTAGGGTGGCAGGTCGAGTGTTAACCAATCCATCCGCCCGTTCGTTCTATCGGCAGACGCGTCTGAGCCTTTTCACTGAACGAGGAATCTTGAGATGAAACCACACATTCAATTTGCACCTTGGGTCTTTTGCACCGTGGCGCTCATCGCGGCCGGTTCGCTGCCCGCCGCCACGCAGAGTCGCCCAACGGAGCCCAAACAGCCCGCCGCCGTACAAGCCCCCAGCGACCAGGACGTCGCCGCCACCCAGGAGCAGCTCCTGAAGCTGCTGCACTTAAGCCCGATTCTCACCACCGTCGTGGCACGCGATCCTTCGCTGCTCGCCGACCAGCCGTACGTCGCCCGCAACAATCCCGAGCTCGCGCAGTTTATCGTGAGCCACCCCGACGTCGCGCGCAATCCTGAGTTTTATCTCTTCAGCCACCTGAATAACGAAGGCGGCAGGCATCGCGAGCACGCGCTTGAGCGCGCGGTGTGGCCCGATCTTGTGCCGCCCGACCGCGCCCCGTCTCAGGCTTCGGCCGTCATGCACGACCTGGTCCCCATCATTCTCTTCCCGGTTTTCTTTTTTGCGATCGTGTGGATCGTCCGCATCTTCGTCGAGAGCCGCCGCTGGAATCGCAGCTTCAAACTCCAGAGTGAAGTGCACGGCCGGCTGATCGACAAGTTCACCTCCAGCCAGGAGCTGGCCGCCTACATGCAAACCGAAGCCGGCAAGCGGTTCCTCGAAGTATCGCCAACTGCGATGGGTACGGATGCGGGAGTGCGCATGCCGAACGCGGTAGCGCGTGTGCTGACGCCGTTGCAAGTCGGGATCGTTCTTGTTCTCCTGGGCATCGGGCTGATTCTGCTGCGCAACGCCGGTCCCGACATGCAGGAACCCATGCTGGTTCTCGGCACCCTCGCCCTCATGCCCGGCATCGGGTTTATCCTCTCCGCAGGGGCCACCTGGATACTCGCGCATCGCCTGGGTCTGTTGCCCGAAAAGGATGACGCGAGCGAAGCAGCCTCGCCCTTTGGCCGAACGGATCGGCAGTGAGCCGGAGGGAACGAAGCCGTGGCCACAGCCGTAACAGAGGTCATCATGTCCTGGGACTTTGCATTACCGGGTGCATTCGCCGGCGGCGCGCTCAATGCCGCCGGGGCCATGGCCTCTGACGCTCCCATGGACAACGAGGCCTTCGCCGCGTTTTACCAGCGCTCGGCGCGTCCGCTCTGGGCCTACCTGGTGCGCGTCTCCTCCGATCCAGCGCTGGCTGAAGACCTCATGCAGGAGAGCTATGTCCGCTTTCTCTGCGCAACTGGCGCGCCCTCCATCACGGCTGAAGGAGAAGCGGCAGCTCGCCTCTACCTCTTTCGCATCGCCACCAACCTGCTGCGCGATCACTGGCGCCGTCCCCGCGCCGCCTCCATCGAAGAGATCCCGGAGGAGTTCTTCGCTGCCGCCGGCAACGCCGCGCAGTCGGACTCGCAGATTCTGCTTGGCCCCGCACTGCGCCAGATGAAGCCTCGCGAGCGCCAATTGCTCTGGCTCGCCCACGCCGAAGGCTACTCGCATCGAGAAATCGCGCAAGTAACCGGCCTCGCCTCCGCCAGCATCCGCCTCCTGCTCTTCCGCGCGCGACGCAAAATCGCAGTCCTCCTCCGCGCGCAATTAACGCCCACCGGGAGGCCATCATGAATCTGCGATCCTGCCCCTGCGAAATCGAACTCCGCGATCTCATCACCCGCGGCCAATGGCCTCAGGCTGCTTCTCCCGACCTCCGCGCACACATCGCCGCCTGCCGCTCCTGCGGCGATGTGGCGCTCGTCTCCGCAGCCTTTCAGAAGGCGCGCGCTGAGTCGATCGCCGCGGCTCGCCCTGGCTCCGCAGGCGCCCTCTGGTGGCGCGCGCAACTGCGCCGCCGCAACGCGGTAGTCGAGCGCATCAGCCGTCCCTTGCTCGGCGCGCAGCTCTTCGCCCTCGCGGTCAGCTTGCTCGCCGGTTTGGGATTTCTGGGATTCGAAGCCCGCAACGGCGTCGCCTGGCTCACCTGGCTCCAGCAGCTTCCGCAAACCGCCGCGCTGCATTGGGATGAGCTGCGCTCCACCGGCGCTCTCGATCAAAGCTGGAACTGGATGGTGCTGCTTCCGGCCGTCGCCACACTCGCCCTGCTCACAGGCGTAGCCATCTACATGGCCACAGACAGACAATAGGAAAAGACGCAGAGAGGGAATGGCCGCACGATGACGGTTAAAAATCGGCGCCTCTTTGCATTGCGCTGTTGGTTCTTGCTTGCCGTCGTTTCTGCTGTTCTTTGCCCGGCCGCAAAGGGTCAGACTGCACCGCCCGCACCGCAGCAGCAGAGTTCGCCGGCTCCGGCTTTCAAATACGACGCCGTCACCATCAAGCTCGACGATTCAAGCAATAGTTACTTCAAGCTCACGCCCGACAGTTTTTCCATGGGCGGCAACCCGACGTGGGTTTTGATTCGGAGCGCTTACGGCGTCCTGTTGGAGGACCAGGTCGACGGCCTGCCGGCCTGGGCAAAGTCGGAGCCCATCGCGGTCCAAGCCAAGATGGATCAGGAAACTACGGCTGAGCTCGCGAAACTTCCGCTAATGGAGCGGTGGAAGCAAATGCAACTGATGCTGCAGGCGATGCTGGCCGACCGCTTCGAACTCAAAGCGCATCGCGAATCGAGAGACCTTCCGATCTATATCCTTACCGTTGCCAAGGACGGACCGAAGATGAAGAAGACCGCGCCCGACGGCTTCGGCGGCAACGCCAGGTATGCCAGCGGTAAGGTCACGGCGCACGAGATCTCTGCCGAGGCCCTCGCTGCCAATCTTTCTTTCACAGTTGGCAGGGAGGTCGTGAACAAAACGGGACTCGAGGGCGGTTACGATTTCACTCTGGACTACGCTCCGGACGGCGCGGACGCCTCCGATCCGCGGCCCTCGATCTTCACCGCGCTCGAAGAGCAGCTCGGGCTAAAACTTGTGCCTTCAAAAGGTCCGGTCGACGTAATCGTCGTCGACCACGTCGAGCGGCCTTCGGCGAACTGACGATTGTCGCCACTCTAGCCCTGCTGTACGGCGCGGTTGCGCACCAGTCCCGGGAGAGTCATAATCGAGGCGCCCACGAAAGACAGGTCGCACGATGACCAGGCGCGTTCTACGTCCGCACCGATTCCAGACAAAAGCTCTGCTGCCGCTCGTGGCCGCGTTGGTTTCCGTCACTACCCTCGGTTCCCCTCGCAGCCACGCGCAATCCGCGGCAACTTTATCCTCACCAGCTACTTCGCCAGTACTTGAGGTGGCTGCAATCAAGCCAGTCAAAAATCCTAGTCCAAATGACATGCGCGATCACACAGAGGGTCGCCGGCTTACCGCGCGCAACGTAACCGTGAAGGATCTCATCATGATGGGTTACGAACTCGATCCCGGACAGATTGCAAACGGGCCGGCGTGGATGGCAACCGATGCTTACGATATCGACGCGGAGGCCGTCGAAGGCGTTGATCTGAATAACGAGCAAGAAGAAGAAAAGCTGTTTCAGGAGCTCCTGGCGGACCGCTTCAAACTCATATTTCATCATGAGCAGAGGAGGCTCGCCGTCTACCTTCTGGTGGTTGCGAAGAGCGGGCCAAAGCTGAAATCGGCGGATCCTCAGGGCGTCGAGAATTCAGGATGCGAGCATCCCGGAATATGCACGTTCAAGAAGAGGACGCTCTCGGATTTCGCAAGATTCATGCAGTTTGTTGTTTTGGATCGACCGGTCGTGGACAAGACCGGAATTGCAGGAGCGTTCGACTTCTCCCTGAATTGGACGCCCGATGAGTCCCAGTTTTCTCGCCTTGGCCTTCTGTTCAGACCGCCGGCCGACAATGTGAGTGCCCCACCGCCGTTGTTCGACGCGATCCAGGAACAACTCGGCCTTAAGCTGGAAGCCGCCAAAGGCCCCGTCGACACTATCGTCGTCGACCACGTCGAACGGCCCTCGGAAAACTAACCCGCCGCCCGCAACTACCACACCGATCTCCAACCGCCTACTTCAATCGCGACGACTCTCTCACAATTAGCTCCGGCTCCAGAATCGTGGTCCGTGGCCGCACCGATTGCGGTTTCTCCAGCAGCGCCATAATCATCTTCGCCGTCCGCTCACCGATCTCCCGCGATCTCTGGTCCACGCTCGTCAATGGCACCTGCAGTTTGGCGCTGTAGTGGAAGTTCCCGCACCCCACAACAGCCATATTCTTGGGGATGCGCAGCCCCGCTTCAAACGCCCGATCCATCGCGCCCACGGCAATCGTATCGTTAAAGCAAAACAGCCCATCCGGCCGCGGCTTCAGGGCGAGAATCTCCTCCATCGCATTCCTCCCCCGGGTTTCCCCGTCGGAGTCCGATGCCTCGCCGCACGCGACCACATAGTTCGCCGGCATCTGCATGCCATGCTTTTCGAGCGTGTTGTGGTAGCCCTCCGCCCGGCTGTTGCCCACGTTGGTTGCGGGCCCGCGAATATGAGCAATCCGCTTGCAGCCCTGCGCAATCAGGTGCTCGGTGGCAAGTTCGCCAACCTTGCAGTCGTCTACGCCCACAAAATTGCACGCGAACCGTGGGAAGCTCCGATCGATGAGAACCAGTGGTACGCCCGCCTCGCCGAACTTCCGCAGGCTTTCGGGTTCCTTTTGGCAACTGGCCACAACAAAGCAGTCCAGATGGTGGGCCAGCATATGTTCGATTTCGTCCTGCTCAAGCTGCGGCTCGCTCTCTGATGATGAGACGATCAGGAAATACTCCTTCTCTCTCAGCTTTGCCGAAAGCCCCTTCGCAATCTCCGCAAAAAACGGGTGAATCAAATCCGGCACAACCAGCCCAATCAACGAGCTGCGTCCCGTCACCAGGCTGCGCGCCGTCAGGTTGGGGCGATAATTCAGCCGCTTCACGCGGTCGAGAATCTTTTCTTTCGTTGCTTGCGCAATATCCGGCCGGTCTCGCAGCGCACGCGACACCGTCACCACTGAGACCCCGAGCTCTTCGGCTATATCCTTCAGGCGGACAACCATATCGACAGTTTAGTAAACGTTACCTCTTGTTGCGAAACGTTTTATACAAAAAGAATCGCTTCCACGGTTTTGTGAGGCGCCAGGAACGTCCCCCATCGCCTCAGCCTCAGCGAACCGGCAATCGCTGAGACTCGCTCCATGCAACGCCCAATTCCAGCGGTTTTTCCGCTATCCATCGCACTTTGCGTCAGGCGTCAGCCCCGCATCCCCGAAGCAAGAATCCCGTCGAAGATGCGGCGCTGGCTACACGTTTAACTTCCGCTCAGCCCAAACAGCAACCCGAAGCCGCAACTCAGAAATAAAGTTTCCCCGATAACTGCACGATTCGTTGCGTGCTTGCCGTGCCCGTAATGACGCCGAATCCGGTCGACGCATTCACTGACGTTCCCGGATTGCCCAGCACAGGGTGGTTGAATGCGTTGAAGGCCTGCGCCTGAATGCTGAAGCCCAGAGTATCGTGTATCGGGAACTGCCGTTGCAATGAAGTGTCGTAGTCCCAGTAAGTGGGCCCAATAAACGGATACCGGCTCGTCGTTCCATAGGATCCGATCGACGGAGTCACAAAGGCGCACGGATTAAACCACTGCGCCGCGGTTTTCACTCCCCCGGCCGGCGGCGTGCAAGTCGGGTTGGCCGAAATGGGACCGCTCTGGTATGGATTGCCAACCTGGTTCGCTCTTTCATACGTTCCCGCATTTCCAGTCTCGGCAATGTCGCCGCTCGCCGTGACCTGGAACGCCTGGCCTGACCGCGCTGTGATAATTCCGTTCCACTGCCAGCCTCCGATGATGTAATCGGCAACGTGATTCCCGGTCGAAATCAGCTTGCCGGTCCCAATCGGCAGGTCGTAGACATAGTTGGCAGTAAACATCTGCGGAATGCTGAATCCCGCTGGCCCGTGGCTGGTTCTCGGGTTATACGGATCCTGCGGCACGCCGCCCTCGACACCGAAGAAGCCGTCGTCCCCCTCAACCAGCGTCTTGCTCCAGGTGTAGGAGACCATGTACGACAGTCCATTGCTGAACGAGTGCCGCAGCGAGGTCTGAAGCGAGTTATACGTCCCGTTGCCGGAACCGTGGTCCCACGACTTTTGCGGTACGGCGTACGGATACGGCTGTCCCCCCACCCCCGCGGACACGCGCGCATTGAACGATGCGTAACCACAGGGCGTGCCGCACGGTGTGCCCGTGTTGTAGTAGCCCCCAATGTCCAGCCGATGCGTTGCCGAGCCCACATAGTCCAGGCTCAGAATGGTGTTGGCCCATAGCTGCTTCTCAACACCAACGTTGAACTGTTCCGAATATGGATTCCTCCACAGAGGATCCACCATGTAATTCACGTTCGACGATCCCCACGGTGTCGCGGCAGGCAGGTTGCCGGGATTTGCTGCAAACGGGTTCTGCGCGGAGACATAAATGCCGCCCGCCTGCGGAGTATTGGTGTTGTTGATCTGCAGCGTTCCTGTGTCCGGCCACGAGCCCTGGTAGTTCTGCGGCATCTGGATCAGCGCGGACCAGTTGTCCCAGAGCATTCCGATTCCGCCACGGACTGACAGGCCGCTATTCACGCGATAGGCCCATCCAAGCCGGGGACCGAAGTTCATCTTGCTGCCGTGCAGAATCCTTCCGCTCTTGGCTACCACCACGTCGGCCGGCAAAGTTGCGCTGGGCAGGCATGGCGCATGGCCGCGAACGCTGCACAACGGCGGCAACTGCTGCACGATGTATAAACCGGTATTGAAGTCCGGGTCGCCCGTCTCAATGCTTCCCTGCAATCCCAGTGACGCCTCCGTTCCATACGCGGGAATCACGCTGCGGTCGTAACGGAGTCCATAGTTGACCGTCAGCTTGGCATTCATCTTCCAGCTATCCTGCACGTAGATGCTGCCAATGCCGCCGGGCCGTTCAGTTAGGAATACGTTGCGCTTGGCTTCGCTGTTGGGATAATCGAGCAGAAAATCAAGAAGGCCGAAACCCGCCTGGCCGCTGACGTTGGTAATGCTCGCCGGACTATCGCCGTTTTTCGCGAAATTTCCCGTTGACGCGCCGCTGAACGTCACCGTGCCCTGACGCAGATAGCTGGTGTAGTTGTCTTCGTCCCATCCTCCGCCCGCTTGTAATTGGTGGTTTCCAATCACCCTGATCACGCTCCCTGACCACTCATGCACGCTGGCGAGGTTTGAGGAGTTGGTGTTGGTCTCGCCGCCCGAGAATCCGCCCGTTACCGTTTGCGTCACCAGCAGCGCGATGTTTTGCACAAAGGCGTCGCACATGTCGGCGGAGCAGCCGTAGGTCTGCCACAGGTTGTGGTTCGTATATTGCGTGAGCGCATCGTCCTTCACATGGGCATTGGCGTACTGCACCTGCAGGCTGGTCGTCGGGCTGAAGACGTGCGTCCAGCTCACCCCATATTGTTGCGCGGGAATTGACGTGATGCTGAAGAGCGAGGGCAGCGTGCTGGGTGCCGTGAGCTTTTCCTGCCAGCCGGAATAGCGCGCAAAGATAAAGTCGCGCGTGCCGATGTGCTCGTCGATGCGCACCATGTAGTTGTCAGTCGGCTGCGTGGTGGGCGACGTAATCAGGTAGTTGTATTGCGTAGACGCGTATCCCGGAATCGTGTAGGGTGCGTTGGATCCAAAGATCGCTTTGACGAATGCTAACTGCGTCGCCTGGAACTCTTTTACCGGAACCTGGTTGCCGGGATAGAAGGGGCGATAGGGGCCCGTTCCATACAGTCCGCCCGCGGAGGCAAAGTTGCCGCCCGCTGTCGGGTCCCACAATTGGCAATTGCCGTTATCCGCTGTCGTGTCCGTGGCGTTGCAGTTTCCGTTCTTCGTTACGCCTGTCGAGGCGCTGCTGTAGTCCGCATACGTCAGGTTTGATGCCCCGCCGAACGTCGATTCGCCTAACTGCGCTGCGGTGGGAATCAGGATCGGTGTCCCGTTTGCCCTCGTGAACTTCGTCCCCTCGTAGCCAATCTCATAGAAAGTCTTGTCCTTGCCGTTATAAACGTGGGGAATCTCGATCGGGCCGCCCATCTGCCCGCCGAAGGTATTCAAGTGGTACGAGGGCGGTGATGTGAAGAACGGCTTGGCGTCAAAGCTGCTGGTGCGCACAAACTCCCACGCGCTGCCGTGCGGAGTGTTGGTCCCCGATTTGGTTGCGACGTTCACCACGCCACCGATGACGCCGCCGTATTGCGCCTCGCTGTGCGAGTTGATTTTGAACTCCTGAATCGTATCCACAATCGGCGGTACCGCGTATGCGTTATACCAGCTGTTGTTGTTATTCAGGCCGTCAGTCAGGTACATGTCGGAGCGGTTGTAGGCTCCATTCACCGATGGAAATGTGTACGTCACCTCCGCGCCGGTCGCGCCCGGAGCAATGGTCGCAACGTTGCCCGCGCTCGAGTTCTGCCCGGTGCTGATTGGCGTAACGCCCGGCGTCAGATCGAGTAGCTGCGTAAAGTTGCGCCCGTCCAGCGGCAGGTCGTTCACCTGTTGTGTCCCGATCACCGCGCCCAACTGCGCGCTCGAGCTCTCCACCTCGGTGTTCTCAGCCTGCACAGTCACCGATTGCTGAACGCTGCCCACCTTGAGCGACGCATTGATCGTCACTACCTGGGCGACAACCACGTCGAATCCGGCGATCGTTTCCTTCTGAAAGCCTACGGCCGTGAAGGTCAACATATAATGCGCCGGCGGCACCTCGGCAAAAAAGTAGTTGCCGCTACCGTTCGACACCGTCTCGCGCGCCACATTTGTGGCCGCATTCACGAGGGCGACCTTGGCGCCGGAGACTACTGCGCCGTTTTGATCCGTGACCACGCCATTCACGCCGGACGATGAACTCTGGGCCGTGGCTCGGTTGCTTGGGAAGATCATCGCCGCCGCCAGCAGGGTCCAACCCACTGTTCGCACGGCTCTATGCACGAAACTACGGAATTTTAGTTCTTGCATCGGTATGCCTCCAATCAATGCGCCCGCGTGCTTCATGTCCGGGCTTGGCGTTCAACTTCTGTTTCAACTCGTCAATCGCCTGCGCGCTGCGATCGCTCCCTCGGGGCACTCTGGATGCGCTTTGCGTCCTTTCGCATCCTGTATATCTTCAGAATCCAGGTGTTATCGCTGTTTTTGGCTCGGCAGTTGGCGACCCATAAAATCGCACTGTGCCAAACCGTCTCTCCGGCTTGTCTCAAGGGCCGATGGGGGAAACTTCATGCCGATGTTCGTATTCGATTACGGAAACGATTACGAAAATCGGAGGAACACACGGTACCGCAGCTTACAAACGGCTGTCAAGAGATTTTATTCCTGGCGGAATCTTCTCTTCGGTCTGGTCACAAACTCCCTTCAGACTTGCCGAATCTAAGGGATTCGGGCCTCGCAGCCCCACCCTGGCGCGGCCTTCACAACCACTCCGAAAGCTATCCGGAAATTGACCGCTCGGGATCCACTCATTCTGCCCAATCCCAACGCCGCCCTTCGTCTGCTATAGTGGCAGCGCGGGAATTTTGACCTCATTTCGTAAACGCTAACGGAAACCATGCTCAGGCGCGGGCATTTCAACACAGATAAGGAGAGAAATATGGATTGGAACGAAAGTTCGAGACGGTCGTTCTTGAAGCAGTTTGGTGCGGCGGGCGCAGCGGCGTTGGCCGCCGCCAATGCTGCTCCGCACGCAAATGCGTTGGCGTTGCCCCAGGCTTCCAACGCGTCCGCTGCCCCGCAATCCGAGCCCACGGCCACCGATCTCAAGCAGGCCGCCACACGCGACGAGCGCATGGCTTGGTGGCACCAAGCCAAATTCGGCATGTTCATTCACTGGGGCCTCTACAGCGTCATCGGCCAGCATGAATGGGTCAAGGAGCAGGAAGGTGTTCCCATTCCCCAATACGAAATCCTCGCAAAGCACTTTCATCCCAAGCCCAATGCCGCGCGTGACTGGGCGCGCCTCGCCAAGCGTGCCGGCCAAAAATACATGGTCATGACCACCAAGCATCACGAGGGCTTCTGCAACTTTGACACCAAGCTCACCGACTACAACGCCGTGAAGCAAGGGCCCGGCCGCGATCTCGTCCGCGAATACGTTGAAGCCGCCCGCGCCGAAGGCCTGCGCGTTGGCTTTTACTACTCCCTCATGGACTGGCACCATCCCGACGGCGCCATCTGCAAGACGGACGAAGCCGCCCGCCGCCGCTTCGTCGACTACACCCACGGACTCATCCGCGAGTTGCTCACCAACTACGGCAAGATCGACGTTCTCTGGTACGACGTCTCGTGGCCGCTCAATCCCGTGCAGTGGGAGTCCGAGCGCATGAATGAGATGGTCTTCGAGCTTCAGCCGGAGATCATCGTCAACAACCGCAACGGCCTTGAAGGCGACTTTGCCACGCCGGAGCAGCGCATTGAAGCCTCCGCCGCCGGCCGCGCCTGGGAATCCTGCATGACGCTCAACAACAGTTGGGGCTTCAATCGCGCGGACGACGCCTGGAAGACCGCCAAGACAATCGTCGACAACGTCACCACCTGCGCACGCGGCGGAGGCAATTATCTGCTCAACATCGGCCCTGAGCCCGACGGCTCGGTCCCGCCCGCATCCGTCGAGATCCTTGAAGCGGCCGGCGCGTGGCTCGACACCAATGGCAAGGCCATCTATGGCACGGAGCGCGGATCGCTGGTTCCCAACGCAAGCTGCAACTACTCGCGCCGCGGCAACACGCTTTATGTTCACGTCCACGGTTGGCCCGGCCACACACCCGCCGCGGAGTGGCTCGACTTCTACAAGCCTGAAGTCGTAGTTGCTATTGGCGGACTCAAGCCCAAAGTCCTCTCGGCGCGCATCCTCAAGACCGGCCAGAAAGTCGAGTTCACCCAGGATGAATTCAGCTTCCGCCTTACCGGCCTTCCGTTGGCTGCGCCCGATCAGCCGGCCACTGTCATTGAAGTCGAGTGCGACAGCGAGCCTTCCATCGATCACGCCGCCATGCGCCCGCTCTGGCCGCGTTACAAAGTAGGCATCAGCATTTAGGCGGGCGAGCTGAAGAAATCCAGGAGTGCCCCAGGTCTCGATTTTGAGACCTGGGATCGCACTTCATACCAACGCCGGCGTCGCCCGCGCATACGTGTACGGTCCCTCAGGCAGCAGCACCACGCGCGCGCCCGCATCCAACCCGTCCACCAGCGCCGCCACAGCGTCATTCAAACTGCCGAACATCCCCGCCGCCAAACATCCCAGATCTTCTTTCGCCGCGCCTGGCGCATAAAAGAGCAGTTCGTGCTCGATCCCCGTCAGCGCCAGCTTCTCCAGTTGCCACTGGTCCACTTCCACCTTCGTCTCCCGAATCTCTTCCAGAAACTCCGCGTGGCCAGCGTAAGCCTTCAGCATGCGCGCAAACTCCGCCGATCCGATTCCCTCGGCGCATTCGCCCAACAGCAGAATTCTGCCGCCCGGCTTCACAATATGCTGCGCCGCCGTCAGCCCCTTCACGCTTTGGTAGAACGTCAGGTCCAGCGGATATCCTGCCGCGCTCGTGATCGCAGCATCGGCCAGCCCATCCAGCGGCTCCAGCGAGGTGTCCTCAAGAAACTTCACGCCTGCCGCATGCGCCTTCACCGGGTTGCCGGCAAACACTCCCGAAATCTGCCGCTCACGCGTCAGCGTCACGTCGAGAATGAAGTCGTGCCGCGCCATCCCCGCAATCTCCACCAGCTCATCGTGCAGAGGATTGCCCGCAATCGATCCCTCGGTCGCCAGCGGCTCGCGCACAAAGCGCGGCGAGTGCAGCACCTTGATCGTCTCCTGCGCAGCCAGACCCGGCGCAACCAGCTTGCGCCCGCCGCTAAAGCCCAGCATCAGGTGCGGCTCCACAAATCCAAGTGTGATGTGCAGATCCGCCGCCATAAACCGCTCGTCGATATAAACCGGCGTCCCGCGCCTCGTTGTCCCCAGCGCGCGATGCGCCGCAAAGTTGCGTGCATCGTGGCTGGCCACGCGATACTTCGCCGCAATCTCCGGTCCGACGAATCACGTCGAGTTCTTCCTTCGTCGCCCCTCGGTGCAGCCCGGTTGCAATCAGAATCGTCACACCCTCAACGGGAATTCCGGCCTGATGCAATCGCGTAAGCAGTGGCGGCAGCGTCGCGCGGTTCGGTGCGGGCCGCGTAATGTCGCAGACAGCGATTGCCGCTGTGCGTTTACCCGCCGCCAGCTTCGCCAGTGGCTCGCAGCCAATCGGGCTGTCGAGCGCCGCAGCCAGTGCGCCGGCCGCATCGTCCAACGCTCGCGCCGCGCGGCTGCGCACAACTTCGTAATCGAATCCGTCTGGAACGGAAACCTCAATGCTTTCTTTGCCAAATGCGAATCGGGTTTTCATCGTTTGTGGGAAATATCCTCGGGCGCAACCGCCGCTCCCGTCATTTTAGACTTCGCCGATTTACGATGCGGCAGCAATTGCATCCGCAATCCGCGCCGCCTCAACCGCTGGCCTCACCGTATGCACGCGCACAATCGACGCTCCATGCAGAATCGCCGCCGTCATTGCGGTCAGGCTCGCGGTCTCGCGCGCGGCAATCGGCGCATCGTCCCCGCTGAAAAGCGGCGCCAGCGTGTGCCCCAGAAACGATTTGCGGCTCAACCCCGCAAGCAGTGGCCGTCCCAGCGCTAGCAACTCCGCCTGCCGCGCCAGCAGCGCGTAGTTCTCGTCGAACCGCTTGCCGAATCCGTACCCCGGGTCCAGCACAATTCTGTCCGCTGCAACTCCGGCCGCTTGCGCTGCTGCCATGTCCGCTGCCAACCCTTCGCGCACAGTGGCCAGCAGTGCATCCGGTTCCAGTCGCGGTTGCATGCGCCACTCCTCGGGCCGCCCGCGCGCGTGCGTCAGCACCACTCCCGCGCCAAGCTCCGCGCTTACCGCCGCAATTTCCGCGTCCCACGCAAACCCGCTCACGTCGTTGACGATCTCCGCGCCCGCCTCCAGCGCCGCTCGCGCCGTCTTTGCTTTGTACGTATCCACTGAGAGAATCGCATTCGGCCGCGCCTTCAAAATTCCTTCCATCACCGGCAGCAGCCGCGCCTGCTCTTCCTCCGCGTTCACCGCCGGATCAGTTCCGCCGGCCTTCGATCCCGGCCGCGTGCTCTCCGCGCCCAGGTCGAGCAAGTCCGCGCCCTCATCCAGCAGCCGCATCGCCTGTGACACTGCCGCCTTCGTCTCCAGAAACATGCCGCCATCGCTGAACGAATCGGGCGTAATATTCACCACGCCCATCACCAGCGTGCGCTGCCCCAAGCTCAAGCGTGCGCGTCCGCAGCCGCCACTTCGTCGTGCTTCTCATAGGCTCTCATTCCCGATGGTACGCCGCGCCCCAATCGTCTCCTGCTAAACTCCGGGCATGACCCGTCTTCGACGGACAATCGCATTCAGCAGCCTTGTAGCGTGCCTCTTCGGCCTGCCAGCTCAAGCGCCCGCGCAGGCTCGCCGCACTCCGCATCCTGCCGCGCACCGCCCAACTGTTACAGGCCCACTCGCTGACCGCATTCAGGCCATCCTCGCCGATCCCGCCGTCAGCCACGCCGACTTTGGCATCAGCGTTACCACTCTCGATGGCCAATCGCTCTACGCCTTCAACGACGCGCGCCTGTTCACACCCGCTTCCAACGTCAAGCTCACCACCACCGCCGCGGCCTATGCCCTTTTGCCAGTCGACACCCTCACCTGGACCACGCTCGTCGTGGCCGGCGGCGATATTGACGCCGCAGGAACGCTCCACGGCGACCTCATCCTGCTCGGCGTGGGCGATCCAACAATGAGCGCGCGCCATTATCCATATATCGAGCCCGGTGCGGCGCCGCCCGCACCGCAGCCTTCATCTGAGACTCCGCCCATTGCCGCCGCGCCCAGCGCAGCGCAGCACAAAGCCTTAGCTGTCCTCGATCTCCTCGCCCAGCAGGTCGAGCAATCCGGCGTGCGCACGGTCGATGGCGACGTCCTGGGTGACGACACTTTCTTCCTTAACGAGCCCTTTGGAGAAGACTGGGGCTGGGACGATCTCCAGTGGAGCTACGGCGCGCCCGTCTCTGCGCTCACCTTCAACGAAAACTCTGACCAGCTCACCATCACAGCCAATCCATCGTCGCCCGGCACAACGCAAGCTGAGTGGAAGCCCGACGTGGACTACTACACCGTCGAAAACACCATGTCGCCCGCGCAGCCCGGTCAAGTAGCCCATCCCGGCCTCGAACGCCGCCCAGGTTCCATGCTGGTCCGCGCCTGGGGTACTGCGCCTGAAGGCGGCCTTCGCGTCAACATGGCTGTTGAAGATCCCGCGCAGTTCACCGCAGCGGCCTTCAGGCAGGCGCTCATGCTGCGTGGCATCAAGGTCTCAGGCACTGCCGAGTCGCGCCACGAGTTTCCCGTCGGCACCGGCGATTTTGCCGACGAACGCGCCCAGCCCCTCAAGCTTGCTCCCATTGCTCTCACCACCATCTCTGGTCAGCCTGAAGGCCGCCGCGTGCTTGGCGCCCACATCTCCGTACCGGTGGCTGAGGACATTACCATCATCAACAAGACCAGCCAGAACCTGCACTCCGAACTGCTCCTCCGCTTGCTTGGCAAGCTCTACGGCACTGACGGCAGCTTTGAAGAAGGCACGCGCGTCGTTCGGCAATTCATGATTGACGCGGGCGTCAGCGACAACGACTTCTTCCTTTACGACGGCTCGGGAATGAGCCCCGACGACCAGATCACTCCGCGCGCTCTCACGCGCCTCTTGTCCTACGCATCGCGCCAATCCTGGGGTGCGGCATGGCGTCAAACGCTGCCCATCGCCGGCGTAGACGGCACGCTCGACAATCGCTTCCGTGACTCTCCGCTCAAAGGCAGAATGTGGGCCAAGACCGGCACGCTCAACGAGGTCAACACACTCTCCGGCTATCTCAATGCCGACAGCGGCCGCACGCTCGCCTTCTCCATTCTCGTCAACGGCCGCCGCCCCGGCGACGACGCCATAGAGCAGGCCATCAACCGCATCGCTGAAGCCATATCCGCCGCGGAATAGCGGCCCCGCAGCTGTCTTGCTCCGCGCTCATCTCGATCTTTCCTTCCTTACGAGCGGCGCTGCATGCCTGGCACAATCCTCAAATCCAAATGTCGAACGCTGCGCACGGCCTTGTATCATTGAAGGCAAATGCGCATCCGGTCTCTTCTTATGTCTTGTGCTCTTCCCGCATTTGCGTTCACGCTTGTTGGCTGCCGCCCGCTGCCGCCTTCCATGCCGGCCTCTCAATGGACGCCCCAGGAGGCGCGCGGCGCCGCGGTCTTTCAGGCCAAGTGCGCGCGTTGCCACTACCCCACCACCACGAGTCCCTTGCACGGCCCAGGTCTACAGGCTCTTACCAAACTCAAAGCAATGCCCTCCGGTGCGCCTCCCACCGATGAGCGCTTGACCGAGGTCATTCTCAACGGACGTCAGATGATGCCCGCCACGCCGCTCGCTGACGATCAGCTCAAAGACCTGCTCGCCTACTTGCACACGCTATGAACGCCACCTCAAACACCAACGCTCCCATGGAAGGTGCGCCGACTCGCCCACCGCGGCAACCGCAGCGGCCGCGCATCCTCCAGCTCCCCGGCCTTGTAGCCATCGCGGTATACATGCTGATGCTCGCCGGCAGCGCCATCGTCGCCGTTGCCCATGGAAACTCCCACCCGGTCTATCTCATCTTTTCAGCTCTTTTCATCGCCGGCGCACTCGGCCTGCTTATGCTATTTCGCTGGGCATGGGCGCTCACTCTCGCTGCGGTCGCCATGTTGGCGGGACTGTCGCTGTGGTCGTTTTCCTCCCAGCACTCGTTTGCCGCCCTCGTCCAGGGCCTGCTCAACTTGGTCATCTTTCTTTATCTGGTGCGCACCAGTATCCGCGCGAAATTGCGGTAGAGCCGCCGCTTGAAGCAAGCAAAGTGTGCTCGCGAATCACGCCTGCCTCCCGGCGAGGCAATGGATTGACCGCAGCGCTCAGAGCCCTTTGGTTTCAAAAACAGGCGGACTAGTCTGACTTATCTAATGACCGTTGCCGGGAACAGACCAATGAACCAGGTCCTTCGAACGCGCCAACCCGATTTGATTCCAACCGCGTCTCGCATAGGTCTGGCCCTCGTTTCGGCCGGCATAAATTAAATAGTAGTAACCGTCATGCTTACGCCAATCGTAGAGTGCGGCGGCATTGGCAATGCTGTCTGTATTGAACTTCTCTTGGGGAAGATCAAAGGTGTATCCCCGATTCCACGTCAGCCAGTGCGATCCTCGTTCGAGCGCGTAGAGATAAGGAGCCTGGACGTCATATTTGATGGGGTTCTGTTGGTTGTGAAAATAATCGGTGGTCAGCAAGTACCATTGGCCGTTTGTGTGAAAGAACTCGAAGTTTTCGTGAAAGAAGCCATTGTCTTTGCCGTCCTTCATCAACAAAGCCACGATGCCATCACCTGCATAGTGGAAGGGCGCATCGAGCGAGGTGGAAAAAGCTATTCTCGGGCGGCTGTGGATGCCGCGTGTCTGTTCCTTGTACACCAGGTAGTAGCCCCCGTCCGCCTCCGCTAAAGTCGCATCGATCGGGCGCTGGTTTCCAACCTGGGTGAGGTTCTGTCCCAGAGTCTTTCGCGGCGACCAATGGACCAGGTCATCAGAAGTCATGTAAAAGAGCTGGCCGGGCGTACCTGGTTTATCGCCCCAGGAGTTGAAGGTCATTAAATAATGACCATACAAACGTTGAACATCCGGTGAACACATTCCGATCCAGCCATCTTCTTCTCCGTCAAAGTTGAAAATTGGTTCGGAGTAGTGACGAAAGTCTTTTGTACTCACCTCCACAACATGCGACCGGACCTGTCCATGATCCGGATAGAACGCTGAGAAAAAAACGTAAAACGTGCCCGCGCGATAGGCCATGGCCGCGTCTTTGACCGACCAATCGGGATAGGACAAGACCGGATTCTTCAAGTTAGCCCAGTCAATAAAAGGCTTCTTTTGGGCCGGAAGATTCATGCTGGTCGCCGCAATAACGATCAGCGCCCAGGCTGATTTCTTAGTCCTCACTTTGCGTTAACTCCTCATCCGTTCGGGCGATTGATCTGCCCGGTGTTCTGTCACAGCGCGAGTGTTAGTGTAGCGCGGTTGCCTTTCGCCTTGTATCAGTTCGCCACCGGCCTCTTCGACCCGCAATGGATGTAACTGCATTCTTCACTTTGCATTGTCTTGTTGAACTTGTATTTTTGTTTCTTGTTAGGGCTTGACTGGTAGGCCAGGGCTTCAGCTCTGACTGCCGAAACCGCTCGCCACATTTTTTGAGAATCGGCGCGGCGCAGCAGCATACAAACCGTAGCCCGCGTCAGCGGGCGCCAGAGTTTAGCCCCACGGCGCGAGCCTGGGGACCAAGCAGGTTTCGATCGCGAAGCCCGCGTAGCGGGCGAAAGACGGGAGCATCCCGATTCGGTCAAAATGCATTGCGAGCCGAATCCGCCGCCATCGCCTCCCGTTCACATCTTGAGCGGCACAGCGGGCGCAGGCGGAATGGGCGATGATTGTGCGGATCGCTCGTGCCGGGGCACGCCGACCGTTATCCGCAAAGTAACGTCCGGATTGCTGACAATCTACTCAGGAATCGTCTCGGTACGGACTCTCAATGACTTTATTCGTTGTCATCAACATGTTGCGGTGCATCGCACTCAATGATTAAAAGGATAGTCTTGAACCCAGTGAAATCCGCGGCTCGTGAGGGGAAATTGTGCGCTATTCATTCTCTTCAACTTCAAGTGCTGTTTATGCCCATTCACGGTGCCGTCGAGGACCAGGTCGTCTTCGTCCGGGCGATTGTAAGCGAAGTTTGCCCGCCAGTTCTTGTCGCTCGATGTTGTGAGCGCGAGAGTATTCTTTTGTGCATCGAGCGAGGCTGAGTATCCGGTTAGCGTTTCGTCCATCTGCTGAACGTGGACCCAGTTCGGATAATCGAAAGTGACGCGGCGCCATTGCGCGGCATTTGTGGCAAGAAGCAGCTGAGGCTGGCCGTCAACTGTCAGTTGCTCGATGGCCCAGATCCCTGCGAGCGCCGATTTGGGGCGACCGCCGCCAACTTCATACCACCCTCGCCGCACATCCCAGAGATTGGCCGCAATCATCCAGCACCATAACACCGCGAGCACAACACGAACGATCTGGTTCGATCGAACCGAACGAAAAAATGGCAGTGGCCCTGGAAGAGCTGCGGGTCGATTGCGAAGGAAGAAATTGAAGAGCTGAGGTAGATTGGGCGTAAGTAGGACCAGCGACATTAAGATGAGCTGGAAGGAGAGCAGCTTGACGCAGACATCGTAGGTCATGTTTAAAACGAATACCTGAATCATCTCTGCGAGGCAGACGAGCGCACCGAGCGTGACCGTGCGGGGAAATATTAGCAAAACACCACCAGCCACCTCCGCGCAACCGGTGAATATTTCGTAAGCAGGAGAGATGCCGATCGAACTCCAGAGCAGGCCCATTGGAGAAAAGTCTCTAAGCGGCTCGAGAAATTTGAAAGGGAACGGGAAATAGATTTGCAGCGGAACGACTTTGGCGAATCCGTAGACGAACATCTGGCTGACGAGAGCCACGCGCAGAAAAAGCTTGAACCATTTCGAAAGAACCGGATAGCTCGTGCGCTTTCGATCGATCACGGACCAGGCTGCAGCAGCCAAGATTGCAATTACCAGTACGCAGAAGGCAAGCACCCAGTCGAAGCTCTTGTCGCCGCTTCCCGTGTCTGTGTAGACAAGCTCGCCTTTGGCTCGAAGGATGTTTTTTGCGACCCAGAGAACTCCCAACCGAATTGGCCACAATGTCGCGTAATCCGGAACGTCAATCAGTTGGGCGACGAAAATCGAATTGATAATTTGACTGAAAAAGGAGTACAGAATGAAGTAGACAAAACAGAAGCGAAACCCAATCCGCTTGGCCGTCGACCAATCCTCCGAAGTGCTCGGGAGTTGTTTGGCTGTCGACAGCACTTGTCTGGACATTCGTCGTCCTCCGAATTGCGATTCAGATCATAGGCTCTGGGGCGGGACGTGTGGGCGGAGCCCCCAATTTAACCCGGGGGCTACTGAACCCAATTAGGATACCTCGGGGAGGATATGGGGAGAATAGAGAATAGGGGTTCACTCCAATACCTATTCCCCCACATAGTGCTATCGTCCATGTCAAGTATGGGCGGGTGACTCGGATCTCGGGATGCTCGTCACCCACCAACAGCGGCGCCCCATCCTAAAAGGGTTCTTTGCGTTTTGGGTGGGTTAGCTCGCTTGTCAACTCGCTGATTCGCCCCTGTAAATGCACCTCATCCATAGTGCGCCACCACACGCCCCCACCCCGCGCACGGCCAACTCAGCGAGCTTATGCCCTAAAATCAACTCATAAATTGTGATCGTTACTCTTCATCTCATGGGAGCGTTATGGACAGCAGGAGGAGCTTTTTGAAGACGATGAGTTCGACCGTATTGCTTCCCTCGGCTCTGCTCTCTGCCGCCGCAATGGCTGAGCCGCTGAAGCCGGAGATGCATTCAGATCCGCAAAGTGAAGAAGCAAGCTTCGTGCAGTGGTACGACGTCGATCGCACCATGACGAATCTCGAGAACGCCTACTGGGGCATCATGTCGCGCCCGGTCATCGAAGAGTTCTGGCGGCAAACGCAGTTCGTCAACCGGGTCAACGTTCCATTTGTCCGCGGCGCGACTCCTGCGCTGGCTTTGCCCACCGAGCTGCTCAAAGTCCGTACCGCGGTCGCCGAGTTGATCGGAGCCCAATTGGATGAGGTCGCGCTCACGCGGTGCGGGACCGAGTCGCTTCAAGATCTTATCTCCGATTATCGCGGGCTCAAACCGGGCGACCTCGTCATCTTCTGCGATCTTGACTACGACGCCATGCAGAACACAATGCTCTTCCTCAAGGACCGTCGCGGCGTTGAAGTAGCCACATTCACGATTCCCGAGCCCGCAACCACCGCCAACATTCTTGCCGCCTATGAGCAGATCCTCACGAACACCCCCAAGGCGAAGATGATGCTGGTGACCCACCTGTGCCATCGTACCGGCTTGGTAATGCCGGTAAAGGAAATTGTGGCGATGGCGGCCAGTCATGGAGTCACCGTGGTGTTGGATACAGCGCAAGCCGTGGGACAGATGCCGGTCAACGTGAACGACCTCAACGTCGACTTCGCCGGATTCAGTCTTCACAAATGGATCGGAGCGCCGCTCGGCACGGGAGCTATTTACATTCGCAAGGGAAAACTTGAAGAGATGGATTTGTGCCTCGGCAACCACGAGGATGATCCCAACGATGTCCGGTCGCGCGTCTACTCGGGCACTTATAACTTCGCTGCAATGCTCACAATTCCGCGCGCGATCGCATTCCACAATCAGCTGACGGTTGAGCGCAAGCAGGCGCGGCTCAGGTTTCTCCGCAATTACTGGGTGAGCCGGGTGCGCGATATCGACGGCGTTGAAATACTCACGCCGGATGAAGTGGGCCGTTATGGCGCGACCACGTCATTTCGCCTCAAGAATATGCACGCCTTCGAGGACGCGAAGAAAGTGCAGAACCTGCTCATCAGTAAGTACCGGATTATGACCGTCGCGCGAAAGGGAATTACACAGGGCGCGGCCGTTCGCGTGACGCCAGCTCTCTACAACACCACTGCCGACCTTGACCAGCTGGTGACCGCACTGCACGCAGAGCAGAATTGCCTCGCCTGATCTCCTGAATTTTTCTCTAACCCGTGCCGGTCAACCGGGCATGCGGAAAGAAGCATCTGCCGTTCAGAAGTTTCCGCCTGAATAGCTACAGATACACGTCATCCACATAGCACCATTTCCAGTCCTCGCCGCGCTCGGCGCTCTGAATCAGCGGATGCTTCGTCTCATGGAAGTGTGCCCGCGCGTGCCGGTTCTTTGATGAGTCGCAGCACCCCACGTGCCCGCACTCCAGGCACATGCGCAGATGTACCCACGCGTCGCCCATCTTCAGGCACTCCTCGCAGCCTTTCGTCAGCGGCTTTACGCCCTTCTTGATACTGCCCACGTGCGTGCATTGCGCTGCCATCTCCAACCTCCCGGAGCAATTCTCCCATTCCATTGTGTATCGACATAGAACTAAAAACTGCTTTCTTGGTCCCTCGTTCCTTTGTTCCCTCGGTCCCTGCTTTACTTCGCCCAGCCTAATCCATCCGTCCCAGTGCCGGTTGCGATCGTCCGCGTCACCTTCCACGTCGCCAAATCGATCTCAGCCACCTGGTTGCTGCCGATGCACGAAACATAGGCCACCTTGCCGTCAGGCCGCACCAGCACCTCCTGCGGGCTCTTACCCACCGGGACCGCCCGCGCCAGCGTCATCGTCTTCAGGTCAATCACGTCGACTTCGTTCTTGTCCGGAATCGCCATCAGCATCCAGCGGCCGTCCTTCGTTGGAGCGCCTCCATAGCCCAGCCCGTTCAGCTTCACCCAGCTTTTCACCGTATCGGTCGCCGTATCGATCACCGCCATGCGCGGCGCGGTCTGGTCTGCGGTAAACACCCAGCGGTCATCGTTTGAAATCGCAATCCGCTGCGTATTCCCCGACACCGGAATAATCTTGATTACCTTGCGCGCTTTCATGTCGAGCACGCTCACCGTGCCCGGTCCCACATTCGCGGTGTACGCACGAAGTCCGTCGTGCGCAATCGTGAACATGTGGCTCTCCGGCTGCCCCGTCGGAATCGAACCCACGATCTTCAACGTCTTTGGATCGATGATCGTGATCGAGTGGTCCAGCTCCGTGCTCACGTAGAGCAGTCCATCCTTCGGCCCGAACACTGCGCAATGCGGCCGCACGCCATGGTCGAAATTGATTTCGCCGGCCACTTTATGTGTGGCCACATCCACGACCACAATCTTCGTCCCGTCGGTTCCCGGCTTGCCCACGCCGCTGTTTCCGTAGATGGGCACAAACGCGAGCTTGCCGTCGGGCGAACCTGCAACCTCATGGCCGGTAATGCCGCCCTCGGCCACATCGGCAATCACTTTGCCCGCCGCGGGATCCACGATCGCCAGGCTCCGATCGCCCTTCTGATCCACCAGCAATCGGGCTCCCTGTCCAAACGCATTTGTCGCGGCCAGTGACGCCACGGCCAAAGAACCAATCAGCGAAATCATCTTCAATGGGGACCTCCATTAGGCAAAGAACTGGTGCTCGAACCTACGAACGGAATATAACTCATGAGCGATCAACAGTGACAGCCGTAGCCGCTGGCACAACTACAGCAACTTCCGGAAATCCTCCACTGTAAGCCCAGCGTCCCGCACAATACCGCCCATCGTAAAAGCATTTACAGGATTATGGCGGGGAATCGTCAGGATTCGCAACCCATCGGTCATTACAATATGTGCGCCCTGGCGGAGAATACGAAATCCGGCTCTTTCAAGTGCGGCAACAGCTCTCAAATGGTTAATGCCGGGTAGCTTGGACACAACTTACCTCGATAGTGCCGATCCCGGTCGCAATCCGGATCAGCGCCTCTAAACCAACGCTACGGCCAAATCGAACGGTGGAAAGATCGTTGGTTGCCGTTGCATTCTTAAGATTGCCGCAGACCCGGAATTGAGAAGATTTGGAGGCAGGACGTTACGCAACCGCGACTTCCACAACGCGCGTTTCGCCGTCGCGTGATAGCTCCTCGGCCGCCTCGACATACTCGCGGATGGCGACACGAATATTAGCGAGCGCTTCTTCCTCGGTTGCACCCTCTGACCAGCATCCAGGCAGGCCGGGGCATGAGACGCTGTAACCCTCCTCGGATTGTCGGAGAATGACGCGATAAGTTGCCATGCAAACCATGTTACACCCGTTTCAATTTTGCGCCCCCAAGCGCAACGTCTCATCCCTGCGGCGCCCATGGATCGTAAGTCCCCACGCTCCACGAGTGCCCCTCAGGATCTTTCACGGTAAACTCGCGGCTGCCGTAGCCGGTGTCCTTCAGCGGCCGCACCACAACTGCTCCGGCCGCCTGCGCCCGCGCGAACACCGCATCCGCATCCGTCACCACAATGTATGCGCTCCGCGTCTCCACTCCGCCCAGTTCATCCGGACTCTTGAAGCCGCGCCCATACGCATCGTCCCTGGCCGAGCCCAGCATGATCATGCCGCCGCCCAGTGCAAGTTCCGCGTGGCCGATGGTCCCGTCGGGGGCTTCATGCACGGCGTGCCGCGCAAAACCAAACACCTGGCACAGCCAGTCAATTGCCGCGAGAGCATTGCGATAGCGCAGCGTGGGCATCACGGTGCTGCGGGATTCAGCCATCGGGAACCCTCCGCGCCCAAGGTTAGCTCCTGGCCCGCCCCGTGCGCAATCGCCGATCGAATCAAACTGAGAAACGGCGGGTGCCCCATTCTAAACGTCGCGCCAGCGGCGTTTAGGGTGGGATACTACGCTTCTGCTGCGTGAGCCACAGCTCATCTCGGCGCATTATCCTTCCACCATGCCTCTTCCCGTGCGCGATGCCGAGCTCGTCCAGATCGTCGACGCCTCGCTCGCCGATGCAGCCCGCCGCGCCGGATCTTTTCTTGCCTGCCGCATCGGCTGCACGCAGTGCTGCCACGGCGCCTTCGCCATCAACGCCCTCGACGCCGCACGACTCCGCACCGGCATGTCCTCACTTCGCACCGGCGATCCATCGCTCGTGACCAAAATCGAGCGCCGCGCCCACGCCTGGCTCGTCGAGCATCGCTCCAGCTTCCCCGGCGATCCCGAAACCGGCGCACTTGGCACATCCGCCGCCGACCAGGCCCGCTTTGAGGACTTCGCCGGCGATGCCCCCTGCCCCGCGCTCGATCCCGCGACCGGCCGCTGCGATGTCTACGCCTGGCGGCCCATGACCTGTCGCGTCTTCGGTCCGCCCGTCCGCGCTGAGGGTGAAGACGGCGCCGAAGGCCTCGGCCACTGCGAGCTCTGCTTCATCGGGGCGGCGGCCGAGCAAGTCGCAGCCTGCGAAATGCCCGTCCCGCATGATCTTGAAACAGCACTGCTCGAAGAAATGGGATCGCATGCCGAAACCGTTGTCGCGTTCGCTCTGATTTCATAAAAATCGCATAGACTAAACGACACGTAAGGGGACCGGAATCATGGACAAGAACAACATTCTGATCGACCTTTCTGAATCGGATCGCACGAAACACGGCAAGGAAGATTTCGCCGCGCAGTCCACGCCTCAAAAGGTCTTTTCGTCCATTTGGGCAGTCGAATCTGAAGTAAACAACGGCGGCTTTTCTCAGTATTTTCTCAACAGCAGCTGTGAAACAGCGGGGTATGTCGTTGAGGCTCTGAAAGCCATCGATGCTCCGCGCACCAGCGAAATCTGTCGCCGCGCAATCGCCGCAGCATTCCCTGAAGGTCTCCCCGCGGATCCCGCGGAAATCAGTTCTGCCGCGGAAAATTTCCCCGACGAGACAGAAGATAAGCTGGAAGAACTCGATAACGAATTCTTGGCATATCCGCATAACCTCACGGAACTGCTTTTCGCTTACGTGTCCAGGCATCCGGAGGAGTTCGGCGACCTGCCGAAGCCGGACGATGCATAGTCAGCCAATGCCTTGGTCGACGGCGCGAAACATCACGGCAGCGGATTCTTGATCGTAGCTCCCCACTCCTCGGGGCTTACGTCGCGGTCATGGCTGGCAAACAGCCAGCGATGGCCGTCCAGATCTTCCACGCCGTATTGCCTTTCTCCGTAGATCGTTTCGTGCAACTCTTCCCAAATCGTCGCTCCCCCCTGGCGGGTTCTCGCGTAGTGAGCGTCCACATCGGCAACCACGATGGTGAGCATTTGCGTGTTGCATCCGGCCACCGCCGGGCTTTCGGTCCGCTCCCTGGGCCCGGAGATCATAATGACTGCGCCGCCCAGGAACATCTGAATCCCGCTGACCGGTTCGCCGTAGCGGAAGTGCTCCTTGAAGCCAAAAACCCGGGTGAGCCAATCGCACGCGTCAGAAACATTTCTATAGACAAGATGCGGAAGCACGGTGGTGACCGGTACGGAGCGATTTTTCATTCCGACAGTATGCTACCGGCTCTCGCCCAGATCAATGGCGAGCATAAAGCCGGCCCGTGCCGCACCAGCTCGAATTGGAACTCCTCAACGAAGTTGAATGCACGCTGAAACCGCGGCCGCGTTCGCGCTGTTTCAATCAGGTCCGGAGCCCGCAATCCCACGAGTTCCCGGCGATCCTGGGGCGATCCTGGATTGATACGCTTGCAGACGGGTTAATGTTCTGTACAATGAGGAAAATCCTGGAGGAGAGCGTGGTGCAGATCCATACGGAAATCACTGCGGATGAACTAAGCCAGGCGATCGGTCTAAACCGGACCCCCACGTATTGGCTGAAAGTTCTACAAGCCAACGGGTATGCAGTTGTTCTGCTCGTCGCGATCCTGTGGGTGGACATCAAGAACCAGATAGCCGGAAAACATGTTCCGCCCGTCTCTTGGGCTTTGTTGCTTATCCCTGTATTGCTCATTTGCTTTTATTGGTACCGCAAGCATTCAGCGGTGCGGCGCGCTGTTTCGAAGCCGAGCAATACGCCGGGATCTGCATCCGTCGATGCGAATGGAATCACAACCACCACTTCCACCGGCGCGACCAGCTTTGTGCCGTGGGGCGAGTACCGTGGCTGGAAGGAAGGGAAGGACGTTTTCACGCTGACGAAAGGAAAGTCCTTTCACGTTTTGACGAAGCGCGGCCTGAACGAGGCTGAGGTAGAGCAACTCCGGTCTCTGTTCCGCAGTCAGATTCGCTGATCCTATGCGGCGCTCCAGCCTCGTTCAATCGACTGTCTGCGCCGGCCTCTTTCAGTACTTCAAAGTGTTTCGACTGTCTTTCAGCAGATAGAACCGGCAATCCATGCGCCCTAGAGCCTGTTATTAACTTTCGCGCGGGTGGCGCTGGGAGCCAATTTTTCTCAGTTCGAGGAGCGAGGAGCGACGCATACCGGGGCCCCCGCGGACGCGCCCTTTGTCCGTGGGGTGGATACCGGGTGTCTGCTAGCGACGAACGACAAAGAAATGAGAAAAATTGGCCCCAGCCCGAAGGGTTGCGACGTAAATCGGGCCACACTTCGTTCTCGGCCTCGACCTTGGAACCGCCAAAGCCTTCGGCCTCCGCCTCGTTTGGCCCGATTTTCGTTCGCAACGCCACTCGTGGGAAAGTTAATAACAGGCTCTAGGGCCTGTGCTGAAGGATCGCTCATGAATCAACAGCCATCGGAAAGCGGCTCTCCGCCGGCGAATCACGACGCGACATCGTTGTTCCCACAATGCCGTAAACTGATCCTTGCAGACTCCCATGCCAACGCGCCCTTGCTGGGTTGAGATTCGCACACGCGCTCTCGAAGAGAACTTCCGCTTTCTCGCCGGCCTCGCCGCTCCTCACGCAGATCTCCTCGCCATGCTCAAGGCCAACGCCTATGGTCACTCGCTCGCTCTCTGCGCTCCAGCCGCGGTCCGTGCCGGAGCAACGTGGCTGGGAGTTACAACAGTAGAAGAAGGCATCGTCGCGCGCGCCTTATGTCCCGGCGCCAGAGTCCTCGTGCTCGCCGGCATCTTTCCTGGCCAGGCCCGCGCCGCAATCGACTTCCAGCTCACGCCCGTTGCGTGGGAGCCCTTTCAGCTCGACGAACTGCAAGCCGCCGCCCGCGCCGCCGGTGCGCAGCCAGCCTCGCTCCCCGTCCATCTTGAGATCGACACCGGCATGAGCCGCCAGGGCGTCAGCCCCAGTGAGCTCGCCCGCGTCTTTGCGTATTTCGGTCCAGGATCGCCTCTTCGGCTTGAGGCAATCATGACGCATCTCTACGCAGCCGACGAGGCCGACGGCCAGGTGACGCAGGCGCAGCTCACGGCGCTCGATGAAGCCATCAGCCGCATCTCCGCTTCGGGCCTCTTTGCCGAGTGGCTCAATGTGGGCAACTCCGCTGCGCTGCTCGCAGGCCAGGCGCACGTCATCGCCGATCTCGCTGCCCGCCACGGCATGAAGGCCCTGCTGCGTCCCGGCCTCGCCCTCTACGGTCTCGCGCCGCAGTACGATCCGGCATTCGCCCCCGCCGAAGAGCCGCCCTCGCTGCCCACCGCCCGCGCCACGCTTCAACCTGTCCTTACCTGGAAGGCCTCCGTCGTCAGCGTCCGCTCCGTTCCCGCCGGCGCAACCGTCGGCTACAACGGCACCTTCGTGGCCACCGAGCCCATGCGGCTCGCACTCGTCTCCGCCGGTTACGGCGATGGCCTCACGCGCTCTCTCGGCAACCGTTTCAGTCTGATAGTGCGTGGCCAGCGCGCGCCGCTCGTGGGCCGCGTCAGCATGGATCAAACTGTGCTCGATGTCACGGAGATTCCCGGCGTCGATGCCGGCGACGAAGTTGTGATTCTGGGCGCGCAGGACGGCGAAACCATCACGGCCTTCGATCACGCTGAAGCCGCAGGAACCATCCCCTGGGAAATCTTCACGCGCATCGCGGCACGCGTCCCCCGCATCGCGGTGTAGACCGCTCGGCGCGCGCCAGCTTGAAAGCGTCAGCCCGCTACAGACTCCGGCGTCGGCGCGCACAACCCCGCCGCGCACATCGCCGCCGAAATCATCGCCTCTGTGCCGATCGCCGAATTCAGCAGCATGTGATACAGCCCGCGCGAGCACCACTCCTGCTGGTAGAACTTGCGGATCACTGCGGCGCGCCGCCGGTCGAATGCCGCCAATTGGTGCTCCGCATCCTGCGCCCGATCGGGAAACGCATGCGCGAACCAATCTTTCTTGGCACTCGATGTCGCATACACAAAGATGTGAAAGCATCCCGGCCTTCCCGCCAGCGCGCAGGCCGACCCGCGCCCCACCAGCACGCAGTTCCCCTGCTTGGCCGCTTG
The DNA here is from genome assembly GCA_963841095.1 of uncultured Acidobacteriaceae bacterium. Lineage (GTDB taxonomy): Bacteria > Acidobacteriota > Terriglobia > Terriglobales > Acidobacteriaceae > Telmatobacter. The sequence continues at coordinate 151,456 of CAWJBE010000017.1, forward strand.
CAGAATTTCCTGCTGAATCAGGTCCAGCATGCGTTGCGAATCGAAGATATGCTCCTCGCCGGTGGGCGCCGGAGCGTACACAGGATCCTGCCAGAAGATTTTGCCGTAGCGGTAGTACCAGGGATCGAGCCGATCGTCGAACTTGGCCGCCAGTTTTGGATCAACGCCTGCCATTCGCGCCGCGCCCGCCACCAGCTCTGAGTCCAGCAACCGCCAGCCCAGGTGCGCAGCCAGATCGTGCGCAAACTCCCCGCCGTGCGAGCCGTACTCCCGCTCTACAGTGATCACATTAACCGGAGTATGCCCCATTGGCTCGTCGCCCCCTGCCCAGCAGCATACAACTCCCCACGCAAAAAATGAAACAGGCGCGGAAGGGTGTACCCTCCCGTGCCTGCACCAAAATCGGTGAGCTTCGTTGGTGGACTTATTCTGTAACTGGCTGTGCCGGCAGCGATTTCGAGCTCTTCAGGTGCCGGGCGCCGGGTGCGGCAGGCGCGTTTGGCGGCGTTGGGGCTGCAGCCGGAAACGCCGGCCCTTTCTTGATGTGCAGGTCGCCGTTATCCGTACTCAGCACGATCCTCGCGGCGCCCGACCCGATGCGCCCGCTCACGGTCTTGTCTTCGTCGCCGCTCACAGTCAGGCCGTAATCCGTGATGATGTCGCCATTGTGTGTTCGCCCGCTCACGTTTGCCGATGCATCCGGGGGCAGAGTGATCTCAACGTCGCCCTTATTGTTTGTGGCCTCGATGCCATACGGTCCCGCCGGTTCGATGTTGATCGTGCCGTCGCGGTCGTCGACTGTACTGTCGCCGTAGATTTGGCTCAGGTCCACATCCTTGGAGTGCGTCGTTACCCGCGCCGGTCCCTTGGCTTCGGTAATGCGCAGATCGTCCGAGTCGAGCGTCAGATCGCCGGTCAATCCTGCCAATTCAACCGTCGTCCGCGAGGTGTGCAGGTGCACCGGCCCGCTGATGCTTTCCAGGTGGACGTCCCCAAGAAGGTCGCCATTCTGTGCCACCGCGCCCTTGATCTCTGAAAGCGTCAGATCGTTCAGGTCGCCGTTCAGCGTCATGTCGCCCTGGATATCGTGCGCGGAAAATTCGTCATGCCTCCCATTGGGAAAGTGCGCCACAACCGGGCCGGCCATCGAGTTGAGATGAATGTCTCCGGGCGTGGTGACGTCGATTCCCGCGCCCAGCCCCGATGCGGTCACATCTCCCCTTCCGGCATTCACCGTCACCTTGGCCATCCGCGGAACCGTGATATTCAGGTTCACTTTGCCTTTCGAGTTGTTGGCTGACTCGATGCACACACTGAGCTGCCGTTGACCGTTACCTGCGCGGCCTCCGCGTCAAAAATCTTCTTCGCCCCGGAGTCGGAGTTGGCGTAGGCAACTTCGTGCGCCTGCACCTCCAGGTTCGGTTGGTCGCGCCGCGGTAATGCTCACATCGCCGCGCGGATTCTGGATCTCAATCGATGCGTTGGCTGGAATCGGTCTATTATCCGCTGCCTGGTCGAAGTCGTGCTCCGGCAATCCAAACACATTGAAGTTAAAGAAGTCGTTGTTGCCGAAATCGCCATTCCACGGTCCAGGAAAGTGATTGTGTGCTGCCGCTACGGCGCCCACAATCGCCAGCACCACAAGAATCCCAATAAATCCCCCGCCGCGCCGCACCGGAGTAGCCCGCCGCATGATCCAGACCCCACTCCGCCAGCAGCGCCAGCCCCGCCGCAATCAACAGCAGCGGCCACCACTGGCCATACCACGTCCAGAAAGCGCCCGCCGCGATATGGCCCGTAATCAGCAGCAGCGCAATCACGCCCACGCACACAGAATCACCGGACCCACGACCGAGGGCACACGCGGTCCATACGCGCCCACATAGCCCGCCTTCTAGGCGTGCCGCTGCGCCCGCCACGCGTCGCGCTGTGCGCGCCATGCCGCCTTCTGCTGCTCGCGATACACCCGCCACTGCGTCTTCGGGTCGTACGGCGGCGGTGCGCCGCCCGGAGGCATGTTCGGAGGTACGCTGCTCATGATTGCCCTCCATTCGCTCCGTTCCCAAAGTCATGCGGACGCGAAGGCACAATGGCCGTGCTCGCGCTTGCCGCAGTTTGCTGCACGCCCTGCCCGGCAGCGGGATTCGCCGATCCTGGGTACGCGCCTCCCTGCCATGGCGCACCCGGAAACAGCGGATAACCCTCCGCGGCCAGCGCCGCCCGCTCTGCGAGCATCATCACCCCCAGCAAGGATCAGCAACAGCGGCCACAGCAGCCGCCAGAAGTGCGCGAGCATCCCCGCCTGATGAAGCAGAGCCACCACGCCGATTAGCAGCAAAATTGCCGGCCCGCGCAAACGGCGGATCATCATATAGCGGCTCATTTCGACCCTCCCTGCGAATCCCGCATGCGTCTCACGATCAGCCACACGCCGACCCCAATCAGCAACACCGGCCAGCTCAACTCAAACATCCGGCCTGAGAACCAATCCAACTGCCCCAGCAGAAACAGCAATCCCAGGGCAATCAAAATCACTGCTCCAACCGGCTCGCGCCGCCGCCAACTCATTGGCGGTACCGGTGGCACCGGCGGCGGCACACCTGGAGCCGTGAAGCCCGGCGGTGGCGGCGTATAGGTCCCCTGATATGGGGCCTGATACGGAGGTTGATATGGAGCCTGGTACGGAGGCTGATTCGGCGCCCGCGTAGGCAGATTGATCCTGAGCCTGATACGGAGGCTGATACGGAGCCTGATACGAACCCGCCGGTCCCGCCCCGGCGCCGGGCTGCCCCCGGCCTCCCGTGGCAAACAGGTTGCCAATTTCGTTCAGCCCCAGCGGATCGGGCAACGGCTCGCCGTCGCGCCGCGCCTTCGCCGTGTGATACGCCTCGAAAACCTGGTAGCAGACCCAACCGGCAATGAACAGGCCAAAGATCCCGTAGATATGTGCGGCGCTCACCAGCACCGCAAAAATCGCTACGTGAATCAGCCCTTTAATGAACTGGCCGTTGTACATCGCGCCTACGCCGGGAATCAGCCCCAGGAAAGCGGCCAGGCCCGGGCTCGGCGCGCCTGCGGGTGGCGCCACAAAGGGCTGTTGCATTCCCTGCCACGCGGTCAGGCATGGCTCGCAAAAAATCTGTCCCGCTGGCGCATTCCGCACGCAACTCGGCGCACAGCGCCTTGCCGCAGTTCTGGCAATACGCAGTCGCACTCACACCGCTATGGTTTACGCAATCCATACTCTGCTCCTTTCCCTCGCTCGCATTGCAGAGCCGCCGGAATGCACTGGCCGGGGCCCCCTCGGACGGGCGGCTTGAAATGCCGCAGTCCGTGAGGTTGTGGACTGATTCTGGAACGTCAGGGATGTCTCTACGAAATTATCTGGTGGTCCGCTCGCCGACCCTGTGGCCGGATTCCCCGGCTCTTCCTGAGGGTCCACGCGCGATCCTCCATCGTGGTGGCCGGGATTCTGCCCCGGACTCTGTCGCGTCTCGCCCGGCGCCACCGGTTGCGCGTCGTCGCGCTGCTGCTCTCCGTTGCCGCCGCTCTCTGCCTCGCCGCGCAGCTCCCGCACTCGCGATTCAACTTCGTACACAAACCGCAGGTTGTCGTAATACCGCACGATCGGCACGGAGGCCATCGTCAACTGGCGCTCGATAAGCGAGCGCACTGCCCTCGGCCGCAAATCGGCAAGCCGCAAACTGCTCAGCCGCACGCCTGCCAGGTTCAACGTCAGTGCGATCGAAAAGAATGCCATCGCCGCGGTCATCAGCAGACTCGGCTGCACGTTCGCGCGGAACCGTGCCGCAAATCCCGGCTGCTGCCAAACCGGCGGCACAAACGCCGGAATCGCCGCAGACCCCGCCGGTACCGGCAACGCGCCGCCTACCGCCCATCCGGCCTGCGCCCTATGCCCAGGGCCTGTCGAGGCGAGAATCTTTTCCAGCAGCCCTGCCGGCGGCTCAGGCGCGGGAGAAAGAAACTCCAGCCACTCGCGCCCCTTCCGCGCCTCTTCGTACAACTCTGTGCAGGCCGGGCAGACGGCCTTATGCGCTGTAAACTTCGCCTCGTTCTCAGGGCTAAGCAGCCCGTCCAGCGCATCCGCCAGCAGCGTCTCCCACTCGCCGCAAGCTGGGGAACTCGGAATGTGTGTGCGCTCTGCCATGGCTACATCACCTCCGCGGAGGGTCTGTTAACACGACTGGAATGGATAGCGTTGTGAGCAAAAATCGTGTCAGACGAGGCCGAGCCCGAAGTCTTTGGCGGCTCCAAGGTCGAGGGCGAGAACGAAGTATGACGCGATTTGCGCCACAATCCGCAGGAACGGGGCCGGTTCTTCTCATTCTGTTGCCGCTCGTCGCTCCGGTAGTTCATTCGAGTTCGCTCCTCGTTCCAACAACCGGGAAAACCGGCTCCGTCGCTGCCATCCCAGTCGTGTTAGCAGACCCTATTGTTACGTTCCAGCTGCCTTGCAAGTTCCGCACGGCCCCGGCTGATGCGCGACTTCACGGTTCCTTCGGGAATGCCCAGCACCTGAGCTATCTCTTTGTAATCAAGGTCTTGCAGGTCCCTCAAAATCACTGCCTCGCGCAATTCCACCGAGACTTGCGCCAGCGCGTTCTGCACCATCTTGGCCAGCTCGTTCCGCGCCGCCGATTCGTGCGGCGTCGGCCCTGAAGCCACCAGGCGGTCCACCGGCCTTAGCTCCTCCGCCGTTTCCCAGCCATCGTCCAAAGAGCCCGTCGCCCTCTGGTTCCGCGTCCGCCTGAAGTTGTCCACCAGCAGGTTGCGCGTCATGGTCGTGATCCACACTGGCAGGCTGCCGCGAGCGGCGTCGAAACTGCCCAGATTCGAATAGATCTTGAGGAACACGTCCTGGGTCAGGTCTTCTGCGTCCGCCTGGTTCCCCGTAAAGCGGTAGCACAGCCCGTACACACGCTTCTGATGCGTGCGGACCATCTCAGCCCATGCGCCGGAATCTCCGTCCATGCAGCGGCGCGCAAGTTGAGTCCAGTCCTGGGACCTGTCTTGCTCCAGCGTGCTCACCTCCCCGCGCGCTGCGCGGGTTGCCAGTCCCTCTTGTGGGGCTCCAGCCGAGAATTCATGGCCCGTGGGTCGGCGCCCTGCATCCCGGGCGCCTCGGCGGCTCATCGCGCCGAAGGCGCCGGCTGCCCCACCGCAGGTGGCCATGTTCCAGCTTAATGTACCCACGCACTGCATAGTCGGCTAGTACGCAAGTTTTGTGTGGTTAGTTCCGTCGCACATCGCCGCGGGAGATGGCCGTGTTCGCTCGTTCGCTGCCTTTGGGAACCACCCGCTCATGTTCCTCGTAGTCCTATGCAGTCATGCACGAAATCTACTCTTGGCCGTGGATTGAAGCCCAGTCTGAGCGCACTACGCGAGTTTGGCGCGGCGGGTGGCCCGGGTCTTAGGATCTCGGTCCACCACTGAGGTGGGGTGCCCCAGGTCTCGCTTTTGAGACCTGGGAAAGCACATTCCTCGAACAGCGATTCATTGTCCCGCATCATCAGCTTTCTCATCCTATTGCGGCGGGAGCGGCGGGCGGTCGCAGTTCCACCCGTTCGCGCCTTGTCGCTGTCCAGAACGATTCCACCTCCACAGCGCCCTCGCAACCGGTTGCGTAATGGCGGTAGCTGGACCACTTCCAGTCTTCCGGCTTCGCAACCAATCCACGCGCCACCGGATTGCGATGCATGTACTTCAGCTTTTCTGCTTCCTTCTCCGCCGTCCAAACGTTGAAATCGAAGTAGCGGGCTTGCCAGAACGGATGCTGATCCTGACGTACCGAAACCGACAGCTTGAGCGCCTGGATAGCGCGGTCCAGCCTCGCGCGGCCCGGTTCGTTCACCAGCAGGTGCACGTGCTCTGGCATGACCACGTAGCCGATGACCGCCCAACCGGTCCTTTTCCGAATCCGCTCCAGCGCCGACTCAAAGAGGTCGCGGCTGACGGCGCTTCCCAAGTAGGCCCGACGGAGATAACAACTGAAGGTGATGAAGTGCAGGTGGCCCGTCTGCTGAAAGCGATGGAGTCCCTTGGGCATTTGCCAACCAGCATACGCCGGTCAATGACCGAAAGAGAATGGAGAGCTGCATTGGTGGTTCCCAGGTCTCAAAAGCGAGACCTGGGGCACCCCTGTTGGTGGGAGACTGAGCTGCCAAGATCCGGGCCACCCGCCTGAAACCCTGATGGGCGCTCTCACGGAGTGTCTCAGAAATCTGCGCAAGTTCGACTATGAGGAGCCCGAACTGCTTTCCGCACCTCCGGCCGGCTGAGCGGCCATCGAAAGCGGATCCGTGCGGCGTCAAAAATACCGCCTCGCCATGAACCATCTCCACGGCGCCGGATAGCCTTCGGCGTTCGCTACGCTTGCTTGGCGAGCTCGCCAAGCGTTCTCATCAATTGATCGAAGCGTGCCTGATTGGCAGTATCTGGCAAAAGGTAGCCGGGCAGGGCTTCCAGAAAGCGTGGTTCGCTGAGCAGATTCGTTATTGATTGCGCAACGTAGGCCTTCACCTCGCCGGAAGAACCAATCACTTCATCTGGCAGCGACGGCCGCCCGTCAATGACCGTCACCACGTCCTCAAGATCACGGCTGGCAAAGAAGTCTCCATCTCCTCGGTTGCGAAATGCTTCGATTTTGGTGGCCAGAAACAGAGGAGCTGTAATGACGCGCAAAGTAAAACCGCCGGGCAAGGCTACCTTTGCGGCTGTGCGCAATACATCCGCGTACCAGCGATTTGAAAAGCCGAGAATTCTATCGTCCAGCGGCATCACGTCGAGTGTCAGTTCGCCGCACCGCCAGCGGCAAACCGGGGCGCCTTCCCTCGTGTCTTCATGCAGGCCGAGTGCTTTGAGCCGCTCTGAAAAGACAACATAATCTGCATACGAAACAATCTCCGCGATCACATCTACGTCATAGGTCACGCGAACCAGCCCCGCTCCGGGATCGGTGATGAGCAGACCGGTGGCGCAGCCTCCGACAAACACGATTTCAGGCAGCAGTGGCTCCAGTGTCCGGGCCGCCAGCTCGAGCAAATCAGAATTGCGATGCGCCATCGCTGGGTCCCTCGAGTCTTCGCGCTAGCTCGCGCGCCGCCAGATTGCGCTCTCGCGCCCTTCCATCGCGTACCGCGTCCACCAGGGCCAACAGCTCATAAAGCCGCTTGTCCTCAAGCGCCGCCTGCGGAACATTCTTGTGCAGAGGGGCGAAACTGTAGCCACGCACCGGACCTTGCGCATAAGGCCACACTGCCGGCGGATCATCGCCAGGGACAATGTGCTCGTTCAAGGGAGGAGCGGCATAGCCAGTCGGCACACCTCGCGTCATAGCACCCTTCTCGGCCGGGAACGCGTAGCGAATGCCATGCTGCAGGAATTCAAGAAGAGCGGACCGATTCAACCGGTCTTGCCGCTTTTGCCGGTGCAGCAGGTGCGACACTGCCGAGCGCTTCAACGAGAGATAAACCTCGGACGGGTAGACATGAAGATCGCGGGCCAGTTGGAGATAAGGAGGCCTGCCATCCATGGTGGATAGCTTGAGCAATACAACGATGTCCAATGGCCTCAACATGTTAGTTCGAGCTTAACACAAAGATATTCAATATTCAAATAAATTGAATTTTGAATATTCCGCGGCAAAAAACCGCATCCTCCACCGCAACTGATCACTGACAACTGACCACTGGCTTAATACCGCTCCTGAAACTCCGGAGCCACTGGATTCTCAAACAGCGACGCATCGCGCGTCACAATCGTCAGCCCCGACGGCGTCACAAAATACCGCCGCTTGTCCTCCACCGGATCGTAGCCGATCACCGTGCCCTCGGGAATATGCACATCGCGGTCGATAATCGCCCGCCGGATGCGGCAATGCCGGCCGATGTTCACGTGCGAAAAAATAATGCTCGCATCCACATCGGAGTAGGAGTTCACGCGCACATCCTGCGACAGCACCGAGTTGTACACCGACGCGCCTGAAATAATCACGCCCGCGGTGATCACCGAATTCACGGCCATGCCCGACCGTCCCGGCTCGCCAAACACAAACTTCGCCGGCGGATACTGCCGCACCCGCGTGCGAATCGGCCAGCTCTTGTCGTACAGGTTGAAGACCGGTGAAACCGAGCACAAATCCATGTTGGCGTCGTAATAAGCGTCCAGCGTTCCCACGTCCCGCCAGTAGAGAGCCTCCTTCTTGTTCTCGTCCACAAAGCTGTAGGCCATCATCTTTTTCTTGCCCAGCAGGTCGGGCAGAATGTTGTGCCCAAAGTCGTGCTTTGAATCCGTATCGTCGGCATCCGCGATCAGCGCCTTCAGCAGCGTCTCAGTGTTGAAGATGTAAATCCCCATCGACGCATCCACGGCGTTGGGATTGAACGGTGACCGGAAGCTCGTCGACGCCGGCTTTTCCTGGAAGCCTAATATCTCTCCCGTCCGGCCCACCTCCACCACGCCGAACCGCGAAACTTCGTCCGGAGCAATCGGCAGCGTCGCGAGTGTAACTTCGGCGTGCGTCTCCCTGTGGTACGCCAGCATGCGGCTGTAGTCCATCTTGTAGATGTGGTCGCCCGAAAGAATAATCACGTGCGTAGGCTGCTCGCTGCCGATCGAATAGATGTTCTGGTAAACCGCGTCCGCGGTTCCCATATACCAGTTGGCGCCGGTGCGCTGCATGGGCGGCATCAGCTCAAAAAACTCGCCCAGCTCCTGCGCCACAATTCCCGTCCACCCCTCGCGGATGTGCCGGTTCAGGCTCAGCGCCTTGTACTGCGTCAGCACATACACCCGCCGCAATCCCGAGTTGATGCAGTTTGACAGCGTGATATCGATAATGCGGTAGTGCCCGCCAAACGGCACCGCAGGCTTGGCCCGGTCTCGCGTCAGTGGAAACAGCCGCTCGCCCGCTCCGCCTGCAAGCAATACGCCCAGCGTATCTTTCATATCCATAAGGCTCCCGCCCTCGATTCCCTGCTGGCCCGCGCTTTCCTGTGCGACTGGGGAGTGTCGCAATCCGGAACAGCATATTTTCTCGGCAGTACATTTCCTCCTGCCGCCGAACGCAGGAGAATACCACACGCCCCAATGGACTTGGCAGTGGCCCTTCAGTTGTGAATGGCGATTACGAGAAGGAGCAGGGAATTTTGGCTCCCCGAAAATGGCCTAAAATATTGCGGCCTTCAGGCCCCGGCTGAGCCACCCGGAACCAGGCGCCACCAGAGAACTCTGCTCCATCGCCGTTTGTTCCAGGCCGGTCCCGCTCCTACCAGCCGGAGACCCAGTTCTCTTTTTTCTTCGACCGCTTGAACTTCGTGAACTTGTACTCCAGTCCCACTGAAATCGCAAAGTTCACATCCGTCGACGTGGTATGCGGCGCGTAGTCGATGCTGTAGCGCTTGATGATCGCGTCCGGTGTGATTCTGAAGACCCAGTGCTCTGACCGGTTCAGGTCGATGTGCCCGCCGATAATCGCCGCCGGCGCAATCTGGTTATTGTAGAAATCGAACCTGGCCGGTGGCTGCCCCAGCAGATCCTTTTCGAAATCCCCATACACGCCGCCGAACATTGCATGGGCAATCAGCGCCCCATGCTTGTTGTGCGGCCCCAGCCACTCCGCGCCCCCAACAAAGTAGTATTCCTTCACCATCGCGCCGCGGATGTTATTGGGTGAGTTGGGAGCGGTGCCGCTGGTGCCCACATAGCCTCGGCCTGAGCCCTCGATGCCCCAATTCCGGGTCAGCCAGTAAGAACCGTCTGCGTCCAACCCGCCCAGGTTCGACCCCTGCAGCAGAGTTGGTCCCGCCTTCATGTGGTCGTACGCCATACCCAGCGACAGGTCATAGCGGTTGTCGTACCGTACCTTCGCCAGTGGATTCACTGAAACGTAAGGCACGCTGATCGGAGCCTGGGCGCCCGGCGCGGACGGAACCGGCGTCGGCTGGCTCTCGGAGCTCGAGCTTTGCGCCTGCAGGCGAACAGCCGCGCACACACCTAAAGCGAGAACTGCGGCAAAAGAGGCAGATAACTTGCCTGGGAGATGCATCACCAAACAGCTTACAAGACCCCCCCAATAGCGGACAACGCGGCGTACTGGCATCTCTCCTTAGACGCCGCAGCGCCTTAAAGCTCACACGGCTCCCTCTGCCGCGACCAAACCAGGTAATGCACCGTCTTGACGATCTCCACCATCGTCCAGGCAACCCGCACCGCCGCTCCCTCCGGCTCCATCGGCGGAGCGGCATGCACCCGCCACTTGATCGGCAGCCGGCTCAAAATCATTGCTGCCCGCGGCAGGTGGCTCGCGCTCGATACCACCTCCGCCGACTGCCATCCGTGGCTCCGCATCATCCGAACAGAGTCACACGCGTTTTCAATCGTGTTCTGCGCATCCGGATCCAGGAAGATCTCCTCCTCCGGAATCCCCTGCGCCTCCGCCGTTCGCGCCATCACCTGCGCTTCCACAAAGCGGTTGTGCGCCGCCCCGCCGGTGATAATCATCCGTGGCGCCACGCCCCGCTCGTACTCGCGCACTGCCTCAGTCACTCGCGCCAGCTCCCGCGGCGTCGGATTCCCATCCGCGTCAGTCGGAGAACCAAGCACGATCAGCGCGTCAAAATGTTCCTGTGTCGTGTTCTCATTCGGCGCCAGGTCTCGCGCAATCGCCGCCCAGGCAATCAGCCCCAGCACCGCCAGCACGCCCGCAGCCACGCTGCGGCCCTTCCAATTCGGCCGCCTTCGCCGCGTGCCGCCTCGCCCAACCATTTGACCGCCGGGCCGTTTCCGCGTGTCCATCCGCTTCCGTGTCCCCGCCGCGCTCAAGTGGCTCTCCCTCTCCCTCCACTCTACCGCGCCAAGCAGTCCACAACTCTCCAGACACCTCGCGAACCACAAGCCTCAAGCCGTGGTCCACAAGCCAGCAGCGCCCTGAGCACGTCACTCATCACGGATGACTGACAACTGCGAACTATCCTTACAGCTCCCAGGCCTTGTCCCACGCGGAAAAGACCATCTCGCCCAGCGGCTTGCGCGTGCGTGGCTTGGTCTCCTGCTCCAAGTGTTTCTCATCTTCCAGGGCAGACGGCTCGTCCTGGTATCCCAGCGCGATCACCGACCCAATCGCATAATCAGCCGGAATCCCCAGCGCCTCCCGCGCCTTTTCCTGGTTGAACCCGCCCATCTGGTGTGCCGCCAGTCCCAGCGCCGCCGCCTGCAACGCCAGGTACGCATCCGCCGCTCCGAGATCGTGCAGGGCGAACCGATTCTCCGCCCCGTTTCTGTTGAACTTGGTCCGCGCCGCGCCCAAAATCAGCACCGCAGCCTTCCGCGCCCACTTTTGGTTCCCCTCAACGAGCGACGCAAAGATCTTGCCGTAGGTCTCCGAACCCCGCGCCCCCACCACGTACTTCCACGGCTGCTCGTTGCTCGACGAGGGCGCCCACCGCGCCGCTTCAAATACCTTTTCCAGCAGTGCCGGGCTCACCTCTCGATCGGAATACGACCGTGGACTCCAGCGCTGATGAAACAGCGGCAGCACTCCGTCTACCGAAGGCGCTTTCTTCAACTCATTCACTTCGTTGGCAGATAAGGTCACAGAAGGGTTCATCCGCACGTCTCCTCAGGAATCAAATAGAAACAAAACAACCCACCCAATGTTTGATTCCCCTGCCTGTGCAGAAGATTCCCGCCTGCAGCCGCGCCGGCAGGTCTAACCAGCAGTTAAAAATACGCAAATCCAGCGGCCCACCCTCGCGTCATCGACATCCAACACTCAGGAGGGTCAACCGATGCGCAGATCATTGGCAGTCGGAGCAATTGCACTCTTGGCCTCGGTTTTCGCCGGAGCACAGCAGAACCAGCCGCAGAGTCAAGTCTTCACCGGGGGACAACAGAATGAAACGCAACTGGCGCAACAGGTCCGCCACGCGCTCCTGATGTTGCCCTACTACTCGATCTTCGATGACCTCTCGTTCAGCTTGAATGGCGGTGTCGTCACCTTGCAGGGCGCGTGCCCGCCCGAGCCTCCGTCCGACATTCGCTCTGATGCGGAAGCAGCGGTCAAGCGGATCAAGGGCGTCACGCAAGTCGTCAACAACATCAAGCTGCTGCCGCTGTCTCCCATGGACTGGCAGATACGGCGGGCGGAGCAGAGAGCCATCTACGGCGATCCGGAGATCGGAACGCGCTACGGATACCAGGCTTTGCCGTCGATTCACATCATCGTGGACAACGGCCACGTAACGTTGACGGGAGTAGTGGACAACCAGTTCGACGACACACTCATCCGCACCCGCGCCAACGCAGTCCCCAACGTTTTCTCGGTCACCGACAACCTGAGGGTCCTCAATCCCGGAAAGCAGAAAGAAAAAGTATCGTCGTCGCAGTAAATGTGCCGCGGCCCTCAGCCGCCCGATGATCAACCCCCAAAATAAAGCAGCCCATTGATTAACGAATCAATGGGCTGCTCTCTGTTCCCTCGTCCCCTCGTCCCCTGCTTCACGGATACATCCTGTGCAGCGTCCTTGCGAACGGAATCGTCTCGCGCACGTGGTCCAGCCCGCATACCCACGCCACCACTCGTTCAATTCCCATCCCGAAGCCTGAGTGCGGCACGCTGCCGTACCGCCGCAGATCGAGATACCACTCGAACGCTGCGCGCGGCAGCCCGTGCTTGTCGATGCGCGAGCTCAGCAGTTCGTAGCTCGACACGCGCTGCGACCCGCCGATGATCTCGCCGTATCCCTCCGGCGCCAGCACGTCCACGCACAGCGCGTACTGCGCATCCTTGGGATCGGGCTCCATGTAAAACGCCTTCACATCGGCAGGATAGCGATGCACCATCACCGGCCGGTCGTACTGCGAGCTCAGCCACGTCTCGTCCGGCGAGCCAAAGTCATTGCCATACTCGAATGGCGCCTCAAGATGCCCATCCTTGTGCGCCTGGTTCAGCATCTTCGCGGCCTCGTCGTAGCGCAGCCGCGGAAACGGCGGCAGAACCGCCGCCAGCTTCGCCGCGTCACGGCCGATCGTCTGCAACTCCGCCGCCCTGTTCTTCAAAACGCTCTGCACAATATGCGAAATAAAGTTCTCAGCAAGTTCCATCAGCCCGTCCAGGTCCATGAAGGCCACCTCGGGCTCCACCATCCAGAACTCTGTCAAATGCCGACGCGTCTTCGACTTTTCCGCGCGAAACGTCGGACCAAAGCTGTACACCTTGCCCAGCGCCAGCGCCGTTGACTCCACATAAAGCTGGCCGCTCTGCGTCAGGTACGCGGGATCGCCGAAGTAGTCCACCGGAAACAGCGTCGACGTGCCTTCGCACGCCGCCGGAGTCAAAATCGGCGGATCGGTCCTGATATATCCGTTGCTGTCGAAGTACTCCGCCGCTGCCCGCATAATCTCCGCGCGGATGCGCAAAATCGCCGACTGGCGCGGGCTTCGTACCCACAGGTGCCGCTTCTCCTGCAGAAACTCGACTCCATGGTCCTTGAGCGTGATCGGGTAAGGATCGGATTCAGGCACCCGCTGCACCACCTGCAGGTGCTCCACGTCCAGCTCGTACCCGCCGGGCGCGCGTTTGTCCGCTCTCACCTTTCCCGTCACAATCACTGACGACTCCTGCGTCAGGTTCTTCAGTGCATCAAATACCTCGGGCGTCACGCTCTTCACGTGCGCCACGCCCTGGATGGAGCCGGTGCCGTCGCGGAAGATCGGGAAGAGCAGCTTGCCGCTCTCGCGCAGGTTATAAAGCCATCCGCGCAAAGTCACAGATTGGCCATCGTGCCGGCCGATCTCGGCGATAGTGGCCACTGGAGGATTTGCTTTGGCAGTTTCAGCGGTGAGTGCGGTCTCTTCGGGCATCATGCTTCCTTAAGGGCTGGGGAGCGCCGACCTACCAGAATAGCGCGCTGCCGCATCGAACGCGATGTGACGTCTCGCAGGCAACCAAATTTGGTGGCACGAGAAAAAGTTTTGATCTGGACGACAAATGGCCCGAAAGCGCATCCTAAGTCATAAGGAGCGGCGATGACCGAACGGCTTGAAGCAAGCGGCGAAGAGATGCACAAAACCATGGCGGATCCCGACACCGCCGAGCGCTTCATAACCGAAAAGCATCTCGGCGAGCGCATCCGCCGTCTGCGGCTCAAGAAATCCATGGGCCTTGTAGACCTGGGCAAGCACACGGGGCTTTCCGCGAGCTTTCTGTCGCAATTGGAGACGGGCCGCGTTGTGCCGACGCTTCGCAATCTGGCGCGAATCGCGATGGTCTTCTCCAAAGACCTCTCCTATTTCTTTGAGAACGAGCCGGCCCCGGTCTTCCGCATCCACCGCAAGAAAGACCGCGTGCGTATGCCGCAGACCGGCGTAGAGCCGCCCACCTACACGTTTGAGAGCCTCGGCTACATGGTGCCGGACCGGCACATGGACCCGTATTTTGCGGAGTTCGTTCCGCTCCCGGAGCATGTTGAGCCCAAGTCCCACATGCACACGGGATACGAGTTCCTGTACGTTCTCGGGGGTGAGTTGGCGTTGCGGCACGGGGACCAGGAAGCTACGCTCGTCCCCGGCGACGCGGTCTACTTCGACGCGGGAACGCCGCATTCCTACCGTTCAGCGGGCAGCAAGCCGGCTGAAGCGGTCATTGTCACCATGCATCAGGCGCCCGCCAACCAACTGCCACCCCCGCGCTCCGCAGCTCCTTCGGCTCGCCCGCCTGTTCCGCCCGCATCCGCAAAGTCCGGCGACGGCCGGCACGAGAGCGAGACATAGGATTCATGCTGAACACACAAACGTTGATCGCTCAGGCGTACGCCGCCTTCAATCGTCGCGATATCGACAGCGCCCTGGCGCTGATGAGCGACAACGTGAACTGGCCCAAGGCATCGGAAGGCGGCCGAGTCGTCGGGAAAGAAGAGATTCGGTCCTACTGGACCCGTCAGTGGCAGGAGTTTGATTCCCACGTGGAACCGCTTGACGTGATTGAACGAGAAAACGGAATTACCGACGTCAAAGTTCATCAGCTTGTGAAGAGTCTTGCCGGCGATATCCTCTCGGATAGCGAAGTGTCGCACGTATATACCATCAAGAACGGTCTCATTGAGCGCATGGACCTCAAGGAAAGCGAAACAAGCTCAGGCCTAACCCCATCGACAGCATTCTCCAGGCACTAGTCCCGCGACCGCTTAATTCTGTGCCAAAATGGGTGCCCCAGGTCTCGCTTTTGAGACCTGGGATACTGATCACTTCATCGATGTATCGTCTCGTATCGGTATGCTTCTGGGGGTTTGTCGCTGTCGCGCGTAGCGGTCCATGCCGACTGAATCTCGACGGATCCCTCGATTGCGGGGCGGACAGCCCGGCCTAACCAAATCTAGAAATCGGCGTACCCCATTCAAGCTCTGCCTGGGTAGGCATGCGCGGTCAACCCGCAACGCCTCCTCGCCGCATCACCCCACCGCCATGTCAAGCCCCTGGCCGCCTGAATCGAGCCGAAATTTTCGCCCTAAGCCATTGTTTTTCTGATCCCTGACCACTGTCCTCTGATCCCTGTTTTTCTTTGCATGTAATTTCCCCCTCCCAGCGCATAATTTACCTAACATCACCAAAGCAGCGGGTGACTGACCACTGTTCACTGTCCACTGATCACTGACCACAGTCTTCCAGCCGTAAGTCGTTGATAATCGGAATTCTGCAGGTAACTCTTTGCCTGTCTATAACCCGCAGCGACGCCGGCCGGCAGCGGCCTGAAAACAAAAGGCTTGCCCTCAGAGTCTCCGCAGGTGGGGTAGGGGAAAAGGGGTACCGAAGAGTAAACACCCGTTCGGGCCAATGGTATGTGGGAGATGCGCGTTGAGCCCGTCTCAGTCAGATTTCCTGCCTCCCATCCTTCTTCTGCAGCACTGAAGAAGAAAGATGGGCGCCATTCTCCGGGTGCCGCTACTTCTGGTCTGGGACCAGCGTTCCCTTGATGTCCCGTACCTCGACGGGACCGAGCCCCGCATCCTTCAGGCTGGGTTCGAACTTGGCGCGGTCGCCGGCTGCAACAATCACTAGCTGGTCGGCGTGCAGGTACTGTTTCGCAACCCGCGCCATATCCGCCTCAGTCAACGCCTGGTACTTTGCCGGCAGCTTCGTGTAGTAGTCCAGCGGACGCTTGTAGAGGAAGATGCTGTCGATGGCTCTCACGATCGATGCCGTGGTCTCAAAGCGGCCGGGAAGCGAGCGCATCGATGCTTCCTTGGCCGCGGTTAGTTCTTCAGCGGTCGAAGGCTTCACGGAGAAGTTGCCGAGCTCCTCCATCAGCTGCTTTGCTGCTGGAGCCGTCACGTCCGTGCGCACCAGTGCTCCTGCCTCAAACATGCCGCCGTCCACATATTGCGTGAATCCGGAGTGCGCCCCGTACGTGTAGCCATGCTCCTCGCGCAAATTCATGTTGATTCGGCTTCCAAAGCTCCCGCCCAGCGTGTAATTCATCACCGTCAACGCTTCGTCGTCCGGCGAATTGGCCGCAACACCGATGCCATAGGCTTCAAGCGCCGTCTGCGGCGCTCCCGGCTTGTCCACAATCACCACGCGCGTCGCTTGCGGCGTGGGAGGCGCGGGAATCGCAGAGACGGCCTCCGATTTCCCAGTCCACTTGCCGAAGTATTCGCGGGCAAGACTCTCGGCCTGCGCGCGCGTTACGTCTCCCGCCAGAATCAGCGCCGAGTCGCGCGGTCCGTAATGCGCGCCATAGAAAGCAGCAAGGTCCGCAGACGTGAGTGACCCCACGCTGTCTGCTGTGCCCGTTCCGCTTCTGCCATAGGGTTCTTCGCCGAATACCAGCTTCGGTCCCACGCGCGCCGCCATGCTCTGCACATTGTCAGTCTCCTGCGCGATGCGCACCAGCCTCTGCTTGCGCCGCCGTTCCATGTCCGACGCGCGAAACCCGGGATGCTCCGCCACGTCTGCCAACAGTCCCATGCCCTCGGCCGTGTGCGTGGTCATCAAATCGATCGACACAACGCCCGACTCCATGCCCGCCCCAGTCGCCACATGCGTCCCAATCCGCTCCTCATCCGTAGCGAGCGTGGTCAAATCGCGCGATACCGTGCCGTCGCTCATCACTTCCGCGGTCAGCGTCGCCAGTCCGCTTTCGGCCGGCGGATCGTTCTCACTGCCGGCCCGTGAAACAATCTCCGCGCTCAGAACAGGCAGTGCATGGTTTTCTACCAGCAGCACCTTCAATCCATTCGCCAGCGTGAACTCCTCAGGCGCCGGCAGATGAATCACTGGCGGTGCGCCCGGCGCCGGCTTGTCCTTCCGCCACTCCTGCGAAGCCTCAAACTGCGGCGTGTAAGGATTCACCAGTTTCACATCCGCGTCGGTGTCCGCAGGGCTGCGCGGCACGTCTTCCAGCACCTTTTTGCCGGGCACGCAATACACCACCACTGCTGCATCCTTGCGCAGATACTTTTCCGCGGCGGCTTTCGCGCTTGCCCTGGTCACCGCCTCCGTCATGGCAACATCCTTGGGCAGAAAGTCCGGATCGCCTGTGTACTGGTTGTAGCGATCGAGCGTGTCCGCAATGCCGCCGAAGCCTCCTAGCCGCTCAAGGCCCGTGATCTTCCCCGTCAGGTCGAGCGCCTTCGCCGACGCTACTTCATCCGCGGTCGGACCCTCCTGCTGCAGCTTGGCCAGCTCGCTCCAGAAAGTGGCTTCCAGATCCTCAAGCTTTACCCCAGGCTTGGCAGTGATCTCGCACTCGACCATGCCGGTCAGCTTCAACGCATCGGAGTAGCAAGTTACGCTCTGCGCTGTCTGCGATTTGTACACCAACGCTTCATCGAGCCGGCTCGCCTTGGCTCCGCCCAATGCAAATACCGCCGAGGCCACGCTATAAGAATCGGGCGTAAACGCTGCCGGCGTCAGCCACGCTATGCTCAGTTGCGGCAATTGCACAGTGTCCGTCACCGTGGCGCGGCGCTGCTCGGTGATGGCTGGAGTTACTGCCGTCACGGGAGGCACAGGCGGACCCTCCGGAATCGGGCCAAAGTACTTCGTCAGCAGGGCGCGCAGCTTGGCGGGATCGAAATCCCCGGCAATCGCAATCGATGC
This sequence comes from uncultured Acidobacteriaceae bacterium, assembly GCA_963841095.1. Lineage (GTDB taxonomy): Bacteria > Acidobacteriota > Terriglobia > Terriglobales > Acidobacteriaceae > Telmatobacter. The sequence continues at coordinate 169,573 of CAWJBE010000017.1, forward strand.
GTTGTTTGGCGTGTAGTACTGCTGGTGGAAATCGCGCACATCGGCAATCCGCGTGGACTCAATATCCGCGTGACTTCCGATCACCATGCCGTAGTACGGGTGCCCCTTGGGAAAGAGTAAGTGGAATACCTGCTCCTGGGCCACGTAGTAAGGTCGCCCTTCACCCTGCCGCCGCTCATTGCGCACCACGTCCTTCTGGTTGGTCAGCAGCTCGCGGTTCAGGCCTTCCATCAGAAAGCCCATCCGGTCGCTTTCCAGCCACAAAGCCAGCTCCAGTTGGTTGCTTGGCATCGTCTCAAAATAATTAGTGCGGTCAAAGCTCGTGGTGCCGTTCACATCCGTAGCGCCGGCCGACTGCACATATTTGATGTGCGCCTTCTCGCCAACGTGTTCCGAGCCTTCAAACATCATGTGCTCAAACAGGTGGGCAAAGCCGGTGCGTCCTGGCCGCTCATTCAGCGGGCCCACGTGATACCACAAATCAACGGCCACAAGCGGAAGCCTGTGGTCCTCGTGCGTCATCACGGTCAGGCCGTTGGGCAGCGTGTATTTCACATACTTGATCTCGGGCAGCTTGCGCGCCGCTGCAGCGGTTGGCGCGCTCTGCGAGTTGGCGCCGACGCCGGTGACGACCAACAGAGCAATCAGGCATAGATATTGACGAACGGAAGCGTTCACGTGACATCTCCATCGCATCGCGAATCGATAGAACACCTCTCCGTCAGGTTGGTTGGGGAGCAGGTGCGCTTCAGTGGCGTTTGATCAAGAACGGCCACATGGCACGAAACCCGACAGCGCCTCGAGCGGAGAAAATGCCTTAATCGCGAGTGCTGCCAGAATAATACGTTTGGGCGAAACCTGCAGCGGACGAAGCGCTGCAGTTATTTCGGCGGATTTGAAGGAGGATTGAGCTCACCATATGTGGGGTACGGGGTTGCCGTTGCGCTCGTGGGCATCGTGGCCAGGGTTTTCAGGTCCGCCTGCACCTGCGCCCAATCGTCGGGATCCTTTTTGGTTGTGATGGGTGCGCTGGGGTCGGAATAATAGGCCTCGACGTCGCTCTTGATCCCCGCCGGAATCGGTCGCGTCGGCTGGCTGGTCAAGCGGTGCAGAAGCTCGGCGTAAGTCGAGTCGGTAAGCGAATAGCCGCCCGGTTTAACTACCGCGCCGGTATCCAGATCCCGATTGGGCAGCGGATGCTGCGGATTAAGCGGTTCCAGCGTCGCCACGGGACCCATTTCGGCAGACGGAACCCCTCGCGCCTCAGTCGGCGTGAAACGCGCCAGCCGCGCACGCAGGCTGGAGGTGGATGTGACCACGCTATGCATGTAATCAGCCTCGGCGTCTGCGCTCGGGCCCTTCACGGCAACCATCGCCAGCGGGCCCACTTTGGGTAATATCCAAAGCAACCAGGCGATCAGGTGCGTTTCCACGCCGGCTTTCTTGCGATATTTTGCCCAATCGTACAGCGTCGCCGCCGCTGCCGACTCCTTCTCGATTTCGGCCGTGTCTGGAGTGCCGAGATCCGCTGGTTCATGGCTGCGATGCAGAACCGTGATCGCGTATGCAATGCGCGGAATGAACGTGCGCGTGGCGAACCGGTATTCGCGTACGTTAAAGCGATGCCTTCCGCCGACCGCGAAATCCTCGGTCAGGCCGTATGTTTCGTAAAAAGCAAGCGCAAGCTGGTGCACAGGAACTTTGATTCCGATGTGACGCAGGTAGCCGAGCGGCGCCAGACGATGCTTCGCGATCTGGTCAATGTCAAAGGCAAACTCGGTTTGCACATGCTGGTGCTTGCCCTCGGCGTAGTTCACGCTCGGCCCGTAGCGTGCTGCAAGCTTTGGAAACTGAAGGGCAACGGCGCGGTTGGTCGCTTGCGAATGCCCATACGAGTCGCCCACGTAATGCGATAGTGCGCCCACTGCGAAGGCCAGTTCATTGGCATTGTGTGCATTGCGGAAGAGAGCGAGAACAAAATCGCCACTGCGCACGTAATGAGTCAGATCCGAGAAGAACAGGTCGCCGAACGGATAATAGCCCATATCCTGGATCACGCACCCGCCATAGGCGTAGGCGCGGGCGCGATCGAGTTCCGCTTTCGTCAGCTTGGGATAACGGCTCAGCAGAAGGGGAACGATCGAGTCCTGCCAGGTCAGGTCGATCAGTTGCTCGTGCGTGAGCAGGGAATAGGCCGCCGCATGCCGGGGCAATGAGATTGGCAGTAGTAAAACAAGCAACAGAAGGGTCCGCACTCGATTCAAGCGCATCGCAATCCTTCTGAGCGGAGAGCCGCTCCTGAACCAAGGGGAATGGAAGCCGCGATCCCGAAATTATTGTATGCGAAGCGCGTCTGACCACAAATGAAACTCAAATTTGAGTTGCGTGGATTCGCCGCCTCATTGCCAGCATCACTACCGCCGACAAAGCCATCATCGCACCCACCGCTTCCAGACCGCCTGTATAGCTCCCCCATCTGTCTTTGATCCAGCCAATCAGCAGCGGCCCCGTAAACCCGCCCAGGTTGCCGATCGAGTTGATCAATGCAATTCCGGCGGCGGCACTCGCACCGGATAGAAACAGGCTCGGCATCGCCCATAGTGGAGGCTTCGATCCGTTTACCCCGAAGCTTGCGATTGCCAGCGCCAGAATCACCGCCAACGCAGCATGCGCGTAGCCAGCCCACGCCAACCCTGCGCACCCCAGCAGGCAGGAAAGCGTCACATGCCATACCCGCTCCTGCGTCCGGTCAGAATGCTGTGCCCACAACATCATGCATACAACAGCGAACACGCTGGGTATGGCATTCAGCCAGCCGACAGCCAGCGGCGAATATCCAAACTGCCGAATGAGGAGCGGAGCCCAGAATCCAATCGCGTAGAGCCCTGCCGAGGTTCCGGAATAGACCAGTGCAAGCGCCAGCACTCGCGGATCGCGCAGCACAGACCACGCTACTCTCGCGCCGCCTTGATGAGTCTTGCCTTCAACGCGTTCCGCGGCCAGCGTCCTCTTGAGCCATGCGCATTCCTCCGCATTCAACCATGCCGCCTGCTCCGGCGCATCCGTCAGCACTTTCAATGTCAACAAACCCAGCAAAATCGCCGGCAGCCCTTCGATGATGTAAAGCCACTGCCAGTTGGCCAGTCCGGCAAACCGTGGCAATTCCATCAGCGCACCCGAAATCGGCGAGCCCACAGCCGTCGACAGCGGTGCTGCGGCCATAAAGGCCGCGATCGCCACAGCGCGTTTCCGGGCAGGGACCCACAGACTCAAATAGAGCAGCGTTCCAGGAAAGAAGCCCGACTCGGCAATCCCCAGTAGAAACCGCATCGCATAAAAACTGTGCGGCCCCACCACAAATGCTGAGGCCATCGACACAACGCCCCACACCACAACCACAAGCGCAATCCAAACCCGCGCGCCCACGCGCAGCAACATCAGGTTTGAAGGCACCTGGAATGCGATGTAGCCAATAAAAAACACACCGCCGCCAAAGCCGAACATCGCCGGCGTCAGGCCAATCGCCTGATTCATGCTGAATGCCGCGAATCCAAGGTTTGAGCGGTCGAGAAAACTCACCAGGTAGAGCAGCATCACGAATGGGAGAATTCGTAGCTGCAGCTTCCGCGTTACGCGGTCCTCCAGATTGTCCGGGATCGCTCCAGGCGCATTCACGCCGTCGCCAACGGCCTCTTGGCGGGTGCCCCAGGTCTCGCTTCTGAGACCGGTGATCTACCAATCGCGGCGCAGACTGCATCGGTCACCTCGGCAGTTGTCGCCGTCCCGCCCAAATCTCGCGTATGCAGCTTCGGGTCCGCAGTCACAATCTCCAGGGCTGCCATCAGCCGCCGCGCTGCGTCCGCTTCGCCAAGGTGCTCAATCATCAGCGCCGCCGTCCAAAAAGTCCCCACCGGGTTTGCGATGCCCTTGCCCATAATGTCGAACGCCGACCCGTGTATCGGCTCGAACATCGACGGATACGCCCGCTCCGGATTAATGTTCGCCGTCGGTCCAATCCCCAGGCTCCCGGCCAGTGCCGCCGCCAGGTCGCTCAAAATATCTGCGTGCAGATTGGTGGCCACAATCGTGTCCAGCGACCCCGGCCGGTTAACCATGCGCGCCGTCATCGCGTCCACCATCTCCTTGTCCCACCGCACATCGGGGAAATCCTCCGCTACCTCCGCGGCAATCTCATCCCACATCACCATCCCATGCCGCTGTGCGTTGCTCTTCGTCACTACCGTCAGCAACTTGCGCGGCCGCGATTGCGCAAGGCGAAAAGCATACCGCTGGATTCGCTCCACTCCCGCGCGCGTCATCAGTGAAACTTCCGCCGCCACTTCCATCGGAAACCCCTGGTGAACCCGCCCACCCGCGCCCGAATACTCGCCCTCACTGTTTTCGCGCACAATCACCCAGTCCAGGTCTTCAGGGCGGCATCGCTTCAACGGCGCGTCAATCCCCGGCAAAATTCGCGTCGGCCGCACGTTCGCGTACTGATCCAGGCTCTGGCAGATCTTCAACCGCAGCCCCCACAACGTAATGTGATCGGGGATTTGCGGGTCGCCCGCCGAACCAAAAAGAATCGCGTCCTTTTTCTTTAGCGCATCCAGCCCGTCGGCCGGCATCATCGCGCCGTGCGCGCGATAGTAATCGCCGCCCCACGGGAAGCTCTCAAACTCGAAGGCGAGCCCGCTCTCCGTTCCGGCGAGCGCTTCCAGCACCTGCCGTCCCGCCGGAATCACTTCCTTCCCGATCCCATCTCCCGGCACCAGCGCAATCTGGTAGCGCGTCATTTCGCGGCTCCTCATCGAACACGGCCATTGTATCGGGAACACGTAGCAGAGGGCAGGGAATTGGAAATCTTAGCAGGGCGTAGCCGAAAGGCTCAGCCATACGTGAGTTGCAGAATTTGCGAATGCGCCATCAATGATGGCGGAGCAGGAAACGAAACTATTAGCCGAAAGCTAAGAACTAACCACTGACCACTGTCTTTCTGCTTCCCGCCTCCAGCATCCGGTCCAGAGCCACCCGCGCCCACTGCTTCACATCGGCTTTCACCTGCACCCGGTTCACCACGCGGCCTTCGACCAGATTTTCGAGCGCCCACGCCAGGTGTTGCGGGGTGATGCGATACATCGTGGTGCACAGGCATCCGGTGTCATCGAGAGTGATGATCTTCTTGCCTTCGGGCGCAAATCTCCGCGCCAGCCGGTTCACCAGGTGAATCTCCGTGCCGACGGCAAACATCGATCCCGCAGGCGCCTGTTCCACGCGAGCGATCAATTGCTCGGTCGATCCCAGCGCATCGGCCTTCTGGCAAACTTCGTAACGGCACTCCGGGTGCACAATCACCTGAATTCCCGGATACTTCGCCCGCACCTGGTCGACATGCGAGGGAAGAAATCGCTGATGTACTGCGCAATGGCCCTTCCACAGCAGAACGCGGCTCGCCGCCAGCCGTTCTTTTGTTTGTCCGCCCCAAAACGATCCAATCTGAATCGCCCACGGATCCCAAACTGCCATCCCGTCCAACGGAATCCCCATTGCATGGCCCGTGTTCCGCCCCAAATGCTGATCCGGCAAGAACAGGATCCGCTTGCCGCGGGCAAACGCCCAATCCATCGCCGCCCGCGCGCTCGATGAAGTGCACACCAGCCCGCCATGCTCGCCGCAAAACGCCTTAATCGCGGCTGTCGAGTTGATATACGTCACCGGGATCGTCTCGGCCGCCAGTCCTGCGTGCGAAAGCACATCCCAGCAGTCTTCTACCTGCGAAATCTCGGCCATATCTGCCATCGAGCAACCGGCGTTCAAATCCGGCAAGATCACCTGCTGCCCTTCGCGCGCCAGCACATCCGCGCTCTCCGCCATAAAGTGCACGCCGCAGAAAACAATGTACCTGGCGTCGCTCGCAGCGGCCGTCTTTGAGAGCTTGTAGCTGTCGCCTGTAAAGTCCGCGAACCGCACCACTTCGTCCCGCTGGTAATGGTGGCCCAGAATTACGGTGGTCGTACCCAGCCGCGCGCGCGCCCCCGCAATCCGCTCATCCATTGAGTGATCGGGCAGCGCCAGATAGTTTTCCAGCGAACAGCTTTCGCCAGCCTCCGCAGAGGCTGCGGTCGTTTCGTCAAGAACCAGGGTCACAATACTCCGCCTTCAGTCCATTCCGGACGGGGATGTTGAAAGCTTTCTAGCTGGCTGCAGTGAATGCGCACCTTCCGGGCTCTGACTTTATGCCGCTTGCATATCATCAAAACCGAAAAAAACCATCCACGGGGTTGTTGCAGCCCGTTCCTATTTGATGGATGCAGCGCGAAGCCACTGGATTCAAAGACCATCCAGTCCCGAATCGGCCACAACCTTCGTAAATAGTGTAACGCAACCGTAACGTTGCCTCCGGATCCAGGTTCGGGGCGTAGAAGCGGAATGGCATAATTTCCTTCATCCACGCGTTGAGGAGGAGCCTCGATGACTGAACTCGAGCAACTGATTTGCGGCGATGGCGCGGCCGCCCCGCCCGCCTTCATTCTTGAAGGGCTTACTTCAGAACAGGTTCATCGCACCCTCACTGGGTCTCCGCGCAACATTTATGAGGAGCTCTGGCATATCGCCTTTTGGCAGCAGATTTCGATCGACTGGATCAACGGCATCGAAACACCTTACCCGGATCATGCCGATCAGGGGTTTCCGAGCCGAGCCGAAATCGAGCGCGAAGCCTGGGTGGAGCTGCGCGAACGCTTCTTCCGCCAGAGCCGGCAGGCTGCCGAAGCGGCGCAAAACCTGGCTCGTCTCGACCGCTCCATTCGCTGCACTTCCCGGCCCGGCCAGCCCGTCCGCATCATGACCGTTCGCGAACAACTTGAAAACCTTGCGGCCCACAACGCCTATCACTTCGGACGAATTGTATTGCTGCGCCAGCTCCTCTCTGCCTGGCCCCCACCCTCCGGAGGGTTCACCTGGTGATCCAATCGTGTCAGCCCTGTTTGTGACTGCCACTTGCCGCCAGTTATCATGGTGCTTCATGGGAATTCCGCCGCCAATCTATCTCGACACCATCAGCATGCCTGACACCCTCATCCTCATGGTGCTGGCTCTGGTGGTCTTTGGTCCGCGGCGCCTTCCCAAAATCGGGCGTCAGATCGGCAAGCTGATGTACGAGTTCCGCAAAGCCTCGAACGACTTCAAATTCCAGATGGAAGAGGAATTGCGCAACGCAGAGGAATCTGACCGCCGTCAAAAGGAAGAGCAGGAGCGCCAGCGCGCCCTCGCTGCGGCCCCCGCGCCGCCGCAGCTCGAGCAGTCCACTTCTCAAACTGCTGAACCACAGGCCGCTGCCACCGAATCGTCCACCGTCGCGGCAGAATCCCTCTCCGATTCACCCGATCCGCAAGCCCCCGCTCCCATCGCCGTTGACGCCTTCTCTCGCGATGAAACTCCTTACTCCGATCTCCCCCCTGAAACCGGCGCAACCTCTGCCGCAGAATCTGCCCCGCCTGCGGAACCCGCTGTCACATCCCAGCCCGAAATGGTTTCCCCGCGCATCCAGCCGCCGTCTACCGGTAAGACGGTCGCGGCAGAACGGCCCGGCGCGCAACCGCAGCAGCAGGAACTTTTTGCTGGCGACGCCGGCAATGCCGCCGAAAGCGTGACTCCAGAAGCTGAAAGATCGGAGTCGGCAGCCCACCATGGTTGACCCAGCGGAAGCAATCGACAAAGCTCGAAAGGCCGTCACCGAGCGCGCCGAACTGCCCGGTATGAGCCTGATGGAGCACCTCGAGGAGCTGCGCAAGCGCATTGTCCACTCCGCCATATACCTCGGCCTCGGCTTTATGGTGGCCTGGATTTTCCACGATCGCATCGTCGAGTTGTTTCAAGCCCCACTGATCCGTATTCATAAAACGCTCATGTTTACGCATCCCATGGATGCGCTCAACCTGGACCTGCAGGCTGCGCTGACAGCGGGCGCGATCCTGGCCTCGCCCCTCATCCTTTATCAGGTCTGGCTTTTCATTGCGCCGGGGCTCTACCAAAAGGAAAAGCGCTTCGTCATTCCCTTCATGGCCGCCACAATCGGACTGTTCCTCACGGGCGCGAGCTTCGGCTACTTTTATGTCTTGCCGGCGGCCATCCAGATCCTCATCGTGGGTTTCGGCCACAACTTTACGCCCATGATCAGCATAGAGGATTACACCGGCTTCTTCCTCTCCATCATCCTGGGCCTCGGTGTGAGCTTTGAGCTACCCATCCTCATCTTCTTCCTGGCCCTCTTCGGCATCGTCAGCCCAAAGTTTCTCTGGAAGAACATCCGCTACGCCATCCTCGCCGTCTTCATCGTCGCCGCAGTTATCTGTCCCAGCCCCGATCCAAGCACCATGTGCATCTATGCCATTCCCATGCTCGCGCTCTATCTCGTCGGCATCGGAGTCGCCTGGTGGGTCCATCCCTCGCGCAGGAAGAAAAAAGAGGCGAAGGAGGCCGCCGGATGAGCTTCTCCTGCCTCGAAGCGAATTGTGCGACACATGTCGGGGCCCGATCCTGGAGCGTCGTGCCTGAAATGCGGAAGCAGAAATCCGAAAGGGCGCTTCAGTCCCGATTCTGAGACGTGGGACTTTCACGATTCTCCTCGCTGCACTCGTTCTCCATGTTCCTTTTGCTCGCATCCGCCCAAGCCCACTTTGACGGCGCCAAAGCCTACGAATACGCCCGCGAGTTTGTCGCTATCGGCCCGCGCTGGCCCACCGGACCGGGCCACATCAAGGCCGAGGAGTTTCTCCGCGCCCATTTCCTCCGCGACCACGACCATTTTGAAGAGGATACATTCACCGCCGATACTCCGATCGGCCCCGTCCCTCTGTGCAACTTCATCGTGCGCTTCCCGGGAACAAAACCTGGCATCATCGTCCTCGGCACGCACTACGAAACCAACTATCCCCTTCGCAATATCAATTTTGTCGGCGCCAACGACGGCGGCTCGACCACCGGCCTGCTCTTGGCTATTGCCGACCGCTTGCGCGACGAAGCGGCCCACTCGCCCGGCAAAAAACTCCCGGGCTACTCTGTCTGGCTGGTCTTCTTTGATGGCGAAGAGGCTTTCCAATCCTGGTCCCGCTCTGACTCCACCTACGGTAGCCGCCATCTCGCCGCCAAATGGGGCAGCGACGGAACGCTCAGCCATATCAAGGCATTCCTCCTCGCCGACATGATTGGCGACAAGGACCTCGACATTCAGCGCGAAACCAACTCTACCGGCTGGCTCGTTTCGCTTGTTGCCGAGGCGGCCAAAAAGTTCGGCTATCAGCGATACTTCTTCCAGCAACAGATGAACGTCGAAGACGATCATCTGCCCTTCGTCGAGCGTGGCGTGCCGTCGATTGACATCATCGATCTTGACTACGGGCCAAACGATAGTTATCACCACACCGCGCAGGATACGATGGATAAGATCAGCGCGCACAGTTTGACTATCGACGGCGATGTGTTCCTGGAATCCATCCGCCTGATCGATCAGCGGTGAATACGGAGGCTGCGAGACTGGCACCAAGGCTCACCTTCGATTGGAATGCTTTGTGTCAGAGCACGACTTCAGTCGTGCCGAAGAACGGCAAAGAGCAAATGGGGCTTTAGCCTCTGAGCTTTTCAAACAGGAGCAGCAATTGTCTCAAGCAGAAATCGGCATCATCGGCGGCAGCGGGCTCTACTCCATGCCCGGCTTCACCAACGTCCATGAGGAGCACGTCGAGACGCCCTTTGGCTCACCTTCCGACGCCTTCGTTCTCGGTGAGCTTGAAGGCCGCAAAGTCGCCTTTCTCGCCCGCCACGGGCGCGGCCATCGCATTCTGCCCTCCGAGCTCAACTTCCGCGCCAACATCTTTGCCTTCAAAAAACTCGGCGTCGAGCGCATAATCTCTGTCTCCGCCGTCGGCTCGCTCAAGGAAGAGCACAAGCCCACCGACTTCGTCATCCCCGACCAGTTCATTGACCGCACCTTCCATCGCATCTCCACATTCTTCGGCGAGGGCATCGTCGGCCACGTAGCTTTCGGCGATCCCGTTTGCGCAACTGTCACCCAAGCCGCCGCAGACGCCTGCAAGACCGTCGGCGTCGTCGGCAAGCTGGGCGGCACTTACGTATGCATGGAGGGCCCGCAGTTCTCCACCAGGGCCGAGTCGAATCTCTACCGCACCTGGGGCGCAGACGTCATCGGCATGACCAACCTGCAGGAGGCCAAGCTCGCGCGCGAAGCCGAAATCTGCTACGCCACCATCGCCATGGTCACTGACTACGACTGCTGGCGCGAAGGCCACGACGCCGTCACGATCGAGGAGATCGTCGCCGTCCTGCACAAGAACGCCGACAACGCCTGCAAGGTCGTCAAAGCCGCCGTCGCCGCAATTCCTCCAACATCAAAAGTCGCCCGTACCTGCGCCTGCGCCTCAGCCGCCAAATTCGCCGTCCTCACGCAGCCCGATGCGATTCCGCAGGCCGCGAAGGAACGGCTCAAGCTCCTGTTCGGTAAATATCACGGATGGTAGTTCGAAGTGGAGTTAGCGGCGCAAGCGGAGTTTCGGAATCACCAGGCCGTCATTTCTAACTCCGCCAGCTCCGCTAGCGCCGCTTAGTGGGCTACTCACCTTACACTTTTGAAAGAGGCTCTCATGTCCATCACCGTAGTCGGTAGCGTCGCATACGATTCCATCGAAACTCCCGCTGGCCGCCGCGAGCGCTGCCTCGGCGGCGCAGCCACCTATTTCTCTCTCGCCGCCAGCTTCTTCACCAGTGTTCGCGTCATCGCTGTCGTCGGTGAGGACTTCGGCGCCAAACAGGAATCCGTTTTTGCCGCCCGCAAAATTGACACTCTCGGCATCGAGCACACTGCCGGAAAAAGCTTCTTCTGGGAAGGCTCCTATCTCGAAAACCTCAATGAAGCCAAGACTCATAACACCGAGCTCAACGTCTTTGCTTCCTTCGAGCCCAAGATTCCCGATGCCTACCGCGACTCCGAATTCCTCTTCCTCGCCAACATCGATCCCGTCCTTCAGCGACGTGTCCGCGAATCCATGCCGGGCGTCAAGCTGGTCGCCGGCGACACCATGAATTACTGGATCAAGGACCACCGCCCGGCGCTCCTTGAAGTACTCAAGGGCTTAGATGTGCTCCTCATCAACGACACTGAGGCGCGCATGTTGGGTGGCAACAACAACCTCGTTCAGGCCGCGCGCAGCGTCATGGCTCTCGGCCCGCGCACGCTGGTCGTCAAACACGGCGAGTACGGCGCGACGTTATTCCACAGCTCAATTTCAAAAGGCGGCAAAGCGGAGCTTCGCACATTCAAAGCTCCGGCCCTCCCGCTCCAAGAGGTCATCGACCCCACCGGCGCGGGCGACAGTTTTGCCGGCGGCTTCTTCGGCTTTCTCGCCTCGCAGCCCGAGCTCACGCCCGCCTCCTGGCGTCACGCGATGTTTTACGGCGGCGTCATGGGTTCCTACGCCTGCGAGCGCTTCGGCACGGAGCGTCTGCAGCAGCTCTCGCGCTCTGAGATCGATGCGCGCTTCGACGTCTTCCGCGAGATCACGCATCTTGACTGAGAGAAGCATCTCGCCGGCTGAAGGTTGGGCCGTCCTGGCCTGTTGCATGGCGGCTTCGATCGTTGCGATTGTCTGGAGCTGCCGTCACGGTGCCATGCTCAACTACGGCGACGCCGTCGCCCATCTGCACATCGCCCGCCGGGTCTTCGATTCCCGCACGCCGCGCATCTCGCAACTAGGCTCCGTATGGCTCCCTTTGCCGCACATTCTTCTCATTCCCTTCGTGCAGAATTACAGATGGTGGGCCACTGGCTTCGCAGGCGTCATTCCCTCCGCAATCGCGTACGTCGCCTCGTGCGCCGGCCTCTACCGCCTTGCGCGCCGCTGGCTCAGCCCCGCTGCCGCAGCGCTGGCGCTGGCATTCTTCGCGCTCAATCCCAACCTCCTCTATCTGCAAACCACTGCCATGACGGAGCCGCTCTTCCTGTGCGAAATGATTTGGATCGTTGTCTGGCTGGTCGAGTGGCACACTTGCCTTGACTACGATGCAAAAAAGGCCGGCCGCCTGCAAATCTGCATCGCTGCTGCGCTGGTCGCGGCAATCTACACGCGCTACGACGGCTGGATTATCGCTCTTCTTGCCTGGACCGGCGTTGGATTCACTCTACTCAAACGCGGCCCGGCGGACGAGCGCGGCCGCTTGTTTTCTTCCGCCTTCTGGCTGGCCAGCGTCGCCGTCGTCGCCGCGCCGCTTTTGTGGTTCGCCTACAACTCCGTCTGCTTCGGCGATTGGCTCTACTTCGCGCGTGGACCTTTTTCCGCCAAGGCCATTGAGCTCCGCACCTCCACACCGGGTGCCTGGCCGTTGCATCCCGGCTGGCACAATCTCTCGGTCGCGTTCCTCTTCTATCTCAAGGTTTCTCTTCTCGACTCCGTAGCCGCTGCCGGCAACAGGGTGGCCAATCTCATCTTCGCGCTCGCCGCACTCGGCACCATCGCTTCTGCCGTCGCTCAAAAGCCCGGCAAACCACGCCGCGTTTTTGTCTGGGTGTTGCTCCTCTGGCTGCCCATCCCCTTTTACACATGGTCCGTTGCTTACGGATCGGTGCCCATCTTCTTTCCGGCATGGTGGCCCTATACCTGGTACAACACGCGTTACGGCGTCGAGCTCCTTCCTGCGCTGGCGCTCGGCCTCGGCTTCGCGGCAGAATCTTTGATTCGTCTGCTGCACCGCCTTAGCCTCTCGAGCCTGGCGCCGAGAATTCTGAATTCCTCGCGCTCACAGATTCTCGCTTTCGCCGTATGCTTTGCGCTCGTGGCCCTCAATCTTTTTCAACTGCTCCGTCATGGTCCGCTGGTCTACACCGAAAGCACCAGGAACCTCGACGCGCGGCTGCCCTATGACAATGCCATTCCGCCCCTCTTGCGAAAACTGCTTGCAACTGCCCCGCATGACCCGGTCCTGATGAATACTTCGGTCTATCCCGAGCTCGTATCGTTTACCGGAATTCCCCTTCGCCAAACCATCAATGAAAGTGACCTCGGGATCTTTCGCGCTGCACTCGCCGCGCCCGCCGCCCACGCCGCTATCATCCTGGCCTTCGATGGCGATGCTGTCGATCACGCCGTCAAGATGCACCCCGCTGACCTTCGCATCATCGCCCGCTTTACCGCCAGGAATCAGCCACCGGCCACCGTCTATCGCTCCCTATGGTGGGTCGGTCAGAATCCTCCGGGAGAATCAGAACGGCCGGCCGCCTCACATAACGGCCCTGAATGACTTCCTCTGCCGCTCAACAAGCCCCCATCGGCGGTGGTAGCATCTGGCAAGGAACAGCATGGTTCCAGTTCGGGCAAGCCTTTCGCAATCGTCCAACTCTCGCAGTTCGCATCAAACCATTAAAGCTGACTGCGCAGGCGTTCGCACGCTCGTCGATTCTCGGTTTGCGGCCTCGGCCGTCTGCGCCATTCCTGCATTTTGCATTCGGGAGGAAGATTGATTCCGTTCACCAAGGCCCACGCTTGCGGAAATGATTTTTTGATCATCGGCGAAGACGCCATAGGGGACCTCGATCGCGCTAGTCTTACGCGTCGCCTCTGCGTCAGAAACTCCGGCATTGGCGCCGATGGCGTCGAATTTTTTACCTGGACCGGACCCAGGTCTGGGCGCATCCATCTTCACAATGCCGATGGATCGACTGCCGAAATCAGCGGAAACGGTACACGCTGCGTGGCTGCGTGGATGGCCGAATCGCTGGGCTCGCAGCCTGGCGATGAACTCGTGATCGCTACCGACGCGGGCCTGCGCGTTTGCCGCATCCAATCTCTGCGGAAAGACCATGGTTTTGACGTCGAAGTCACTATGGGCATGGGCGTGCCTGGGTTTGTGCCGCACACGCTCAAGCTGACCGATGGCGGAGAGATTGTCGGCGTCGAGGTTTCCACCGGCAATCCTCACTTCGTGCTGCTCGTCGAGAATCAGGATTTTATGGTCGCCGGCAAACCCTGGGAGAGCGTTGGCGCTGAAGTTTGCGTTCATCGCGATTTTCCAAGGCAGACAAACGTTGAGTTTGTGCGCATCTTGAGCGAACACGAAATCGAAATTCGCATCTACGAGCGCGGGGTAGGGCCCACAACTTCGTCCGGTACGGGCACTTCGGCAGCGGCCACTGCAACACTAGCCCTGCGCCGCTGCGTTTCGCCGCTCACTGTGGTCGCACCCGGAGGCTCGCAGACGGTCGCATGGGATGGTCCGGGAACGGAACTTTATCTGGCCGGTCCGGCGGCACTCATTGCCCGCGGAGAGGCGTGGTGAAATGGCGCGCATGATGAAGCTAGCTCCCATCGCGCCGGATGCGTTCATCGGCATCGTCGCACCGGCCTCATCCGCTCAGCCCGAGCGCACCGAGCGTGGCCTGGCCGCCTTGCGCGACCTCGGCCTCACGCCGGCATTGAGTACGAACGCCTTCGCACGCGGGCCGCTTTATTTTGCCGGGACCCCGGAGCAGCGGCTTGCCGATTTGCACGCCGCTTTCGCCGATCCCAGCACCAGCGCCATCATGTGCCTGCGCGGCGGCTACGGTTCAAACTATTTGCTTGAGGGCCTGAACTTCGAAGTCATCGCCGCGAACCCCAAACCCTTCTTTGCTTATAGTGATTTAACCGGCCTGCAATTGCGCCTGCTCGACGAGTTGGGTCTGCCCGCGTTTCATGGCCCCATGCTGGCCGCTGACTTCTATCTTCCGAACGGAGTTCACCTCCCCAGTTTTCGTGCTGCGTTAGAAGGCGATCCCTACACCCTGGGCCCCGGCGAAGGCCTGCGCATTTTGAAGCCCGGCAAATCATCTTCAGTCGAGGGCACGCTTTATGGCGGCTGCCTCAGCATTCTTGTCTCGCTCCTCGGCACGCCATGGGAACCGCTCACCGAGGGCACGCTGTTGTTTCTTGAGGACACCGGCGCCAAACCATATCAAATCGATCGCATGATCTGGCAACTGCGCAAAGCGCGCAAACTCGATGGCGTGCGCGGCATTGTCTTTGGCGAGATGCTTGATTGTGTTTCGCTGGGCGCCGCACCTGAACTGCTCGATGAGGCAATTCTCAACGCGCTCGACGGATTCGATGGTCCTATTGCCATCGGGCTGCGCAGCGGCCACGTCTCGCGCGAAAATGTCACACTCACCTTCGGCGTTGAAGCCGAGCTGACGGTCACCGACCAGGCCAGCCTTAGTCTTCTTGAACCGGCGGTGACAAAGTGACAGCGCCACCCAATCTATTTCAGAATGCCGGGTGCCCCACCCTCGCGGCGTCTTTGTTTTTGCCGCTAGGGTGGGATAGCTCGATCCTCGCCCCACCTGTCTGGCCCATTTTCGATTCCAGGATGATGCCATGACCGCATCCCGCCACGTGCATCTCATCGGCATCTGCGGCACCGCCATGGCGTCGCTTGCCGGACTGTTGCAATTGCAAGGGCACCGCGTGACCGGGTCGGATAAAGCCGCCTATCCACCCATGAGCGATCTGCTTGGCTCGCTCGGCATCCCCATCCTTGAACCTTTCGACGAATCGAACCTCATCCCCGTGCCTGACCTCGTTGTCATCGGCAATGCGCTTTCCCGCGGCAACCCTGAAATTGAACGCGTTCTCGACGAGCGCATTCCCTTCACTTCCTTGCCTGCTCTGCTGCACCAGGAATTCCTCAAAGGCCGCTCA
Source organism: uncultured Acidobacteriaceae bacterium (assembly GCA_963841095.1). GTDB lineage: Bacteria > Acidobacteriota > Terriglobia > Terriglobales > Acidobacteriaceae > Telmatobacter. The sequence goes on from CAWJBE010000017.1 coordinate 185,313, forward strand.
TCGCTCGTTGTTGCCGGAACTCACGGCAAAACCACTACAACCAGCATGCTCGCGTGGATTTACCAGGTCGCCGCGCGCAAAAACCCGGCGCTCGATCCCTCGTTTCTCATCGGCGGCATTGCAGAAAACTTCGGATCCAGCTTCCAGCTTCGCCCCACGCGCACCTTCATCATTGAGGGCGACGAATACGATACGGTGTTCTACGACAAAGGCCCCAAGTTTCTCCATTACTTTCCCGATGCGCTCATCCTCACGCATGTCGAATTCGATCACGCCGACATCTACGCCGATCTTGAAGCCGTCAAGCGCGCCTTCAATCTCCTCGTCAATCTTGTCCCGCGTCGCGGCCTCATCGTTGCCTACGACGGCAGTGAAAACGTAACGGAATGCGTAAGTCACGCCTTCTGCCGCGTCGAGCGTTACGGCTTCAGCGAAGGCTCCGACTGGCGTGTCCACAACCTGCGCTACGAAAATGGCCACACGCGATGGCAGGTCCTGCACGACGGTGCTGCTTGGGCCGAGTTCGAAATGCGCCTTGCCGGTGAGCACAACGCGCTGAACGCAACCGCTGCCGCGGCTTTGGCCGCAGGGCAGGGCATCGGCGCGGCAGTTATCGCCGAGGCTCTCGCCACTTTCAAAAGCGTGAAGCGCCGTCTTGAAGTCCGCGCTGAGATTGGCGGCATCACCATCGTCGAAGACTTTGCCCACCATCCCACGGCCATCCGCGAAACGCTGCGCGCATTGCGCTCCGTCTACCCCGGCGCGCGCCTCTGGGCCGTTCTCGAGCCGCGCTCCAATACGCTGCGCCGCAAGGTCCTCGCCGGCGATCTCGTCGCCAGCCTTCGCCTCGCCGATCGCGTCATCCTCGCAGCCGTCTACCAGCAGCAACGCATTCCCGAGCCGGAGCGCCTGCATCCTGAAGATGTCGTCAGCACCCTCAACGCTCAGGACACGCCTGCCGAGCTTCTCTCCGATGCCGACGCCATCGTCACCGCCATTGCGCCGCAACTCGCACCCGGCGATGTCGTCGCTATCCTTTCCAATGGCGGATTCGACGGCATCTATGAGAAACTCCCCGCGCGCCTGCGCCAGCTTCATTCCGCCGCCACAAACGCGTAAAGGCAGAATGCACGCATGATTCCGTCGCTCATCTTCATCGCCAACATGGTCGTGCTTGGCATTCCCTCGGCCCTCCTCTTCATTCCCTGGTGCTGGATTACGGGCAACGTCGTGCCGCTCTACAAAGCCACGCGCTTCATGCTCTCTTCGAGTTGCAGTCTCGCCGGAGTCCGCATCCGCGTTGAGGGGCTCGACCGCGTACCCGACAACCGCGCCTGCATCTTCATGTCCAACCACATATCCAATCTCGACCCGCCCGCGCTCATCTCGCTCATACCTGGCCGCACTTCAGCCTTCATGAAGCGCTCGCTTATGAATCTTCCCATCCTTGGCACCGGATTCCGTCAGGGCGAGTTCATCGCTGTTGACCGCTCCGGCAACCCCGCCGACGCGCAGCGCAGCGTGGCAGAGGCCCAGCGTGTCCTCGCCAAGGGTATCCACATCACCACGTTTGTTGAGGGCACTCGCTCGCCCGACGGACGCATGCTGCGCTTCAAGAAAGGCCCGTTCTTTCTCGCCATGGCCGCGGGCGCACCGTGCATCCCGGTTTCCATTCATGGCACTGAGAAGATTCTGCGCAAGGGCAGCCTGCGCATCCATCCCGGGATCGCAAACGTGACCTTCCATTCGCCGATAGACCCCGCGGCCTTTGCATCGCGTGAGGACCTGATGCACGCAGTCCGCGCGGCCATCGCCTCCGGTCTTCCAGATTGGATGCGCACGTAATTCTCCCGCCTCTCGTCCCGGCGCAACCAGCCAGAAGCTATTTCTCTGAACCCTGACACCTGAACTCTGACATCCGATCGTGCGATACTCACTCTTGCGCACCCTTACTCAACTTTCATGATCGTCTCGCTCCTTGTCTTCGTCACGATTCTTGTTCTCACCATCCCTGCGGCCATAATCTTTATCCCGTTCACGCTGCTCACCGGCAACGTGGCGCCTCTCTACGCGGTCGGCTGCTTCATTGCTCGCATTGCCATGCGCATCGCCGGCATCCGATTGCACATTCAAGGCCGCGAGCACATTCCTCACGGCCGTGCGTGCATCTTCATGGCCAACCACGTCTCCAACCTCGACGCGCCCGCGCTCATCCCAATTCTTCCTGGCCGCACATCGGTCTTCCTTAAGCGGTCGCTCATGAAGCTCCCCATCCTCGGTTATGCCTTCAAGCTCGCCGGCTTCATTCCCGTCGACCGCGACGGCCTTGTCGACAGCGCGCAGCAGGCCGTCGCCGGCGCGCAGCGCGTCCTCGCCGGTGGATTGCACATCACAACATTTGTTGAAGGCAAGCGCTCACCCGACGCTCGCTTGCTGCCCTTCAAGAAAGGTCCGTTCTATCTAGCTAAAGATTCCGATGCGCTCTGCGTCCCCATATCGATCTATGGAACGGACAAGATCCTTCCCTGGGGAAGCTTTCGCATCCGCCCTGGAATAGCGCACATTATCTATCACGAGCCTGTGAACCCCGCAGATTATGCCACCCGCGACGAGCTATCCGACGCCGTCCGCGCCGCCATAGCCTCCGGCTTGCCGGAATCGATGCGCCGCTGAGCGCTCTCTACGGCTGCACAATCGCGTTATACCCATCGTCCAGCAGCTTCGTACGCCAGCGGTTGGCATCGTCGCGGTTCGAGAACGGTCCAATACGCACGTGGATCAGCCCATCACCTGGATCGCGCTGCTCCGTCGCCGCGTAGCCGTGCTTACGCAGCGCTTCCACCAGCACAGCGGCATCTTCGGTGTGAGATACAGCGGCAACCTGCACCATCAACTGGCTCGCGCTGGGCAGCGCCGCATGCACATTCGGCGCCGCGCCTGCCATCGGCTGCGCCGAATTCGGTATCGAAGGCATCGCCGCATGCACCTCCGGCTGTGATTGCGGGCTTCCTGCTGGAGTCCCTGGCGGAGGAGCGCTCTGCGCCATTCCGAGCCCGGAACTCGGACCCTGCTGCGCTGCTCCGTCCGCTGGATTCGCGCCCGCCGCTGCCGCGGGTGGCGCCGCAACTTGCGCTGCGGCAGCCGGCTTCGGAATTGAGCCGTTGCCCAATAACGGCTCCTGGTCGGGAGCAGCCGTCTGTGTTGGGGGCGGCGCAGCAGCCGCTGAAGAGGGCCCCGAAGTACGGTGGCCCACTTCATACCCCAGGCCGAAGCACAGCCCGCAAATCAGCACCAGCCCAAAGAAAATTGCCAGCAACGCGCCGGCACTCAACGTCAACTCGGTATCACGAGTCTCTTGCGCCGGCTCCACTTCCTCGTCGTCAAAATATCCCCGCATGCACCGCCTTCACATCGGTCCTGGTTCTTTCGATGTTCCGCCGCTTCTTAGGGCTGTCCCGCCGGCTTTGAAGATGCGCCCACCTTGTTCAACAGCGACATGAACTCGATCGGCAGCGGGAACACGATCGTGGTGTTCTTCTCCACGCCGATGTCTGACAAGGTTTGCAGATAGCGCAATTGCAGCGTCATCGGCTGCGTTGCCATCAGCGCGGCTGCATCCACCAGCTTTTGCGCGGCGTTGAATTCGCCCTCCGCGTGGATGATCTTCGACCGTTTTTCCCGCTCTGCCTCAGCCTGCCTCGCCATGGCGCGCAGCAGTTGCTCTGACAGGTCTACCTGCTTCACTTCCACTGAAATTACCTTCACCCCAAACGGCTCCGTGCGCTGGTCGATGATGGTCTGGATCTTCAGATTGAGCTTCTCGCGATGGCTCAGCACCTCGTCCAGCTCCACTTCGCCCAGCACCGAGCGCAGCGTCGTCTGCGCGAATTGCGACGTCTGGTAGATGTAGTTCACCACTTTGATGGCGGCCGAATTCGGGTCCACTACATACAGCGTCACCACGGCGTTTACCTTGATCGTGACGTTGTCGCGTGTGATCACGTCCTGCGGCGGAACCTCCAGCACCTCCTGGCGCAGGCTGATCCGAACAATCTGGTCGATCGGCCTGAAGACCAGGATGATGCCGGGACCCTTGGGCGATCCCAGAACGCGGCCCAGCCGGAAGATCACGCCGCGCTCGTATTCACGCAGAATCTTGATGGAGTTCAGCAGGTAGAGGACGATAATGGCGATGACAATCAGCGTTGGTATGGACATATCACCGATAGACATTGGACTTTCCTTTCCTCACTCAGCAGGGATTGTACTCCAATGTTGCTACGCCGGTGGCGCGGGCTCGCGAGTCATCGGAGCCGCCTCCACCTGTAGCAGCATCTGGTTATGACCAACAACGCGCAATGCGGTCCCGGCCGCGATGGGCACGCCGGAGACGGCCTTCCAAATCTCGCCCTCCACCAGCACATGGCCCTCCGGCGCTAAGGCCTCCATCGCCGTCGCCGGGCAACCGATCATCGCATCTGCTCCGATGCGCGCCTTCTGTTGTCGTGCCCGCAACGCAAGCCGCACTAAAAACACCGTGATCGCGCCAAACGCAGCGCTTACGCTGATCGCGACCAGTGGGCTGATCCCCATCTCCGGAACCGGTGCCGCCACCAGCGTCAACATGCCGAAAGTCAGGCACACAATTCCCGCGATCGCCAGTGCGCCATGCCCGCCAACCTTTGCCTCCAGCACCAGCAGGACCATCGCCGCCACCAGCAGCAGCACCGCGGTATAGCGGATGGGCAATAGGTTAAGCGCGAATACTGCCAGCAGCACCATCAGCGTGCCCAGCGCGCCCGGCACAATCGTGCCTGGGCTGTTGAACTCGAGATAGATCAGCAGCGCCCCACCCACCAAAAAGAGCAGTGCAATATTTGGATCGACGAGCCAGCCCAGCAGTTCGTCGCGCAGCGACGCTCGCAGCAACTGGATGCGTGCGCCGGCCAGGTGCAGCGTCATCTTCGATCCATCGATGCGCGTGATCTCGCGCCCGTCCAGCTCGGTCAACAGCGCGGTGTCGTTGTTCGCCACCAGGTCGATCAGGTGCTGGTTCAGCGCTTCCTCGGCCGTATACGAGTGCGACGATTTCACGGCAGCCACTGCCGCGTCGGTGTTGCGGCCGCGCCGTGCCACGTACGAACGCAAAAACGCTTCAGCGTCGTTCTCTACCTTTTCTTCCTCCGTGGCGTCGGGCTTCCCCATCTCAAAAACTACGTGGGCGGCGCCCGCCTCAGTGCCCGGAGCCATGGCGGCGATATCCGCCGACTCCAGAATGAAGAATCCCGCAGAGCCGGCGCGAGCGCCGGATGGCGAGACGTAGACGATCACGGGAACACGCGAGCCGAGGATTGCGGCGACCATCGCGCGCATCGACTCCACCAGGCCGCCCGGAGTGTCCATCTGGATCAACAGCGCATGCGCCCCGTCAGAATTGGCGCGCGCAATCGCTCGGGTCATCTCGTCCGCACTTACCGGCTGAATGGTGTCATCGAGCACCAGCTTGTCGACAATTGGCTGCTGAGCGCCAGCATGAACATTGAAGCAGAATCCCAAGGCGACCATTAAGCCCGCCGCAATCGCCCCAACACCCATGCAGCGCTTCCCAACGTCCTGTCTCATGGCTCACCCTTTCCGTGGCAAACCAAAAACCGTGCTTCGACTCCGTTGCCGGGCGCCTCGTACATCTCGCGTCTTCGTTTTGCGAATGAGCTTGAGACAGTCCCGGCTCCCCGCCCCATCGTCTTGTCTCCGCTAAGCCCGCTATCTCTTCCCTGTCTTCGCCACGATCTGCCGCATCAGCTCCTGCGCCGCCGGATTCGCCGGTTCCAGGCGCAGCGCCTCTTCGGCTTCATGGTTGGCTGCGTCCAAAGTGCCGGCTTTAAAATCCAACTGCGCAAGCACAAGGTACGCATCGGCCGAGGGCCGCAGTTCCAGCGCGTCATGAGCTTCCTTGCGCGCGGTATCAATGTCTCCGCTGCGCTCGCTTACCCTGGCCAGACCGGCATGCGCATCAGGGCTCGTGGCGTCGGCGTCCAATGCGGCTCGATAGAGCCTCTCCGCTTCCAGAAGCAGCCCACGGTCAAGAAAGGTCTTGGCCTGCGTGCAAAGAGTTCGCGCCTGTTCGCGCGGCGTGAGCGTTGCCAGGCGCTCCTGGTTCATCTGATCCAGCATCGCGGCTGCCTGTTTAAAGGCTGCTGCGTCGAATGTGCGCACAATCCGTTCCAGTGGATCAGGGCTCGTATTTGGATCTGCGGTTCCGCTTGCCGCCGTTGCCGTGGCTGGATGCTTCCACGCTTCCACCAGCGACTGCGCTTCGCTGTCGTTTGGGCGCAGCTTCAGGCATTGCGCTAATTCGCTTAATGCACCCTGCAGGTTTCCATGCTGCTTCAGGCTTACCGCCAAATTGAAGTGATAATCGGCTGAGTTTGAATCGGTCGCCGCAGCCTGAATAAAAAGTGTGGTGCCGTCAAGCCCCTGGCGGCTCCTGGCCACGCCTTCGTTGTTCACCACTTCGGCCAGGGGCAAAACCCGCGCCACCTCGGCAAAAGCCTGCTCGGCGTGAACATAATCACCCGAGAACATCAGTGACAGTCCCCGGTAGAATTCGGCTTCCAACCCGTCCGCGCCATTGCGGTCGACCTTGGCAAAGGCGTCTGCCGCCTCCTGATACTGCTGCCCGTTATAGTCCTCGCGGCCCAGCGCCATCCACGCCGGCCCAAAATCCGGGCTCAACTTCACAGCCTCCTGCAGATGCCGCAGCCTCTCAGCCTGGTCAGGCTCCGTCACTCCGCGAATGTATTGCTCGAAGGCGTCCAGCCGCATCCCCTTCCCGGCCGCCGCAAAGGCTTCCTGCGATCCGCTGAACTTGGGATCAAGCTGCCGTGTGAGCTTCCACGCCAGCGTGCCGAAGACGGAAATCATGTCGCGCATCTCGCCTTGCGCGCTCACTGCCGGCAGCATGCGGAGTTCCGGCACATCTACCAGTTTTGCCTCTGCCTCAATCTCGTTTCCATTGGTCGTGTAGCTGCCCACCACAATCGAATCGGCATCCAGCGTCTGCGCCAGCTTGAGCGAGCTCGCCCGCGAAGGTTGAAATCCCTGCGGCAAACCCAAATGATCCAGCGCGTAAATCCGGTCGGCACGGCTTGTCGGCTGGAAGCCTGCTGAGGCAAAGCGCATGCTCAGAATCTCTGCTGCCGCCTCCCGTATCCACTCGAGGCTTGGCTGTCCTGTACGGTTGTCGAAAGGTAGCACCAGCAGCACGCGCCCCTGGCCGGCTGATGCATTCTCTCCCCCGCTGCTATCCGCGGAATCCGCGGTACCCTGCGCAAACGCGCCAGCCGCCGAGAAAACAAGAGACAAAGCCACAAGTGTGGCGCAGGCCGATGCCCTCCGCACAGCGTGAAATCGCATTAGGAACTTGGAAAACACAACAAGAAAATTATAGGCTCTGTGGCCATCGACGGCTCTCCGCGCGCGTTGGGCCGCGATCCTATCGTTCCAATCGCACCCGACATGCGTGTCTTCGCGGTCAGTTTGCGGCGATGGATGCAATCGAATTCGCGACTCTTTCAGCAGTGGCTCACCAATTCGCCCGTAAAAAAAGGCGAATCGGCAAGCCGATTCACCCTTGGGCCCAGATCTGTCTGTACTCAATCCGCGTATGCTGCTTCCTCTACCTTGGCCGTTTGCGGCACTCGTTCGGGATAGTAGGCATTGCGCGCGTACTGCTTCACCATGCGATTCGTGTTGAAGTACGAGCCATTGAAAGCCAGTGTCGTACGCATCAGGCGCGCCCATTTTTCCTTCGCATCGCGGTAGAGCGGAACCACTGCCGTCTCCAGCTTGGTATAGAGCGAGTGCGCCTCCTCTTCGTCGCTGGCCCCGTCTTCGATGGCCCATCCCGTCACGCCCTCGATGCATCCCTCGATCCACCATCCGTCCAGGATCGACAGGCTGGGCACGCCGTTCATTGCCGCTTTCATCCCACTCGTGCCTGACGCCTCATAAGGCCGACGTGGGTTATTCACCCAAACGTCCACGCCCGCCGTCAGCCGCGCTCCCAGATCCCAGGCATAGTTTTCCAGGTAGACAATCCGCAATTTGTCATTCGCAAGCTTGGCCGCATCCGCAATAACCTGCTGGATCAGTGACTTTCCCGGTTCGTCCTGCGGGTGCGCCTTGCCCGCATAGATGATCTGCAATCCGCCGGCCTTAGCTGCAATCTCCTTCAGCCGCTCCGGATCGGTGAACAGCAGGGTGGCGCGCTTATAGGTCGCGGCACGCCGCGCAAAGCCCAGGGTCAGCACTTTGGGGTCGAGAACCAGGCCGGTCCGCGTTCCTACCTCCGCCAGCAGCGATTCTTTGGCGCGCGCGTGCGCCGCCAGGATCTTCGCTTCCGGCAGATCGATCGCATTGCGCAGATAGAGATTGTCGCGGCGCCACGCAGGAATGTGCTCGTCGAGCATCCTTTGGATTGGCTCTGAAATCCATGTCGGCGCGTGAACGCCATTCGTGATCGAGTCGATTGCGAATTCCGGAAACATGGCCGCGAAACTTTGCCATGCTGCATCGCCACGCCGTTTGCATAGCGCGAGAAGCGCAGCGCCAGCAGCGTCATGTTCAGCATGCCGTCGCGAAAGCATCCCAGTCTCTCCAGTCGCGCCGTGCGGTCGCCGCCGAGGATCCGAATGGCCTGTTCGGTCGAGAAGCGGTCGTGCCCCGCCGGAACCGGCGTATGCGTGGTAAACACGCACTTCCCGCACCAGGGCGAGGTCGGCTTCCGTCGCCGCGCCCAGCGGTCCGCCGCCCAACTGGCTTTCCAGCAGCGCCAGCGTCAGCAGCGCCGCGTGACCCTCGTTCATGTGGTAGACGTTTACACGCTGGCCCAGCGCATTCGCCATGCGCGCGCCGCCCATGCCCAGCACGATCTCCTGCTGCAACCGGTAGTTCGTATCGCCGCCGTACAGATGATCGGTCAGGCCGCGGTCCCATCCCGAGTTCCCATCCAAATCGGTGTCGAGCAGGTAGATCGGCACCACGTGTCCGAAGATTCCTTCCAGGTCATACCGCCATGCCCGCACCGTCACTGTGCGGTCTTCGATGGCTACCGTTACCCGCGCTGAGCTTCCTCCGTGCAAAAATCCGCCGGGTTCCACGGTTGCACTTCCTCGGTTTGCACGCCTTTGGCGTCAAGATGCTGCTGGAAGTATCCCTTGCGATGCAAAAGCGTGAACGCCACCAGCGGAACGCCCAAGTCTGCCGCCGAGCGCAGCGTGTCGCCAGCCAGCACGCCCAGGCCGCCCGAGTACGTAGGCATCGCGGGATGGATCGCGATCTCCATCGAGAAGTAGGCCACTTGGCCTGAATGAGGAATTGTTTCGTGCAAAGACGATTTCGAGGATGTAGGTTGCATATATTTTTGTCTTTTCGCGCCCTCGGAGATCGAGTCTCTGCCTTCCGCTCGCAGATCACCGGAAAGCCCATTCCGAGTTCACGGTCCCCGAACTCTTCATCGGGGCAAACACCTCACAAGTTTAACAAGGAACCCACGCCCGGCAATGTCACAGGCCGGTTGCGAGGATGGTTCTTTCGTGTCAGTCACTTGCAGCAAACTACCCTAAAAGATATCTAATTTCCACATTTCTTCAGATGCATGTCCGATTCGCACTGCACTTTCGCACCGGCTAATCGGCGTTCGCGCTCCCTCGCAGCTACTCCAGCCGGTGCGCTCCTCCCGATGCATGGCAAATATGAATCTGGGGAACAATCCCTGTCTGCTCGGCATAGCGCGCTCCCAGAGCCTCCGCGAACGCCGGCGCTTCTTTCTGTTCCACGAGATTGATGGTGCAGCCGCCAAAGCCGCCACCGGTCAGCCGCGCCCCAATCAGGCCCGGCAAATCCTGGGCCAGCGCCACCATCGCGTCTGCCTCCACGCAACTGCCTTCAAAGTCTTTGCTGTAGCTCGTGTGTGCCTCGCCCATCAGCCGCCCTAACTCCTTCATATCGCCCCGCAGCAGTGCATCGCATGCCGCCACGGTGCGCAGATTCTCGCTGATCACGTGCCGCGCCCGCATCAGGCTCTTGGGCGCCATCTCGTGACCCCACTTCTCCAGGTCCTCAAGGGTGCAATCGCGCAGAAACTTGACCCCCGGCCGGTGGCTCGCAATCACTGCGCATGCCGCCTCCGACTCGCGACGCCGCGTCGGATAGTCGCCCCCCGCTACTGAGTGCTTCACCATCGTGTTCGCGATAACCAGCGCCACATGGTCAGGAATCGGCGCCAGCTTGTAGCTCAAGTCGCGGCAATCCAGCAGCAGCGCGTGGTCCTTTTTGCCGTTTACGCTGATGAACTGGTCCATAATTCCGCAATTCGCGCCCACAAACTCGTTCTCGGCGCGCTGGCAAAGCCGCGCCAGTACCGGACCCGGATAGCTCGCCCCGACCAGTGAAAGCACCGCCAGCGCCGTCGCCACCTCCAGAGCCGCCGAACTCGAGAGCCCCGACGAAAGCGGAACATCGCTCCAGATGCTCAGGCTGAAGCCGGGAATCCTGTGGCCTTCCCCGGCGAGAATGGCTACTACCCCCATCGGATAGTCGGTCCAGTGCTTGATCCCCGCCGCCTGCACGCCGTCAAAAACCCTCTCTTCGCCCTGGTTCTCTGAGTAGATCGCGATCTTCCCATCCGTCCGCGGCGAAATCCCCGCCAGCGTGGCAAAGTTGATCGCCGCCGGCATCACAAAGCCCTCGGCGTAATCGGTGTGCTCGCCAATCAAATTCACGCGCCCCGGCCCCACAAAAATCGCCGGCTCTGCTTTGAACCGCTCCACGTGCATTGAACGAAAAACCTTCGGATCGTGCATCTTCCTCAACCTCGTCTTGAATTCAAACCCTCAAAACTTATCTGGGCGCCCTGCCCTCACGGTGCGCCTAAGGGTCGGCCCTAACTTCGCCAACACCGTCCGCTCCGCTGTGATTCCCCTGACAACGTTTTCTTTCCAACCCAGCGTTCTTTCTTCTCGCTCTCACTCGCCCAGAACTTCCCTGCTCGCCGCAGTCAGCCGCTCCCAGATCGGATCAAGCCACGCCTCATGCTCCGGCTTCAGCAGCACGCTCCGGAGGCATGTCAGAACATGATCTTCCGGTCCGCTCGCCTTCCCGAACCACGAACCCGGCAATTGTACTAAAGCCAGGTGTAATCCACGCGCGGCGCACGCGTCGAACAACTTCTGCGCTTGCTCAGATGCCCTCCGAAAGTCTGCCGCACGCAGTGCCCACACCACGATGTCCAGCTCCGGTGGGCGCCCTGGGTACCTCGCGTTTGGAGACCCGGAAAGCGACCCTTCCAGAGTCACAAACCTCTCGTCTCCTCTTAGCCGACGGTCCAGTTCCAGCGCCGCCCTTCGGCCCTGCTTCAGCCCAGCTGCAAACTCTCCATCCTTTGTGAGGGGCAGCAGCTTTTGCGTCGCCCACAGCGCTACCGCCGCTGCTCCTGCGCGCGAGCATTCCAAGCTGATCTCGCCCAGGTGCAAAGGGCTCGCTGTGAAATAAGTAAACGGCGAATCGTGCTTGTAAAACAGTTTTACTCCGGGATCTCGAAACAGGACACAGCCGCACCCGTAAGGCTGAAGCCCGTGCTTGTGCGGATCGACCACAATCGAGTCCGCTTTGCCAATCTCTGCGTACGCGCGCCGTGCCGGCTCTTCCAGCTCCTCCCCAATCAGCCCGAAGTAGCCACCGTAGGCCCCATCCACATGAACCCTGAAACCGTATCTCTCCTTGAGCGCCAGAATCTCGTCCAGCGGGTCCACCGCGCCCAATCCGGTCGTGCCCAATGTCGCCACCACCGTACCTACATCGCCTTTGGCCAGCTCCTCCTCCAGCACGTCCATCCGCATGCGGCCTCGGTTGTCCGTTGCAATGCTTCTGTGCGTCAGTTTCAGCACACCTGAAACACGGCTGTGCGTATAGTGGGCCTGCTCCGATCCCAAAATCCGCTTGCCTGGAGCCAACTGCCCCGCGATCCAAAGCGCCTCCAGGTTGGCAATCGTTCCGCTCGACGTCAGATGCCCCAGATACTCGCCTGCCTGCCAGCCGTACATGGCCGCGATCCCGCCGACGGCTTCAATCTCCATCTCCGAGCTGGCACGCCCGCCATCTCGCGCATGATTGTTGGGATTGATCTTCATCGCCAGCGCATACGCCGCACGCGCCAACGGATGCGGCGGCTTCAGCATCTGCCCGGCATAGAGAGGATGGAAATACGGATAGTTGTCGCCCAACCGGTGTGCCGTCTCTTCCAGCACCCGCTGCCAGCTCTCTCGGCCCGCTCCCGGTGCGGCCTCAAATCCTGGCAATGTCCCAAATTCTGCCTCCAGAACCTCGGTGGCATGGGCGAGCAAGTCAATTACAGGATCCTGGGTCATGGCGACCTATCACCTTATCACAGGTCGCTGTGCGTCGTTAACCCATAATTTAGTCAGTTACTTATGGATAGTGAAACCACGAGGTGAGATGAGAGACACATTTCCGTACTCTCATTTGACGGGGATGATACACTATGGTCAGCGTTAGAACCGAACCGGGCGTGAGCAGTACTCGCCCAACCAAGCAAGATTCTGCCAGTGGTCGCTCCGATTCATCCAGCGCAATTCAAATTTAGGAAATACGAACAAGTATGGAACAAGGTACTGTGAAATGGTTCAATGACGCGAAAGGCTTCGGCTTCATTTCGCGCCAGAACGGCGAAGACGTTTTCGTGCACTACTCGGCAATCAACTCGAGCGGTTTTAAGAGTTTGCAAGAGGGTCAAGCCGTGCAGTTTAACGTCGTAAAGGGCCCCAAGGGATGGCAGGCTGCTGACGTACAGCCTCTCTAAACCTGATTGGCCGGATTCCGGCAGAATCTAGCATGAGCACAAAAGGGCTGGGTGCACTCCCGGCCCTTTGGTGTTTTCCCCGGAGCCGTCGACAATTCAAGCTTTTCCCCGGTTCGGCAATTTTCTCTCGCGCTGACGGCCGACGGGTTTTCCTGTGTCCAATCGCCAAAACTTAGTGCTCAGATTTTGCCGTCGCGCCTGCTTGCGGTGCGCTGAGTGAAAACCTGTCGTCGACCGGAATCGTTGCGGTTGCTAAAGATCCAGCACCTGGTTGCTGCCTTCCAACGCGGCTGCGGCTAGCTCGTTCGGGTCGCCCCACTCAGGCGCCAAAAAGCCGCCTCGCGGATGCGCCTCCCGTCCTTGTGAAGTGCGATGCTGCCTGCGCAGTGTCTCCTGGATCTCACTCAGGATCGCAGCTCGCTCTCTGCGCGACTGCCGCTCCCAGAACAGGACAAAGCCCTGCCCACACACGCCGCAGCGGAACTCGGCATTTCCGTCTGTGCTTTTGCAGAAAACCTTCACTTTGTGTCCTTGCCCGTGCGGAATGGTTTATCCCATCCCGCCGGTCACGATAGCCAACCGGGGATAGCCCTGAACATGCCCCAACCGCGCAATGCAGGCAACCAATTGGGGTAGAACGTAACTCCCAATTCGGGGGAGAAGAGCCTTCCACCTCGAATCCTTGTCCTCCGTCACATCCCTTCCGCACTCGACTTCGCGCCTGTTCACCTTCTATCCTCAAAAGAAAGGCCAGCAAACTTGTCTCCAGCGGCCTTCATGGAACCCATCGCACACATGAGCAAGAACACAATCGCCGTACACCTGCCTGATGGTGCCGTTCGCGAAGTGCCCACAGGCACAACACCCTTCGAAATCGCCAACTCCATCTCACCGCGCCTCGCCGCGGCTTCTATCGTCGCCCGCCTCACCCCGCTCGCCGCCACCGTCGGCCAAAACGCTGCCCACGACTCCCAGTCGCCGGATGGCCATTCCGCTGAAGCCGCGATGTACGCCGCCGAAGACGCCGCTGCCCCGCACCTTGTCGATCTCTCCGCGCCGCTGACTGAAGATGTGAAGTTGGAACTGATCAGGGAGAGCGATCCCGACGCACTCAAAGTCCTTCGCCACTCCGCCGCGCACGTCCTCGCCACCGCTGTCCTCGAGCTCTTTCCTGAAACCAAACTCGGCCACGGCCCAGCCACCGATTCCGGTTTCTTTTACGATTTCTATCGCGAAAAGCCCTTCACACCTGAAGACCTCGCCGCCATCGAATCCAAAATGGCTGAAGTCGTCGCGCGCAACGAGCCGTTCGTCCGCGAATACGAACCGCGTGAGCAGGCCCTCGCCGAATTCGAAAAAGACGGCGACTTCATGAAGACTCACTTCGTCACCCGGTTCACCGAGCCGGGCTCGAATGTCAGCTTCTATCGCAACGGCAAATTCGTCGACTTCTGCCGCGGCCCTCACGTTCCCTCCACCGGCCGCGTCAAAGCTGTCAAAGTCGGCCCGCTCGCCGGCGCCTATTGGCTCGGCGACGAGAAGAACCCGCAGCTACAGCGCATCTACGGCACAGCTTTCTTTTCGCAAAAAGATCTTGACGCCCACTTCGCGCGTCTTGAAGAAGCTGCTCGCCGCGACCATCGCGTCTTAGGAAAACAATTAGATCTCTTCAGCATCCAGGAGCTGGCCGGCGCCGGCCTCATCTTCTGGCATCCCAAGGGCGCCATGGTTCGCAAGATCATGGAAGACTGGATGCGCGAAGAGTGCGTGCGCCGCGGCTATCTGTTGGTCTACACGCCGCACGTGATGCGCCGCGACCTGTGGAAGGTCTCCGGCCACGACGGCGTTTACTCCAAAGACATGTTTCCTCCGATGAAATTGGACGACGCCGAGTATCGCCTCAAGCCGATGAACTGTCCCGGCCACATCCTCATCTACAAAAACTCGCCAAAAAGTTACCGCGATCTGCCGCAGCGCTATGCCGAATTTGGCAATGTCTACCGCTACGAGCGCTCGGGAACCATGCATGGGCTCATGCGCGTGCGTGGGTTTACTCAAGACGACGCGCACATCTTTTGCACGCCGCAACAGATTGAAGGCGAGGTCGTCGCCTGCCTCGACTTTGCTGAAGCCGTGTTGAAGACCTTCGGATTCAAGGAGTATCGCGTCGAGCTCTCCACGCGCGATCCGCTGAAGGGCGGCGAATTTATGGGCACCGAGGAAAATTGGTCCCACGCCGAAGGAGCACTCAAGAAAGTGCTCACCGATCGCGGCCTCACTTTCAAAACCTTTCCCGGCGAAGCCGCCTTCTACGGCCCAAAAATCGACGTCAAGCTCGTCGACGTTCTCGGCCGCCTGTGGCAGCTCTCCACCGTGCAATTCGACTTCAACCTTCCCGCGCGCTTCGAGCTCGAATATGTCGGCGAAGACGGCGAGCGGCACCAGCCCGTCATGGTTCACCGTGCGCTCTTTGGTTCCGTTGAGCGTTTCTTCGGCGTCCTCATCGAGCACTACGCCGGAGCCTTTCCGCTCTGGCTCGCGCCCGTTCAGGTCGGACTCGTTCCCATCAGCGAGAAGCACACTGCTTACGCCGCCAAAGTTGAAGCTGCGCTCAAGGCCGCTGGCCTTCGCGTCGAAACCGACGCGCGCAACGAAAAGATGAACGCCAAGATTCGCGACTTCGCCAACCAGAAGGTGCCGTACATCCTCGTCTTCGGCGACAAGGAAGAAGCCGGCAGCTCCGTCAGTGTCCGCACCCGCGGTAAAGGCGACCAGGGCGCGATGCCGCTGGCCGACTTCATCGCCAAAGCTACCGGGCTGGTCGAAATGCAATCGACGGAACTCTAGAAACAGACAGATGCCTCGAAAGCCGAAGCCCGACTCGTTGAAGGAGCGTTTGAATCGATATGAAATTCCGAGACCGTCACAACCCAAATCCCCATGGAGGGAAAATGTTCAAACACTGCATTCGTCTTGCCGCTTTTGCCGCTCTCGTTCTCGCACTTGGCGCGCCATCCCGTGCCCAATCCACCCCTCATCCACAATGGGTGGGAACCTGGGCCACATCACCCATGCAAGCTGACGGCGTCAACCTTCGTCTGCTCACCGGCGTTACGCTCCGCGAAATCGTCCACATCTCCGTCGGCGGCCCGCAGGTCCGCGTCCGCTTCACCAATGAGTTCGGCCTCGATCCGCTCACCGTCAGCGATGCCCACGTTGCCCTCAGTGCCGGCGGCGGTGCAATCCAGCCTGGCAGCGATCACGCCCTTACCTTCGGCGGCGCAACTTCTGTCAACATTCCGCCTGGCGCTGCCATGTTTTCTGACCCCGTTTCGATCTCGGTCTCTCCCCTTACCGATCTCGCCGTCAGCTTCTATCTGCCGTCGCAGATCATGCGCGCTGAAACCTTCCACTCGTTCGCCGATCAGGACAACTACCTTGCCGATGGCGATTCTGCCTCCGCTCCGTCCCTCGCTCAACCCACCACCATCGAGTCCTGGTACTTTCTCGATGGCGTCGATGTTCCTGCCGTCGACGGCTCCCGCGCCATTGTCACCCTCGGTGACTCAATCACCGATGGCGCGCACTCCACCCGCAATGCCAATCTTCGCTGGCCCGATGTGCTCGCCGCTCGCTTGAGCCAGGATCCCGGCCTGAGCCACGTCTCGGTTCTCAACGAAGGCATCGGCGGCAACCGCGTCCTCAACGAAGGCGCCGGCCCCAGCGCGCTCTCGCGCATGGATCGCGATGTCCTCGCGCAGAGTGGTGTGCGTTACGTCATCGTGCTTGAAAGCATCAACGACATCGGCCGTCTCGCGCACGTCCAGGTTCCCTGGGACGATATCACCGCGCAACAACTCGAGCGCGGACTCAAGCAGATCGCTGACGCTGCGCATGAGCACGGCATTAAAGCTTACGGCGCAACCCTCACGCCCTATGGCGGGGCCGGATACTACTCCGACAAAGGCGAGCAGGTCCGCGAGGCCGTCAACGATTGGATTCGCACCAGCGGCACCTTTGACGGCGTCATCGACTTCGACAAGGCCACTCGCGATCCGCAAAATCCCACGCACTTCAATCCCGCCTACGACTCCGGCGATCATCTTCACCCCGGCGACGAGGGATACAAAGCCATGGGCGCCGCCATCGACCTCACGTTCTTCGCCCACTAGGTCTCCGGCCGCTCAGTTTTGTACCGAATGGGGTGCCCCAGATCTCGCTTTTGAGATCTGGGATGGGCAATCGCCAAGTTCGAAACCCAAGCGGTCAGAGCCCGAAAGCCCGTTCTTAACTTTCGCTTGCAACGCCACCCGTGGGAAAGTGAATAGCAGGCCTTAGCGCCAACACATGATCAGCATCGCAGTCATCGTTCGCCGGCTCCGCATTGCATCAGCTTTGGCACGACTATGCCTGCTTTTCACCGCGGCATCCTTCGCGCACGCCCAGCTTATCCCCACATATCCACCGCTGCCATCGGGCTCAGGTCCGCCGCCGAAAATCGTTGCCCGTTATCCCCGGAATGCCAGCCTGCCGCCTGTCGTCTCGATTCCTGTCGGCCCGCTTGGATTTTCCGTTCCCGGCGATTACTACCTCCTGCGCCGCCAGAGTCTCGTCAGCCTCGATTTCCTCGACGAAGATCGAATTCTGTTCACCTTTCGTGTTTCGGGACTCATCCAGCGCAACGCCGCAGGCAAAACTGAAGGCGAGCAACAAAAGATTCAAGCCCTGGTGCTGACGCTCCCCAGCGGCAAAGTCGAGTCGCGTTCCGAGTGGGTTGTGCCCGACCGCTCGCGCTATCTCTGGATGCTCAACGATGGGCATTTTCTGCTGCGCGTGCCGGCCGGTCTTGATGAAGGCGACGCCCAGCTCAAGTTGACGTCCAACCTGCGTCTCCCTGGCCGGCTCCTCTGGATCGAAATGGATCCCAGCCAGCAGCTCCTGATCGCCAACTCCATGGAGCCAGCAGCTCAGTCCGCAGCCGAGTCCGCCACTGAAGCGCAGCAACCCGGCCTTCCTGCCGCCAACCCGCCCATTGCGCCCGCAGACGCACAAAAGCCCGCCGTGCAGGCCGTTGACCAGGACGTTCTTGTGGCGCGCACTCTCAAGCGTGCCTCGGGCGACGTCATCCATGTCACCCGCATGCCGTTTACTTCTCAAACCTTCGATTGGCCCTTGAACTCCGATGGCTATCTTGAGAGCGTGCACGGCAGCGGCAATCTGTGGTTCCTCCTGCTGAAAGACTTTGCGGGACGAGACCGCGTGCTGGAGCGCGTACAGTCGACATGCCCGCCGGCGTACACCTATACCTCTGTGTCGGAGTTATTGGTGACCACGTGCGATCCGGAAAATGGTTCGATGCTGCAGGCGTTGTCGACCCAAGGTAACTCGCTTTGGGAGAGAAGAACTGCGTCGAATGCCATCTGGCCACTGCTCGTGATGGCGCCAAACGGCTCGCGCCTGGCCCGGCAGACCATGCTCCTCAAGCGCCCGGTCGAACGCTACAAGCACCTGCTCGATGCGAAGGATTTCGATGGCCAGGTCGTCACAGTTTTCGACGCCGCCAGCGGCAGAATATTGCTTGAGTCCCCGCTCACTCCCATGCTCGATGGCGGCGGCAACGTAGCCATCTCGCCCTCAGGCCAGCGTGTCGCCATCCTCAACGCCGGCGCCATCCAGGTCTTTCAACTGCCGCCCACCCCCAACCCGCCGCAGCCCGCCCTTCACTGAACACCCTTTCGCCGCTTCCGTATGTACCAAAAGGGGTGCCCCAGGTCTCGCTTTTGAGATCTGGGTCTGGCGATCGTCCGGGTCGACAAACTTCTACCGCCCCCCGTGCCCGCTCTTATACTCAAGCTCGATCGGCAGCCAGTCTGACAGCCGCTTCGCTTCAATCTCCCCATCGTCGGCCTGGCTTGAGATCGACGACTGCGCCAGCAATACCGAGATCTTTACTTTCCCCTTCATGCCGTACGCGCCAAGCATCTTCGACAATCCCTTGTTGGCTATCTCCATGTAATCCGCTGGAAGAGTCCCCTCCGTTCCCGAAATATCCACCGGAGCCATAATCATCTGGTCCATCACCGGCCCATTTGTCGGTGTTGGCCGCCGTTGTGTCGAATCGCACCATAAGGCTGGCTCTTCTCTCCAGCGCGTCAGGATTCGCCGTGTACTTGATCGGCGGAATGGTAATGCCCGTCGGGTTCGGCTTGGTTGCCTTCTTGTCAAACGAGATATGGTACGGCGCGCCCTTGCCACTTCGGCGTAACAGGAACATTGGCGGGCTTGTCTCCCCTGGCTTCCGCACCCCGCCAGAAACGCCAGCCCGCAATCCGAGCGCGTCAGACATGATGCCTTTTCTCACGTCATCCTCCTCGTTCTTTTCAGACGACGCGCCAGAATACCACTCCCCCGCCTCACCGGAGCAGTGATCTACCGCAGCCCGCTCCGCAGGCGAGTCGCAAACTCTCGCAATCGCTATAGAAGCATCAGCATTCTAACCCTGCCCCACCCCGGCACACGCCGGTGAGATGATGTCCGAGGGAGGAGTGAAGATGGGCCGTCTGCCGCAACCAAGCCTGCAAAAACTCTGGTACTTCTTTTTTCTCGTAATCCTCGTGATCTCGGTGTCCGCTCCGCCCTTGGCTGCGCAGTCTCGCACCGTTGCAACGCCGCTTGCCACCCTCACCCTCTCGCAACAGAGCGGCGATCTGATCGGCCTGCATTGGAAGAACCCTGCGCTCGATGTCATCGCC
This sequence comes from uncultured Acidobacteriaceae bacterium, assembly GCA_963841095.1. GTDB lineage: Bacteria > Acidobacteriota > Terriglobia > Terriglobales > Acidobacteriaceae > Telmatobacter. The sequence continues at coordinate 204,945 of CAWJBE010000017.1, forward strand.
GAGCCACGCCTTGGCGAAAACTTCCGCATCCTGCTCCCGCAAAAGGGATATGAGGCCAACTACTTCAATAGCCGCGACCAGCGCGTCAGCCAAATCGAGCCGCTCCCTGACGGAGTTCTTCTGAGCTACGATTCACTGCGCAACAGCCGGGAAACCGTGCCGCTCAAAGTGCGCTACAAAATTCAGGCCGTCGGCGGCCAGATTCATTTTTCCATCGAGGTTGACAACCCGACCGACCGCAAGCTCGCTGAAGTCATGTACGGCATCATCGGCGGACAAAAAGGCATCGGCGATCGGCTCGATACCCAATCGATGGTCCCCGGAGGAAATGACAATCTATCCCCCGTCCTGTTTACCCGCTTCCGCCCGGGCTTCTTTGGCGGCGGCGGAAACTTCGGCATTCCGTACGACGACATGAGTTTCACCTACCCCGGAGCCATGACGATGGGTTGGATCGACATCTACAACCCCAAAGCAGGCATCGGCTACTACTACGCCAACCAGGACCCGGTCACGCGGCTCATGCTGCTCGATTTCGAGCTTCGCCCCTACGCAACAGGCGCCAAAATCAACGACAACTGGCCCGCTCCCTCCGACCTTCCGCCGGGCCAGCCCATCGGCCTCACCATGGGCTGGGTCAACATGCCCTATCTCAGCAACGGAACATTCACGTCAGGCCCCGTCGCGCTTGAAGTCCACCAGGGAGATTGGCACCAGGCCAGCCACATCTATCGCTCCTGGTTCGATCAGCACTTCACCGTTCGCCGCCCGCCCGACTGGCTTCGCAAAGAAAATGCCTGGCAATCCATCATCCTCTCCAACAGCGAAGACGTCGTCGCGCATCGCTTCAGCGAACTGCCCAAACTGGCCGCCGACGCCAAAAAATATGGAATCACTACATTCGAAATTCTCGGCTGGGATATCGGCGGCATCGATCGGGGCTACCCGCAATACCAGCCCGATCCCCGCCTGGGAACGCCCGAGGAGTTTCGCGATGCGCTCGCCAAAATGCGCGCCATGGGTGTTCATCCGCTCATCTTTACCAACGTGGACGTCGCCGATACTGCCACTCCGCTCTTTCACGATCGGCTCAAGCAATATGCCGTCGACGGCCTCTGGGCGCCGGACTGGCCAATCATGGGATGGGGAGAAGGCACCATCAGCGCGGTCGCCGGCCTCACCCAATCGAACATGACATTGGTCAGCCCCGCCCATCCCGAGTTCCGCAAATTCGAAATGGATCAGTACCTCCAGCTCGTGCGCGACGGAGCCGATGGATTCCAGATGGACAAGTCTAACGGCTCAGGCAGGCTCGACTTCAACAAGAACCTGCCCGTCTCGCCCGACCAATCGCTCTTCGCGGGCATCGTGGAAACATTCAAGCAGTTGCTCCCCGCAGCGCGAGCTATCGATCCCGGTTTCTCGCTCGCCGCTGAAGATGCGCTTGACCGGGCGATGCCCTACGTCGATGTCTCCTACATGCGGATGGGCAACATCGATATGGGATCGACGGTGTTGAAGTACACCTTCCCCGAGTGGACCGCCACCATCTTTGCCACCACACCCGGTGACTACAACGAGCTAAACAACGGCATGCGCTACGGCTTTGTATGGGACATCGCGGCGCGCCACTACAGCGAGTCTGTGGATGAGCCGCTCACTCGCCCCCTCGCCCGTTATGTCAGCGAGCTGATCCGGATTCGCAAGGAGTACGCGGACCTGCTCTTCCTCGGGCGCTTCAACGACACCATGGGCGCCACCGTAAAAGGCGATCCTGACATTCGCTACTCCGTCTTCGATCCGCTTCAGACGGATAGCAAAGGCCGCGCCTGCGTCATCGTCAATTTCGGCACCGCTCCGGAATCCGCCGAGCTTCACCTCGACGGCATGAGCGGAGAAGTCACAATCGCCACACCTTTTCACCCCGACCGAAAGGCCACGCTCCCCGTCACGCTCTCAATTCCACCGCATGAGCTTGCCGTGATTGTGAAGCGGTAAGAGCCTGGTGCGAGTTTCGAGAATCGGCGTTGTCGCAAGCTGGCCCGAGTGTAAGCATGCCGATCCCTCGCGAAAAAAGGGGGTGTCCCATGTCTCGATTTTGAGACCTGGGATTGACCGGAAGGAGGCGCGGGTTTCAACCCGCGCAAAACCCTAATCCACGCCACAACCGGGGTGCCCCGTCCAAGCTCTGCTTGGGCGGGAGAATCTTCGTATCGCGCCGAACCCAAACCTGCCCGACGCTCCCATCCTCAACGTTGCCCCTCGAGCGACTGTAGTTCGCCGTGCCGGACAGAAGGAGTCGAATGCCCGCCCGGAGCGTAGTCGAATGGGGATCTGCGGTTGCTTTTCGCGTCGTATCGGAATGCCGCTCTGCAGCTTCCCCAAAAACCCCTTCGAAGTGGAGTTTTGTATCAGCCCGCCACCGTGGTCTCCGACCCGCATTGGATGAAACTGGACTCTTCACTTTGCATTGCTTTGTCGAGCTTGCATTTTTGTTTCTCTTCGGGGCATGACTTCACAGAATGCAGGAATACGTATTGTTTTGAAAGGGGTACGACGTCTACGCGCCGGAGGCGCAGCGGTTGTTAGCCCCGCGCTTCAGCGTGGGGAAGGGAGGCCGTGAGATTGCCGCGAGTCCCGTAGGGACGACGCAGGGGGCCGCGGAAAACTCACCGCGGAGGGAGGCGCGGGTTTCAACCCGCGTAAAAACGTTCACCCATACCCCAACTTGAGTGTTCCACTTCTCGAATGCGCTCCAAGTTAATTAAGTTGAACGCTCTGAAAATCACGATTGGATTTTGCGCTAATTCTGAGGAATGCCGTCAGCGGCACTTTTGTTTGCTGTGAAATAACTGTCGGATGGGCGACAATCCAACCGCAGCCAGCATTTCAGAGGAAATTGAAGTTATCATTTACTCGTGACAACATACAACGCAATTGAAGCGCCTTTTACAGTTCCCGTTCGCGAAATGCAGCGGAACGACCTCGCCCGGTTTTTTCAATGGTTCATGGACATCGTCCCCAAAAGAGTGGAAGAACTGTCTCGATTGGTCAAGTCGACGCCCGGTTTTGAATTTTGGGTTCCAGATTACGATCCAAGTTCTTTGGACACTCTCGGACATTGGTTTGCAGGCCAGATCGAGACAATCGATCCATCTAAGCCTGTCGATGAATCGGGCAACAAGTTCACGTTTCGTACCTACTCATTAGCCATGGACGTTGGCATTTACCTAAGCCAAGTGCTTTGCAAGAACTACCCTGAGCTGAAGTGGGTACAACCTACCAAACACAAGAGGTTTATTGACTACGGACAGCCTGCGCTTGCGCATTTTGGGCGCACCGTGATGAATCCGCCGAGGCTCGTTCTCGGATTGGCGTATGGCATAGCGCGAAAGACCAGCAATGGTACGGAACTCCGGCGTGTTTACAATTATTGGGCGGAGTTGGATCACGAGGAAAAGCCTCTTCTGGACTAACTGTTCCCCGTGGATTCGCAAGTCCTCGGTTCAATAGACTGAAAGCGAATAATCACTGAGGTCGCTCACCAATTCAGCAATGCGGTAGGATCACCGCCCAACCGCCAATTACTGGTTAATCAACATCCCCGTACGCCTTCGGCGTGGATGATGCTGCTCAGTCCCCTGATCTTGGGACGCGCTAAGAAAATTTAGTGCTGCTGACCCAGACATCGTGACTATCTTGGACATTTTGGATTTTCTAAAATCTGCAGCTTACGTGTTTTCAGTGCGTCCGATTGTCGGCGCTCAAACCTGGCTCTAGGGTCGGAGCGTGCCGGCTCTTTCACTCCCTGATAAACGATCTCCTCAACCCTCCCCCTCGCCCGGCTCCTCCAGAAACTCCTCCAGCCGATCGAGCTTGCGATCCCACTCCGGCCTCCGCGCGCGCAGCCATTCTTCCGCAGCCCGCAGCCCCGCCGCCTCAACCCGGCAGCTCCGCACCCGGCCCAGTTTCTCCGTCTTCACCAGGCCTGCCTCTTCCAGCACCTGCAAATGTTGCACCACGGCGGCCAGCGACATATCAAAAGGCTCGGCCAGCAGCGACACCGACATCGGCCCCGCGCTCAGCCGCTCCAGCATCGCCCGTCGCGTCGCATCGCCCAGCGCCTGGAAGACGCGGTCGATCTTCACGCCGTCCTGCTTCATCGTCCGCATCTTCCTCCTGCCTGTCCGCCCCAGTTTGTCGAACTGGTTGCATAAACGGGTTTTGAAGGGGCACGACTTCAGTCGTGCCGTAATCGGCGCATAAGACCAGGGGCTTCAGCCCCTGAGGGAAGTTCCATCGTGGCCTGACGACGCTTCTGGCAACACTTCTAATATCCCGCGTTCGCGCTCACTCGCCGAGTTCTTTCTCCAGCTTGTTCAGCAGTCCTACCCATCCATCCTTGCGCATCTCCGGCCCGTCCGCACCTTCAAAGAACGCGCCCTGGTGCGTGAAGACCAGATCCGTTCCCGCCCCGGCCGGCAGCAATTCAATCGTGGCCAGGGAAACTGAAAACGTGCTTCCGTCCATGCTCATCCGGTACGCCATTACGATCCGCCGCGAGGGAACAATATCCTCATAGACCAGCTCGTTCACCAGCGTTTTGCCGGCCACAGGTGTCCCCGGGCCCATCTTCATCTGCGCACGCTCTGTGCCGCCTACCTTGAAGTCCAGCTTGTGATCCTCCAGCGTGTGAGGACCGCCTCCAAAGAACCAGCGGCGCTTCGCCGCCTCATCCGCAAAAGCCGCAAACACGCGCTCCGGCGCTGCCTTCAGCTTCCGTTCCAGTTGAAATGTGCTGTGAATGACTGTTGAGTTTTCCATCGATTCCCACCTCCTGAAGGGGAATAGTTAAGTTACAGCTTTAGTATTGAGCAATCCCCTCAAATTGTCAAGTGTGTGCTTAAGTATCTCGACGATCTGCTACGGCCTTCGCCCGGCTAACTTGCTGCCACCCAATTTCATGTCAAGCCCCCGGCCTCCTGACCTCGGTCGCCAATTCCACCCTAAGTCGTTGTTTTTCTGACCGCTACCCCTTGTTCCCCGATCCCAATTTTCTTTGCAGGTTAATTCCCCCAATACGCGCACAATGGATCTGTGTCGAACTTTTATGCACGCTCAATACGCCTCGCAACACCTGAGGTGCTACCCAGATCTCCTATGTCCATAGCTGAATGCTCGGAGCTGTAAGCTAGAGGCTAGAAGCTGCTTCGTAACTCCTTTGATACAACGAATCTGCAAATAACCTCAATCGTTTGATCGATCTACGGCGCAAGCAGCACCTTAACTCGATGAAACGACCGCGTTTGTTTACAGAATATGGGTGGGTGGGGGTAGGGGAAGGTACGGATGGCGATACGGACCGGGGACATGGTTGACACTGCCTGTGAAGCTGATGGGCAGCGGGACGTGCTGATGGTAGCGGAAGCAGCCGCAGAAGGCCGGCAATCAGGAGTCTTTGCGAAGGATGGCCAGATTGAGGGTGCGGCGCTGGCTGAAGCCGAGCCCCTCATAGACTCGAATGGCCGGATAGTTGTCGGCGAATGCATGCAGAAAGGGGATCTTTCCCCGCTGTCGAATCTCCTGCATGGCGAGCAACATGAGCGCTCGCGCGTAGCCCCGGCCGCGGGCGTCGGGGTGCGTGCAGACCGCGCTGATCTCAACAAACTGAGGAAGGTGAAGGCGCTGCCCGGCCATGGCCAGGAGGCGTCCTGCGCCGAAAACGCCCCAGAAAGCGCCGAGTTCCGACGTGCGTTGCAGGAAGGGGCCCGGTTCGGTCAATTTCGCCAGTTCGAGCATCGCGGACACGTCGGTGGTTGTGAGCCTGCGGATTGTCACATTGGGTAAAGGCACCTGCTCGGGCGTCTCCGAATCAGGACAGATCATCTGCGTCATCAGGCCGTCGCGAACCATGGTCCAACCGGGCGGCGGCGCGGGTTGATCTTCAAGAAAGAGGCCAACGACACCCGCCGGTCCCGAGAGGAGACGAAGCGCCTCGTAGCTTTCGAGGGATTGGCCGGTCATGCCGCTGAGAGGGCCAATCTCCGGCGGATAGCGCCTGGCGAGTTCGCCGCCCAGGGCGAATGCGGCGTGTTCGGTGTTGAGTGCGTTCCAGATTGGGTTGTCGAGCGGGTGACAGGCTGGCATTGTCTGTCAGATGAAAATGTCTTGCACAGAGATGCGGAAATCCTGAGTCGCGGCGGCTGCATCCGGCTCTGGATGATGGGCGCAGTAGACTTGCCCTGTGGCAGCGAAGCAACTGGGCGTTCCTGAGATTTTTCATGTGCATGACTGGCAGGCGGCGCTGAGACATTTCTGAAGCCCTGTGCATCGTTACCCATTCTGCGCGAGCAGCATCGTCTCTGCGCTCGCCAGCGATACGCGCGCCGGAAGCTCCTTGAAGCTCCGCTTCACGTCGTCTTCCTGTTCTGAGATGGACTTGAAGATCAGCGCATGTCCCTCGATGTGCACATGCGTCTCTGTTATTGCCCACTCGCCGGGTCCAATCTCGCGCCGCTCCACGTCAAAGCTGCCGCCGGCTTTCAGATCGCCCAGCAGCCCGCCCCAGAACCTGACGTCGTGAATCATGCGTCCCTTCAGGCTCACGATCCGGTGCTGCGAGTTGTCAACCGCCATCTGGCCCGCCATCGCCGCAAATACCCGTGCCTCCCACGTCGGCGGTTCAAACTGCGGATTGGGCGTGAAGCGCAAAATCGTTTCGTTTCCCTGCTCGCCCACCTTGGTCCACAAAAATGCCTGCGGCAACATGCCGAGCATTTGGGATGCCTGCTCGTCGTCGTGCTGTCCTGCCGTGCGCTGCTTCGACTGCGCTGCATTGTCGCCGATAAAATCGTCCATGTTTGCGCGCTGCTGCGCTTTCGCAAAAATCACTCCGTTCTTCGCGATCAGGCGCTTCAGGTCGCCCGTGCCTGTCTCCGCCACCCATTGCTTCACCTTCACGTCCGGTTTGCGGTCCACCTCGTAGTAAAGCCAGTGCGTGTGATCGGCAGCGTCCGCGGCCAGCTCCGTCTTCACCGCTTGCCGCACAATCTGCTCCGCGTCCTGTCCATACGCTGCCACGCAGCACCCCGCGAGCAATACCCCAACCAGCAAATCTCTCAGGCGGCGCATAACTCAACCTCCTCGGAAACGCTGTCTTGGCACGGCGAGCCAACGTGAACGCTTCCTAACGGTTGGATGCGAATGCACACATGCGCGGGAACCTGCCCGCTATTATGATCGTATGAAGCGCGTTCTCCTCTCCTGGAGCAGCGGCAAAGACAGTGCATGGACCCTCCACGTCCTCCGCCGCGATCCATCCATCGAGCTCTGCGGCCTGCTCACCACCCTCAACGCCGAGTTCGACCGCGTCGCTATGCATGGCGTGCGCCGCGCCGTGCTTGAAGCCCAGGCCGCCGCCGCCAACCTGCCTTTGTGGATCGTCCCGCTCCCATGGCCCTGCCCGAACGAAATCTACGAGCAGCGCATGGCCGAAGCCTGCCAGCGCGCCGTCAACGAGCGCATCGAAGCAGTCGCGTTCGGCGATCTCTTCCTTGAAGACGTCCGCTCTTACCGTGAACGCCAGCTCGCGCCCACTGGCCTTGAGCCGCTCTTTCCCCTCTGGCAGATTCCTACCGATGCCCTGGCCCGCGACATGATCTCCGGCGGCTTGCGCGCGCGCCTCTCCTGCGTCGACACAAAGCAACTCCCAGCTGCCTTTGCCGGCCGTGACTTCGATCTGGATTTATTGCGTGATCTTCCTGCTGGAGCCGACCCCTGCGGCGAACGCGGCGAGTTCCACACCTGCGTGTACGCCGGCCCCACGTTCTCAGCGCCGCTCCCGCTCGCAACCGGCGAAGTCGTCACTCGCGACGGCTTCACCTTCGCTGACTTCCTGCTTCCCGGCCCAGCAGTCGCTTAGTCGCTATGTCTTTAAGTAAGCGCGTTGGAAATGAGGGGCGAGGGATTGGCACAAGGGGGCGAGGGTGCGCGGCGGTGCCTCGGCTGGGTGTGAGGCGCTGCCGAGTTATCTTTGCGGCGCCTGCGAGGCGTTGCGATTGTTCACCCGGGCCGGCTGCAATGAGGTTGCGATCGAAGGGACGACGATCATCGCGATCAAGACCAGTTCAATCAATAGCTCACTCATCGGAACCTCCACTTGAGGACTGCTTACCGGCGGTATCGCCCATGGATCCGTGCCCGCTGCGTTGTGGCGAAGATCGGCGGGGAGAGGATTAATGCGACGTAGGCGAACCCGAGCAAGAAGTCAATCACGGCAAATCTGCCTCATGCAGGCTGCACTGCGTGTCTTGCGGCTCTATCGGCAGCTTGACTGTGGACAATAGCGCCGCAGGACAACGATGGGGAATCACTCGTCTGTGGGAACGGGTGGGGCCTTTGTGGGAAGGAAGATGGCCTGTTGGGGGCAGCGTAGGAACTTGAGGTGCGCCGGCGCGGTCGAGGGCGGTCGCGGCGCATTACGAATGTAACGATCGAGCCGAAGTTCGAGCAATGATCGGACGGCGACGGCTTTTCAGTGAACAGAGGAGAGAATGCCTGCGGCGTGGTTGAGGGCATCGGTGAGGACCTGCAACTGCTGCGCGGCAACGCTCGCATTGCCGGCGTCGATGGCCTCATTGACGCCGGGGATGACCACGGCGGCGTAGCCGGTGTACTCGCCGGGAGCATAGATTGTGTGGTGATACCAGGGGCGATTGGGAAGTCCGGCCTGAGACAGGAACGCAGTTTCAGCCTGGCGCAGGGCGAGATTCAATTTGGTGAGATCGCCGGATGGAGCGACCTGAAGCGTATGCACTTGCTGCGCAGCATCAGTGAGGCGCACCGCGGCCGATTTGGCAGACGCAAAGTCGAGATTCTTGAGACCCGAGTCGGCAGCTTTGCGCTTTGCGGCATCGATATAGGCTAAGATCTCACGCGCGTAAGCAACGTAGTCGAAGGGCAGGACGTCGGCATCGGCCATACGGACCGCTTCAAGCCCGAGGACGCGGGCCATTTCCTGCAAATAGAGAAAATGGGGATCGGCGTTCTCGGTGTACCACTGAAAATCGTCGAAGGTAGAGTGATAGACGCCATAGGGCCCGTTGGAGCCGATATCAGTGGAAGGCACGCCGGCATGCTGCAGGAAGGGCGTGAAATCGGAGCCGGAGCCGAGATCGCCCACATGCACTTCTTCGCCCTCGACGGGCGGCGCATTGGAGAGGCGGTGCTCGTTGCCCGGCTCATGGCTGGAGCGCCACTGATCAAAGACTGTGCCGGCGACGGGGCTGGGAACAACGCGTGTGACGCCGCGGATAAACTCCTTCAACGAAGGCACAGCTGAAGCAGAGAAATTCGGGCCGGAAACGGCGACGTCCACGTTGAAATAAGCGACGGCTCGATTGAGTGCTTGCGCCTGCTGCTCGACCCATTCTGTCGAGCCGATTAGGCCTTCTTCCTCGGCATCCCAACTGCAAAAGAGGATGGTGCGCTTGGGATGCCAACCCTGCCGCAGCAATTCGCCGACACCATGGACCGCTTCAAGCATGGCCGCGGTGCCGCTGGAGGGATCCACGGCGCCATAGACCCAGGCGTCGCGATGATTGCCGACAATCACCGTTGCAGCTGGATCCTGGGAGCCCTGGACCTTGCCAATCACGTCCCAGATGATGCGGCGCTCGTAGTCCTGCTGCGAAACGAGGTGGACTTTCACCCCACCCGGGCCGAGGTGATAGCGGAAGGGCAGAGCGCCCTGCCATCCTTGAGGCACGCCGGGCCCCTGCAGAGCCTGGAGGATCGGCGCGGCATCGTGATAGCTGAGCGGGATGGAGATGATTTTGGGTTGGTCGCCATCGGGCCCCAGGAAATTCTTTGCGCGAGCGGAGTCGGGCAGGTCGAGCGTGGAAGCTACGCCGGGAGTTTCAGGATCGCCGGGATAGTGGAAGAGATATTGCACCGAGCCGCGCTGCACTCCAGTGTCGGGCCGCCAGGGACCGATTGGGTAGGGGTCGCCGCGGTAGTAGCCGTCGTCCTGCGGATCAGAGTAGATGAGCACGCCGACGGCGCCGCGCTGCTCGGCAATGTAGACCTTAACGCCGCGGAAGTTGGAGCCATAGCGGCAGATGACGATTTTGCCGTGAAGATCGATATGATGTGCTGCCAGTTCGTTGAAGTCTTCGAGACGCCCGTAGTTGGCATAGACGACTTCCGCGGTAACATCGCCGGAGCCGGAGGAACCGTTGAACGGCATGACGACGCGAGGGTTGTCCTGGCCGGGATCGCCGTCTACGTGCTCGCGGGTGGGTCCGCTCACGAGGAGATTGCCCGCGGGGTCATAGGCTTCAACGCGTACGACTTTGGGCCAGTTCATCAGGACGCGGTAGGGAACGATCTGAGTGTCGAGCCCGGCGGCGCGGAATTTGCGCGCCACGTACTCCGCGGTCGCGTGATCCTCGGGTGTTGCGGCAAGGTGCGGCTCGGCGGTAAGCGTTTTGAGTTCCTCGCCGGCTAGTTTGGCATCGGGGACGGCGAGGAAGTCAGCCTCGATTTTGGATTCGCTGGAGAAATCAGAGTAGCCAAAGACATGTTGCGGCGCACTTTGTGCCCAAAGCAGGTGAGAGGGCAATTTTAAAGACAGCGTAGCGAGAAAGAGAAAGACAGCAAGCGCCTTGCGGTTGCCCATTGAATCGACCCTCTGAGAGACATTGACCCGTCGTCAAGCGACAGGCTGCGTGCAATGTGCACAGCGGTGCGCGGCGAGCGGAATCTCGCTGAGGCACTCGGGACAGGTTTTGGTTGTGGGGGCGGCCTCGGGCTTCTTCATGCGCGCCGAGAATACGTTCATCGGCAGGACGATGACGAAATACACCACGCTGGCGACAATGAGAAACGAAACCACTGCGTTGAGAAAGTTGCCCACCTTGATCTGCCCACCGCCAACGTGCAGAATGACGCTGCTGAAATCCGGCTTTCCGATGGTCGCGGCGATCAACGGATTCAACACATCGCCCACAAGGGACGCCACAATGGCGTTAAATGCCACACCCAGAATCACGGCTACGGCCAGATCCACTACGTTACCGCGCAGAATGAAATCTCGAAATCCTTTCAGCATCGCTGCCTCCAGCGCACGACAAGTTTCACCGGCATCGCGAGCGGCATAGGCAGTGGATCGTCAGCCGCGGGGCGTACCGTTTGGGCGTGCGCTCAGCCCATCGTACACGGAGAGACGGTCCGGCCGCAGCAAACTTATTTTTGCAGGCAAGTGGTTACGGAACCACCATCAACACAACAATCGTAGCCAGAATCATGAGGTTGGAGTAGAGCAGGATGAGCACGCCGGCATGGTAAAAGCTCCACCGGCTTTGCAGGCAGCGGGCGGTTTCTGCCATGCCCCAAGCAGCGACGAGAAGGGCGAGAATTTGCCATGGTGAGCGATGGAGATCCTGTATGTAGGGGAATCCCGCGAGCCGCAAGCTGGCCGCGAATGCGCCGACGGACAAGGCAATGGCGCGCACAAGCGACCTTTGGCGCAAGCGGAGGATGGACCAACGGAGGGGCACAACCTTTCAATGTACAGCGTGGGCACCCTGGAAAATGCCAGGCGCCGAGATGGCGGCCAGCCGGAGTTGCACCGCTTTCAAGACGGCTTGCAGGTGTAAGACCTGCAGGTGATACACTCGGTGAGCCCGCACCGGGATTCCCCAAAAATCCAAAGACCCCGCGGAGCAAAAGAGGAGGTTGTTCTATGTCTGCCGGAGCCGAAGCAACTCCATTGAATCCGGGCCTGGTTTTTGAGATGGTGCAATCGCACCAGCGCACCGCTGCTCTCAAGGCGGCCATCGAGCTGGACGTTTTCAAGGCCGTGGGCGAGGGGCCGGGCGATGCGGCTTCGATTGCGCGGCATGCGAAGGCGTCGGAGCGGGGCATCCGCATCCTGTGCGATTTTCTGGTGATCAATGGCGTGCTGGCCAAGGAGAACGGGCACTACAAGCACACGCCGACCAGCGCAGCGTTTCTTGATCCACGCTCGCCTGCGTGCATGGCATCGGTCGCGCAGTTTCTGAGCGAGTCGGCGATTATGCAGGCCGATGGACAATTGGCGGAAATCGTTCGCACGGGCCGCACTTATCTTCCCGGCCAGGGCACAGTGGAACCAGAGAATCCCATTTGGGTTGTGTTCGCGGAAAACATGGCACCGATGATGGGGCCGATGGCGGGTCCGCTGGGCGCCGTGGTGCTGAACGGATACAAAGGACCGATGAAAGTGCTGGATATCGCGGCAGGCCACGGGTTGTTTGGGATCGAGATTGCGAAGCAGAATCCGCAGGCGCGCGTGACGGGTTTGGATTGGGCACCCGTACTGCGCGTGGCCCTGAAGAACGCAGAGAAGGCGGGCGTGCAAGATCGCTATGACATGCTGCCGGGCAGCGCGTTCGAAGTGGACTTTGGCGGTCCTTACGATGTGGTGCTGCTGACGAATTTTCTGCACCACTTTGATAAACCGACCAATGTGGGCCTTCTGAAGAAGGTTCGCGCGGCGCTGAAGCCGGGCGGGCGCGCGGCAACGCTGGAGTTTGTGCCGAATGAGGACAGGGTGTCGCCACCGATGCCGGCGGCCTTCGCGATGACGATGCTGACGACGACAGCGGATGGGGACGCTTATACCTTTGCGGAGCTCAAGGCGATGCACGACGAAGCTGGATTCAAGGCGGTGGCGGCGCACCCGATTCCGATGAGCCCGCACACGATTGTGATGGGGAATGCGTGAAGGGCGACTGGATTGTTATCCGCGCCGGGCGCGGACGGCGGCGGCGAGTTCGGCGAGCAAGGTGCGGGTTTCGGCCCAATCGATACAGCCGTCGGTGATGCTTTGGCCGTAGACGAGGGGCTGGCCGGGGACGAGCTTTTGCGCACCCGCGACGAGATTGCTTTCGATCATGGCGCCGATGATGCGGCGGTCGCCCGCGGCGATTTGTGCAGCGACGTCGTGGCAGACGACGGCCTGGCGCCGGTAGTCCTTGCCGCTGTTGGCGTGGCTGAAGTCGATCATGATGCGCGGCTGTACGCCAGCCTTCTGCATTCTTGCCGCCGTATCGGCGACGCAATCTGCGGTGTAGTTCACGATATTTGTGCCGCCGCGCAGGATGATGTGGCAGTCGGGATTGCCGGTGGTGACGAAGATGGCCGACTGGCCGTTATGCGTGTGGCCAAGAAAGGTGTGCGAGTAAGCTGCAGACAGCACCGCATCAATGGCCACCTGGACATCGCCCGAGGTTCCATTTTTGAATCCGACGGGACACGACACGCCGGAGACGAGCTGGCGGTGGACCTGGCTCTCAGAGGTGCGGGCGCCGATGGCGCCCCAGCACACAAGTCCGGCGATATATTGCGGCGAAATCATTTCGAGGAATTCGGTTCCCGTGGGCACGCCCATTTCGGCGAGGTCGAGCAGCAGATGCCGCGCGAGGCGAAGGCCATCATTGATTTTGAACGTGCCATCAAGGTGCGGATCGTTGATGAGGCCCTTCCAGCCGATGGTGGTGCGCGGTTTCTCGAAGTAGACGCGCATGACGATGCGCAGGTCGCGGGCAAACTCATCGATGGCGCCCTTGAGCAGCGATGCATACTCGAGCGCGGCTTTGGTGTCGTGAATGGAGCAAGGACCGGCGAGGACGAGAAGGCGATCGTCGTGCTGCTGCAAGATTGCGGTAATTTGCTTGCGCGCATCGAAGATGGTTGCCGACGCGGTGTCGGTGACGGGAAGTTCTTCTTCAAGAAACACGGGGGGAAGAACGACCTTTGTCCATTGAATGCGGAGGTCTTCAGTGGGGTGAAACATGAGCTCTCTTCCGGCGCAACGCAGCCGACGCGTGAGGCGCGGCCCTGTTACGAATCTATCAGCCAGAGAAGACGAGGAGATAGTTTGGGGTTCGCGTGCGAGCGCCCGCTTAGCGCAGGACTTCAACGACGGCTATCGCCGCGGCCGCGGCGCAAGCCCCAATCACGATGGGAACGAGGAGACGGACGTGGCGGCCAGGCTCCGAGCCTGAGCCGATGTACTCTTTGCCCTTATTGACTCGCGCTACTTCGTCGTAGGAATGGGTCTCAACTTTGTTGCTGTCGGCATTCGTGAGCTGGAAAGACGCGTCGGAAAGTGAGCCCAGGGAACCGTAGGCCTGAGAGCTGTCGCGAAAACTGAAGTTGAGATAGGTGCCTGGCTGATATTTGGCAAGCCGTTTCTCGATTTTGTGCGCATGCTTGTCGAGTTGGGTTGGTGACTCGGCCCGGGCGGCGGGGAGCGTCGCGAGGAATGCCAAGCCAATGAGGATGGAAACGATGGAGGTGCGGCGGACAAAGCAGGAGAAGCTACTCATTGGGGCCCCCCTCTAATGAATCGACGAGCGCGGTCGATTTGAGTGGGGTCTGTCTGCGACCGCTGCAGCGACAGATGTTCCACAATAGCATCAAATGATGATGGGCGGAGCAAGTGCGGTGCGGAATCGTTACGGATGTAATGGCGACGGGCCAGCGCGGCCAGGTGTGCGCTCGGAAGTATTGAGGGCGGCCGGTTAGTCTTGACAGCGATAGAGAGGTGTTTCTAAACTCTAAGCAGCAATATCCTGGCGATTTCTTGTGTAAGTTCAAGCAAAACTGGAACTTAATCAGCAAGATCCCTGGCCAGAACGGCTCAGGAAAACCGACATGTATCCCCCAGACGGGCCGGAATGGAGAGCCAAATAGATGCCCGAAGTACGTCTCAGCCCGCGCGAGCGGGTAGTATTGAACGCCATCATCGACCTCTATATAGCGACTGGCGAGCCGGTGGCTTCGCAGGCAGTGGCGCACTTTTTCGCTAACCGGGAGGGGTTGAGCTCGGCAACGCTGCGGAACGTGATGGCATCGCTTGGCGAGGCCGGGCTACTGGAACAGCCACACACCTCGGCCGGCCGAGTCCCCACGGCGGCCGCGTTCCGCTATTACGTGGAGCAGATCACTCAATCTGGCCGGGCTGCAGCAGGGGCCAATGCGGGGGGTTCCGGAGCGGGAGGAGCAGATTCTCCCCTGAGCGAAGCTCGGCGCGGGCAAATTGAGGAGAGCTTTAACGGGGTGGTTAGCACTCATGATTACCTGGAGCGCACTTCGCACGTGCTGGCGTTGATTTCGAGCGGGCTGGGGGTTGCGCTGGCCAGCGCGACGGGGGGCCAAGTGCTGGAACACATTCATTTTTCGCGCCTCTCCGCGGGCCGGGTGCTAGCGGTATTGGTGACAAAGGCCGGGACCGTGCAGGACCGCGTGCTGGCGATCGATCGCCAACTGACGCCGGTGGAATTAGAGACAGCGGCTAGTTATCTGAATGAGAACTTCCATGGATGGCCGATTGAGCGCATCCGTGCTGAAGTGACGCGCCGCGTGGAGATGGACCGAGAAGCCTATCGCCAGTTGCTGGCGTCGGTGGAAGAACTTTGCCGCAAGGGCGCGTTTGCAGGCGATGAAGCAGGCCCCACCATCTTTGTGGAGGGAATCGCTAACCTGATCAGCGCCGAACAGGATCGAGAGCGTTTGCGGCAAATGCTGCTGGCGCTGGAAGCAAAACAGCGACTGGTAGAATTGCTGAACGCTTACGTGGATGGCCGGCAACAGGAAGTGCGCGTCGTCGTCGGTCTTGACGAGGCATCACCCGCGATGCAGGACCTGGTGTTGATCGGCGCGCCGGCCAAGCTGGGTGATGGAAATTTTGCGACGGTGGCGGTGATTGCCCCCACGCGCATTCAATACCAGGAGATGATCCAAGCGGTGAGCTACATTGCGCGCCTATCCGGGCGCATTCTTGACGTTCCCGCTGCCTAGCGGTTCGGTAACGAATCGTAGCGGTCGTCCATTTCAAGCAGGAGCGCATGGCAAGCGAGGCGCGGAAATTGCAGCCGCGCGAGAAGCGCATCATCTAATTGGTTGGGGAACGAATCTTTTTGGAGAACGGGCTGAACCATGTGGAAGCGAGCGACAGAAGCAACGGCAGTACAATCCCCTGACTCGGCGGCGCGCGGGCCGGAAGGAAATATCGACCCCTCAGCGGAATTGCCGGCGCCACCGACCGAGGAAGAGCTTACGGTCGCAACCGAGGCTGCTACGCAAGGGGATGCGGAAGGTGCGGCAGAGCCAACTTCTGAAACAGAAGTTGCGCGGTTGAAGAGCGAGCGCGACCAACTGCTGGAGCGGCTGGCCCGGCTGCAGGCGGAGTTTGAAAACGCCAGGAAGCGTGCCGAGCGCGAGCGAGCGGAATATCGTGACTTTGTGACGGGCAGCGTGGTCGAGCAGTTTCTACCTGTCGTGGACAACTTCGAGCTTGCCCTCAAATCCACCGGCTCAACGCATCAATTGCGTTCGGGCGTGAGCCTGATTGTGAAGCAGATGGAAGAGATTCTGCAAAAGCTGCAGGTGAGCGTGGTGCCGACGGTGGGAGAGGCATTCGATCCTCGCATTCACGAAGCGATGGGAGCGGTGGAGCGCGAAGACCTGCCTGACCAGCATGTGGCCGAGGAGGTGCGACGCGGTTACCGGCTGCGCGAGCGGCTGCTGCGTCCTGCGCTGGTGCGCGTGGCTCATAATCCAAAGCAAGTGGATGAGTAAAGCGGGGAACACGGTTCAGTGAGCCGAAAGCGAATGATCGTTGAGAAAGAATCAAGGGGACAATGGGTTCTAATACAAGAGTGAGCAAAGCGGATTACTACGAGGTTCTGGGCGTTTCACGGGACTGCACCGATCAGGAACTGAAGAGCGCATATCGCAAGCAGGCGTTGAGATACCATCCTGACCGGAACCCCGGCGACCACTCGGCTGAAGAAAAGTTCAAAGAGGCCAGCGAAGCTTACCAGGTGCTGAGCGATGCGGACAAGCGCGCGGCCTACGACCGCTTCGGTCATGCCGGACTGGGCTCGCAGGGATTTGGCGCCGGTCCGTTCGCCGGTGGAGTCGACCTGGGAGACATCTTCGGCGATCTGTTCGGCGAGATGTTCTCAATGGGCGGCTCACCACGTGGGGCAACGCGGGGGTCGCGCCAACAGCGCGGCGACGATCTGCGATTCGATCTGGCAATCAATTTTGAAGATGCGATTTTTGGCGCGCAGACCGAAGTAAAGATTCGGCGGTTGGAGACTTGCGGTGTTTGCAGCGGACGTGGCAGCACGTCAGGCCGGGGGCCGAGCGTGTGCAGCCAATGCCAGGGACGCGGGCAGCTTCGCTACCAACAGGGGTTCTTTTCCGTGGCCCGCACTTGCGGCACGTGCGGCGGTACGGGGACTGTAATCGGCGATCCGTGCACCGGCTGCCGCGGAGAGGGCCGTTCCGCCACCGAGGTAAAGCTCAATGTGAAGGTGCCCCCCGGTGTAGAAGAGGGGACACGGATCCGTTACGCGGGTGAAGGCGATGCCGGGCGCGCGGGTGGCCCAAAGGGCGATCTCTACATTGTGCTTTCGATCAGACCGCACGATTTCTTCGAGCGGCATGGCTATGACCTTCACTGCGTGATTCCCATCAGCTTTCCGCAGGCTGCCCTGGGCGCGGAGTTCGAAATTCCCGGCATCGACGGCCCGGTGAGCATCAAGATTCCCGAGGGCACGCAGAGCGGCAGAGATGTGCGGGTTCGCGGACGTGGCGTTCCGCACCTGAATGAGAAGGGTACCGGCGATCTGATCGTCAAGGTGGCAGTGCAGATTCCCCGGAAGCTGAACCGTGCACAGCGGGATCTGGTGGCAAAGCTGGCTGAGACCATGAGTGTGGACAACAAACCCACGTCGCCCAGCCTGCTGGAGAAGATGAAGGATTTATTCAGCTAGAGAATCCAGGGCTCAGGATCAGCGGTTCATTAAGAACGTTAGATTCAATCGCTACTCGGACACGTGACACGAGCAGGAAGCCGTTCGCGCTCGTTCCAATTTTTTCCGACTTGACTCATGGCTCGTTCCGAAGTTGACTTCCAGGGTTCCCGCGTCACATCTGCTAGCGGGCAATTGCTGGTGCGTGGATTGGACAACGCGGCGACGAGGGGCGGCTCTTTAGCTCAGAAACGAATGCAGAAAAGATCGCGGCTGCGACGACTGGCAGTATACTGTCGCCGACGGGAAAGCAAAATGGAAACTCCAACTTGCGTGTCGCGAGAAGGTAAGGCTTCCGGCGAATCGCCTCCGCGTCACTCAAATGGATCACTCAATTCCAGTCGGCTTTTCCGACTGGTTCTCTCAGAATCTGCAACCGGATATAAAAGGTCTGGTTTTGGCTTGCTCGCCGCCTTCGCAGCGCTCGCTGGCACCCTCATCGTGCTGGGCGCTCCTCCAGTGGGAGGAGGACCATGGGATACGAATTCCGTCCTCGAAGCCGGCTGGAGGATTGTTAGCGGCCAAGTGCCGCACACTGACTTTCACATGCCGCTGGGCTCGCTGACCTATCTGCTGGCTGCATTCGGCATGAAAGTGGCGCCGCCTTCAGTGGCCAGCATCACGTATGGAAATATCCTGATCGCCTCACTCCTGATTCCTGCTGCCTGGTACCTGGCCTCTGCTCGGTTTTCCTGGTTGATTACAACCCTTTTCGTTCTCTTCGAGGGGTTTTATCTCGTCACCCCGCGGCCGCCGGGGTATCCGATTCGATACACAAGCTACGCGATGTCATATAACCGCCTGGGTTATGTGTTGATCGTGCTCATTTGTTTGTGCGTCCTTCTTGAGAGGCGAAATCCAACCGAAAAAACACGGTTCTACGAAGGAGCGATAGCAGGCGCTGTTCTCGCATTGCTGCTTTATTGCAAGGTCACCTACTTTGTTGCCGGTGCTGCCATCGCAGTTCTCGGGGTGGTGTTTGAATCAAAGTCGTGGCGCTGGCTCGCGGCGATGACCGGGGCGTTTTTGGGGGTCTGCGCGGCATTTTGGGTATTCCTGCACATTAGTCTCGTTGCTTATGCAGAGGACATTCTGGCTGCTGTGCCTGTTCAATCTCCACACATGAGGATGAGGCTGCTCGCCGAGGGCTTCCAGAACAACGCCGTAAACATTTACCTTCTGGTGTTCGCCGTGGCTCTTTGCAGTTTGCCTCAGCGCCGACTCGCAGGCCGTCGGTTTCCGGTTCTGCGCCTATGGCTGGTCGCGGCAGCAATGATTGCAACTTCGCTCTGGATCCTCTCTGGAAATGCCTCGCAGGGAGGCGGAGTCGAAGATCCCATGTACTTCCTGGCGATCTTGCTGGTCACTGGGCTCTTCGCTAGGCAAATCGGGAGAGACATGGAGCGGCCGGGTTGTGGTGCGCCATGGGTCTACACCGCATGCTTGCTCATCGTCCCGCTTTTTTCGTTTCCGATCCTGGCGGGCGAGATTGCATCGACTGGCTACGCCGTCGCCTGGGATCTGGTGAAGCGCCCTCACTACGACCCTGCGAAGCGAATCCATTCGGCCCACTTGCAAGACTTTTATGTGCCTGTCCTTTCCAGGGGATGCGGCCCCTGGCCGGTCTCTGAGTTCCCGATGAGGATCAACGACGGCATCGATCTTCTGCGCGCAAACGTGCAGCCGAACGATCGGATCACAACTGTCGAGTATGTAGATCTCTTCTCCTTTGCGCTCGATACACCCCCCGCACGCAATGGTCTTCTTTGGTGGGATCTGAATTTCTCTTTCAGCGAAACACGCCACCCTCCGGCTGAGGAATTCCTGGGCAACACGTCGCTGGTCATGGTACCGCGAAACGTGGATGCAAAGTTGGGCTGCGATTTTAGTCTTCCCGACGCCATGCTTAAGTTGTATGGGAGCTATCTTCAAAGTCATTTCCACGTGATTGCCTCGACCGATACATGGATTCTGTATCGGAGAAACATTTAGCGATAGACGCGCGCCGCGGGGATCCGACAGTAATTCAAACCCTGGATGTGAAACAAGAGACTCTGGCAGAAATCCAGGCGGGCGAGCGCGCCCCAGAGATTTCCATGCTTGCAAAGGGATGGCGCCCAGGGACGAACACATAACGATCAATCGATGGATTGACGGCCGTCAACAGGAGCGTGACGGAGAGGAGGGGATCGTCAGTACGTTTCCGAGTTGACTTTCAGCCAAAAGGCTCAGATCGCCAGAAATGCAATCACTGCGACCGCCCCGCCGATCAACAGGCTCATGCGGTCAGTCAGCACGAAAACAAGCGGATCTTCATTCAATTTGCCGCGCGAGGCGATCAGCCATAGGCGACACATCCACAGAATCATGAGAGGCATAAGGAGCCAGAGCAGTTGCGCATGGCGATAGAGCACAACGATGTCGCTGCTACTGATGTAATTTGCGAAGATTACCACGGCTGCGAAGGCGCTGGCAGTTCCGAAACTGCGCAATTGGTCAGCATCGGTCAACAGGTACCCGCGCGCATTCCCCACCGGCAATCCGCTGAAGCGTAGGCTTTGCAGTTCAGCGAAGCGCTTTGCGATGGCGAGAGAAAAGAACAGGAACACCGAAAAGCCAGCCAGCCAGTGCGAGATGTGCGATCCCGTAGCAGCACTGCCGGCGAGAAGCCGCAAAGTGTAAAACCCGGAGAGCACCAGAACGTCGACTACGGCGATCCGCTTGAGATACCACGAATAGGCAAGTGTTGCAGCCAGATACAGAAGCAGCCATGCGCCGAAGGCGGGGGGCAGGAAGCGAACACCTGAGAGCGCCAGAACCAAAAAGAGAACCGAGACGGTGAGGCCAGTGAATACAGAGAGATTGCCAGCCGCGAAGGGACGCAACTGCTTGATGGGGTGGCGGCGATCGGCCTCGACATCGAGCAGGTCATTAATGATATAGGCTGACGAAGCCGTGAGGCAGAAACAACAGAAGGCCAGCAGCGCGTCCGAGAGCCGCTGGAGTGCGATGACGTGGGCAAGCAGCAGGGGTAGAAAGACGAGGAGATTCTTGATCCATTGCTGAGGACGTATGGCCCTAAGCACAGACCGGAACGTACTGGGCCGCTCAGTGAATGCGCGAGTCGGGTGGATGGCGTGCTTGCGCAATTCGATACGCAGACGAAGGCTGGGGTTGGCCACCATGATTTCAGTAGCCTGAGCTAGAAGCGGAAGATCGGGAACGTCATTGCCCACGTAATCGTATGCGGCGCTGTTGAGTTGGCCGCGGAGGCGATTGAGTTTCCTGCTTCCTGTGAGGTTTACCGCGCCATCGCTGCCGAAGACCCCGGCGAAGAGATCAAGATGAGCTGCCACAGCCTGGGCCAAGTGCAGATCGGCACCCGTGGCCAGGTAGACGGAGCGGCCGCGCGTGCGTTCCTCGTGAAGGAACTGCAGCAGCTTGCGGTTGTAAGGCAGATGGGCGACATCGAGCGAGACGTGGCTCGAGACGTATCTCTTGAAGGCGGCCCTTCCGCGTAGCAACTGAGCAGGCAGAGCGAGCAGGAGCGCAGGATGCTTGCGAGCAAGGGCTAGCAGCGAATCGATGAGAGTGTCGGATTTGACGAGGGTTCCATCAAGATCGACGCAGAGAGGGCGAAGAGTGTCTACAGAAGACTCCGGCGGAGTGAGGACTTGAAACAAACGTTCACCTCGACTCGTAGCTATGGAAGGCGACAGATCGCTGAGGTTCGAGCCCGATCTGCACTTACAGCCTAGGAGATAGATTCGTCTTCCGGCTTTCCCATGTCGCGGAATCGTTCAAGTATAAACGCTGGAGAGCTGAAATAAGAGGGGTCTGCGATAACCCAGTGGGGTGGGTGGAAAGGGTTTGGTGGAGCTGAGCGGGATCGAACCGCTGGCCTCCTCGTTGCGAACGAGGCGCTCTCCCAGCTGAGCTACAGCCCCACGACTTAACCAGTTTACCAGCGGCCGAGCTATCGGGAAAGGGGCGAACGGTAACTGCCACAGCCTAGTAATAATAGGGAGTTTTTGCGGTCCAGGGAGATTTTGGATAGCTGCGGTGGAGCAATTCGAAGGCAGCCTTGCTGACTGGGGTGTATTCCGGTTTTGTACCGGAGGGCAGATTGGGGCTCCATGTCTGGCAGGCAAAGTGAGTGGCGCGCACTGTGAGCGCCAGCGCTTCGGGCACCTGAGGATCGTTGGGATGCTGGTTGGCATAGTCGATGACTCGCTGACCGATGAGGGCGGCCGAGTCGGGCTGCTGCTGCAATCGCTGATATTCAGCGTCGGCAAGTTTTTCTTGTTCCGGGGTGGCAAACGCCGGCGTTGGAAGCGGACCTGGTTTCGGAGACTGTCCTTCGTCACTTTCGTTCCATGGCTTGCACCACCAATTGTTACGAAATTCGTCGAAGTAGCTGAAACTGGCGACGCGCGGGACTCCAGCTTCAAGGTAGGGGCGCAGTCCCGGGTTACGCAGGATCGCTAGATCGGCGGGAAAACCGAAGCTGGTTCCAACAGCCTGGCTGAGCGGCTTGGGCAGCAACGGAGCGCTACGGGCAGCATTGGGCTGGTCCTCGAGAAGAACACTGCGCAACCACGCCACTACGGCCAAATTCTGGCGGAGATTGGGCGTGAGCGCCGGCGAAGCGGCTGCGTCGATGAGCATGTTGAGCGATGTTTGACGGTTGAGGACCACCGCCGCGTCTTCATCGAATTCGAGCGGGTGCTCATTCGATGTGCAATCTTCGGTGTGCACCTTCGCGTGGGGATTCTCCATACACTGACCCTGCACGTCCTCGGCGCCTTCTGACCCGGTTTGCAGAACCGTGCGCGGCGCGAACTGTAGAAATTCACTGAAGCTGCGCGCAACGGCCATGCGCTCGCCAAGGAGGGCGTTGAGCGCTGAGCTGGGCTCTTTGCGGCGCAGCGCAGGCAGCGCGGCGTCGAGCAACGCGCGCGCTTCGTCGGTTCGCTTGAGGCCGATGAGCAAGCGCACACGGTGATAGAAGACAGTGTCGTAGGCAGGTGATTGGGGCGGAATCTTTGCGGCTTCCGCGGCGAGATCGGGCGCAAAGGGATCGGAAGGGCGCGCCTTGGACACGGCCATAACCAGCCAGGGCAAAGCGTGGCTCTGCTGCCACGTCGCGAAGGCAAACGCGGCAGTGCCGGAGCCGCGCCATGCAGCAATCCAGGCAAGCAGAGGAGGCGGATTCTGGATTTTGATTTGCTTCACCAAGATCCAACTAAGGTCCTGCAGATCCTGACTGAAGTTGGGATCGGGGGCCGGACCGGCGAGTGCGGCGCTGATTTCTGCTGCGCGCTTTTCGGGCTCGGTGCGAATGCGAATAAAGTTCAGCTCGTTTTGAACGATGGAGCGCGAAGGCTGAGGGTTGGGCTGGGCCAAAGCTGCCTCAAGCACCTGCTGCGCGCGGCGCATTGTAGCCGGATCGTAGCTGGCGAGTTCGGAACTATAGGGGTCGGTTGCTTTCCCCATTGCGAAGGCCTTGCGCACTGTGGCGCGGGCAGCGAGGTATTGTCCCCAAACATTCCATGGGGAATTTTTGTCGGCGGCGATGGCTGCGAATTGCTGGGCCGCCTGGTCAAATTGTTTCGCATAGAAGGTTGCCGATGCGATCTGGTAGGCCCGATCGGCCCGCAAGAGCGCGGGGCTGCCGGCCGGTGCGGGCGCAGGCATATTGACGCTCTTGCCAACACAGTTTGAGAAGACCGCATCCTGAGCCCGAATCCAATCAGCCAACCAGGGGCTCTGGCCGCCCCAAACAGCGGCTCGCTTGCTCAGGGTGAGCTTTGCGTTTTGAAAGGCCGGCTCGGGGCAGTCGAGGTAATTCTCGTCGAAGACAATATTGCCCGCGTAGTCAGTCGGGAAGGCAGGCTGCGTGTCCACCTGGATGACGCCGTTGACTTGCTTGGCCCGCGCAACTTCCCATTGGCCTGCAGGCTGGGCATTTTCTACTGCTTGCTTTTGGGCCTCCTGCGCCGCCGCGATTTGCGCTGGAGTGAGGTTTCTCCAGTCCTGAGCTGCTTGTTGGGGAGCGGGTTGAGGCACGTAGGCCTGGCGCTCGGCTTGAGAGAGCGCCCCACCGTTGAGGTAGCGGAAGGCGACTGCGTACTCGTTGGAGTCGTAGCCCGCCTGCAGAATACCGAGCTGTCCGGTGGCGAAGGAGGCGAGATTGTCGGGACTGTTGGTGCTGACAAAGACGTCGGGTTCAAAATCCGGCCCGCAGGCCTCGACGTTTCCGATTGGCGATAGCAAAATGGCGGCAACGACAAGAGCAAGATTCAGGAAGCGCATTCTCATGGAAATCTCCGATTTAGATCAGGAGCATCAACGCGCCAGCCATTGTCGGCGAAGACGTAGACGCGCTTGTCGGCAAGGTCCGATGGCCACGGCTCGGTGGTGGAGATGCCGACGGAGGATTGGCAAAGGGGCTCGCGGATGCGGAAGTCGGCAAGGTCGGGTGGAGCGCGACGACGATCGGGCTCCATGCGAAAGAGCATCGGAACGGCTTCGTCAACGGGGAGGTCGCGCAGCCAGTCGTCATAGCTGCACCAGGAAGCGAGCGCTGTGATGGAGAGCGGCAGGTTAGCCGGAAGCTGGCGGCGCAGGTCGACGAGGAGATCACGATAGAACGGGCGCTGCGAGCGGGTTGCGTCGAAATCGATTTGGAGAGCGGAGATGCCGGGCTCGCGCGCGCTGAGGAGGATCGCGTGAACGGCGTCGCTGCGACTTTGCGCATTAAGGACGGCGTTGGGCAGCGCCTCGATGCGGACTACGGGAATTCGTGTTGCTGCCGCAGGAAAGATGAGGAGGTCGCGGCGGGGTTGGCTCTCGACCGTGAGGCCGATGGTCAGCGTCTGGTCAAGATAGGCGACGGCGAAGCGGCGAGTGTTGAGCGCGTGAAGGTCCTCGCGACGCTCCCATGCCCAGAGCGTGATTGGTGGCAGCGCGGCCATGCGACCGGTTGGATGCGGGAGTGTGTCGGAGCGGACACCCAAGGAAAAGAGGAGGGTGGCCAGAGCGAGGGTGGCCTTGTTCCAGGTAACGGAAGGAGTGGGCATGGCTGCGACAGGAACACAATGCACCATGCGGAAAGGGAAAGCAAGGCCGGGGACGATGCCCCGGCCTTTTGATTGCTCTGGGAAACCAGACCACCTAGACCCCAGAGCTAAGAATGAATTCTGCAAAGTGAAGGCGTACTGGCGCGAAGCGCGGCTGCCCCACCGCAGGTGGCTACAGCTGGTTCATATTCTGCAGGAATTCTGCGTTGTTGCGGACTTTTTCGAGGCGGCTGATCAAGAGCTCCATGGCTTCGACCGGCGAGAGCGGGTTGAGCACGCGGCGAAGAATGAAGACGCGCTGCAGGTCTTCTTTGGGAATGAGCAGCTCTTCTTTGCGGGTGCCGGAGCGCTGGATGTCGATGGCCGGGAAGACCCGCTTGTCGACCAGCTTGCGGTCGAGGATGATTTCCATGTTACCGGTGCCCTTGAACTCTTCAAAGATGACTTCGTCCATGCGGGAGCCGGTGTCAACGAGGGCGGTGGCGATGATGGTGAGCGAACCGCCTTCTTCGATATTGCGGGCCGCGCCGAAGAAACGCTTGGGGCGCTGCAGCGCATTGGAGTCGACGCCACCGGAGAGGACTTTGCCGGAGGGCGGAACGATGGTGTTGTAGGCGCGCGCCAGGCGGGTGATGGAGTCCAGGAGAATGACAACGTCGCGCTTGTGCTCGACGAGGCGCTTGGCTTTCTCGATGACCATCTCTGCCACTTGCACGTGGCGGGCGGCCGGCTCGTCAAAGGTGGAGCTGATGACTTCGCCCTTGACCGAACGCTGCATGTCCGTGACTTCCTCAGGGCGCTCGTCGATAAGCAAAACGATAAGCACTACCTCTGGATGGTTCGTGGTCACAGAGTTGGCGATGGACTGCAGCAGCATGGTTTTTCCGGTGCGGGGAGGGGCGACGATCAAGCCGCGCTGGCCCTTGCCCACTGGCGTAAGAAGATCCATTACGCGGCCGCTGACGCCTTCGCGCACGGTCTCCATCTTGATGCGTTCCTGAGGATAGAGCGGAGTGAGGTTGTCAAAGAGGATCTTGTTGCGCGTTTCCTCGGGCGACTCGAAGTTAATGGCTTCGATCTTGACCAGCGCGAAGTATTTCTCGCCCTCGTGCGGCGGGCGCACGTTCCCGCTGATGGAGTCGCCGGTCTTGAGGTCGAATTTGCGAATCTGTGACGGCGAGACATAGATGTCGTCGGGACCAGGCAGATAGTTGTAATCGGGGGAGCGAAGGAAGCCGTAGCCGTCGGGGAGGATCTCGAGGACACCCTCGGCGAAGATGTGGCCTTCTTTTTCGCTCTGCGCCTGAAGGATTTTGAAGATCAGATCCTGTTTGCGAAGGCCGCTGGTTCCTGGAATTTCAAGAGTGCGCGCGATGCGACTCAACTCGGTAATGTTTTTCTCTTTTAGTTCTGCGATGGTCATGATCACCTGCACGAAGGCGGGATTTAGAGGATGGGGGATACGGAGGGGGAAGTGCTCCAGAGGGTAAGACGAGACACGTAATCAGAAAGCCGGTCTGCGAAAACCGACCGTGAAGTATCCTCCAAAATCAACTGGAGTAGCGGAGCGCCGGAAACACAATGACCTCTTCGACGGGAAGCTGCCCTGAATCCGTTGCCTGACTTAACAATCGAATTGGCGAGAGGCGCAGTTACGCCGCACGGCGCCTTTCTACCGGATGGGCCGCAGGCGTCTTTTCAGGCGCCTCGGCTTCAGGATTGGCCGATTCAAAACGGCACAAAACTTCGTTCGTGGTGTCCTGGAGCCGCGTATTTGGCTTGTGGAGCTTACGGGTTGCTTTGCTTGCCAGTTGACAGAGCTGATAGCGATTGGTCACATGAGCAAGTGCCCGGAAAACGAGATCGGAACGCATTGACTATCTCCTTCTTTTTCAAATGCCCGCTCTGGCCCGTCAGGTGAGAAACGCCACCAGAGCAGCGGAGGGGAACCATTACAATCGAGGGCTACCCCAAATTAGTGCTTCCATCTCTTAGACGCACTTTATTTGCCCCAAGTTCAAAATTTTCTGGGACTTTTGCACGTAGTGAGATGAACGCCATGCCATATCGGATACGCAGTTTACGCCTAATGCGTCCCGCGCCCTTACAGCCATTCGCGGTGCGCCAAAAAAACGCACCAAACACATCAACAGAGCCCTTGCTCAAAGTTTGATGCAGGGAATGACTAACGGGCACAACCGGCCGCGATGCGCAACCTGCCCTCTATGGATGGCTATTGTGAGGCTATATCGAACTTTCGCGGAGGTCAATAGTTATTTTTGGAGGGATTTCAGCAGGGGTTTTCGGCATTCTCGCACAGTTTCTGCGGCAACTTTCAGATCGACAGTGATTGCGACAAGATATTTATTTTCAATATAATACAGAAATATCGACTCGGCGTCTCGGCGCTTAACGGGCGAGGCCGGATTTGCAAGGGAAGACGACGCGAACCAATCCAGTTACTTTCGTCCTGAGCCGTTGCGACATGGACGTCCGTCCGGATCGCTGAGGAGGAAATGGCCGTGCTCGTCAGTCCCGGATGCGGGACGCCGCGAGGTCACCCGGCGCTTTGGCAAGGCGATGATCTGATCGAGGTGGAACAGGCCGATGAGTAGTATCCCCAGGAAAGGGGCGGCGACAAGGAGAGTGTCCCAGCCGGATTGAAGGACGACATCGTGCACGGGCGAAGCCAGGCTTCTCCGGGGCGTGTTGGAGAAAGCTCGCACAGCTTATCGGCTTATGTATCTCCGACGAGAGCCCTCCAGAATCCGAGGTAACCGCGTGGGCTGTCAGGCAATTGATCCGGCCAGGTTTGCGAACTCGGTGGGGCGAAATCGGGCCTGGAGTGGTCGGGGTCGGGCTCAATCGCTGTAATCGAGCGTGCCGGGTTCCGCCCCATCGCGCGAAACCTGGGCGCGGCGGCCCCCCCCGGTCTTCAGCTCCAGTAACTTCGATCGAGCGTCCTGTACTGGATGGCTTCAGCCAGGTTAGCCACGGAAAGGCGGTCGGCGCCTTCAAGATCGGCGATGGTGCGGGCAACTTTGAGGATGCGATCGTGAGCGCGGGCGGTGAGGCCCTGCTGCTGCATGGCGCGCTCTAGAAGCCGCTCGGCGTCAGTGCCGAGCTCGCAGTGGGTACGAATCTGGCGCGTCGTCATCTGCGCATTGGCATAGATTTTTTCGCCGTGCTTTTTGAAGCGCTGGCGCTGGCGATCGCGCGCAGCCATAACACGGTTGCGAATCTGGGCCGAGCCCTCGGCTGCAGCCCCTCCGCGCAATTCCTTGTATTGAACGGCTGGAACCTCGATGTGGATGTCGATGCGGTCGAGCAAGGGACCGGAGATCTTGGCCACGTATCGCTGAATCATGGGCGGGGTACACATGCACTCGCGCGACTTGTCGTTGAAATAGCCGCAAGGACAGGGATTCATTGCCGCGGCCAGCATGAAGCGCGCCGGAAAGCTGAGCGTCATGGAGGCGCGAGCGATGGTGACAGTGTGATCTTCAAGAGGCTGGCGCATGACCTCGAGGACATTGCGGGGAAATTCCGGGAGCTCGTCGAGGAAGAGGAGGCCATTGTGCGCAAGGGACACTTCACCGGGCCGCGGGACGATGCCGCCTCCGATGAGCCCGGCATCGGAGATGGTGTGGTGCGGCGAGCGGAATGGGCGTTGCGTGACGAGGCCAGCCCCTGCATCGAGCGCGCCGGCGACTGAGTGAATCTTGGTGGTTTCGAGCGCTTCTTCAAACGTGAGCGGGGCGAGGATAGAGGGCAAACGCTTGGCCAGCATAGTTTTGCCTGAGCCGGGCGGGCCAATCATGAGGATGTTGTGGCTGCCGGCCGCGGCTACTTCAAGCGCACGTTTGGCGGTTTGCTGGCCGCGGACATCGCAAAAGTCGACGGAAAACTCCTGGAGCTGCCCCAAGAGCGTCTCAGTGGCGACGCGAAAAGGCTCGCGCTGGATGACGCCCACGACGGAAGTGTTGAGCAAGTCCAGCACATCGAGCAGAGAGGAGACGGGATATACGTTCACACCTTCGACTACTGCGGCCTCGGCTGCATTGCCAACGGGAAGAATCAGGTTAGGAATGCCTTTTTCTCGCGCCAGTACGGCTATAGGCAACATGCCCGCGACAGGACGGACGCCGCCGTCGAGCCCGAGTTCGCCGACCATGAGAAAGCTGCTGAGATCATTGGTGCGCAAAGCGCCATACGCTCCAAGGATGCCGACAGCGATTGGCAGATCGAAGCCAGAGCCCTCCTTTTTGATATCGGCGGGAGCAAGGTTGATGGTGATGAAGGTGGGCGGAATGGTGTAACCGGAGTTCTTGATTGCGGCACGGACCCGGTCGCGGCTTTCGCGCACGGCTGCGTCAGGCAAACCTACTGTGTGGAAGTGGTCTTCGTTCGAGACTATGCCGCTGTAGTCGACCTCGACATCAATGAGATTGGCGTCGATGCCGTAGACGGCTGCACTGAGGGCCTTGAAGAGCATGGTGGAGGGCTGCGCAGCGAGTGTACCAGAAGACCGCGGTAAGCGGTCAGTGACCAATGAACAGGTGCTGGAGAGGCACGTTCAAGCGCGGTGTGCGAGAACTCAGGGGCGGTCGGCTGGGAAGCTGCCGACCGACTCTCCAAGGGCGACGTTCTGGCCTGCTAAGACGATGGCGTGACTGGCGATGTGGGCGCCTGCACCGATGACGGTGGGTTGAAGGCGAATCTTTTCGTAGTCCTTCGCAACGTGAGAATGGGAGAAGATGCGAGCAAAAGAGCCAATGACGGCGTGGTTGCCGATGGTGATGCCGCCGCGATCGTTGAGCAGGGCACGCTGCCGAATGATGACGCCGTCGCCGATAGAAAGGTTGTAACCGTAGGTGAGGTCGATGCCGTGGTAGATCTTGACGCCTGTGCCGAGGTGTTCAAAGATGTGATGCCCCAACATGCATCGAAAACGAAGGCCGAGCCAGTGATTCAGACCCAAGGGCGAGCGGTCAAACATCTGCCAGAACCAAAGGAGGGGCTTGCGCCGGGCAAAGCGCTCGCGATCGACTTCGGGGAAGTGCTCGGCCTCCATGGTCACGTTCTGCGGGTCGAGCGAGAGGTTGATCACGTTGCCCGGAAGCTCTGAAGTGAGGGTGAGATTGAGCTTGCCGCCGTGCGGGCGGCCTAAATATAGCTGGTAGAGTTGGTCGCGCACAATCTCGCTGCGGCGCTCGGGTGAGTTGTGGCGGAGAAACTCCTCGTCGAGAAAGCGGATCCAGCGGCGGTAGATTTCTTCGGCTTCGGGCGACGGGTGGGGAGCGGAAATGGTGGCGGGACTGGCCATATGCCTTCGACGATAGAACAGAGAATAGGGAAAAGGGAATAGGGGTCAGCGGTTAGAAAACGATCGACTGACTCCCGATCCCTGGAAACGAGGAAATGCTAACTGTGCTTCAACGCTTTGCTTGAATCATCTCCCGCCAGCTTTCTTGGCGGCGCGGCGGGCAGCAATGGCGTGCATTTCCTTACCCCAATGCGAGCGGTTGATACCTATCTGCATGGCCAGCATCATCAGGTTGCCGGTGCCCCAGTAAAGCGCAAGTCCCGACGGATAATGCCAGAGAATGTAGCCGAAGAAGATCGGCGTCATGAAGGCCATCATTCGCCGCTGGGTGGGATCCATTCCGGGCGAGGGCGTGATGTATTGAGTGAGAAACATGGTAACGATGACGACGATGGGCAGAATGAAGGTGGGGTCGGGTTGCGAAAGATCGGGAAGCCAGAGCCAGTGCGCCTGGCGCAGCTCCACCGCATTCTGCAGAACGCGGAAGTAGGCGAAGAACAGCGGCATCTGAAAGAGCATGGGCAGGCAGCCGCCATACATGTTCACGCCCTCGGTCTTGTAGAGCGCCATCATCTCGGTATTCATCTCGCTACGCTTGGGATCGTTCATCTTGAGATTCGCGTAGCGCTTCTTGATGGCGTCGACTTTGGGCTGGATGCGCATCATCTTCAGCGACGACTTGGTCATCATCAGCCGGGTGGGCAAGAGGAGAAGATTAAAGATCAAGGTGAAGAGAATGATCGCCCAGCCCCAATTGGAGATGCCGATCCGCACCATAAAGCGCAGGATGACGTAGAGCGGCTTAGCGATGACAGTCATCCAACCGTACTGGATGAGCGATTCGAGCGAGGGCCCGTCAGCCTTGCCGCCGGCACCGATGGCATGGATCGAGGAGAGCAGGTCAGTCGCCTTGGGCCCGGCGAAGAGCCGGAGGCGCGTTTCTCCGCCGGTGTCGCCGACTGCCAGGCCGAGCACGTGGTCAGGAGTCTTCTTGCTGTCCGGATTGCCAGGATCGGCGAGCAGGTCGATGGCGTTGTGCAGCGTGATCACGGTGGTACGGTCGGGCGCGTCGGGCAAAAAGACCGCAGCGAAGTATAGATCCATGACGGCCGCGTACTGGTATGGCTGGTTTAGGGTATTGTCGTCGCTCACTTTGGCCGCAGCCAGGGAGTCCGCCTTGCCATCGAGCGACCAGGCAAAGAAGGAAGGCGTTGGCAAGTGCGTCTTGATCATCGACGTCGGCTGAAGCTCTTCCATGTCGCCCAAACCGGCGGGCCATGTGACAAGCGCGCGAACAGGATCGCCGTTCTGCTGGACTTTGGCGTCGATCGATATGACGTAACTCGAGTTGAACTGAAGGGTTTTCACAACGTCGAGGCCATTGGCCGCGTAGTGAAAGGTGATGGAGGCCGGAGCGACGACGAGGCCCGTCGCAGTGGGCTGTGTGCCCGCGACTGTTACCTGGTAAAGCGCCTGATTGAGCTGCGTCGTGAGTGCGGAATCATACGTAAAAAACGAAAGCGGGAGGCCAAAGCGAGCTGAAGCCTGGGCCTGCACGAGGTCAAGCGGCTTGCCTGACGAGTCAAAGTACTTTTTCAAAATCCAATGCTTGACCTGGGCTCCGCGATTGGTGAGAACGATTTTGTAAAGTTCATTCTCGACGGTAATGTCGCTTTCGACGGTGGCGGAGACTTGCGGCGCAGCCGCGGCGCGGTGTGCCGTGGGCGCAGGCGCAGCGGCTGGCGATTGACCTGGCGCGGCTTGAGAAGAAGGGGCACTCGCGTGCGACTGTGCGGGCGGGCGGCTGCTCTTCCGGCTTCGGCTTGGCGAAGAAGTACTGATATCCGAGGAATGCGGCGAGCACGAGAAGCATGAAGGCCATGGTGGAGCGCAAATCGCCGCCACCGCCTCCGCCGCCGGATCCCTGCGTTTGCAAATTGGGATTATGAACTTCGGGCAAAGGATACTTCCTATCGGTCGGATGGGCGGCCAGCCGCGCCGCCGCTCCTCATCTTATGGTAATGGTTCGTGGGGAAAGGCTGTTGTGTCCGCGGCGAACGGCAGGGGCCGGAACCGGATCGAGCCCTCCCCGCGCAAAGGGATGACAGCGCAGCAGCCTCCAAACAGCCAGCGCGCAACCGCGCAAGCGGACCATGTATCGCGATTGCCGTGGCCGCATACTCGGAACATGTGGGCAGATACCTGCATCCGCCGGCACTGAATGTGTGGAGGGCCGGAGAAAGCCAGCGGCGATAGAAGGAGATAAGTGCAAGCAAGAGTCGCGTCATGGTGCATGCGTAACCGGAGAACGGGGCATCGGAAGCGGAAGGCTTGACGCCGCGTGCCGCCTCGGACCTGGCTAGTTCAAGGATACGCACAATCTCAGCCTCAAGTTGCGCGAATTCGATGGTGAGCACAGTGCGGCGCGGGTGGAAGATGAGATCGAAGCCGTGGGGCAGGAGCTCAACGTGGCGACGCAAAGCCTCGCGCATGCGACGCTTGATGCGATTGCGCTGATGCGCTTTGCCCAACACTTTGCCCACGGTAAGTCCAACACGCCCCGCATTCGGGGCGTCGGCATCCAGTTGAGTTTGCGGCGCCAACAAACCAGCTCATGGTTGCAGATCGGTGTTTGCGACTGGCGGCGTATGCGCGCAGATAGTCGGAATGCTTGCGCAGGCGCGAGAGCGCCAGCGTGCGGCGCCGAGCAGGGTTAGAAGAGGCGTTCATGAGGAAGGCCTGGTCCGGAACGATCAAAGCTTTGATTGAGAAGACGTTCCGGATTCGACAGAGCCATGCGGGGGGATCAGTCGCGGTGTCCGGCACTGACGGAGACGCGCTTGCGACCGGCAGCACGGCGGCGGCTAAGCACCGCTGCGCCTGCATTTGTCTTCATGCGCGACCGGAAGCCGTGTGTTTTGACACGGTGGCGGCGGTTGGGTTGAAAAGTGCGCTTGGGCATGTTGACTGACTCCTGTTTGCAAAAGAAAACCTGCGTGTTATAGCAACTTTGAGTATACCGGAGGGCGCGCCGGGAATCCAGCCGAGGAGCGCGCCTCACGATGCGACACTGCTCGAGACGATTGTCGCGTATTCTGGGAAGGCACTCGAGCGGAGAATTAAGACGCGATTTTTTCTTGTGCTGCACCGCAGTTGCTGGTCGCTAAAGTAGAAGTTTCACCATCCTTGGTGCAACTTAGCGAGACAGCAGAAAAGTTATGTGAATGAGGGATTGCAACGGCCTCGAGATGTGCTACTATCGGGACCGTTCAAGAAATTTCAAACGAAATTTCGGGTCCCTGCAATACGGCTTTTTGCTCAAGAAAACGCCCCAGGATTGAACTCTGTTGGGGTATACCAGCGGCGCACAGGTTGTCGGTCATCGGTATGTAGGTATCGAGGCGTTTGCTTTCAGCCCGAGAGAAGACCATTGTCTGAAAGCCGCAGATTAATCCGCCGAGCACTGCACCGGCGGAAGACGTAAGGATTGTACGATGGCATTCGCAACCTCGCCGGCTACGGCACTCAATCCCTGGCTCCAGATTCTCGCCGCATTAGAAAAGAAAGTCATTCGGCAGTCATTCGAGACCTGGCTTAAGCCCACCCGATTCAGCCACACCGCTGGCCGCACGCTATACGTGCGCGTACCGTCGCCGGAGTTCCAGCACATTGGCGACAAGTACGGCGACCTGATCCAGGAAGCCATCGATTTATATTCCCTGGAGCTTGACGACGTCAGCTTCGTGACGGCGAACGACGATCCGTCGATTCCTCCGCAGCGCAGGGACGGCGGTTTCGGTCCGGTAGCGTCGCACGCGCCGACGGCGCCGCCAGCCACCGCAGCGCGCATGCCCGAACAGGGACGCTTCGATTGGTCGACTGCAGCGCAGCTCAACCCGAAGTACACGTTCGATGCCTTTGTGATTGGCAATGGCAACCAGTTTGCCCGTGCGGCTGCACTGGCCGTAGCCGAGCGGCCCTCGCGCGCTTACAATCCGCTTTTCCTCTATGGCGGCGTGGGCATGGGCAAGACGCACTTGATGCATGCTATTGGGCACGAAGTGAAGCGCCGTCAGCCCGCGTCGAATATCTGCTACGTCTCGGCGGAAAAATTTACCAACGAGATGATCAACTCCATCCGCAACGATCGCATGACGAGCTTCCGCGACCGCTTCCGCACGGTGGACGTGTTGCTGATCGACGACATCCAGTTCATTTCGCAGAAGGAGCGCACGCAGGAAGAGTTCTTCCACACATTCAATGCGCTGCACGAAGCCATGAAGCAAGTGGTGATTGCTTCGGATCGCCCGCCCAAAGAACTGACCGAGATTGAGGAGCGGCTGCGCTCACGCTTTGAATGGGGATTGATCGCCGACATCCAACCGCCCGATCTTGAGACCAAAGTCGCCATCCTGCTGAAGAAGGCGGAGAGCGAGCAGGTGCAGCTGCCGACCGACGTTGCGCTGTTTATCGCGTCGAACGTGCGCACGAACGTACGCGAGCTGGAAGGCGCGCTGGTGCGGCTGATTGCGTGGTGCCAACTAAACCGCATGGAGATCACGCTGGCGGCGACGCAGCAGTGCCTCAAACAATTCATCGACATGCAGGTGCGCAAGATCACCATTGAGGCGATTCAGCGAGCCGTGGCCGAGCAGTTTGGCATGAGGGTGGCGGACCTGAAGCAGAAGAACAACTCGCGCAACGTGGTTGTCCCGCGGCAGATTGCAATGTACCTGGCCAAGCAGATGACCGAGGCCAGCCTGCCGGAGATTGGGCGGCAGTTCGGCAATAAGCATCACACCACGGTGATGCACTCGATCGGCAAGATCGACGAACAACGCCGGACCGATAAAGATCTGCACCGGACCTTGACCAAGCTCCAGGATGTGCTGAACTGCTAGAACTGTGGTCAGTGATCAGTCATTAGAGATCAGTGATTCATTCGAGGCGGCGCGGCAACGAGTGGCGCGAGTTCTTGCATCTGACATCCCGCATTTAATTTTCGAGCCCCGACGGTGTTTTCCTGGTCGTGCGAAAATCTGCGGCGGTTCCCGCAAGAAGATGGTTCTTATGCGTTTGTGTGTGCTCGCGTTATCAGCGATTAGGGTGCTGACCGTGATCGCGGCCGCACAAACTCCAATCGATGTGCAGCCAGTAAAAGAATTGAAGTCCACTGATACTCTGGCGACCTGCTCGTATCGCCCAGTGCAGGCCGAAGCGCCATTCTTCTCGCACCTGAGCGAGAAGGAGAGAACCAACGACACGGTTTTCGGCGGCAACTACACGATTCATGGCAAGAGCGGAACGTACGTGGCCTGGTTTGGCGTGGTGCGCGGTATTACGCCGGCTGCGCATCCAGGCGGAGACGTGACGTTGCTTGTACAGCACCATTTTTTCGACGGAATGACAGATTGCCACATCATGTTGGTCGCCAAGAGCGGTGACGGAGATTTCGTTGCGAGGCTCAGGGTCGATCCCGCAAGGATTCCGGCGCTGGGGTTGGTGCGTATTTATGGCAAGGTGACAAGCGAAGACGCGAGAGTACCCGAGGTGGCCGCGGAATATATTCGCGTGTGGCCATGGATGACCTTCACGTTCACCGACCTGGCGGGCGAGGATCACAGCAATCCGCGCTGGCTGAAGTACTCGAAAGTGAAACCGAGCGATCAGATTTATGTGCCCTATCCGAACGAAAACTACTACCTGGACGTACTTGGCG
Organism: uncultured Acidobacteriaceae bacterium; assembly: GCA_963841095.1. GTDB lineage: Bacteria > Acidobacteriota > Terriglobia > Terriglobales > Acidobacteriaceae > Telmatobacter. Next base: position 240,942 of record CAWJBE010000017.1, read on the forward strand.
ATCCGGCGGATTTTGGATTGAACCTGAAGCCGTATTAGGTGGGACACGCTGCGAATCCATGCATGAGGTGACGCATCCAAAACGCTATGGAATATCGACTGTTGGGAGGTTCCGGCCTCAAGGTCTCGGCGCTGAGTTTTGGTACGGCGACGTTTGGCGGTTCCACGAAGTTTTTTGAGGCGTGGGGGTCGACGGACGTAGCCGAAGCGCGGCGCCTGCTCGACATTTGTTTCGAGGCAGGCGTTAACCTGTTCGATACGGCGGACGGCTACTCCGACGGGCGCTCGGAAGAGGTGCTGGGAAAAGCGCTGGAGGGCAGACGCGACAAGGCGCTGATCTCGACCAAGTCGGGCTTTCCGACGAGCGATGGACCGAACGAAGAGGGCTCAAGCCGCTATCATCTGCGGCGAGCGCTCGAGGGCAGCCTGCGGCGGCTGGGCACGGATTATATAGATATCTATCATCTGCACGGGTTTGACGCACTGACTCCGATCGAAGAGGTGCAGAGTACGCTGGATGATTTTGTCAGCGAGGGCAAAGTACGGTACACCGCGTGTTCCAATTTTTCAGGATGGCACCTGATGAAGTCGCTTGCCGTGGCCGATCGTTACGGGTGGACGCGCTTCGCAGCTCACCAGGTTTACTACTCGCTCATCGGCCGCGAGTATGAATGGGAGTTGATGCCGCTCGCGCTCGCCGAGAAAGTGGGCGCGCTGGTGTGGAGTCCGCTAGGATGGGCAAGACTGACCGGCAAGATTCGCCGAGGCAAGCCGCTGCCCGAGGTGAGCCGGGTGCCGAAGACGGCCGACGCCGCGCCGCCGGTGGCTGATGATTATCTCTACGCGGTGGTGGATGCACTGGACAAGGTTGCGGCCGAGACCGAGAAAACGGTTCCGCAGGTAGCGTTGAACTGGCTATTGCAGAGGCCTACAGTTTCCTCTTTGATTGTTGGTGCTCGGAACGAGGAACAGTTGCGGCAGAATCTTGGCGCAGTGGGCTGGAACCTGAGCACCGAACAAGTGACGGCACTGGATAAGGCGAGCGAGCAAACGCCCATCTACCCTTATTGGCATCAGCGAAGATTTTTTTCGGACAGAAATCCGTTGCCGGTGTGAGAAAAGCAGGGACAAAGGGAAATAGTTGTGAGGTATCAATCGATAGTTCATCTGATTGGAACCTGCAAAGCGGGGTTTGCAAAAACACGGTAAACCAGACGGTCAAATGGACTACAGATTGATACCTCACGCCTAATTCCCCGAACTCCCAAATCCCTTCCCCGCCCGTGCGGACTCTTCCAGATCTTCCGCTTCCTCCACCTCGCCCGTCAGCACAGGTACCGGAACCATCTGCGCAATCTTCTCGCCCGCTTTCAGCGCTACGGCCGCATCCCCAAGGTTGGTCATCAGTATCAGAATCTCCCCTCGGTATCCGGCGTCAATCACTCCGCCCGTGGTGGCAATCCCCCGCGAAGCTATCGACGAGCGGTCCCGAACCAGCAATCCCAGCGCCGCACCGGTGGCTGGATCCCTCGCTTCCACAGCGATCCCCGTCCGCACCTTCATCGTGGCGCCTGACGCCAGCATCACGTCCGTAAGCGCAAACACGTCATACCCCAAATCTTCGCCCGGATGCGCCACCGCCGGCAGTTTGGCTCCCGGCTCCAGCCTCTTTACTCGCAACATACGTCTGATGTTAGCAGCGAAGCGGCAAGGATCCCTTCAAAGCCAGCAAGCCACACTCCGCTCAGCAATTTGCAGTTGACTGACTCTCTTCGTATGACCCTTTCGTCGCATTGATGCACCGGAAGTTGTGCTGTACGCTACACCTCGTCGGAAGAATTTCCCTGGCGCGTTTGTTTTGAATTACCTAGAAGGCGTTGCAATCCATGCTTTCGCCTGGCAGTGAGCCGTAAGGCCAAATGGGGCCCCAAAAATCAAGTCATGACAGATATTGGGGCTGTAGCTGCCACAGCATGATTCTGTGCCTTCAGAGTGGATTCCAATGGAAATCGTTATCTATGCCGAACAGTTCAGCAACGGTAGTTGCGAAGTCTGGGAGCATACATGCAGCCCAAAAGAGGTTCAGGCTGTCGTTGATTCTGCCCGGGCAAGAGCAAATGATCGCGGGCTGAGCGTGCATCCAATTCACGACGACTTTCTCGAGAGCGCGCGTTCTGTGTTTGATGTAACGCGTGACTCGGCGGGCAATCCCCGGGACGGGGATAGGCGGGTATATTGCATCTGCGTGGACCAGCTCGTAATCGGGGTTTACGAGAAGATTCGCCTGTACTCTCAGCAAATCACAGAAACCCATGAGCTTATCGAGATCCCGCTGAGAAAATCGGCTTAGCCGTCAGACTTCACCGTTCGATCGGAATCTCCACCCTAGCGTGCTGCTCGGCGGCTGACTCAGCGCATCCGCCCATGTGGTCTTGGTGTGCTAACTCCGCCCAGTCCGCCAATCCCGCAACGAATAACCATCTCCCAGCCGATCGTTCAACCCACCGAGCCTGATCCCGGCGTAACGCGGAGCCCCAAAAAACCGCTTATGCCGAGTGCAACCCTTCCACCCGATTCATGCATCAGACTGTTTGTTCTACTGTGCGTAAAATTCCCCGGCATCTGTTTCATCCTCCGAAAAGCCTTCGCTCGTCATGCTTGTGCCTTGCTTCAAGCTGAGGGGCCAAAGGGCGCCAAATCAAGCCATTTCAGTCCTTGCATGCTCTGGTCGCCATTGCAGCCAGAGTACTTCTTCGTCTTTGGGGTAGACGCTGATGGAAATCGTTGTGTTTGCTAGAAGGTTCACGAATGGGCGCTGGGAAGCATGGGAACACATGTGCAACGAAGAAGAGGTCGATGGCGTCGTTGATTCGGCTCAGGCGAAGACTTGGGATCGAGTACTCTCGGGGCCACCGAGTTATGCCGATTACCTGAATAGTGTGCGCTACGTCTTCGATGTCGTTCGCGGCGAGGCGAACAATCCGAGGGATGGGGACCTCCAGGTCTACGGCGTTTGTGTTGATGGAGTTGTGACCGGCGTGTACGAAGAACTGCGCGGTCATTTCAGGTTGGCGCAACAGGCAGCCTAGGGCCAGACGCTCGTGCCTGACGGCTCCCAGCGCTCACTGGCTGAGCGCTGGGCTTCTCTTACCCTCAAAACTCGCCGGCAATCATCCTGTCCGGTCAATTCGTTTGGGCTCGCAAGTCGACCGCGTTCCGCTCTTCCCCTCAAAATGGTCAGCCCCGGCCGGGTGTTTACCCAACCGGGGCTGTCGTCTTCGGCAAAAGGACCTGTAAGCCGAATTCTGTTCAAAGCCCGATCCACCTGCGTGAATAGGCCTTCGTGCGGTCATTCCTCTAGGCGCCGCGTTGCCGCGGACACTCATCAGCGACCTACCCGGAGGTTTCGGCAATAGCTCGAGCCGCCTTGCCGCATCGGGCCGATGCGCAGCCGGAGCCTGACTCTTGGCACCGACTTCCCTCCCTATTTGGTCTTGCTCCGTGTGGGGTTTACCCTGCCACCGGCATTACTGCCGGCGCGGTGCGCTCTTACCGCACCTTTTCACCCTTACCATTGCATGGAGCAGACTCTTGGACCAGGTTCCGCGATATCCCGGGATACCGTTCCAAAAGGCTGCTCCATGCAATGGCGGTATGTTCTCTGTGGCACTAGCCGTCCATGAGCCTTCACGCTCACGTCCCGGACGTTATCCGGCACACTGCCCTGCGGAGTTCGGACTTTCCTCTCCCGGCAACCCTCGTTCACCGTGGCGAACAATGATTTCCGGCAGCGACCGCCCGGTCCTCCTGCCAGCCTCCAGTGTATCTCGGATTCCGCGCTGCTATCCTCCAAAACCTCCGTCAACCAGGGCCTCCCACCCATTTGATATAAAGGTTGCCGAAAGCCGCAGCTCCCATTCACCGCGCCGAAAAGGAATTTTCATGCAACCGGTCTCTCGCGCCATCCTCGCTTCCGTTTTGCTTGGCTCCGTCTCTTTCATCGCGCCTGCTGCCGCCCGCCCTCAGCAAGCCTCGGCGCCGGTTCTCGACATGACGCCGGTCAAGCCCGAATCAGAGGGGTTCTCAAGCGAGCGTCTGGAGCGTCTCCACGCCTTTATCCAGGGCGAAATCGACAAGAAGCAGCTTTCCGGCGCCGTCACCATCCTCGCGCGCCACGGCAAAGTCGTGGACTACCGCACCTATGGCATGCGCGATCTGGCCACTTCCGCGCCGATGATCAGGGACACGATATTTCGCGACTACTCCATGACCAAGCCGGTCACGGGCGTGGCCATGATGATCCTCTTCGAACAGGGCAAGTGGCTTCCTTCCGACCCGATCTCCAAATTCATTCCGGAGTTTGCGCACCTGAAAGTCTTCAACGGCTTCGATGCCACCGGCAAGATCCGCCTCGCTGATCCCGTGCATCCGCCCACGATGCGCGAGCTGATGACGCACACTGCCGGTTTCACCTACGGCAACGGCGACACGCCCGTGGACCGAATGTAGGAGAACTGAACGTCCGCGGCGCCAAAACCTGCACGAAACGATCGAGCGCCTGGCAAAGATTCCGCTGCTTTATCAGCCGGGCACGCGCTGGGTCTACAGCATGTCGATGGATATCCAGGGCTACATCGTCGAGAAACTCACCGGACAGTCGCTGCCGGACTTCCTGCGCGATCAGGTCTTCACCCCGCTGGGCATGAAAGATGCGGGCTTCTACGTTCCCGCCGACAAGCGAGCGCGCTTCGCCGCCGGCTACCACCAGCAGAACGGCGAGCTCGTCGCGGAGCCGACGCGAATGGCGTGCCCACGGATTACGAGACGGAGCCCACGGCGCCTTCCGGCGGCGGCGGCCTCGTATCCACCGCCGAAGATTATTACCGCTTCGCCTCAATGCTCCTCAATGACGGTGAATTGGGCGGTGTGCGCATTCTTGCGCCTCCCACCGTGAAGCTCATGACTTCGAATCATCTTGCTCGCCAACGCTTCTCACCGGCGAATTCGCAGGCGGCATGCATGTGATGCGCCCCGGCTTTGGCTATGGCTACAACTGCGCCGTCATCTTCGATCCGCCCGAGGCCAACCTGCCCGACGGCAAAGGCACTTTCTTTTGGGATGGCGCTGCTGGCACGTGGTTCTGGGTCGATCCTACTAATGACATCGTTTTTGTCGGCATGATCCAGCGACGCTCCAGCCCGGACAATCATCCGCTGCTCTATCACACGCATGTGCTCGTGTATCAGGCCCTCGTAGACCCATCGAAATAGCTTGGCATTCAACGCGCAAAGGAGATGCGATGTTTGCAAATCGAATCACGACCAAATCCGCCGCGGCCCGGCGGTTCTCCCTCTCCCTGCTCCTTCTGGCTGTGTTCTCCCCCGTCCCCTCCCACCCGCAGGAAGCCGCTGGGCCCGCAGTCGATATGACTCCCGTCCAGCCCGAGTCGGTCGGCTTCTCCTCTCAGCGCCTCGAGCGCCTCCACACCCTCATGCAGCAGGTCGTCGACAAAAAAGAGCTCGCCGGCGCCGTCACCATCCTCGCCCGCCACGGCAAAATCGTCGACTACCGCGCCTACGGCATGCGCGACCTCGCCACCTCCACGCCGATGACCAACAGACACCATCTTCCGCGACTACTCCATGACCAAGCCTGTCACCGGCGTCGCCATGCTCATCCTCTACGAGCAGGGAAAGTGGTTGCCCACCGATCCCATTTCAAAATTCATCCCCGAGTTCGCGCACCTCAAGGTCTTCGACGGTTTCGATGCCACCGGCAAAATGATCCTCGTCAATCCCGATCACGCGCCCACCATGCGCGAGCTCATGACGCACACCGCGGGCTTCAGCTACGGAGATGGTGAGGGGCCGGTCGACGAGATGTACCAGAAACTGGACATACGCCATGCCACAACCTTCAAGGAGATGATCGACGGCCTCGCGCAGGTCCCGCTCAACTACCAGCCCGGAACCAGGTGGCGCTACAGCCTCTCCATGGATATTGAGGGCTACATCGTCGAAAAACTCTCCGGCCAATCCCTGCCCGACTTCATGCACGACCAGATCTTCGCGCCGCTCGGCATGAAAGACGCCGGCTTCTTCGTCCCCGCAGACAAGCGCAGCCGCTTCGCCACACTGTATGAAAACGATGGCCACGACGGCGTGCAGCCCGACACCACAAATGGCAGCGGCATGGGCGACTTTCTCTCGCCTCCCACGCGCCCCTCCGGCGGTGGCGGCCTGGTCTCAACCGCCGAAGACTACTACCGCTTCGCGCAGATGCTCGGCAACAGCGGCCAACTCGATGGTGTGCGCATCCTCGCTCCTTCCTCGGTCCGCCTTATGGATACGAACCATCTATCTCCCAGCCTGATCACCGGCGGATTCCACGTCGGCTCACAAAACTTCCGCCCCGGCTTCGGCTACGGCTATAACTGCGCTGTCCTCTACGATCCGCAGGAAGCCGATCTTCCCGACGGCAAAAACACTTTCTTTTGGGATGGCGCTGCCGGAACCTGGTTTTGGGTTGATCCCACCAACGACATCGTCTTCGTCGGCATGATCCAGCGCATGAAGGGCGGCAGCCCCAACATGCAATACACAACGCGCCAGCTCGTCTACCAGGCTCTGGTCGACCCGTCAAAATAACCCGCCGCACATTCGCTCAATCGGCGGGCAGGAATATGAGTGCCCCAGGTCCCTCGCATTTGGGGACCTGGGATGGAATACCGCCAAAAACACGCCTCTAAATCAATTGCATCTCCCCGCCGTCCTCCGCCATCCACTTCTTACTGGGCCGGCGGGGCTTTCCATCCCGCTTAATCTTCGCTCCCCGGTGATGTCCGTTCCCAGTTAAACCCAGGAGTTCTCAATGAAGATTGCCTCTGCCATCGCGCGCTACCTGCTGGCCCTCATCTTCCTCGTCTTCGGCATGAATCACTACCTGAATTTCATTCCCATGGGTCCAATGCCGGCGGGCGTCGCCGGAGAGTTTTTCGGTTCGCTTATGGCCTCCCACTATCTCTACATCGTCGCGTTCTTTGAGGTGGCGCCTGCTGTCCTGCTGCTCATCAACCGCTACGTGCCCTTGGCTCTCGCCGTCCTCGGACCCGTCATCGTCAACATCGTCATCACCATCGTGCTTTTCGGCCCCAAAACGCTTCCCATGGCCGCGCTCCTGGTACTTCTTTGGATCCTTACCGCCTGGCCGTATCGCTCAGTATTTTTCCCGCTGCTGCAGCAGCGCGTGGCGAATTAATCTCGTTCGCGTCGGCCAACCTTTGCTCGCTACAATCTCAATAGGCGCATGATCCACTACCTCTATCTCGGCCGCGTCCCCTACGCTCAAGCGCTTCTCCTTCAGGAAGAACTGGTCGCGCTGCGCACCGCCGGCCGCATCGGCAATGTTCTCCTGCTGCTCGAGCATCCGCCCGTGCTTACGCTCGGCCGCAACGCCAGCCGCTCCAATATTCTCGCCTCCGATGAACTGCTCGCCGCCCGCGGCGTCACCCTCCACGAAATCAACCGCGGCGGCGATGTCACCTATCACGGTCCCGGCCAACTCATCGGCTACCCCATCTTCGATCTGCGCAGTCTGCACAATGCCGGCGGCGGCCGCCTCGGCCCGGTCGACTTCGTTCGTCTCATGGAAGAAGCGCTCATCCGCCTCTGCGGCGAATTCGGCGTCCATGCCGGCCGCATCTGCAGTCTTACCGGCGCCTGGTGCGGGCTGCCGGCCGAACACACCGGTGCCGCCTGCGCCGCTGCACCAAAAACGTTCAACCAGGGCCGCAAGATCGCCGCCATCGGCATTCATGTCGCCCGCGGTGTCACCTCCCACGGCTTCGCCTTCAACATCACCACAGACCTGCGCGATTTTTCGCTCATCAACCCCTGCGGCATCACTGACCGTCCCGTAACCAGTCTCGAAAGGGAGGTCGCCAGGGAACCATCCGACCCCAAAACCCTGCCCAGCTTGGAATCCATCGCCCACATGGCAGCTCGCCAGTTCGGCCAGGTCTTCAGCCAGCAGGTTCAATCCCTCGAAAGCCTCGCCGCTCTCCGCGCCCAGGCCGCGCCCACCCAACCACCCGAGCAACCCACCGCTGAAATTCCCGCGCAGGAATTCCCCGCAAACGACACGCCCCTCCAGGTTCCACCCGAAATCGAGCGCCTGCGCCGGACCAGAGATCGCCCTATCCCCGCTTGAGTCCGCTCTCTCGCACCGCGCTCCATGCCATACCCGCGATTTATAATCCGGCAGGAGTCACACGCGCTGCGCAGAGAAGTGGGCCGATGGAGAGCGAACGCTTTTTTGAGCTCCGCCATCCCCGCAAGCTCCGCTAGCGATGCTGAGAAAGGGATGCATGTCCACTGAAGTCATCATGCCCCAGATGGGCGAGTCGATCTTCGAGGGCACCATCACCAAATGGCTCAAAAAGGCCGGCGATGCCGTCGAAAAAGACGAGCCGCTCTTCGAAATCTCCACAGACAAAGTGGACGCCGAAATCCCCTCGCCTGTCGCCGGCGTGCTCACCGAGATCCGCTTCCCTGAAGGCGCTACGCTCGAGGTCAACACCGTCGTCGCGGTCATCGGCGAAGTGGGAGCGGCAACAGGCAAGGCGCCTTCGTCGAGCACACCGACTCTCGTCCAAGATCCCGCCGCACCGCAGGTGCCGCACGTTCAAAAGTCTGCCCCGCCGCCGGCAGGCCGCCTCCGCTCTTCGCCCCTCGCCCGCCGCATCGCCAAAGACCGCGGCCTCGACATCAGCCAAATCGCCGGCACCGGCTCTGAAGGCCGCATCACCAAAGTGGACGTCCTCCGTGCCGCGAGTTCGCCCGCCTCGCATCAACCAGCAAGTTCGGGCGCGCCAGAGGCGTGGGCTGCCCCACCGCAGGTGGTGCTTCTCACTCGCATGCGTGCCATCATCGCCGAGCGCATGGTTGAGAGCGTGCGCACCAGCCCACACGTTTATTCCGTTTACAAAATCGACATGACGCGCATCGTGCGCCTGCGCGACCAGCACAAGGACGCCTTCAACCAGCGCCACGGCGTCAAGCTCACCTACATGCCCTTCATCGCCGCCGCCGCCGTCGCCGCGCTGCGCCGTTTCCCCATCGTCAACGCTTCGCTCGAAAACAGTGCCGCCGGCCTCGCCATCCGCTACCACCAGAACATCAATCTTGGCATCGCCGTCGCTCTCGATTGGGGTCTCATCGTCCCCGTCATCCGCCAGGCCGAGCAACGCAGCTTCGCCGATATTGCCCGCACCATCGCCGATCTCGCTCTTCGCGCCCGCTCCAAAAAGCTGTCGCCCGACGAAGTCGGCGGATCAACCTTCACCCTCACCAACTCCGGCGCCTTTGGCGGTGAATACGGCATGCCCATCATCAACCAGCCCGAGTCGGCCATCCTCGCCGTCGGCGGCCTGCGCAAGGAGCCTGCCGTCCTCACTGACGCCGACGGAAACGACTCCATCGCCATCCGCTCCATACAATATTTCTGTCTCGGTTTTGATCATCGCCTCATCGACGGCGCCGACGGCGGCAAGTTCATGCTCGAATTCAAAAAAGCGCTCGAATCCTGGACCGAAGAGATCGCCTGACGTTTTGGCCAAGCCTGTGTAGCGGGCGAAAGACTCCAACTCTTGCTGCGAGTTGATCCCTGATCTCTAATCTCTGATCTCTCTCTTCACCCCCACGCCTTCGCCCGCTCTACCGCCTTTTGCCAGCGCCCGCGCCGCTCGGCCCGCTCGCCCGCTTCCATCTTCGGCTCGAACCGCACGTCACCCTCGCGCCCCGCGCGCAGAGCATTCGGGCTTGCCCAGAATCCCGTCGCCAGTCCCGCCAGGTACGCCGCGCCCAGCGCCGTCGTCTCCGTCACCCGCGGCCGCACTACCGGCACGCCCAGCACGTCGGCCTGGAACTGCATCAGCAGATCGTTCACCGCCGCGCCGCCATCCACGCGCAGCGCTTGCAAGCGGCGCGCCCGTCTCGCTGTGCACCGCCTCCAGCACATCGGCCACCTGGAACGCGATCGCTTCCAGCGCCGCCCGCGCAATCTGTCCCGCGCCGGTATCGCGCCGCAGCCCGATCAGCATTCCCGCCGCGTGCGCATCCCAGTGCGGCGCGCCCAGCCCCACAAACGCCGGCACAAACACCACTCCGCCCGTGTCCGGCACGCTCGCCGCCAGCGCCTCCACCTCCGCCGACGCGCCAATAATCTTCAAATTGTCGCGCAGCCACTGCACCACCGCGCCGCCAATAAAAATGCTCCCTTCGAGCGCATATTCCAGCCGCTTCCCGGCGCTCGCCGCCACCGTCGTAATCAGCCTGTGCTTTGAACGCATGAAATCCGTGCCGATGTTCTGCAGCAGAAAGCATCCTGTTCCGTACGTGTTCTTCGCCTCGCCCGCCCTCCAGCACAATTGCCCGAACAGCGCCGCCTGCTGGTCGCCGGCAATCCCCGCAATCGCCACGCCGCCCAGCCCCAGCGTCGTTGTCACCTCGCCCACACGCTCGCTCGACCACACAACCTCGGGCAGCATGCTCTCCGGCACGCCGAAGATCTTCAGTAACTCTGAGTCCCACTCGCCCTTCACAATGTTGAAGAGCAGTGTCCGCGAGGCATTCGTCACGTCGGTCACGTGCTTCTGGCCGCTCGTCAAATGCCAGATCAGCCAGCTATCCACGGTGCCAAATGCCAGCTCGCCGCGCTCCGCCCGCGCCCGCGCTCCCTCTACGTGATCCAGAATCCACTTCACCTTGGTCGCCGAGAAATATGGATCGAGCACCAGCCCCGTCTTTGCCGAAACCATCTCGCCCACGCCGCTCTCTTCCAGCTCCTTGCAGAACGCCGCAGTCCTTCGGTCCTGCCACACAATCGCCGGATGAATCGGTTTTCCCGTCGCCCGTTCCCACACAATCACCGTCTCGCGCTGGTTGGTAATGCCGATGGCCGCCACATCCCGCGGCCGCGCGCCCACCTTGCCCAGCACTTCCACGGCGCAACTCATCTGGCTGGTCAAAATTTCGGTGGGATCGTGCTCTACCCATCCTGCCTGGGGATAGAACTGTCGGAACTCGTGCTGCGCCACCGCCGCAATCGCCCCGCTTGCATCAAATAAAATCGCCCGCGAACTCGTCGTCCCTTGGTCCAGCGCAAGAACATAGTTCATGATTGCTTTCACCTTTCCGGCAACCAGTCAAACACGCGGGGCAGGGAAGCGGCAAGGCGCAGCATCACCTGCGCAACAATGCCTGCGATGCACTGGAGCCCTTCCGGCTCCTACCGCACCCGCCCCGCCGCATTCTCCAGCACCACATTGCTCAGCACCGCCGTATCCACCGTCTCCGGCAGGTGCGAGCAGAACCCGATGCCCACATAAAACGGCTCGTCAAAATGCAGCTTGATCGGCGGCCCGAACTGGTGCATCGGTTCGCCATCCAGACTTACCCAGATCGAAAACTCGTCGCCGCGCTTTTCGATCCCGATTCGCTTTGCGCTGATCGTCACCAGGCTGTCCGGAGTCGCGCCGCCCGGCCGCCCGCGTCCGCCCATGCGAAACTCCATATCCGAAACGCGCACATCTTTCTCGGGCCGCCACGCCAGGTGCACCATCCCCGCTCCGTGCTCGGCCACCATCATCGCTTTCGAATCATCGTCCAGGCTCTGGCGGATCATCAACACAGCCTTCCGATCGCCGTACCCCTTCGGATCGGGAAATGCAATGTCCGCCGCAAGCGAAACATCTCCCGACATCCGCTTCCACAAATAGCGAAACTCGTCCCGCGTGTACCACACGTTATATCCCGCGGAGTTGATCGTGTACTCTCCGGTCGCCGCATCGTAACTTGCGCTCCCCGGCGCCACAGCACTCCCAATGTCCGATTGCCCCTCGAACACCCCAATCGGCATATCGAAGTTCCTGCTCGGCCGGTGAAAGTCCGGAGGCGGCGCCACCTGCACATGCGTCGCCGATCCGGGCTGTGCCCATGCCGGCGCACTCGTTGGGGCCGGATTTTGCCCGACCTGCGTCTGCGCGTTCGTCCTAAGCGTTGCCCCGCATATTGCCAGTGCAGCCAGAATCAGGGTGGCATGCATCCAACGATCAGTAATGTGCATTTCCATGGCACCCCACTCTACCAGACCCCTTGGGTCTTCGCCCACTGCCCACCGGGCTCCCTCATCCCCCCGTGTTGTACCATTCCATTGAAACCACACACTCGAAAAGGCTCGCACTGATGACCGCAGCATCCTCTCCCACACTCCTGGTTCTCGCCGCCGGCATGGGCAGCCGCTACGGCGGCCTCAAGCAAATTGACCCCGTCGGCCCTGCCGGTGAAACCATCATCGACTACTCCATCTACGACGCCCTACGCGCCGGCTTTGGCAAGCTCGTCTTCATCATCCGCAAAGACATCGAAGAGGCCTTTCGCGAAACCGTCGGTTCTCGTTTTGAAAAGCGCGTTGCCGTCGACTATGTCTTCCAGTCGCTCGAAGACATTCCGCCACGCTTCTCCGTGCCCGCTGGCCGCACCAAGCCGTGGGGCACCACGCAGGCCATCCTGCTCGCCGCCGATGCCATCCACGAGCCCTTCGCCGCCATCAACGCCGACGACTTCTACGGAGCCGAGAGCTACGGCGAACTTGCCCGTCATCTCACCTCCGGCTCGCCAGACTACGCGATGGTCGGCTTCATTCTGCGCAACACGCTCTCCGACTTCGGCTCCGTCGCGCGCGGCGTTTGCCAGGTCTCTGACGACGGCTTCCTCCGTAGCATCGTTGAGTTAACCAAGGTGGAGCGCGACGGCGACGGCGGCCGCAATACAGCTCCGGATGGCGCCGTAACCAAACTCTCCGGCGACGAGCCTGTCTCGATGAATATGTGGGCCTTCACGCCCCGCGTCTTCGATCAATTGCGCGAGCGCTTCGAGCAATTTCTTGAGCACAATTCATCTGACCTCAAGGCCGAGTGCTACATTCCCAACACCGTCGGCGAGTTGGTCCGTGATGGCGAGGCCCGTGTCAAAGTTCTGCGCTCGCGCGACTCCTGGTTCGGCGTCACCTATCGCGAAGACCGCCCCCGCGTCGTCGAAAGCATCCGGGGACTTATCGCCGCCGGTCAGTATCCTGAACGACTCTGGCCATGATCAACTCGTTCGACGTTCGAGCCGCAGCCCGGCAATTCAAGTTTCACGGCGAAGTCTCCTCCTTCGCGCCGCACGGCAACGGTCACATCAACGACACCTGGCTCGTCACATGCAATGGGACGGCCACCCCCGCGCGCTACATCCTGCAACGCATCAATCGCAAGGTCTTCCACAATCCGGCTGCTGTCATGCAGAATATTGAGCGCGTCACAGCGCGCCTCGCCGCGCAATCTGCCGCCGAGTCAGACGGCGCGCGCCGAGCGCTCGAGCTCATTCCCGCTCAAGACGGTCGCAACTGGCACGTGGATTTGGATGGAGAAACCTGGCGCGCCTATTGCTTTATTCAAAACGCACGTACCTATGAAACCGTCACATCGGCTGATCAGGCATTCCAGGCGGCCACGGCATTCGGTCGTTTTCAGCAGCAGCTTGCCGGTCTGCCACCGCCGCGCCTGCACGATACCATCCCTGATTTTCACTCGACGCCCAAACGCTTCATGGCGCTGCAACAGGCTATTGCCGCCAACGCCGCAAACCGTGCCGCGCTTGTCCAACCTGAGATCGAGTTTGCCCTGACTCGCCAATCCATTACCAGCGTCCTTTTGGATGCCGGCCTGCCCGAGCGCATCACCCACAACGACACCAAGTTCAACAATGTGCTGCTCGACGACCAAACCGGACAGGCCGTCTGCGTCGTCGACCTCGATACCGTCATGCCCGGCCTAGTGCTCTACGACTTCGGCGATATGGTGCGCACCACCACCAGCCCGGCCGGCGAAGACGAGCGCGACCTGTCCAAAGTCACCATGCAGTTTCCCATGTTCGAGGCTTTGGTGCGCGGCTATCTTGAGGCAGCCGGCGGATTTCTGACCGCGGCGGAGAAACAATACATCGCCTTCTCCGGTAAGCTCATCACCTTTGAAACCGGCATCCGCTTCCTCGCCGACCATCTCGCCGGCGACACTTATTTCAAAGTGCATCGCGAAGGGCACAACCTCGACCGTTGCCGCACCCAATTCAAACTGGTCGAGTCCATCGAACAGCAGGAAGAGAAAATGAACCGCCTCGTCGAATCGATGAGATGATGCGTTTGATCTGGCGGATGACGGTCCTGATCTATCGAGTTGCCGTCGGCGTGTAAACCGCCAGCCTCGGGATCTCCCGCCTCACCGGTCTGCAACGCTTTTTCCTGCATCTTCAAGCCGCTCGATCTGGTCGACGGCAGAACCCGGCCAAATGATCACATCGTGCTATTTCGGTTCCCCCGGAACCTGCGGAGAGGTGTGTTTCATATGCCCGAAGTCCACCCCGAATTTCGGATCTTCTCGAGTGCCGCTGATGTGTATGGGAACCTGCGTCCCTGCTCCATTCTTCTCAAATAAGCGATCGGCTGGCTTCAGCAAAAGCCCCTTCCACCCGCCCACCAACTGCGAAACTTTGGCCTCGGTCCTGGCGGTTCCCGCAAAATTCAACACACCGCCATCCACACCATAGGTACCCTTCAAGTCAATCTCTGCTCCAGGCACCGTGTATTTCAAATCGGAAAGCGTTACCGTCTCGCTCGCCATCGTGAAATCGCCTTGCATCGCCGAGAGTACATCCGCGTTGCCGCCGTGCTTTGCTTCTTTCGCGTCGCCTTGCCCGCGCAGGCTTAGTTGCCCAATCGAATCCTGGATCTTCTCGCTCGTAAACTCGGCGTTGTCCAGCGCAAAGCTCCCGTTCAGCTTCAACCGTTCAACCACCGGGTCGGTTCCCGGCGGAATCTCGAGCGACGTCTTCAACGTGAGATCGCCTGTCAGCAGCGGCGTTCCCGAGTGGCTCGCCAGGCGCAGAAAATCCTCCATCCGGCCATGGTCGACGTTCACAGTCAGCGCAATCTCATGCCCGCCTGGCAGGGTTCTGCCATTCTTCAGCGTTTCAGCTTTCTGCCTCACGATCTTCCCCACCGCGGTAAAGTGCGACTGCCCAAGGGTCGCGACCACCGGCTGCAACCATGTATCGCCGTTCGTTCCATCCACGTGCGCGTGAAATACGGTGTGCAACGGTAAAGCCGTGCCAAAATGCGTCAGCCGGAAATCCGGCGTGTCAGTCTCCCCATCCACCACCAGGTCGCGCAGCACTCCTTCGTACTTGCCAGTGGAGCTGAGAATCCCCGCAATCCCTTTGAAGACGCCAAGATCGGCGTGATCAAATCGATAGGTACCGGCCACTGGAGTCTCGCCCGGATCGTCGACGGCCCAAGGTCCCAGACTGCCTGAACTATGGATGACTCCCGGCGGCCGCGGATTCGTCAGCTCCGCATCGAAGTGCATCGACCCGCCCGCGTTCACGCCTGTCAGCTTGATCTGTGCGATGGAAAACTCCAGCGGCAGCTTTCCCGGTTTGTCTGTCTCCAGCGTCAGGTGCGCGTCTTTGCATTCGATGTTGCTCACCGCAAAATGCACCAGGGCCGAACTCGCCCCTCCCTGGCTTCCGCTTTGGCGCTTCTCCAATGCAGCGTGCGCGAAGTGTGTCTTTGGAGGTATATCGACTTCCAGGCCCTTGAGCTGCACCACCGAAATCCTGATGGGCTTGCCCGGCGTGTAGTGCAGCGGTGCATGGAATCGGAACTCGGCGAGCCGGATAAGCGGCGCCTCCGAATCCGCCGCAGCCGCGCCATTCGTCTCCGGTACCGCAACTCCGGCCACTTGGGCTGGTGGCCAGATCCGCAATCCCTTTCCCTCGGCTGTCACCCCTTCCACCAGCGATACATGAAAGCTGTCCAGCTCCACACGTGCGTGAAAGTGCTCGCTTAGCTTCTCCACAATCAAGGCGCGCAGCATGGGCTCGGCGCGGTGAATCGCTACCGAGACGGCTATGCCAGTTGCAACCAGCACGACCACCAACCCGCACGCCATCCACTTCAGCCACTGATGTCTGCGCCAGAAACTCGTGTTCTTAGTCGCCCGTCTTCGCGCCACGCCCAACCCTCGCTTGCCTTCATTCTCGCAGGCCTGCTCCACGTCGAAATCCCAACTCCTCCTCCGTTTGACGCACTCTGCTGCCCCAATCGCCGCCTCATCCCGGCATTTCCTCCATCCCGGGGCCTGTCCTTAGCGAAGCCGAAGGACCTCTATATCCCTAAGGCTCTCCGTCCCTGGTTCCTTCGTTCCCTTGTTCTCTCGTTCCCTCGTTCCCTGCGTTCTCGTTCCCCGCCTCCTTGTTCCCCGCTCTTCCATGCCGTAGACTTCTTCTCACGGATGCAAACGCTGATTGAAAGCCTCGTAAAACTCCAGACCATCGATATTGACCGCGCTCGCCTCAATCACGAAATGCGTGCGCTTCCCGGCGAAATTGCGCAGGCCCAGGCTGCGCTCGCCGCCACCGAGCGCCAGTCCGCGGATGCGAATGCCGCGCTCAGCCGCGAAGAGTCCCTCCGTACGCGCCTCGATCGCGAAATCGACATCCTTCGCAAAAAGACCGCCCACTTCCGCGAGCAACTCGACTCCGTCAAGACGCCGGAACAAGCTGCGGCCATCGACCACGAGATTCAATTTGCCACTGCTGAAGCCGACCGTCTTGAAAATGAAGAGTACGCAAGCCTCGAACGCTCGGAGACACAGGAAGCCGCACTGGCCCATACCCGCGCACAAGTGGAATTACAGGCCGCCGAACTCGATGGCATCCGCGCCCGCGTCGCCGCTCGCCAGCAGCAGCTCGCCGCCGACCTTGCCGCTCTCGATGCAGCCCGCGAAGCCGTCCGTGCGGCTCTCGATCCCGAGTGGCTGGCGCGCTTCGATCACATCGCCAAGGCACGCGGCACAGGCATCGCCCGAGCCGAGAATCAGCAGTGCACTGGTTGCAGCATGGGCGTACGCCCCCAGGTCTGGAACCAGCTCCGCGAGGGCGAACTGCTCACCTGCGACAGTTGCAGCCGTCTCCTCTACTGGGATCCCGCCATGGCGCCCATCCCCAAAGCGCCGCAGCCTGAGGCTGTTCCCGGCGATGGCCGGGCTGTACGCAAGCCTCGCCAGGCCCAGGCGTAATTCCGCCTTTACACAGTCGCTAATACCCTTCCCGCCTTGATACCCTTTTCCCAGCAGTACAGTCCAAGCCAGGCGCTGGTACAGGCTGACCACTGCTCTTAGGAGGATTCCGCCGTGGAACGCATCTGCGTCGATATGGATGAGGTCATGGCCGACACGCTCTCAGAGCACATCCGCCGCTACAACCAGACCTTCGACGAGGATGTGACCCCGGAGGACCTTGCCGGGAAAGGTCTCTGGGAAATCGCGCCCCTCGATCGACAAGGCCAGCTCCGCGCCTTCCTCGATGCCGAAGACTTTTTTGAAGACCTGCCACTGATGCCCGACGCGCAACCGGTGCTGAAGGATCTTTCGGCTCGCTTTGAGATCTTTATCGCCACCCAGGCTATGGCCGTGCCTAACTCCCTCGGCCCCAAGTACCGCTGGCTGCAGCGCCATTTTCCCTTCATCCCGCCGACGCATTACGTATTTTGCGGCAACAAGTCCATCCTTCGTGCTGACTATCTCATTGACGATCAGCCGAAAAATCTCCTCCGCTTTGAGGGCCAGGGCCTCCTCTATACCGCACCCCACAACATCGCCGCAACCGGCTTCGTCCGCGTCAATAACTGGCTTGATGTCGCCGAATACTTCGCCGCCGTTCCCGCGCAAACCTGAATCTCCATCTCTTCAAGCTTGGGCATCTAACCCAACGTGGCATTCTTCTTACGTTTTTCAAACCAGGCGGGTGCGGAGCCAGCCGTCGCCGAGCCTCTCGTTTCGTCGCAGGAACCATTGTCTCCAGATATCGCCAGCCGGAATTCGATACCATGGAAGTTGACGGTGTCTAACTCCCCCTCGAATCATCCCATTACGCGCCGACGCTTCCTCGCTGCCGCCGCTTGCGCCGGCGCGGGCCTCGCGCTCTATGCCGGTGAAATTGAACGTCATCGGATCGAAATCACGCGCCGTGACGTGCCCATCCCTGGTCTTCCTAAGGCATTTCATGGCTTCCGCGCGGTGCAACTCAGTGACATTCATATGGATGGATTCACTGAGCCATTCTTCCTCCGTGATGCTGTCAAGCGCATCGACGCCTTGAATCCCGACGCGGTTTTCCTAACCGGTGATTTCGTCACCCACGAGTTTCTGCCGAGGCGCTTCTCCTTCGGTGCAGCTTGGCAATGCGCCAACATCCTGAACGAGCTCCGTTGCCCTCATCGCTATGCTGTTCTCGGCAACCACGATGTCACGGTCGGAGCAAAACGTGTCACCAGTGCGCTCACCGCAAACAGCATCACAGTGCTCACCAACTCATACCTTCCAGTCGAACGCGCCGGTAGCAGGTTCTGGCTCGCCGGGCTCGACGATCCCGTGGTCGGCAAGCCAAATCCCGATGCGGCAATCCCCGCATCCATCTGCAATCTGCCTGGTGAGCCCATCATCTTGCTATGCCATGCGCCGGACTATGTTGACAAACTGCTGACCCTTCCGGCAGGCAAGGCGGTTTCGCTCGTGCTTGCTGGCCACTCACACGGAGGCCAGATTCGCCTGCCGTTCATCGGCCCTTTGATTCTTCCCCCGCTCGGCCGAAAATATGTCGAGGGTTCGTTCCGCTTTGGAAGCACGCAACTCTACGTCAATCGCGGTCTTGGCGCCGTCGGCGTTCCGTTCCGGCTCGACTGCCCACCGGAAATCACCCTCCACACGCTCCGCTCGGCGTAGAGCCGAAGCCCACAAATTTGACTCAGAATAATCTTGTCTTCTAGAACGGAAATTGCGAGCGCAATCGGAATCGAATCGGGGACCTGCTTCTGGGATGCTCGGTTGAACGAGTGAATTTGGAGAATTCACGCAAGCTCAAACAGGGTCATCGAAGGACGAGGCGCGCCATTGCCACACTTCTACAATCCTCATGCCCCCGCAATCGTCATCCCATCGATCCGCAACGTCGGCGAAGCAATTGACCCGCGAAACACCAGGTCGTCGCCGATTGCCGTCACGTGGCGCAGCATCTCGGCCACATTGCCGGCAATCGTTACCTCCTCCACCGCGTGCGTTAACTCGCCATTCTCAATCCACAACCCGGTCGCGCCGCGCGAGTAGTCGCCCGTTACAAGGTTCGTTCCAAAGCCCATCAAGCTCGTCACGTAGAGCCCGGCCCGCACCTCACCGATCATCTCTTCTGGTGTGAACTTTCCCGGCTCCAGAAAAAGATTGCCGCACCCTGTCCCCGGCGCCCCCGCCAATCCCCGCGCAGCGTTGTGCGTGGATTTCAGGCCCAGCTTGCGCGCCGTGTAGGAATTCAAGAGGTAGTTGCGCAGCACCCCTTTTTCCACCACGACTGTCCGCAGTGAAGGCAACCCCTCGTCGTCGAACGGCGACGTCCCAAACCCGCCCACGCCCGTCGGCAGCAGCATCGTATTGTCGTCGATGATCGTCAACTCCGGTGCAGCGATCGTCTCGCCCAGCTTTCCCGCCAAAAACGATGCCCCGCGCCAGATCGCGTCGCCCGATGCGGCATCGAACACCGACGCGATCAGTGAGCGCGCCGTCTCCGGCGCAAAAATGATCGGCGCCTGCTGCGTGGGAACGCGCCTCGCGCCCAGCCGCCGCAATGTCCGCCTGGCCGCTTCTTTGCCCACAGCCTCTGGGGATTCCAGGTCGCCCATGCGCCGCGCGCTCGACCACCATCCATCGCGCTGCATCTTGCCGCTCGCATCCTTGGCCAGCGGCGCTGTTGAAACGCCCGCGTAGCTTGTGCGGTAGCTGCCTGTAAATCCGCGCGAATTGGCCAGCGCCTTGCGCCCGGTTGTTGCGTCAAAGCTCCCGCCGTCGGAGTTGGTAATGCGCGGGTCCGCGGCCAGCGCCGCAGCCTCCGCCTGCCGCGCCCAATCGATGCGTTCCGGTCCCGGCAGCGAGTACACGTCTTCGAAGTAAAGATGCTGGTCGCTTCTGATTGACCCAAACTCGCTCGCCTCCGGCAGGCCGGCGAACGGATCCTCTTCGGTCACCTTCGCCAGCGCTAGCGCGCCCTCCACAAGCTGGCGAATTCCTTCCGCGGTCAGGTCGCTCGTTGAGGCTGATGCCGACCGCTTGCCCAGAAACACCCGCAATCCCAGCCCGCGCGAGCCAGATTCCTTCAGCGTCTCCACTTCGCCCATGCGCACGTTCACGCTGAACTCGTCGCCCTCGCGCGCCATAGCCTCGGCATCGCCGGCGCCTGCCTTCATGGCCAGCGTCACCACATCGGTAACCAGGGATTCCAGATCGATCGTAGTTTCGTTGGGCTTGGAAACGGCTTCAGGCATGTCCTCACGCTATCAAAGTCAGCTGTGCCTGCGACCGACTTGGGAAGATTTGTGAACTCAGAAGGGAATGTTGTCCTACGCCGTCAGCCGCTCTAACTGATCCGGCTTTACAATCGTCAGGCTGGTGCCCTTGATCGTGATCCACTGGTCGCGGCGGAACTGGTTCAGTAGCCGCGTCACGGTCTCCCGCGACGTACCAGCCATGTTGGCAATCTCCTCGTGCGTCAGCGCCATCGTAAAACGGATCTCCGGCTTGCCGTTGGCAGACGTGCGTCCCCAATCCAGCAGTAGCCGCGCCAGACGTCCCGCCGCCGACCCAGACAGTGCCAGCCGCTTGGCATCGTGAAACACAGTGAGGTACTCGCCCGAAAGTGATTGCGCGGCGTGCATCGAAGCGATGCCGTGCCGGCCTAAAAATTCAATGAACTCCTGCTTGCGCACAGTCTTCACCTGACACGGTTCAATCGCCTCGGCCGTCACTTCATGCGGCACATTGGCAAGCACCGCGCTCAGGCCCATCACGTCCCCAGGCCCGGCAATCTTCAGGATCATCGTCTTGCCATCGCGCGAAGTCGAGGAGATTTTCACCTGCCCAAAGCAAATCACAAAGACATTCCGTGCC
Source organism: uncultured Acidobacteriaceae bacterium (assembly GCA_963841095.1). Taxonomy (GTDB): domain Bacteria; phylum Acidobacteriota; class Terriglobia; order Terriglobales; family Acidobacteriaceae; genus Telmatobacter. The sequence continues at coordinate 262,029 of CAWJBE010000017.1, forward strand.
GGATCGCCTTCTGAAAACAGTTTGGCCCCACGGGCGTGGCTCATCATAATCCCAATCTGGTCGTAATCCGCCAGAGCCTCCGGTGTGAGATTGCAGAACATCCGCAGATGGCGGTGCTCGCAATTCAGGCAATCTTCCGGAGGGTGATGCGAGTGGAGCGAGGCCATACCTATACCATTGGGGCTAAGAGCTATCAAAAGTATAGCGCAAATCCCCATTCGGCATGGCGCCCGTCTCCGCGCATCCGGTTTTCGCCCTCAATATCCTTGATTCCCGAGCCTCGGCCCCAAATCCTGGGCCGTATGCCCCGGTTCTAAGTCTGATGTGCTCCATTACTCCGCCGCCGGGCAGGCGTTACGCGAGTCAGGCAGCACGTAATATAGGCGCGCGAAACCTCGCGGGCCAGCTCCTCCAGCAGCCGCATCCGCAATGGCGGATACCTGTCAAACGCGTCTCGAAGTGCCTCCATCGGCAGCAGCAGCAACGATCCGGAACCTACCGCCGTCAGGGTATAGGTATGATGTCCATCCCCCAGCGCGGCAGACAACTCCACCAGGTCTCCAGGCCGCGCCGATCCCAGGGTCACACGCATTTCAAACCGCTCCGCTTTGCGCGCAAAATCGCCTGAAACCACCACGTACAGCCCCTTGCAGCTCGAATGCTGGCGAAAAACCACCTGTCCGGAATCGAAATCGATGGTCCGCGACGCTTCAGCGAGCAAATTTCCGGCCTCTTGCGGGCACTCCAACAGCTCGGCTAGCGGATGTGCCGCTACGGCGGCCCATTGCCCAAATCGCCTGTCAGGTTGTTCGCTCAAGTCTGCCATCTTCGTCGCTTTATCTCTTGCTCCGCGCCCGTTTCGTCATTCACCGTCGGCTTCACCAGGCCTGCGCGTTTCACAAACGTGCGTCTGCTGCGTTGACTGCTCGGCCCGTGTGTCAACTTCAACCTGCCCCGATTTTCAGTTGATTTCGATCAGACAAACGGTGCGGTTTCTCCTTTCCCGCCCATTCTCCCTTATCAAGCGACTTGGTCCTCGATCGAGGCGCTTGGTTCTCCGTTACGCGGCGGCCACAGGAACCGCAGCCTCTCGCCCCTCTTCAGCGTTCCCCGCTTCCGGCGGAACGCAAAGCACCGGCACGCGCGAGGCAGAAAGCAGTGCAAACGCTGTGCCATGCGGCCCCGGCGTCCCGCTGGCGCGCTTCACCCCCGCAACCAGAATGCACGGGTGGTTTTCCTCAATCGCCTCCGAAATGGCGTCGGCAGGGTTTCCATCCTTTACAAGGCATCGCACCTGAGCATTGCCTTGGGTGTAGAGGCCAAAGTCATCCAGCCCGGTGCCGCAGGGATTCGCCCCAGCCGCAGTCTCAGCCGCTGTGCGAACATGCAGCACCAGCAGCGGCCGTTTAAAGGTCTCCGCAAGTGAATACGCAGTCGCCGCAGCAGACCCGGCGGCGTTATTCCTTTCCATGGCCAGCAGCACGGGTCCGCCCGGCGTGGGTCGATTCTTGCCCGCATTCCAGTCCGCTGCCACCGCCAGTACCGGGCATGGCGCAAGCCTCACCAGTTGTTCCGCGATGGCGCCAACCACCACCGGTCCCGCACCCTCCATGCCCTTCGTCCCAATCACAATCAGCCCGGCCTCGTACTGCCGCGACACGTCCACCAGCATCTCCGCCACAGTTCCTTGCCGCACCTCGGAGTGGCTGCGTATCCCTTCGCGGAGCAAGTCGGCTGCCAGCTTGTCCAGAACCTTGCGCGCCGCTTCCGTCAGGTGGTTGCGAACATTGCCGGGCAGCGCATCCACCGCCGCATACTCCATCGGATCCAGCCCGTGCGCCAGCACAATCCGTGCTCCGTAGTTCGCCGCCAGCTTCCGGGCATACTCCAGAGCCGCCTCTGCCTGCCCCTCAAGGTCCGTCGCGACCACAATCGTTTTCAAACCGTTTTCAAAGCTCATGGTTGTTTTCCGACCTCCTGCCGTCGCGATTCCGCCTATTGGACTTTGAGTCTGCGCTCGCGCACATCAAGAGAGCAGTGACCCCATTCACCCCCGCCTGTGACTAAGGTCACATTGGTAAAGCCTTGATTTCGCTGGAGAACTTCCACCGCCGTTGCTGTGGGATTTCCCCTTTGCCTCGCCGCCAATTTGGCCCCCAAAACCCCCTCCAACTCGCTGCTCCATCCGTCCCAGCCAGCGCCTCCTTTAACACATCGAAGACTGTACAGCCGGCGGCCAAATGCGCTACCGTGGGCGCGATATGAAAATTCGATTTGATCGCCCTCTTTCTTCATTTCTTGCCCTCGTTTCCACCTGCATTCTGCTCGCGGCTGCCGCCTCGGCCCAGGCTCCCGTGCCCGACTCACCCGCCATCGAGGCCCAGGCTCACGACCTGCTCGGCAAGCTCACGCTCGAGCAGAAAATCGACCTGCTCGGCGGCACCAACAAAATGTTTACCAATCCCATGCCCGCCATCGGCCTGCCCGGCTTCAAAATGTCCGACGCCTCGGTCGGCGTCCGCACCTGGGGTCCCACTACCGCCTACGCCGCCGGCGTCGCGCTTGCTGCTTCATGGGACACCGATCTCGCTCGCAAACTCGGCGAGGGTCTCGGGCGCGACGCACGCGCCCGCAGCGTCAACTTTCTCCTCGGGCCCGGCGTCAACATCGCGCGCTCGCCCCTCAATGGCCGCAACTTCGAGTACCTCTCTGAGGATCCCTTCCTCAACTCCGCCCTTGTCGTGCCTTTCATTGAGGGCGTGCAATCGCAGGGCGTCGTCGCCACTGTCAAGCACTTCGCCCTCAATAACTCTGAGTACAATCGCCACAACATCAGCGTTGACGTTGACGAGCGCACCATGCGCGAAATCTATCTGCCCTCGTTCGAGGCCGCAGTCACCAAGGCTCACGTCGATGCCGTAATGGACTCCTACAACCTCGTCAACGGCGTCCACTCAACGCAAAACGACTTCCTCAACGTCAAGGTGCTCAAAGGCGAATGGGGCTTCAAGGGCGTACTCATGTCCGACTGGTCCGCTACGTATGACGGCGTCGCAGCCAGCAACAACGGCCTCGACCTCGAAATGCCCAGTCCTAAATTCATGAACGCCAAAACCCTCCTTCCCGCCGTGCAAAGCGGCGAAGTCAAAGAAGCCACCATCGACGATCACGTCCTGCGTCTCCTTCGCACCGAGCTGCGCTACGGCTTTACCACTCGCCCGCAATTCGATCCCGCTGACTCCACCTACTCGGTTGCCGATCGCGCTCTTGCGCTCGACGAAGCTCTTGAAAGCATCACCCTTCTCAAAAATGACGGCCATCTTCTCCCGCTCGACGCAGCGAAAACCACGAACATCGCCCTCATCGGCCCCGACGCCTGGCCTGCGGTTCCCGGCGGCGGAGGCTCGTCTGAAGCTCATGCCTTCGAGCCGGTCAGCATCCTCACCGGCATTGCTAACCTCCTCGGTCCCAGTGCGCATGTCTTTTACAGTCCCGGCATGCCTGAGGACCCCGATGAAAAGAAAGCCGTCGAGCAGGCCGACGTTGTCGTCGTCGCCGTCGGCTTTGACGCGCACACTGAGGGCGAGGGCCACGACCGCACCTTCACCCTCCCGCCTGGCCAGGACGCGCTCATTGAGGAAGCTGTCGCGGCCAATCCGCACACCATAGTTCTCCTCACTGCCGGCGGCGCTGTTGACACCAGCCGCTGGCTCGACAAGGTGCCGGTCCTTCTTCACGTCTGGTATCCCGGTCAGGAAGGCGGCACGGCCATCGCGCAAATTCTCTTTGGCCGGCACGACCCTGAAGGCAGGCTGCCCGTCACCTTCGACAGCAGTTGGGATTCGGATCCTTCGGCGAAGTGGTACTTCGGCGACCCCGCCAACAACACCACGCTCCACACCATCGGCCCCGACGGCAAGCCAAAGGACTACACCATCGAGCACGTCACTTACGGCGACAAGCTTATGGTCGGCTACCGCTACTGGACCACTACCGGCAAAAAACCCCTATTCCCCTTCGGCTTCGGGCTCAGCTACACCACCTTCAAGTTCTCCAAACTCGCCGTTCCCGCCTCTGCCGCCTCCGGTTCTACCGTGCCCGTCAGCTTCGATGTCACCAATACCGGCGGCGTAGCCGGAGCGGAAGTTGCCGAGCTCTATGTCTCCGATCCATCTGCACAAGTTGACCGCCCCGAGCGCGAATTGAAAGGCTTCCAGAAGGTACGCCTCGCTCCCGGCGAAACCAAACACGTCACTCTAAGCCTCGATGCGCGCGCCTTCAGCTTTTGGGATGAGTCCGCGCACAAATGGATCATCGATCCCGGCAAGTTTGTCATTCGTGTCGGCGACTCCAGCGAACACACCCCGCTCAACGCCGACATTGACCTCCACTAAGTGGACCTGAAGTCATTCTTCGTCGTGCTTGCTGAACCACTTGCGAGGTTCATTCCTTATGCAGGGGGAATCATCGTTGCGCCAACTTGTTGCCTACGCGTTAATCGCCATCCCCTCCACGGCGCCATACCCGTCCAACATCGCTTCGCTCAGCGTCGGATGCGCATGAATGGTGAACATCAGCTCGTCCACCGTGCCTTCCAGTTCCATCACCGCAACGGCTTCCGCAATCAGTTCCGTCGCCTGCGGTCCGATTATGTGCACGCCCAGAATCTCGCCATACTTCGCATCGGCGACAATCTTCACAAAGCCGTCGTGGCTCCCCACGATCGTTGCTTTTGAATTTCCGGCAAACGGAAACTTGCCCACCTTCACTTCGTATCCCTTTTCTTTTGCCTGCGCCTCGGTCAGTCCCGCGCTGCCGATCTGCGGATCGGTGTAGGTGCAACTCGGAATCCGATCCCGTCGCACCGGCCTGTACTTCCGGCCCGCGATCTTTGCCATCGCCACCATGCCGCTCATCGCGCCCACGTGCGCAAGTTGTGGCAGTCCGGCCACAATGTCGCCAATCGCAAACACACCCGGCTCTGCTGTCTCCTGCGTCTCATTCACCTTCACAAACCCGCGCTCCAGCTCAATCTTCGTCCTCTCCACGCCGATCCCGTTTGTCAGCGGCCCGCGGCCCACAGCCACCAGCACCTTCTCCGCTTCCTTCACCTGCGCCTTGCCGTTTGAATCCGTGTAGCTCACACGCGCGCCGTCCGCCGTTTTCTCTACCTCCTCCACCTTTGCGCCCGTGTTCGTCTCAATGCCGCGTTTTCTAAACAGCCGCGCCAACTCCTTTGAAATCTCTTCATCCTCCACCGGAACCATGCGCGGCAAAAACTCCAAAATCGTCACCTCGGTTCCAAAGCTCCTGAAGATCGACGCAAACTCCACGCCCACCGCGCCCGCACCAATCACCACCAGCGACTTCGGCGGCGCGCTTAGATTCAGAATTTCAATATTCGTCAGAATCGTCGCGTCCGCCTTCAATCCCGGCAGCAGCTTTGCCTCCGATCCCGTCGCCAGCATCACATTCTTGGCCATCACGGCGCTCTTCACGCCGTTGGCCTCCACCTCCACCGTGTGCACACCATCTTTCGTGCCGCCCGTCAGCCTCCCGAACCCCGAAATCACTGCGATCTTGTGCTTCTTCATCAGAAACTCGAGACCCTTCACGTGCTTCGTGATAATCGCGGTCTTGCGCGTCATCACAGCGACCCAATCGAGTGTGCGCGTCTCAACCCCCTTGATGCCGAACTCGTCGGCTTCCTTCAGGTAGTCCCACAACTCGGCATTAAACAGCAACGCTTTGGTTGGAATGCAGCCCACGTGCAGGCAGGTCCCGCCAAGCTTCGGGCTCGCGTCAACGAGAGCGACTTTTAGCCCATACTCCGCACCGCGAATCGCCGCCGTATATCCAGCAGGTCCACCGCCAATCACCGCCACGTCATAAATCGTCTCAATATTTGTCTCTGCCACCGCAAACTCCGTCTCGGCGCTTTGCGCCGCTCACTCTGCATGATCGGGGGTGCCCATTCTAAACGCGCTGTCTGCGTTTAGGGTGGGATTGCACCAAAGCCTAGTTTAAATTGGCAGCATCTTTCACAAGCGCGATCGCCACCCTCACCGTCTCCGGTTCATCCCCAAATCCTTCAATCCACCGCACCTCCGGCTCCCGCCGGAACCACGTCATCTGCCGCTTCGCAAAATTCCGATGCCCCTGCTGCGCCGCAGCTAATGCACCCTCTACACTCAACGTCCCCGCCAGGACGGCCAGTCCCTGGCGATAGCCGAGCGAATCCAGCGCCTTCACCCGCCCGTAACGCTCCAACAACCCCCGCGTCTCTTCCGCCAGCCCCGCGGCAAACATTGCCGCGCAGCGCGCATTCAGCCGCTCATACAACTTCGCCCGCGGCGGATTCAGTCCGATCCGCAGCAGCCGAAACCCCACCAGCGGATCGCGCCCCAGGTCTTTACCAAGAAAAAACTCCGACATCGGCCTGCGCGCCGCCACGCACACCTCAATCGCGCGAATCAGCTTAGCCGTGTCGTTCGCGTGGATCCGCTCGGCAGTCGCCGCATCCAGTCTCTGCAGCACGCGATACAGCCATCCGCTCCCATGTCGCTCCGCGCTCCATCGCAGTCTCGCCCGCAGATCCTCCTGCCGCGATGGCCCGGCAAACAGCCCTTCCGTCAAGGTGCGCAGATAAAGCCCCGTTCCGCCGGTCACAATCGGCAACCGTCCTCGTCCGGCAATCTCGCGCAATGCCGCTCGCGCCCGCCTGCTGTATTCGCCCGCGGTAAAAGCTTCATCCGGCTCGGCCACGTCGATCAAATGATGCGGAACCCGCGCCCGCTCTTCACGCATAGGCTTCGCCGTGCCCAGTTCCATCCCGCGATACACAGCCACCGAGTCGCAGCTTACGATCTCGCCGTTGAACCGCCCGGCCAGCGCCAGCGAAAGCGCCGTCTTCCCGCTCCCCGTCGGCCCCAGCAAAATCACTACCAGCGGATCGTGCGTATGGTCACGGCTCTCATCTGAAGCTCCGCTCAATGCAATTGTCACGGCCGCCACCACCCAGGCGGAAAAATCCAATTCGGATTCGTATGCACCAGCCACCAAGCCACAATTGCCGCAGCTATAATCAGCAACCCGAACACCTGGTTGCGCCTGTAGAGCCGACGCTGCTCCTCGCGCCGTTCCCTCTCGGCTTGCTGCTCGGCATATGGCTTTATACGCGTCTCCACCAACGTGCCCCCCGCAAGCTCCGATGCGCAAGGAACTTCCCGCGCATCCCGCCTCAGTATAGGGGAACGAAAGCTATTGAAATTAGATCGCTGCCCCCGTTTGACTTCACCTGCCCTTGTTGCCGACCATAACCTTTCGGGCTCAATCAAGCCCGGGTGAAAGTTGGCGTCATGAAGGTCTTGATCCTTGGTTCCGGTGGGCGCGAGCACGCGCTGGCCTGGGCCGTTGCCCGCAGCCCGCGCGTCACACAGATCGTCTGCGCTCCCGGCAATGGCGGCATGGCGCAAATCGCGCGCTGCGTTCCAGTCAGTCTCAAGGACGTCAACGCCATGATCCGCCTCGCAGAAGCCGAGCAGCCCGCCCTCACCATCGTAGGCCCCGAGCTTCCGCTCTCACTTGGCATCGTCGACGCGCTCCAGCAGCGCGGCCTCCGCGTCTTCGGCCCCACGCGCGCCGCCGCCATGCTCGAATCAAGCAAAGGCTTTGCCAAGCGCTTTCTGCAGCGGCACAACATCCCCACGGCCAACTACGCCGTCTGCGTCACCGGGGCTGAAGTCGAGAAGGCCGTCGAGATGTTCCATCCACCCATCGTCGTAAAGGCTGACGGCCTCGCCGCGGGCAAAGGCGTCATCATGTGCGACTCGCGCCACACCGCCGTCGAGGCCGCCCAGGGCTTGTTTTCCGGTGCGTTGCTGGGCGATGCCGAGCGCCAGGTCATTATTGAGGAGTTCCTCGAAGGCGATGAGATCAGCTTCCTCTGTCTTAGCGACGGCAATCACGTCGCGCCGCTCGTGCCGTCACAGGACCACAAGCGCATCGGCGAGGGCGACACCGGCCCAAATACCGGAGGCATGGGTGTCTACTCCACAGACACGCTTCTCGACCCCGCCATGTCGGAGTGGATTCTGCACCACATCGCGGAACCCACGGTGCAGGGAATGGCGGAAGAGGATACACCTTTCACTGGTGTGCTCTATTGCGGCCTCATGATGACTGCGCGCGGTCCTCAGGTGCTCGAATTCAACACCCGATTTGGCGATCCTGAAACCCAGGCCATCCTCGTGCGCCTAGAAAGCGATCTTGTCGACGCTTTCGAGTCCTGCATCGACGGCCAGCTCGCAAACACTACGCTGCGCTGGGCTCCCGGCGCCTCCGCCTGTGTCGTGGCCAGCTCCGGAGGTTATCCGGGCAGCTACGAAACCGGTTTGCCCATCACCGGTCTCGGTGCCGCGGCCCAGGTCCCGGGTGTACAGGTCTTCCACGCGGGCACCGCCCAGGTGGGTGGGCAACTGCTCACAGCGGGCGGTCGCGTGCTCGGCGTTACGGCTGCAGCCGATTCTCTCCAGGAGGCCCTTGCCCGCGTCTATCAGGCGTTGGCAGAGATAGCATTTGAAGGGATGTATTACCGGCGCGACATCGGCCACCGCGCCTTGAAGGGAGCCTCATGAGCATTGGAATCACGCTGGAAGAATTGCTGGACTGGGATGACCAGGCAGCCTCCTATTGGAAATCCCACCTCGATGCCAACCCAGCTCTGCTCGATCTTCCGTGCGGCATCGGCGGTGCCGCCACAGTACAGGAGTTCATCCGGCACATCTGGGGCGCAGAACTCCGCTGGGCCCAGCGCCTCGCCGGAGTTCCGGAAACTCCCCGCGAGAAGGTTCCTGCTGGCCCACTCGATGTGCTCTTCGCCCTCCACCTTCAGGCGGCCGAAATCTTCCGCAATCTGCTTGCCGCCCCTGAAAATACTTGGAGCGATCCCTACATCCTCAATTTCGATTGGGTGCCGCCGGAACAACGAACTGCCTCTCGCCGCAAGGTTGCAGCGCATGCGCTGTTTCACAGCCAACGTCACTGGGCGCAGCTGGCAACACTCGTGCGCAACGCGGGCTTCCCCTCCAAGTTCCGGGGTGACCTGCTCTTTAGTCCTGCGCTACGGTAGGTTCCGGCGGCTTTCCCACCTTTTGGAAACACGATCTGCAAAGCACGGGCCTGCCCTGCGTCGGCTTGAACGGAACAGTCGTCTCCGTACCGCACTCCGAGCAAGTCGTCCGTGTTTCGGGGCGTACTCTTTGGCTTCCCCGAGCCCGTTTCGCCTTGCACTGCTTGCAGTGCTTGGGATCGTTCTTGAACTGTTTGTCGTTGAAGAAGACTTGCTCGCCCGCTGTAAAAACAAACTCGGCTCCGCAGTCAACACACTTGAGAACTCGATCGGTGAACTCCATGGCCGGCTTCCCTCACAGGGGACTCGCACCGAAATCGGCCACGGTTCGTGCTGAACTTGCCGGTCCCGGTTCCCTGTTCTCGTTCTTGCTTACACAACAAGGGCCCGGACCGCACTTAAAATTGGCGGTATTCGAACTTTTTGCCCGGACTTTCGGGCAACCTCACACCTCGCACGCCTGGCGCGTGCTCGGCGATCTTACACGACTCTCAAGTGTCTGTACGTGTGCAGCATCGTGCCGAATGGCTTTCTCGGTGGGCACATGCCAAATGGCTGCTACGAATTCGTTCGACAGAAACTGGAGAAACGCTACAGTGAGTGGTTCCGCCGCGCTTTACCGTTCCGATCCTCTTTTTGGGTATCTGGCGGCATCCGTTGTCTTGCAACGTGAGCCGCCCGAACGGTGATTACCGCGGCGGGTTAACAGATTAATCCTGCTCCTTACGAGCCTTCTTGCGATTCCGCTTGCGCGCCAAAGCTGCCTTGACGCGGCGCTTTTCGCCGGGCTTCAGATAGTAGGAGTGACGCTTCACTTCCTTGATGATGTCCTCCTGCTGTACCTTCCGCTTGAACCGGCGCAGTGCGTTTTCCAGCGGCTCGCCTTCTTGTACGCGAACCTCTGCCAACTGGCTCACACCCCCCAACCTGCCTGATCGGCTTAACTTATCATACCCTCACTCTGTGTCCACAGCCAACTTTCAAAATGACTTGGGTTCTTGCCAAAACCATTGTCTTTGTCGGTTGAACCTCGCTTTTGCACCGCTTGGGGTGCATGCTCACCCATCGGAGGCCATCGGCAAACTTGTAGACTCGGAAAAGTGACCGTCGAAGGGGTTTCTATGATCCGAAGCTACCAGGGCCATTCGCCCCAGATCCCCGCCACTTGCTACATTGACCCTTCCGCTCAGATCCTCGGTGATGTCGTCCTTGGAGAACGCTCCTCGGTTTGGATGAACGCTGTTTTGCGCGGAGACGTCAACTCCATCAAACTTGGCTCCTGCTCCAACGTCCAGGACTGTTCCGTCCTCCACGGCCAGCGCAACCTCTATCCCGTCGTCGTCGGCGACTGGGTCACCATCGGCCACAACGCCACCGTTCACGGTTGCGTGGTTGAGGATATGTGCGTAATCGGCATGGGAGCCCGGGTCCTGAATAACAGCCATATCGGAGAAGGGTGCATCATCGCCGCGGGCTCCGTCGTTCCTGAGCACACCATCGTTCCTCCGCGCACCCTCTGGGCTGGCGTTCCCGCCAAACTTCGTCGCGAACTCTCTGACAAAGACCGAGCCCTCATCCTCGAGTACGCGCAGAACTACCTCGACTACGTTGACATCTACCTCAAGGACCCCCCGCGACAGATCTGACGTCTTCGGACGGAACATTTTCCATGGGTCTTTATCACTTCCACCTTGTCCGCCCTCTTCATAGAAAGAAATTCGCATCGTGCCGCCATTATGATGGCGAACTGCAATCCGCGGCAACCCCACTCAAATGACATTGCCGTCATCTTCATATTCAACAAGGCCAATTTTGTTGACATTCACCAGTCCGAAATAGTCCGATAGAAATTACTGAATGCCTACGATTCTCCGCAAGAAAGCCATGCAGCAACATCCGACCGTTTCCCGTCGCCATCTCCGATTCACCATGCGCGCAATTTCTTGTGTGGCGCTCAGCTTCAGCCTTAGCCAGGTTGCTGCAGGAGCCCAGGGTCCTGCGCCCGGAATCGCTTTAGCGAGTGTCGCGCTTCCTGACGCTCCCATCCCCCGCAGCGCACCGCCAGTGCCAGCCTCTGATGCCAGCGACGTGACTGTCCGCAATTCCCTCAACATCTTCTTTCATGATCAGGGAGCCATCTGGACCAGCCCCGCCCGCTTGCGCACCCACGATCTTGAATGGCTCCTGCCTCTTGCCGCGGCTACCGGTGCCGCCATCGCTACTGACCACCGCGTCCAGAGCCAGGTCGTCTCGAAGAATCCTTCGTTCAACAACAACAATGTCAACGTGTCCGACGGCCTCATCTATGGTTTCGTTGCTGCACCGGTTGCACTCTTTGCGGCAGGCCATCTTAAACAGGATGAGCATGCGCGCGAGGCCGGCATCCTTGGCGGCGAGGCTTTGGTCGATGGCTTGGTTGTCGAGCAGGGTTTAAAGCTCGTCTTCTGGCGCGAGCGCCCAACCGTCGACAATTCCCGCGGCCGCTTTTTCCAATCCGGCGCTGGTGCTGACGGGTCATTCCCTTCAGCCCATAGCACGTTGGCCTGGTCCGCGGCCTCAGCCATCGCTGGCGAATATCCCTCCCCGTGGATACAAGCCACTGCTTATACCGGAGCCACCGCCGTGAGCCTCACGCGCGTCCTGGGCCGGCAGCACTTCCCCTCCGATGTGCTCGTCGGTGCCGCCACAGGATGGCTCATTGGCCATTATGTCGTCCGCCATCACCATCGGCCGCTCAAGAAACTTATCTCGCACCAATAGAAACAGCACACAGATCGCTGTCCACAGACCCGCGTAGGGACTTGGGGCCCCGTGACGCAGCGGTTAAGGGAAAAAGGGAACCGGAACCGCGCTGAGGAAGCCTGCGTATCATAGAAGCAGGATCATGCCACTCCGAGAAGCCTTCAAACTCGCCCTGCAGTCGCTTTGGGCGAATAAACTGCGCACCATTCTGACGCTGATTGGCGTGGTGATGGGCGTGGCTTCGGTGATCATGGTGATCACGCTGGTCAACGGCGCCAATCGCTATGTGGGCACCAAGCTGTCAGGGTATGGCGCCGATGTGTTTCAGGTACAGCGGATGCCGAGCGTGATATTCAGCGCCCAGGAGTACTTCCGATTCCAGAAGCGCAGGATCGTTCGCATCGAGGACTATCGCGCGGTGCGCGACGCCTGCACACTGTGCAGCGATGTGGGCGCCTCGCTGGATAAGTCGACCAATGTGGTGGCCAACGGGCACTCCAGCAACAACACCGACGTGCGTGGGTACACGTGGACGATGCTGGCGCTGACGAACATCGATATTGCCGTTGGGCGCGGGTTTACGCCGGCCGACGAGGACCATGGCACGCACGACGCGATTGTGGGATATGACGTTGTGGACAACCTGCTGGGTGAGGGCGATCCGATCGGCAAAGAGATTCGCGTGGACGGCATTCCCTACACGATTGTGGGGGTGGGCGAGCGGCAGGGGAAGACGCTGGGCCAGTCGCAGGACAACTGGGTGGCCGTACCGATTACCACGTATCAGCAGACCTACGGGTACAACGACTCGATCGGCATCTACGCGCGGGTGGCCGGCGGCGCGCAAGCGATGGAACGGGCCGAGGACCAGGTACGCGTGTTGATGCGCACGCGACGGCACGACGGGCCAGGAGCGCCGGATGATTTCGAGATTAATACGAACGACACCTTCCTTGACCTCTGGAAGCAGATTAGCTCGCTGTTCGCCAGCGTGGTGCTAGGTCTGGCTTCGATTGCGTTGGTAGTGGGCGGCGTAGTGATCATGAACATCATGCTGGTGAGTGTGACCGAACGGACGCGCGAGATTGGGGTGCGCAAAGCGCTTGGCGCCAAACAGCGCGATGTGCTGCTGCAATTCCTGATAGAGAGCGCAACCATGTCAGTAACTGGCGGAGCCATCGGCGTGCTGTGCGGAATCCTGGTGGGCAAGCTGATCACAATCTTTGTTGGGTTCCCGACGAGCGCACCGTTGTGGTCCATTTTTCTGGGGCTGTTCCTGGCCGGCGCGGTGGGTATCTTCTTCGGGGTTTATCCCGCGAGCAAGGCAGCAAAGCTTGATCCGGTGGTGGCGCTGAGGGCCGAGATGTGAGCGCAGCGAACAGAAGGCAGCAAACAGCGGGAAGCGGACGGGTGAGCATTTAATGGCGCGAAGCGGACAAACCCGGGAATCCGTGAAGATGGCGATGGATACCCTGCGCACAAACAAGCTGCGCTCGGGGTTGACAGTTCTGGGGATCGTGATCGGCGTCTCGACGGTGATTGCCATTTCGTCGGTTGTGAACGGGATCAATAATCGCGTATCGGGTTTCATCGACTCTCTGGGATCGAATGTTTTTTGGATCGGCCGCCTACCGATTATTGGGGTGCGGCCAACGGCGGAGATGCTGGCCCGCAAGATGCTGACCGTTGAAGACGCCAAGGCGCTACGCAATTTGCCGCACGTAACGACGACCGATGCCGAGGGCGCCTACATCAAGAGCTTCCAAGTAGGCGATGTGAGCGCAAGATACGAGGGCAAGAAGGTTGCTGGAACGATCCTGGCGGGCGATTTGCCAGAGGTGATGGACGTGACCGACCTGACAATCATTCAGGGGCGCATGTTCACCGATGGCGAAGATATGCGCGCCGCGCATGTTGTTGTTCTGGGCCACGATACATGGCAGGAACTTTTCGGCGACGAGCCGGCGATAGGCAAAGAAATTGCGATCGAGTCGGGACTTTACACAGTGATTGGCGTGCTGGATAAACGCAAGCAGCCGTTCGGCAGCGGCAAGAATCCGCGCGACAACATCATCCTGTTCCCGTTCAATACTTTCCACACCCTGCATCCCGAGATCAAGGACCTGACGCTGATTGTGAAGTACGACAGCCCGAAGAACAAGGACCTGGTGGAGGAAGAGATTCGCGAGCTTCTTCGCATTCGCCGCAAAGTGCGCGTGGATAAGGACGACGATTTTGAGATTTTCGGACCCGATTCGCTGACCAGGCTATGGGGGCAACTGACCGGCGGTCTTGTCCTGTTCATGATCGCCGTCTCCAGTGTGGGCCTGATGGTGGGCGGCGTGGGCGTAATGAACATCATGCTGGTGAGCGTAACCGAGCGAACGCGCGAGATCGGGGTGCGCAAGGCGATAGGAGCGACGAGGCGAACCATCCTTACGCAGTTCACGACGGAAGCAGTGACGCTGTGTGCGATTGGCGGCGTCATGGGAATTTTGCTGGGCGCGGTGATTACCTGGATTGTGTATTTTCTGCCGATTGGTTTGCCGGCAACGCTCTCAACGACGTGGGTGCTGATCGGTTTTGGCTCTTCGTGCCTGATCGGACTGGTATTCGGAATCTATCCGGCGTGGAAGGCGGCGAATCTGGATCCGATTGAAGCTTTACGCTACGAGTAGGGCTGACTTGTTTTCATCTACACTGCTTTTGTGATGCCGCACGCACTGGCGCAGGCCGTGGAGATCGCGACGACGGCGCTTGCCGTGGCCGGGATGGGATATTTTCTGGCGGCGCTGGTGGCGGCGCGAATCTTTCTGCTCGAGCGGCGCGCACGGCGGGTAGAGTACACGCCCGGCGTCAGCATCTTGAAATCGCTCAAGGGACTCGACCCCGGCATGATGGACGCCTTTCGCAGCCATTGCCTGCAGAGTTACGCCGGCGAGTGCGAACTGCTTTTTGGTGTGGCGTCCATTGCCGATCCGGCGACGGCAGCCGTGCGACAGTTGCAGGCCGAGTTTCCTGAGCGGGCGATCCGGCTGGTGGAGTGCCCGGAGCGGCTGGGCGCGAACGGCAAGGTGAGTACGCTGGCGCAACTGGCACCACACGCGCTGCACAATTTTCTGCTGATCAACGATTCCGATATTACCGTTTCGCCGCGATATCTCGAGCGCGTGATGGGGTGCTTTGGGGCGGGGGTACAGAGTGCGGCGAGCCTGCAGGCGCCGGTGGGATTAGTGACGGCGCTCTACCGCGGGAGAGCCCATGAAACGCTGCCCTCGCGGCTGGAGGCTTTGGGAATTGCGACGGAGTTCATGCCGGGCGTGTTGCTGTCAAAGTGGATTGAAGGCGGCTTGCATTATGGTCTTGGCTCAACGCTCGCGGTAAGCCGCGAGGCGCTGGAACGGTCGGGCGGGTTGCTGCCGCTGGTAAATCATCTGGCCGATGACTACGAGCTGGGAGCGCGCGTAGCGCGGGCCGGCTATCGCGTGGAGGCTAGCGCAGAAGTGGTGGAGACCGGCGTGCCTGCCTATGGATGGCGCGGCTTTTGCGACCACCAGTTGCGCTGGCTGCGAACGGTGCGCGACGTGCGCCCGGCGGGCTACGCAGGCTTGATTTTCACACATGGGCTGAGCTGGGCGGCACTGAATGTGCTGGCAAGCGGGCTGAGCCCATTGAGCCTGTGGCTGCTGGGTTTGAGCTTTTTTCTGCGGCTGGCACAAGCGATGATGGTGGGCGCAGGAGTGCTGGCGGATCACCAGGTGCTGGCGAATTTGTGGTTGCTGCCGATGCGCGATGCCGTGGCGATGGGGTTGTGGGTGGCCGGTTTCGCCGGAGACACCATCGTGTGGCGGGGGGAACGGTTCGCCCTGAAGGACGGAAAGCTGAGCAAAGCAACTTAGCGGGTTACTCTGCGGCGATGGGAGAAACAGCTTTAGGCGAAATCAGTCGCCGAGAGCTGACTCAGATTCTTCGTCAACGCGGATGGCCTCAGTGTCGAACGTGAGGCACGCGCCCAGTTCGCGAAAGTCTTTCTCCCAGCGAGGACGGTCTTCAGCTTGCAACGCTGTAAGCGCGTAGCTTGAAGTGCGCAGGATCTCGTACCAGATGTTCTGCGCCTGCCAGAGATTCTGTTCGAAGGGCAGCTCCGTGATGGTGCGGGCCAGCAGCAGGGCGCGGTCAAGCATCTCAAGCGAGCCGGAGGACATTTGCAGTTCGACCATGGTGCGCTTCATACGCTGGTCGGCAATGTAGGAGAGCGTCGGAGTGTCGAGCGGGACCTGGTCTGCCTTGGCGAGCGTGAGATAAGAGCGCAACTGCGCCTGATCGATGGGGTCGCCTTCGAGGACGCGACGCAGGCCGGCGTTGATGGCGAAGCCCGCGGCGAGCGTGAGAGCGGGTGGCTTGGGCAGTCCCGCCTGCGAAAGATAGTGGAGCAGGCTGGCGTGGTCCTGATAGATCGTAGTGAGGGAGTTCTCAATATCCCAGAGTGTGGAGTTGAGGATGAGCTGCACGATGCGGCGCTGCTCGTCGGAGAAAAGCGACGTGAGCGAGTAGTCGGCGTGACCGTAGAAATGATCGAGGAGGCGAATGACATCAGGAAAGTCAGCGCGCTGCACCTGCTCCGCAGCTTCGGCGGAGAAGGCTTCGAAAGCGGATGCATCAGCATCACCATAGGCTTTGACTGCGGCAGTGATGTTCTGATCGCCGAAATGGAGAACCGCAAAGGAAAAACTCTGGGCGTGGCCGGTGATGGCGCTGGCTACATGCACCCGGCCCATCGCGAGACGTCCGCGGCCCGAGGTGTGAATGTCATAGGAGATGCGGTGGACGTGGTAGCAGTAGAGCTCAGTTTCATCGGCAAACGAGGAGAAGACCGAACTGATGGCGTAGTGGGCGGCGACCTGCTCAAGGTCGAGCTTCATTGTTTCGACGCATTTTTTATAGATTTGCGCGCCGTCTCCCGCGGCAGGATTGTTGGAGCGGGCCTCGGCCATACGCGCGAGAAACGCGGGCTCGAGCGGCGCGGCCTGCTGCCCGAAGACCTGTTCAGCAAGTTGGAGTACGCGGGCGGCGTAGGCGATGATCTGCACGGTCTCGATGCCTGAGATGTCGTCAAAGAACCAGCCGCAGCTGGTGTACATGAGCTGCGCGTGGCGCTGCATCTCCATCAGCTCGAGGGCGCGCACCCGTTCCGGTTCGTTGAGCACATGCGCCTGGTGCGCAGTGATGAATCGATCGACCGACTCAGTGCCGCGGTCGAGAACCACCTGGATGTAAGCGTCGCGAGCGGCCCAGACATCTTTGAAGAGCTTGCTGGTCTCCTGTTCGGTGAGGGGAACGAGCGCATCGCGGAGTTCATCGAGAGCCTGGCGCAGGGGTGCGCGCCAAGCCTGGTTCCACCCGGGTTTGCCGCCATTGCAGCCGCAATCGGAGCGCCAGCGCTCGACGCCGTGCGCGCAGCTCCAGGATGTGTTTTCGACGATCTCACACTCGAACTCGGGCGGAAATTGCTCAAGGAAACTGGCGTAATTGGTGAGCGTGACGCTTTTGTCCTGCTCGAGGAGGCGCTGCGCATAGGCCAGCGCCATTTCACCGTGCTTGTGATGATGGCCGTAGGTCTCGCCGTCGGTGGCCACGTGAACCAACTGCGGCTGGGCAACGTCTTTGAAGCCGGCTTTGAGGCGCGCGACGAAGTTGTCGCCGGAGTTCAGCAGTCCTTCAAAGGCGATGGCGCGCGAGACGGGTCCGTTGTAGAAGAAGGCCGCGATGGAGGCGCCGGAGGCAAAGCGAACCAGATAGGGGTGTGTTGTATCCACCGATGCGTCCGGTGTATCGGTCCAGTTGGCTTCGCCGGCCTTGTCTGCAGTCTTGAGCGTGCGGATGCGTTTGCACTGGTTAGGCGCCAGCACGGTGAATTTGATGCCGTTGGCGGCGAGCAACTCGAGCGATTCGGTATCAGCCGCCGTCTCGGGGAGCCACATGCCCTCAGGCAGAGAACCGAAGCTGCTTTGGTAGTCAGCTATGCCCCAGCGAATCTGCGTGACACGGTCGCGCCTGCCGGCGAGCGGCAGAATCATGTGATTGTAAACCTGCGCCAGGGCGGAGCTGTGGCTGTGATAGCGCCGGCGGCTGCGGCTCTCGCCGTTGAGAATCATGCGGTAAGTGCGTGGCGCGTATTCCTTGAGCCAACTCAGCAGGGTGGGACCGAAATTGAAGCTCATGCGCGCGTAGTTGTTCACGATGCGCATGATCTGGTTTTTCACGTTGACGACGCGAGCTGCACCGTTGGGTGCATAACACTCGGCGCAGATGCGCTCGTTCCAGTCATGGTAAGGAGCGGCGGAGTCCTGGGTCTCTACCGTCTCCAGCCAGGGATTTTCGCGTGGCGGCTGGTAAAAATGACCGTGGATGCAAACAAAACGCTTACCAGGGGGCATGAGGTATCCGATGAAGTGCGCCGCGCCCGAACGGAACCGGGCGCTTGGGTTATTGTACGGCCAGGCTGGGTGCGGCTATCGGGCCGAGCGTCCCGCAGGAGGAGCGTTCTTGGCGAGATCACAGGCGCGCCATAGGTACCAGCTTGCAACGGAACGGTAAGGCGCCCAGCGAAGAGCGCGCCGGAAGATCACGTCCGGCTTGGGCAGATCGCCGGCCTCCAGCGGGCGTGATTTGGGCACGCGCTGGAAGGTCAGCGCGAAGCCTTTGCGGACACCGTAGTCGGTAACCGGCAGCACCTCGGGCCGGCCCAAGCGGAAGATAAGCAGCATTTCGACGGTCCAGGAGCCGATGCCGCGCACTTCGGTGAGCCGCTCAACGATGTCGGCGTCGGACATTTTACGAATGGCCGCGTGCGAAGGCACAGTGCCGTCGAGAGTGCGCGCGGCAAGATCGCGGAGGGCCTTAATCTTGTTGCCGGAGACGCCGGCCGCACGGAGCGGCTCGTCGGGCGTGTCGAGAAGAAGCTGCGGCGCGGGATCGCCGCCGAAGTACTCGCGCAAGCGGCGATGAATAGCGGCCGCGGCCTTGCCGTGCAATTGCTGATAGAGGATGGATTCGAGCAGGGATTCAAAAGGCGAAGGAGCGGGATCAAGCCGGAGCGAGAACGGGCCGGCGCGATCGATGAGCGTGGCGAGCTTGGAATCGGCGGAGCGCAGATGCCGGAGGGCTTTGGCGGGATCGAAGGGCAGTTTGCGGCTGCGGCCATTGTTGATCATGGGTGGAGTTTATCGCAGCTGCCGTAAGTCGGCTGGCTATGGATGGTAAACTTCGTGCGGTCCAATACGAGGAGAGAATTTCAAGATGAAGCGCCGTGATTTTGTGAAGACGATGACTGCGGTGGGAACGGGGATGGTGCTACGGCCGCACTCACTGATGGCTCAGGCCGCGCAGACGGTGCAGCCGGATCCAAGCGTAAAACGCGTGCTGGTGATGTTCAAATGCCACTTTGACGCGGGTTTCGTCGATACGCAATATAACGTGGTTCATAAAAGATACTTTGAAAAGTTCTTCCCGGAGGCGATTGAAGTTGCGCGCGCCGCAAACTCCGGTGGCAAGCGGCGCTATGTGTGGACCACGGGATCGTGGCTGCAGTATGAGTATCTGGATCAGGCTTCTGCCGCGGACCGCAAGACGATGGAAGATGCGATTGAGCGCGGTGATATTGCGTGGCATGCGCTGCCGTTTACGTGGCAGACTGAGATGATCAGCCAGTCAATGATTGAAGGCAGCCTGGCGCTTTCGCAATCGCTCGACCGGCGATTTGGCAAGGTGACGACGGGTGCGAAGATGACCGATGTGCCGGGGCACACGCGGGGCATTATTCCGCCACTGGCGAAGCACGGAGTTACGTTTCTTGAGATCGGCGTGAATGGCGGTTCGACGCCAGCCGAGTTGCCGCCAATTTTTCTATGGAAGGATCCCTCGGGCGCGAGCCTCGCGATGATGTATCACCACGAATACGGCGGCGTTGCAGTGGTTCCCGGCTCCGATCTGGCGGTGGTGACGGAGGTGCGCGGCGACAACAGCGGCACGCACAAGCCGGACGAGATCGATCGCATTCATGCGGATCTGGCGGCGCGGTTTCCGAATGCTGAGATCGCTGCGGCGAATTTGTCGGAGATGGCGAATGCGATTGCGCCTTATCACGACAAGCTGCCGGTGGTGACGCAGGAGATCGGCGACACGTGGATCTACGGATGCGCGAGCGATCCCAAAAAGATAGCGCGCTATCGCGAGGTGGCGCGACTGCGCGACGAGTGGATTGGGCGCGGTGCGATGCAGGTGGGCGATGCGACCGATGCGGCGCTGCTGCGCCACATGCTGCTGGAGCCCGAACACACCTGGGGAACCGATACGAAGACGTGGCTGGACTTCAACAACTACATCCCAAGCGACCTGGCGCGCATGCTGGATACGAAGAACTACAAGGTGGTGGAGTTCAGTTGGATTGAGAAGCGTCAGGACCTGCTGGAAGGAGTGGCGACATTGCCGGAGGCGCTCAAGGAAGAAGCGGAGCTGGCGATTGCCGCGCTTGAGCCAACGTGGCCGGTCATGTCACCTAAGGCAACTGCGCATCCGGCCGGGACGCCGATTGAAACGGCGAATTTTGCCCTGACGATCGATGCGAAGACGGGAGCCATCACGCGACTGCAGAACAAAGCGACAGGGCGGGAGTGGGCGAGCGCGCAGAATCCCATTGCACTGCTGACTTATCAGACGCTTTCGCAGGAAGATTACACGCGCTATCGGGCAAGTTATGTCATCTCCAAGGCGGATTGGGCGCAAAAAGACTTTGGCAAGCCCAATATCGAGCGATTCGGAGCGGAACGTGAGGAGTGGCATCCGGCGAGCGCAGAGGTCTCGGTGGAAGAGCGCGACGATGCGCTCCGCATTCTCATTGGAATGGAGTTCAAAGACGAGGAGGCATTTCAATCGGGGCGGGCGGCGTTTCCGCGGCATGTTTTTGTCGAACTGGAGCTGCCGAAGGCCGAGCCAGTGATTCATCTGAAACTCTCGTGGTTCGGCAAATCGGCGACGCGCATGCCCGAAGCGTTGTGGCTAACGTTCGATCCGATTGCAAATGACAAGAATGGATGGACGCTGGAGAAATCGGGCGAATGGATTGCGCCATTCAATGTGGTGGCTTCAGGGAATCGTCACATGCACGGAGTGTTGAGCGGCTTCAAGTATCAGGATGGCGGACAACGATTCGCCGTGGAGACGCTGGATGCTCCAGTGGTGGCGCTGGGAGAGCGCGATCCGCTGCGGTTCTCGAACGACCAACCCGACCTAGCCAAGGGCATCCACTCGTGCCTCTTCAACAACGCCTGGGGCACCAACTACATCATGTGGTACGGCGAGGACGTGTGCGCGCGGTATGTGCTGCGAGTGTGAGCGGTGGGTGGGCAAAGGCCTCCCGCTGGAGCGTCGAAACGCCGCAGGAGACCATTCGATTCTTATTTTGATGAACCGCCGGAGGTGTGCACGATGGTGATCTGCGTCTTGCCGTCGTTCATGTTCGGCGACTGCATCACCGTCAGCACGATGGAATCCGTGCCATTCGTTACATTAAACTCCGCACCGTTGTCAGTCATCATCGACTGCGCATTCGGGCCAACTTTGTCCTTATAGAACGCGATCACCTGATCCTTCGAGTCCGCAGTGAGATAGTTGGCGGTAACCATCGATTTGCCAGCGATGGTCATGTGCAGTGCACCCTTGCCCTGCGTAGCGCCCGGATAGATGGCAATCCCCAGATCGCTTTCGCCGACTGATTGCGTTGTGTTCGCGCTGAAGGTACCGCCGGGCAAGTTCATTGCGATTTTACCGTCCGCGGCCGAGTGGACGGCATGGGCAACACGGTAGATTCCGTAGCCAACGACTCCGGCTGCGAGAATCCCCAAACCGACGAAGATCCCCACAATGATCAAAATGATCTTGAGAGCGCTGGAGCCCGATTTGGGTGGGAGAGCGGCAACGGGTTGTGCGGCCGGGGGCGGCGGAGGCTGCGATGAGCCCTCCAGAGGGGCTTGATTGTTGATTGAGTCGGGCATGTTCGGTTCCTTTCCGGGGGAGTCTCTTTCGAGTCCATCCAGTTGCGTATTCCAGTTCCCTTTTTTGGGTTGCAGACACTATACCCGATCCATATCAGCTGATGTAACAATTTTGTGCGGACAAAATTCCATGTCGCGGCGCCGGACGCGGAAGTGCTTCCCGATTCTCTCCGTTCCTTGCCAGGAGCAATCCCTGGAGACGGACAACGACAGCCCAGCCGCTTTACTATCAAGATCGTAGACTCATTGCGCGAGGAGCTTCAACATGAAGATGCGGCCGGGGTCGCAAACGGGATTTCTGCTGTGCGGCAAGGAATGGATTGAGGGAGAGGCGCTCGAAGTGCGGTCGCCCTGGGACCAGGGCCTGGTGGGGCGCGTGACCGTTGCGACGCGGGCTGATGCGCGCCAGGCCGTGCATCATGCCGTGGCCAGCCTTCGGCGCACGCGCGCACTTCCGCGTTGGAAGCGGCGCGAGATTCTTGAGGACGTAGCCGCCGCGCTGATTGAGCAGAAGGAGCGCTTTGCTCAGCTGATTGTGGCCGAGGCAGGCAAGCCGGTACGGTTGGCGCGAACTGAGGTGGATCGCGCGGTGCTGACCTTCAAGACTGCCGCTGAAGAGGCCGCACGGCTGGGCGGCGAGAGTATTCCGCTTGATTTGACCGAGGGCAACGAGGGCCGTTGGGGGCTGGTGCAGCGCTTCGGCGTGGGGCCTGTTCTGGCGATTACGCCCTTCAATTTTCCGCTGAACCTGGTGGCGCACAAGGTTGCGCCGGCCATGGCTGCCGGTTGTCCGCTGATTGTGAAACCTGCTCCACAGACGCCGTTCACGGCGCTGGCGCTGGGCGAATTAATTTTGAAGGCCGGCTGGCCGGAGGAGGCGCTGGCGGTGATGCCGCTTTCCAACGCAGACACCGCGTGGCTGGCGGCAAAAGAAGATCGCATCAAATTGGTGAGTTTTACCGGGTCGGCGGCGGTGGGATGGGAACTGAAAGCGCACTCCGGACGCAGCCGGGTGGTGCTGGAACTGGGCGGGAACGCAGCGCTCGTGGTGCACGGCGACTGGAAGAACCTGGACGAAGCGGCGTTGCGCACCGTACACGCCGCGTTCGGTTTCGCGGGCCAGTCGTGCATCAGCGTGCAGCGCGTCTTTGTGGAGCGCGGAGTGTTCCAAAGCTTTTTGTGGAAGGTAGTGGAGCTTGCGGAAAAGCTCGTGATGGGCGATCCGTCGAATGAGGCCACCGAAGTCGGGCCGCTGGTTCGCCTAAGCGAAGCGGAACGCGTCGAAGCTTGGGTGAAAGAGGCAGTACAAGGCGGCGCCAAGCTGATTGCAGGCGGCGAACGCAAAGGCTCGATGATTACGCCGACCATTCTGACTGGAACCGCGCCGGGCATGAAAGTGCGCGATGAGGAGATCTTCGGACCGGTGGTGGCGATTGAGCCGTATAACGATTTTGAGGAGGCGTTGGCCGCGGTGAACCACTCGAAATACGGGCTGCAGGCCGGCCTGCTCACGCGCGACTCCGGGCGCATTCTCACCGCTTATCGCGAGCTGGAAGTGGGTGCGCTGATTGTGGGTGACACGCCGACGTGGCGCCTTGATCCGATGCCATATGGCGGCGTGAAAGACTCCGGCCTGGGCCGCGAGGGCATTCGCGCCGCGATTGACGAGATGACCGAGCCGCGGATGCTGGTGATGACTTCACCGGGCTAAAGTAACTGGGCTGGCGCAGACAGTGTGGAACGAGCCGGCGCGCATGACCGAACTCGCAAAATAGATTCCGCGATCTCTTCGAGGGATTTTCCTACTGCCGACGAATTGCGTCGCGAATGCGCGCAGAGAAGCGTATGCTTTCGGGAACCACAGGGTCAGGATCGAATTGCCGACGCTGTCTGCCCGGAGCGGCTGAACGGCATCCCTCAACCCGGCGAGCCATTCGACAGGCGGTAAGTACCGGAGGAAAGCGATGAACTGGTATTTGGAACCGTGGAAGAAATATGCCCAATTCACCGGGCGGGCCCGGCGTACAGAGTACTGGACATTCACGCTGATCAACATTCTGATTGGCTGCCTGCTGTTTCTCTTCGGAATCATCTCTTCCGGCGGGGAACACGGCGGCGTCAGTCTTGTGATGCTTCTTTATTGGGCCTTTGCGTTGGCCTCGTTGATTCCATCATTGGCTTGCGGGGTGCGAAGGCTTCATGACACAAGCAAAAGCGGCTGGTGGCTGCTGATCGTTCTCGTGCCTCTTGTTGGCGGCATCATCCTGATCGTGTTGCTGCTGCTTGACGGCACGCCGGGCGATAACCTGTACGGCCCTAATCCGAGGGCGGCATAGAACAGGGCTATCAGCAAGTTGTGTGGCGCGCGCAGGTCACCCGGGTGGCGGTGCGACAAGGTAATTGGGTGCAATCAAGCACAGAAATGCAGAGTGCCAGCAATAGCTCGTTGGTGCTCGTCAGGCCTCAGTTATGAGCGAGCATTGCGCTGCGGCAATGCAACTCTGCAAGGCGATGAAGCTGCTGTTTGCGCGAGACGAGCAGCCGGTTGACTCACTAACTATGCTTTAGATTTTGCTTTGGCGCGCTGGGCGGCCCAACGCTTACGCTGCGCATCGGCAATCCGCTTGCGCGCTTCTGCACTTAGCACACGCTTCTTCCTGGGCTTAGTCTTCGCGCCCACTTTTGAGGCTTTGCGTCCGGCTTTAGCGCCTGCGGTGCCAATCGTGGCCAGCAGATCGCGAGCCTGCTTGAGCCTTGCAATCTCGGAGTCGATTTGAGCAAGAATATTTTCAATCGCCATAGGATTAGGATAATTCAAAACAATCACATTCGTAATGTTTTGTGCAAAGTATTTTCGTAACTTAGCTGGACAAGTGACCGGATAGGATAGCCTTGATCAACCTGTAATCGACGCAGTTCCTTGAGCAATACACCAGTTCGACGGCGTTCTGCGCTGCAGGTAACATCAAAGAAATATTTCGATTTGCAGTGAAGATTGTTGATGCGGGCCAATCTCTCGGCACTTTTGGACCAACTGACGGCTGCGACATGAGTAATGTTTGGATCCTCTTGCCGTGCTCGACAATCATTCGCTGTTACTGCGGAGCTGCGGTTGCAGTGTGCAAAAGTACCGCGGCGGAATCGAAATCAACCCATTCCGCCGCGTTGTTTTTCATTATCGCTGCGCAAATTGATTGTGAAATACCCTACGCGCCGAGATACTCAACATGCACATAAGTGCCGAGGCGTACATTGTAGGCAAGATACCAGCCAACGTGATCAGGATCATCGTAGATGACGATTTGATCCGAGTCCCACAGCCAGTCAGAGCAGAAGGCTAAGTCAGCCGCAGCGACCGACCAGAACCAACCGTTAAACCAGAACCTGTTGGGATCGCCGCCGGCAATACGCCATACGTGCGAGGGGCCAAACCCCCCGGTGAAGTGGCCGTGGGCCCACGGATTATCGAGATGATAGTTTGGATCGTTGGGACCGGTATTGTGGCCAACCCACTTGGTGCCGTTATCTACGTGGGGAGCGTTGGGATGCCCTGGCTTATCAGCATAGTTAGGCTTGGGCGCAGGCGCCGGGTTGTGATTCTGCACAGGTGCTGGGTTATGGCTCGATGCGGATGGAGCGTTGTGGTTAGGCGCCGTTGTTGGGTTGCGGTTCGGTACCGGCGCTGCCGGAGGGTTGTGAACGGGCGCGGGCCCATGCGAAGGGATGGGTGGATGGCCACTTTGGTGGCGCACTTTGTGAATGCTGCGCGAACACCGGCACGGTGCAACCCAACAAGACTGCGAGCGCGATTCGAATGAATTTCATCGATACCTCCTGATACCCGTGCGGAGGAACGCCCATTCATCCAGCGCTTCTTAGAACGGGTCTGAATGACAACTGAATCCATTGGGCATTCTTGCACAGGGAAACAAAATGTGGCGAATAAAATTTCAGACACGAATGCTGCGGCGCGATGGGCAGCTTTCAAGCCGCTGAGTCAACTTATGTCGTTTTGCAGGCCCGTATTTAGCTTTACGCAGTTACTGCGACCGGGGCGCGGCGCCACGCGTAGAGCGGGAACTGGTTGGCCAGCTCAGTTACTTCGCCGCGAATGCCCGCAAGCACAGAATCGTCATTGCGGTGTTCGAGAGCCTTGGCGATCCACGCGGCAATTGTGCGCATCTCCGGCTCTTTCATACCGCGCGTGGTGAGTGCCGGTGTGCCTACGCGAATGCCCGACGGCTTGAGGGGCGGATTCGTGTCCCATGGAATGGAGTTCTTATTGACGGTTATGCCGGCCTTGCCCAACGCCAGTTCGGCCTCGGAGCCAAGGATGCCTTTTTGGAAGACATCGACGAGCATCAGGTGATTGTCAGTGCCGCCGGAGACGAGGCGGTAGCCGGCGGACTGCATGCCCTCAGCAAGCGCCTTGGCGTTGGAGACGATTTGCGCGGAGTAAGTGCGGAACTCGGGACGCAGCGCCTCAGCGAATGCCACTGCCTTGGCGGCTACGATGTGCACAAGTGGGCCGCCCTGCTGGCCGGGAAATACGGCGCGATCGATTTCCTTGCTCAGGGTCTGGTCGGGCTTTTCGCCAATTTTCATGTCTTTGCCGACAATGATCAGTCCGGCACGCGGTCCGCGCAGTGTCTTATGCGTCGTGGTGGTGGTGATGTGCGCGTACGGTACAGGCGACTCATGCACGCCGCCCGCCACCAGGCCGGCGATGTGCGCCATGTCGAAGATAAAGAGTGCGCCCACCTTGTCGGCGATCTGGCGCATGCGGGCAAAGTCCCAGAATCGCGGATACGCGCTGGCGCCGCCGATGATGACCTTTGGCTTTTCCTGAGTGGCAACCGACTCGAGCTCGTCGTAATCGATGGTTTCAGTGTCGTGGCGGACGTGATAGAAAGTGGTGCGATATAACTTGCCGCTGAAGCTAAGACGGTGGCCGTGGGTGAGATGGCCGCCATGCGAAAGATCGAGGCCGAGAATGGTGTCGCCGGGCTGCAGGACGGCTGCCATTGCCGAGGCGTTGGCCTGCGAGCCGGAGTGCGGCTGCACATTGATGTGCTCGCCGCCAAAGAGCTGGCGGGCACGGTCGCGGGCCAGGTTCTCCACGACGTCGGCGTACTCGCAACCACCATAATAGCGGCGCCCGGGATAACCTTCGGCATATTTATTGGTGAAGACCGAGCCAGCCGCCTCCAGCACCGCCTCGGAGACGAAGTTTTCACTGGCGATCATCTCGAGCCCTTCATGCTGGCGAAGGGTTTCGTTGTCAATGGCAGCGGCCACATCGGGGTCAACTTGGGCGAGGGTGAGCGACATGCGGTCAGTCATAAGTGAAATTTTAGCCTGTTCCCCGTTTGGATAGCAGAGAGGTTTTGTCTACTAGACGTGCAAATCTCGTAAACTGGTTTGGACATTGAGTTTCGCGGCTCATCGAGGCGCTTTTTGAAGATATCGAGAAATCAACTCGTATTGATGCTTGTATTTGCCTTCGCATCGTCTGCGGCAGCTGCGCAGACACCCGGTATTGACGCGGCTCTGATAGCGAAGGCCAATGCCGGCGACGCCGCGGCCGAGGTTCAGGTCGGCGAAAATTACGCGCATGCCGCGGCGATGGCGCACGACAAGTCGGAGATTGCCGAGGACTACAAGCAGGCAGTGGCGTGGTACCGGAAAGCAGCCGATCAGAAGAATATTGCTGGAGAAGTCCACTTAGCCGCGCTCTATCGCGACGGCGGTATAGGCTTTGCCCGCGATATGACGCAGGCAGCGGCGTGGTACCGCAAGGCAGCCGACCAGGGAGACGCGGACGCGCAGGCGACCCTTGGCGTGCTGTATTCGATGGGCCAGGGCGTTTCGCAAAGCGATGTTGACGCTTACTTCTGGCTGGATCTGGCGGCAGCGGTTAAAGGGCCGAACCAGGAGAAATATGCGGCGAACCGGCAGATGATTGGTCAGCATATTACCGCCGATGAGCTGTCCGATGTACAAGATCGCGTAGCTGCGTGGGAGGCTGCGCATCCGCGGCCCGATTCTTCAAAGTAAGAAAGCAAACAAACAATCGAGCGCATCTTGAACACGGGTATGCAACGAAAGTTGCAGAGCGATCGGTGAATCTGTGCGGGAGGTTTTGTGTGTGGCGCGTGAGAGCACACTTTGGATTCAGAAAATCTGAAAATCGCGCAACAAGTTTTTGCGGTTTGTGTCTTGTGGATACGTGGGCCGGGAATCGAACAAATCAGTTGGCCCGTGGAGGAACCACATGCAGAGCAGAATGCTTATGCTTGCCGTGGCCGCCCTGATCGCCTCGGGGCCGGCCTTTGCTCAACAGACTCAGCCGAGCCAGCCTGATCCGACGGTTCATCAGCGGAAGGACAATCAGCAGGACCGCATCGCGAACGGCGTTGATTCGGGCCAACTGACAGCCGGCGAGACCAAGAATCTGGAATCGCGCGAAGCCAACGTGAATAGTGAGATCAAGGATGATCGTGCCGCAGATGATGGACACCTGACCTCTGCGGAACACCAGCAGATCAACCGGCAACAAAACAATATGAGCAAGTCAATCTACCAGGACAAGCACAACGTCAACACAGCGCACTATGGAAACAGTGAAGTGGGGCAGCGCCGCGAAAATCAGCAGGACCGCATCGCGAACGGAATCCGCAATGGCTCAATGAATGCCGGCGAGGCTGCCCGCACAGAGAACCGCGAGCAGGGTATGAACCAGCAGATTCACGCAGATCGCGCGGCTAACGGCGGAAAGCTGAGCGGGCAGGAACATCGGCAGATCAACCGCGAGCAGAACCACACCAGCCGGCAGATCTATCGCCAGAAGCACAACGGCAAGTAAGGTTCTGGTCTTAGTTTGCACTTCGCGCCGCGGGACGCGCCGGGTATGCTGAGTTCATGACCGGCGCGCGCATCCCGCGGATTGTTTTTTTGCTTGCCGTTGCGGCAACGGTTTCGGTTTTGGCGCCGCCGAATCATGCCCAAACAGATTCTGGCAGAGGCTCAGTTGCCATCACGCCGGCTTTAGTTGTGGCCGGATCGCCGGAGTTGATTCGCGTTGACGCTCCGGCCGGTGCGACAGTGGACGGCGAGTGGCTGGGCCGCAAGCTGGAGTTCTTTCGCGGGCGCAGCGGGACGGCGTGGTTTGCGCTGGCCGGAGTTGATGTCGAGGCACAGGTCGAGGCGTCATCGTTGCACATTTCTGCTCGCACGCCTGCGGGCGGTTTGACGGACCTGAGCCGCAGTATTGAAATTCATCCCGCGCATTACCGGACAAGCACGCTGACGGTGGCGCCGAAGTTTGTGGCGCCGGGGCTGGATGAGTTGCCGCGAATCAAGGCTGAGATCGCGCTCAAAGACAAAGTTTTTTCGACGAGCGCGCCTGAGCCGCTATGGTCCGGTGATTTTCGCGCGCCGGTGCATGCAGCGCCCACCGACAGCTTTGGAACGCGACGCGTGTTTAACGGCGAGCTCGACAGCATTCACAAGGGGATGGATTTTCGCGCGGCGATGGGCACGCCTGTGCGCGCAAGCAATGTCGGCGTAGTGGTGCTGGCGCAGCCGCTTTACTACGAGGGGAACTGCGTGGTGATCGACCACGGCCTGGGGCTGTTCACGATATCGATGCACTTGAGCCGCATCGATGTGCATGAAGGCCAGCGCGTGAGGCAAGGCGAACTTATCGGACTGAGTGGAGCGACGGGACGCGTGACCGGTCCGCATTTGCACTGGGCGGTGCGATGGCAGAACGCGTATCTCGATCCGGCGAAGCTGCTGCAGATGAATTTGAACGCTGTTCACTAACGCGTGAGCGCTTCTTCCTCTACTTCGCTTCGCGGCGCCGATCCAGTCTTGATCCCCGCGGCCTTTTCTTCTCGCAGCGCCTTGAATGCGCGATAGACGAACCAACCCATGTACCAGCCATCGATGAACTTGTAGGGCGTTTCGCCAGTAGTGTAGTGGCCGCAGGGCAGCACGCGGATTTCGTGATTCATGCCGGATTGGCGGAAGGCTTCGACCACCTGCAGCGAATACTCTTTGGGAAAGGTCAGGTCGTAGTTGGCGTAAACCAGCAGCACATTCTTGCCGGCGCCGTTCGCCTCGGCACTTTTGAAGCGGTCGTAATAGCTGACCGGGCTGATGGAGGCCCACAGAGCGCGCAGCCGCTCCTGCGTGAAGCCAGCCTGCTCCGCTGCCTCGCGGATGTGGCGCGTGCTTTGCCCCGACCACACCACGTCTCCAAACGATGTCGACGCGTGATTGAAGGCGTTGACGCGCAGGCGCGGATCGTGGGCGCTGGCGAGATAGGCATAACATGAGCCGAGACTGGTACCCAGCACGCCGAAGTGCTCGTAGCCCTGATCCTGAAGCCAGTCGAGACAGCAGCGGATATCGACCACGGCCTGGCGGCAGGCTGAAATCGTGCGCCCGCTATTGGCGCTGACGGCGTAGTCCGCGCGCTCCAGCTCGATGGGCCGGCGAACGTCGTGATAGGGCTTGGAAAGCCGCAGCGCCGAAACGCCCATGCGATTGAAGAGCGTGCAGAGCGAGTTGTGGCTGAAGCCGTCAGCATTCCACTGCGGCAGCACGATGATGGCCTGCTTGGGCCGTGCTGGATCTTTGTGCGCAGGCGCGGGATACCAGCGCGCGTTCACCAGGTCGTTCTCCGGGTAGGGCGTGCGCTCCGGCGAGGTAAATCGCAGAAACTGCGCCTTGGGGAGCTTGCCTTCGGCTGCCTGTTGACGAATGGCCGCCTCTTTGGCGAGTGTCTCAGGACGGACGTTGGTGGGATAGAGTTCCGGAAAGCGCTCTTCCAGACGGAAGTCAGTGGGACGCTTGTAGCCGAAGAAGATGTCGCTGTGGCGGATGAGAAGCTGGTTGATGCGAACCATTGTGGCTTCGGCGGCATCGTCGTTACGCAGAACAGCGGGATCGGGAACGGCGTCGTGAAATCCGTTGGCTTCAAGAAAGGGCGCGATCCACTCGAAGCCCCATTCCATGGGCCGCACTATGCGATTTTCATCGCGCGTGGTCAGTCGGGTCTCCCAACTATACATCCAGCGCGCGTACCAGTCTCTGAGCATGAATCTGCTTCAATTTTAACAGTGAGGGCCGCGCGGAAGGTGTAACCCGGACCGGAGCGAACGCTACACTGCTTTGCGAGCGCGCGACTTCGCCCTTTCCTCCGCAATCAGCCAGCCGAGACTGCAGAGCGTGATGAGGGCGATGATGCCCTGCGAGATAACGCAATACAGGCACCATACTTCGAGAACGTTTTTCTCGATACTGGAGAGATGCAGCGCGAAGGCCAGCCCGATAATCGCAAAAACGAGCAGCAGGATGCGCCGCCGCGCCAGCGCGAGCACGCCAAGCAATAGATAGCCGGCGATTCCAATGGCCGCCACAGGAACGTGGTAGATCATCGAGAACGAGCTGTGATTCACTATGCCGCAGTCCCAGCGCTCATTGATGGAGCACGGCTCAGTGCCGGTGGAGTAATGAACGCGCAGCGCGAGGGTGGAAACGAGTGCGCCGGAAAGGGCGAGAAAGGCAATGAAGTATCGCATGGTGGTCGGGGCGATCGGAAGTACGTTGTTCGTTTCGATTCTAGCCGATGACGCTTGCGGTTTGCGCTGGAAGCCGGCCGCAGACGCGATACGATGAAGCCATGCGAGGGCCTGACAGTGGCGATTTGCCGGATGATTCGCTGGGCGATATGCTGCGCCACGGCGGGTCGCGCGTCGCCTTTTTTGGCGGCAGCTTTGACCCCCCGCATCTGGGTCATTTAGCCGTTGCGCGCGCCGCTCGGGCTGCGTTCCGGCTGGATATGGTGCTTTTTGCTCCGGTGGGCGCGCAGCCGCTCAAGCCCGAGGGGTCTGCTGCCAGTTTCGAGGACCGGCTGGCGATGACGCGGCTGGCAGTCGATGGAGAGCCTGGCTTTACAGTTTCGCTTGCCGACGCGCCGAAAGCGTCAGGTGATCGCAGATTTCAACCGAATTACACATTTGAGACGCTGGAGAATCTGCGCGCCAGACTTGGGCCAAATTGTGCGCTCTACTGCCTGATGGGCGCGGACTCGTTCTTTGGGCTACGTCACTGGCATCGCGCAGCTGAGATTGCCCCTTGTGGCGCCGCTGCTAGTGGCTGCGCGGCCAGGGCAACTGCTGGATGGTCTGCAGGCTGCACTGCCGCGGGGGTTGACGCTGGAATCCGTGCCGGATGGGGGCAAGTGCGAATCCGGGGTCGAGGTGAGAACCTTTTCGCTGGTCAATCCCGGCGGAGACCGAGCGCCCTTCTACGTCTTGCCGGGGTTGGATGTGCAGATCAGCGCGTCGGAGATCCGAAAAGTGATTCGGAAGGGTCTTCGGGCAGAGTCAGGCGGCGTGCAGTTGGGCGCGGCGGTGGGGCAGAAGTTGGTACCCGATTCGGTAGCTGAATACATTCAAGTTCATGGTTTGTACCGCTGAGAGGCTCTCTGTTTCCTGGCCGTGGCCTTGCCCGACGGCGAATCGACAGGCTACGATGATTTTGGAGAACCTGCCCATCGCATGAAGATATCGTCAGCGCAGAAACAAACGCGCATTCTCGTGCAGGCCGCTGCCGCGGTTTGTGAAGAAAAAAAAGGCCAGCACACGCGCATCCTTGAACTCGATCCGATCGATTCGGGCCTTTCCGACTTTTTCCTCGTCACCTCAGCAACGAATGACCGGCAGGCCGTCGCCATTGCGGACGAGATTGAGCTGCGTCTGAAGCGGAATTTCGGGGCTTACCCGAACTCGGTGGAGGGACGGCGCAACGGCGAGTGGATTCTGCTGGACTACGTGGACTTTGTGGTACACGTGTTTCTTGAAGAGCGCCGCGCCTTCTATGACATCGAGCGGCTGCGCAAGTCTGCGCGCCCGCTTACTCCGGCGGAATTCGACGCCGAGCTAACAGCCGCGCTGGCCGAAAAGACGCGTGCCGTGCGTAGTAAGAAGACTGCCAAGAAGGCCAAACCAGCCACTGCAGCGAAGCCAAAAGCGGCAACGACACCGCGAAAACCGGGGACGAAAGGAAAGACCTTCAATGCCCCCAAGAAGAAAGTGGTCGCAAAGGCCAAAATTAAGAAGGCGGCAAAGAAGCGATAATTGATTCCGGTTGATGTCGATTTCAGATCTCAAAAGAAAGACAGGCGACCCCGAAAAGGGCCGCCTGTTTTGATTTGAATTGAAGTGTTAGAACTTCAGCTTTATCGTCGACTGCACGATGCGACCGTTAACAGCCCCGCCCTGGAAGTTCCCGTACGGGCTGTTCGGCTGCCCGACAGTAGCCAGGATCTTGCCGAAGCTGCCGGAAGTCAGGCTCCCGATGGGTCGGTCAAAGTTCGGATGGTTGAAGAAGTTGTACGCCTCTGCTTCGAAGGAGAGGGTCATACCTTTTTCGTTAAGCGTGAAGTTTTTGGTTAGCCCCATGTCTGAGTCAAAGTAGCCTGGTCCGCGGAAATTGTTACGAGTGGTGTTGTATCCTCCGCCCCAGGTAGTTTGGGCGGCTCCAGGTGTGACCGTTTTGAGGAATTGGCTCGAATTGAAGCACGGTGAATTTGGATCCGGCTTGCCGCAAGAACCGGTGCCTTTTGTGTTCATGATCGCCAAGGCTCTTCCGCTCGTGTCATTCGTTAGCAGAGATGAATAGACCGAGGAATAGTACGCACTGAACGGTGTACCGGTCGTGTGTTGGAACGTGGCAGACCAAATCCATCCGCCGGTTAATGCAGCCAGATCGCCGGAGCCTACTTTAATGGGCAATTCCCAGTAGAAATTGGCTGTAAACAACTGACGCACATCCTGATCAGCACTCGCGTAGTTGTACTTTCGAACATTGGCCGGGTCGATCACAACTGTGAAAGAAGGATTTTCGAGGGCATTGAGCGGTTCGATGCCGCCTTCGTACAGTTCGTCGAGTGTATGGCTCCAGGTGTAATTGGCAGTGCCAGTAAAGCCCTTCGTTACCCTCTGCGTTGCGCTCACAGTCAGCCCGGCGTAGTTCGCAAAGCCTCCGTTGTCGTATTCCCGGATGTTGGCAAACCTGGTATCGGGTGCAGACGAAGGCAGGCCTTCAAATCCAGTTGGGCATTTGGCGACTGAGCAGTAGGCATTCAGGGAGCGGTTTGTCAGGAACAGGTCGTATCCGTGGTTACCCACATAGTTGAGCGAGAGGGCGGTCTTTTCGCCAATTGAGCGCTCAACCTCAAGGTTCCACTTGAGATATTTTGGATTCACGACATTCGTGGCGAAGGTTGTGAGGGCCGGCGCGGTAAAGGTTGGAAGCGCTGCCTTGATGGATGTGTAAGTGCCGCCGGAGGTATAAGCACTCTGCAGAGCCGTGTTATTCGCTGCCGCTTGCGACCAAACGCTACCCGATGCCGCCGGGGAGATCGGGCCTGAAGTAATTGTGAACAATGCGTAGTTTGGCAGATTCGTTATGGCCCGGCTGCCCAGCAACCCAGGGTACAGATCAGAGAACAACCCAAATCCGCCACGAATCACGGTTTTTGATCCGAGGGGTGTCCAGTCGAATCCGCCGCGTGGACCCCATACGGCAGCTTCGAGGCCAGGAAACGCGGTTGTGACTGCCTTGATTGAGCTGTTGTAGGGGGTGGAGGCGCTGTGATCCATGGTTGTGAAACTAGTCGACGGCCGCGAGAAGCAGTTCTTTTGGCAGACTTCGTCGGAGTTGCGGTCAACGCGGAGGCCGAGAGTCAGTTTGAGTTTCGGGTTCACGCGCCACTCATCCTGGATGTAGAGGCCAAGGCTGTAATAGGCCACCGGCACTTCAGGAGCCTTGGTGAACGCCTGGGTCAAGTTGCCGCCACCACCGACGTTTCCATTGGAAAAAGCCGTCATGCTGAGGGATGTGATCTCGCCTGTCGCTTCGGAGCTGCCCGAGAAGTCGCTTATGTCGTTACGGCGATAATTCAAGCCGAATTTGATGCCGTGGCTGCCCTTCGTCCAGGTATAGTCGTCGACGAACTGGTACTGTTCGACGACACGGCCCTCAGGATAAGCGAAGAAATTGCCGAGCGTTGTAAACAGGCCATCGCTGAAGAGCCAGGTGGTCGGGAAGGTTGTCGTGGCAGCCCCGAAATTGGGCGGCCCAAATTTAGCAACGTAATGGAGGTCCGAAGCGATGAACTGATTAACCATGCTGGCGTTGATTATGCGTGTCCAGTTCATCTGGCCCTCATCGGAGGGCTGGACGCTGTTGGCGCTGAAGTTGCTGTTGATGGGATCGGTGCTGGTAGCCTGGACGCCGCGATCACCTTTGTAGCGGAAATTGAGCTTATCCTTGTCGGTCACGTTCCAATCACCACGAATCGATTGGAAGCGCTCGGTATTGAGGTTGTTCACTGTGGTTTGGAACGTTAATGCGCACGGGGTTCCATAGGTTAACCCTGGGAGGGTGCTGGCACCGGTTGTGGCGTAAATGTCGCCGCAACCGAGGGCGGGATCGACGTCCGCAGTGACGGGTACCGCCCGGCTGTAACCGGACGCTCCGTTATAAACGCCGAATGCCTGCTTGTACAGGGGCACAGACGCGGGGCTGACCGTAGCGAGGTTCGCGAGAACAGCGGTCTGGTATGCCGCGGTCGGGATATAAACCGGGACGCCGCCGGCAGGCAACACGTATCGAATGCCCTCATTGTCGTAATAGAAAAATAGCTTGTTTCTGAAGACAGGGCCGCCAACGTCGCCTGCCCACTGATTGCTGACTGCGTGCGGACGGTCAGTGGCGGAGTAGCCATTGAACGCGTTCGGCTTGTTGAACCAGTCGTTGGCATTCAGCTTGGTCCCGTTCCACAACCAGGCCGCATCCCCATGGAAGGAGTTGCTGCCAGACTTAGTGGTGAAGTTCAGGTTGGATCCGGCCATGCGCCCATATTGGGCCGTGTAGCCGTTCGTAACTACGGTCGCTTCCTGCACCTCGTTCGAGCCGAGCAGCATATTGCTCGAACCGGAGTTGTTCAGATTCAGATAGGCATCGTTATAGTCGTTGCCATTGATCGTGTAGAGGTTCGACATTCCTCCAATACCGTTGGAGGTGAAGTTTCCATATCCTCCACCAGTGCTCAGGACCACGCCTGGAGTGGTGAGAGCGAAGTTAGTAAGATCTCCACCGGCATTCGGGAGCAGCTCAACCTGTTTGGAGTCCAGTGTAGCGGACATATTCGCGCTCTCGGCATGGATCAGTTCGGCATCCGCAGTGACCTCAACAATCTCAGTCTTACCGGATACGGAGAGCAGGATGTTCGCGGGAGTCACCTGGCCGAGATCGACGACGACGCTGCGCGATGCCGTGCCAAAGCCCGGCGCGGTGACCGACACTCTGTACGTCCCCGGACGCAACAGCGGAAATCGATAAGATCCCGATGTGCTCGTTGTCGAAACGGTTTTAATTCCGAGATCAGCTTGTGTCAGGGTAACGGTCGCATGCGCCACAACTGCGCCGGATGGATCCGTCACAGTTCCCGTGATTTCCCCTGAAATCAGGTTCTGGGCCAGCGCAACGCGTGGCAGCAGGAAGCAGACGATTGCCAGCATGGCGGCAAAAAGAGAGAATCCCTTGAGCCAGTTCCTCATCGTAACTCCTCCAAAATCGGTCTGGATCGAGAGTCCTTACGGCAGGCATCTCAGTCCAGGTTGGGCGCTTTCGGAGGCTCGATGGGGAGAACAAGTCCGATCTCGCAAGTTGAACAAAAAAAACAAGAAACTTGAAAAACACTACCCCGTACGTCAACCAGCAAGCACAGGCGTGCTGGAAGCGACCTCATAGCAATGCGGGGATATCTATTAAAACACACAGCAATTTATGTGCCAATTCTTAACATTGCCGGGTGTAGTGGCATGACTGTTGAAAAGAAAGAGCTTTCCCGATTCTGTTTTTTCGAGAACTGCCCGATGGCTATTAAATTTCATAGTTCATTCCACAAAAGTTGCAAAAAGTGGACTGCGCGGTGCGTCTTACGGGGATTGTGTGCTCGGACTTTGAACAGGGGGATTGGCGTGCGGAACGAGCAATACAAAGGGCGTCCCATGCGGGACGCCCTTCGGCCAATGTATAGGCAGGAGTTTTAGAACTGGATGGTAACGACGAGGCGAATGTGGCGATGGCCGCTCACCGTCGGATCCTGGTCATTGAATGTGTTTGTGCCGTTGTTGCTGTACGCATCGGTGTTGACGCCAGTGATCAAGGTGCTGTTCGGAATGCCGGCTTCGCCGTGGTTGAAGATGTTGAAGAACTCGCCGCGCAGATCAAGTGTGGCATTCTCGTAGAGCTTGAAGCCGCGCGCAATGTTCATATCCCACTGCTGGTACCTGGGGCTGACGAGCGTGTTGCGGCTGACCGGGTTCGCAGGGTGGGTTCCGATAGCGGGGATCACCCAGTGAACCGAAGTCGGTGCGACAACCTCGCATGGAAGATTGGTGTACCAGAGGCTCGGACCGGAGCAGAGCGTGCCCGTTGAAGGTCCACCGCTGTACCAGGAATCGTCGAAGGCGTAGGTGGCCAATGGCGCCTTGGGATTGCTTACGACGGGACGATCGTTGCTGATGCCGTCGCCGTCCGTATCGTATCCGTCTTCGACGTTCATGGGACTCCCCGACTGGAACTGCGTGATGCCGGAGATGGCCCAGTTGTTGACGATGTTTCCGGCAATCTTCATTGCGCCCTCGGTGTGCCAGACGGATGGCGCCCAAGTGTAAGCGAGGACCAAACGCTGACGATGGTCGTAGGCGGACGGACCCCAATCCGTAAGACCACGCGGCGTGGGATAGCGGCTGAACTGGTAAGACGATTCGTTGTTGAAGGTGAAGACCTCCGATCCGTCATCCATCGCCTTGGCCCACGTGTAAGCAGCGCGGAACAGGAAGTTGTGGTTGATCTTGTGGTCAAGCTGCGCCCACATGCCCGCGTACTCAGAGTCGTCGGAGTTGTCGCGAACCACGATGGAACCGCGCGCGGGAACCGTACGGCTGCTATAGAACCAGTCGTTGACAAATGGATTCAGGTTGGTATTTCCATAGAGGTGCTCGCCGCGCTCACCCACGTAGCTGACCTGCAAGGCCGTCGTCCAGGGAAGTTCCTGCTCGACGTCCAGATTCCAATGCATGGTCATCGGAGTGCGGAGATTGTTGATGATCGGATCAGAAGAATTGGTAGGCAGCGGATTCTTGTTGAGGTTGGCAAACTGCTCGTACCAGGCGGCAGTGCCGCGATTGTTGTTGGCAGTCGTCGTGCTGTAAATGATGGGCGAGGCTGCGGCCGGAGCTGTGCCCTGGATGTTGTCCATGATGTTCGTAAAGACGACATCGTAGAAAACGCCGAAGCCGACGCGGATAACGGACTTGCGTGCGCCGAAGACCTCGGGACTCCAAGCGAGGCCGGCCCGAGGTCCCCAGGATTTGGTTTGGGCCTGCTGGTGAGAGTTGCAATGGTTGCTGGCCGACGGGAAGCATGCTATCTGAGTTTCGTCGATGCCGGGGTAGGGAGTTGCGGGAGTATTGAAGGGTGCGCCAGTGTACTCGTAGCGGAGACCCATATCGATACTCAGCGTAGGGATGGGACGATAAGTGTCTTCGACAAAGTAATTCTGGGCGTATAGATTGGGTCGGGCCGTGGGGCTGCCAAAGTTCTGGGTCAGACTGTTTGAGCTCGTACCGCCGTAGTCGTCGATCAGATTGGCAAGTGCTTTATAGACGAAGGTTCCCCCACCAGGGTAAGGCGTTGCCGAGGTGTCGTTGCCGAACCCAATTTGGCCGTAGAAGATGAAGGGGATGGCATCGCGTACGCGAACATTGGCAAGATCGGTTCCGATCTTGATGAAGTGCTTGCCGCGGGTCCAGCTCAAAGTGTCCTGGAGCTGGTACGTATCGTGGAACCGGCCCTGAGGAACATTGTTTGGAATTCCATACCCCGTCACACCACTGACCGAGACGATTGGTTGGCTGGAGAGAGTGTTGGAGGTAGTGGAGGCAGGCAATCCGAAGATGAAACCGATGCGGCCGTAGGACAGGCGGGCTTCGTTTACGACGTTGGGGCTGAATACATGGGTTTCAACGATTCCCGAGTTGTAGGCGGCGCCGCTCTGGTCCGTATCAAAGCCAGGCAATTGCGCGTTGAAGTTACTCACGTCGAACGGGATCAGTTCCGAGGTGCGGATAAGGTGAAGACGGAGCGTATCTTTCTTGCTGATGATGTAGTCGCCAGTGAGATCCAGTTCCGGAGTGTTTTGATCGTCGCCAAGATTTCTCTGCACGGTTCCGACCTGAACCGTGCCGCGATCGACGCCGGTCGTTGGACTCGGGCCCAAAGGAATGGACGGCTTGGTGTTGCTGGGATTGATGGTGCCCACCAGGCTGCCCCATGCTGTGAGCAGATTCGTGAGCCGCGGATTGGCAGGAAGCGCCTTGAGGGTTGCGAGACCGGCAGCAGTCGGGATGGAAAGCACGGCGAGATTAGCGCTCGAGCGGTAATAGTCCCACTGATAGGAGCCGAATGCGAAGACCTTGTTGCGAATGATTGGACCACCGATGCGGAAGCCGGGAAGATTTTCGCGGTATTTGGTCTCCGTGGTCACGCCATTGAAGTGATCCTGCTTGTCGATGGCGTCGAGCGAGTTATTTTCCGCTCGCTCCCAGACGGCGCCATGGAATTCATTCGTACCGCTCTTGTAAATGGTGTTTGAAACCGAGCCAGCGCCGTGACCAAATTCCGCAGTGTAGTTATCCTCCAGAACCTTCACTTCAGCGACAGCTTCAAGATTTTCAGGCTGAAGACCCTGTCCGGTAATGCCGGCATCGTTGTTGTCCTGGCCTTCGATAAGGAAGTTGTTCGCGCGGGCGCGGCCACCACCAACCTCAAACTGGACGCCATTGGTTAAATTTGCAGCGGAACCCTGCGTTTGCGGCATCACGCCGGGGAGGGTGAGAGCGAGTTCGTAGGGGCTCAGCGTCGCGACGGGCAGGTTATTGATCTCCAGCGCACTGATGGTGCCGGCGAGTTGGGCATTATCGGTGTTGAGGGATGCGTTATCGGCGGACACCTCGACCACTTCGCTTATCTTGCCAACTTTGAGCTCCACGTTCGCCGTGATGATGGACGTTCCGGGAACCACCAGGCCCTTGTGGAGCGCAGTTTGATATCCCGAGGCAGAGACTGACACGTCGTATGTGCCGGGCATGACCGACTCAATGCGATAAACACCCACCTCATTTGTCGTGGTGGTGCGAACGGCGCCGGTCTCCTTGGAAGTAGCCGTGACCGTTGCCCCGACGACCGAGCCGCCAGAGGTGTCTAGAACGGTTCCGATGATGGTGCCGTTCGATGTCTGTGCGTTGGCCGCCGGGGTGCAGACCGAGATCAGTAGGGTACCAATTGCCAACAGGCTGAACGCCAAAAACCTAGATTGCAAACTAGGAAACCGCATCTTAACTCTTCCTCCGAGCTCGAGCTGGATCAGAAGTGAAACATAACAATCAACTTACCGATCCGTGTTGGGCGCTTTCGGAGTTCTGGTGAAGCATATTTGTCCGAAGCCGCCAGTTAATTCAGTTCAAATCGAGCAAAACTGAGAATCAGGTGGTGACAGCGTGTCCGCAAAGTGGTTCAGGAAATTGACTTAAGTTTAGCAATTGTTGAGCCAATTGTGTACATGAACTGGGAGCGTGCGCTTGATATTGAAAATAAAGATGGTTGATCGCCAGGGGGGCGCGAGGGAGCGGGCGAAGATATGAAATTCTGTAGGATCTTTTGCGCAAGTTGAGAAACCTGGACCAACTCCCGAAACTTTACCAAGTTAGCTTGTCCATAAAAATGACTCTTTTGGTTGATCTTGGAGGGCCCACGCCCGCTGACGGGAGGGATTCCCGCCCCGAGCGAATGAGGATCGCCGATACCGAGGGCAGACACAAAAAGGGACCGCCGAAGCGGCCCCTCTTTGTTCCTCGCGATCTTCTGCCGGTGCCTTAGAACTCCAGGCGCAGCGCGAGCTGCAGAACCCGGGCGCCGCCGTTATTGTTTCCGGATGGGACACGGCGAAGTTGATCTCGCCGAAGCCCGGTCCCTGCTGATAGTCCTGCTGGTCGTAGCCGTTGTAGACATTCTCAGTAGGCACATCGAAGTTCGGATGGTTGAATGCGTTGAAAGCATCTGCACGGAACTTGAGGTTGACGCGTTCCGCTGTAATCGGGAAATTCTTGGCCAGACCCAGGTCGGCGTTGAAGAAGCCCGGTCCGAGGAAGCTGTTGCGAGGTCCGATCTTGAAGGCGATGGGGCCCTCAAACTGCGCGGAGGCTGTCTTAGCGTTGGCGAAATCGCTCACTCCGGTGCCTCCAAGGAAGGAGGGGTTCTTGGTCAAATGGGTTTGAATCGCCGCACGATTGGTGCCATTGAAAATGGGCGGAGCGTCGTTGGAAAAGCTTGCGACATATGCATTCGAAGCGCCGGACCATGGGTGGCCGCTGTGCCATTCACCGAGGCCGCTGACGTCCCAGCCACCGATGACTTCGTCGACCCAAAGCGGTCCGGTGTTGGCGAACATCCTTCCCTTGCCGAACGGCAACTGGTAGGTAGCGTCGGTGGTGACGTAGTTGCGAATATCGAAGTCAGAACTGGCGCGGCACTCGCGGGGACGTACGGCGTCGCAAACCAAGCCGATGCCGCCGATGCCCGTGTCGCCTTCTGAGTTTGCGAAGAACGATGTGTTGTCGATGGAGTGCGACCAGGTGTAGTTGAAGTCGAAATGAAGACCGTGCGACACGTTTTTCTGCAAGGTGACAAGGAGGCCGTCATAGTTGGAGAACCCCGCGTTGTCGTAGAAGTCGTTGTTGGCGAACTGGGCGGCTTCCCCCACGTTCGGTGGCAAATAGGACGAACTGCTCCACACGAAGTCGCCGAAGTCGCCGTTGTAGACAAAGCTGCCGGCACTTGCGGCGAGAAACGCCGTGTTGCTGCTGTATCCATTCGCGACACCGGTGCCAGGTGCGACGACGTTCTCGAAGAAGGGTTGCGGGGTCAGGCTGTTCGCAGCGACGCCTTGCCGGGTCTGCGTGATGATGGAGGCAAAAGCGGTCGATAGCGACTGGCCGGAAGCAGGATCGGTATAATCAAGCACTTGGCTGGCGTCTTCCTGTGCCACCAGCTTGCGCGCAAAACGGCCGACGTAATTGAGCTTGAGAATCATGTCCCCAGGGAGCTGGCGCTGCACGCCGAAGTCGAAGACCAGGTTGTACGGCGTTTGCAGAGACGGATCGATCGTGGAGTTGAAGACGCCAATCTGGAGACCACACGGAGAGTATGCAAACCCTGTACAAGCTGCGCCGGCAAATGGCTGGTACGGGGGTTTCGGCGTCGCGGGCGGCGTGAGGGTTACGGTTGAGATCCCGTTGTTCGAGTCAAGCCGCTTATCGTTCTTGATGGAATTGTACGTAGCACCGGCAGTCCCGAAGTTGTTTTGTTTCTGCTGCTGGAAGAGGTACGAATCGCCATCCTGGATGGCTTGCATGGCGCCAATGACGGTGCGGTCGTAGACGACACCGGCGCTGCCATTGATCACCATTTTCTTGTCGAAGCCTGGGTTCCAGGCGAAGCCCAGGTGGGGAGCGAAGTTCCGATACTGAGGCTGGTAGATCGGCGGCCCAGCCGGATTGTTGCCCTTTCCGCCGAGCAGGTACGAAATCAGGGGCACGGTGGTGGCGCCGGCTGCGCTCTGTTCCACGCGCGCTCCGAAGAATTCGTTGAATGTGATGGGCTCGACAGTCTCGAGGCCACGCGTCTCGTACGGTACGGTGAACCACTGATAGGTGAGACCGTAAGTGAGGGTCAGGCTGGGCACGACCTTCCAGGAGTCCTGCACATAGAACTGCGACTGGTAATAGCGGTAAAAGCGCTGGTCGCCAGTGAGCTGCTTCAGCACGGTGCCCTGAGAGTTGTAGTTGTAGGTGCTCGACACGTTGCCGATACGGCCCAGAAGGAAGGCGAAGGGTGTGTCCCAAGTGAACTTATTGGACAGGTCGAGGTCGGAGGGACGAAGGCTGGGATTGCCAGCGCCGCAATCGCCGGCGGTGGGACCGCAAAGGGAAAACACGTGACCGCCCAGACCGACCTCGGTGGTGTTAAAGTCGGAAATATTTGTGTTGTGGGACAGAATATCCTTTACGACTCCGCCAAATTGCCACGTATGCCTTCCGGTGGTCCAACTGAAATCATCCCCGAGCTGCTCGTTGGGGACTCGGCGCGCCTGGGAGTTCGGCCAGATGTATGGATTCGAGGCCAACCCCGCCCCGTCGGCACCGTCGCTGAATGTGAATGCAGTCGATCCGGTGGGGTCGTAGGTGATGGGGTAGCCGACCTTTTGAACGACATCGCCGACAAAGAGCCGGTTGGTCTTGTTCTGGCCGATCACCCAATCGTGGCCTATCACGAAATTGTACGATTGGTCGACAAACGGAGAGGTCACCGGGTCGCCCGGAAACTCGTTAGGTGCGTACACCGCGTTTTGCCGCGTGACCGTGAACTTGGCGAAGAGCTTCATCTTGTCGTTTATGGTCCAATCGCCCCTGCCGACGTAATTGGTCTCGTCGTTATTGTTAGGCGCAGTAAAGGTGTACCCCCGCGAATTGAGGCCGTCGCCGCCGCTGGTCAGGTTGGGAGTTGGATAACGGCTGTTAATGAACTTCAACCAGGTCTGGTCGACGCCGATGCCTGCCGGGTCAAACGCATTCACCTGAGCCATCGTCTTCGTGTCGGTGGTGTCGCAAGCCGGGTCAGTGCAGTATGTGATGTTGCCGGCACGGAGCGAGAGAGTGGGTACAATCCTGCTCACAACCGATTGCGCGATGATTCTCGAATCGTTGAAATCGAAGAAGAAGAAGAGCTTGTCGTGCTTGATGGGACCGCCGATGTTGCCGCCGAACTGGTTTTGGATGTAGTGCTGGCGGGGAACGATAGGGCTGGCGTCGTTGCTGAACCAGTTGTTGGCGACCAGCGACGCATCGCGGTGATATTCGTTCAGGTTGCCGTGAAACTGGTTGGTGCCGCTCTTGGTGACCAGCGCAAACTGGCCGCCGGCGGCGGGACCGGTGGATGCTTCATTGCCAGACACACCACCTTGGAACTCTTCAACGGAATCAACGGGCGCGTGCCCGACGATGGTGCCCAACGAAGTGGATATACCAGAGCCCGCGTTGCTTTGTACCGCACCGTTCGTCACGAAGTCATTCACGTCCAGCCCGTCTAGCGTGACGTCGTTCTGGTCGACGCGCGCGCCGGTTACCGAGCCAGAGTCGGTGACGCCCGGTTGCATGGCAAAGAGGGCGAGGGGATCGTTTCTCTGCTGTACGGGAAG
Source organism: uncultured Acidobacteriaceae bacterium (assembly GCA_963841095.1). Taxonomy (GTDB): domain Bacteria; phylum Acidobacteriota; class Terriglobia; order Terriglobales; family Acidobacteriaceae; genus Telmatobacter. Next base: position 306,355 of record CAWJBE010000017.1, read on the forward strand.
GTTGTTGAGCGCCGCTGGGTCAAGATCGTTGCCGACAACAGCGTCGGTAGTGTCGAGGGTCACTTCTGCATTTGAGGCAGTCACCTCGACAGTGGACACCTGCGAGCCGACTTTCAAAGTTGCGTTTTGCGTGCGCACCTGGTTCACAAGCAATGAGATGTTGATGACGGTGAAGGGAGCGAAGCCTTTGGCCGTGAAGTGAGCTGAATACCCTTGGCCAGCAGGAATGTCGGTGAAGCGATACGAGCCGATGGAATTGGTCGTCTGCGTATATTTAGCCCCGGTGGTGGTGTTGTTCAGGACAACCGTGACGCCGGGAATCGAAGCACCGGAGGAATCAGATACCACTCCAGTCATGCCGGAGACGTCCTGCGCGAAACAAGCCGGAAGCGCTGCGAAAGCGAAAATTGCCAACAAGCAGCAAACTATCCTTGTTATGTTTTTCATAATTTCCGATCCTCCTGGAGACCTTGGATTCATTGCGTGTTTCAAATTTCCGACCCGAAGTGTCCCTTGCATGCGACGGGAGGCTGAATATCATCCTCCGCTGCGGTTCGCCCGCGGAATCTCCTGCCTGCCGAGCGGCGTGTTGGAGATCAGATGAAGGTTGTGCCTTGACGAGCTATTTCGGGAAGAACTTAATCTGCTGACAAAACGAACAGCGAGCGATCAATCGCGGAAAACCCTATTTAATCTTACGTTTACGCTCTATCTTCGTATCGGAAGCGCCGTAGTCAGGGGAAGCATTTCCTTCGGGTAGTAATGCACGAGAGTTGCCATTCTTGCCGGAAGGCGCGCTAAGCTCCTCGTGCGAAGAAAATAAATGTCTTATTTACAATCCGTTAACCGTTAACGTGAACGTCCACAGAGGAAATCTATGAAATGTCATAGTTTCTTACGCGGTTCTTATACCGATAATTCCAAAAGCCTGGCCTTACCTTTCAGATTTTGAGAGACTTGGGTAGAGTTGCCGATCGCGCCAAGGCCCCGGTTTCATGAGTTATTCTCCTCTCAATGCATGTCATGCTGGCACATATCGGCCCCAGGGCTGGAGCGAAGGACGTGTTTGATGGGATCGTCCAGGACTACCTCAAACGCTGTGCCGAAGTGATGCGATGCGGGGCGGAGGCGTTTCGCGACGAAAAGGCCATGTTGGAATGGCTCGGGCGGCAGCGAGGCCGCACCGCTGCGGTGGTTTTTTTGCTCGATAGCCGCGGCCGGCAAATGAGTTCAGAATCCCTGGCTGCATGGCTGGGCGAACGCCGCGATGAAGGCACGCAACATGTCGTTTTCGCCGTTGGCGGGCCGGACGGCTGGTCAGAAGAAGCGCGGGCCGAGGCCAAGCGCCGCGGCGGATTGCTCTCGCTGGGGCCGATGACGCTGGCGCACCAACTGGCGCGGCTGGTGATGGCCGAGCAAATCTACCGCGCATGTACAATTCTCACGGGCCACCCTTACCACACGGGGCACTGAGCGCAGATGAACTCCGAATCGAACAGCCGCCGCGGACTGATTCTGATCAACACCGGACCCGGCAAGGGCAAGACCACTGCTGCCCTGGGTACGGCACTGCGCGCGGTAGGCTGCGGCATGAAAGTGCTCGTGCTGCAATTCATCAAGGGATCATGGCATTACGGGGAGCTTGATGCCGTCGAAGCCTTCGGTAGGGATTTCGTGGGTAAGTTTCTGATCAAGCAGATGGGGCGCGGATTTGTGAAGATTGGTGGCGCTGAGTCCGATCCCGAAGATGTCCGCCTGGTGCAAGAGGCGTGGGAAGAGGCGCGGGAAGCCATCTACTCCGGCGAATGGGATATGGTGGTGCTCGACGAAATCAACTACGCCATCAGCTACAAGATGCTGGACGCAGTGGTAGTGGCCGAAGCGTTGAAAGGCAAGCCGGAGATGGTGCATGTGATCCTTACCGGGCGAAACGCCGATCCTTTGCTGGTGGAGCTGGCGGATACGGTGACCGAGATGCGCGAGGTGAAACACGCCTACCAGAAGGGGATCCTGGCACAAAGGGGAATCGAGTATTAGTCGGGCGTGTCCGACTGGGCGATCCATCGGAGGAGGAAACTGTGGCGGCGAGCAAACATTATCGTTGGGCAGACATCGCGCCAGAGCAGATGAACGCGTTGACGACGCGGCAATATGTGGTGGGGACGAACATGATGCTCGTCCGGCTGGTGATGAAGAAGGGCGCGCACGTGCCGATGCACCGACACCTCCACGAACAGATAAGCCACGTGTTGGAGGGAGCGCTGAAGTTTCTGATCGATGAAAAGGAGGTCACGGTCCGGGCTGGCGAGATTCTGTGCATTCCGCCGTATCTTCCGCATGAGGTGATTGCACTGGAGGACTCAGTGGCGCTCGACATTTTCAATCCGCCGCGGCAGGACTGGATCGACGGCGACGACGCGTATCTGCGCGGCGGATCGGCTGCGCCGTCGGCAAAGCACAGCTAAGCCGCGCTGCGCAGCTCATCCATATACAATTGGGTTCGATATGTCGTGGTTTAAGCGAGAAGAAGGCGACTATGAGCCTGGTCCTGGCCCGGAGAACGGCGGGGACGTGGGTGCAGGCGCAGGAGCGAAAAACGTTCGCACCGAAGGCCTGTGGGTGAAGTGCCCAGGCTGCCGCCAGCCCATTTATAAGCCGGATCTCGCGGCCAACCTGATGGTCTGTCCCAAGTGCCAGTACCATTTCAAGCTCAGCGCCCGGGAACGCATCGAACTGCTGCTGGATCCTGGCTACACACTGGTTGACACTGGACTTCGTTCGACCGATCCGCTGAACTTTACCGATGTGAGGCCCTATAAACAGCGGCTTCGCAAGGCTCGGGAGCAGACTGGCCTCGACGATGCGATCGTGAACGCGCTGGGGAAGATGGGGCCGCACGATGTGGTGCTGAGCGCCATGGAGTATGCATTCATTGGCGGTTCGATGGGCGCCGTGGTGGGTGAGACGATCGCGCGGGCGGTAGACCGGGCACGACTCACGCGCAAGCCGCTGATTGTTGTGGCGGCATCCGGAGGAGCGCGCATGATGGAAGGCGTAGTAAGCCTGATGCAGATGGCAAAGATCTCCAGCGCGCTCGCGCAACTGGACGATGCACGGGTGCCGTATATCTGCGTGCTTACCGATCCCACCACCGGCGGGGTGACCGCGAGCTTTGCCATGCTGGGCGATCTGAACATCGCCGAGCCGGGCGCGCTGATTGGCTTTGCCGGGCCGCGCGTCATTGAGCAGACCATCCGGCAGAAACTGCCCGAGGGATTTCAGCGATCGGAATTCCTGCTGGAAAAGGGGTTCCTGGATGCGGTGGTGCAACGCCGCGATTTGAAGTCTTATTTGATTCGCGCTCTGGAATTCATGAAAGCATAAGCGCGGCGGTCCAATTCTGAGGATTCATCAGGAAAGAGCCCCGGCGGTCGGTGCCTTTCATTGCGCGTGGTTCGAAGTACTGCTGTATCCGGCAGCCGGGTCCGATTTTGTTTTGCGTGTTTGCGCGATCGGTCTCCGCGGCTACGCGACCGAATTCAAAAGATAACTTTCCCACCCAGAATGACGAAACGGTTCCTGAGCCTGCGCGACCGCAACCTGGAGTTTCGCCTCGTTTAAATTCGAGGTGGCGCCGAGGTTAACGTAAATATTTTCGGCGTTCTCGTTCGTGAACCGGTTGCGATAGATCTCTCAATCTAAGTGGACTTCAGATGCGCATCGGCATCAGCACGTAGCGGTACTTGTATTCCGCGTCAGGATCCTCGGGGCGCATCTGGCCGGCGGATTGCGAATCCTTGAATTCCAGCCGCACTTCGCCCGCATTATCGAGCGCCTTAAGGAAGTCGAGAATGTAGCCGGAGTTGAAGCCGACTACGATAGGGTCTCCCGAGTACGGCGTATCGATGGTGTCCTCGCTCTCGCCGGACTCAGTGGAATTGGCGCTCACCTTCAGCTCGTTATCTTCAAGGCGCATGCGGATCGCGCCCGAGCGCTCATCGGCAAACTGCGCCACGCGCTGGATCGCAGCCGAGAGTTCGCTTGAGCGGACGACTGCGAATTTGGTGTTGTCGCGCGGCATCACCGCCTCATAGTTGGGGAACTGACCTGTGAGCTTGCGGCTGCTAAGCGTGCGGTGGCCGATGCGAAAGAAGAGCGAGTGCTCGTCGTCTGCGAACTCCACCTTTTCCGCTTCGGTTGATGAGAGCAGGAGTTGCAGCTCCTGTAGCGCCTTGCGGGGAATAAGCACGCGTTTTTCGCCGCTGATGCCTTCAAGTGTCTCGCCGGGCTTCTCAACGAACGACAGCCTGTGCCCATCCGTCGCCACCATGGCCATAGACTCAGCTTTGAGGACAAGCAGAGCACCATTGAGCGTATAGCGCGATTCTTCGTTGGAGATGGCGAAGATGGTGCGCGCAATGAGAGAGCGCAATGCCGGAAGTGAGATGCTGGTTACCGCGATGGTGGGAAACTCGGGGACCTGCGGGTAATTGGCGCGCGCCATACCGACCATCTTGGTGTTGGAGCGGCCGCTGCGGATCTGCACCCAGTGGTTCTCGAGTAGTTTGATGGAAATGTCGCCGTCGGGCAGGAGCTTGATGTAGTCGTAGAGTTTGCGCGCGGGGATTGTGCAGGCTCCGGGCTTTTTGACCTTCACAACAGCACTGGTGCGGATGGCCTGGTCGAGGTCGGTCGCTGTAATGTTCAGCCGGTCTTCTTCGGCTTCGAGGAGAAAGTTAGACAAAATTGGAATCGTGGTCTTGCGCTCTACAACGCTTTGCGTCGCTGTGAGTTCCTTCACCAGATCCTGGCGGCTTACGGTAATCTCCATCGCTGCCCCCTGAGCGGCCGGCTTCTCAACTTCAGTTTCCACGCTCGGCATGAACCCCACCCTCACTTCGAGCATCTCCGTTTTGGAAATGCGCCCCAAAAGGTCGTGTCCCGCTCATGCCACACTCTACAACACACTACGGCACAACGGAAACGGCTGCCTTTGTTCATCCTGATTGTAGTCATCTGTTGCTTTTTGTGCGCGTGGAAAAGTGGGACGGTTCTCTGAATTCCAGGGTGGTCCGGCCAATTTGCAAGCGCCGAGACGATTCTGCGAAGCGACCCATGAGATGGACAGGGATGTCGACAGCCTTGGGGCGCTTACGGTGCAGTAACGCGACGGAGGCTAAGAAGTACTTGAGAGATAAAAGAAATACTAGTAGTACCCGTAGTATGCGTAGGAAAAGTAGGATTTCGTGCGAAGGGAGCTTCTGGAAAGGGGTTGAGGGGGTGTCTTCTTTTGTAAAACAGGGCTGTGCATTTCAGGAGATTTGGAAAACTAGAGATAAGGTGCCTCAATGGTGACATCTTTCCCACGGCTCCCACAGAGGCACCGGGGAACGCTGTGGAATGTTTGTGGGTTGTGTGCAAACGGCGTCGAACGTGTGCGATAACAGCAGATTACAGCGGGTGCGTATTGCACATTTTGGCGTTCGCAATTCAGGTAGCACGGAATAGCGGCGATGCCGTTCGAGTGATGCTCTTATACTGAACTTTCCCATGTCTTACGTGGCAGCAATTGATCAACTGAACGCGATGGTGCCGGAGCTTTACGCAAAGCCCGGCGAGCCACGGCGTAAGTTTTCCTTAGAGGAAGTGCGGACGCTGCTGCACGCCTTGGGCGACCCGCAACAGAGTTTTCAATCGGTGCTGATTGCTGGAACCAATGGCAAGGGCTCAACCGCCGCGACATTGGCATCGATCCTGACGGAAGCTGGGCTACGCACAGGGCTTTATACGTCGCCTCATCTGGAGAGGCCGAACGAGCGAGTCCGAGTGGATCGCCAGGAAATTGGAGACGACAGCTTCGCGCGCCTCTACTTTCGCACCCACGATGCGGCGCAGGAACTCATCCTTGGTGGCCAACTGCCGCAACTTCCCAGCTACTTTGAGATTTTGACTGCGCTGGCATTTCTGTATTTTGCTGAATGCAAGGTCGACATTGCAGTGCTTGAAGTAGGTATGGGAGGCCGCCTTGACGCAACCAATACAGTGGAACCCCTGCTTTCGATTGTGACCGACATTTCACTCGACCACATGGAGTGGCTCGGCTCGACTATTTCGGCCATCACCCACGAGAAGGCAGGAATCCTACGCCGTGGTGGAACAATGATTACACAGCCGCAGCATCCCGAGGCAAACCAGGTTCTGGGCGAGGTCGCAACGGAACTCCGCGTGCGTGCGGTGAGCGCAGTCCCGTATATGCCTGCGGGCGCCGTGAGCGGGCCATATCAAGTGGAACTACTCGGAACGACCATTACGGTGGATTCCCCGCTGGCCGGTGCGCACCAGCAGCGCAACATAGCGCTGGCCATTGCCGCCGCTGAAGAGCTCGCAACGAAACATGGCTTTCCCGTGACACCAGCCGCAATGGAGGAGGGGATTCGCAATACTCGTTGGCCGGGCCGGTTGGAACGGATCGCCAAAAGCGGTGTGGAATGGATTCTGGATGTGGCGCACAATCCGGCCGGCGCATGGGCTTTGAGAGCAGGTTTGCGGGCTATTCTGGAAGTTCGCAATCCGCGCGTTCTGATCTTCAGCTGCCTGCGCGATAAGCCCGTCGCTGAGATGGCGCAGATTCTCTTTCCGCTGTTCGACCAGGTGATTGTTGTGCCCATCCACACCGCCCGCGCAGCGGCCGTTGACGATCTGCTGGCTGCAGCCAGGGCCACTGGAACACGTGCGATGACGGCACAATCGGTGCGAGACGCCATCGGGATGGCACACAAGCGCGCCTCCGTCGGAGTGGTTGTCATCTCGGGGTCGGTGTACCTTGTGGGTGAGGCGCGCACTTTGCTTCTGCCCTGGAAGAGTGAATCCTCATGAGCACGCGGCCCAATCCGCTACCCCGGTTTTATCGCTGGCAGATGAACGCCCTTCAAGCGCCACTGCTTCTGCTGGTGACGGCAGTTTGTGCAACCACTGCGCTCGTAATCTCGGTGGTCGACAAGAAGGGACGAGCGCAGCACGGCATCGCCCGCATCTGGGCGCGCAGTGCTGTGTGTATTTCGCTATCGAGGCTCGAGGTAGACGGCGCGGAGAACCTTCGCAAACATCCCGTTGCGGTCTATGCCTCAAACCACACTTCCTACATGGACACGCCCGTCATCTTCGCCGCGCTGCCGTTTCAGTTCCGCATCCTGGCTAAGAAGGATTTGTGGCATTGGCCGTTGATCGGCTGGTACCTGCGGCGCTCAGGGCAAATGCCCATCGACATCGAAAACCCGCATGCAACGCTATCGAGCATGGGCGGGGCCGTGAAAGCGCTGCGCGGAGGGATGCCGCTTTTCGTGTTTCCAGAAGGCGGCCGGACATCGACCGGTGAGTTGCGTCCATTTCTCTCCGGCGCGGCCTACCTGGCCATTCGAGCTCAGGTTCCGCTGGTACCCATTGCGCTTTCCGGTGTTTTTGACCTGCTGCCCATTCATACGCGCCATTTCTATCCGTGCCGGCTTACTCTCCGCGCTGGCGAACCGATCGAGACTAAAGGTATGACCGTGCGACAGATTGCCGAGCTGACGGCACAGCTTAAGGGAGCGATTGAGGGATTGTTGCGGAAGGAAGCGCCGACAGAAGTGGAAGCTCGAACCGCCGCGCCAGTCGCTTGAAACCCGTAGCGATTCCTGCCTCTTTGCGATAGTGCAGGCAACGCGGAGGTCCAACGGGAGGCGACGAGATGATCATCGAAATGCGCACCTACAAGCTCAAGCCTGGCAAGCGTACAGAATTCCTCGAGATCTTCCGCACCAAATCAATGCCTGCACATGCCGCGATCGGGATGAAGATTCTCGGACCGTGGCTCTCGATTGAAAATGAAGATACGTTCTTCTTCATGCGCGGATTTCCTGATTTGACGTCGCGCGAACCGATGAAGGCGAAGTTCTACGAAGGCGAATTGTGGAAGAGCGAGTTGGAGCAGGTATTGATGCCCATGATCGACAGGTACGAAGTCGTTCTAGTCGATGATTCTGAAGGCTTGGTGCGCTGGTAGCGGCGCGGGGGCCGTTCGCAGCTGTCGATCCAGAGAAGTCCTCCGTGCTTCGTGGCGGCTTTACACTGAGCACATGGCTATCCGCATCGCCATTCCCGAACCTACCGCCGATGACCAGGAATACAACGCGCGAGCGTTGCCTCAATATGTTGAAGCATTGAAGGCCGCGGGGGCAGAGCCAGTTGTGGTGTCTTTGAGCGAACCGCAGGAGCGCGTGGCCAAGCTGCTGGCGAGTGTGCAGGGGATGCTGCTGCCGGGTAGCGGTCATGACGTGGACCCGCAACGTTACGGCGAAGCACGAGCGCCGGAGTGCGCAGACGATGATCCGATCCGCGCAGCTGCGGATGAGCTGTTTCTGCAGGACGCTTTCAACCTGCGTAAGCCCATCCTCGCCATCTGTCATGGCACGCAGACATTGAACGTGTGGCGCAACGGCTCGCTGATTCAGGATTTGAAAACTCCAGTGAATCATCGACCTGGCCGCGATGTGGTCGAAGCGCATCCGGTTCGGATTGCGTCGGGATCGCGGCTGACGGGAATTCTGTCGCACGCGAGCAATTCGGAAGTGCAGGTCAACTCGAGCCACCACCAGGCGATCCGCTCGCCGGGCGACAATTTGAAGGTGAGCGCAGTTTCTCCAGATGATGGCGTGATCGAGGCTGTCGAACTCGACGCACCGAACCACTTCGTCGTGGGGGTGCAGTGGCATCCGGAGCGCACCTATGCGCAGAGCGAGTTTTCGCGCGCCATTTTTTCCGCGTTCGTTGAAGCAGCCGCATCGTGGCACCCGCCGCAAATCGAACAGCATGGGAAGTGATGGATGAGCGCAGAAGGGATCGATTCGCGGCTCAACGAGCTGCTGAGAGAAGCGGGACTCGAAGCGTTGGACAGCGAAAGGGCGAGCAAGTTCGAGGCTTATCTTTCGCTATTTGTTCGCTGGAATGAGCGCTTGAACCTGAGCTCGGTCCGGGATGTGGATGGAATTATTTCTCGTCATATTATTGAATCTATTGTAGTTGCTCGACACGTTCCGCAATGTGTCGCGACCTTGCTTGATTTTGGGTCGGGGGCCGGCCTACCGGGAATCCCAATCGCCCTTTGCCGGCCGGAGATCTCAGTGACTTTAGCGGAATCGCAAGGCAAAAAAGCTGCATTCCTCTACGAGGCTGTCCGCAAGCTTGGTATCGCAGCCAAGGTGCATGCCGAACGAGCAGAGACGCTGCGCACCGCTTTCGGTTGCGTGGTTCTGAGAGCAGTCGACAAAATGCCAAAAGCGGTCCCGGCCGCAGTCCCGCTTGTGGCTTCCGAGGGATGGCTTGCGCTAATGACGACGGACGGTTCGGCTGCTGCACTTCAGGAGGGCGCCGGAAGTGTCTTCGCTTGGGCGGAGCCGATTCGTTTGCCTGGGAGCGAGTCGCGGCTGCTTTCGCTCGGGCAGAAAATCAATTCTTCAGCTTGATCTCGACGAGTTTGCGTATCGCAGCCAGGCCTTCGAGTCAACTTGCAGGCTAAGAAGTCTGAATCAACACCGCGCTCAGATAAGGAACGTAGCAGGTGAGCTGCATTCCACTCGCGCTTAGCGTATATGGCGCTGCGGGAGTGAACGAGCCGTTCGCACCGACACCTGCGCCCTGGATGGTGACACCTGAGGTTGCGCTCAGGCTGGGTCCAGTGGCTCCAGAGGAGAGTTGGGTCATTTCGAGCAAGGTGGCAGAGCCAGCGCTTTGTGGAAGCTGGATGGAGAGCTGAAGATTTTGCGCGCTGTCCTTGTTGACGATAACGATATTGAGGCCGGAAGAGGTTTTGACAGCATAGGCTGTGATATTCAGGCTACCGATACCGGAAAGGCTCGAGGTGTAAAAAGTCCCCTGGCCTGCAAGTGTAAAGAAAAGAACGCCGTAGTACTCGGGACGCGCTTCAACGACCGCGCCACCGGAGTCCGCAATGGGCGTGTATCCGGGGCCGCTGCCGCCACCATGGAAGTTCGCTCCCGTGCATCCATTGAGTGCGCAATCAAAAAGGAAATCAACAACCCACAGTGAGGAGCAATAGGCGTCGCTGACACCGTCCGATCCGCTGTCATTGTATGAGTTGCATTCAGACATTCGGTACGGGACGCCGATACCCATCGCACCGGTATTAAGAATTGACAGGTTGCTGATGAGGTTCGGGTCGGGGGTCACGAGATTGGCTGCCGTTGAGCTCGACGACTGCCCGTTGGCGCGGTAGTAGTGCTGCGTGAGAAGCGTGATGTTGCTTTTGGTCGCCCACTGACCGAATGGCACAGTCCACGTCGAAACGTTGATTGCGTCGGCGGGTCCCGTGACGTTGACGCCTGGCGTCTGCGCGACGATTGCCGCTCGGAACAGGCTCCATAGTGCCTCGAATGTAGGGAGATCCCATGTGACGCCGCTAAAGTACGAACTTCCGTAAAGATCGCACTCGTTGCCAATCTCGATGCCAAGCAATGATGATCCAAACTGCGAGGCAACGTATGCAACCTCCTCGGCGGCCAGGGCCGGCGTGGTGGCAGCGATGATTGAGCCGCTGGTGAAGGGACTTGAACCCGCTCCGCCAAGGTTCACGCCGTACAGGCATTGCCACCCAGTGGCTTTTACAAATGCAGCCAGAGCACTTACGTCACTGGGTGCGATCTGCCCCGCGGTATGCCCAGCCCCGCCTGGAGTCCATACATTGCGGTCGACGGAGTTTCCGCCAACACGTAAAACGCCGGGTCCAAGTAGTTTGAATAGGCTGATGAGATTGCTATTGGAAGCAGTGAAGAGATAGGGATTCTCATAAAGCGAGGCCTTTTCATAGGAAAGGCCGGCGAACGCCGGACCGACACTTCCCGCGGACGTGGCAGTGACGGTCAATGTGGCGCTGGTGAGGGGTCCGGCGGGCGTTGGCTGTTGGCTGCTGCTTGTAGGCGGTATAGAGGTCGTTGCGTTGATGGAAGAGCCACATCCAGATAGGAGCGATGACGCCGCAACCGCCAGCGATCCTTGAAGAGCCTGGCGCCGCGTGAGCGAGGGTGCCGATTTTGAGAAGGAGTTCGTCAAAAGGAGTCCACGACCGTTTCCATGTGCAGAATTCAAGTCACGTAAGGAAAGACGGCTAATTAGGAAAAACGGTTGATATGAAACGACTGCTGAGGGCTCAGATTCGAGGCCTCGCGGCAAGGTTGGTTCGCTTGGACAGATATAAGCCTGAATGCGTGTTCCACGTGGAACAACTTTGAGCTGTGGTTGGTCGAGGAGGTTTGAAGCCGGGAAGTTCCACGTGGAACAGTTCCCAGCTCTCGCCCCAATTCGGGCTCCGTTCCAATATGAAATTTGAGGTGGGATTACCCTGGTCGCGCCGTATGAAAAACAGGGAGTTTTCCACCGTCGCCCAATTTTTCCGGCCGTCATAGCCACTTCCAACGTTCCGTTCAAAGTACTTCGCAGACAAGCGGTTGCTCCCTTTCGTCGCCTTGATGCTCCAGACGCTTTCCACAACTGCGCCCGTTTTCCCACAGCGCAAGGGCCTCGCCGTGCAAGCTCGGTCCCTTTACTCTGGAATGCCATGGGAAAGATCGTCGGACTCGTCAACCAAAAGGGCGGTGTTGGGAAAACCACCACAGCGATCAATCTGGCAGCGTGCCTTGCGCTGGATGGTCTCAAAGTCCTTCTCGCCGATTGCGATCCCCAGGCCAACGCCTCTTCAGGTCTCGGACTTCGGAAGGATGACGACCGCCACTCCGTTTACGACGTCATTATCGGCGATAGCCCTGCCGAACAGGTGATTCTCCCGACCGAAGTCGATCACCTCTGGCTTCTTCCCGGTTCAAAGAACCTCATCGGCGCAACCGTTGAACTCGCCACTGTCGAAGATCGCGTACTGCGGCTTCGCAACAGCCTCGAACCCGTCCAATCGAACTTCGATCTCATCTTTCTAGATTGTCCGCCAGCCCTCGACCTGCTCACACTCAACGTTCTGTCGGCTGCTCAATCCCTGATCGTTCCCATGCAAGCAGAATATTTCGCGTTAGAGGGGATATCGGAGCTGATTTCGACCCTCGAACGGGTACGCGCAGCCTACAATCCCGGCCTCACCATCGAGGGTGTATTGCTCACCATGTACGACGACCGCACGAACCTGGCGCAGCAAGTGACCGAAACCCTCCGTGAGTACTTCCGCGATATTCTTTATCAGACTGTGATTCCGCGCAACGTTCGCTTGGCGGAAGCTCCGAGCCACGGCAAGCCAGTTGCTCTCTACGATCCCCGCTCACGGGGCACCGATGCGTACTTTGCACTGACTGACGAGTTTCTCGCCCGCAACCAAATGGAGAGCCCACGCGGGGCAGAACGAAGAGCCTTGGCGACTGACCGTCCACGGGCCAAAGGCCCTTTTTGGCCTTATTCGTAGCCAGTGGCCCCGTTTTCGGCGTAGCCGAGCAGCACCAAACTTCAAATGACCGATCGCATTCGTCGAAGTTGAGGATTTTGCATCATGAACGTTTCTGCTACAGATACAAAACGCCGCGCACTGGGCAAGGGTCTCGACTCCTTGCTTCCGCGCGTACACGCAGCGCCCGCCGTCGAAACTGAGGACGGTAAACCCCGCGAGATTCCCCTCGACCTGATCGACGAGAATCCCTTCCAGACACGCTCGCAGATGAACCAGGAGCAGTTGGCCGAGCTGGCTGCTTCCATAGCCGCAAACGGAGTAGTGCAGCCCATTCTTGTGCGCCCCCTCGCCGCGGGTCGTTTCCAGCTCATCGCCGGAGAGCGGCGATGGCGCGCTTCGCAAATCGCGGGGAAAACAACAGTGCCGGCCATCTTGCGCCAGGTCTCCGACGAACAGGCAATGGAGATCACCATTGTCGAAAATCTGCAGCGCACAGATCTGAATGCGATGGAGCAGGCCCGTGCCTTCGAGAGACTTTCTCGCGAGTTTCACATGACCCAGGAGCAGATGGCTCAGCGCACCGGCAAGGATCGGGCGTCGGTCGCGAACTTTCTCCGTTTATTGAAGTTACCAACTTCGGTGCAGGCTCGCGTAGAATCGGGCGAGCTCACATTCGGCCACGGTCGAGCACTACTGGCCTTTGAACACGCCGAGGAGATGGAAAAGGCTGCGCAAAGGATAATTTCGCTTTCGCTTTCTGTTCGCCAAACAGAAAACTATGTGCAGGGGCTCATCGATCCGAGTCGCAAGACAAAGAAGGAGCACAAGTCGGCGGCGCCTGTCGATCCAAACGTGCGCGATGCCCAGGAGCGCCTGCAGCGCGCACTCGGTCTGAAAGTGACAATCGAAGACAAGAACGGCCGTGGAAGGGTGATTATTGAGTATGGCCGCCTGGAAGATTTCGATGCTCTGATGGAACGGTTTCCAGACAAATAGGTCTTTGTCGCATTGATTCATAAAGAGTTACTTCCATAGACTGATTAATCTGATAATCTGATTTTATGGAAACGGTCTCAATCAGTGTCACCGAGGCGTCGCGCAACTTTGCCGATTGCGTGAACCGCGTGCGTTATCAGGGAGCCTCCTTCATCCTGCATAAGGGCGGTGTGCCAGTGGCACGCATCGTGCCGGCGGTGCAAAGACCATCGACGGGGCGTGACCTGGCCGATGCACTTCGGGAAGCCCTTGAGGGCGTCCACGTAGGCGAGAAGGAAGCTACCGTCTGGCTTCACGATCTTGAACAGGCTCGGGGCTCGTTGCCGCCGCAGATCAATCCATGGCATATCTGATCGCTGCCGATGTGATCGTGCAAGCCGAGCGCAAAAGGCTCGATCTTGATGCGTGGCTGCGCGGACATCCTAATGACGAGATCAAACTCGCGGCGATTACCGTCGCTGAGCTGTGGCACAGCGTGGAGCACGCCACCGGTGTGCGCCGCGCGAAACGGGAGAATTTTGTGCAGAGCGCACTGAAGGTGTTCGAAGTCGCGCCCTATTCAGAAAAAGCAGCGGCTGAGCATGCCCGGCTGTGGGCCCTGCTTGAAACAACGGGCCAACGAATCAGTTTGCAGGACCTGATTCTTGCGGCAACTGCCATTGAGTGGGACGCAACCATCGTCACCTACAACACGCGGCGCTTTGCAGCCATCCCGGGATTGATGGTGGTTTCGCCTTAGAGTTTGCTCGGGAATGGGCAGATGCTGCGACGCAACTCCAATCTGGCCGTCGTCTGCCATTCAATAGAAGGACACGATAGAATTCTCCTTCTTAATGAGAAGGAGTTCCAGATGAAATTCCCGTTGCAAGCGGCTCGCCGAACTCTGGCGTTGATGGCGCTGTTCGCTTTCACGCTTCCCTGTCTGCACGCGCAGGAACGATGGACGGAGGCGCAGGCGAATGCGTGGTATGCGGCGCAGCCCTGGCCGGTGGGCGCGGATTTTCTGCCTTCGACTGCGATCAACGAACTCGAAATGTGGCAGGCTGATACCTTCGATCCCAAGACCATCGATCGCGAGCTGGGCTGGGCCCAGGCGATCGGCATGAACACCATGCGCGTCTTCCTGCATAACCTGCTTTGGGAGCAGGATCCCGCGGGATTCAAGCAGCGCATGGACACGTTTCTAACCATCGCCGCGCACCATCACATCCGGCCCATGTTCGTGCTCTTCGATTCGTGCTGGGATCCCTACCCTAAGCTGGGCCCGCAGCATCCACCCATTCCCGGCGTGCACAACTCAGGATGGGTGCAGGCGCCGGGCGCTGCGGTGCTTGAGGACCCGTCACAAGTCCCAAAGCTCGAAGAATACGTGAAGGGAGTCGTGGGGGCATTCTCCAACGACCCACGCATTCTCGCCTGGGATATCTGGAACGAGCCGGACAACGGCAATATGGGTTCCTATGCGACTGAAGAACCGCCCAACAAGAGCGAGATTGTGCTGGCGCTTGTACCCAAGGTCTTCGCGTGGGCACGGAGTGTCCATCCCATTCAACCGCTGACCAGCGGCGTGTGGCGCGGGGACTGGACTTCGCTCGATACCATGCCTCCGATGGCGCGTGTGCAAATTGAAGAATCCGATGTGATCAGCTTTCACGACTACGGCTGGCCCGAGCACTTCGAAAACAGCGTGCACGAGTTGCAACAGTTCCATCGGCCGCTCATCTGCACGGAGTACATGGCGCGCGGCAATGGCAGCACCTTCGATACCATCCTGCCCATTGCGCACCAGGATCACGTGGGCGCAATCAACTGGGGACTGGTTGCCGGTAAAAGCCAAACGTATCTGCCATGGGACTCCTGGAGGCGCCCCTACGTGCTGGAGCAGCCGCCCATCTGGTTCCACGATGTCTTTCATCCCGACGGAACGCCCTACCGCGAGCGCGAGGTTGAGATTATTCGCGACCTGACCAGCGGCAACCAACCGCCGCTATGATGGCGTTGCGGCGCGCTCGCCTGCGCAGAGCTTGCTGCTGCTGAGGCCGATGATGAAGAAGATTGAACTCCCGTACGGCCGCGATCGGCGAACCATTGAGATCCCCGAGCAAAACCTCGCATGGATTGAAGGTCCGCACTCCGCGCCGGCGATTCCCGATCCCGCAGACGCGGTCAGGCGGGCAATTCGCGATCCCATCGGAGGGCCAACGCTCGCTGAACTCGTGACGCGTCACGGCAAGCGCACTCTGCTGCTGGTGGACGACAGCACGAGACTGACGCCGCAGCGGGTCATATTGCCCATTCTGCTGGACGAGCTGAATTCAGTGGGAGTTGCCGACAGCGAAATCTCCGTGATGATCGCTCTTGGAACGCATCGTGGGATGCAGCACGAGGAGATTGCCGAGCGCGTCGGCGAGGCAGTGATGCATCGCGTGCCGGTTGCGAACCTCTGTCACAATCCCGCTGACTTTGTCGATTTGGGTGTGTCACCGCTCGGAATTCCCGTCCGCATCAGTCGGCGCTATTACGAAACGCCGATCACCATTGCAGTCGGCAGCATCGCTCCGCACATGTACGCGGGCTGGTCAGGCGGCGCAAAGATGGTGGTGCCTGGAGTGGCCGATGCGGTGACCACGGGAAGAATTCATCTCTTCGCGGGTCCGCGCGTGTACGAGATTCTTGGCGATGTCGAAAACGAACTTCGCCGCGAGATGGAAGCGATCGCCGCGCAAACCGGGCTCAAATTCATCGTGAATGTCGTGCTCAACGCCGACGGAGAGGTTGCGCGCGTTGTTGCCGGAGACATGGTGAAGGCTCACCGGGCGGGAGTTGAATTTGCCCGGCCCATCGTCACTGTCAGTCCCAAGGAGCAACCCGACATCGTTGTCGCCAGTTCTCATCCGGCCGATCGCGACCTGTGGCAGGGCTTCAATCCGGTGAACAACTGCGGCATGCTGGTGAAGGATGGAGGCACGCTCATCCTGCTCATTCCCGCGCCCGAGGGAATTGCTCGCGATCATCCGCTGCTTGCGGAGCTCGGCACGACTGCGCCCGATGAAGTGATGGCGATGGTCACGGCCGGAGAAATCAAAGACGAGGCCGCGGCTGCTACGTACTTAGCCTTTGAACGCACGCGACGTCGCATCCACATTGTGCTTGTGTCGGACGGAATCTCCGATAGGGAAGCGCGCAAGATTGGGATCAGCGCCACCACGGATTTTCAGGGCGCACTGGCGGCTGCGTTGGCGAAGTATGGGGACGAGGCGCGCATCGGAGTCATCACCAACGGAGCCGAGATTATGGCAGCTCCAAAGGGGAGAGCATGAGAACCATGCGCAAAGTCGCCGCTGTTCTTATCTTCGTCGCCGTCGTTCAAGGAGCAGCACAAGATCCTTCTTCAGGTCCGGTGTCGATTACGGTTGACCTTGCCAAGCCGCTCGGCCCTTACAAGGCAATCTCCAGTTGGTTCGGCTACGACGAGTCGAACTACACGACGATGAAGTACGGCAAGCAACTGCTCACCGAGCTGCATGACCTGAGCCCTGTGCCCGTGTATATCCGCGCGCACCATCTGCTGACTTCTGGCAATGGCGTTCCCGAGCTCAAGTGGAGTTCGTCCAACGTCTTCAGCCTCGATCAAAACGGCAAACCGGTGTATGACTTCACAATCACCGACCAGACATTCGACGAGTTCCGCAAGGCTGGAGTGCGGCCGATGGTGGAGCTGGGCTTCATGCCAAGGGATTTAGCCGCCAGTGTGCCGGGAATTACCGAGTACCAGCTCCACTATCCCAAGCCGACAATGGGCGGTGCATCGAACAATCCCCCCAAGGATTACAAGATGTGGGGCGAATTGGTGCGCAAGTTCACCCAGCATCTTGTGGAGCGCTATGGCAGGCAGCAGGTGAGCACGTGGTACTTCGAAGTGTGGAACGAGCCGGACATTGGCTACTGGCATGGCACGCCGGCGGAGTACTTCAAGCTCTACGACTATGCTGCGGCAGGCGTGAGGGCAGCGCTGCCCGGCGCGAATGTAGGCGGACCGGCGAGCACGGGGCCGGGAAGCGCGAAATCAAGCGCATTCCTCAATCGCTTTCTTGAGCATTGCCTGCACGACAAGAGCGCGGCTGACGGCAAGCCGGTGCCACTGGACTTCATCTCGTTTCATCCCAAAGGCCGCCCGGATGTGGTTGACGGGCACGTGCAGATGGGACTCTCTCACGAGTTGCAAGCTGCGCAAGCGGGCTTCGAGATTGTCGCGAAGTATCCGCAATTTCGCCATCTGCCGATCATCCTGAGCGAAGCCGATCCCGAAGGCTGCGCAGCATGTTCGATGAAGGAGAATCCAGCCAACGCCTATCGGAACGGGCCGCTCTATGCGAGCTATACGGCAACGGCGATGAAGGCGCTCTTCGGCCTGCAGGACGAGGCGAAGGTGAACTTGATCGCCATGCTGTCGTGGTCCTTCGAGTTCGAGAACCAACCATACTTCGCGGGGTTTCGAACGCTGGCGACCAACGGCATCGACAAGCCGATTCTGAATCTGTTCCGGATGGCAGGCCTCATGGCCGGCGAGCGCGTGACGACCACAAGTACCGGCGAGGTTCCGCTTGAAGAACTTGTGAAAACAGGTGTGCGACAGGCGCCTGATGTGGATACTTTCGCGACGAAGGCGGAACGCCAAGCGGCGGTGATGGTCTGGAACTATCACGACGACGATCTCGCCGCGCCCGCCGCGAACGTACGGCTGACCATTACGGGGATTCCAGCCGGAGTGAATCGGGTGTTGCTGGAGCACTACCGGATCGATGAGACACACAGCAATGCGTACGCGGCCTGGAAGAACATGGGCTCGCCGCAAACGCCAACGCCGGAGCAGTATGCTCAGCTCAAAGCGGCCGGGCAACTGCAACTGCTTACTTCTCCCGCATGGCTCGATGTCGCCCACGGCAAAGTGACTATCGAAACGGGCCTCCCACGACAGGCCGTTTCGTTGCTGCGGCTGAGCTGGTAGCGGCTTTCGGCCGGTTACCGATACGCGCAGACCAGCAATTCCACTGTTGATTTGCGGCTGCTGGAGATTTATCCTTCTTGTTCTGTTAGTTCCAGAGTGAGGCTCCTCTGCAAGACGGAGGAGCCAGTCTTTTTTCGTTGAATTTGGATTTTTCAGCACGTTTGCGGAGACAGAAATATGGCCCTCCAACCCGTAACATCCAGCAAAAACGGGGCCCATACCGTGCAGCCGATCCCGGTGATGCTGCATGGCCGGACGCTCGAAGCCAACCGGCGCATGCCGCTCAATTTGGATTGGGTGGAGGGCGTGCGCGTGAACACCAGCGCCGTCGAGCGCCGGGCGGCAACACTCGTGGCGCGGCGCACCGTCAAAAAAGAGACGCAGGCAGCGTGGCTGCTGCGCGCCATCGCATGCATGGATCTGACCACGCTCAGCGGCGACGACTCGGCCGAACGCGTGCGGCGTCTTTGCGCCAAGGCGCGCAATCCGCTGCAGCGGCACATCGTGGAGGGGCTCGGTATCGAAGACCTCCATCTGACGGTCGGCGCCGTCTGCGTTTATCACGCGTTTGTTGAGACGGCGGTGAAGGCGCTCGAGGGCTCCGGCATTCCGGTGGCAGCGGTTTCGGCAGGATTTCCTGCCGGGCTTTCGCCGCTGGCCGAGCGCGTTGAAGAGATTCATCGCTCGGTTGAAGCCGGGGCGTCTGAGATCGATATCGTCATCACGCGTGCTCATGTTTTTAATGGCGAGTGGCAGGCGCTCTACGACGAGGTAGCAGCCTTCAGAGAAGCTGCGGGACCGGCGCACATGAAGGCGATCCTCGGCACCGGCGACCTGATGACGCTGCGCAACGTAGCGCGCGCAAGCTGGGTTGCGATGATGGCCGGCGCGGACTTTATCAAAACGTCAACAGGCAAGGAAAGCGTGAACGCCACGCTTCCGGTTTCAATCACCATGGTGCGCTGCATTCGCGACTACGCCGAGCGGACGGGCATGGCGGTTGGATTCAAGCCGGCCGGCGGCATTCGCACGGCGAAGCAGGCGCTGGATTGGCTGGCGATGATGAAGGATGAGCTGGGAAGGCCGTGGCTGGAGCCGTCACTCTTTCGGTTCGGCGCCAGCGGAATGTTGGGCGATATCGAGCGCCAGTTAGTGCATCATTTAACTGGGCATTATTCGGCGACGTATCGGCACCCGATTGCTTGAGGGAGAGATAGATGGAGCAAGAACCAAGCACTGAGTTTCACAAGAGATGGGTCGCCACAGCAGAGACGGATATGCATTCTGCAAAGCGTAAATTCCTCATCTGGTTCTGCTTGTTCATCTCTATCGCTGCTGCATGTTTTTCCGCTGAGGGGTTCCTTCCGCGGTCGGGCTGGCGTGCGGCAGCTGCTTTGCTTCTCTGCATTCCCTTTCTGACCGCTTTTGTGAAAGCGGCATTAAGTGCTTCTGATCTAGGCGAAGCCAAGAAATTCTTGAGGAAATGCCGCGGCGGTTTGGCAAACGACGCTCGGGAAATTCACTGATTTGATCGGTCGCGTTCACGATTGAGCGCTGGAGAACGAAATGGGCAGCATCACAGAGAAGTTCTACACGATGGAGTACGGCGCGGCGCCAGAGGACCCCAAAGAGGTCAACCAGTGGCTGGAGCGGCACCATCGCCGGTTCGATGAGTTCATCGGCGGCGCATGGGTTGCGCCGGCGAGCGGCGAGTACATGTCGACCAGTGATCCCTCCACGGGCGAAACGATTGCCGAGGTTGCACTCGGCAATCGCGACGACGTGGAAGCAGCCGTCTCCGCTGCGCGCAAGGCTTTTCCGGCGTGGCAGGCGCTGAGCGGCCACGAACGTGCGCGATATTTGTATGCTCTCGCCCGGCAGGTTCAAAAGCACTCGCGGCGGTTGGCTGTTCTGGAGACGATGGACAACGGCAAGCCCATCCGAGAGAGCCGCGACATCGACATTCCGCTTGTCGCGCGGCATTTTTATCATCATGCAGGCTGGGCGCAGTTGCTGGCGGCTGAGTTTCCCAACTACACCGCCTGCGGCGTGGTGGGCCAGGTGATTCCGTGGAATTTCCCCCTCTTGATGTTTGCGTGGAAGGTGGCTCCGGCGCTGGCGGCGGGCAACACCGTTGTGATCAAGCCGGCAAAATATACGCCGCTCACCGCGCTGGCCTTCGCTGAGCTGGCGATGGAAGTGGGCTTGCCGCCGGGTGTGCTGAATGTGCTCACGTGCGACGCGCGCACGGGACAGGCGCTCATTGAGCATCCGGGTATCGACAAAGTTGCATTCACCGGATCAACCGAAGTGGGCCGCATCATCCGCGGGGCCACGGCGAATTCGACAAAGAAATTGTCACTGGAGCTCGGCGGCAAATCGCCCTTCGTCGTGTTTGACGATGCCGACCTCGACTCTGCGGTCGAGGGCCTGGTTGACGCGATCTGGTTCAACCAGGGCCAGGTTTGCTGTGCGGGTTCGCGCCTGCTGGTTCAGGAGCGCGTGGCCGAAACGCTCTATACAAAGGTCCGCGCACGCATGGAAACGCTGCGCGTTGGACCTCCGCTCGATAAAGCGATCGATATTGGGGCGATTGTCTCGCCAGTTCAGCTCGAATCCATCCGCAAGATGGTGGATGCCGGAGTGGCCGAAGGGGCCAAATGCTGGCAGCCGAGCAATTCGTTGCCGGCGAAGGGCTCATTCTATCCGCCGACACTGCTTACTGACGTGCATCCGGCGGCGACGGTGGTGCAGGAAGAGATCTTTGGCCCGGTGCTGGTGGCCATGACCTTCCGCACGCCTGCTGAGGCGGCGGAGCTGGCGAACAACACCGTCTATGGCCTGGCCGCAAGCATCTGGAGCGAGAACATCAACGTCGCGCTTGATCTGGCGTCGCAGGTAAAGGCCGGCGTGGTGTGGGTCAACTGCACCAATCAGTTCGACGCAGCCTGCGGGTTCGGCGGCTATCGCGAATCAGGATATGGCCGCGAAGGTGGCCGCGAGGGCATGCTGGAGTATTTGACACCGAAGTGGCTGCACACTCTGCCCGCTGCCCCAGCGAAACCGGCGCAGGTTGCGGCACCCGACGAGGGAGAGGGCTTCGAGCCTGCGGGCTCGCCAATTGATCGCACGGTGAAGCAGTACATCGGCGGCAAACAGGCGCGGCCCGACTCCGGCTACTCGTTCCCGGTTTACGGTCGCGACGGCGAGCTGCTGGGCGAAGCACCGCTCGGCAACCGCAAAGACATTCGCAACGCAGTGGAAGCCGCGCGGAATGCTTCGGGCTGGGCACGGACCAGCGCGCACAACCGTGCGCAGGTGATTTATTACATCGCGGAGAACATGATTCAGCGCCGCGACGAGATTGCGCATCGGCTTGCCCGCGCGGTCGGTGAGGAACAGGCAGCGGTCGAAACCGATCTCTCCATCGAGCGGATCTTCAGCTACGCCGCATGGGCCGATAAATACGAAGGCGTGGTCCATCATCCGCCGGGACGCAACATTACGATCGCCATGCCTGAAGCTGTGGGCGCAATCGGAATTCTTGCGCCGAGCGAGGCGCCGCTGCTGGGATTACTCTCGCTGGTGCTGCCGGCGATTGCGGTGGGAAATACAGTCGTTGCGGTGCCGTCCGATCGCTACCCTCTAGTTATCGGCGATGTGTATCAGTTGCTCGATACGAGCGATCTGCCCGGTGGCGTGGTGAACCTGGTCGCGGGCCGTCCCGCGGAGTTGGCCAAGACGCTCGCCGAGCACGACGGCATCGAGGCCATCTGGTGCTTCCGCAGCAACGAGGAAGCGACCGCGGTGCGCGCTGCTTCAATCGGTAACATGAAGCAGGTATGGACCAACGACGGCCACGAGTACGACTGGTTCAACCCCGCTCAGGCGGAAGGCCGCTGGTTCCTGCAGCACGCTACCCAGGTGAAGAACATCTGGGTGCCCTACGGGGAATGAGCCGCGCAATATACGGCTCTGTTTCCAGGTGAGTCGGAGCGCGGCGCCGTGCCCCAACCCGTTGCTTTAATTGGCTTCGGACGGCCGTCGACTCGTCGACCAGCAAAAAATGTTCCAGATGCCCCCGCCATGCTTTCCGCTTGCCTAAGTCTAATTTCAGGTGGAATATATTCCCTGCGCCGCTTCCCCCGGTGGGCGCGAGGAGCGGGAGGTCTGTGCCAGGCCAGGACCAACATAGTCCGCCGATTGCGGAGATCGATGTTCTATGGATTACGGCAGGGCTTGGCTGCGACGGCGACACGATCGCCATGACCGCGGCCACGCAGCCAAGTATCGAGGACATCGTTCTGGGGGGTATGCCATGGATTCCCAAGGTCAACTTCCACAACCCCTTTCTTTCCTATGAAAACGGCGATGAGTTCCTGAAGCGATTCCACCTGGCGGCAGAAGGCGGCGTGGATCCTTTCATCCTCGTGATCGAGGGCTCTATCCCCAATGAAAACAATAAAACCGAAGGATACTGGGCATCACTGGGCACCGATGCGGCCACCGGCCAGCCCATCACCACTTGCGAGTGGATTGACCGGCTGGCGCCGCATGCCTGGGCGGTGATCGCGGTGGGCACCTGCGCCACTTACGGCGGAATCCATGCCATGGAGGGGAATCCGACCGGCTGCATGGGCTTGCCTGAATATCTCGGGTGGCAATGGAAGTCCAAAGCGGAGATACCCATCGTTTGCGTGCCAGGCTGTCCCATCCAGCCCGATAACTTTATGGAAACGCTGCTGTATCTGCTGTACATGGCTGCCGGTCGCGCACCCATGATTTCTCTCGACGAGGCATTGCGGCCTACGTGGCTCTTTGGAAGCACAGTTCACGAAGGGTGCGACCGCGGAGGTTATTACGAGCAGGCCCAGTTTGCGGAGGAGTATGGTTCCCCGCTCTGCATCGTGAAGCTTGGTTGCTGGGGCCCGGTGGTGCAATGCAATGTGGGCAAGCGCGGCTGGATGGGTGGAATTGGCGGATGCCCAAATGTGGGCGGAATCTGCATTGGATGCACGATGCCCGGATTTCCCGACAAGTTCATGCCGTTCATGAACCAGCCGCCCGGGTCACTGCTTTCTTCCGCCGCAGTCCAAACCTACGGGCGGGCGATTCATGCTCTGCGCAGGTTCACCCAGGCATCGCTGAACAAGGCGCCGAGCTGGCGCTCTCAACAAGCTATCCCCGGCAAGACTGGTTGACATCCAAAAGAAGAGTGAGAGCAGGGAGACGAGGGCCAGGTTAACGCTCGAATGGAGTAAGCGATGGCGCTGCTCACGCAAACCGAATCGGAAGATCCCCCCGCGGCGCGAGGCAGAGTGGGAGAACTTCGCAGGCATGCCGGATCTCGGCGAAGCCGAAGCGCTTCTACTGGAGCTGGCCGGTGTCTTCAGCGGAGCGAACGGCTCGGTTGCCAATTCCGAACATCCCGCGGCGGCTGAAGACGCGAGCGCGTCGAACGTCGAGGCAAAGTATCGCGCGCTGCTGGAACAGATTCCGGCGGTCGTCTTTATGGCGTATCTCGATCGCGGCGTCGAGCGAGGCGTACGTGAGTCCGGAGATCGAGGCGGCGCTCGGCTACTCGCGCGAAGAGTGGCTGGAAGATCCCGTTCGCTGGTATGACCGCATCCACCCCGACGACAAACAACGCTGGAGCGTTGAAGCAGCGAAGCATGTTCCTCTCCGGCAAGCCGCTGCGCTCGTCTTACCGCGTAATTGCGCGCGATGGGCACGTGGTCTGGTTCCATTGCGACGCCCGCATGGTGCGCCGGCCAAATGGGCAACCGTGGTTTATCCATGGCGTCGCTTTTGATATCTCCGATTTGAAAGGCACCGAGCGCGCTTTGCAGCAGGAGCGCAACGTGGTCTCGGCGATTCTGGATACGGTTGGGGCTCTGGTAACAGTTCTTGATTTTGAGGGCCGCATTGTTCGCTTCAATCGCGCATGCGAGCTTACGACAGGATATGCGCTCGAAGAGGTAGTAGGAAAACACATCTGGGAGTATTTTCTGCACGTGGAGGAGGTCCGGCGGGCCAGGGGAATCTTTACGCAGTTGAGCGCCGACCTTTTGCCGCAGGATTTTCAGAGTCATTGGGTCACCCGACATGAGACGCACCGGCTTATCGCATGGTCGTGTTCGATGCTGCCAGGTAATGATGGAACGCCCAATTACATCATCGCTACAGGCATCGACATCACGGAGCGAGAGCAACTGGAACGAGCCCTGCTGGACATCAGCGCGCGCGAACAGCGGCGCATCGGCCAGGACTTGCACGATGGATTAGGACAGCATCTTACCGGCATCGCCTTCATGGCCAAGGTTCACGAATCAAAGCTGGCAGAAAAGCAGATGGACGACGCATCCGATGCCGCCAAAATTGTGAAGCTTGTGAATGAGGCAATCCACAAGACGCGAGAGCTGGCGCGGGGTTTGTTGCCTGTTGTG
Organism: uncultured Acidobacteriaceae bacterium; assembly: GCA_963841095.1. GTDB lineage: Bacteria > Acidobacteriota > Terriglobia > Terriglobales > Acidobacteriaceae > Telmatobacter. The sequence goes on from CAWJBE010000017.1 coordinate 331,241, forward strand.
TCAGACGCCCAGGGATTGATGTCTGCGTTGCAGCTATGGGCTGCGGAAGTGGAAGATCTCTTCGGAATTTCGTGCCGGTTCGAGTGCGAAACAGCCGTGCTGATCCACGACGATACGATGGCGACGCATCTTTATCACATCGCGCAGGAAGCGGTGAATAACGCGATCAAGCACGGGCAGGCGCGCAACATACTCATTCGCCTGGCGGCGGAAAACGGATGGGGCACGCTGTTGATCCGCGACGACGGCATCGGCATTGCAGAGAATCGCACACCCACACAAGGCATGGGACTGCACATCATGAGCTATCGCGCGGGAGTAATCGGTGGAAGGCTCGAAGTAAAACCGAATTCGGAGCGCGGGACTTCGGTCCATTGCGCATTTCCTATGGCAGCTCTTCAGTAAGTAGAGGTACAAGCGAATGGCGATGAATCTCGTTCTGGACAAGCCGGTGCAAACCGCCAAGAAAACCGTCCTTGTTGTCGACGATCACCCACTCATGCGCCAGGGACTCGCGCTCCTCGTCAATCAACAGCAGGACATGGAGGTCTGCGGCGAGGCTGAAGAGGCGCACGCCGCGATGCTGGCTATTGCACAACACAGGCCCGACATTGTGATCCTCGACATCTCGCTCAACGGCCCTGACGGCCTGGATCTGCTCAAGAACATCCGCGGCTCCGATCCGGACCTGCCGGTTCTTGTTCTGTCGATGCACGACGAAGCCATCTACGCGGAACGTGCACTGCGCGCGCGCGCCAACGGCTACATCATGAAGCAGGAGGCCACGGAGAAGGTGCTGGGGGCCGTGCGCCGCATCCTGAACGGCGAAATCTACTTGAGCGAACGCATGTCAAACAAGATGCTGCAACAGTATATTGGCGGCGGACCACCGATGATTCAGTCGCGCATTGCCTCGCTTTCCGATCGCGAGTTGGAGGTCTTCCGGCAGATCGGCGAAGGCCACGCGACCCGGAAGATCGCCGAAGAACTGCATCTCAGTGTGAAGACGGTTGAAACTTATCAGGCTCACATCAAAGACAAGCTCGCCCTGCGCACCGGCCGCGAATTGATCCAGCACGCGATCCAGTGGAAGATTGGCGAAAAGACCGAATAAACCTTCCGGCAGGCGTCCGAGGATTTCACGGCGCAATGGCATCTATGGGCCTTCTCCGATTGGCAATGGCGGAGTGGCGTTAACAGTTCCTTCACGCGAACGTTACCTTCAGCATTTCATCGGATCCCGGAATCAGGGTTTCCCCTATCCCTCCCGAAGCAAAAGTATGAAGAGAGAATCGGGTCCGTCCCGCTTGCGGCCCATTTGCGATCTCTGTTTCGATAGTCAGGTTTGATGAAGGCAACTTCCCTCTGTCTTTCAAGGAAGTGGAACCACGAGCCACTGAAATGTGAAGTGGCGCATCCGTAGTGAAAGACAGACTGCCGGATTCAAGCACGATTGAACGGAGGTCCCGTGCAAAATTTGGAAACGCGCGACAGCGAAGTTCCTGGCATGGACTTCAGCGGTGTCCAGTAATTTGGCGACTTAATTCAAAGGGCGCGTTCGCTCTTCGCCGGCCAGCGAGTGCAAGCTGTGTCTCGCGCTTGCTCTGCCTCGCCGCACCTGCATTTGAAAGGAAAGACCAGCCAGCACCCGAAAAGGAGATCCCAGATTATGACTGCTCAAGCAGCTCCCTATGGTCGAGTCACCCAGAAAAAACCCGCTGTGGCTGAATTGCACATTGTGTGGATCACGGCCGGTCTGGGTTGCGACGGAGATTCGGTCTCCATCACGGCAGCCACGCAGCCGAGCATTGAAGACGTTTTGCTGGGCGCGATTCCCGGACTACCCAAAGTTCACTTGCACAATCCCGTCCTGGCCTACGAAAACGGCGACGACTTCCTCAAGTTCTGGTATGAAGCAGAGGCCGGCAGGCTCGACCCGTTTGTACTTGTCGTGGAAGGCTCGATTCCCAACGAGAAGATCAAGAAGGAGGGTTACTGGGCGGCCCTCGGAACCGACCCGCACACCGGGCAGCCGATTACCACCTGCGAATGGATTGACCGCCTTACGTCCAAAGCTCTCGCCGTCATCGCCTGCGGAACCTGCGCGACCTACGGCGGCATTCATGCCATGCAGGGAAATCCGACCGGCTGCATGGGATTGGCCGACTATCTCGGATGGGATTGGAAGTCCAAGGCGGGATTGCCAATTGTGAATGTTCCAGGTTGTCCCGTGCAGCCGGACAACTTCATGGAAACAGTCCTGTACCTGCTCTATCAGGTCGCGGGCCTGGCGCCCATGATTCCCCTGGATGAGCAGTTGCGCCCGACGTGGCTCTTCGGCAAGACAGTGCACGACGGCTGCGATCGCGCCGGCTACTACGAGCAGGGCGACTTTGCCGAGAGCTACGGTTCTCCCAAGTGCATCGTCAAGCTTGGTTGCTGGGGTCCAGTGGTGAATTGCAACGTGCCCAAGCGTGGATGGATGGCGGGCATCGGAGGCTGTCCGAACGTGGGAGGCATTTGCATCGGCTGCACCATGCCCGGATTCCCTGACAAGTTCATGCCCTTCATGGACGAGCCTCCCGGAGGCAAGCTGTCGAGCACTGCGGTAGGTGTGTACGGCAAAGCGATGCGGACCTTGCGCAGCTTGACGAATGCGACGGTGAACAAGGAGCCCAAATGGCGCCATCCTCGCGCGGAGCTGACCACCGGCTACCATTCCAATTCCTACTAACAAAACAGAGAAGGAGACACTACGATGGGGACGATCTTCGCCACGCGTAAAGAGGAAGCCACCGAGAAGGGGCAGTTAGTAGAGATGAATTGGGACCCGATCACCAGGATCGTGGGCAGCCTCGGCATCTTTACCAAGATCGACTTCGGCAAGCGCAAAGTGGCAGAGTGCCACAGCACGTCGTCGATCTTCCGCGGGTACAGCATCTTTATGAAGGGCAAGGATCCGCGTGACGCGCACTTCATTACCAGCCGCATCTGCGGCATCTGCGGCGATAACCACGCCACCTGCGCCACCTACGCGCAGAATATGGCCTTCGGGGTTCGCCCGCCAGCCATGGCGGAGTGGATCGTGAACCTGGGCGAAGCCGCCGAATACATGTTCGATCACAACATTTTCCAGGACAACCTGGTGGGCGTGGACTTTTGCGAAAAGATGGTGAAGGAAACCAATCCAGGCGTGTGGGAGCAGGCAGAAAAGACCGCTTCTCCTCACGCGGAGTTGCACGGCTTCCGCACGATCGGCGACATCATGAAGGCTCTCAATCCCTTCACGGGTTCCTTCTATGTCGAGGCCCTGCAGATGAGCCGCATGACACGCGAGATGTTCTGCCTTATGGAAGGCCGACACGTTCATCCTTCCACGCTGTATCCAGGCGGCGTAGGCACTGTGCCCACGGTGCAGCTCTTTACGGATTACATCGTGCGGCTGATGAAGTATGTGGAGTTCATGAAGAAAGTTGTGCCTCTGCACGACGATCTCTTTAATTTCATTTACGAAGCCATGCCCGGATACGAAGAGGTGGGCCGACGGCGGATTCTGCTGGCTTGCTGGGGATCGTTCAATAACCCCGATGTGTGCGACTACACCTACGCGAAGATGTCGGAGTGGGGCCGGGCGATGTATGTCACGCCGGGAGTGGTGGTCGACGGCAAACTGGTGACCAACGACCTGGTCGACATCAATCTGAACATTCGTATTCTGCTGGGCAGTTCCTATTACGACGACTGGCAGAGTTCGCAGACCTTCGTTCAAAAGGATCCGCTGGGCAATCCCGTCGATCAGCGCCATCCGTGGAATCAGAGTACCTTCCCCAAGCCGCAGAAACGCGATTTCAAGGACAAGTATACGTGGGTCATGTCTCCGCGATGGTACGACAAGCGCACGGGCGACCACCTTGCTCTCGATACCGGAGGCGGTCCCATCGCACGCTTCTGGGCCACCGCTCTCGCCGGCATCGTTGACATTGGCTACATCAAGGCCACGGGACAAAGCGTCAAGATTTATCTGCCCAAGACGACCTCTTTGCCTGAAGTCGAATTCGAATGGAAGATTCCCAAGTGGAGCAATGCCATCGAGCGCGACCGCGCGCGCACCTATTTTCAGGCGTATTCAGCCGCGGCCGCGCTCTATTTTGCCGAGCAGGCACTCGCTGAGCTGCATGCGGGACGCACCAAAACCTGGAGCGACTTCAAGGTGCCTGAAGAGGCCATTGGCTGCGGCTTCCATGAAGCTGTGCGCGGCGTGCTCTCGCATCACGTGGTAATTCGCGACCACAAGATCGCCAACTACCACCCGTATCCGCCGACGCCGTGGAACGCCAATCCGCGCGATTCCTACGGCACACCTGGACCGTACGAGGATGCAGTGCAGAACACGCCGATCTTCGAGGAGAATGGGCCAGACAAATTCAAGGGGATCGACATTATGCGCGCAGTGCGCAGTTTCGATCCATGCCTGCCCTGCGGCGTGCATATGTATCTCGGCAACGGAAAGGTGCTTGAGGCGCATCACTCTCCGATGTTTGGCGTTCAGCGCGAGGTATCGTAGTGCGAACTAGTTTGAAGTGTGAGCCGGGCGGCTTGTGTTAAGCGGATGGTGCGTGCAGGCGAGCGTAGCTCGCGCACAACCTAGAAACCGAAGGAGGAGCGTGGAGAATAGCGGCTCGTTTCAGGACCAGGTGAAGGAACTCGGAAGGCTGATCGCGCAATTTGACCGGATGCCTGAAGGCACTCAAAAGACCGCGTGCAAGGAACTGGTGCAGCTCCTGATGGATGTGCACGGCGCTGGCCTTGAAAGGATGATGGAATTCGTCTTCGAGAGTGGGGACTCGGGCCCCGCGATCATCGAGAAGCTTGGCCAGGACCCCGTTGTGGGTGGGCTGCTTTTGCTTTATTCGTTGCATCCCGACGACTTGGAAACGCGCGTGCGAAAGGCAATTGACCGAATGCGTCCCCGTTTGCGCAAACTTGCCGCAAGTGTGGAACTCGCGGGCATCGACGACGGGGCCGTGCAGGTGCGCGTGACAAAGACGGGCCATAGTTGCGGCTCGTCGGCGAATGACATGAAAGCCATTGTGGAAGACGGCGTGTACGAGCTTGCGCCGGATGTGGCCTCGCTTGAAGTTCTCGGACTTGAAGAAGCGCCGAGTTCCGGCTTTGTCGCATTGGACAGCTTGTTGGCGCACGATCTTGTGGCTGCCGCTCCAGGTGGACGTTCGTTCGACGCTAGGCATGGGTTACGGACGGAGGGCGCGGATTGAGCCCGTCAATTTCCAGAACAAGAGGTGTCGGCGCGAAGGATTTACCCGCAGATAGCATCAGCGTGGAAAGGACCTGGCGTGCCTGAAGAGTCTACACTCGCTTTCGAGCAGGCCTTTGGCATTCTGCGGCAGTTCACTCGCGCGCGCAGCGCATCGTCGCGGGCCGTGGAGCATTGCGAATTATGCAGTGCCGGCCTGGCTCACGAACATCCTCACCTGGTTGAACTCGCTTCGCGGCAAATTCTTTGCGCCTGTGACGCCTGCGCGCTGCTCTTCGATGGCTTGGAGAGGTCGCGCTATAAGCGCGTGCCAAGGTCAGCGCAATATCTGGCTCACTTTGAAATGACCGACGGCCAGTGGGAAAGCCTGATGATTCCCATCAACATGGCCTTCCTCTTCCGTTCCAGTCTCGAGGACCGGATCGTCGCGCTCTATCCCAGTCCGGCCGGCGCGGTGGAGTCGTTGCTGCCGCTGGATGCGTGGGCGGAGATTGCAGAGCGCAACCCGGTGCTGCATCACCTGAAGCCCAATGTTGAGGCGCTGCTGGTGAACCGCGTAGGCCATGCACAGGGGAGAGGAGATGCGGAGTATTACATCGCTCCAATTGACGCGTGCTACAAATTGGTCGGGCTGATTCGCAGCAATTGGAAAGGTCTGTCGGGCGGTTCTGAAGTCTGGAGCTCAGTCGGCAATTTCTTCACGGAGTTGCGATCCAAATCTGAAGTCGTCAGCGGAGGCCCGAATGCCTGAACTGAGTTTTCAGATTGAATCGGCAAGCCCCGTGCCTTTTGCAGCCCTCCCCATGCTTGCGTTTCAATTCCGTATCAACAACGCCGTTGAAGACGAAAGCATCCACACCATCGCGCTGCGCTGCCAGATTCAGATTGAAGCCACCCGCCGGCGCTACACTCCAGAGGAACAGGAGCGCATGCTCGATCTCTTCGGCCAGCCTGACCGCTGGAGCCAGACCTTGCGCAGCCTGCTATGGACCCATGTGAATTTGGTGGTCCCAAACTTCACGGGCGCAACCAAGCTTGTCGATCTGCAGGTGCCGTGCACGTTTGACTTCAACGTCGCCGCGACCAAATATTTTGAGGGCCTCAGTGATGGCGAAATTCCACTGCTGATGCTCTTCAGCGGAACAGTCTTTTATGCGCCCGCCGACAGCCCATTGCAGGTCGCACCGATCTCGTGGGAGCAGGAGGCAAGATTCAAGCTTCCCTTGAAGCTGTGGCGCGAGATGATGGACATCTATTACCCCAACAGCGTTTGGATCAACCTCCACCGCGACAGCTTCGAGCGGCTCTATCGATACAAAGTGCAGCACGGGATCCCCACCTGGGAGCAGGCGCTTGAGCAGGCGCTTGCAGGCGAAGTCGAGGTGAACTCGTGAATCTCGATCACGTGGAGAAGATTGCCGAAGCTGTTCTCTACGAGGGATACATGCTCTATCCCTATCGGCCATCTTCCGTGAAAAACCAGCAACGATGGAACTTCGGCGTGCTGTATCCGCCCGGCTATTGCGAGCAACGAAATGGCCTTGAGCCGAGCGAGATGCAGACAGAATGCCTCGTAAAGGCCGATTCAGTCGCGCGCCTTACGGTGAAGATTCGTTTTCTGCAAATTGTGCAGCGTTCAATTGGAAAACTTTGCGGACTCGCCGTGGAAGTTCCGGAAGGCACTGCGCCCGAGTTTGAACTCGTCGATCGTTTGGAAGTGTCCGGGCGGATCTATCAGCCCTGGCAGGAGGCTGTGGAGCAGGAAGTTTCTTTCGACTCACTCGATCTCGCATCACTTTCTCCTTCTCACATTCCGTTTTCATTTTCGGCTGGCCAGAGCTATGAGTATCTGCGCGATGAGCGCGGAGCTGCGGCAGGCGTGATTCAAAGGGAGTGGCAGGCCCTGAATGGCTCGGTCGAAGTTCGCGCGCAGCAATGCCGCGATCAGATTGTGAAAGTGACGATCGGCGTGCGCAATCTCACGTCCGGCGATCCGCAGGCGGCGGAAGAGCCTGGCGGTCGCGAGACCGTCTTGCTTTATTCATTAGTCTCGGCGCACACAATTCTCGGCGTCGAAGATGGTGAGTTCATTTCGTTGCTCGATCCCCCGGCAGGTTTCGCGGATCTGGTCGAGCAATGCAGGAACGTCGGCACGTGGCCGGTGCTGGCAAGCGATGGTGCCGACACTATGCTGTCCTCGCCCATTATTCTCTATGACCATCCGCAGATTGCTCCGGAGAGCGCCGGAAACCTGTTCGACTCGACGGAGATCGACGAGATTCTTTCCCTGCGCATCCTCACGCTGACCGACGAGGAAAAGCGGGAGATGCGGCAATCGGACGAGCGCACACGCGGAATTCTTGAGCGCACGGAATGTATGCCCGAAGAGCAGTTCATGAAACTACACGGTGTGTTGCGCGGGCTGTCGCCGGTGAAGGAGGAGACGCGATGAACGAGTGGGAATGGAATCTCCTCGAAGACAAGGCCGCCGTCGACCACATCGAAATTGACGGAGTCGCCGTCAAGACGGGTGATCGAGTGCGTCTGCGCCCGAAGGATGGCGGCGACATTCTTGACATTGCGCTGCGCGGGCAAGTGGCAACCGTGGAGAGCATTGAAGAGGACTATGAAGGCGTTCGGCACATCTGTGTGGTGCTTGAAGACGATCCTGGACGCGACCTGGGAATGATGCGCCAGCCAGGACACCGGTTCTTTTTCACGCCGGCGGAAGTGGAGCCGATGGAGCAGGCGGCGCAAACACCGGCGGATCAGGGAGCCATTTCGAAAGCGGTGAAGGCAAGGATTCTTGTCGCTGGCATCGGTAATATCTTTCTGGGCGACGACGGATTTGGGGTTGAAGTAGTACATCGTCTGATGTATCGCAACCTGCCTGCCGAGGCGCGCGTTGTGGACTTTGGAATCCGCGGACTCGACCTCGCCTATGCACTGCAGGACGGCTATGAGACCACGATCCTGGTTGATGCTTTTCCTCACAGCCAGCCGCCGGGGACAGTGTCCGTAGTTGAGCCAGACATGAAAGAAATTGCCGAAGGACCGGCTGCACTCATGGAGGCACACAGCATGCACCCGATGAACGTGCTACGCATGGCCTACGCAATGAACGGCCCACTGAAACGTGTCCTGCTGGTGGGTTGCGAGCCCGCCCACCTGGGAGGAGAAGAAGGGTTTATGGGGCTGAGTCAGCTGGTTGATGCGGCGGTAGAGGGAGCTGTCAACACGACTGAGACCCTAGTCAGGCGAATTTTAAGCGGCGAAGAGATCTGACTGAAGCAAAGACTGACAAGGAGAACTGGTATGGCAACGAATCTAGCTGATGTTACTGCAAATGAACCAGGAAACGAAAAGGACACTCTCTACATGTTGGGCGGCATTGCGATGATCGTGTTCGGCGCGGGATTGATTCTTTCAAATCCCTACATTCGCCGCTATATGTCGCAGCTTGGCGTGGGGAATCTTGCCCACGCGGTGATGCCGGACGTCGAGCGCTACTTCAAACTTCGGGCCATGTAGGAGCGGCCGGAACGAACCGGCGCCCATCCGCCATTGTTGGGCAGGAGGGAGCAGGGATGATTGCGACTGAAAAGATGGAGACACAAAAAGCTGCTCTGCTTCACTACGTCGTGGACCCGCGGGCCAGCCGATTCACAGTGCAGGCCTTCGCCACAGGAGTCCTGTCGGCAATGGGCCACAACCCAAAAATTGGCATTCGCGCATTCAGCGGCGCGGTCGACTTCAATGCTGAAGCCGCAGAAGCGCGTGAATTCAGGCTGGTCGTTCAGGCTAGCTCGCTGGGCGTGCTCGACGACATCAGCGACAAAGATCGCCGCGAGATCGAGAGACTGATGAATGAGCAGGTTCTGGTGCCGGCCAAGTATCCGGAGATCACGTATGAAGCTCCAGCCGTTTCTATCACTCGTCTTGAGTCCGCCCTTTTCTCAGCGGCGATCAACGGCACGCTCAGCTTTCATGGAGCCAGCCACAACCAACCGATCACCGCGCGAATCGCGGTCTTCGATGGAATGCTGCGCGCGTCCGGCGAGTTCACCATGAGGCAGTCGGACTACGGCATCAAGCCGATTTCAGTCGCTGCCGGCGCGCTGAAGGTGAAAGACGAGCTCAAGTTCAGCTTCGAAATGGTCGCGCGAGAACAGGCATGACGGCATGCGCGCAGTGACTCGCAAAGAGGACGGCGGGAAGGAAGTTGATGGAGCGAATGGGCATGGCCCGCACCTACTGATGCACGGTAAGTGTCGAAGCATCATGAGACACGCATCCTACATGGCTCTTATCTTCATGTAACGAACTACATCGGGCGCGAGATTAATCGCCACGCTTCCGATTGCAAGCACTCCTGCAGCGATCCAGATCCATCTAAGATTTTTCATTCCCACTCCATTTCAATTCGCAGCGACCTCATATTCCGCTTTGAATTCCCGACATGCTGCCATTTCCCGACGTGCGTACTCTCTTGGGAGCAGTCGCCATGACTGCGGCCGAAACCATCTTCAACTCTGGTTTGGATGATCGATCTTCCGAATTGGATAGCTGCAATTCTCGCCCGATGCAGAGGGTGAGAAAGCATCCAGACCCCGGTGTTTATGCTGGGTTTCGCGCATTGCTCCATCGCGGGAGAGTCGCTCGAGACTCGGAATTGCCGCGCTGAAAGGTCTCATCGTGACAGGCCAGTCTCGGATGGAACAATCTTGCCGACTCCCCCAATCCCAAATATGAGAAATCTCCGCTCAGTCACGACGAATTTCGACAGCGTTAAGGAAGCGCACCTGGCTATGACGCACGAAATTGCAGACTTGATTCCCCGACGCTGCCGACGTTGTCATGGTGCTGCTCAAATGCCCTGAACCGAGGGAGCGACTCTCATATCGGCGATCACTTGACTTCGGGGGCCTAAACTCCTACGATTCAATCAAAGTTGGGGTGAGGGAGTTCACCTTTAACCGCTGTCCCATCCGATAGGCCGGACAGATGATGACTCCTGACAGGGAATCCTGTCGCGGAGTTTTGTCCCGGCGCGATCCCTGAATAAAACTGAAGGAGCTTGGTTCCATGGAGAATGCATGGGCCTTCTCAGCTTTGTCGGCAGGATCGGCATTTATCGCGAAATCGCCCTCGGTAGGGTTCGCGGCTTTAACCGGGCGGCCCGAGATCGTTGCCGCCGTCGCCCGTCTCTTCAGAGACGTTATCTCTGGAGTTGCCGGACTGCACCGCCCCAAACGGCGAAATCAATTTCTTGACAGCACCGAATTCGTACTTCAACTGAATGGCAAAATAAGACGTTGCGTGATCGCAGAGATGGGCTTCGCCACGTCGTACACCTTCGGAGCAATAGGAACCTTTTAACCGGCGACCTAAGGACCGGGAAACAACGCAAGCACCGAGCTGAATAAGGAGGAACGGCATTGGAGAAATATCTGTTCATCGCGATCGGAGGTTCGCTTGGCTCGATCGCAAGATACTGGGTCGGTTCAACGATCTCGGGTCGTATGGGCACACGATTCCCCTACGGAACGTTTGTCATCAATATCACCGCTTGCGTCATTATTGGATTTGCCTTGACCTATCTGGGTAGGCACGTTGAAATGAGTCCGGCATGGCGTTATCTCGTTCCCATTGGATTCGTTGGCGCATACAGCACATTTTCGACCTACGAGTGGGAGACGCTATCGACTCTGCAGTCAGGCGCTTTTCTGCTGGCTGCGCTCTATGCTGTCGGGAGCCTTCTTTTGGGTCTTGTTGCGGTATGGGGTGGCTCTCTTCTCGCGGAGGCGTTCAGGTGAGATCCCGTCGTCAAGTCCTCGTCTATCAATCGATCCTGCAGGTTCTGAACGAGCCCGGCATAGACCGCTGTGGATGGGGAGCAATTGGACGGGCCGCCGAATTTCTTGTTTCATAACGCGGATTACGAGTCTGAAGGAGGGCAAATGCTCAAAGCGGGAAAGGCTCTGAAGGTTTCAATCTACGTCAGTGAAGGAACAAAGCACCACGGCATTCCGGTGTATTCCAGCATTCTCGACTTTCTTTTCTACCGCGGCGTATCCGGCGCCACGGTCGTGAAGGGTATCGCCGGCTTTGGGGCGGATCATCATATGCATTCTGCGAGCATAGTGGATATCTCGGACCATATGCCGCTCAAAATCGAGTTCATCGAGACGCCGGAAAAGGTGAACGAGATTCTGGGCAAACTCGAGGAACTCGTGGGTACCGGGATGATTGAGGTGCAGGAGACGACGGTTGCCAAACCGGCCCAGGTCTCAAAACCAAAGAAAGCTACTCCACCACCCCACTTAAGGATCGAGGGTAAGGCGAAGCTGATGCGAATCTACATTGGCGAAAGCGATCGCTGGAGAGACAAACCGCTTCACCTCGCACTCGTCGAGGCTATGCGAGCTAACGATATCGCTGGTGTGACGGTGTATCGCGGCATACTCGGCTACGGAGCGCATCGTCGAATGCACAAGGATAAGCCGCTGCATCTCTCGCACGACTGCTCCATCATGCTCTCCGTCATCGACACCGAGGCAAAGCTGCAGGCGTTCCTTCCGCTTGTAGAGCAAATGGTTGAGGAAGGGCTGGTGGTTTTGTCAGATGTGGACATTATGAAGTACTCCTATCGTCCAATCGAGGCGGATCAGGTGGCGGAGCCGCAGCATTCTGGGGATAAGCCGCCAGCACCGGAGGTTCGACCATGAAAGAGCAATTCCAGGCGCAGATGCTACGAGTTCATTTTGGAGAGGGAGATAGATGGCAGGGGAAACCCTTGTACGAGGCAATTCTGGCAAAGTGCCAGGAGTTGGGAATGGCGGAAGCGATCGTGTATCGCGGTATCGAGGGCTATGGAACCAGCACAAGAATTCGTCACGCAAGTCATTGGACGTTCTCAAAGGATGCTCCCATTATGCTGAGCATCATCGACTCTGAGGAGCAGATTCACAAGCTGATCCCTTACTTGGACACAATGGTGGAAGAAGGATTGATTGCGATGTCCAGCGTCGACGTGATCCGCTACTCGCGCGCTCCCGAAAAAATACAGGAGACACCGCCAGGAAATGCGCAATGAGCACTGATTTGGTAATTCGCGAAATGAGCGAATCGGCGCAACAACTCGACAGCATTCTAACTGGAACATCTGTTTGTATGGACGGCGCCTCTCAACTGTTGCGGCTTGCCGATCTGGCGCAGGAACTCCCAGCTGAGCCTGTCGCCGAACAAGCGCGTGAGCTTGCATCCGGGATCGCCGAAGGACGTTTTTATGTTGCTTGTATCGGCCAATTTAAGCGGGGCAAATCTACCCTGCTGAACGCCCTCGTTGGCCACGAAGTTGTTCCGACCGGGTTTGTTCGGGTTACGGCCGTGCCTACGGTGATTCGGTTTGGCGACAAACTTCACGCGCGTATTCGGCTTCGCGACGGGTCTTGGCGGGAAGACGGGTGTCGGCACTCGTCTAAAGCGGTTCAGCAGGTTTGAGAATTTATCGATGACGTGATCCGCGCCGCTGTTCCGGTCGGTATTAACAGATGTCTGCCGGCTGCGATGTGCGAAACCATTTGATCGAGTATTTGTTGGAAGCAGCCAAGCGCATTCTGCGTCTTCTGCAGGGCCGCGGCAAATCCAATAACTTGTTGGAAATAAATAAGCGAACCTCACTTTCCGATGCAGAACGTCGAGAAAATCAAATTCAAAATATCATCGGGGGTGGTCTGGCCGGTGAGAGAGTCCAGGGCCCAAAGCGCACGGTAGAGGTCGAGCAGGATCATCTCGTGGGGAATGCCGCCTGCGTTCGCCCGGGCGGCATCGGCAAGCGCGCCCACAGCCGTAGCGACAGCCTGGTGCTGGCGAAGGTTCGTCAACATTCCCGGCTCTGCCGCCGCTCCGCCAGTTGCCAGAGTCAGAATGCGATCGCGCAGTTCGCCAATGCCTTGTCCGGTAAGTGCTGAAGTCGAAATCGAATTGAACTTCGCAAGTGGAGATTCGGCAGCGCAGGCAGCTTCCGCATCTGCCCTCACTAGGTCATGTTTGTTAATAACCACAATCGCAGGTCGGCCTTCGACCGCGGCGAGCAGCCGACGCTCTTCTTCATTCAGCGGCTGTGTTGCGTCAAGCACTACGATTGCCAGCGCTGCATCTGCCAGCGCTTCGTGGCTGCGGCGGATGCCGAGTTGCTCGGCCTCTTCCAATCCTTCGAGAGCGCCGCCACGGAAACCCGCGGTATCAACCAGCTCAATGGGAATTCCATCGAGCGAGATGCGTTCCGTAACCGGGTCGCGCGTTGTGCCCGGGGTCGCGGTGACGATGGCGCGATCGCGCTCCACGAGCCGGTTGAAAAGCGAGCTCTTGCCCGCATTGGGACGGCCCACAATGGCCAGCGTCAGCCCATCATGAACGATGCGGCCGCGCGCGAATGAGGCTTCAAGCGCGCCGAGCGGTGGCGTCAGCTCGTCGATGCGCCGCGCGATCTCGGCTTGCGGCGTCACATCCAAATCGTCTTCGGCAAAATCAATGCCGGCTTCGAGCAATGCAATCAACTCCACGAGCGATTGCTTCTCAGGCGCGACGCGACGGCTGAGTGCGCCGCCCATCTGGCTCGCGGCCTGCCGCGCCTGCGTGAGCGTCTGCGCGTCAATCAGGTCTCGGACGGCTTCGGCCTGTGTGAGGTCCAGCCGGCCGGACAGAAATGCCCGCTGCGTGAATTCGCCAGGCTCAGCCAGGCGCGCGCCCAAATCCAGCGCACGGCGCAGCAGAAACTCAAGAACCACCGGCGACCCGTGCGCGGCAATCTCCACCAGATCTTCTGCCGTGTAGGAGTTCGGCGCGGCAAAGAAGGTTACCAGCGCCTCGTCAATGCGGCTGAAATGGGCTGGCGCAGCTTCGTCGTGCTTCGCGTCGAGCACATCGGCCAATCGCGCGCGAGCGTGTTCAAGCGGCTGTCGCGGCCGCCACAAGCTGCACCGCGATCGATGCGGCCTGCGGCCCGCTGAGGCGCACGATCCCGATGCCGCCGCGCCCCGGCGGCGTGGAGATGGCGGCGATGGTGTCGGTTACGGCGTCTGGTGCGGCCATTGGTTGCACTCAGTGTAGTGTCTCGCGCCCGCAAGCCCTATCGCTACTCAAAGATTGAATTGGAGACATACCGCCGCGAATCCTTTTCCCTGCGCGGCAGCTTATTCAGTGCCCGAGAAGAAAATTGATGATGGAGCGCATTCTCGAGTTTGCTCTACACTTTAAGACGGAACGTCGTGTTTCAGGATCCCTCCATCATCCCAGCTCTGAATTCTCGACTGGCGTGAGGTGGAAGCAATGAAAACCGCAAGGTTAGCCACGCTCAAGTTCTTTGCGCTGCTGTTTCTTTTGCCCGGTCTGGCAGGGCTCATCGTCTCCGCCATGATCTCCACCCATTACCTTGACGCTATGCCCAGGTGGCCTGTGCCGGAGGAACATCGCATTGTTCCGCGTGGCATCCACGGAATCACCGTGTATCAGACGCCGGCGGAGAACCGCGAGCTCAACCTGGTTGAATATTCTTCGGTGGCGGTTTTTCTGATTGGCCTTGTGCCCGGAGTCACCTACCTGGAGAAATGGGGTGCTGCACAATCGCGCGAAGAGGCGGAAGACTCCGAACTTGCGCAACATCCAAGCTAGAAACACGTTTCAGGACCGTCCGCCAGTCGCAATCCTCTACAATAAACCGATGCCGGAACTCCCAGAGGTGGAGACGATCGCCCGCGGCGTTCACAAGCGCGCGTCCGGCGACCGTATTGTCCAGGCCTGGTTCAGCAGTCTCCCGCAGCCATTCAAAACACCGCAATCGATCCAATCTCGGGGACTTGCAGGGCGCACCATACTGGCAGTCCACCGTACCGGGAAGCACATTGTCCTCGAACTTGGTCCATCGGGCGCAACTTCCCATCAGGGCATGCAAAAACGCAGCCTGCACGCCGGCAATGCGGCCACGCCCGCGGCGCAGTGGATAGTCCACCTCGGCATGACGGGGCGGTTGCTGGTGACAACGCCAGGATAGCCCCGTGGCTCCGCACACGCATGCCCGGCTGACCTTGCGAGTGGTCGGAGCTGCGCTTTGTCGATCCGCGCCGTTTCGGTCGGCTCGAATTTCGCGATCTCCGTCGCAATGACGCCGTTTCCAGCCCCCGGCGCCGAGCCGCTCACCATCGGCGAAACCGGAATTCGCCGCGCTCTTCCGCGGCCGGCGCCTGCCCATCAAGGCAGCTCTGCTCAACCAGACCCTCCTGGCTGGTGTGGGCAACATTTACGCCGACGAGAGCCTCTTTCAAGCCGGAATTCGGCCGCGCCGGCGCAGCCAACCGGCTTACGCTGGCCGAGCTGGAGCGACTCCGCCTGGCGTTGCGCAAGGTTCTCGACCATGCCATCCGGCTGGGCGGCTCTTCGGTCTCCGATTATGTCGATGCCGATGGCGAGCGCGGTTTTTTTCAGCTCGAGCACTGCGTCTACCAGCGCACCGGCGAGCCCTGCCGCCGCTGCCAAACTCCGATCCGGCGCATCATTGCTGGCTGGCCGCGGAACGCACTATTGTCCCCGGTGCCAGCGTTGATCTGGAACTGCAAGCTCCCGATTGCCACGCCTACGTTTTTTGGAAGAATTTTTGCCTTTCTGCTTCCAGAATCCAGACAATTGAGGTTCAAGGTCATCATAATCATTTGAAAATAAATGATGTATCCGAACGGAACACCGATTGCTAGTGAATAAGCGCCAGTGATGTATCGGCCGCTGGAGGAACACCCTGCGAGCCCGAGCAACACCGGGTACCCGGCAAGAGCAACCGCCAACGAGCGGCCCTCAAAAGGGAGAAGCCGGCCGGGAAGCCTGCAGTAGGAGCGGCGGAGACAGCGTCCGCTCTCCATTTGGCTGGGAGGCCAGTGACCATAGCAGGCCCAACGCAGGCATTGAAACGCCGCTTCTGAAGAGGGTGGCGTTTCCTGCGTTAGGCGGTCTTTTTCGTTCCCGCCCGTTACCAAAGAGCGATTCCATACCCGATACAGTCCACTTGCCACGCATGCGGTCACGCTGTAGTATCGGAGTTGCCTATCAAGCGGCTGACGCGGGCCACCCGGATATGGGGAGAGCAAGCTCGCCGCCGAGCAAGCAAATTTCGCCCGGCAGTCCAGTTTCATCCAGACTGTGCGCGGCGAAAGCTCACATAGGAAAGGGCATCACCTGAGAAAAGCAGGGGCCGCGCCGATTGATTTCGGCGGCCGGATGGAGTTGGGTAACGACTCCCGCGTGTAAAGCGGCAATCGCATTCTCACAGGGGTTCAAGTGTTGCAGCCACGGAGGCCGAGTCGGAACGATCGGCTCGTTGATGTTCCCGGCTACGGTGATTCTCCGCACGGGCGGACAAAGCGGCGCCTCTTTGTGAGAGCGCCGATCGCTGCCGTATATCTCCCGCGATTTCCGGCTATGCCGGAGAGAGCGCGGCCAATGGAGATGCGGCTTCGTAACCTTTTTTTGAAAATGCGCAATTCAATGCACCACAGAGCAAAGCACCAGGAAGTACACGCATCATGACAATAGAACCGACTCAGCCCCAGCCTGAACAGGGGCCAGCACCTGACAACGGTCAGGTGCAGTCGCACGGGCATCGGCGCCGCCGCCGCCGCCGCAAGAACAAGTCCAACCAGCAAGGCTCGATGCAGGCCCAGCCGTCGCAGGGGACGCAGCAGGCGCACTCTGAGGTGCCACCGCAGGCCGCTCCGCCTAAGCCCATTCATCAGCATCAGAACCACAAAAAGAAAAAGTTCTTCCAAAAGCCCTCGGCTCCTCCCGCCCAACCCGGCAACAGCATCTCCGGTCCGCCGCAGGGCAAGCGCAAAGGCCGCCAGAAGGGTCCGCGAACGTTTGTTGGCCCCATGGACCACAGCTATCGCGCCGTGAACGGCAACGTAGCCGACGGACCGCCGTCAACGATCCCCACGACGAGCAACGGCCATGGCGGCGGATACTATCCCGATGTCTATTCCGCGCAGCCACCGACGCCCGTCCGTGAGAACGCTCCCACGCGTATCTACTGCTTCATCGAGGATCTGTTTTTCCTCGCCAAGATTCAGGAGACCGCGCGCAAACTGGGCGTGAAAGTGGAGTTCGTGAAGGGCGACAAGGATGCCGTTACCCGGATCCTCGACGCGCCAGAATCGGAAATCCCTGCGCTGCTCGTCTTCGACCTGAACAATCTCAACGCCAAGCCAATGACGTTGATTCCCAAATTCAAATCGAAGTTCAAAAAGACCGTCTCCATCATCGGCTTCCTCAATCATCTGCAGGGCGACCTTAAGATGAAAGCGATCGAGGCGGGATGCGACGCAGTGATGCCGCGCTCAGCCTTCTCGCAGAGCCTGCCCATTCTTCTCCGGCGCTACGGGGTGGAAGAGGAAGAGGATCACTCCCAGCAACCGGCGTTTTAGAAACATAGGGAAAAGGGAGTGGGGAAAAATACCAGGTAAGTTGGTCGAATCTGCGCTGCAGTCAGCACAAGTGATTGCGAACGGGTC
The DNA here is from genome assembly GCA_963841095.1 of uncultured Acidobacteriaceae bacterium. Taxonomy (GTDB): domain Bacteria; phylum Acidobacteriota; class Terriglobia; order Terriglobales; family Acidobacteriaceae; genus Telmatobacter. The sequence continues at coordinate 349,073 of CAWJBE010000017.1, forward strand.
TAGCTAGTGTGCACCTAAAACTGTCTTTTCCTGCCGCGCGCTGTCTCCTTTTCTATTCCCTGTTCCTTACTTAACTTACTAGTCCCCGTCTTTCTATCCTGGCGGCCAAGAGTGCAGACGGCCGCCGAGCAGATGCAGGTGCAGATGGTCGACGGTCTGGCCGCCGTGCTCGCCGGTGTTGATGACGACGCGATAGCCCTTTGCGAGACCCTTCTCGCGGGCAATCTCTGCCGCAACCCACAGCAGGTGGCCGAGCAGCGCACTCTTGTCTGGGCCCGCGTCGGCAAGCGACTCAATGTGCTCGCGTGGAACAACAAGCACATGCACCGGCGCCTTGGGATTGAGGTCGGCAAAGGCGTATGCGAGGTCATCCTGGTAGACAGCCGTGGATGGGATTTCACCGGACGCGATTTTGCAGAAGATGCAACTCATGGCGTGTTCAGTGTACATGGAGCTCGTGGGACCAATGGCCGAGTTCAGCTTACAATCGTGGCATGGTCGCCTCCCCGCCCTTCCGCGTCGTTCACACCGTTTGCTCGCACGACTGCCCCGACTCGTGCGCGGTGCTGGTGACGGTGAATCAGGACGGCCGCGCCGTGAAAGTCGCGGGCGATCCCTCGCAGCCGGTGACGCAGGGCTTTCTGTGCGGCAAAGTCGCCAAATATCTCGATCGCGTTTACGCCCCTGACCGCATCCTCTATCCGCTGCGCCGCAAACTGGGAGTGGCGAAAGGGCCTTTGCGGCGCGGCCACGAGCACGAAGCTTTCGAACGCGTGAGCTGGGATGAAGTGCTCGACGCCGTCGCCGCACGGCTCCAAAAGATCAGCGACCAGCATGGCCCCGAGTCAATCCTGCCCTACAGCTATGCGGGCACCATCGGTGTGCTCGGTTACGGATCGATGGATCGCCGCTTTTTTCACCGTCTGGGCGCGAGCCAACTCGATCGCACCATCTGCTCTGAGGCCGGCGGCGAGGCATGGAAGCTCGTCTACGGCAAAAAACTGAGCACGCCTACTGAAGATTTCCGCCTGGCCAAACTTATCGTGGCCTGGGGCGCCAACATTCACGGCAACAACATTCATTTGTGGCCGTTCGTGGAGGAAGCGCGGCGCAACGGGGCCCGCCTGATCGTCATCGATCCCTACCGCACGCGCACTGCTGCCGTGGCTGACTGGCATATCGCGATCCGTCCCGGCACTGACGTTGCCCTGGCGCTTGGCATGATGCACGTCATCCTCAACGAAGGCCTCGAAGACCGCGCATACATTGCCGAAATGACGCACGGCTTCGAGCGACTGGCCGAACGCGCACGCGAGTACACGCCCGATCGCGTCGCGCACTATACCGGCATGACTGTGGCCGAGATCGAGCAACTGGCGCGCGAATACGCCACGACAAGTCCCGCCGCCCTCCGATTGAACTACGGTCTGCAGCGATGCGAGAACGGCGGAGCGGCCGTGCGCGCCATCGCCATGCTGCCGGCGCTTACCGGCGCGTGGAAAGTCCGCGGCGGCGGCGCGCAGCTATCAACCTCGGGCGCATTCGAGTGGGATAAGAGTGCCCTCGAACGCCCCGATCTGGCGAAGGCCTCGCCAATCGCCCGCTTGGCGCGCACTGTGAACATGTCGGAGCTTGGCCGCGCCCTCACAGAGCTGGGAAGAAACCAGAGAACAGAGATCAGAGATGCGGAAGACGGTCCACCCGTCCACGCGCTCTTTGTTTACAACTCGAATCCCGGCGCGGTCGCGCCAAATCACAACGCGGTTTGCAAAGGTCTGGAGCGCTCGGATCTCTTCACCGTCGTGCACGAGCAGTTCTTTACCGATACCACCGACTACGCCGATTTCGTTCTGCCCGCCACCACATTTCTTGAACACGAGGACATCCAGGGCGCCTATGGCCACTACTTCGTGCAAATCTCCAAGCAGGCCATCGAGCCGCTCGGCGAAGCGCGCTCAAACGTCTGGCTCTTCGGCCAGCTTGCGCAGCGTATGGGTTTCTCTGAGCAGTGTTTTCGCGACACGCCGCAAGAGATGATTCGCCAGGCCCTCGCGCTCGGCCCCGATGGTCATTCAACAAATGCAGGCATGGAGCACATCACATTTGAAGATCTGGAGCGCGATGGTCACATCCCTCTCGCCTTTCACGCCGATCCTGAGCGGCGGCCGTTCCAGCCATATACGTCCGGCACGCTCCCAACACCGTCAGGCAAGATCGAGTTCTTATCCGAGAAGCTGGCGGCCGCGGGCCCAACGCCGAAGATCGATCCGCTTCCGGGCTTTGTTCCTCCTGCCGAATCGCGTTGGGGTGAAGCAGCGAAGAAGTATCCACTCGAACTGCTGGGCCGCAAGAGCGACAACTATATGAACTCGACCTTCGCCAACTTGCCGGGACATCGAAAGATGGAAGCCCGAACCAGCCAACGGCTTGAGATCCACCCTCGCGATGCGCAGTCCCGCGGCGTGGTTGACGGCGATCCGGTGCGCATCTTCAACGACCGCGGCGCCATTGAGTTGACGGCGATGTTGAATTCCAGCCTGCCTGCAGGTGTAGTTGCGGCGCGGCTGGACTGGGCCAAGCTGCACGCTGACGGCCTGAATGTAAACGCTCTGACGAGCGAGCGCCTGACCGACATTGGCGGCGGAGCGACGTTTTACTCCACGCTGGTGGAAGTGGCGAAGTCGTAGCGTCGCGGTGCCTGCAGCACTCTCACGCAAAAGCCGAGCTTGTGTGGATTCCCTATCGCTTCGCTGCCCGCTCGCGTTGCAGTTCGCGATATAGCTCACTCTTTGACCGACCCAGTTCCCGCGCCAGCCTCTTGAGAGCTTCTTTCTCGTCCAATCCACTTGCCACTTGAATGCGTGCAACACGGTCCGCAATTTTTTCCGGCAATGCTCCTGCGCGCTGTGCTCCGCTGGCATTTGCCGTCGTCAATCCGCTCCGGGGCGGCACTTCAATGAGTAATGTAATCTCTCCGCGCACGCGATCACGCGCCGCCAGCTCGCTCCGCACCTGGGCCACCGTTCCACGCAAAAACTCCTCGTGAATTTTGGTGAGTTCGCGCGCCACCACCACGCCTAGGCCCGATCCCCAGACGGCTTCGAGGTCCGCCAACGTGTCAAGAATCCGATGAGGCGCTTCGTAAAAGATGAGTGTGCGCGCAGTCTCACCTGGATCGGCCGCAAGTTTTTCCAGTTGGGTGCGCCGCGCGCCGGCCTTTTCCGGCAAAAATCCGAAGAACTCAAATTGCGCTGTCGGCAGCCCAGAGGCGATCAGTGCGCTCAGCGCTGCATTGGCCCCGGGAATCGGAATGACCGCAACACCTGCGGCAATCGCTTCGCGAACCAGCCAGCCGCCAGGATCGCTGACGGCGGGAGTGCCGGCATCGGTGACAACTGCAATACGTCCGCCCGCCTTGAGTGCCTGCACCAGCTCAGCCGCGCGTTCATGTTCGTTGTGTTCGTGGCAACTGATGGTGCGCGTCGTGATTTCGAAATGATTCAGCAGCTTTTGTGTTTGGCGCGTGTCTTCGCAGGCGATGCGATCCGCGCGGCGCAGCACGTCGAGAGCGCGCAGTGTGATGTCGTCCAAATTGCCGATGGGTGTTGCAACCAGGTAGAGCCCAGGAGCAAGCGGCTTGGACGAGGCGCGTTCCCAGTTGAGAGCCGCCTCTTCGTCTTCCGCCATGCTCGTCCTCAGTTTCCTGATTCTTGCCGTTCGATGCGCCGCTGCTCGCTCAGCAGCGACATGGAGCTCATCAGGTTCTGCACGCTCACAATGCCCACCACGCGCCCGCTCTCTGTGATCGGAATCAACGCCAGTCCGTGGCCGGCCGTCAGGCGGCGAATGGTGGTGCCGAGCGTGTCCTCCGGCCGCGCCACCTGGAAGGCGCGCGACATCACCGATTGCACATAGCCGTTGCCGTCATTGCGCAGCGCGTCCACAATGCGCTGCCGCGAGACAATGCCCACCAGTTGCGGACCGCGCACCACGGGGAAATCCTCCTGCAGCGAGTGCACGCACCGGTACAACGCATCGGCCAGAGTGTCAGAGGGCGACAGCGTGGCAAAATCTGTGAGCATCACTTCCCGCATGCGCACGGTATCCACCACAGACTGGAAGAACACGCCCTGATCCTCAACCTGCGCGCCGATCATGATGAAAAAACCGGCGAGGATGAGCCACGGATCCTGGAGCAACATGCCGCCCAGCATCGCGGCCAGCGCCAGCACCTGGCCCAGGCCGGCAGCGGCGCGTCCCGCGGGACCAAACCCGTGCTTGCGCGCAAAAGCATTGCGGATCAGCCGTCCGCAATCCAACGGATACGCGGGCAACATATGAAGCAATCCAAGAAATGCCTGCATCCAAACCAGGCTGCGCAATAGGTGGGCGGGAGTGATAAACGGATGATCGAAAAGCCGTACATCGCCGCTGGCGCCCAGGATTGCGCAAGCAGCAGCCAGCGCCGCTCCCCAGTTTGCCAGCGGCCCGGCCAGCGCCAGGGCAAACTGCCCTGCACCACTATTGGCCTTCTCCTGGCTCTCGGGGTTGGCGTAGGCAAACAGCCCGCCAATAGGCAGCAGCAGAACGGCGCGCAGCCGAAGTCCCATCCACGCCGCCACCAGCAGACGGGCAGTTTCGCGTACCGTTACGGCCGCCGCCAGCATGAAAAACAGGGCCAGCCCGCGCGGCCATCCGTCCGCGCCGCTGATGGCAAAAAGCACCAGGATCAGCAACGGGAAAAAGATGTGGACGCGCATCTCCACGCCCATCCATCGGCCCAGCGGGATTGACCAACCTCGCATATATCGATTGTAGAGGGTCCGGCCGGAAAACCGGCTCTTCGCTCTTTGCCCTTAGTCTTCAGCTTTTGCGGCTCATCCCCGCCGTGGATCTGCAGGGAGTCAAGCGCGTCCATTATGCTGGTTGGCGATGCGCATCATCTCCGGATCGTATGGCTCGCGCGTGCTCAAGGCTCCGCCCGGACTGGACACCCGGCCGACCACCGATCGCCTGCGCGAGACGCTCTTCAATGTGCTTGCGCCGCGCATTCAAGGCGCTGCATTTCTCGATCTTTATGCAGGGTCGGGCGCAGTCGGCATTGAAGCGCTCAGCCGCGGCGCCGCGCATGTCACCTTCGTCGAGAGGGCTCCTGCGGCGCTCAAGGTGCTGCGCGGAAATCTGGAGCAGCTGGGAATCGGCGACGGGTTTCGCATTCATCCCAAGAGCGTCAGCGCCTTTCTCAAGGCGGCCTCAAAGGCTGCTCCAAAACCGGAGAGCTACAATCTCCTGTTCCTCGATCCGCCGTACGACGCGGCGCAGGAATATGCGGCTGCGCTGGGGCTTTTGGGCAACCCTGCTATGGGGATCCTTGCGATCGGCGCAATCGTGATAGCCGAACACCGCCGCAAACAACCGCTTGAAGAGGGGTATGGCATTCTCCAGCGGACGCGCCTGCTGGAGCAAGGCGACGCGGCATTGAGTTTCTACACAGCGCAAGAAGTCGCGCCAGGAAGCTGAGCCACAGATGATCGCGCCGGCCATCGCTTCAACCGCTACAATGGGGCGCATGAAAATCACCGGCGTCCTCGCCACTCTCGCCACCCTCGCGCTGGCCGCCGCTGCCGGTCCAGTAACACACGGCCAGAAAGCTTCTGACGCCTTGCCGCTGCCGTCAGCGCAGCAACTCATCGTCCTCGACACCGACATTGGCGACGACATCGACGATGCATTCGCGCTCGCTCTGGTGCTGCGCAGTCCCGAGGTAAAGTTGCTCGGAATCACCACGGCATTCGGCGACACTGAACTCCGCGCGCGCCTCGTCGATCGCTATCTGGCAACCGTGGGCGTGAATGACATCCCCGTCGAAACAGGCGTCGCTACTTCCGCACCGAATCACTTCACGCAGGCCGCGTACGCGCGTCAAGCTCCCAACCGGAAACATGGTGACGCGGTCGCCTTCCTGCTCCGTGAGATTCGCGCCCATCCTGGTGAGATCACTCTCATTGCCATCGGCCCGCTTTTCAATGAGCAGGCGGCTATCGCGCGCGACCCAGCCACCTTTCGCAAATTGAAGCGCGTGGTTCTCATGGGCGGCAGCATCAATCGCGGCTACGATGACGGAAACTCCGCGAACAACCATCAACCCCCATCGGCAGAGTGGAATATTCGCTGCGACCCGGCGGGGCTTCGAGCTCTGCTTGACTCTGCCGTGCCGGTCTTCATGATGCCCCTCGACTCCACGCAGGTCCACCTCACGCTGCCGGAGCTCGGGGCCATCCTTTCCCACGGATCGCCCCTCACCGACCAACTTACTTTGCTCTATCACCAGTGGACCGGCGCGAGCCCTTGGCGCATGCCCACGCTGTATGATCCCGTGGCTGTCACCTATGCGATCCGGCCCAACCTATGCCCGATGCAACCCATTCGCCTCCAGGTCGACAAGGAAGGTTTCACTCGCACCATTCCGGGCCCACCCAATTTGCAGGTCTGCCTCAAGTCCGATGAGAAGGGATTCCTGGAGTTTCTGCTCAAACGAATTCTGGCCAATTCAGCGCACTGATCGGGGGGCAACTCACCCGCCGAACGACTTCTCATCTCGTGCGTTCCACTGCGAATCCCGCAACCTGCGGCCCGCAAACTCCACAAATGTGATCAGTGTCACTTTCAACCGGATTGACAGCAGTTGAAAGTAGGAGAAAAATGGCGGAGCGAAGGAATTCGAGCCGTATCAATCGGTCTACGGAGGAAACGTGAAAAACTCGGTGAAGTTGCAGGTTTTGGGCGCGTTGGTTCTTTTGGGAGCGGGATGGCTTGCCGGCTGCAAATCGGCGCCCCCATTGACGAAAGACCAGGCCGTGGCCATGATTCAGGCCAAGGAAGGTCAGTCTCCCGCTGCGCCATTGGCCATCACAGTGAACGATACGGGCATGCAGCAAGGAGTATCAGCCAAGTATTGGTTTGAAACCAAGAGGTATCCCAACGGCTATTGGGGCGACTTTACTTTAACGCCCGATGGCAAAAAAGTTCTCAAGCTCAGCGATGGCAGCGACGTGATCCATTGGCGCCCGGAGAGCCCGACAGATCCGCACTTTGTCGTCCTGGTCAACTCCGTTGTCGCCAATCATCCAAATGTCAGCGACGTTGGTGACGTGCAGACCGTAGGCGACACCAGAACCGTATCGTTCAGCGAGGATATGAACTTTGACGGAGTACCGGATGCGCTCGCGAGTATTGCCCATAATCCCGGCAACCAGTTGAGCACAACGCGTATGGCCACCTTCGTCCTGACCAACGGAGCCTGGACCCTGCAATCGATCATGTAAGCAACACAGAAACGCACGCGGATGGGACCCGGTTCAACCGGTTCCATCCGCGTCTTTATGTTCGCAAGCGAAATCGAAAGAAAACGCCGGATAGTCCCAACCCGGCTTCGGATCGGCCGAACTATTGCGGTGGCGCGCTGCGCGGGCCGCCTTGCCCTCCGCCGCCCATCATTCCGCCAACGCTCACGGTGGTTGCGGTAAAAGCCCCATCCTTCATTGCGCCATCTACGTGCACCGTATCGCCGACCTGGATGTCTGCGAGAGTCACCGGATCGCGGCGCTTGCGGAACGTTGTGTTCTCGTCGGCAACAACGGTGTGTGGGGCATTGTCGAGCGTGCCGGTGAGTGTGATTTTGGCGCCGTCAATGGCCGTCACCTTGCCTTGTAGCCAGGTCTTGCCGAAGTTCGCCTCCATCTCCTCAACCCGCTTCGCCATCTCGGGGTCAAGCTGCATCACGCCTGTTGCGCTGACGGATTTTGCCGTGGCATCCACGTCGCCCATCACGCGAATCATGTCACCCACCTTGATGTCGGAGGCGCTGATCTGTTGCGGAGGATTCCCGCGGCCCATGCCTCCACCTTCTCCTCCTCCTCCGCCCTCGCCGCGCATCCTGCCGCCGCCCGCGCCCATCTTCATGATGCGTGTGTTCGTGTCGATATGGACGGTGTACACATCGCCCGTTTCAGTTTTGATGGTGTAGTGATCGGCGGCAACCTCAGTCACCGTGCCCATCGTCCCGCGTCCCATCATTCCCATGCCGCCGCCAAAACCGCTACGGCCGCCGCGTTGACCGTAGCCCCCGCCATTTCCTGAGCCGGAATTCTGGCCGGCCGGTGGCGCCGAGCCGGAATCCTGAGCGCCGGCTGCACACGTAAGGGCAGCGGCCACGACGATCGCTGAAAAAAGGCTGAGCTTCATACAAACTCCCCGGTGGCGCAAAGGCCAACCTACCAAATAGACGCGAGAAGCATTACCGGAGACGACATCGTTTCCAAGCGTGGCCTGCTCTGTCTTACTGGCTGCGTTTTTGCTCCGAAAGTAGCTGCTTGAATGCCGGATTGTCGCGCAGGCTGGCAAACTCGCTGCTTGAGGCGATCTTTTTCCGGTCCGTAAACCCCTCATCCAACGCCATGCGCAGGTACTGCACGGCGCAGTCGGTATAACCGGCACGCGCGCAACCCAGCGCCATGTAGTAATTCATGGCCCCTCGCTGCTGCACGGAGCCCGGATCTTCCACCTTGGGGCTGCCACGGTCTTGAAAGATATCCGGATCGATGGCTAGGGCTTGCTGGTAGCTCGCCCAGCCTTTGCTGTATCTATGCTGCGCCAGCTCATTAGTGCCAAGGTTTTTGAGAGTCACTGCAGAGCGCGGTTCAAGCTTAAGCGCCTTGCGATACAGTTTGTCCGCCTGTCCGTAATCTTTCAACGAGGCATAGACCGTGGCCAAATTATTCAGAACTTGAGAATTGCGCGGGTCAAGCTTGAGCGATTCCTTGTAGCAGCGGGTGGCGTCCCTGGAGTCGAACATCATCTGGTAAGCGATGCCCATTTTATTCCAGACTGTCGCCGTCTTTTGCGGAGCTTTTGCGTAGGCGGAAATGGCAGCCTGATAACGCTGACGCACAGCAAGGGAGTCGCCGATTTGCTCGGCTGTAGGCTGCATGACAGTTGAGGGTGAGGCAGTCGGTGTCGCCGGCGAATCCTCAGCCTGGCCACGGAGGGCCTGTGGAACACACAAGATCGTTATGAAGGTTGCCGCAAAGACAAGGGGCCAGCGGGTCGCATTCGGCTTGGACATAATCCCTCCTGTCGACACGGCCAGGGGGCGATAAATCGCTTCGATCGTCCGCACAAATTATAGACCAGATTGAGAGGAAGTGTGGCGGGGCCTCTCAGAACAAAACCTGCCATCCCGAGCGCTGAGGGTCGCGCTGGAACGCATCGTCGCTACCCCTGGGTCATCGGTATTGAGGGTAAGATCCGGCAGCGCGGCACCAAGGTCGCTCAGTCTAAAAATTTCCCCTTCTTCGAGCGAGTCCGCAAGGCAGTCATTTTCATCTAAGTGATTTACACTCAGCCCAGAAGGGGGCTTCCTTTGAGCGCAACCATTTCCCCGATTCTGCAAACTGCTCTTGCCAATCGCTTTCGGGCCGCGCGGCGCCAAACGCTCCAACTATGCGAGCCGCTCACTCCCGAGGATATGATGGTGCAGTCGTGCCCTGAAGCTTCGCCTGCTAAATGGCACCTCGCCCACACAACGTGGTTCTTTGAGTCGTTCGTGCTGCGCGAGTTTTTACCTGGTTATCGGGTCTTTCACGCCGACTTCGAGTGGCTCTTCAACAGCTATTACGAGAGTTTCTCGCCGTTTCCCGAGAAGCGATTGCGGTCGTCGTTCTCTCGGCCGGGGATCGACCTGATTCTCCGCTATCGCGACCACGTTGACGCAGCCATGGATCGGCTCTTCGAGCACGGGCCGGAACCGGAGGCGCTGCGACGCATTGAGCTGGGCGCAAATCACGAAGAACAGCACCAGGAGCTGATGCTTACCGACATTCTGAACGCATTCTTCACAAACCCATTGCGCCCGAAATACCGAGTGCAAGAGAACAAGGAAACACCCCAACCGGCAAGAACGAGCCCGATTCGCTTTCAACAGTTTGAGGGTGGGCTGCGCGAAGCTGGCCACGCCGGCGACAGCTTCTGTTTCGACAATGAGCTGCCCCGGCATCGCACCTGGCTGGAGCCTTTCAAGCTGGCGAACCGGCTCGTCACGTGCGGGGAATACGCGGCATTCATCGCCGATGGCGGCTACCGCAAGCCGGAGTTGTGGCTTTCTGCCGGGTGGGACGCTGTGAAGGCCGACGGATGGCAAGCGCCTCTTTACTGGACCAGTGACGGCAGCGGCTGGAACGTCTTCACGCTTCGCGGCCTCCAGTCCTTGAATCAACTCGAATCGGTGCCCGTGAGCCAGGTAAGTTATTACGAGGCTGATGCTTACGCTCATTGGGCCGGTCACAGGCTACCCACGGAATTCGAGTGGGAGGCCGCGGCCGAAGGCCAACCGGTCGAGGGAAATCTTCTGGATTCGGGACGCTTCATGCCTGCTCCTGTCACTGAACTCGTTCAGGGCGAGAACCCCACGAAGTGGTACGGCGATTGTTGGGTTTGGACGGGCAGCGCCTATCTGGGCTATCCCGGTTTTCGCCCGCTTGATGGATCTCTCGGCGAGTACAACGGCAAATTTATGAGTGGCCAGATGGTTCTGCGTGGCGGATCGTGCGTTACACCGGCCCCGCACATCCGCTCCAGCTACCGCAACTTCTTTTCCCCCGAAACCCGATGGCAATTTTCCGGCATCCGGCTGGCGTCGTAAAGCCTCCGGCTGCATCCAATTGAGAGTCCATGAGCGTCGCAGCTTCCCCTGCCACATTTGTCAGCGTCGATGAGAGCGTAGCCACTGCGGTCCAGGAAGGTCTCACCTCCCGGCCCAAGCGGCTGCCCGCCTGGCTGTTTTACGATGCAGCCGGCTCGCGCCTGTTCGATGCGATCACTGAACTGCCGGAGTACTATCTCACCCGCACTGAGCGGGCGATTCTCGCCGCCCACGCGGGGGCCATGATCGCGCATGCAGCGAATGGCGTGCGCCTGCGCATCACGGAGTTGGGAGCAGGCTCAGCAGAGAAGACGCGGCTGTTGCTCAAGGCCGCTGTCAAGCGCCAGAACTCGGTCGTCTATGAGCCCGTCGATGTCTCCGAAACTGCCCTCAGCGACGCCAGGAAACGGATTGAGCGCGAGATTCCCGGCGTCACTGTTGCTCCGCGCGTAATGGACTACACCGGCGGCGACGAGCGCCGGTTGGAGCTAAATCCAGCCGGCCAGGACGAGCAGCGCCTTGTGCTCTACATCGGATCAAGCATCGGAAATTTTGAGCCGCACCAAGCAGAACGGCTGCTGCGCCGTGTGCGCGGCGGGCTCAAAACCGGAGACAGCTTCCTGCTCGGCGTCGATCTGGCGAAAGATGAGCCGACACTTCGGGCGGCCTACGACGACGCGGCTGGGGTGACGGCGGCCTTCAATCGCAACGTGCTTGTGCGCCTCAACCGCGATCTCGACGCCGGTTTTGATCCAGAAGCCTTCACGCACCGCGCAGTCTGGAACGCCGCCAAGTCGCGCATGGAGATGCATCTGGTGAGCCGCGCCGCACAACGCGTGCGTGTTGAAGCTCTGAATCTGGCCGTCGATTTTCTCGCCGGCGAATCCATCCATACTGAGAACAGCTATAAGTACCGGCAAGGTCAGGCGGAAACATTGCTAGCCGAAGCAGGCTTTTCCCCGACCGCAACCTGGACCGACGCCTGTGGGTGGTTTGCCGTGTGTTTGGCGCGAGCTTGTTGAGAACCAGACTGCGCGGTGGCGATGGAATCGCTTGAGCAGACGCTCACCACTGCACGCCCGGATACAAACTTGGCATCCGGTAGACGTGGAACTGGTCGGAGTTCGGCGTGTACCCCTGCCAAACGACAGTCTTGGCCTGCGGGTCCAGCTCATACACGAACGCGCCGCGCACCGTCGCGCAAAAATCCACTTCCATATCTCCGTTGGCGAGCGGCTCGGCGTTGCCGCCAAAAAAGCTGAAGTAAGTGTCCGCCGGAACGTAATGCGTGACCATGGTCGCTGTCATGTTGGCTTCGTCAATCTGGAGTTGCGGCATCGTCGAATAACACTGCGCCGTTGTCGGTTTGTAAGGCAGGCAAAGCACCGATCCGGTGGGGAAGAGCCGATCGTTCCCGTTATCCATTAGCCCGAGGCGGAACACTCCCGTTGTGTTCGGCGTGAAATAGCTCATGCCGTGCTGCGCATAGAACCAGTCGGTAGGATCCGTCGCGCCCACCAGCTTGAAGTCGCCGCCCTCGCCAAGCCGCCACATCACCGCTCCCGATCCCGTGCCGTCAAGAAAGTTGATTTTAATAATCCAGTTCTGGTGGCGCATTGAAAGCAGCAGATTGTGGTCGTCGCTTGAATACAACATGCCGTTCGAGTGCGTCCAGTCAGGAAAGTTCATCGGGTGCCGGTTGATGTCGAGATGATCGAAGGTGTTCCATACCCAATCGGGATTGAAGTTCTGGTCGACGTCGACGAGGGCGTCACCAATCACCGTGGTCGGGCCTGTCGTCCCCTGCAAGATTGGTGAATGTTCTGCTGTATGTGGCCAGCAGCACCAGATGTCCATTGGGCAGCGGCAGCACCGCATGATGAAAGCTGCCAAGCTCGTAGAGATTGCCTTCCGCGTCGCGGAAGTTTCCCGCTGCCAGCTTCTGGTTCAGCGTCGTCATGTTCAGGCTCTTCACCGTGTTTCCCGCCAGATCGATCTCCCGCACTTCGTTGATCACGCTGGAACTCTGGGCTGTGTTCATCGAGGAAAGATACGAAATAACCATCAGTAGGTCGCCGTTAGGAAGCAACTGAACGCCTTGGATCAGATCGGTCGATGTATGCGGGTAGGTGTAGGTCCAGATCACGTTGCCGTTCAGGTCGGTGGCAAAAGCCTGGCTGTCCCCGGAGGGGAGAATCGTGTTCCACATCTCGATGCCTGGCTGCGGCGTTGCACCGGCGGGAGTGGAAACCTGAACGGCCGATGTTTGTGGAGGCGTATCCGTCGTGCAGGTATGATCGGCGTCGTTATACGTGGCGCCATTGTTGAGCGTAACTTGCGCGCGCATGTGATAGAGCGTCTGGCCCAGCATGCCGGCTACGTAGATCTGCACGTCGCCGCCATTTGGCGAGGGCGTCGGCACCTGCCAGGTATTCAGCCCATAACCCGTTGTCGTCCCAAACTGTATGTCCATCTTTCCCGGTGCGGGTAAGTAAAGCGAGTACTGCGCTACCTGCGGATTCCCGAGCTCGAAGGGGCACGTGACCTGCGCAGGTGCGATGATTGCCACCACCGCTGTCGCGTAGTTCTGCTGCGGCGATGCGGCCAGCGCCACCGTCACTGTCACATTTTCGCTTTGTTCAACACTTGCAGGCGCCGTATAAAGGCCACTGCTGCTTACCGTCCCCGTCGAGGCGCCTCCACTTGCCGCGCCGTTCACCAGCCACTCGGTCTGCGCTCCCCCGGCGCCCATCACTGTGAACTGGGCAGTTTGTCCCGGTCCCAACGCCACATACTGGGGCGAGATGGTCAGCGATCCGCTCTGGCCTGTGGTCGGCGGAGGGCTCGATGGAGGACTGGGAACTGGAGCCTGCGGCTGCAGGCCCGTCGAGCGGAAGGTTCCATTGCACCCCGCGAGCAGAAATACGGACAAAACGAGGCTCAACCACGCCGCCGAGGTTGATCTCGCGCTGCGGCTACATAGGCTTGCCTTCGACGCGCCGCGTCTGTGCATATAGGTCGTGTCGCTGTCCTGAGCGGGACTTAAACAATAAGCCGGTTCTGGATGCAGGCTGGCAGAACGTCGGGGAAGATTTCGCGCTGCCGACTCTCGAAGCCCGCATGCGCAACTATACGGTGGGTGCCTCCGCGCTGCGAGCCCTTAGCTTTGCTATGCGCTCGCAGCACAAGGAGTTAGACTGTGGAGCCACAAATATGGATGCCCGCACGAGGCATTCTCGCATTGGGTCTTGTCGTGGGCCTGCGCATCTGCGCAAAGACTTCCCTGCGCAGTCATCAAAGCCCGAATAAGGTACCGGCTTTGACCGCCAACGACAGACCGCCGACTTCAGTTCGCTCTACTTTGGCGACGGAATGCGCACCAATAGAATGTCGTGGCTCGCAATCTCGATCGGAATGTTGTCAGTGAGCGTAATCTCCTTGCCCGTCCACAGATCCTTGCCTTTTTGCGGCCCGTGTAGCCCAAGCTTCGTCAGGCTCAAGTGGAACGGATGCGTCGAGTAGCGATCGGAGCCGGCATCGATTACCGCAATAGCCATGGCTCCACCCGATAAATGCCGCGTCCAGACATCCACCTCGCCGTCGGAGTAGGCATGCGTGGCTTCGTGGCCCAGCCGATCCTGGTCGATGGCGATCACGTCGCGATTCGTGAGAATCTCGCGGACTTCGGGAGTCATATTCGGCAGATCGTTGCCGGCCAGCAGCGGCGCGGCCAGCATGGCCCACATGGAGAAGTGCGTGCGGTCTTCGGCCGGAGTCAGATAGCGAATATGATGGTCAGACCCCTCCGGTTGGCCGTTTCCCACTTCGAGCATGTCGGGATCGTTCCAGTGGCCGGGCCCGGCATACTTCGCCAGTCCCGCCTGTTCGTTCAGGATCGAGTAGATACTTTGCCAGTTAGGCTGGATGTCTCCCGTCGTGCGCCAAAGGTTCGCGCCCACCGAGGGTCCCCACTCCCACACAGCATCCCACCCGTACTGGCACAGCGAGTAGACAATCGGCCGTCCCGTCGCCTTCAGCGCCTTGTCCATCTTGGCGTAAGCCGCCACCATCAGCCGCATCTGCTCGGCCTTGTCATTCGGCGCCTGCGTGTTCATCACTGCCTGGCGAAAAGTGCATAGGTCATATTTCAGATAGTCGATGCCCCACGAGGCGTAAAGTTGTGCGTCCTGCACCTCGTGGTCCAGCGAGCCAGCGAAGCGGGCGCACGTCTGCGGCCCCGGTGATGAGTAAATGCCGAGTTTGAGACCCTTCGAATGTACATAGTCGGCAAGCGCCTTCATATCCGGGAACTTTGAATTCGAATGCAGAACGCCGTTGGCGTCGCGCTCACCCTCCCATGTGTCGTCGATGTTCACGTATACATAACCCGCATCTTTCATGCCGGTAGCGACCAGTTGGTCAGCGGCATTGCGCACATCCTGGTCGGTCACGTTGCGGTGAAAGAAATTCCAGCTATTCCAGCCCATCGGCGGTGTTTGCGCAACCATCTGCGATGGGGCAGACCGTTGTGCATGCTTTTTTGCGGCCGTTGGTGCGCTCTGAGAGAGAGCGGCAACTGAGCCGAGAGCAACGAGGGCGACAGACAGACGGACAGAAAGACGCATCGCGGTTTCTCCTGAAAACTTTTTCATGGGAATCCTATCTTGCTAATCCGGAATTAGGCAATGGGGCGAAATGAGCCATTGGCCCATTTGGGCGCGAGATACTTTAAATAATGCCATTTACGCTCTCTCACGCCGCCGCGGCTCTCCCATTCCGGAGAACGCGCCTTGAATTCTCCGCACTGGTGACCGGATGTTTCGCACCTGATTTCGCCTACTTCATTTTTCTCAGGCCGCGCGGTTTCTACGGGCATACTCTGCCCGGTGTTTTTGTCTTTGATCTGCCGGCGAGTCTTGTTGTGCTTTGGCTGTTTCATGCCTACGTGAAGCAACCGCTTTTGACCTTCTTGCCGACAGAGTTTCGCCGCAGGCTCACCCTTAAGCAAAACGGCTACTCTTTCTGGCCGCCCGCACGCCTGGCATTGATTGTGATCTCGATTTTGATTGGGACGGCTACCCACATTCTTTGGGACTCATTGACGCATTCGCGCTATTGGCCATATCGACACTGGAGCTTCCTCAGGCAATCTATCCATGTTCCCGTCGCGGGCAACGTGGCGATGTACTTGGTGCTGCAGCATGCCAGCACCTTGTTCGGTCTTACTGTTCTTGCCGTCTGGGTGTGGTTTTGGTATCGCACGACCGAGCCGAGTGAATCGCCGCTCGCGGAGCCATTCACCCCGGCGCAACTGCGCATCATCACAGTGATTGTGCCGGTGGTAGCAATTTGCGGCGGGCTCGTCAGGGCAGTTATGGGCGCCGGAATCCCGGGCAGCATCAAGTCCATCGTGCTGTTTGTGGGTGAGTGGGGACTTGCGGCAATTACATTCTTCGCGATTGGATTGCTGTTCTGCGGCGTCTTTTTCCGGAAGCGTGCTCTTTCGGCGGTTTAGACGAAGACCGATGAGCCGTTCCGGAGGCGTGCTGGCCGGGGCGCTCGATTGAAGCCTGACTCCGGCCTGATACTTCCAGTCTCATTCGAGAAGGCTGTCGATCTTCTGCCGCAGCTCGGCAACCTCGTACCGGACCTCGGCCAGGGTTGCTTCCAACTGGGCGATACGCTCGTCACGCGCCGAGTCATCGGATGCGGCCCGCGGACCGGCGGCGGAAATAGGAATGGAATCGACTGGGCCCGAGAGCAGATGCGCGTAACGTGTCTCCTTCGTGCCGGGTTGTCGAGGAAGCATGACAGCCAAAGGCGGTTCGCGTTCCATCACCTTTTGTAATCCTGCGAGCACGTCGCCAATCTCGTCGAAGCGGTGGATGCGCTCAGTTCGCCCACGCAGCTCGCCTGGAGTTTGCGGACCGCGTAGAAGCAGGACGCACATGAGCGCCTGCTCAGGCCGGCTAAAGTTGAAGGCTTCTCCAAGCCAGTGCTCATACTTGGTGACGCGGCCGTCGGCGGCGCGCGCGCGGCCTGCGAGTCCCTTTGCCTCCAATCCGTGCAGTGCCTGGCGCACGTCGTCCTCGTCGAGGTTCATTACGGGCTCGCGGTTTGAGCGCTGGTTGCAGGCATTCATGAGCGCGTTGAGTGAAAGCGGGTAATTCTCCGGAGTGGTCGCTTCTTTCTCCATCAGCGCACCGAGCACTCGGGATTCGGCGGCGGTCAACCGAATGGGATCGGGGGGTGGCATGGACCTATTCTCCCATGGGCATCCCCGCGTTCTCGCCCCGCGGTCCCGGAATTACGCGATCACGTCCGTTTGGTCCGTGCGATTGCGCGTCAGCAGGAAATAAACCAGCGGCGTGACCACCAGGCTCAGCACCATGGAGATGGTGAGGCCGCCAATTACCGCGATCGCCAGCGGTTGCAGCATCTCAGAGCCGGCGCCCACTGCAAAGGCCAGCGGCAACATGCCGCAAACGGCGGCCAGCGCGGTCATGACTATGGGCCGCAACCGGCGCTGCGCAGCGTGCAGCATGGCGTCGCGTGCCGGGGCGCCCTCGGCCCGGTATCTCTCGTCGGCGTCGAGCAGCAGGATGCCGTTCTTGGCCACGATGCCGACCACCATGATCAATCCCATGAACGAGGCAACATTGAATGTGGAGCCGGTGACGAGCAGTGCCAGAATGACGCCTGAAATGGAGAGCACAGAGGAGGAAAGAATCGCGATTGGCGCGGGGAAGTTGCGAAACTCGGTCAGAAGCACGCCAAAGACGAGCGCCAGGGCCAGCACAAGCACGCGAAGAAGATCGTGAAACGATTCCTGCTGCTGCTGGTACGTGCCGCCATATTCAACGCGCACCGAAGCCGGCAAGTGCAGCGCCTGAACCGCCTGCTGCACATCGGCCATCACGCCGCCCAAATTCGATCCCTCAAGATCGGCCGTAACCTCCACAAGCTGCTGCAGGTTTTCTCGCGCAATTTCGTTCTGCGGCGGCAGTTGCTGCACTTCGGCCAGCGAGCCCAGCGTTGCTGTGTGGCCGGTGGCGCTGTTAAAGACAGTGTCTTCAATCGCGTCGAGCGAGCTGCGATGCTCGTCTCCGAGCCGCACTCGAACTGCATACACGCGCCCGTTGGCGATGAGCGGATTCGTAGTAATTCCGTCAAGGAGGGAGGTCGCGTCGTCAGAGACCTCGGCGGGTGTAAAGCCCAGCCGCGAAGCTACCGTGGGATCGACCTGAAAGTTTGTTGCCGGTCCGCTGATCGTATTGTCGATCCCGTTTTCAACGTCCACTACGCCGGAAATCTTGCTGATGGCATCGGCCACGCGCGGTCCCAGTTGATTCAGCAGCGCAGTATCGTTTGAAAATATCTTCACCTGGATCGGCTCAGGCGCGTTCGACAGGTCGTTGATGTTGTCCTGCAAAACCTGCGTCAGCTCAATATCCAGCTCCGGCTCAGTGGCCTTCACGCGTGCCCGCACCTCGTCCATCACCTGCCACACCGTGCGGCTGCGCTTGGACTTCAGCTTCACGGTAAAGTCGCCGGTATTGGCCTCAGTCACAGTGGCCAGCCCCAACTGCAACCCGGTGCGCCGCGAGGTATTCTCCACTTCTGGAATCGAATGCAGGATGCGCGTAACGTTCTCAAGCACGCGATTGGTTTCGCCCAGTGAGCTGCCGGCGGGCATGATGTAGTCGAGAATGAAGCCGCCCTCATCCATCTCGGGCAGCAGATTGGTGCCGAGCGCCTGGTAGCCGCCCCAGGTGCCGATGACAAGGAGCAGGCAAATACCGCCGGCCCACCACGGCTTCGCAAGCACCCACTCCAAAGCCCGCCGATGCACTCCAAGAACGCGGCCGAGCAGGGGGCCGGGACCAGCGTGGCGAGCGGAGCGGTCCGGATCTTCACGCAGAAGTACGTAACTCAGCCCCGGAGTCCAGGTGAGGGCCAGCGCCAGCGAGGTGATCAGCGCCGCGGCCATGGTGATGGCAAGAGCACGAAAAAAAGCGCCCGTGACGCCGCTGACTGCGACCAGTGGCAAAAAGACAACCACCGGCGTAAGGGTGGATCCGAGCAGCGGGATGGTGAGCTCCCTGAGCGCCTTGCGCACGGCTTCACCGCGATGTTCACCCGCATCGCGATGCATCACCACGTTTTCAACTACCACGATAGCGTCGTCAATGAGGAGACCAATGGCCGCGGCAAGTCCGCCGAGCGTCATCAGGTTAAAGCTCTCGCCGATGGCCCAAAGCACCACGATCGTGATCGCAATTGTTACCGGGATCACCAGGCCTGCGATGAGCGAAGAAGTCCAGTCGCGCAGAAAGAGAAAAAGGATCACGCAGGCCAGCACGAGGCCAATAAAAATGGCGTCGCGCACGCTTGAGATCGAGTCGCGCACAAGTTGCGACTGATCGTAGAAGAGCTGGAGCTTGACGCCCTGCGGCAGCTTCTGTTGCAACTCGGCAACTTCGCTGGCCACGGCATCGGCCACCGCCACCGTGTTCGACGAGGGCTGGCGCGCGATACTCAAAAGCACCGCATTTTTGCCGTTCGCCGTAACAATGGTGTAAACCGGCATCGTAGATGGCTCAACGGCGGCAACATCGGCCAGGCGCACCGGCGCACCACTTGGCGTGGTCTTTACCACAAGTTGGCGAAGCCCTTCGATGTCGTGGACCTGCGCGCCCACCAGTCCCAGGACCAGTTGGTGATTGGCTGCGTAAAGACCGGGCGACACCACGATGTTCGAAGCATTGATAGCGGTGACAAGGTCCGTAACGGTCACACCGGCGTTTTCAAGCAGCACCGGATCAGGCGTAACGTGAAACTCCGGCACCTGCCCGCCCTGCACCAGCACCGTGCTTACGCCGTCCACGCGATTCAGTGGCGGCTTCAGGTCATAGGTGGCGATCTGCCATAACTGCGTCTGCGGAACCGTATCCGAGGTCAGGCTGTAGCCGAGAATCGGAAAAGTCGCGAAGGTCAGCCGGTTGGTGCTGATGCGCACCGTAGGCGGAAGCGTCTGCTGCACCTCGGCCAGCGCCGCGTCCACCAGTTGCAGCGACTGGATCATGTCCACATTCCAGTTGAAGAACAGATCCACCTCGGCCGAGCCCCGGCTGGTGGTGGAGCGGACGCTCGTTAGGCCGGGAACGGAGTTGACGGCGTTCTCGATCGGCTGCGTGATGGTCACTTCCATCTGCTCGACAGGCATCACGCCGTTGTCAATGCCGATAATGACGCGGGGAAAGTTGGTATCAGGGAAGACGGAGATCGGCACCTGGAACGCCAGATAAATCCCGGCCAGCGTAAGAATGCCGGCGAAAAAGAAGATCGTGCGCGTGGATCGGGCCAGCCAGAACGGCTTCTGCCCGTCACCGGCAGTTTCGCCGGGCATCAGTCGTTCCCTCCATCGGCCGCCGGTCCAATTTGTACCTTCGTACCCTCATCGATTCCATACGACCCGCTGGTGATTACCATGTCAGCTGGCGCGAGTCCGCTTGTCACCTGCACGTCGGCTCCGTCGTCAATGCCCAGCGTCACCGGCTTGCGATGCGCCGCGCCGTCGCTGCCGATCACCATCACCGACTTTGTGCCGTCGTCGGCGGTCAGAATGGCGGAATCGGGTACCTTCAATGCCTGCGCAACCTTCCTGCCCGTGATTGATACCTTCGCCGGGGTGCCGACTTTGAGCTTGCCCGCCTTGTTCTCGATCTCCAGCCACACTTCCACTGTCGTCGATCCCGGGTCGAGCGCAGGGCTCACCATGGTGACTTTGGCGGAAACAGGATCGGCCACTCCCGGCACGTGCACCTGCGCAGCATCGCCCAGCTTCAACTGCTGCGCCAGACGCTGTGCGATGTGCGTCTTGGCAAGCAGCTCCGACGTATCCATCACGGTGATCAGCGGCGCTCCGGCCGCAGCAGTTTCGCCGGCGAACAAAGGCCGCTCCGTCACAACTCCGTTGATGGGGCTGCGGATCTCAGAGAAATCGACCTCCGCCTCGGCGCCTTTGTACCTGCCTTCGGCCGAGGTTAACTGGCCTTGCGCCGCCTTCAGTGCGGCCTCGCGGCTCACGCTCCGAGCTGACTCCAGATGCTTGGCCGCCGCATCGTAGGCGGCTTGCGCCTGCACCAGCGCGGCCTGCGCCGTGTCGAGGTCGCGCCCTGGAATCGCTCCCTCTGCAAAAAGTTCCTTGCGGCTCTTCACAATATTCTGGTTCAACTCAAGATTGGCCTTGGCCTCCGCAAAGTCCGACTCCGCTTTTTGCATGTCTTCCGGAATTTGCGCCTTGGTCGCGGTGGCATATGCCGCCTGCGCCGCCTCAAGCGACCCCTGGTTATCCATCGCCGCCGCTGTCAGGTCGGCATTCTCCAGCGTCACCAACAGCTCGCCGGCGCGCACCCGCTGCCCGCGCTCCACGTAGAATTTCTTCACCGGCGCGCTGATCTTCGCCGCAATGGCCGCTTGCGCAATCGGCGTAAGAATCGCATCGGCGGTAATCTGCTCGGCGATCGGCCCCTGCTCAGGATGCGCGGCCTGCACAGTCACCTGCGATTCCGGCACCGCTTGCTTCTTGCAGCCCGGCAAAGGCACCAGCGATAGCGCCATCGCAACCAAAAGGATCGGCCGCCCCGTTCCGAGTTTCTTCGCGTTGATCATGTTGCAGTTCGCTCTATCCATTGTCCTCTGGCTACTTTTCTTCGATTCCTATTTCCTGCTACCTCTCGTCTCGTTCCCTTGCTCCTTGTCCCCTGTTCTTCTCACATCGCTCCCGTGATCGTCTGCAATGCGGCCCGCGCCGTCTCGTAGCGCACGCGCCCGTCTTCGCGGGCGTTTTCTGCACTTACGTAAGCGTTCTCCGCGTCCACCACTTCCAGTACCGTAGCGTCTCCTCCGGTGTAAGCCAGTTTGGTCAGCCGCAGGCTCTCCGCGGCGGTCGCCACGCTCTGGTCCAGCGACGCGAGCTGATTGCGCGCCGCCTGCGCCTCGGAATACACCTCATCCAGTTGCGCAATCAACCGCCGCTGCGTGTTGGTCAGAGCCACTTGCGCCGCATCCCGCCGAATCTCGCTTTGCTTCACTTTGTGCTCGCTGGCAAGCCAATCCCACACCGGCAGGTTCACAGTGATGCTCGTGGAGTAGCCGAGATTGCGCGCCTGCGTCCCATTGGGGTTCAATGGACCATTCACGGCAAATTGGTTGGCGTCGATCCCGTAAGTCACATTCAAGCCCAGGCTCGGCAACAGAGCGCCCCATGCCCCTTCCACGTCGGCGTTGCTCGCGCGCAGCGCAGCCAACGCGCTCTTCAGCTCCGGATTATTCTTTGCCGCAGCCTGCTCCACATCCTCTTTCGAGGAGAGTGGCGGCGCAACTTCAGGCGCGCTCAATGTGTAGGCGGTGCGGGGATCGGCAAAAAGAAGCACGCCCAGGTCCAGGCGCGCCTTTTCTGCTGCAACCCGCGCATCTTCAACATCGCGATCCCTCTGCTGCTCCACCAACTGCGCCTTCACTACATCGGCGCGCGCGGCATCCCGCGCCTGCTCCCGCTCGCTCGTCAGCTTGGTGAAATCTGCCGCTTCCTGACGGGCGCGCTGGGCCACAACCAGCTTGTGGTCCGTCGCCAGGCAACTGTAGAACAGGCCCGTCACCGCAGCCACCAGCCCGCGACGCGCGATCTCCTGTTCGGCTGCGGCCATTGCCGCCGCTGCGTCGGCCCGGCGCACCGTCGCCGCTCCCGCCAGGCTGAGCGTCTCGTCCACAATCCCCTGCGCCATGTACTCCCGGGGTCTCGAGTCGTTGGCGACAAATCTGGGCAATGGCGCCGAAGGCTCACCTGCATCGCCCTCGCTGTATATCCCATTGGGTTGGGTGTAGATGTCCTGGCCGTAAAATCGCGCATTGGGCAGCAGCCCCGCCCGCGCGATTGAGCGGTCCAGGGCTGCGGACTGACTGGCGGCCCTTGCCGCCGCGAACGCTGGCTCGCTCGCCTCCGCCCGGTGGATCGCCTCATCCAGCGTGATGGTCACCGGCGCACTCGCGGCCTGAGCCTCAGCACCGCCGCCGTTGCCTTGCGCCTGTGTGTGCGAAGCAGCAGCCGCTGTCGCGAGCAGGAGAAAAATCACCACTCTGCCCAGCGATCCAGAGCAGCACCCCGTGCCTCGCGCCAAGTCATCCCACATCGTCACACTCAGAAGCATACAATCTGCGTCTGAGTTCTATCTGAACTGAAATTCATAAAAATGCTCCGCGGCAATCAGATATTCTCACTAGCAGTCCATCCGCGGACAGAGGCCCGTGCTGCAAGGCCCGGCACAGCGGCAGCCCGGCCGCATTTCGATAAATCGGCTCCCATCATTGGCCCTGCTCTGCGATACTTGTCTGTTATGCCGATTGATGACCTGCAGCAGGCTGCCCAAAAAATAGCTCACTTCCTGAACATCCTGAACAAGCTGGGCGGAATGCGCCTCAAGTACCGCATTACTGCGGGCGATGGAGCGCGCGATCCGCAGGCAATGGAGGCGCGCCAGATTTGCGTCGAGCTGGCCGGCCCCGATGTGCCTCTCGTGATTCAGCACAATGGCGAGCTGCTGCGCGCCCTTGAAACTCTGGCCGGGCAAATGCTCCGCCTCGACCATCATGAGCACGACCTTGTGAGCTTTGATGCAGCAAACTTCAAGGCCCTGCGCGCCCAGGAGCTGCAACTCGCCGCCGAAACAGCCGCGGAAAAAGTCCGTCAGACCGGAGTTCCCTACAGCTTCCCGCCCATGAACAGCCGCGAGCGCCGCCTCTTGCATCTCGCCTGCCGCTCGCTCCAAGGTGTCGAGACCGCCAGCGTAGGTGAAGGTCCGAATCGCTTTCTCGTGATCTATCCCGAAGGAAAAACCAATCTGCCGGTTACTCCGCAGTTCAAGCCCAGGGGCTTTGGCCGCAGGTGAGACAGTAATCCGTTGTCGGTGATCACACTTTGGCCTGCGCTTCGGTCTGTAATATGGCATTAAGCGCCTGCCGGTCGGCGGTATGCCAAAATACCCATCTATGAGAAAAGTGTTTGCAACGTTGTTGCTGGCAACCTGCGCCATGCTGCTTCAGGCGCAAAAACGCTTGGTGCTCATTGACCAGGATGGCTCCGGGCCCGGCGGCTCCGACCAGATGGCCATGCTGGCGCTCCTGCAGTCGCCCGACGTGCAGGTTCTTGGAATCACCATTGTGACCGGCGACGCCTGGCGCGACGAAGAAACCCTGCACACCTTGCGCATGTTGGAACTGACCGGTCACACCGACGTTCCCGTAGCCAGGGGCGCGGTGTTTCCGCTCGTTCGCACCCAGGAACAAACCCGGCTGGAGTCGGCACTCGACGGTAAGGTGACCTGGCTGGGCGCATGGGGCCGCAGTCCGGCGATGCTTTCGGAAACTGGAACCGGGGTCGCGCCTGCCAGACCCGAGTCCCACGGTCCTTACGAAATTCCGCCCATGCCCGAAGGGATGCCTGCCATCAAGCCGCTCGACGAAGATGCCGTGCACTTTCTCACCCGCCAAGTGCGCGCCCATCCGCACCAGGTAACAATTTACGCAGCGGGCCCGCTCACCAACATCGCGCTCGCTGTCTCCATCGATCCGGAGTTCGCTTCCCTTACCAAGGGCATCGTAGTCATGGGCGGCAGCCTCAATCCCCAAACCACCGATCCCGAATTTGCCACCAGCCCGCGCCACGAGTTCAACTTCTGGTTCGATCCCGAGGCCGCGCACATCGTGCTCCACGCCGATTGGCCCCGCATCGACGTCACCACTGTCGACATCTCCATCAAGGCGCCATTCCCGCAGGCGATGTTCGACGCCATCTCGAAATCCCAGGCGCCCGCCGCACGCTACATTGCCGCCTGGAGCCGGCCGCAATCGTATATGTGGGACGAGCTGGAAGCCTGCGCATGGATCGACCCTTCCATCATCACCAAAGAGCAGACAGTCTATATGGATGTAGACCTGAGCCACGGTCCCAGCTACGGCGACACGCTCACCTGGCCGGAGAAGCTGAAGCCTGCCACAGGCGTCCGCCTCGTTCACGCGCAACTCGACCTCGACCTGTCGCGCTTCCAAAAAATGTTCGTCGACCTCATGACGCGCACGCCGTAGCGTGTCGTCCCGGTATTGAGTCCAATTGCTCACTCTGTCATCCTGAACGACCGAGCGATTTCGCTTCACGGAGTGAAGGAAAGCGCGAGGGAGTCGAAGGATCTGCGGTTGCTCTTTTCGATGCGACGCGGTAATACCATTTGCTGATCCATTGATACTCGACCCCTGTTTCTTGGCCTACACTGTTCCGTATGCAACGGCCCGCATGGTTGCTCGGGTTTCTTTTAGCCGCGTCGGGCGTAGCCCATGCGCAGTGGCAGATGCAGAACTCCGGCACCACCGCCGATCTGCGCGGCATCGACAACGTCGGCGGAGGCGTTGCGTGGGCCTCGGGCTCGAATGGCACTGTCCTACGGACCGAGGACGCCGGCTATCTGTGGCAGGTATGCACAGTTCCTCCTGGTGCCGAGCATCTCGACTTTCGCGGCATCCAGGCCTTCGACGCCAACAACGCCATCGTGATGTCCAGCGGCAAAGGCGATCTCTCGCGCCTCTATAAGACGACCGACGGCTGCCAGTCGTGGAAGCTGGTGTTCACGAATCCGGACAAGGACGGGTTTTGGGATGCGCTTAGGTTTGACCGCTTGGCCGGGTATGGAGTGCTATTGGGTGACCCAGTGAATGGTAGATTTGCGCTCTGGAGGTCATGGGACGAGGGCGACACGTGGAGAGTCTCGGGTGGGATGGCACAAAGCCTCACGGCACTGAAAGATGAGGGCGTCTTCGCTGCGAGCAATTCTGCACTTACGGTTGATCGGTCCGCCGTTGCGTTTGTAACCGGCGGCCCAATGGGTTCGCGCATTTATTTCTTTGGTCAGGGTCCGAACGGCATGGGGGGAGTTGGGATGAACGCGCTGCCGCTGGCCGCTGGTTCGCTGACCTCAGGCGGTTTTTCGATTTTTCACCGGGACCTCTGCTGCTTGGTTATCGTCGGCGGTGACTATCTCAGGCCCGACAGTCAGGCCGGCACCGCCGCGTACGGCAGTGGCGGCAACTGGCAGCTAGCTCACACCCCGCCCCACGGCTTCCGCTCCGCCGTCGCCTACGACGCCTCCACCAAAACCTGGATCACCGTCGGCCCCAACGGCACCGACATCTCCACCGACGACGGCCGCAACTGGCGCGCGCTCCATCCCGATCCCGCGCTCCACGAACCTCCCGACGCCGACCGCAACTGGAACGCGCTCTCGCTCCCTTTCGTCGTCGGCCCGCACGGCCGCATCGGCAAACTCAATCTCCACGCGCTCGATTCGGCACCGGCCCCTGGAAAATAATCACGCGACTATCGGGGCCTCGGCCTCTCGTTTTTTGTTCCCTCGTTCCCTTGTTCCCTGTCTCTAAAACAAATCCGGAATACTGTGAAACGCAATCCGCGTCGGCGCCGCCTTGTACGCCGTCAGCATCGCCGCAGGCGCCAGCGTGCTCATGCCGTATTTGTCGTTCAACTGATCCATCGTTGCCAGCAACCGCGTGCGGCTCTGCTCTTCTTCAAGGCCGTCAAAGAGCGCCAGCGTGTGCAGCCGGTCAGGAACCAGGTTGTTCAATTGCACGCCAATGAAATACGGGTGCTCATACTGCGCGCCCGACGGCCGCGACTCCCACAACCTGCGCAGCGCCGCAATAAGCGTTTGATTGTCCTGGCACTCGCTCAGTTTGATCTCGCTGCGCCAGCCGCGCGCTGGCACGCCAAAGCGGCTCACCGGCGTGTTCTCACTCCGCGGCACGGCAAATCCAATTGCCAGCCCGATATTGCTGGCCCAAAGGCCCTGCGCACGCAGCCTCATTGCCGCCTTATGCAGCAACTTGTGCGCCACCGCCCAGGCTTTTTCGGCAGTACGCATCTCCGGCGCCAGCACATGCGAGTGGCTGATGGATTTTTGATGTTCGGTCTCCGACCTGTCGAAGTCCTCGCCGCGAAGCCAGTGCCACAGCCGCTCGCCCCACACCGATCCCCAGATCTCGCCCGCCTGCTCGCGATCGAGCGCCAGCAGATCGTCCATCGTCCTGATGCCTTTTTCGTTCAGCCGCTTCTCGGTGCGTGCGCCGATGCCAGGCAAATCGCGCAGCGTGAGTCCGCGCAGAGCCTCAGGCAAGATGTCTAGCGTGAGCGCCACCAGGCCGTCGGGCTTCTCCATGTCGCTTGCTATCTTCGCAAGGTAGCGATTGGTCGCGAGTCCCACCGAGCTGCGCAGGGTTTCGCCCGCGCACTCGCGAATTCTCTCCTTGACGCGAATGCCAAGGTCCAAGGCAGAACGAAGTGCACGCTCGCGCCCCATCAGCCGGCACGCCATCTCGTCGATAGAGCACACGGCCGTCACCGGCACGCAGCTCTCCACGGCCTCCACAACGCGGTGGTGATACTCGACGTAGAGCTCATGTCGCGCCTCCACCAGCACAATTTCAGGGCACATCCGTTTTGCATCGCCAACAATCGTTCCCGTGCGCACGCCGAATGCCTTCGCCTCGTAGCTGGCCGCAATGCAGCAGGTTGTGTCCGCCATCATCGGCACCACGCCCACTGGCCGTCCGCGCAACTCCGGACGCGCCTCCTGCTCCACTGAAGCAAAGTAGGAGTTCAAATCGACAAACAGCCAGTTCAGCGCAAGCGCGCCGCCGCAATCTGAGCCAGGAGCGCTCTCCGTTTCTCGTGGCGCATCGTCACCACCAAGGCCGAGGTTCGCCAGTTCTTCCGGCCACTCTTCGGGTACAGATGACATTTGCGGGTTGGGGCTCGCGGCCACTTTAGAGCAATTTTCGCCTTTTGTTCTCTCAAATGCAACCAAATTCCGTAAAATCAACAGCAACCAACAGTAATGTTTCGCCCGGCAACTAACTGGGCTAAACTTCAGAATTAGGGAAGCCGTCAATAAAGACGCTCCGGGTCGCGTTGCTTCGGCTGGCCTTTAAATAGGCCTCCAGCTGCACCGGAGAGGGTGAACGACGATGCAGAACCTCGCGCATTGGCTCGTGGTGAACGGTAGCGTATTGGCTGTGTTGGTCACAGTGGGTGTGGCCGTGCTTCTTGTCTGCTGCGTGGAGTGTACCCACTGCCCTAAACGCAAGAAAGACGCAATCTTCGATCGCCACGAATTCTGAAACCGCTTATTGTCCGCCCGCAGCCGGCGCTTCCGGCTTCAAATACTCCTCAAACTGCGCCAGAATCCGCTTGTAAAGGGACGTTCGCACATCCGGTCCGGAGATTGAGTGCGTCTTCCGCGGGTAGATCTGCAGATCGTAAGGAATGCCGGCCTCAATGAGCTTCTGCACAAACTGCACCGTGTTTTCAATGTGAACATTGTCGTCGCCGGTTCCGTGTGCCAGCAGCAGCCGACCCTTCAAGTTCGCTGCTGAGTTCACAACGGAGAAATCACGATATCCATCCGGATCCTCCGCAGGCAATCCCAGATATCGCTCGGTATAAATCGAGTCGTAATCGCGCCAGTCGGTGACGGGTGCCACGGCAACGCCGGCTTTGAAGCGGTCCGAGTGCGTCATCGCGTAGAGAGTGAATGTTCCGCCCCAGCTCCAGCCCCACCAGCCCAGCCGCTTCGGATCCAGTTGCGGATATTTGGCCAGCGCCGCATCGACCACCGTCAGCTGGTCCTCTAGCTGCACCGGGCCAAAGTTGCGATACGCCGCCTGCGCAAACGCGCGTCCCCGGCTACCCATGCCGCGGTTGTCGGCGTGGAGCACCGCGAAGCCATGTTCCGCCAGCAATTCATCAAAGAGCAGGCTGTCTTTCCATTCGTTCACCACGATCTGATCATGCGGCCCTCCGTAAGGGTTCACGATCAGCGGCACGGTGGCAGGATTGCTGTCGCCCGCGGGCAGCAGCAGCGTGGCGTAAAGCGTAGTCCCATCGTGCGCCTTCACCTCAAGCTGCTCCGGCGCGCGCAATTGATAGGGATCGAGCGCATGCGTCTGCCAAAATACACGGCAGTTACCCGCTTCATTCGGAGTGCCCGCTGTGCTAGGTGTAGTTGCCCCTTTGCAAAGCCGCATCACCGGTGCTTGCATGCGCGTCGAGTATTTGTCGGTAAATGTGCTGCCATCGGGAGAAAAATTGGCCTCATGAAATCCCTCGCCCGCACTCAATCGTTTGCGTTCGCCGCTAAAGTTCACCTGCCAAATCTGCTGTTCCAGCGGATCGCC
Source organism: uncultured Acidobacteriaceae bacterium (assembly GCA_963841095.1). Taxonomy (GTDB): domain Bacteria; phylum Acidobacteriota; class Terriglobia; order Terriglobales; family Acidobacteriaceae; genus Telmatobacter. The sequence continues at coordinate 378,069 of CAWJBE010000017.1, forward strand.
TTCGTTCGAAGCGTACTCCACTACCTTCTTCGTGGTTTCTACGTTGTACACATCGCTCACATCGAAATTGCCCTTGGTCAGTTGCCTCTCCAGCTTGGCATCGGCGGCGAGCGGCTTCTCCTTGTCGTAGCTGTAGACATAAAGCTGGTTGTACCCATCGCTCCAGCTCGTCAGCACAATCGATCCGTCGCCCACCGTTACGTCGTAGTTCTCATCCACGAACTTCTTATCGTTGATCTCGAGCACCTGGCGCGCGTCTCCATATTCTCCGTCCGCAAAATAGAGAACGCGGTGCTTGTGATCGCGGCTCAGCACTTCAATCCATAAGGTCTTGTGATCAACCCACCCAAAACGCGGTATGTAATCGTCTCCCTCTTGGATGGGCAGCTTCACCCACGTCGTCTTGCCTCCCTTTGCGCTCACTACGCCCACATGCACCTCTGGATTAGCATCGCCGGGCTGCGGATAACGCTGCCATTGCACCGTCGCGTGGTTAGGAAGCCAATCGGTGATGGGGTATCGCGGCACCTGACTTTCGCTCATCTGCAAGTACGCCAGATTCTTCGAGTCCGGCGACCAGAAGTAGTTGCTGCGCACGTCGAGCTCTTCTTCATACACCCAATCCACCTCGCCATTCAGAAAGAACGGCGTACTCGCGCCCTCCGCAGTTGGCGTTGGAGCCAGCACCGACATGGGATTTCCCGGCTCGTGCAGCCGGATCACCGCCAACTGATGATCGCGGATAAACGAAACGCTGGAGCCGTCAGGTGAGAACTTTGGATCGTCTCCGGAAGATAGCCCCGTAAACCCTATTTGAATTCCGGTGCCGTTGTGCAGATCGTAGAGCCACAGCCGGCCGTTCGAGTCGAAAAGCAAATGCGTCGAGCCGGGCGCCCAAAAGTAGCTGGCCATGTTGTAGCGGGAGCGATGGGCGCGATCCTGCTCCGACATGCTGTTCTCGTCAAGCGGAGCCATCTTTGCGGCGTCCACCAGCACATGGGTCCTGCCCGTGGCGGCATCCACATCCATCAGTTGTCCGCCCTCCAGGTACGTCAGGTGCTTTCCATCCGGCGACCAGGTCAGCTCGTCAGGCGGCTCTCCGATCAGCCGGCTGTGGGCATAAATCGCCTCGACAGTCAGCGGCGTCGCCGCGGCGGGCGGCTTCTCCGTTGTTTGGGCGGCAACTGAACCGGCGGCCATGGCAACCCAGGCAATCACCGAAAAGAAAGGGAGGGTTCTTCGCGTCAAAGGGATTCCTCCTGGACCGAATTTCGGAGCGGAATGTCAGCCTGGTGTGCGGTATCAGCGGAGGGCGCCGGCGGCTCCGGATGACTCAGTGTAAATCACTCAGATGGAAATCCTGCGCGATTGAAAGCGATTCGCGTGATGCTCCGCCAGCGCGAATCCCAAGCCGGGCCCGGACATCCGGCTCGTCGCTTCCAGAATTTCCCGCCCGCCGATCCGCCGTTCACAAGCGCCATCCTTTTCGCCAAAAACCGCTTGCCTGTCGCAGCTAAGTGCGGATACATTATGAAAACTCCCCGGGAGGAATGACTTGTCGACAACTTACGATCTAGCCATCGCCGGCGGCGGCCTGGGCGGCGCGGCTCTGGCCAAAAACATGGCCGAGCACGGCGCCAGTGTTCTTGTAGTCGAGCACGAACGGCAATTCAAGGATCGCGTTCGTGGCGAGGTGATGTTCCCCTGGGGTTACGCAGAGGTTCAGGCTCTGGGAGTCCGTGATTGCTTTCGAGAAGCCGGCGGACACCATCTCAACCTGGCCGATATCTACGTCTCGAGTGACCTGGTAGCCCATCGCGAAGTTGTTCCCAGCACAACGCACCAACTGCCTTTCATGTCGTGCCATCACCCTGCAATGCAGGAGTGCCTGTTGAAGGCGGCGGCGGGTGCGGGTGCCGCGGTGCGGCGGGGCGCCAGGGTTTGCGAGGCGCGGCCGGGTACGCCACCCGAAATGGTCATCGAAGAAAATGGCCGGGTTGAAACGATCTCAGCGCGGCTACTAGTGGCTGCCGAGGGGCGCTCGTCCGTGTTGCGCACCTCTGCGCGTTTCCCCGTTCAGCGCGATCTCGACGACATGATGATTGCCGGAATCCTGCTTGAAGGCGTGCCTGCGGCCGAAGACACCCTCCAGGGCGTCCACAATTTTGTGCTCGGCCACCTCGTTGTCATCGGTCCTCAGGGCGGTGGCCGCGTGCGGATGTATCTGTGCTACCACGACGCAACGCAAGCGCGTTATCAGGGCCCCGGCGACCTGCCCAGATTCGTCGATGGCTGCAAAAAGTCAGGCGCCAGCGCCGCTCTCTTTGAAAATGCCCGCCAGGTCGGGCCGCTTGCCACCTTTGCTTGCGCGCACACCTGGGTCGATCATCCCTTCCGCGACGGGGTAGCGCTCATCGGCGACACGGCCGCGGCGAGCGATCCTACATGGGGTCAGGGTCTCTCGCTTACATTGCGCGATGCACGCGTGCTGCGCGATCGCCTGATGCAGACCGACGATTGGAACGCTGCAGGACACGCTTACGCCGACGAGCACGATGGATACTCCAGCCGCCTGCACACCTTCAACCAATGGATGACCGCAATGTATCTCGCCACAGGTCCGGAGGCTGACGCTCGCCGCGCGCGCGCCATGCCGCTCATCGCGGAAGAGCCCAGCCGGCAACCGGACTCGCTCTACGCTGGACCCGACCTGCCCGCAGATGATGCGGCCCGCAAGCGCTTCTTCGGAGAAGACTGAGTCTTTGCCGATTGTTGGGTCTGAAATTCCTTCCGGTTCCCCAGCGCTTCAAAGAGAACCATCGCCGTTTTGAGCTGCGAGGGCTCGCGGTGTATGTTCCGCTGTATGCACTGGTCAACTCCAGAAGTACGCCGCGCTCTCGGCCAGGCGCGCCGCAAGCAGGTAGGCCGCCACCAGCACGATGCGCTGCACCCCAAAGCACGGCCCGCATCTGCTCTTGAGCTCGTGGCGCGATCCATGCGTGGCCGTGTACCCGCCCTCGTCGCCCTCAAGTATCAGTTCATGGCCCAGTCGCCGTTCGGCTACTTTCGCGGAGCCGCGCCGGTTATGGCCGCGGACCTGGCCCAGCTCCCGTCCACCGGCATCGTGAGCCAGCTCTGCGGCGACGCGCACGTAAGCAACCTGGGCGCCTTCGCCGCGCCCGATGGCCGGCTCGTCTTTGACATCAACGACTTTGACGAGACCATCCGCGGCCCCTTCGAGTGGGACCTCAAGCGCATGGCTGCCTCGCTGGTTCTCGCCGGCCGCGCCGCGGGACACAAAACGGCATCCGCGCGCAAAGCTGCCGCGGCCTGCATCGACCGCTACTCTGCGCAAATGCGCACGTTTGCCCGCATGCCACAGCTTGACGTGAACCGGTTCCAGGTGCATCGCCTCGGTCTAACCAGGCCTGTGCATGACGCGCTTGCCAAGGCCGAACGCGCCACGCCACAACATACGCTCCAGCAGCTCACCGTGCCTGCTTCCTCCCGCCCTGGCGCAAAGCGGCGCTTCAAAGAATCCAAACCGATGCTCACGCGCGTAACCGGCTCGCGCGCGGCAGCAGTGCTTGCATCGCTCGGCCCCTATCGGGAAATGCTCGAGCCGCAACGGCAACACCTGCTCGACTTCTACCGCCCTGTCGATGTGGCCTTCAAAGTGGTCGGCACTGGCTCCGTGGGTCTGCGCGACTACTGCATCTACCTCGAAGGCAACGGCCCTGGCGATCCGCTCTTTCTGCAAATCAAGGAAGAAGTTGCCTCAGTCTACGCGCCCTATCTGTCTGACTCCCGCTCCCCGCAACACAACGGCCATCGCGTAGCTGAGGGCGCGCGATTCATGCAGATCCAGACTGACCCGTTTCTCGGCTGGACGCACATCGGCAGTCGCCAATATCTCGTCCGCCAGCTCAAAGACCACAAGGGGTCCATCGAGCTTCAGGACTTGGCCGGCGCTAATCTGAAGGCCTACGCGGAAGTCTGCGGCGAACTGCTCGCCCGCGGCCACGCCCGCTCCGGCGACCCGCAGGTGATTGCAGGCTACATCGGCGGCGGCGATGCGTTCGCTGAAGCGATTGCCGGCTTCGGCATCGTATACGCCGACCAGGCCGAACAAGACTGGGAGCAGCTCAAGCGATCGGGCAAAGCTGGGAAAAAGTCGTAGCGCTCCGGAGCGCTCTGCTTATTTCGCGATCCCCTCTCACCCCGCTGCTACCGCCGATACACGTCGTACCCGTGCAAGCGCGCCGCCAGCGTGAACTCGCCCATCAGCGCCTGCATCAGCTCCGCGCGCTGGGGAGTGGGATCAGACTTGAGCTGCAGATCGCACTTCACGATCAGCCATCGAATGTTGAGTGATCGGGCCAACCATGCGGTCTCTCGGGGCGAATACGGATCGGTCGTCAGATCGATCAGAGTCACCGGGAAGCGTGGCACACGGCCCGTGGCAAAGTAGAACGGCTCCTCGCCCGGAATCAGGATCAGTCCATCGTCGAAGGGAATGTTGGCCTGCGCGAAGCGCAGCAATTCGTCGAATTCGGGCACAAACGGCCCCGGCGTCGCCAGGCCGGCAAGCTGCGGAAAGGTCGAGTGCTCCACCGGCGCATCCGGTAACTGCGCGTAGGAGAGCCGCTCCTCGCTCGCCATGTAGAACCCTCCGCACACCAGCAGCGTGGCTGAGATCAACGCCGCCACTGCGACCGTGAGCCGCTTCGCCGCGCCTCTGCTCGCAGCGAAATTCTCAAGAAACGCAAGCATCTCAGCGACCAGCAGAATCAGCAGTGGCCAGATGGCATAGGTCGATCCCCAAAGTTGTTGCGACATGAGTGTTCCGTTGATCGCAACCAGGAGTACGAGCGGTATCACCGCGCTCATGCCTGGCTTGCGTCGAAGCCGAAACAGATTCCCCAGCGCCATCGCGCCCGCCAGCACCAGCAGCAGCGGCCAAAGCGCCAGCAGGCTATCGCCGCGCTCGTCGGCGTCGTCGTAGATCACGAGCGAACTGAGCGTGAAGAGAAACGGCGCAGCGAGCAGTGCGAAAGCTACCACCTGCGCCCAGTGCCTTTTACCGAGTCCGGTGCGCAACAGAACCAAACCAGCCACCACACACGGCAGCGTCCACACAAGGGAGTGCTCGCTATAAACGCCAGTCATCGCTCCAAACGCCGGCAGGCGTCGTTGCGCTGCAAAGCCGATCGTCCAGTGAACGTAGTCTCCAAAGCCCACAGTCCAATGCAGCACCAGCGCCGCCGCGGTCAGCGCAATGCACATGCCTGCAAGCACTGAAACCAGCGTAGCTGCCTCCGGCCGCGCAGCCGAAGATCGCCCGACCCAGAGCCGGTTGAGCGCGAACAAAAGCACAACGGCCACGGCAGCCGCAAACAGAAATGGCAAACCCATGTTCTGCTTGAAGAAGAGCGGCACACACGCGAAGACCCCGGCTGCAAATCCCCACACGAGACTCTTTCGCCCAGCATCGAGCCGCTGCAAAAACCAGATCGCCACAAGAATCCAGAACGCGCAGTCGCAGTCGTATTCAGGATTCGGCAGGATGGAGTAGATTCCCACGACAGTGAGCGGCGCAGCCACCAGCAGCGCCATCGTCCATGGCTCCCGAACGCGCCCGCGCAGCGTATTGAGCGCAATCCTCCACGTGAGCACGGTAGCCAGCCCGCCCACCACCGCCACGTAAATCACATGATGAAAGTAGATGCGGCCCGTCAGGCGGATCATCGCAGCCTGGACGAGAAACGTGAGCGGCGCATGCGGCAGGGGAAAGTCGCGATAGGGCATCTGGCCGCTGGCGATGCGTGCGGCTGCATCGAGCACGTAGCCCAGATCCCACAGAACGGCCACATGCGCGTTTTGCCATAGCACCACGCCTGCGGTAGCGGCAAAGAGCGCCGCACCCGCCATCCAGTCGCGCATGGCCCAAAGCGCCCACGATCGATCAGACTTTGTGCGTTCGGTTCCTCTGCTCACCATCCGCGATGATAGTAGTAGGGGGCGCAGCAGGGCATCGAAAAGAGCGCCATGAGAAGTGCAACGAACCACCCGATCCCGGTCCAGCCGAGGAAGAGGTTCAGCAGCAGAATTCCCGTGGCGTTGTGCGTGTGCCGCACTGCCGCGATGATGGCAGGGAGGAAATAAAGGCCGGCGAAAAAGATCAGGAAGTGCATAGAATCTCCCGCATTCCCCAGAGTCTACGCAGAGTCTACGCCCGCGGTTCCCGAATTCGGCAAGCTTTTCGGCGAGCAAAAAAAGGCTGCGCCGTCAAATCAAACAAGCTCGGCGAGTTTTGGCCTGGGCGAAACTGGCCGCCCACGCAGGGCACGATTCATCGGCTCCGAAAAGAATCGCGCCGCCAGGAATCCAAGCGCACCCGACGCGATGACGGCGGCAAGGATCCACGCGGCAATCGGCCCCTGCCGGACCCGCGCAAATGTTACCAACACGGCCATCACTACAAATTCGTGTGTCAAATAGACCTCGTAGCTGTATTGGCCCAGCCAGCGGATGGGAGCCGTCCATCGCGTTCCCGCCGTGGGACGAAGTACGCTGCCCAGCATCACCAGGCAGGCGCCGATGCCGAGCACCGTCACGTCCGTACCTGTGTGACCAAGATCATATTTCACCCGCCAGCCCAGAATCACTTTGGGCCAATCCCAGACCACGATGAACAGCATTAGCAATGCACCGCAGGCCGTTAGCATCCAGGCCCAACGCAATCGAATCTGCCGCCCGTTGCGCAAAATCTTGTCGGCGAGCATGGCGGTCAGGCATCCCAGGGCAATGTTGTCGACGTTGCCAAGGTACGACTGGTACAGCCACAACTCGTTATGTGAATAGAAGGGCGTCCGCGCAAAGGGACCCAAGATCGCCAGCGCGGCAAGAACCCCAACAAAGGCCACCGTTCCGGCTCGAAATCGCAGAAGAAGGAAGCAAAGCAGTGGAAAGAAGAGATAAAACATCTCCTCCACCGAAAGGGTCCACAGCACCGTCCACGCGGGCGGAAGCCACCCGTGCACAGCCTCAAACCAATTCAACTGGAAAGTGAGCGCCGCGAACAATGCTTGTGACAGAGTCCCGACCGCCGGCTTGATGTGAAACTCTGGCACGTTCGCCATGTGCAGGACACTCAGAACGCCGAGAAACAGCAGAAGCATCGGCGCAATGCGCGCGAAACGGATGCGATAAAAACCGAGAGGCGCAACGTACCGCAGCGAGCCAAAGCGCCGAATCGAAATGTACGTGATTAAAAAGCCGGAAATGGCAAAGAACGTTGAAACGCCGTTGCCCCCGTTGTAGAACACCACATGATTGAGCCATGAAGGCAGGGCTCTTCCAATCGGGTGCCGGATGACATTGCAATAGATTCGAATGTGCAGCAGCACGACGCCCACGATCGAGAGGCCGCGTAGCAGGTCGATGGTGTCGAATCGCGAACCTTCCCCGTGCCCGGCCCTGTGCAGCTTCATCCGTGTAAGGATAAACGAGCCGAAGCTTTGTCTCGCCACCCCTCTACAATTGACCCGTATGCCCTCCAAAGTCCGTTCGCACGCCAAGATCAACCTGGGCCTTTTCCTGGGTGCGCCGCGTCCTGACGGATTCCATGCCCTGGTCACCGTCTACCAGATCCTCGAAATCCACGACTTTGTGAAGGTTACGGCCCGGCCTGCCGCTGAAACAGCAATCCACATCACCTCGAACGACAAGCGCGTGCCCACCGACAGTCGCAACACCGTATGGAAAATGACCGAACTCGCGCTTGAATCGCTTGGGCTGAGTGCGGACGTGGACATTCATATCGACAAGCGGCTCCCTGTGCAGGGCGGCCTCGGCGCGGGATCAGGCAATGCGCTCGCCGCGCTGGTGGGGCTGGAGGCGGAACTGGGCGCTCCGTTTCGCAGCCTCTTCACTCGCCGGCTGGAACTTCCCGCCAAAATCGGCTCCGATGTCCCGCTTTTTCTAATCGGTGGAACCGTCCTAGGCGTCGACCGGGGTCAGGAAGTTTATCCTCTGCCCGACATCGAGCCAACCTGGTGCGTTGTCGCCGTCCCCGAGATTGGGGTTTCCACTCCGCAGGCCTTTCACGACTGGGACGCGCTCTGCGCCACGCAGGGTTTGACCGCCGAGGCCAGTGCCGATAGACTGGAGAAGTTGAGCCGTGCCTATGCCAGCGCCTTTCGGGGAGAGATCCCTGGGGCCGGGCCTGGAGCAGGCTCCTCCGGTGTCTTCTCCGATGGAGAAGACCTGGCCGGACCGCAAGAGACGATACACGGGTCTGGGCTTGTCCGCACCGGGATCAAGAGCTGGTTCGAGAACGACTTCGAGCGCGTTGTCTTTCCCCAGCATCCCTCCCTTGCAGAGATCAAGCGTCATCTTGCGGCTACCGGTACACCGGAGGCAGCTCTCTATGCCTCGCTGTCTGGGTCCGGTTCGGCGCTCTTCGGGTTGTACCTGACCCTGGGAGAGGCGGAAGCGGCAAAGGACCGGGTTGAAAAGCAAGTTTCAGGGGTAAAAGCGCACGTAACGCGTACCCTGCCTCGACCCGCCTATTGGGATCAGATGATTTTGAAAAACGGCCAGTAGCCGGTTGTTCTTAGCCTGTAGCTCCGATATGCGGGAACTGGAATCTTGCATCACGCTTGAGGAAAGCTACAAGCTAAAGGCTGCAAGCTACGAGCTGTTTTTCTACGTTGACAGTCCACCGTTGGGCAAGCGAGACTCACCATCGGCTGGCCGTCTTGCTGGGCGATCGTTCAATGGTAGGACAATGCCCTTTGGAGGCATTTATCCAGGTTCGAATCCTGGTCGCCCAGCCAAATGAATGGCTTTTAGCCCTTAGCTATTGGCCTTTAGCTCGATCTTTCCGGAACGCTCGGTGTTGGTTCCGTCATTGAAGAAGCTAATCGCTAAGAGCTAACGACTAAAAGCTCAAAAAAGAACGCAGCCAATGCCAACCAGCATGGAGGTGCTCTCAAGATGGAAACATGTCGGCGAACCCGGCAAGCCAAAGGTCCCGCTCCTCCTTTGGTGGGGGATTGGGGCTATTTCGGAAGACGCGGCTGTGATGTAGCCTCACGCGCAAGCTGCGGGCGCCGCGCGCGAAAGCCAAAATACGCAATCAAGGAGGAAATGACATGGTACGCAAAATCATCATTGCTGTGGCGTCTGGGGCCGTCCTCACGCTTTCGCCGGCGGCTTACGCCCAGCAGACAGAGCGATTGGCGGACATATACGAAGCCAGCGCCATGCTGATGAATGTGGTCGCCGAGGTCAAAATCAACCGGGAGCAGGCGTTCGATCTGTTCAACCGGGGTTCGGGCCGGTTCCAGAACGGCGATCACTATGTTTTTTGCACCAATGTCGAGGATGGGAAATTCGTCGCGATGGGCAACGCCAATGCGAAAGATTTGCTCGGCAAGGACGTAAGGACCCTGAAGGACGCGACGGGCAAGGCCTATGGTCAGGAAATTTACGCGGCGGGACAGAAGCCGGAAGGCGAGGTCACCGAAGTCAGCTATCTGTTCGTGAAGCCGCATGAGGCCAAGCCAGCCCCCAAGACGAGCTTTGTGACGAGGGTGGACGACGACTTCGCCTGCGGCGTGGGCTATTACAAGTAGATCGCCGGGCGGATCCGCCGTGTTTTTGATGTCGCAAATTTGTGCGTGCACTACAATTCTCGCGTTGGTGCGGCGGTTTTTCCAATCAGATGAGCCTATCGCCTGCTCCATCTGATTGCGTCCTCACGCCCGGCCTTGCGCCGGGCGTCCACGCAGGACCCCTCATCCGGCGCTACGCGCTTTCCTTCTTCCGCAAGGGGAGAAGGAAAGCGTAGCTCACGTCAGCGGCGCAGGCGCCTTCCAGCGCAGGATCGGCTTGCGCGCCGCGCCGGTTTCGTCGAGGCGGCGGCGCGGCGCGAAATAGGGCGCGCCGGTGAAACGTGCTCGTCGCCGTCGAGCGCGCTCATCGCCAGATCGCGCATCGTGGCGATGAAGAGGTCGAGCGAGGCCTTGGATTCGGATTCGGTCGGCTCGATCAGCATCGCGCCATGGACGACCAGCGGGAAATACATCGTCATCGGATGGAAGCCCTCGTCGATCATCGCCTTGGCGAAATCGAGCGTGGTGACGCCGGTGCCCTCGAGGAAGCGCGTCGTCGAACAGCGCCTCGTGCATGCAGGGGCGGTCGCCGAACGGCGCGCGACATCACGTCGGCGAGGCAGGCGCGGATGTAATTGGCGTTGAGCACCGCATCCTCCGAGGCCTGGCGCAGGCCGTCGCGCGCCGTGGCGACAGCATGTAGGCGAGCGCGCGCACGAACATGCCCATCTGGCCGTGGAAAGCCGTTCATGCGGCCGAACGGCTTGCGCCGCTCGCGCAGCGCGTGTCTCGACGAGGCGCAAGCCCGTCGCCGTCGTGCACGACGAAAGGCAGCGGCGCGAAAGGCGCCAGGCGCTGCGGACAGCACCACCGGGCCCGCGCCCGGACCGCCGCCGCCATGCGGCGTCGAAAAGGTCTTGTGCAGATTGATGTGCATGGCGTCGACGCCGAGGTCGCCCGGCCGCACCTTGCCGACGATGGCGTTGAAATTGGCGCCGTCGCAATAGAAATAGGCGCCGGCCGCATGCACGGCCTCGGCGATGGCGACGATCTCGCGCTCGAACAGGCCGCAGGTGTTGGGGTTGGTGAGCATGATCGCGGCGACGTCGGGGCCGAGCGTCGGCCTTCAGCGCCGCGAGATCGACGCGGCCGTCGGCATCGGCCGGCATCGGCTCGCACCTTGAAGCCGAGCAAGCGCGGCGGTGGCCGGGATTGGTGCCATGCGCCGATTCCGGCACCAGCACGCGTCGTGCGCGTCGCCGCCGCGCCCTGGCGGCGAGCGCCGCGTTGATCGCCATCATGCCGCACAGTTCGCCATGCGCGCCGGCCTTCGGCGACATGGCGACGGCGCGGCATGCCGGTCAGTGTCGTGCAGCCAGTGCGCCAGCTCGTCGATCAGCTCGAGCGCGCCCTGCACGGTCGACTGCGGCTGCAGCGGATGGATATCGGCAAAGCCCGGCAGCCGCGCCATCTTCTCGTTGAGGCGCGGATTGTGCTTCATCGTGCAGGAGCCGAGCGGATAGAAGCCCGGCATCGATCGCGTAATTCTTGCTGCGACAGCCGCATATAATGGCGCACGCCTCCGGCTCGCTGAGGCCGGGCAGGCCGATGGCGCCTGTCGCGCTGCAGCCCGCCGAGCCGCGACTTCGCGATCGCCGGCGGCGCCGGAAGATCGACGCCGGTCACGTCCGGCGCGGCCGGTCTCGAAGATCAGCGGCTCCTCGATCTCGAGGCCGCGATTGGCGGTGAACGTGTCGCGGGTTTCGCTGCGCGCGAAGCCTGCGATCGGTCGGGCGGCCCTGCTGGTTCATGCTCATCGACAGCACCTCTTTCAGAGCGGCGGCGAAGGCGTCGACGTCCTCCGTCGGTGTTGGTTTCGGTCGCGGCGACGATCAGCAGGTCGTCGAGCCGGCGTCGCGGCAGCGAGCCGCGAGACCGGCACGCCGCCGAGAACGCCTTTGGCCGCCAGCGCCTCGACGACGCCGGCCGCTCGCCGCGGCAGGCGCAAGGTGAATTCGTTGAAGAACGTGTCGTTGAGCAGCTGCGACGCCCGGGACGCCGTCGAGCCGCTCGGCCAAGCCGCACGGCATTGGCGTGGTTGAGTCGGCGCCAGCCGGCTGAAACCGGCCTCGCCGAGCAGCGACATGTGGATCGTGAAGGCGAGCGCGCAGAGGCCGGAATTGGTGCAGATGTTGCTAGGTCGCCTTCTCGCGGCGGATATGCTGCTCGCGCGTCGAAAGCGTCAGCACGAAGCCGCGCCGGCCTTCGGCATCGACCGTCTGGCCGCAGAGCCGGCCCGGCATCTGGCGCACGAATTTCTCGCGCGTGGCGAAGAGGCCGACATAGGGGCCGCCGAAATTGAGCGCGTTGCCGAGCGACTGGCCTTCGCCGACGACGATGTCGGCGCCCATCGCGCCCGGCGGCTCGATCAGCCCGAGCGACACGACCTCGGTGACGACGGCGACCAGCAGCGCGCCTTTGGCATGGCAGCGCTTCGGCGAGCGGCCGTGAGATCGCGCAGATGGCCGAAGAAGTCCGGCGTCTGCACGACGACGCAGGAAGGTGTCGCCGTCGATCAGCGCCGATCAGATCCTCGCCGCCGTCGGGTCGGGCGGCAGCGACACGACCTCGTCCTCGGCCATGCGCGACACGGTCTCGACGGTCTCGGCGTAATGCGGATGCAGGCCGCCGGAGAGCAGCGCCTTGCGCCGCTTGGTCAGGCGGTGCGCCATCAGCACCGCCTCGGCGGTCGCGGTCGAGCCGTCATACATCGAGGCGTTGGCGACATCCATGCCGGTCAGATGCGCGACCTGCGTCTGGAACTCGAACAGTATTGCAGCGTGCCCTGCGAGATTTCCGGCTGGTAGGGCGTGTAGCAGGTCAGGAACTCCGAGCGCTGGATCAGGTGGTCGACGCTGGCCGGCACATGATGCCGGTAGGCGCCCGCGCCGACGAAGAACGGCACTGCGCCGGCCGCGACGTTTTTCGCCGCCAGCGCGCCGAGACGGCGCTCGACCTCAAGCTCCGATTTCCGACGCGGCAGGTCGAGCGGATGCTCGAGCAAGGCGTCGGCCGGGGCGTCGGCAAAAAGCTGATCGATTTTGTCCAGCCCGACGCGCGCCAGCATCTCGGCGCGGTCGTCGGCACTCAACGGCAGGTAACGCATGATCCATGACTTTTAGGTTGCAGCATGTCGCGCAAAAGCAGCTTGCGGCTTTGCGACGGGGGCATGCGGTTAAACGAGCATGTCCCGCAAGCGGATTTGCGGGACATGCGATTAAAGAATGCCTGCGGCCTTGTCGCCTGCAAACGAAGTGAAGACAAGCCATCGCGCGACATGCCCGACCTTTCGGGCGAAAAAGCGATAATAGCTTGATGTAGCTACTTAAAATAGGGCGCCAGCATCGCATCCAGGCCGTCGGGCGTGATCTCGCCGGGCTTTTTGTCGCCGTTGATGAAGAAGGTCGGCGTCGAGTTGATGCCGAGTTTTTCCGCAGCCTGGTCGCGGATCGCGTCGACGTTTTCAAACAAGGCCTGATCCTTGAGGCAGGCGTCAAAGGCGGCGTCGCCGATGCCGGTCTGCTTGACCAGACCGCGCAAGGCGTCCAGCGGCTTGTCGACAAAGGCCCAGTTTTTCTGCTGCTGGTACAAAAGCTCGATCATCGCCTCGCGCTTGTCGCCGGAGCAGCGCGCCAGCATGGCCGCGGCGGCGGCCAGCGGGTCGAGCGGGAATTCGCGGAACGCGTAGCGGACCTTGCCCTTGTCGATATAATTGGCCTTGAGGAGCGGGAAGGTGTGCACTTCGAAATCGGCGCAATGGCTACAGGTCATCGAGCCATATTCGATGATGGTCACCGGCGCCTTGGGGTCGCCGATCCAGACGTCGGGCAGCGGCGGCGGCGCCATCAGCAGGTCGATCGGCGCCTTGGCGCCCGGTTCCTCTTTCGAGAGGGCTTGCGCCTGCACGGCGAAAGGCGCGACGAGAGCCAGGGGAAGAGCCAGGGCGGCGATGCCCAGAAAACGACGGCGATCGGCGCCGAGGCCGGAAATGTGCATGAGGCGGATCCTACCAACGATTAAGGTCGAAAACTAATAAACCGCGACCCGTTTGAACAGCTGAAGCATAAGGGCATCGGCCGCTTTTGCACAGAACAATCGGGCAGGCGGGGCCGACGAATGGCCGAGGTTCAGCGCGCCGGGCCGCGTAGCGCGCGCGCGCCGAGTTGGGTCAACGCCGCGCGCAAAGCCGCATCGTCAACGCCTTGCGTCGCCGCTTCGGCTTCCGCCACGGCCCGCGGGTCGGGCGGCGGCGGCGCCTGCGGCCCCCGGCGCTTTTCGACCGGCCCCTGGCGAATTGACAGGCGGCCGATGCAGCGCCATCCAAGATGGGTATTGAGCCGCTCGATCAGCAGGGGCGCCATATGTTGAATCTCGATGGCCATGCCGCCCGCCACGCGCAAGATGAGGGTCGCCGGTTCGGTCGGCGTCTCGGGGTTGCGTTTGGCGGCGCGCCCCGGCCATTGCAGCTTGATCGGCTCGCTGACGCCGGCCAGCCTTTCGCCCATGATGTCGTCCCAATGCAGGATGATGCTCGACTGGCCGAAACCTTGTTTGGCCAGCACGGGATCGACGACGCCGCCGACGAAATCGGCGAGCGGCTTGGGCTGGGAGAATTTGCGTTTTGGCGCGGACACCGCGACATTATAGATGCCTGCGCCAGCTTTTGGGAAATCATGAACGACACCGAGCCAGAAAAGCCTGCGACGGAAGCGGGACCCGCCGAAGCCGCGCGCCTGCTCGAATGGTATGACCGCCATCGCCGCGATCTGCCGTGGCGCGCCGCCGGCGGCGTGATCCCCGACCCGTACCGGGTCTGGCTGTCGGAAATCATGCTGCAGCAGACCACGGTCACGGCCGTGGCGCCCTATTTCGACCGTTTCCTCGCGCGCTGGCCGGATGTCGAGGCGCTGGCCGCGGCCGCCCTCGATGACGTGCTAGGTCCTGGGCCGGGCTCGGCTATTACTCGCGCGCCCGCAATCTGCATGCCTGCGCCCAAGCGGTGGTTGAGCGCCACGGCGGCCGCTTTCCCACGGCCGAGGCGGCGCTCGTCGAATTGCCCGGGATCGGGCCCTATACGGCCGCCGCGATCGCCGCCATCGCGTTCGGGGCCCGCACCGCGGCGGTCGACGGCAATGTGGAGCGGGTGGTGGCGCGGCTGTTCGCGCTCGAGGCGGAGTTGCCCGCCGTGAAGCCGGAGATTCGAGCGCTCGCCGCCGGCCTGGTGCCGGCCCGGCGGGCCGGCGATTTCGCCCAGGCCATGATGGACTTGGGCGCGACCATCTGCACCGCCAAGCGGCCGGCCTGCGCCCTGTGTCCGTGGATGCAGGCCTGCGGGCGCGCCGGCGCGGCGATCAGGCGAGCTTTCCGCGCCGGGCGCGCAAGCCGCAGCGCCCGCTGCGGCGCGGCGAAATCTTCGTAGCGCTGCCGCGCCGACGGCGCCGTGCTCATGCGCGCACGCGGCCGCCGCAAGGGCTGTTGGGCGGCATGACCGAATTTCCGGGCACCGATTGGCGCCTCGACGGGCATCTGGAGTCGCAAGCCGCTCTCGCCCTCGCGCCGGTCGCCGGCGCCTATCGGCTGGCGCAGGGCGGGGTCGAGCATATGTTCACCCATTTCGAGCTGCATCTGCACGTCTATGCCGGGCTTTTCGCGCAAAAGACCCCCGCGCCGGAAGGCTGCCGCTGGATCGCCGCCGAGGAATTGCCCTCTGCGGCTTTGCCGACCCTGATGCGCAAGGCGCAAAAACACGCCTGCGCGCTGCTCGACGCGCCCGGCCGCCAGCAGAAAGAACAATCGTCCTGAGGCTTGCCTGTCGCACGGATAGGGGCATGATGGAACAAACGTCGGGGGCGGAAATGACCAGAAAGCGCGCGGGCAAACCGGTGGTCGAGCTGACGGAAGGCGCGATTCGCGTCAGCTGGCGCGACCGCACCCGCACCATCGTGCCGATGGCCGGGCCGCCCGGCGCCGAGGACGCCGCCGATTTCACCATCAATCTCGACGATATCGTCTGCTGGGACCCGCCCGATCAGGAAACCGAGATAGCCATGACCGAATTGCAGGCTATTCTCGAAGCCATCGATGACGCTTGCGACCGCCTCGGGTTGAGCGTTGAATATGAATGAGGCGCAAGATAGTAACGAGGCCGGAACCGTCGCTGGCCGGTTTGCCGCGATTTTCGGGCAAGATTTCGGAGACGCAACGCCATGAAATGGGAAGAGTTTCGGCAGTCTGACAATATTGAGGATCGTCGCGGCGCGGGACCCACCGGCGGCGGCAGTTCCGGCCATCTGGGGCTTGGCGCGATGATCGTGCTCGGCCTGATCGGCTATGCCTTGGGCATCGATCCGCGCCTGCTGATCGGCGGCGCTGAAATGGTCAGCAAGATGGGTTCCGGCTCATCGCAACAGCAGACGGCGCAACCGGGGCAGGTCGGCGCGCCGAAGGACCAGACCGGCCGCTTCGTCGCCGCCGTGCTGGCGGAAAACGAGGACGTCTGGAAAGAGGTTCTTCCCGCCCAGGCCAATATCGCCTTCAAGCCGGCGCCGCTGGTGCTGTTCAACGGCTCGACCCGGTCGTCCTGCGGCGCGGCCCAGTCGGCGATGGGGCCGTTTTATTGCCCGCTCGACGGCAAGATCTATCTCGACACGTCGTTTTTCCGCGACATGAAGACCAAGTTCGGCGGCGGCGGCGATTTCGCCTATGCCTATGTCATCTCCCATGAAATGGGCCATCACATTCAGGACCAGCTCGGCATTCTCGGCAAGGTGCAGCGGCGCAGCAAAGCGGTTCGAAGGAACAGGCCAATGCGCTGTCGGTGCGCATCGAGCTGCAGGCCGATTGTTTCGCCGGCGTCTGGGCGGCCAACGCCAACCAGAAATGGCAGCTGATCGAACAGGGCGACGTCGAAAAGGCCATCGCCACGGCGCAAGCCACTTGTCGGCACCACCGAACAGAAAACGCCGCCGTAGTCCGTCGGCCACCATACGATGACCCGGCTTC
>CAWJBE010000018.1:0-130781 GCA_963841095.1 uncultured Acidobacteriaceae bacterium
CAGCCGCGAATGTTTGCGCGGCGCACACCCACACAAGGTCGCGCTGGTTCAACCCGTGCGCCTTTGCTGACCCGCTGGGCGTCGTGAATACGACCAATGCGACTGCTATCGCTGACTTGGCGCCTTACGCATCCGGCTACTTCAACTATTATTCGCCCGCAGTCGGCGCAGATAACGCGCTTGCCAACGGAGGATATAACAGCAACGGAACGACAAACTCCTTCTACCCGCAGGGTGTGCCGTACGTAAGCGGACCCTACTCAACCGTGTCGCAATTCTTCGGCAGCGTCAGGAACGATGCTTCCGGGCCGGGCAACTGGCGCCTGAACGCGTCGCTGTTCAAGGACTTCAAGATATTCCGCGAACAGTACCTGGAATTCCGCGCCGACGCATTCAACATCCTGAACCATCCGACCTTCGGCAACCCCGGCAACACCAGTTCGAATATTGGCGCCAACTCGGTCTCGCTTACCGGGACGTTTTCCAACCAGAACAACACCATCGATGCACGCTTCTTCCAGTTGTCTGGTAAGTTCGTGTTCTAACTCGGTTGCCTCGCTTAAATGAATGAACAGCCTTTCGAGGCCGCCCGAATCTGGGCGGCCTCACGGCTCTTTCTGAGTTAAGGAAATCTCGCCGATCGCATGCTTTAGGGAACCGGTCTCTGTATTTGATCTCGTATATGTAGTTTTTTCTGAGCGAAGTACAAAAGATTCATCGATCGTATCAACGCGTATAGACTGATGATTATAAAGACGTTCAATACTCAGCTAGACGAAACGGATCGTCAATATCTTGAAAAAATGGAGACTAGATAAACCGGTAACTTAGAACAGTTTCACACTTAGTTATCCAGTATTTTGTAAGTTGTTGATCCTACATATATTATATTTGAAATACCGATTTCTCTGAATACCTTGACAGCAGTCACAAGATTCGCCTACCATTCGGGCGGACGTGAGTAGCGGTCTCGCGCCGTAATAAGGAGGAATCCCGCATGCTAGACCACTTGATTACAATCAATCGCCCAGTGACCTTCAGAAATTCAAATCCATCACCCAATCCAACCGCAAACAACCTTCACAAGAAATCAGTATTGAGTGTTCTCTCGATCCTCTGCGTGGCGCTCCTGGTCATATTCGCAAACCAGGCCTTTGCCCAGGTGGATCAGGGCACGATCACCGGCGTTGTGCAGGATAGCTCGGGTGCGGTCATCCCGGGCGCCGATGTGACGCTCACCAACACCGACGACGGATTCGTGCTGCGCGCCAAATCCAATGGCAGCGGCGTATTCGTCTTTTCGCCGATCAAGATTGGCCATTACACGGTAAGCGCCTCGGCAGCCAACTTCGAGACCACGCGTCCAGCAAAACCTGAAATCTGCACGTTTCGGATCGGCTGAATGTCCATCTGGTGCTAAAGCCCGGCAATGTTTCGGAGACCGTTACGGTTTCGTCGGCGCCTCCTCTGCTTCAGGACCAGGAAGCCAGCGTGAACCAGGTCATGGATACACAGACCATCAACAATACTCCACTGGCCGAGCGGAACTGGGTGTACATGGCCCAGCTCTCCACCGGCGTCGTGCCCTCCTATGGAACCCGTGGCGGCGGCCACGGCGATTACTCGGCCAACGGGCAGCGCGCCAATCAAAATGACTTCCGGCTCGACGGCGTGGACAACAACGTGGATATCGTCGATTACATGAATGGATCGCTGTATTCAGTTTCTCCGCCGCCGGATGCCTTGTCGGAATTCAAACTCGATACGGCTGCCTACAGCGCTCAGTACGGCCACTCTGCCGGCTCAGTCCTGAACGTCGCACTCAAATCCGGCACCAATTCGATCCACGGCGATGTATGGGAGTACAACCGGAACACGTTCTTCAATGCGGAGAACTGGAATGCCAATCCTTTGCTGCCGATCCCGCCCTATCACTTCAACCAGTTCGGCGGCACGCTGGGCTTGCCGATCATCAAGAACAAGCTGTTCTACTTTGGCGACATGCAAATCACGCGAGTCGCATTGGGCAGCATCAACGGCCCAATAAGCGTACCTACGCCGCGCATGCGCCAGGGCGACTTCTCCGAGCTACTGACCGCCCAGAACACTTCCGGCGGTTCCTGCCCCGTCATCCTGTACCAGCCCAACGCGAACACCGGTTCCTATTCCTGCGCGAACAAGGTACCCACAACGCTAACCGGCGCGTTGCAGCAGTATGGCTACCCAAGTGAGCTCGGCGAATGGCTATACCTATGCGCCCGGCCAGAACGTATTCAACCCCGCGGTTCTCGATCCCGTTGCGCAGAACATTCTCAAGATGTATCCGTCTGCCAAATTACGGCGGTTGGAATTCGTACAAACAACTCAAACACGTCCACAGCCTATGGGCAGACCTACAACAACCTGCTCGAGATCCTGCCCACCGCAAATAATATTGTTCAGTGGGACCAGCGCGTCGACTGGGACATAAGCGCGAAGGATCGCGCATATCGCCCGCTACAGTTACAACTACATGTACAACAAACTTAACGCCACCGCTCGGGCTCGATCCTCGATGGAACGGGGAGCTTTGCCGGAGCCGGCAGCACTACATGTCCGAGAACTTCATGCTTAGCGAAACTCACTTGTTCAATGCAAACCTGATCAACGAGTTCGCGTTTTTCCTATAACTGGGGCGACTATCGAAAACGTCCAGCCCAACGCGAATACGAACCTGGCATCCACGCTGGGGTTGGGCGGCATGCCATTTGGGCCCGGCTTCTTCATGAATGGCGGTCTGCCAAGCGTAAGTGTCAGCGGCATCCAGGCCTTCGGCTCGCACGGCAACGACCCTCCAGTTGAACTCCAGAACATCTACCAGGGCTTCTCGACAACGTGACAAAGATCTGGGGCAATCACTCGATCAAGCTCGGTGTTAGCATCCAGAACTTCCGCATCTACTTCCTGCAGCCCCCGAACCCGCGCGGCAGCTATAGCTACAACGGCCAATACACTGCCGTCACAAGTGTGGGCAACACGGGCTATGGCGTGGCCGACTTCCTGGTCGACCAGATGCAGCGGAAACAGCTCACCAACGAGCCAATCGACAATATTGCAAAACTGGTACAACTCGGCCTATGGTGAGGATACCTGGAAGCTCTCGCCTAAGTTAACCCTCTCCTACGGATTGCGGTACGACTACAATCAGCCAACCGGCGAAATGGCTGGTGGATTCGCGAACATGGTGCCTCTCACCAAAGGTTTCAGCGTAGACAGCGGCGGCAATGCCATCGGCACCGGAACCGCAAACTATGTTCTTCCGGCCCAGTGGCAAAATACTTCGAACCTCTTCGCCGCTTCTTTCTCAAATCTGCTCGCTGCGAACAACACCACGGTCGTTTACGACTCGAATCCGAGACTGTCCACTGGGCAGAAATTTAATTTCGCCCCGCGAGTCAGGCATTGCTCTCCAACTTGACTCGAATACGGTTCTGCGTGCTGGCGGCGGTGTCTTCTACGGCGCAATCTTCGGCCTCGGATCCAATCCAAACATCGGCGGCAACTATCCGTTCATGATCCATTCCGGTTTGAGCGGCACCACCTGCGTTGCCGGCAACGCCAAGAATCAGTCCGGTATCACGACCTACTGCCCGTCGCTCAGTCCAACAACTGCGGCCAGTCCCGTCGGCGCTGGTAAGCCCGGATCGGCACAGAACTACCCGACCACCGGCCAATATCAGAATCCCGATGACACGCTGGAAATCGGAATGACCAACCAGATCAGCGGTCCCAGTGGAATCAAGGGGTTCATCAACAGCACAGTCATCAACGGCAGAGACACGCAGATCAAAACTCCGTACACTTTCAATTACAACCTCAGCTTGCAACATTCCTTCGGAAACAATCTTTCCGCAACCGTGATGTATGTCGGTAATGTTGCGCGGCACCTTCCCACTTTGCTCAATACCAACGCCGCCGCTGCACTGCAGGCCAACGGAAAGAACTCCACCAATGCGTGCTGGTTCCCATCGTTGGGATGTGGAAACCCATGGCTGCACTTTGGCGCTGAGAGCAGTTACAACTCGCTGCAGGCCAAGCTGGAAAAGCGCTTCTCCAGTGGATTGAGTTATCTCGCCAGTTATACCTGGTCCAAGAACCTGGATAACTCAGTCGATCCGCTCGGTGGCGGCACCAGCTACCGTATGTGGCAAATCATTCCCATTTCGCATGAAATCACTGACTCCAACTACGACGTGCGCAACCGCTTCACATTTAATGGTTCCTACGAGCTTCCGTTTGGACGCGGTCGCGCCATGATGAACAAGGCGCCTTTGTGGCTCGATGAGATTGCCGGCGGATGGCGTTCCGATCTGACGTTTACTGCGCAGAGCGGCATACCCTTCACCGTAACCACAAACGGCATCAACACTCCCAGCGGTCAATCGCAGGCAAGGTCCATCTTGGCTGGCGATCCGTATGCCGGCGGCGGATCTCCCAATGCAACCAACCCACAACTTACAAGCTGCCCGTCCTCCGTTCACAACAAGACGCACTGGTACAACGCCTGCGCCTTCGATAACCCGCTCAACGGCGCGGCCACCCCTAACCTGAACAATGGCATAGGCAGCTTCCCGACCGGTGTTGTTAACGGCGTTACTGTTCCAATTCCCGTCACCGACGAGGCAACTGCAATAAAGTATCTCGGTGGAAAGTCCAACAACATCTTCGGACCCGGATACGAGCGCATCAACATGGGACTCTCAAAGCAGTTCACAACCTTCCACGAGCAGTCCCTGCAATTCCGCGCCGATGCCTTCAACCTATTCAACCATCCAACATGGGCCAATCCAAGTAACACCGGCCTGTCGGCAACAGCCGGCTTAATTACATCACCGCTTGGATTGCAGGCCAATGTGCCCGACGCCCGCTTCTTCCAGTTGTCGGCGAAATATGTGTTCTAACTTGATTGCCTCACTTGATTAAACACTCAACCACTGAGGCCGCCCACAAACTGGCGGCCTCTTTATTTCCGCAAGATCAACTTGTCCTTGCAGGAGAACAGAAAAAATCGTGAATCGAAGAACATTTAACGAACTGGCCGCGCTGGCCGGAATTGACCTCTTTTTGAACCATCGTGCCTTGGCCGCCGCCACCCCCTCTCAAACGCAGAGCGCTACCGGGAAAAATAGCCGCGGATTAGGCGACCGTTATCTTGTCGGTGCAGCCTACTACCCGGAGTGGTGGCCGTCCGCGGAGTGGGAAGTTGACTTCGGCGAAATGCACGAGCTCGGCATCAACGCCGTCCGCATGGGCGAGTTTGCCTGGGCCAGCTTCGAACCGGAGCCGGGCAAGTTCACCTTCGACTGGATGGATCGCGCGATTGAAATCGCAAGCCGCAACGGCGTTGGGACTGTTCTTGGCACGCCCACCGCATCCATTCCGCCGTGGCTGTTTCAGCAGTATCCTGATGTGCTGAGCGGCAACCAACTCGGTCCATACACTTACGGCGGCCGCAAGGGTTACAACACCAACAGCACACACTATCTTGACGCATGCGCGCGCATCGTTACAGCTCTGGCCGATCACTATGGCCGCAATCCCGGCGTCATCGGCTGGCAGCTCGATAACGAGCCGGGCAATCCATTTCAGGAGTACGACCCGGTCTCTCAGAAGGCATTTCAGCAGTGGCTGCAGAAGCGCTATGGAACGCTGGATGAGTTGAACCGCGTGTGGAACGGCGCCTTCTGGAGCAACATGTATACCGATTGGTCGCAGATTCACTTTCCGACGAACTCCGCTGAAGGCGGATGGCAGCCCGCGATCAGTCTCGATTACCGCAGATTCTTCTCCGACTCGTTTTTGAACCATCTCCGACGCCAGGCCGACATTCTGCACGCGAAAACGGAAAACCAGTTTGTGCTTACGAACTGGTCGTCGCCCACCGGCGCGGTAAATGCGTACACCGCGGGTGCGGAGTTTCTTGACGCGAGCGCTTGGGACAACTACGTAAGTGCGCCCGGGTTGAGCGCGTTTCAACGCCAGTACACGTCCGGCTACCTCAGCGACATTACACGCTGCGCCGGTCCGCATCAGCGATTCATATGCGCAGAGCAGAATGCGTACGTCCCGCCGAATGCGCCCACTGAGGGCTTGCGCTTGCAGGCATACGACGACCTGGCGCACGGCGCGCACGGGCAGCTCTATTTCGAGTGGCGCCGCCCTCTGGCAGGAAACGAAGAACACCGCCCCTCGTTTATCAAAGGTTTCGACGGCCAGATCAACCCGGCAAAGCCGATGCTCGAACAGATTGCCAAAGAAATGGCACGCATCGGTCCGCACTTCGCGAACGCAACAACTCGCTCTGACATTGCGATCTTCTACGACTATCCCAATTCATGGGCGCAGGGTTCTGGAGGTGTCGGGGACCCGCACCCGCGCTACGGCGGCGAAGTTCATAGCTTTTACGTCGGTTTGAAGGTTCTGCAGCGGAACCTGGACGTGGTGCCGCTGACGGCGGAGCTGGGCGACTACAAAGTTGTGGCGGCGCCAAACTTGCGACTCATCGACGACGCGGCCGTGGAGCGACTGAAGAAATTTGTCGCCGACGGTGGCACGCTGGTGCTCAACTATCGCGCAGCAACCCAGAACATGGATAACAGCATGCGTCGCACGCTCGCGCCCGGTCCGTTCACAGAGATCGCTGGCGTTCAATCCGTAGCCATTCTCGATCTTTTTGAATACAACGACCAAAATGGCAATCTCGACGCGAAACTCCAGGGGGAACTCGGCATGCAGTTCCGTGGCAGCGACGTGGTCTTCAAGCCGCGGTCGGCGATTGAGTCCCTCGTGCTGCACGGGGCGGAAGCGATCGCGACGGTTCGTGGCGGCGGACCGATGGAAGGACGGCCCGCGGTCACGCGGAATCGCCATGGGCGCGGCTGGGTATTTTATATTGGATGCGACTCCACCGACGATGCATTTTATGAGGTGGTAGCGAGAGCGGTTGCCTCCAGCAGCGGAATTACGCCGCTTATTCAAGCGCCTTACGGCGTTGAAGTGACGAGCCGGGAAGAATCAGGGACAACATACTATTTCCTGCTCAACCTTACTGAGACCGCTCATGACAATATCGCGCTGCCGCACACCATGGACGATCTCATTCATGATCAGCACGGAGTTACGCAAATATCCCTGGGGCCCCTTGATGTTGCAGTTCTTGCATCGCAGGCGTCATGATTTCACTCCATCGCGGCTGCCGCAATCAGGGAATCCAGCGCGGAAGTTTGGCGCGTGGCGTCGGCTGAGTCAAACGGCCCCTGCCAATACAAGCCGAACTCGCAATTGGGGCCCTGGTCGTTAGCTACAATGCTGTTGGCGTTCGCATCGGCAAAGCTCTTGTACTGCGCATTCGGCGCTGCCGCATAAAGTGCCATCAAATTGCGCATAAAGATGCCCTTGAACTGCGGTCCGTCGTCTCCGGTGATCTTGCCCGGCTCACTGAGTATGCCGTTGCTCGAGAGATTGGCAATCGCCGCATTGGCAATCGCTTCTGCCTCTGGAAGCAACGTAGGATCGCTGTCGGCCTTGTAAAGCTCGACAAGCCCACCAAGAATCACACCCTGGTTATACGTCCAGGTCGCGCCGCCGTTGTTGATGCAGGCGTTGGGATTGGTTGACGTAAGTCCGTCGTTGATCAAATTCTTCGCGTTAATCATGCCGGACCCTCTAAACCACGTCCACTCTCTTTGTGCCCAGTTCAGGTACGCAGCAGACACACTGCCGGTCGTTCGGTTAGCGAGCTTTGCCGCAATCGTCAGGAATAGCTCGTTCGGAATCGCGTTCTTATAAGTTCTCGACGTGCTCCACCAGACACCACCGCCGCAGGTCGAGTCCCAGCCGCCGGTGATTGTGGTGAAGATGGATTCGGCCATCGACAGATACTCGGCATTGCCGGTCACATCGTAAGCCTCGATCCAAGCCAGCGCCCACCAGCCGTCATCGTCGTAGAAGCTGTTGACAAAATTCTTGTGTGACGCCTGCGCGGCAGTAAATGTGTTGGTGATTGCGGAGCTGTACGCCGTACTTCCTGTCACTTTCTCGTAGTCCGCCAGCACTGTGATGGAGTTGGCGGCGTTCCACCAGCCAGTCGGCGATTCATAAAGACCGGCAGTCTGCACATACCAATGCTGCAACGTCTCGATGCCTGAGGTTGCCTGCTGCGCGTAGCTCTGCGCCGAGGTCACGCTGCTTCCGGGAGCAGACGGCAGAATAATGCTGCCGCCGCCGCAACCGGCGGAAGCCACGAGAGCGAGAACGCAGGAAACAATCATCGGAATGAGGTGCCGATTCATCTGAATCGCCCTGTTCACCTTTCACGGGCTGAAAAATTCATTGCGGAACTCCCCTCGGTTCAGCATCGTCGGCATCGGGTGCTGCATCGAGACCGGTCTCCAGGCAGTCCCGATTCTACAAGGCCGGCTTTCCTCAGTCCAACGCACTCGCAAGCGCGCGGTTTGGATCCACCCTGTAGCCCCACGACAAGTTCATTGGGGACTCTCATGAGCATCCGCAATTTGCAAGTGCGCTTCGGAGCTGCGCAAGCCTTGCGCGGCGTGAAGCTGAGCGTTGAAGGAGCTGAAGTCCTCGGCGTCGTGCGCAAACCCGGAGGGATAATAGAGACCGGTCCCTCCACCTGGCTGCTGACCGCTCCAGCGCATGCCTACACCCGTAGTTTGCTAGCCGCCGTGCCCACCTTGAGTACCGATCGCTCGCATCCGCTCGCGGTCGCTGAAGCGTAACCAGCAGAATCGCCGAACCAATGCCTCGCCGCCTTGCTATCCTTTACCCCAGTGCTCTATACGGCCCAATTCTTGCTCTCGGCGCTCGCACCCGCGCAGTTTCCTGCGCCCAGCGTGCCTGAAGTTGCTTTCCTCGGCCGCTCCAACGTTGGCAAATCGAGCCTGCTGAATGCGCTCGTCGGAGAGAAGGCCGCCAAAGTCTCCTCCACACCGGGGCGCACGCGCGCCATCAACTTCTTCGCTCTCCTTGACCGCGCCCAGCGTCGCAAGCTCATCTTCGCCGACCTGCCCGGATACGGCTACGCCAAAGTCTCTAAGTCCATCTCTGCAACCTGGCCCGAATTCATCGAGCCTTATCTTGCCGGCCGCGCCACGCTGGCACTTTGCGTCTGCCTGGTCGATTCGAACGTTCCTCCCCGGCCGAACGATCGTCAGTTACTCGACTGGCTGCGCTCCGTCAGCCGTCCATTCGTTGTGGTCGCGACGAAAGCTGACCGGTTGAGCGGCAACGAGCGGACGCGCAACCTGGCGGCCCTCAAGCGCGAACTCGACTTGGAAGAGATTTTGCCGATCTCGGCAAAAACCAGCCGGGGCATCCGCGACTTATGGTCGCGAATTGAACAAGCCGGCGACACGGAGCAGGGAAGTTAGCCTGCTTGCAGAAGCAGGTTAGCTCGTGCCGTGAGATTCACCGGGGACGAACCGGTACTCATCGTGCAAGCCCCGAAAGTGCGTCCGGATTTCAAAGCCGATCGCAAACTCTCCCCGCTCCACATGCTCGCGAACCCGCTCGACAAAGCGCGCAGCAAACTCCCGGTCGCAGTCGAGCAGGCGCAGCCCTTGCGCCATGCGTCCCAGATACCTCGGGGCCAGCCGCAGCCATCGCCGCGCAGCCGATGCATTCGCATCGAGGCATTGAACCGCAATCTCGTCGAGCCTGGCCAACTCCTTCGGAAGGGCTGAGTCTACGCACCAGGTAACAAGAGCAGGGATCGCAGTTAGATCGGGTTCAGCCTGATCCTTTACCGGAGTCGCAAGTGCCACATGACCTGGCGCAACAGACACATCGCCCCGAACCAGATCGGGCGCAACGCCTCGCTCCTGCATCTCCCGCTCCACGGCATCCGGCGCAAGAGCCACACACACCGCGACCGTCCCGCGCTTGCGAAGCTCATTCTTCAGGATGCGCAACGCCTCGTCCAGCGTCGTGACGAGAAAATCAGCCACACCGTCCCTGAGGGCCTGCTTTTGCATTTCGCGATTCGCCGTCGCTGCCAGCGTGGCGGCGCCCGCAACGTTCGCTGCCACAACCAGAGCGCGGCCTTCCGGGTCCAACTCCCCCGCATAAAATAATTTGCCGCCCAACCCTTTCTCCGGGTCGGCGGCTGCAATCTGCATCAGTTTCCCGTAGGTCCGCGCTACGCGCGTCACGAAGTCGAAAGCGGCTGGTGATTCTGGTTCGAGCGCCACGACTCCATCTTATTCGCTTGGCCGCCGGCCCAACCCATTCCACCTAATTGTCGGGTGAGTCACGCCATCCCCGTTTTCTCACAAAAAAGATAAACTCCCCGGGCGCGGCCTTGTAATTTGTCTTTGAGCATTCGTTCGGAGCTACCACCCCGGTCTTCAGAATCACAGGGACCGGATACCAGATATCCCGTTCCCTATCGTTTTCTTTGGCGGCATCGCAATTGATGAAGGTCTCCATCCCCATGTCGTAGGTGGCCTTCACAGAGAGTTCCTTCGCGCTATCCGGCAGTGTCACCGTCACAGTTCCATCATCGTGGATCTGCACCCATTCGTTGTGCACAGTGTCCAGGTGGTCGATCCGCACAAGAAAATTTGAGGCCGTTACCGGCAGCCCGGTCTTCCCGTCGAGCAATCGGATATGAACGCTGTTCCCCGTCTGCGCAAAAAGCGATGTGCTGAATGCAGCCACACACACAAATCCCGCCGCAGCGCGAATCCCCCGCATATCCAAATCCCTCATTCGTGAATTTACCACGAAGAGTAAGGCTGCCCGTCGGAGCCTGTTTCATCGGAACCTGAGTGGACATTATCGATGCCGGGCTCGGTCTCATCCAGCGAGTACATGGCGTCGCTGGTGTCTGTCACCCAGGTATCTTTGCTGTGAGTCATCGGGTCTTCGGGAACGGATCTCAGGTAGCCGTCCTGAATCAGATCGTCGAGCGACTGCGGCGCCTTCTGCTTGTCCATGGTGTAGGAATCGATGGCCATGCGCATCGTCTGCAGATCTTCCTTCAGCACCGCTTCCCGCGCATGCTTCACGGCTGCCGCAAAGTAGGGAACCGCCATCGTCGCCAGGATGCTGATGATCGCCATCACCACCATCAGCTCGATGAGCGTGAAGCCGGATTGTGTGCGTCGGTCGTGCATTTTCCTTAACCTTTAGCTTTCAGCTCTTAGTGTTAGTGCCAAATGCTTGCCGCTCTTGTGCGCCATCTCAAAGCGCTCTATCGCGGTCAAGCCAACGGCCAACGGCTAAAAGCTCGCTTCTTCACCACGTTGAATACTTCGTTCCGTCCAGCCCCGTCCCCAGTGACTTGGAATACACGTCGAACACGCTCTGCCCGCCCCACGAGTCGGAATCGGGGTCGTCCTGCATCGACCGCAGTCCCCAGTCCGCTTGCCCGTCATCGGATCCACCGGAATCTTGCGCAGAAATCTCAGCTTCTTGCCCTGAACGTCCACGCCATTCACCAGCGTTTCCAAATCAGGCGGATAGTTCTGGCTGTCCAGCTTGGTCTGAAAAGCGCCCTTGTCCGCGGCGTCCTTATACTTGTCGATCGCGTCGCGCATCATCCACAAGTCGTAGCGCAACTCGCGCTCTTTCTGGCGCTTCACCTGGAACCGCGCCACCGGCAATGCGGCCGAAGCCAGAATGGTCAGGATCGACACCGTCACAATCAGCTCAACCAGCGTCAGGCCCCGTTCCCTCACCCTCCGCGCAGCGCCTCTTCGAGGCACCCATCCGCACCGGCCTATCTCTCCGCTCTGCACCGCGCTCGCCCGGTCCAGTCTCGTCCAACCCAGTCTCGCTCGGCCTGGATTCATCCGCGCCGCTCCCTACTTCACCACAATGTTGGCTTGCGCGTTCTCTACCTCGAGTTGCTGTTGCGCACTGTTCTCCACTGAAGCACGAATGATGCTTAAATCGCTCGCGCCCGCAGCCTTAGCCTGGAAAGTCAACACGCACACCACGCCCGTGCCGTTCACTCCATGGGTTCCCGGCGGTCGCGAGGTCCCTATGATCAGATTCCCCGGCGGTTCATCGGTATGGATTGGAGGCGCTGCCTGCCCATCCCGGCTCAAGTAGTCGCCCGGAGCAACATTCACCAGCATGATTTTTGTTGCGTCGTAGTGGAGCTGCAACGCGATTGAAGATACGTCGGCCCCTGCGTTCAGCACCAACGGAACCTGAAAGCTGCTTCCCGCGGCCACCGCACCGGTCGGTGCGTTCAAAGCGAAACCCGCGCCGGTCGCGGGCGGCGCATTCACCGTTGCAGCTCCCGCGGGCGTAGGTTGCGCACCCGCCGCTTGCGCAGCGCCCATTGCATTTCCGTTGGCTGGCGGAGCCGCCTGCTGTGCCGCGGTTGTCGGGCTTCCGTTCGCCGCCATGTCGGCGCGCAACTGCGCCAGCATTGTGGGTGCTGCCTCAATCGCGCTTTGTGCCGGAACCGTGCCGACGCCTGGGCGTTCCATGGCCGTTGGCTGCACGGCAGGCGTGGCCGCCGCTGCAGCCGCATTCCCGTCGTCCGCGTGCCGCAGGTCGATCGACTGGCCCTCGCCGGTGTCGATCATGCGTAAATTGGCCTGGTCCAGCTCCTGTGAGCGCACAATATGCGGCACCACCACAAACACAATATCGTCGTCCTGAATGGTGTGGTCCTTCGACCCGAAAATGTACTTCAGGATTGGAATCGCGCTCAGCCCCGGAATGCCGTTCCAGCTCTGTGTTTCCTGCTTGTTCTGGATGCCCCCCAGAATGCTCGCTTCGCCTTCCCGCAGGCGGATCGTCTGGTCCACCACACGTTGGCTGATGATCGGTTCGGTCACTCCGCTGATCGTCTCCGTGCCGCTCTCTGATGAAACCTCAATCCGCATCTTCAGCGTCACGTCGTGGTCGTAGTGGATGCTGGGCGTCATCTCGATATTCACGCCCACATCTTGATATTGGAACTGCGTATTCACCAGCGAGCTCACCAGCGCGGTCGCTGCTCCTGTCTGGTACGAACCGGTCGCAATCGGAATTCGCGAGCCGATCTTCATCGTCGCTTTCTGGTCGTCCGTCGCGCGGATGCGCGGGCTCTGCAGCACCTTCGTGTTGCTGTCCGTCAATAGCAGGTTCAGCGTCGCCGATCCCACGCTCACTTCAAAATTCGTCGAGTTCAGATGGGCCAGGTTATACAGCGTCGGGCTTACCGTCGAGCTGCCTGTAGAGCCGGTCGTTGTTGATGTCGTGCTGCTCGAGCTGCTGCACGAATTGGTTTGCGCGCAGTTTGGCTGCAGCGCCACCCCAAAGCTGCTCGGCCACGCGATCCCCAGCGTCCGCTCCCAGTTCTTGCTCACCTCCAGCACGGCAATGTCCACCACCACCTCGCCGCGCGGCTTGTCCAGGTCGTCGATCAGTTGTTGCGCCAGCAGAAGCTCGTCTGGAGTTCCCCGCATCACAATGGCGTTCTGGCTCTGCACGCCAAACACATGGGCGTTCGGCATTACATTGCGCAGCGCGGTCTGCACATCGTTCAAATCGTTCTGCTGCCAGGCGTTGGTCAGATAAAAGGTCTGCACCGCCTGCTCGTCCAGTTCCTGCCGCTTGGTTCGCGAGTTCTGCGCAACAAAAATCGTATTGCTCGTCACCGGGCGCCAGAACGTGTTTGACATCACGCCCACAATCCGCAGCGCATCGAGCAGCGAAACGTTGTTCAGGTCCACTTGGATACGCTTGGAGTTGTAGTCGGGGTCAAACAGCACATTCACGCCCGCCGCCTTGCCTACGGCCTGGTATACCACCTTGGCGTCTTCGGTCATGTGCAGCGAGAGCGGCTCGTTCGAAAGCGGCTTCAGCTCGGCGGGGGCCTCCACTGATTCCAGCTCTTCCGCCTCTGCCGGCGGCTGTGGCAGGCCGATCTCGGGCACGGCCGGGCTCCCGCCCTGCTTCATCCTTACGCGGGCAATCTCCTGCTGGGCCGCTTCGTTGCCGGGATCGATTTCTGCTGCGTGCATAAACTCTGCCAGCGCGCCCTGCACGTCGCCCGCCTGGAACAGCTTGCGGCCCTTCGTAATGTGCGCCGACGACGCCGTAACGCGAATCCGCGCCATCGCGATCTTGAAGCGGGCGTCGCTGGGATCCTTGGTCAACGCCTTTTGATAGTCGTCAAAAGCCCCATCGTAGTCCGCCCGCGCCTCGGCGGCTTGGCCGCGCTTGAAGTCGGTGTTGGCCGATTCCGCGTGAAGCCTCGCTCCCGGCAAGCCAACGCCGGCCAAAGCGGCAAAAATCACAACGGCGAAAGCGGTTCTTGATGCCTTGCTTCCGGCAAAGGCCTGTTTGGGCTTGCGGCGGGTCATCTTATTCCTCGGTGTTCTCTCGGGTCCGCGTGCGCACTCCCAGGCGGGCGGTTGCAGGCTTCGGCGCGCCTCTACGGCGGGTATCCGATCGGGATTGTTTGTGCCGATCTTCTCAGAAAAACGCTGCCTCATTTTAACAAAGCCACGCTCGCCTCAATCGAATTCCATTCCGATGCTACGATGAAGATTCAAGGACGTTTCCCGATGGCCCGCCAAACCAGCCACGTCATCACTCCCAAAGACGCCCCGGCTGCCCAAAAAGCGGCCCGGCCCCGCGATCCCGTCGCCAGCGGCCAGCGAGACGCCGCCCACAACCGCGCCGCCTCGCACAACTACTTCCTTCTTGAGAAATTCGAAGCCGGCGTGGCCCTCCGCGGAACTGAGGTCAAGTCCATCCGTGAGGGCAAGGCCAACCTCAAAGACTCCTACGGCCTCATCAAAGACGGCGAGGCGTTTTTGCTCAATCTGCATATTGGGCCTTACTCCCACGGAAACATCGCTAACCACGATGAGACGCGCACCCGCAAACTCCTCCTGCATCGCGATGAGGTTCGCAAGCTACTTTCCAAGACGCAGATCAAGGGCCATACGCTCATCCCCACCCGTCTCTACTTCCGCAATGGAAGAGTCAAGTGCGAGCTGGCGGTCGCCAAAGGCAAACAGGACTGGGATAAGCGCGAGACCGAGCGCCGCCGCGAAGCCGACCGCGAAGCCCGCACCGCCATCAACGCCAATAAGCACCGCGGCGGGCGGTAAAACTGCTAACTGAATCCGAAAAAATGTCATCCTGAGGAGCGTGAGCGACGAAGGATCTGCGGTTGCCTTGCGGTGTGGCAGTGCTTTCCTGCTTCAGTGCCTCTTTCAATTTTCGCCGCTATTCCTCGAATCCTGCGTGGCCGGAGGGCGTTAGATTCAGGGGTTTCCAGGGCGCCTTGCCAATTCGGCTACCGGATCACTTCGATTTCGATCTCAAGGCCGAGGTTCTTCCAGGCTGCATCTGTCGTGTAGACCGTCGCCTTGTGCTCGATCGCGAGCGCCAGGCACGCTCGGTCGCCGAGCGAGAGGCCGTAGGGACGGGTCACCTTCACCAACCCGCCGGCTACACGGGCCTGCTCTTCGTCAAAAGGGACTGAAGGGCATTGGGCCTCGGCAATGTGCCACCAGGCCAGCAATTCGTCCAAGCCTGCTGACACTAGCTTGGTTTGCACCTCGGCCTGATTCACCGTGCTGATCACGGCCCGCGGCATGGCAGCAAACACTGCGTCCGCTCCCTCTTCTCCGCGAATCAGTGCCATCAGGGCTGAAGCATCGAGGACGGCAGCTTTATCCAAGCCACTCCTCCATCTCCTGTCGCGCCTCTTCGCGCCGCTCCGCAATCAACTCGTCCGAAAGGATGCGGTCAGGCGGAATCAGCTGGCGCAGGCTCTCCTGAACGCGTCGGATTCGACTTCGCTGCGATTCGATCTTCAACACGCCGCCTTCAATGGCCAGAAAGAGCGTATCACCCGGCTTGATGCCCAATTGCTGCCGTATCTCAACGGGGATCACAATGCGCCCATTGTCATTGATTCTAGTTGTGACAATTTCTCTGTTGATGACATTATCTACCATACGCAAAGAATATGTCATATAGATGGAAAATGTCAAATATCGTTCAATGACATATCGCCGAACTCTTCCGCTGCCTGGCTCCAAACTGCGATAACTTCGCTAACCCCGCTCCAATAAAATAGCTCCATGCGCACTGAACTTTCCTTTGCACCCATCTCTGGCACTGCCTCTGAACTACTCGCTGTTCTCGCCGCCGATACTCAAGCTGCCAAGGGCCCCGACGCCAAGCCCCAGCTCACGCTGCTAACCGCCGATCCCGCGGTGCAGTCCGCCGCGGCCGCCGTGCTGGCCACCGGCGAATACAAAGCGGGAGCCAATGAGACCCTGCTGCTCCACGCCCCCGCCGGACTCGGCGCTAAGCGGCTCCTCATCGTCGGTCTCGGCAAACTCGCAAAAGCCACCATCCACTCTGTGCGAGACGCCGCTGGAACCGCCGTCCGCTTTGCCAAGCCGCGCGGCATTCGCGAGCTTGTCTTTGCACTGCCCTCGTCCGAGAATCTTCCGCTTGCTGCAGCCGCCACGGCAGCCGGCGAGGGCGCCTTCATCGGCGACTTCGATCCCGATACCTACCGCAGCGACCGCAAAGACCAGACCATTCAGTCCTTCACCCTCGCCGCTCCCGCCGACGCCGACCGCATAGTTCTTGAATCGGCCTTTGCTGAAGGAATCATCGTCGGCGAAAGCCAGAACTTTGCCCGCTCGCTCGTTAACGAGCCCGGCAACAAGCTCACGCCCACCGTGCTTGGCCGGCGCGCAGCCCTCATGGCACAGGAGGTTGGCCTTCAGTGCGAAGTCCACTCCACCGAAAAACTGCATGAGCTCAAGATGGGAGCTTTTTGGAGCGTTTCACAGGGCTCACCAGAGCCGCCTGCCCTCATCGTTCTCCGCTACACACCCCAGGGTGTCACCGACGGTCCAGTGCTTGGCCTTGTCGGCAAAGGCATCACCTTCGATACCGGCGGCATCTCCATCAAGCCCGCCGACAACATGGAGAAGATGAAATACGACATGGCCGGCGGCGCCGCCATGATCGCAGCCATGCGCGCCATTGCGCTGCTCAAGCCCAAAGTGCGCGTCATCGCTATCGTATGCGCGGCAGAGAACATGCCCTCCGGCACGGCCCAAAAACCCGGCGATGTGCAGATTGCTATGTCAGGCAAGACCATCGAGATCATCAACACCGACGCCGAAGGCCGCCTCGTCCTCGCAGACGGCCTCGCCTACGCCCGACAGCTCGGCGCTACTCACCTCATTGACGCCGCTACTCTCACTGGCGCAGTCTCTGTTGCTCTCGGTAAGGCTACAGCCGGCGTTTTCTCTAACGATGATCCAACCTACGCCCAGTTCAACAATGCTGTCGCCATCTCCGGTGAAAAGTTTTGGCGCCTTCCAATTGGCGACGAATATGCCGACTTGATCAAATCCGACATCGCCGACATCAAGAACACCGGTGGACGCTACGGCGGAGCCAGCACCGCTGCCGAATTCCTCCATGCGTTTGCCGAAGACACTCCCTGGATCCATCTCGACATCGCCGGTGTCGCCTGGGTCGAGGACTCGCGCCCCTACATCGCCAAAGGCCCCAGCGGCATCGCTGTCCGCTCCATCCTCGAATGGGTCAGAACCTACCGACAGCCGCAATCCGCGCTTTCCCGCTCGCCAATCTCCCCATTCGTATTCCCTCATTGCGGTCTACCCAAATGAAGTTCTGCTGCTCTCAGCCGATCAATTAGCTAAGCACCGCGCGCCGCCTTGCGTCCGATCTCCGGCCCTGTTCCCACAGTGTCTGTCGCGGAAAATCGTTGCGCGCCGCAGAAAGGCTTCGATGATCGATCGCACCCAGATGCTCGAAGCCGCACTCGACAGCCTCCCCGAAGGCATCGCTGTATTCGGTTCCGCTGGCGAAGTGATCTTCTGGAACCAGGCCGCGCAAAGCATCACCGGCTACGCCGCAATCGATCTCCTCACCCGGCCTCTGCCCGAGGGCCTCCAGTCGCTCCTGTTCGGCGCCAGTCACGACGACGCATCGGAGCCCGGCATCGGTCCGCGGCAAATTCACCGCGCGCTCGTGCAACCGCGCCACAAGCTCGGCCATGGTGTTCCCGTCATCACGCGAGTCCTGGTATTGCGCGACCCCCTCGGCGCCCACATCGGCGCCGCCGCTGTCTTTCATCCCGCCGAAAGCCTTGACGCCCTCCCTCACGGCGAA
This sequence comes from uncultured Acidobacteriaceae bacterium, assembly GCA_963841095.1. GTDB lineage: Bacteria > Acidobacteriota > Terriglobia > Terriglobales > Acidobacteriaceae > Telmatobacter. Next base: position 18,187 of record CAWJBE010000018.1, read on the forward strand.
AGTGGCTCAGACAAAGACGTCGAAGAGAGCCGCGCCGACCTTGAGGAGCGCTTGCAAACAGAGTTCGACGACTTCACGCGCGGCGGCGCGCCCTTCGGCGTCCTCTGGATCGCCGTCGATCAGGCGCCCGAGTTGCGAGGAACTCACGGCGTCGCCGCCTGCCGTGCCATGCTCGACAAGGTCCGGCACACATTGGCGCAGGGCCTGCGCCCGGCCGAAGAAATGGGCCTCTGGGGTGACTCCGAATTCCTCATCCTCGCCCATGAGCGAAACGCCCAAATGCTCGCGGCGCGCGCGCAAACCCTCGCCGGCCTCGCCCGCACCTCCGACTTCCGTTGGTGGGGCGACCGCATCTCCATCACCGTCAGTGTCGGTGCAGCACAGGCCGCTGAAGGTCAAACCGAAACGCTTGCACAACTGCTCGATCGCTCCCGCCAGGCTATGGAGGCGAGCATCCGCACAGGCGGAAACCGCGCAACTGCTGCTGCAGCCGCTAACCCGGCCAAGCCTGCGGCGGAGGAGTCGACATGTTCGCCATTGTAGGCATCGTTCTCGTCTTCGCCGCGATCCTCGCCGGCTTCCTCATGGAAAAGGGCCAGATTGCCGTTCTCATCCAGCCCGCAGAGCTCATCATCATCGCCGGCGCCGCAGCCGGAACCCTCCTTGTCGCCAACCCCGTCCGCATCCTCAAAGACATCGCAGCCGGCCTTGTCGCCACGCTCAAAGGCTCGCCCTTCACTCAGGCCCGCTACCTCAGCACACTCAAAATGATGTATCAGTTCCTCAACAAAGTCCGCAAAGAAGGCCTGCTCGCCGTCGAAATGGACGTCGAAAAGCCCGCCGAGAGCGCCATCTTCAAAAATTATCCTGAGTTCCTCAACGACCATCATGCCCGCGACTTTGTCTGCGACACTCTCCGCACCGCCATCACCGGCGGCGTCGAGCCCTTTGACATGGACCAGATGATGGAGCTCGACATGGAAGTCCATCACAGCGCCGCTGTCCAGCCCGTCGACGCGCTCACCACGGTTGCCGATTCCCTGCCGGGCCTCGGTATCGTTGCCGCGGTGCTGGGCGTCGTCATCACCATGGGCGCGCTCGGCGGCCCGCCAGAAGAGATCGGCAGGCACGTCGCCGCCGCGCTCGTTGGCACCTTCCTCGGCATCCTGCTCTGCTACGGCGTCGTCGGCCCCCTTGCCGCCAACATGCGCAAAATGGCCGACGAGCACAACGAATATCTTCACGTTCTGCGTGTGCTTCTTCTCGCTTTTCTCAAAGGTTCCGCGCCCATGATCGCCATCGAGCTCGGTCGGCGCGCCATTCCTGCTTACGCCCGCCCCAGCTTCGACGAGATGGAAAAGAATTGTAAAAACAAAACCGAGCCGGTTGCAGCGGCGGCAGCCTAGATGACGGCAAACACCATGACGGCCAAAGCCCAACCCATCATCGTCATCAAAAAGAAAGGCGGCCACGGCGGTCACCACGGCGGCGCCTGGAAGGTCGCTTACGCCGACTTCGTCACCGCCATGATGTCGCTCTTCATCGTCTTGTGGCTCATGGGCTCAAGCGAGAAAGTCAAAAAGGCCGTCGCCGGCTACTTCAACGACCCCAAAGGAACCGCCAGCCTCCTCGGCACCACGATGTCCGGAACCGGCGAAAGCACCGCATCCGCCTCCGACCCGAATCAAAAGCCGTTGCAGGACCTCAAGCAGAAACTCGAGCGTGAAATTCAGGCGCGCAAAGACCTCCAAAAACTCATCAAGCAGATCGAAATCACCATCACCCCCGAAGGCCTGCGCATCGAGCTGATCGAAACCAGGAATGGCACCTTCTACCAAAGCGGCAGCGCCCAGCTCAGCCCCAGCGGCCAGGAACTCCTCGCCCTCCTCGCCACCGAGCTCAAAACTCTCCCCAACCAACTGCTCATTGAAGGCCACACCGACGCCGCGCAATACTCCACCGACGCCAACTACAGTAATTGGGAGCTCTCCGCCGATCGCGCCAACTCCGCGCGCCGCCTCCTCCAGCAGAATGGCGTCCGCGCCGACCAGGTCACCCAGGTCCGTGGCTACGCTGATCAGTTCCTGCGCGTCAAAAGCAATCCCTTCGACCCTTCCAACCGCCGCGTCACCATCCTCGTTAAAAATCAGGACGGCAGCACGCCTTCGCTCCAGCTCGCCCACGCCAAAGTCGTTTCTGGCTCGCCCCCATCCTCGAATCCCTCCGCTTCCTCCGCAGCCAAACCGCAAACTCCGCCGTCGCCCGCCGCTCAGGCCAGACCTTCCGCGGCATCTTCGCCCGCCAAACCCGCCGCAGCCTCCCCCGCCCCAAAATCGGGACTCATGTCGAAGTTCACCTCCATCCTCCCCGGCGAAAAGAAATAACCACCCACTTGTGTGCCCCACTCTCGCAGCGTCTTTGTCTTTGCCGCTAGGGTGAATACCGCAAACCCCAACCCAGCGCGAAAATTGTCGACCATGCTCCCTCGTTCCCCTGTTCCCTCGTTCCTTAGCTCTTTGGTGTACTCTGGTCTGCGGATCAGCAAGCGTTTACTGGAGGCTTCGTCATTATGGCTATCGTTGCCGGCGTCGATTTCGGCACACTCAGCGTTCGCGTCACTCTCGTTGACAGCAGCAAAGGCCCCATCGGCACCGCCTCGGCCTCCTACCCGCTGCATCGCCGCCGCGAAGATCCCGACTACGCCACCCAGTCGCACGCCGACCAAATGACCGCCCTCGCCGCCGCCACGCGCGACGTTCTCAACGCCACCGGCATCAACGGCGCCGATGTTGCCGCCATCGCCCTCGACACCACCGGCTCCAGCGTCGTTCCCGTCGGCGAGGACCTTGAGCCGCTCGACGACTACTACCTCTGGTGCGACCACCGCGCCTTCGCTGAAGCCGAAGAGATCACCCGCAAGGCTCATGAGCTCGGCTTCGAAGGCATCGAGTGGTGCGGCGGCGTCTACTCGCACGAGTGGGGATTCGCCAAGCTGCTCCACTGGCTGCGCCACAATCCCGACAAGCGCGACCCACTTCGTCACCGCCCTCGAACACTGCGACATGGTCGCCGCCACGCTCAGCGGCATCACCAATGTGAGCGACGTCAAGCGCAGCGTCTGCGCCATGGGCCACAAGTGGATGTGGAATCCCAAATGGGGCGGCCTGCCGCCCGAAGAGTTTCTCGTCGCCGTCGATCCGCTCTTTGCCGGCGTCCGCGCCAAACTGGGCGGCGAATACCTCACCAGCGACCACCTCGCCGGCCATCTCTCCGCCAAAATGGGCCGCGGAGCTCGGCCTGCGCGCCGGCATCCCCATCCCCGTCGGCGCATTCGACGCCCACTGGGACGCCATCGGCTCCAACATCCGCGAGGGCGACGCCGTCAACGTCGTCGGCACCTCCACCTGCATCATCGCCATGGCGCGCCAGGCCGAGCTGGTTCCGGGCGTCTGCGGCGTGGTTCCCGGCAGCGTGCATCCGCAATACACCGGCATCGAAGCCGGCCTCTCCGCCGTCGGCGACATCTTTGAAGCCATCGCCCGCCGCGCCGGCACCACCGTCGCCGCTCTCTCTGAAGGCCTCGAATCGCTACCAAGGCCGGCCAGACCGGCCTGCTGCGCCTCAGCTGGGACAACGGCGACCGCACCGTCCTCGTCAATCCCGAACTCGGCGGCGTCACCCTCGGCTGGAATCTGGTCCACACCGCGCAGGACGAGCTCTTCGCCGCCATCGAAGGCACCGCCTTCCACACCCGCATCATCCTCGAGCGCATGGCCGAGCACGGCGTCGCGCATCGACCGCGTCATCAACGCCGGCGGCATTCCGCAAAAGAATGAAGTCCTCAACCAGGTCTACGCCAACGTGCTCAACAAGCCGGTGCTCGTTCCCGCCGGAATTCCCACCAGCCTCGGCTCCGGCATCTTCGCCCTGCTCGCCGCCGGGGCCTACAAGACCATCGAAGAAGCCCAGGCCGCGGTCTGCCTGCCCCTCCGCACCGTCAAGCCCGACCCCAAATCCGCCGCAGTCTACGAGCAGCTCTACCACCTCTACCGCGACGTCTACTTCGCCCTCGGCACGCGCGACGCCGCACCCCTCGCCCTCGGCCGCAGTCCTACCCGAACTCCGCAAAATCGCCGCCGAAGTACGGGGTGGCCCGTCCTAGCTCTGCTAGTGCGGGATGAAATTAGGTCCACTCCCATTGCCGGGTGCCCCATCCCGGGGTCCCCACAGACTGGTCTTTGTCTGTGGGGTGGAGCTTCGCCATCCGCCGCAGCGGATTTTTGTGGCTAAGGCAGGATCGCCGATTGCCCACTTCAGCCGCGGTCATCCTGAGCAATGCGGGCCGCGCCTCGCGCGGCCCACGCAGTCGAAGGACCCGCATCTGCCTTTCGCTTCCTATCAGCGCTTTACGTCATTCATGCCGAATGCGCTCACCTCATTTTTTAGAAACAAAATGCGTTGCAAAGCAGCGCTCGAACCCTTCCCGAACCCAATCTGAAGGTTTCTTCATCCAATCCGTATTGCACGATTGCAGAGACAGTGTTTGACTCGCCCACTGCAACTTCTGAGGAGACAAATGGCAAAGCAATTGGAACTTTGCGCCACATTTACACTCCCCGGCACTTCATTCACCGTGAAGCGCATGGGTTTCGGCGCCATGCAGCTCGCGGGAAGGGATGGCGACAAAATGGTCTGGGGGCCTCCGCGCGACGTTCCGGGTGCGATCGCCGTTTTGCGTGAGGCCGTCGACTCCGGCGTAAACCACATCGACACGAGCGACTATTACGGTCCGCATATAACCAATCAACTCATCAAGCAGGCGCTCCATCCTTATCCGGACGATCTCGTGATCGTCACCAAAGTGGGTGCGCGCCGCGGCGGCGATGGATCATGGCCGCACGCTCGCTCTCGACAGGAAATCATCGACGCAGTGCACGACAATCTGCGCAATCTCGGTCTTGATGCGCTTGATGTCGTCAATCTCCGTCTCGGCGGCTTCAGCGGCCCGGAAGACGAGCCCTTTGAAGAGCCGCTCACCGCGCTTGCTGAGCTCAAGCAGCAGGGGCTGATTCGTCATATCGGCCTGAGCACGGTGTCTGCCAGCCAGGTGGCTGAGGCGCAGGCTATTACTGAAATCGTTTGCGTTCAGAATTTCTACAACGTGGCCCAGCGCACCGACGATGAATTCGTTGACGCTCTCGCCGCGCAGCGCATAGCCTATGTGCCTTATTTTCCGCTCGGTGGATTCTCCCCGCTGCAGTCGTCCAGGCTCAATGAACTTGCCGCGTCCCTCAACGCCACCCCAATGCAAGTGGCACTCGCGTGGTTGTTGCGGAGGTCTCCGAACATTCTGCTGATCCCCGGAACATCCTCAGTCCAGCACCTCCGCGAGAACCTGAGGGCTGCAACGCTCGAGCTTTCCGACGAAGCTCTCGCTAAGCTCGACAGCATTGGCGCCGCAGCCGCTTAGACCATTCTTTAGAAATAGACCGCGCCGTAAAGCCGCGCGCAAATCCCTCTCCCGTAGGGAGCGCGGAAGTTAGCCCAGGGTGTAACCCTGGGATACCCTCCCCACCCCACCTTCGCCATCCGCCTCGGGGGGTTTTTGTGGCTAAGGTGGGATCGCTGATTGCCAACTTCAGCCGCGGTCATCCTGAGCAAAGCGGGCCGCGCCCCGCGCGGCCCACGCAGTCGTAGTACCTGTATCTGCGCTTCGCCCTGACATCGGGGCATGCCTTCCCGCGTGCCGCAATGGCCGGCGCGGAGGGAGCGTGGGCCTTCAGGCCCACGAATAATCCTCCCCACCTGATCTGAAACAAAGTACGCGGCGAAGCCGCGCCCAAGCGTCGTCTCAAAGTGCGATCGAGCCTCCGCAGAACACATCCATTAGCATGGCAAGTGATAGCTTTCCACAAGCCGACTTGAACGAAGCCGCTGCGGCGGCGGACGCTTGCGCGTGCGGCTGAGCCGGCATTTGTGGCTGACGGGATAGTTTTGGTCACAGAGAAGGAGGATCTCTGTGAACCAACTACGTCAGCTCATGCTTGAGGAGTTGCATCGCCGCAACTTCGCCGATACAACCATCCGCACATATCTTCACGGCGTGGCGCACTTCAGCCGGTACTTCCGGCGCCCGCCCGATCAGCTCGGTCCTGAGGACATTCGCAAGTATCAGGCGATGCTGTTCACCAAGTTGAAGTACAGCCCGAACACCGTTATCCTGCGGCTGGCGTCGCTGCGTTTCTTCTATATTCATGTTTTGAAGCGCAACTGGAGCATCGCCGAGACGCCCTATCCGAAGAAGCTGCGTCACCTGCCAGGGGTGCTCAGTCAGGAAGAAGTTGCGCGACTGATCGACGCGGCCGATACACCTTTTCATCGCATCCTGCTGATGACGATGTATGCCACCGGAGCACGCCGCGCAGAAGCGGCCCACCTGAAGGTCAGCGATATCGACAGCCGGCGGATGGTGGTTCATATCCGCGAGGGCAAGGGCGGCAAGGACCGCGATGTCATGCTGAGCCCGAGGCTGCTCGAAGAACTGCGCGCCTACTGGCGCGGACTCCGGCGCAAGCCGAAGGAGTGGTTGTTTCCCGGCAACCGCTGGCACACATCCAGCCAGCCTGTGACCACCAAGGTCCTATGGTCTGCCTGCCAGATCGCCGCCGAACGCGCTGGTCTCGACAACAGGCGCATTCATCCCCACACTTTGCGCCACTGTTTCGCGACCCACCTTCTTGAAGCCGGCGCCGATCTGCGCACCATCCAGATCCTGCTCGGCCATCGCGACCTCGAAGTCACTACCGTCTACCTGCATCTGTCCCAACGGCATCTCAGCGCGACCGCCAGCCCGCTCGATGCGCTCACGCTCTCTTCTCAAGGAGGACAGAAGCACAGTTGAACAACCGGCCTCTCGTGGAGATGGCCGACATTGTTCGCTGTGCTGGACAGGCCTTCGTGGAACACAGCCGCAGGTGGATCACCTGGCAACACCGGAAGGTGCTGCTGGCCATCGTGCGCTGCCGCACCGCCGCGCTGGGCGGACATCGCGACCGCTGCACCGGCTGCGGACATACGACCAGGATCTCCTACAACTCGTGTCGAAACAGGCATTGCCCAAGATGCCAGGGCAACGCGCGCCGGCGCTGGCTCCAGGCGCGCGAACGGGAACTTCTGCCCACCCGCTACGTCCATGCCGTCTTCACTCTGCCGCGCGAACTGGCTCCGCTCGCGTTGCAGAACAAGCGGCTCATCTACAACCTGCTCTTTCACTCCAGCGCTGAGACCTTGCTCGAAGTCGCTCGCGATCCACGGCATCTTGGTGCCGAGATCGGTTTCTTCAGCGTGCTGCACAGCTGGAATCAGCGCCTGCAGTTTCATCCGCATATCCACTGCGTAATTGCCGCCGGCGGTCTCGCTCCGGATCACTCAAGATGGATCTCCGCCCGGCGTTCCTTCTTCCTTCCCATCGGCGTGCTCAGCCGCGTCTTCCGCGGCAAGTTCGTCGCCGGACTCCGCAACGCCTTTCATCGTGGTGAGCTTCAGTTCCACGGCAGCCTGCTGCATCTTGCTCATCCACGCGCTTTCGCTGCATGGCTGCGGGTGCTGTTCCGTCACGACTGGGTCGTCTACTCCAAGCGGCCCTTCGGCGGCCCGGAACATGTGCTGCGCTATCTCGGCGCCTACACCCATCGCGTCGCCATCTCCAACTCCAGGCTGGTCGCTCTCTCCGATGGCAACGTCACCTTCCGCTGGCGCGATTCCGCGCACGGCAACAAGAAGAGGCTCATGACTCTGGCTGTCGACGAGTTCCTGCGCCGCTTCCTGCTCCATCTGCTGCCGCCCGGCTTCGTGCGCATCCGCAACTTCGGATTCCTCGCCAACCGCAACCGCGCTTCGCTCCTGCCGCTATGCTTCCAACTGCTCAGCGGCGCAGAGAGGATCACTGCTTCGCCGGCATCACCGTCCACCGATCAGACTCATTCACTCTGGAACTGCCCAGTCTGCGGCGCAGCCATGCGCGTCGTCGAACGGCTCTCCGCTGCGCAACTCCTGCTTCGCTCGCCACCGCAACCAGAACGGTACGCAGCATGAAGATCTATCCGCATCCTCGGCCTTTGCCCGTGCTTCGGCGCGTACGCGGATTCCTTGCCTCATCTGGCCCGGATTGCCCCGCCGAGCTATCTCTTCAGCCCTCGACTCGGCAGCCATCATGGTGTTTCATCACACCATTTCACATCAAAGCGGCACGATGTAGCCCAACTCAGTCTGTGCCTGTTCCCTCTGCATCCGCTCAGACCCATTCAAAGTACATAGCCTTCCATGAGGGCGGCTTCCTTCAAGTCGCTGTATCCGAAGCGCCCCTCTAAGACCATGCAACTGCGCACTGTTGCGTGGCGGGCGCTCCAGATACAGCACTAAGACTTTTGAGGACTGACCGGCGCACAGTTGCAACCAGTTGTCCAGGTTTAGTATCAGCAGGAGCCGATCAAGCCAGCGAGAGAATCATCTGCTGAAGAGCAACAGTCCCCTAGTGAAAAGAGCATTACGTAGAGCCTGCCGGGCGCGTCCGGTTCCTTGGCTCTGGAACGAATGCAGAAAAAGATCGCAGCGGCAATTGGCGGTATACTGCCGTCGACGGGAAAGCAAAATGGAAATCCCGGCTAGGTTCACATTTTGTGGAAAGATATGAAATTGTTAATTGCACTTGGAGCGGTTTTTATTTCGTCGTCAGCCTTTGCTGTTTCTTTTGATTGCGCAAAGGCATCGAACTTTGCAGAGAAAACGATTTGCTCTGATCCGTTGCTCAGGAAGTTGGATGATGCTCTCTCAAAGAACTACAAAGCGATGCTCGGCGCTGACCTTGGGGGCCCTGTAGAGAATCTCAGAAATGACCAGCGTAAGTGGATCGCAAACCGCAACAAGTGCACCACCAGAGAATGCCTCGTGGCGGCGTATAGAGAACGGGTCGATGAAACATGCGATTACGGGGTGGTGGCTGGTGTGCATCCAGACTGCGTGAATGCAGACGACATAAAGGCATCTCAGGTCACCGGTCTCAATGGGATACAAAACAATCCAGCGAATGCGCAAGCTGCGGCAGTGCCCGGCACAAGCTCTACTGCATCTGTTCCAAAAGCTCCAGTCGTCATGCCAGATGCCGCACCGGGTGCGGTTGATGTTCCAAATGCAGTAGACCCCGCCAAGTTTGAGATTCAAGGGTTTCATCTTTATATGACTGGTCAAGAAGTGATTGACCTAATGAAGGCAAAGTACAATCTCAAACCGACATATGATGACTCTTGCATAAATGACCAATCTCAACCATGCCTCAAGATTGGTTTAGGCAATAAGGAAGCAAGTCCATTTTATTCTGACAATAATAAACTGGTTTCTTTTGTCACGGTACTACAACCTGCATTTGTATTGATGATCTCATTTACACCGGTTTATCCTACTGACCCAAAACGTCCCGAAGTTGTAACAAAAATCCAGTATTCCCCTTTGCTCTTACAAACAAAAGCTGACATCGCCGCATTCAGACAGCAGGTGATTGCAAAGTACGGAGTTCCTAGAACTCCTGGGAGACCGGATTTTGGTCACCCGTATGATTGGTGTCGGCATTATATCGACACGCCGTCACAGTTCGGATGCGAGGAAAACTCGCCTTATATGTACCTTGACGATTCAAGAAACTCCCTCACGATCTTAGATGATGGGGTATATCCGCACGAGATAAAACAGTGGGAATCCGAAAAGACGGCGGTTCCCCCGCCACTTTAGTTTGAGAGTTGCCATTCGATGGTTTACAAACGTTTCAGACTGGCCTGATTGATGACGTATTACGATCACGATGCCGACCTAGATGATTTTATAAAGTTAATACCTCAGTGTCTATTGCAGAAATCCGGAGCAGTTTTCTACTCAGGCAGGCAAGCATTCTGCAACCCGTCGCCTCTCTACATTCTCGGTTTGAATCCTGGAGGCTCTCCAACAGAACAGGCTGGCAATACGGTGGAGAAGCACACCTGTGATGTTTTGAAGAAACCGGAATACTGGTCGGAATATCAAGATGAAATATGGCGAGGTACTTCTAAAGGTACTTCTGGCATGCAGCCTAGAGTTCTACATTTGCTGTGCCAAGTAAATCTTGATCCCCGGAATGTGCCTGCCAGCAATGTCATATTCGAGCGCTCGGCGCGAGAGAAAGACATTAACAATCGCTTTCGAGAGCTTGTGGGATTGTGCTGGCCGTTCCATCAAGCGGTTATCGAACGACTGGGTGTGCGTGTGGTGCTCTGTTTCGGCAAGAGTTCTGGACGCTGGGTTCGCAAACGGTTGAACGCCAATATCTTTGTCGATCAGTTTATAGAGAACAACAAACGTAGTTGGGCGAGTACATCTTACAAGAACTCAAATGGGATTTCCGTTGTCGTGGCGACACATCCAAGCATCGCAGATTGGACGAACTCCGCAACCGACCCAAGCCATTTGGTCAAGAAAATGTTGGAAGTCCACAACTAGGATCAAGAACCAAGGCGCGCAGGCGGGTGGCCTCGGTCCCGACGCCCCAAAAACGACACGAAGGCGCCCCCGGTCCCTCGCTCTTGGGGACCGGGGAGACTCCCTGGCCCCCAAATTGTCAGGAAGAAACCCACAGCCTGGCAGGGTCGGTCCTGAAAAACGCCGTTGTAAGCATTTATCTCTCGCGTCGTTGCCATCCGAAAAGACCACCGTCACCGCCGCCCGCTACGAGACGCCGGCTTTCCGTTGTCAAGCTCCCCGCCGCTTCAATGAGGCCGCGATTTCCACCCTAACTCCTTGTTTTTATGACCCTTGCCCCCTGTCCTCTGAACCCTCTTTTCTTTGCATGCAATTTCCCCCTCTCGGTGCACAATAACTATAGCTTCACCAAAAGAAGCAGGCGTTGGCGTCCGGGTCTTACCTGACCCCTGATCCCTGACCCCTGACAACTATCTTTTGACCACTGTCTCTCTGATCTCTGTTCTCTGTCCTCTGTTCTTAATCTCCGTAAGTCGTTGATTCGGCGGATGCTGCCGGTAACCTGAATCGTTTCATGACCCTGCAGCGCAACGAGTCGCCAGCTCGATGAAAAAGAAAGGCTTAGTCTCAGATTCTCCGACACCGGGGAAGGGGCAAAGGGGTACCGAAAAGTAAACACCGTCAGCCTCAGGCGCTGACCGCGGATCACTGCTGCTGCGTTGCATCTGCTGCAGGTCGATAAACGGCAGCTGCGGCTCCGGTGGCTGTTGCGCCCGTTCTACCAGCACGCTCCAGTCTTCGGGAATCGGCAGCTTGCGGTCGAGCGCCGGCGGTTGCATCGCTGGCCTCCACATGCACGGCCACATAAAGTTCGCTCGCCGTCTTGCCGCGAAAGACGCCATGCGTCGGCGGAACGTCAGCATAGTCGCGGCCCACCGCCGTGCGAATATGCCGGTGGTGCGCCACCAGATTATTCGTTGGGTCGAAGCCTACCCAGCCCAGGTGCGGCAGCAGCGCCTCAACCCATGCGTGCGTCGCGTCGGGAGTGGACCGGTCGTGATCTTCGCGGCTGCGGTACAAATAGCCGGACACGTAGCGCGCAGGGATGCGCACGTGCCGCAGCAGCGCAATCATGGTGTGCGCAAAATCCTGGCACACGCCTTTGCGGCTCACAATGGCTTCGTCAATCGGCGAGTCGACGCGCGTTGAGCGCGGCACGTAGTCGAAGTAGTCGAAGAGGCGTTGGTTCAGCTCCAGCACCAGATCAGCGGATCGTCGCGCCGCGTCACGTCCATCTGTTTCGCCAGCTCCACCAGCGCCGGCGTCTCCACCGCAAAGTGCTGGGCAGCAGCATCTCCCAGTAGTCGCCCTGCTTCGACCAGCGCATCCAGCTCGTCCCATGCATCCGGCGAAAGAAAGTGCGGCACGTCGGGCAACAGCTGCTGCTCCACCACCGACTCCGCCACAATCACCAATTGGTTGTGCTCGCCGGGAATGTCGAAGTGATGCACGTTGTTGCCCAGGTGGTCGCGGTAACTGAACACCCGGCATCGCGGGCTCACTGAAAGCGAGAAACGTGAGGCAATGCTGGTTCGAGTCGGAGCGCGGATGCATGCGCGTCTCCATAATGCTCTCGCTGATGGGCTGCGAGTAGCGGAACCGCGTCAAATGCCGGATCGAATAGAAGTTCATGCTAGCTCCTTCATGTGAAGCACTTTCGCGATTCTGGACCGACAAATGTTCCAGCACCTGACAAGCTAAAAGCTAACAGCTAAAACCGGCTGCCTGCTTCTACACGGCCAGCGCCGATTGAATGGAATAGTGCACATAATAGCGGTAGATCAACTCATGAATCCGCAGGCACTGCTCGCGGATGTGGTGCAGATATGCGCCTGCATCCCCTGCGAGAATCTCGCCGATGGTCGTGTAGCCCAGCATGGCATGCAGCCGTCCGATGCTTGCAATCAGTTCTTCGGGCGCCCGCCGTCCGCCGGTGCGCTGGATTGACTCAGTCGCGTTGCGCACCGTGTCAACGCAATAACGGATAGCATGCGGAAAATCGCGATTCAGCAGCAGGAACTCCAGCATGCGGTCCGGCGTCAAATCCGCCGTATAAACCTGGCAGTACGCCTCAAACGCCGTGCAGCAGCGCAGCAATCCCACTAGCTCAAGGTATTGGTGCCCGGTGTGCTCGCGTTCCTGCGCGTGCAACAGTTCCTGCTGATACACCTCCAGCAGCGTGGCTGTAGAGTAGGCACGCTCCAGGTAGCGGCCCAGGCGGATAAACTGCCAGCCTTGCCCGTGAATCATCGTCGAATCGCCCACGCCCTGAAACAGGTGAATCCCATCAATCACCGACGAAAGCAATTCGTTCATGCTCGAGCTGAACTGTGATTGCGCGTGCGGCGAATGGATCTGGTGAAATAGCCGATTCAGCCGCTGCCACTGCTCGCTCGAAATCTCCTCGCGCACCTGCCGCGCATTCTCGCGCGCCGCGCTCACGCAGTAGATCACTGAAGCTGGATCGACCTGGTCGAAGACCAGCCTGCGTGCCATCGCTTCCAGGTTGCCATTCCACTCCATGCTGGCCGGCTTGCCCAGCGCAGCCACCATCCGCTGCCATCGCGCCTCCGCGTTCGCGCCGCCCGTGTCCAGCATCAGGCTCATCGTCACGTCGAGCAGGCGCACAGTATTCTCTGCCCGCTCCAGATAGCGGCTCATCCAGTAAAGGCTGTCGGCGACGCGCGATAGCATCTTGCTTCTCTCTCGTCCAACCCGATTGTCCGCGATGCTTACGATTCCAGAACCCACGTATCCTTGCTTCCGCCGCCCTGCGAGGAGTTCACCACCAAGGAGCCCTTCTCCAGAGCCACGCGAGTCAATCCTCCGGGCACGATGTTCACCTTGTCGCCGAAGAGAATGTATGGCCTAAGGTCCACATGCCTCGGCTCCAGCTTGTCGTCGATAAGGCATGGCGCGCGGGAGAAGTCCAGCGTCGGCTGGGCAATGTAGTTCCGCGGATTGGCCTCGATCTGCCGCGCAAACTCCTCCCGCTGCCGCGCCGTCGACTGCGGCCCGATCAGCATCCCATAGCCCCCGCTTTCGCCCACCGCCTTCACCACCAGCTTCTCCAGATTGGCCAGCACATGCTTTCGATCCTTTTCCTCGCTCAGTAGGTAGGTCTCCACATTAGGCAGAATCGGATCCTCATCGAGGTAGTAGCGGATCATCTTGCGGGACATAAGCATACACAGCCTTGTCGTCCGCAAGTCCGGTGCCAAACGCATTTGTCACTGTCACATTGCCTGCGCGATAGGCATTGAAGAGCCCTGCGCAACCCAGTGCCGAGTCTGCACGAAAAACCAGTGGATCGCTGAAGTCGTCGTCCACGCGCCGGTAAATCACGTCGACGCGTTTCAGTCCGTCGGTGGTCCGCATATACACGATGTTGTCATGTGTCACCAGGTCCCGACCCTCAACCAGGTCGATGCCCATCTGTCGAGCAAGATAGGTGTGCTCAAAGTACGCGGAGTTGAAGACGCCAGGCGTAAGCAGCACGATATTTGGCTCCGGTCGGCCTTCCGGCGCGAGCGACCGCAGTGTGGCCAGCAGCAATTGCGGATAGTGCTCGATTGGCCGCACTCCATAACGCGCGAAAAGCTGCGGAAACGTCCGCTTCATCACACGGCGATTGGTGAGCATGTAGCTTACGCCGGAAGGCACGCGAAGGTTGTCTTCAAGCACCACGAATTCGCCGTTGTTGAGCCGCAGCAAGTCAGAGCCCACCACTGCAATGTAGACGTTACGCGGTACCTGCAGCCCCCGCATCTGGCGTCGGTGGTGCTTGCAGCTATATACAAGCTCGCGCGGAATTACGCGATCGCCCAAGATTTTCGCGTCGGAATACACATCACGCAGGAATAGGTTCAGAGCCGTAATGCGCTGCGTTAGGCCACGCTCAATCCGGTCCCATTCCTGCGCGGTAACCAGGCGCGGCAGCAAGTCGTACGGGAAGATCCGCTCGGTGCCTTCGTCACGGCCGTACACGGTGAAGGTAATACCCTGAGTGAGGAAGGCAAGATCAGCGGACTGCTTCCGTCGCTGAAGCTCGCCTGGAGGCAAAGTGGCAAGGTTCTCAGCCATGGCGCGATAGTGTGGCCGCAGTTCGCCACCAGGTTCGCGCATCTCGTCGAATGCTCGGTCGAGTGGATAATCTCCGATGAGCGGTTCCAATTCAACTGGATGGCTTGCGTTCATAGTCCTATTCCTTCGTTTCTAGCATGTTGGGTATAAAACTACCATCAGGAATAAAAGCCTGTCCCAGCTCCAACGCCTGGCAGTTGCACCAGGAACTATGCGTTATCCCATTTGCTTAGTAGTCTCTTCAACACCTTCAGAACTCGACAAGGTCTGGCGACCCGTTCAGTCCTGTTCAGAATTGTCGTGGCGCTTACTCCGGATGGGTGAAGAAACTGCGAATTCTAATTGTCCCAGAGACCTTACGGATGCGTCATGCGGAATCCATCACTCGACGCCTATCTTGAGGGCTATCTCAATCTAGGTTCATCATTTAACGGATACGAGCGCATCCTCGCCGCGCCACCGCTGCTCACAGGCGGCTACGAGGAGCTGATGCGCTTCGAGGCCCTTCACGCCAAATTCCGCTCGAGATGGGAGAAGCCGGGGCCACTGACACCGACAAGGAAACCGCGATTGACTTCAGCATGCCCGACCTCCATCACACCTTTCGCCGCGACCATCGCACCATTGTTCAGGTGCAAAGCTCCTCGTTCCCGTTCACCGATCGCAATTCGCAAACCTTTAGCTACAATCCTTGCGCCAAGCAGGAGGAGTTTCCGAAAGCCGCTGAGCAAGTCTTGCACCAGAAAGATGCAGCCTCCGGCGTTAACGTAAATAGGGTGGAAGTACTGCCGTAGCCCTAGGAACTGCGCCAGACAGCGTTTTCGCGGAAGACATCCAAATCTGGCCTTCTTTTCCACTCGACGTTGCAGAAGCGGGCTCTTCAAAGGAATGCCGTATATTCCAGCAGAATAATCTAGGACCTACTTGAGTTCTATAGATTGGGCCCCTCTGATAGAAATGCCTCGATTGGCCGTACAATCTAAACAGAGCGCGAGGATACATGGAGAGGTGGCCGAGTGGTTGATGGCTCCGGTCTTGAAAACCGGCATACTCGAAAGGGTATCGGGGGTTCGAATCCCTCCCTCTCCGCCATATGATGGCTAGGTTCTGCCCCGGAGACATGGCTACAGAATGTCCTGGCCACATGGGTGACAGTTTTGGACCGAACGGATTTTCGATCGGCTCGAGCTCTCGGTTCTCCAGATTGAAGTTTCCCAGATCATAATCCATGAAACTGACCAGCTGGATGTCGTCGTGCATTTCTTTGCTGCCGACCCCCCTTGCCGGCAAAGACTTGTCTGAAATCAAACTTCTTTGAGCCTGGACAAATGGTTCGCGGACGATCATCGCTTAAGTTCCTCTGGAAAAATGAGTGTCGTTTCGAAGCGATCTTCGTTGCGCCAATTCAATCTCATTCCAGTATCGGTTGGTCGAACCCCAAAGTATTCAATTACGCGACAAAGAACCCATACGAGGTTAAGTGAACACCTTTCTTTTGCGGCCGGAGCGATAAACTAGAATTCGAAATAGGCGGTTTCGGAAAACGCCTTCGATTCTCAGACGATGAACAGTAAGCGATCTGTGTACACCGCGAAAAGGCTATACGACGGAACAGCAGTGATCGATGACCCCGTCGTCGTCGTAGAAGACGGTCTCGTCGCCTCGATATCAACGCGTGCGGGTATCCCATTGCCCACCGAGGCATGTGCTGTGGACTTTCCTGACGCCACGCTCGCCCCTTCATTTCTCGACATTCATATTCATGGAGCGGCAGGGCACGACGTAATGGAAGCTACTTCGGAGGCGCTCGCCGCCATGGGCAGATTTCTGGCCTCGCGAGGAACTGGCGGCTTCCTGGCGACAACGGTAACTGCGCCGCTTGATACAACATTGCGTGCATTGGATGGGCTCGCGAAGCTGATGGGGCAACAAAAGTACGAGAGTTCAGCGCAAATGCTCGGGATTCATTTGGAGGGGCCGTTTTTGTCAAACGCCAAGCGAGGCGTACAGCCTGCAGAGTACCTTCTCGCGCCAAGCGTCGCAACTTTCGACAAAATGATTGAGGCGAGCGAGGGGAACGTGCGCCTGATGACACTTGCGCCCGAATTGCCTGGCGCAGCGGAACTTACCTACCATGCAACCAAGCGCGGGGTGCGCGTTTCACTCGGCCACTCGAATGCCACAGCCGCTGAAACGCGTCCTGCAATTGCCGCGGGTGCTGTGAGCGCAACGCATACTTTCAATGCAATGCGCGCATTAGACCATCGCGAGCCGGGCATTTTGGGCACAGTTCTTACCGATGACGCATTGTTTGCTGAGCTGATTTGCGACGGCGTGCATTCCAGGCCCGAGGCGGTGCGCCTGTGGTGGCGGGCCAAGGGACCGAAAAGGGCGATTCTTGTGACTGACGCCATGAGCGCTACGGGCATGCCGGATGGAGAATATGAGTTGGGTGGTTTTGCGGTGAAGGTTGTGAAGGGTTGCGCCATGAAAGATGGAGTGCTCGCGGGTAGCTTGTTGACGCTGGACCGTGCACTGGAAAACTTTTTGACCTATACTTGGGCAACGTTAGATGAGGGTCTGCGGCTGCTAACTCGCAATCCAGCAACGCTGATTGGGCTTGGAGGAGTGGAGGGCTGCATTGCAGTTGGGCAGGTTGCAAATCTGGTTGCTGTGAATGCAGAAGGTAAGTTGATCGCATCCATCGTTAATGGAGTGGCCGCGACCAGTTCACTTGCCTCATTTTGACGCACATTTTAGACGCTGGCTTCTCATCGGTTGCAACGCGGGGGCACGTGTTGCCTTTGAGTGGTTGCCGTGAGTGGCACGATGGGGAGAATTCCTATCCTGATCCGCAGCACTTGATCCGGCAATTTGGACTTGTGTGCAGTGGCTCGGGTTTGCCTTTTATTGGGATGCAGCGGCATGCGCACCTTATATATACAGGGCGGAGCATATTTGTGTCGCACTTTGATCCTGAGCCGATTGCGGCGAAATGCAGATGTGTAATTCCGCAAGGACTGGGAGTAGTAATGTCTTAGCAGTATTCAATCGCCCCGCCGAGGGTGCTTCTGCAAATTATTGACTTCTCGTTGCACCAATCCGCGAGAAGCATTTATTAATCAGGCTGCCGTTTTTGCGCGTGCAGGTGATACCAGAGCCTGCGCACCTCTGAGTCTCAATAGGTGTGGAGCGCGAATTGTCTGCAATGTAGACTGAGTGCACGAGACAGGCTTTTCCAATTTTGAAAAAAACAACGCAAGAAGGAGAAAGAACCATGGTCGCACGATTGAAGGATATCGCCCAGGATTTGGGGCTCTCAATCGTCACCATCTCGAAGGTCCTTCGCAATCATCCGGACATTGGCGAGGCAACGCGAAAGCGGGTCCTAAAGCGAATGAAGGAGCTAGATTACCGGCCGAATTTCGCCGCGCGTTCCCTCATCACCGGGCGGACCTGGACGATTGGCCTTGTTGTGCCAGATTTGCTTCATCCATTCTTTGCGCAGATTGCCAAGGGAATCTCTCTTGAAGTTCGAAAGAAAGGATTCAGCATATTCATTTCTTCTTCCGATGAAGATCCTGCACTGGAACAGGAAGAAATTGCACAACTGCTTGCCAGGCGCGTAGATGTGATGCTGATCGCTTCATCGCAATTGACGCCTGAGGGTCTCCGGCGGATCGAGGAGCAGAAGATTCCTTATATTCTGCTGGATCGCAATTTCCCGGGATTTTCGTCGAATTTTGTGGGCGTAGATGACACTGCCGTGGGCGTGCTGGCGACGACGCACTTAATTGAGCAGAAATGCAGACGCATAGCGCACATTCGCGGACCTGAGATCAGCACTGCAATCGGGCGCCTTGAGGGGTACAAGCAGGCGCTCGCCTCTCATCACATTGCTCCGCTCGCGGGCCATATCGTTTCGATCGGCTCTTCAGGCGACCACGAAGGCGAGGAAGCAGGTTACGCTGCAAGCGTGAAGCTGCTTTCAATCAAGACCCGGCCGGATGGAATTTTTTGTTTTAACGATCCGGTCGCTCTGGGAACCATGCGCGCCATTCTCGACGCTGGGCTGCGCGTTCCAGAGGATGTGGCCGTGGTGGGGTGCGGAAACCTATCGTATTCGGATTTTCTCCGCGTGCCGCTTTCGTCGGTTGACCAGAACAGCAAAATGATTGGAAAAACAGCAGCGACACTTGCGCTTAAGCTTGCACAGAACAAGGTTCAAGACCGCCCGAAGACTGCACTTGTTGCACCGCGACTAGTTGTGCGTGCGTCGAGTCTGCGTGCAGGCCGTGGCAGATTCAACAGCGGTGCGGCGTGAATAGGCGAGACGCGATCAAAGCTGCGACGATGCTGGCAGCAGTGCCAGGGATGAATGCGCGAGCTTTGCTGCCCAGGTTCGCCCTATTCGATGCTCCAGCAGAACCGGTTCCACTGCAGCCCTTACCAGAATTACCCGATCCGCTGGTTTTCCGGAGTGGAGAACCCGTTCACGATGTGCGAGCGTGGAAGCGGCGTCGTATGGAGATTCTGCATACGGCGGCACTTCAAATGTACGGCGCCACTCCCCCACCGAATGGCCTGCGTTTCGCCGTGCAGGAGCGCGATGCAGACGCATTCGGCGGTCTTGCACTGCGCACCCAGGTGAAGCTGTTGTTCAAACGTGACGCGACCGGACCTGCGGGTGATTTACTGCTCTATACACCGAAGAGGGTGCACCGGGCACCGGTGATTCTTGGGCTGAACTTTTGGGGGAATCAGACGGTTGCAGCGGATCGCGAGATTAGGTTGAGCGATCACTGGGTTGAGTCGGGGCGAAATCCATTTATTGATCTCTCCTGTGTGGTGAATCATCGCGCTACTGAAGACTGCCGCGGGATCGACGCACAGCGATGGCCAATTGAGGAGATATTGAAGCGTGGCTACGGCCTTGCCACGATGTACCGTGGCGATATCGATCCCGATGTCGCGGATGGAAGTGTGCCAGGCTTAAGAAGCGATTATCCCGAGTTGCAGCGCCGCGGGGACAACTTTTCCGCGATCGCTGCTTGGGCCTGGGCTTTGAGCCGGTCGCTTGATTACTTGGAAACGGACGCGCGGGTCGATCCACGGCGGGTAGCAGTGTATGGATGGTCGCGATTGGGGAAGGCTGCAGTTTGGGCGGGCGCATGCGACAAGCGCTTTGCCGCTGTGATTAGCCATGAGTCGGGAGCGGGTGGAGCAAAACTGTTCCGCAGAGACGTAGGAGAGGACATTCGTCGCCTCAACACCGTGTTCCCACACTGGTTCTGCAGGAACTTCCGCTTCTACAACGGAATGGATCGCGAGCTTCCATTTGATCAACATTTGATTCTTTCGGCGATTGCACCAAGGCCACTGGCGATCGGCAGCGCTGCTGATGACAAGCTTTCCGACCCCGAAGGGGAGTTTACTTCGGGTGTTCTGGCATCGGCTGTCTACCGCTTTCTTGGCTTCAGCGGTCTCAGCGCCGCGGTTTTGCCGAATATCGGCGAGGCGCTTCTGGGAAGAGTGAGTTATCACATCCGTGCGGGAGGACACGATGTTAAGGAGATCGACTGGCAGCGATATCTGGATTTTCTTGATGCTTATTTTCGGCCACCGGCATCCGAGCGTTAAGCGTCTAGACATCAACCAGTTCAAACTGAGAAGCCTTTGTTAAGTAGAAATGTCCGTTTCTTTGATCATAGCGAACTACACCGATTCATTTCATTCGATGGCGATTTTGAGAATCCTCGTTCGGTCAACTGGCATGACCTAGGCGCTCAATTAGGCATCGTTTCGCTCAAGCAGCGCTGCCCATGTTTCTTTGTCGTTCTCGATTGCAGCCAGCCAGCAAGCTTCGGCGTCGCGCCTGTTCGTCAAGGTTGTAAGAGAGAGCCTTTATTGCAATTCAAGAAGTCATTCCTGCATTGCTAAGACTCTTTGGCCTGCTTTTCGCCATTTTGCCGGTGCCAGAGACGGCGGATGGCAGGCAGATGTTCTGCGGCACTGCTGCCGGAAACTTTTTATCGCTCGACTTCTGATTTGCAGGCTTTTGCCAACTACTCGATGAATTGTAGAACCTATCGCTATTTCAAAGGCAATAGGCCAAATCCGTTCGGATATGGCCTGAGCGATTCAAGGTTCTGCCATGGCGCGCCAAGTGCCAGCGCCGCGATTCAAGCCGGTGGATCGGTGACGGTAACGGCGGAGGTGCGCGACGTGAGCAAGCGCGCGGCGACGAAGCGGCGGAGCTTTACGTTGTGCCTCCGCACCGCATTGTCGCCCCATCTGGAGACTGAAGGATTCCAAAGATTTTAACTGCACGCGGGCTAGATGCAGCATTTGCAGTTCACGCTGACTCAGCGTGATTCGTTTCGGGAGGACAGTCGGCGGCAGACGCACCGGCGGCAACCTCCACATTTCACGCACGATGGCGCTGCCGAAGTGAGACCGGCCCAAAAGTTAAACTGAGTCACGAACCGTAAAGGCTATCGGGCGATGGCCTGAAACTGTGCGGCAACGAAATCATGTACGAACATCAGACTAGTTGGGTTACTAATAGTCTCGGAGTGTTGCTGACTCGCAGCGTGAATGAGCAGGACTGGGCGCGGATCCCACTGGCCTCCATGTGAAATGCGTTCATCTTCGGCGCTCCAGCCTGGCTGCGGACGCCACAGTTGCGTGCGCCAGGAGTGATCGCCCTCCACAATCAATGTGGTAGCAGCCCAGCGTGGTTGCGCCTCAATCACATCGAGCATTTGACCCAGCAGTCGGTCGGAATAATCGAGCGAGTCAAGATAGGAACCTCCGGCCGCAAACGTACCTGTATGCCGGTTCCAAAACTCAGGTGGATGCGGCGCAGGAAGATGTACGTAGATAAGATCGGCCTGGCTAGTAGCAAGCGTTTGCAGTGCATGCTGGCTCATGTCTTTGACCGATGCAACATGGCCCGCGGATTTCCATGCCGCAGTATCCGCCCAGGCCTTTGCCGGCGTAATGAATTGCTCGGCCAGAATGCGCAGCGGAAACCAGACATTCTCAGCAAAGCTGGCATCGAGCGAAGTAGGTCCGCGGTCCTGAGCATCGTCATTGCTCCAATAGCACTCCGATGCCGTGCCCGCAAAGACTGGGCAGTATGTGATACACCACCCAACAATTGAAGTTGTGACACCACGTTGCTTAGCCATGCCGATTAGGGAGGCGTTTACATCGAATACCTGCCAATGAGGAGAATCCTCGGTCCGCACCAGATAGCGTTTGTCCGCTGTGTAGGTGACGCTCGTGACCACGCGGCCTAGGAACAGGCTTGGAACTACCTGCGTGGTCCAATATGCGATGGGAGTTACTTGGGTGTAAAGCGTGCTTTCACTTCGCAGACGGTCGAAATTGGGTAGCTGGAGCGACGGATCGCGAGATTCAAACACGGGTTTGTAGGATAGCTCGTCGAAGAGAATCCAAATGAGGCGAGGCTTGTTTGCGGGTTGCGCCGGAATGGGAGTCGCGTAGGCCCGCGGACCAGGGCGCCACGTCGCCGCGCGAACCAATTGCCAGGTCATGACCAGAGCGAATACAGCAAATCCGGTGAGGATGGCGCTACCCGCTCTTCGAAGTTTGGCCGCGAGCGCCGGCGCAAGCGGGATGAGAAATGCGAGAAAGGCAATCCAAAGGAGGCTGGCGGTGATGACCGCTGCATTGGGAACTTCGAATGGAAAGACGTTCAGGTTACGCACTAAGAGGAACGAAGGCAGTGTGGCAATCAAGACCCATCGCAACTTCGGCCAAGAATTGAGTTTGCGGAGTATCCCCATCAAGACGAGGAAAAGAAAGGCCACAATTGCCAGGTCGGTTATTTGAGCCAGCGCAATCTTTGTAAGCGGTACTGGAACTCGCATGCGCTCGTCGCCGGCAGAAGATGTCATGTCAATGTAGTTGGGGAGAAGCAGAATGGCGGCAAAGCCCCATGCTTGAGCTATCCTCTTGATCATCCAAGACTCGTTTCGAGACAATAATCGTCCGCGATTGCCGATTCTCTGCTCTGCGAAGTCCGTTCGAACAGCAAAAGAATGCGTCCGTTTCCCAGCTGGCTGCGATCAGCGAGGGAGAAGAACGGCGAAAACGCCTCGAGCAAATTATTCTCAGTGAGATGGCCATAAAGCTCGTCACGGCCTCGGAGCCACTCCTGAAACATGGGATCAGACGGCGGCACCCATTCCAATAGGAGCCATCGGAGCGTTAGAGACGCAGAGAGATCTGCGATGTGCGTCAGCGGTACCTGCTCGCGAAGGATCAAATGATGAATGACGGCTAGCATCAGCACCATATCAAATCCTCCTGTGAGGCGGTCAAGCAGCGAGAGATGCTCGCGATTTCTCCATCCGGCGGCAGGAGTTGGCCGAGCGATGTTCGCGACCAAAGCTGTAATGGGCATGTTCCGCTCTGCCGCGGCTCGCCACAGAATCTCCAACGCCGCTGAGTCACTATCGAGGGCAACAACTTTGGCTCCGGCATTCGCCGCAATCAAGGAATAGGTTCCCGTGTTTGCGCCAATGTCGAGGACGCTCAGCGGCCCGCATCGCTGGAGGACGTCCCTCACGAATTCCTGTTTCTCCATTTTATCGGCTGAGCGGTAATGGCCCGCGCGTTGCGAGTATTCGCTCCATTGACTGCTGCCTGCTGGCGCCGAGACGTGCCGAATTTGTTTGCCAAGGCGCGCGAGGCGCTTTTGTAGGATATGACTGATGAGAGCCGGGTCGGCTGCGACTGGTGGTTTCTTTAACCGGTTTTGCTTCGCAATTGGTCGTTCAAATAGCGTGGCGAGAGTAACAACATCCAGCAGATGGGGGCTGAGCCGCCGCCATCGAGGAAGAGCTTGATAGATTTGGGCAGGCTCAAAGCCGTCTCGAAAAAAAAGAGTCGCCTCGAGTGGCCAATTCAAGTATCTTGCAGCAACCATCGGCAGAAGGAAGGTGCGCACAAACTGGCCATAGGCAAGCCAAACGCTGGAGTGGAGATCGCGGCGCTCAAAGGACAATACATCGACAAGAATTGGGCGCGCGCCGGCAAAGACGATGTTGAGTGGCGTTGCATCCTTAAGCGTCCATCCCGCAGCAATGGACTGGCTCGCGACGCGGAGCGTGAGCTCCGCCGCGTCGCGCCATTGCGCCAGGGTCCACTCCCACGGATAGGAAATAGGTTCGATGCGCGGATGCCGGAGCCAGAAGTCTCCCGGTGCGACGCCTGGGTGGTCCGCAGGACCGGCGACGCTGCTTGGAATTAGATCGCCGCTTCGCTCTAAGCTCGCGCGCAGCTTAGAGGCAAGAAATGCCTTTGTCTCGTCCGCTGCCGCGGGCCGGATTTTCCTTAAAGCGCATTCTGCGGTAAGCCGCAACTGGCCGGCCGGGTCACGAAAGGTCGGCGCGGGGTCCATGCATCGGGAGGGAAGCGGCGAATCGCAAAAGGGCAAGTCAAATCGATCCTGCACAGTTAGGAGGGATCCTCGACATTCACAG
This sequence comes from uncultured Acidobacteriaceae bacterium, assembly GCA_963841095.1. Lineage (GTDB taxonomy): Bacteria > Acidobacteriota > Terriglobia > Terriglobales > Acidobacteriaceae > Telmatobacter. The sequence goes on from CAWJBE010000018.1 coordinate 42,348, forward strand.
CTTCGCGCTCATTCTCAGTGTCACGCTTCACTATCTCGCTCCGGTGGAACAGCGAATAGATTCTTCGGCGAAGATACCATCCGGTAGCGACGAGCGCGGAGCCGGCGGCCTGTATAGCAAGCAAGCCAGTTCCCGGATCAGCGTATGCATATGCGGGGAGCTCAAAAACTAGAGCCGCGCCCACAACAATCAGGAGAATCGCAAAGATGCTCAACAGTCTCATATCGGCCAGCAGGCAACTCCAACGTGCGCAGGGCGTTCTTGCCGGATACCTATCGATCAGGCGCCCAGAAAGGAGTGCCGCTACCCACTATGTTCTTGATAGACGTTATGAAGGCCCCCAGAGTTTACACGGAATTAACCTGCAGAGAAGCTAGACGGCTAACTGCTCACCTATGTGGCAGGCGAAAGGAGCCATTTCTAGACACTTTGGGCCCTTGGGAGATGGGATTCGTTGGCAAGTGAAAGCATCCGGCTGCTCTAGGAATCCCCGGTAAAATCGATGCCGGCCAGTGTTTCTATGGCGGAATTCTGCGCGGATTCTGCGTTGGCATGCCGGGAAGCTCAGCGGCCGAATTCAAGATCATCAAGTCGCCGCCATTTATAGATTGCGATGGATACAATCCAGCTGACGGCGAAGATTCCAACGATAAAATAGCCCAGAAGGCCAAAGTTATCGTTGAGCCTGAGAACTATATCCCAAAAACCGCCGCTCAAATGAAAATGGCCTGCCAGCAATCCGAGTGCCTCAATGCCGCCCACTGCGAGTGCAACGATGACTGAGACGAAGGTAATGGTCATGTTGTAGTAGAGCTTGCGAACAGGCTTGATGAAGGCCCATCCATAGGCTCCAAGCATGAGAATGTTGTCGGTCGTATCGATGAGCGACATGCCGGCGGCGAAGAGCGCAGGGAAGGCCATAATGGACCATAGCGGCAGCCCCTTTGATGCCTCAGCGGCGGAAATGGCAAGCAGGCCAATCTCGGTTGCGGTATCGAAACCGAGACCAAACAGGACGCCGAGCGGGTACATATGCCAACTGCGGCGAATTATCGCAAACATCGGCCGGAACAGTCGCGCAAGGAATCCGCGGCTAGCCAAAAGCATATCGAAATCTTCATCGACATACGGCGTGCCGTCACGTACGCGCATAAAGGCGCGATAGATCGAGACAAGAACAATGATGTTGACGATCGCAATGCCAATCAGGAAGAGTGAGGACACCAGCGTGCCAATTACTCCGCCGACGACACGCGCGGAATCCAGTCGGTGTTGCAAGGCGAGCGCGGTCGCCGCAATGCCAGCCGTACCCAGAAAGACGATTGTCGAGTGGCCGAGCGAGAACATGAAGCCTACAGCCACCGGTCGTTTGCCTTCCTGCATGAGCTTGCGAGTGACATTGTCGATCGCCGCAATGTGATCGGCGTCGACGGCGTGGCGCAGGCCAAAGCTGTAGGCGAGAAGCGCAGTTCCCATTAGAAGTGGAAAATGGCGAAAGGCAAGAGCTGCCCAAAGCCAACTGGCTACATTGAAGGCAAGCAGAATCGCATATATGCCAACAACCTTACCGCGCACATTCGCAGAAGCATCGTCGAACAAGTGGCGAAGGCGTGGCGGTTTGACGCGTTCGAGAATGGAACTTGGTTCACGCGAAACGGTTTCTCTCGCCATCGAAAACTCTCCGTTGAGGTGTGACGCTCGGGGGCGGGTGCATGACGCTCAGAGATGGCGGATCTTCGAGAGGAGCGAACTCCGCGCGATAGGCAAGAGATTTACGCCCGGTACGATCAGGGTTTTTGGTTAGAGCTGAATCGAAATTGCCGAGGGTATGAATGAAGCAATACTACCATTTTGAAAATCGTGCTATCAAGCAAAGAGGGCACACGCATTCTCAAATGGCTCGCAAATGATTCCTGTTATTTGTACAACTCGGCCTTGAGGAATTTGGCGGCTTGGGCTACTGCGCGGGCGCGGCGGGCGCTTTAGGTCCGGCGACAGGTGGAGGGGGCACGGGCTTTGGCTTCGGCGTGCCTTCCCTTTTCGACGGGGCCAGAATGGCGTGGAGAATGGTGCCTTCCATGCGTGGCATGAATTCGACCACGCCTGCGTCACCAATGTCCTGGATGAGGCGATTGATGATTTTGTAGCCGAGCTCGCGGTGGGCCATCTGGCGACCGCGAAAGCGCAGGCTGGCCTTGACTTTATCGCCCTCGGAGAGGAAGCGGACCGCCTGGTTTTTCTTGGTCTGATAGTCGTGCTCGTCTACGGTGACGGAAAATTTCACTTCCTTGACGGTGATGACTTTCTGGCGCTTTCGCGCGGCGCGCTCACTCTTTTCCTTCTCATAGAGGAAACGACCGTAGTCCTGGATGCGGCAGACCGGAGGCACGGCGTTAGGTGAGACTTCCACCAAATCCAGGCCACGCTCACGGGCAACCTTCAATGCTTCGTACGGCGCCAGAATGCCCAGTTGTTCGCCGTTTTCGTCGATGACTCGAATTTCGCGGGCGCGAATGCGATCGTTGATACGGATAAAGGATTTGGCCGAACGCTTATCGAATGCGATGGTTCTCCTCCGAGTGTGCGCTTGGCGAAGCAGGTATGAAGCCACGATACGCTGCAGTCACACTAGCGCAAGCTGAGTATAGCATTGGCTTGACTGAGGTGAACAAAAGGGTTAGGGAATTTTGCTGCAGCACAGTGTCCCATCTGCACTTAGGGCAGTTGCCCTGATCGGGACGAGTCGGTTGGCGGGTAGGCAGGCATCTATTTCAGCAGGGATGAAGTTGTTAGTGAGGGCGACGGTACGGCCGAGCGTGGCGAGTGGGGCATGGGTGTGCAACGTGACGGCTGAGAGCTCGCGGCCGATGAATCGGCTGCGGTGGGTGAGGGTCTTTTCGGCGGCGAGCGTGCGAAGGGCTGCCATCCGTTCGTTGACCACTTGCAGTGAGACCGGAGATTCGGCGTGCAGAGCCCAGGCGCTCGTGCCGGGGCGCGGGGAAAAGGGAAACAGGTGGAGGTATCCGAAGGGCAGAGAGCGTACGAAAGCAAGAGTCTCCTCAAACTCGCGGTCGGTTTCGCCGGGGAAGCCGACCATGAGGTCGGTGCCGAGGGTGAGGTCGGGGCCGGCGGCGCGCAGGAGGGCCATCACTTTATCCGCATAGTGCCAGGGGCGGTAGCGGCGGTGCATGCGGCGGAGGACGGCATCGGAGCCTGACTGGAGCGGAAGGTGGGCATGGAGTGCGAGGCGTGATGCACCGAAGTGGCCCATCAGGGCGATCAGCTCGTCGTCCCAGTCCATGGGTTCGATGGAGCTGAGGCGCAGGCGTGGCAGGGTTGTACGCTCGACGATGGCGCGGACCAACTGCGCGAGGGTAGCAGGCGCGCTGCACTCGGGCTGCAGATCGCGGCCCCAGCGGCCGAGGTTTATGCCGGAGAGGACGAGCTCGTTGCCGCCGGCGGCGACGAAGCTGCGGACCTGGCGGAGCACGGTTTCCGCGGGCAGGCTGCGGGACGGGCCGCGGGTGGACGGGATAACGCAAAACGAGCAGCGATTGGAGCAGCCTTCCTGAATCTTCAGATTGGGGCGAGTTTGCGCTCCGGGGACGAGCGGTGTTTCTTCGAGAAAGGAGTGGGCGAAGCGGTCATCGGCCCAAATTGGGGGCCAGACAGCGTTCTTTCCTGGTGCGGCGATTAGCGCATTCGCGGACAGAAGCGACTCGACGGGGACAAGCGCGGGCGGGCGGTGTGTGGTTTGCATCGCATCGCTTGCGAGGCCGAGGATGATTTCGGGTACGAGGGCCTTGTGGCTATTGCCGACGACGGCCGCGACGCCGGCGAGGCCTGCAAGTTCCTCAGGCGCGCGCTGTGCATAGCAGCCAGTGACGACGATTTTGGCTGCGGGATTTTTGCGATGCGCTCGGCGGATGCAGGCACGGGCGGCGCGGTCGGCTTCGGCGGTCACGCTGCAAGTGTTCACAACCACGACATCGGAAGCGAAGGGCTGCTGTTCGGTGAAGGCGCGCAGATGGCTGGCGATGGCCTCGCCGTCAGCGCGGGCCGCTCTGCAGCCGAAGTTCTCGATGTGAAAGCCGGGCATCCCTTTCAGTGTAGAGCCGCCGATGTAACCGCAGTTACGCCGCCTGCGGGTCCGGATGGATTGGAAAGAGCAACGCTGCGATGGGCGCGGCGGAAACGACTCTTGGATATACTGGTAGAAACCGAATTTCTTTCAGGTTTTTAATCGCCGATATGTCACTCTCCTCAACCGCGTACATCCCGGTTCCCTCCAGGGCTGGCGAACGGAGCCGGACGCGACACATTGCCGGATACGTATACTTTACATTTATCTGCTATGTTTCCATAGGTTTACCTCTGGCTGTACTGCCTCCATTTGTCCACTTGCGCATGGGCTACAGCGCGGTGCTCGCGGGGCTGGCGATCAGCATCCAGTACATTGCGACGCTGATGAGCCGGCCGTGGGCGGGGCGGATCTCCGATCACATGGGCGCGAAGGTGTCGGTACTGTGGGGGATGGCGTGCTGCACCGCAAGCGGCGCATTTCTTGTGGGGGCTGCGGCGCTGCATACGATCCATTGGCTGAGCTTCGCGGTGCTGATCGTGAGCCGGCTGGTGCTGGGTGTGGGCGAGAGCCTGGGTGCGACGGGCGCGACACTGTGGGGCATCACCAGCGCGGGCCAGGAGCATACAGCGAAGGTGATCGGGATGAACGGCATCAGCACCTACGGCGGCATGGCATTGGCCGCGCCGCTTGGCGTGGTGCTGGACCAGCAGTGGGGCCTGGCATCGATCGGCGTGGTGACGATATTGATTGGCGCTGCGAGTTTTGCGATGGCATGGCGCAAGGCTCCGGTGGCGGTTGAGCCAGGCGAGCACATGCCATTTGCTCATGTATTGGGGCGCGTGGCCCCGCACGGCATGGGGCTGGCGCTGGGCGGAATGAGTTACAGCGTGCTGGCCACATTCGTCACGCTCTTTTACGCGCACCGTGGCTGGAGCGGCGCGGCGCTGTGTCTGACGGCATTCGGTCTGGCGTTTGTGGCGGCGCGTGTTCTGTTCATCAAAAGCATCGGCCATTATGGTGGATTCCCAGTAGCCATTGCTTCGCTCCTGACCGAAGCGGTGGGCATGGTTTTCCTTTGGCAGGCGACGTCGCCATGGATGGCTCTGGCCGGCGCGGCAATCGGCGGACTGGGCCTGTCGCTGGTGTTTCCCGCCATCGGAGTGGAGGCAGTGAAGCGCGTGCCCGAGTTCAATCGCGGCACCGCGCTGGGCGTGTATACCGCGTTTGCCGACGTGTCGTTCTTCCTGACGGGCCCGATTGCGGGAGCGATCATTGGAGTCTTCGGCTACGCGAGCGCCTTTCTGTTTGCGCTGATCTGCGTGCTGGGAGGACTGGGGATCGTCGTGGTGCTGAGGCAGATGCAGCGGGCCTGATAGGCCGACCGAGCGACGGGTTCGTAGTGGATTGTTCATAGAGTAGAGATCAGAGAATAGAGATCAGAGACCTACCTTCCAGCTGATGGTTTCCAGCCGCCATCTTTGAGTTGCCGGGTCGCGGCGCGCCGGGTGACGGCGTGTTTACCTTTCGGTACCCCTTTGCCCCTACCCCGGTGTCGGAGAATCTGAGAGTAAGCCGTTTTTTTTCATAGAGTTGGCGACTCGTTGCGCTGCAGGCTCATGAAACGATTCAAGTTATCCGCAGGATCCGCCGAATCAACGACTTACGGAAATTAAAAACAGAGAAGTAGAGAACAGAGAACAGAGAACAGAGAACAGAGATCAGAGAGACAGTTGTCAGTGGTCAGTGATCCGCTGCGTTTGGTGAAGCTATAGATATTGTGCGCCGAAGTGGGGAAATTGCCTGCAAAGAAAAGAGGGGTCATGGAACAGGGGTCAGGGATCAGAAAAGCAACGACTTAGGGCGGAAATTGCGGCTTCATTGAGGTGACTGGGGGCTTGACAACGGGAAGGCGGGGTCTAGTTGCTCAGTCTCCCCGGTCCCCGAGGGCGAGGGACGGGGGGCACCTGCGTGAATTTGCACAACCGTCGTGACAGATAGCGGTATAGAGCGAGGTTTGTGACGATTCATTTGGCAGACCTCGCAGCCAGTGCGAAGATCGCATTCCGGTGAGACGTGATATGTATCACTGATCGGCAGGCACCGCTGTTTTGATACTGGGACGTATTATGCAGGAGGATCGTTCTGTGAATCGGTTCCGCGCGTGTTTGTCCGGCTCCACCTTGCTGGTTGTTTTCTTTTTGACTGCTGGCGTCCAACCTGCCATTGCTCAGCAAGATGGAGCCCCGCATGTATTCCATCGGGGAATTCCAGCCGGGGACACCTGTGCCAGCTGCCATAAGGCCGTGTATGACCAATGGAAAGCCAGCCCGCATGCCACCAACGGTATCGAATGCACCGTGTGCCATGGCGAGCCAACGTCAAAGGACTTCGCGGGTATGCCGGCGTTAAGCGCATGCGAGACCTGTCACACCGACCAGGTGGCACAGCTGAAGTCTGATCCATTCATGAAAGGCAAGACGTGTGTGAGCTGTCATCAGGCGCACATCTTCACAGTGCATAAGAGCGCGGCCCCGGCAGCCAAGGAATAGCAATTTCCAGGCGTCGCATTCTCGCGCCCGCTGGCCGGAGCATCCGCGCTCACCGCCCTGGGAACGCGTCATCTCACGACCGGTTGCCTTGAAAACCAGCAGATCGTGCGCCTGGAAAATTCCGGCAAACACGCCGATGTTCCGCAATCGCGTTAGCAGCTACTGCGAATCGGAAGCTGCCGAGGCTCCTCTTCCATTTATCTGTCCTCTTTGGACAAACGCGGAACGATGAAGTCGGGCAGCTGGCTAATTGGTGTGAATATCAGCAGTCATCCCGATTTGCGCGCTAGCTGCTGGACGTCGACAATCACGAGGCGCCCCCGATTCCAGGCTGCTCCTCAGATAGATCCTCATAAGTCTTACGGCTGTATCTGGAGCGCTCCGCGAGGGAGGTGCGGGGCAGATTTTCGATTCATCGGATATGCGGGGCGGGTAGATGCGGCGATGGGTCTTGCTGCGCGAGCGCCTGGAGGCAGTCACGAAGATTTTTGCGAAGAGGCTCGACGGCAATGCCACCGTAGGTTGCGGGATAGGCATCGAGGCGCCGTAAGGATGCGCGCAAGAGGGATGCGGCGCCGATGAGGTTCTTGCGCTGAATGTGGTGAAAGGCCGCAGTGATTTGAATTAAAGCCTGCAGGAACGTTTTCTCGGGCTCGTCACACTTGAGCCAGAAAGATTCCCAATGTTCGTGAGCGAGGAAGTATTCGCCGGCGGTGTAGCAGTGCAGTCCTTCGGCGAGCGGCCCCCGGGTCCAGTCAAGCGGCATGGTTTTCTCAGTATCAAGCAACGAAGGGGATGGGACGGTTGGATTTGCGGAGGTGGGGCAATCGGCGATCCCACCCTAGCGGCAAAAACAAGAACGCCGCGAGGGTGGGGCACCTGTGATCTGGCGGGCGACTACAGTTGCTTGATTTTGATGTTGCGGAACCAGAGCTTCACTCCCGGCTTGCCTTTGGGCTCGGTGCCCTGCAGGGAGATGTGCCCGGTGTGGTATTTGCCGTATCCGGGCATTTTTGCGAATTTGGTTCCGGCGACCAGCTTGTTCCAGTTGTCGTCCCACATCTGCGTGTCGATGACTTCGTGACCGTTCTGAAAGAGCTGCAGGTGGCCGTGGTCGGCGATGATCTCGAACTGGTTCCACTCACCGGCGGGCTTTACCCACTCAACTTTGTCGGAGATCATGTCAAATATGTCGCCGGAACGCTCCATGAGGACGCGGCTGTCAGGGACGGTGCAGGCAAGATCGGCGATCTGCATTTCGATGCCGGTGTTGTAAGTGTTGCGATACTCGGGTGACTCATGCACGTAGAACATGACGCCGCTATCAATGCAGGGGCGCGCCTTCCACTCAAGCTTGAGATCGAAGTCGGAGTACTCTCCTTCGGTGACGAGATCAGCGAAGTCGGCCTTTGGATCCTGGTTGGTTTTCTTCAACTGGATTGAACCGTGGACGACCGACCAGTCCTTGCCGGTTCCCGTTTGCAGGTAAGAATGCCAGCCTTTGAGGTCGTGGCCGTCGAACAGCAACTGCCAGCCGTCCTGTTTTTCCTGGGGCGTGAGGACGTTTTGATCCTGCGCCTGTGCGATGCCGGAGAACAAAACGCAGGCGGCTGCCGCCAACAAAAGATTCGTGCGGATCATTAAAAATCCTCCTCAATACAAGTGAGTGTGCGGAGCATGAAACGGCCACCCCGGAGGGTGGCCGCTGAAGTTGAAGTTGCCGCGAAGGCGTTTACCGCTCACCTTTGCGCCAGTTGACGAGATCGCCGAGGGTGGTGGTGGAGCTGGAGACGGGGTGCTTGTGGGCGTCCGCCTTGTAGCTATCCACTGTGGCGCGGCTGGCTTCCTGGCCGGAGACGGCGCGGAGGCTGAGGCCGACCTTCTTCTCTTCGACGTTGATCTTGATGATTTTGAAGTCGTGCTCCATGCCCGTTTCGAGCTTGGATTGGTCGCCTGCGTCGCCGGCCTCGGAGATGTGGCAGAGGCCCTCAACACCTTCAGCGATTTCGACAAAGGCGCCAAACTGCGCTGTACGCAGAATTTTGCCGTGGACGACGTCGCCGACGCGGTGCGTAGCGAAGAAGCTTTCCCAGACATCGGGCTGCAATTGCTTGATGCCCAGCGAGAGGCGGCGATTCTGCGGCTCGACGCCGAGAACGACAGCCTTGACCTTTTCGCCCTTCTTCACGATTTCAGAGGGATGCTTGACGCGCTTGGTCCAGCTCAGGTTGGAGACGTGGACGAGGCCGTCAATGCCGTCTTCGATTTCGACGAATGCGCCGAAGTCAGTGAGATTGCGGACGCGGCCTTCGACGACCGTTCCGGCGGGATATTTGTCGGTGAGGTTCTCCCAGGGGTTTTCGAGGAGCTGCTTCATGCCGAGGGAGATGCGGCGGTCAGCGGGATTGACGCTGAGGACGACGGTGTCAACCTCGTCGCCGGGCTTGACCAGCTTGGAGGGGTGCTTGAGGCGCTTGGACCAGGTCATCTCAGAGAGGTGAACGAGGCCCTCGATGCCCTGCTCGAGCTCAACGAACGCGCCGTAGTCGGTGACCGACAGAACGCGGCCATGGACCTTGGCTCCGACGGGATAGCGCTCAGAGGCATCGAGCCATGGGTCAGGCGTCAATTGCTTGAAGCCGAGCGAGACGCGCTGCTTTTCCTTGTCGAACTTGAGCACCTTGACCTGAATCTCGTCGCCGACATTGACCAGGTCGCGGGGGTGGGTGAGGCGGCCCCAGCTCATGTCAGTAATGTGGAGGAGGCCGTCAATGCCGCCGAGATCGACAAACGCGCCGTAGTCGGTGAGGTTTTTGACGGTGCCGGTGAGGATGGAGTCCTCAGCGAGATGCTCCATGGTGGCCGAGCGCTTGGAGTTCTGCTCTTCTTCGAGGAGCTCCTTGCGGCTGACCACGACGTTGCCGCGCTTTTTGTTGAGCTTGATGACGCGGACTTCAATCTGCTGGCCGAGGTAGGCGTCGAGGTTGCGCACGGGGCGAATCTCGAGCTGCGAACCGGGCAAGAAGGCCTTTATGCCGATGTCGACGGTGAGCCCGCCCTTGACGCGGCTGACTACAGTGCCGATGACGGGCGTCTTGTCGTTGGCGGCCTTCTCAATGGTGTCCCACACGCGGAGGCGCTGGGCGCGCTCATAGCTGACGAGGTAGCCGCCTTCGGGCTCTTCGCGCTCGATGACGACCTCAATCTCATCGCCGGGCTGAAACTTGACGGCCCCGGTGTGATCGACGACCTGCTCGAGAGGCACAAGCCCCTCGGACTTGAGGCCGACATCGACCACGAGAAACTTCTCTCTTTGTTCGATGACCTTGCCGGAGACGAGTTTGTCTCCATAGGCCTCGACGGCGGCGGCTTCAGCGGCCTGCTCGCGCTCAAAAGCGGCAAGGGCCGAGGAAAAATCTTCGCCTGGCTCGCCGGGCGCGTGGGCTGCGGCGGAAGCGGGCGCTATTTTGACCGCGGGCGGGCCGGTTTCTGCAGCGGGAGCCTCAGTCTCAGGAGCAGCTGCGACCGGCGTTTCCGGTGGGGCAGGCTGATCGGGTGAGGCGGCCTCAGCGACAGGCTCGGTTAGGGCATCGGCGTCCAGCGGGGGTGCTTCAACAACTTTGGCGCTCTCGGGGTTGGACGTGGATTCACGCGACGGCTGGTCAATATTCGGTAGAGTTTCCAGCTCTGTCGCAGGTTCGAGGGTAGGGGTTTCCAATTCGGTGTTCAGGGTTATGCTCTCGGTTTCGGGATTGAGGACGTTTGCCATTACAGCCAGCTCCGGGACTCCGTGCTCCAGCGGTGGATTGCGCCGCCACTAGGTGGCTCCCGCGCTCGCCACGGCGAGCCGCGTTCCAGTCGCCCTCGGGCCCCGTTTCTTGCCCTCGCGCCACGAGACGCGCCGGTAACGTCTTCCGCAGGAAATAGCCTTCCCCCATACAAATGTTCCGGGGTGGTCCGCCATGGCGGAACGGCTGGTTTCCTTGGGAAACGCCGGCAGGCAACGGCTTGCTGGGAGGGCGGCCGCAACTCACTGCTGGAATCCGCGCAGGAAGCTACGCCTTGAGTGTAGCAATCTCCGGTTTCCAGCGTCAATGCAACAACTTCGCCAAGCCCGGTATTGAGGGTGGATTGGCCGAGGCAGGGCGCGAGTGGAAGCATCGCAGATTTGGTGCGGATTGTGCCTTATATAATCGAGCCACCAAACGCCACTGGGGGAGCCGGCTGGTTCCGAGGCTCCGAATCCAAGCGAGGATGTAGCCGATGATTAAGGTTCTGGGCCTGGCTGTCTTGCTGTTTTCGAACGCGGCGCTGGCGGAGACCTGCACGCTGCAGACCTATGCTTCTTCGTGGATGGCTACGGGAACGCCGTTCTCGGTGAAGTGCCCATCGGGAGTCTATAGCGGCCATCTGGTTTCGACTCCAGCGCGGCGGTTTTTTCGGCGCGGCCACATGATGCTCTCGTTCGATCAGCCCGTAACTCTGCACCCAAAAAACGAGCAGGATGAGGGAAAAATCCAGAACGGGCGCGGCAGGCAGATCGCGAATATGCTGATGGCCGGCGGCGTGGGAATCGGGACAAAAGACCTGACCGACGGGCTGTCGGGAGCTATTTTCAAGTCGTGGTATATGATTCCGGTGTCGTGCGTTGCGCTGGCGTTTTTCTCGAATGGCGGCGATGTGAACCTGAAGCCGGGTGACAAGCTGGAAATCGAGCAGTTGAAGCGCTGAGCAGCCGCGACGCAGACGAACGGACTCCACTCATGGATTATCTTTGGACTCCCTGGCGCTATGCCTACATTACTTCGGCGGATAAATCAGTGCGCGCAGGCGTTCCCGAGGCTCTGGCTGCATGGCCCGGCGACCTGGGGTGCGTGTTTTGCAACCTGATTGCGGCGATTGATTATGCGATTGCGAATGGGATGGACCGCGAGAAGGCCGAAGCCGCTGGCGGACTGATTTTGCGCGGGAAATACTGCTTTGTGTGCCTGAACGCTTTTCCGTATACATCAGGGCATGTGATGGCGATGCCCTATGCGCACCTGGACCGGCTGGCCGTGCTGCCAGGCGAGACCGCGCACGAGCTGATGGACCTGGCGCAACTGACGGAACGAGCGCTGGAACGGCTGTACTCGCCGCAGGGCTACAACTTTGGGATGAACATTGGCCGTGCCGCGGGAGCGGGCGTGGCCGGACACTTGCACCTGCACGCCATGCCGCGCTGGACCGGCGACACCAACTTCATGACCACGTTGGGCGAGACGCGCGTGCTGCCGGAGGAACTGGAGACGACGTGGCGGAGGTTGCGAACGGCGTTTGCGGAGCTGCAAGCCGAAAAATAGAGCGCCCTCCCTGCGTTCGAGAACCGCGGAGCATTCTCAACGTTCTGAAGCTTCGGGCGCAAGTTATTTTTCCGGCCATCGACGAGTCACCCGGCCCGAAGCATCGAGGAACTCCATTGAGGGCGTGCCATCGGGACCGACGCGAAGGATGATTCGGTCACGGCCTGTGATGTCTTTGAGTCGGAGGGCGACGGATTTGTCCCGCTCACGACCAAGATCGGCGCGCGGATATCCGCGCAATCCGTACTTTGCGATCACAGCGTCCAGTGCCAGTCGCCGGGCCCCGCGTTGCTGCGGAGTATTGGCGGGCAGCTTGCGGGCGTTCTCAAAGGCATCCATCGCTTCGGGAGTTAGGAGGCCTGCGCCGTTGTCGCTAATTCCGTAGTACGTTTGGCGATCATCCCCATCCTGCATTGTGTTCAGAGCCAGCGTCTGGTCCTGCTCGTATTCGTCGAAACTGAGATGGCCCCACGAATGTGTCTTTCCGTCCGATCCCTTGTAGCCGCCAATGAGCAGGCCGCCGTTTTCGGTGCCTTCGTCGTTAAGGAAGAGCATGCCAGCAGAATCGCGCCGGTCGGGGCGGGCAATCTCTCTGCCCTGGAAAAAGGAGCCAGGAAATTCGGCTTTGTCAGAAAGGATGAGGCGCGGCGTGCCGTTTGGCTCGACGATGTTGATGCGGTGCACCGTGATCTGGTCGAAGTCGGCTTCGCGCGAGCTGCCTTGGGCAGCGGCTGAGACCGCGTGCACGGAGAATGCGCCGCTTGTGAGGGCAAAGACCACAGTGAGGACAAAGACGACCGTGAGGACTCCGGAGTAGATAGCCAGGAAGTTGGGATTCGCAAGAAGGCTTTTCATGAGAACAAAGATACCGCCGCGCAGACGATTCTCTAACTTTTTCCCAATGCTAACGACGGGTCGGCGGTGAGCCCAGGTGGGGCGAACTCGCGGGCGAGCAGGCGCGGCCATGCGGCGGCGGCGATCATGGCGGCGTTGTCTGTCGATAGTGCGAGGGTAGGGAAGGCGACGCGCAGGTTGCGGCGCGCGGCTTCGGCTGTGAATCGGTCGCGGAGTTCGCGGTTGGCGGCGACACCGCCGGTGACGAGGATGCGGCGGGCGCCGAGCGACTCGGCAGCAGCGAAGGTCTTCTTGATGAGGTCGCCGATGACCGCGTGCTGAAAGCTGGCGATGAGGTCGAGCGTGGGCTGCGAACAGAGGGCGAGGGCGTCTTCGCGGGTTTGCGGCGCGCGAAAGTTTTCGAGGACGCGGCTCACCCGCTCCTTGGCCTCGGCGCGCAGGTTGTGCAGCTCGACGTAGCGCAGCACGGCGGTCTTGATTCCTGAAAACGAAAAGAGAAGATGCGGGTCGAGGCGCGCGATGGGCGCGGTTTTGGCGGCCTTGGTGCGCGGCGCCTTGCCACCGAGGTGGACTTTTGTTTTGATTTGCGCGAAAGAGAACGGGACAGCGCGAGGGTTGCCGTATTTAGAGAGAGCGTCAATCCAGGGACCACCGGGATAGCCGAGGCCGAGGAGCTTGGCGACTTTATCGAAGGCCTCGCCGGCGGCGTCGTCGACGGTGCGGCCGATGAGGGAGTAATGCCATGCGTCGTTTGCGGGGCGCGCGAGATAGAGGTGGGTGTGTCCGCCGGAGACGACGAGGGCCAGGGCTGAGCTGGTGTTGAGGCTTGCGCTATCCCAGGTCTCAGAATCGAGACCTGGGGCACCCACTGGTTCGGCAGCCGGCTTAGCCTCAGGGGCTAAAGCCGCCACTTTTTCTGGCGCGTCAGCGGCACGACTGAAGTCGTGCCCTGACACTTCTTGCCGCTTCCGAAGGATTTCGTCGCGACCAGAATCGACTCTGTGCGCGCCCACCCTTTCTGAATCCGCGAACACGGATTCAGGGAAGGATAGGGCAACCCCGTGTTTTTCTGACTCGCGTTCGTTGAGAAGGACGGCGTGGATGTGGCCTTCGAGGTGGTTGACGGCGATGAGCGGGAGGTTGTTGGCGAAGGCGAGGGCCTTGGCGTAGGTGAGGCCAACGAGGAGCGCTCCAGCCAGGCCGGGCCCGGAGGTGACGGCGATGGCGTCCAGGTCGGCGAGAGTGAGGTTGGCTTCGGCGAGGGCGGCGCGGACGACGGGAACGATGGCGCGGAGATGTTCGCGGCTGGCCAACTCGGGGACGACGCCGCCGTAGCGGGCGTGGGTGGCGATCTGCGAGGCCACGACGGAGGAACGAGTGCGTGCGCCGCGCTCGACGATGGCCGCAGCGGTCTCGTCGCAGGAGGTTTCAATGCCGAGGATGAGGCCGGAGCCGGGCATGACTCTAGTTTAGTGGGCTGCATGGATGGAGCGAGGAAGCAAGTCATCGGGTTAACAGCCCGTTTTTTTCGCACTCGCGGAGGGACGGGTGAGAATAGAAGCATCGGCGATGGCGGAAACGGAACAGTTCGGAGCGGCGTTGCGGATTGTTGCCGCGTTGCGCGGCGCGGGGTATGAAGCGTATCTCGCGGGCGGATGCGTGCGCGATTTGCTGCTGGGGCGTAAGCCGGCGGACTACGACGTGGCGACGAGCGCGACTCCTGAGGTGGTGCTGGAGATGTTTCCGCGGACGTTTGCGGTGGGCGCGCATTTTGGCGTGGTGTTGGTTTCGCCGGAGAGAGAAGGCGCGGGATTCGTGACTGAGGTGGCGACGTTCCGGTCGGATCTGGCGTACTCGGATGGGCGGCATCCCGATGCGGTGCGGTATACGAAGACTGGCGAGGAGGATGTGCAGCGACGGGATTTTACGATCAACGGGCTGCTGCTGGATCCGCTGCGGGAGGACAATTGGGCGTCACGAGTTCGTCGAGAGAGAACAAATGCAGGTCCTTCGACTGCGCCATCCGCCGGGGCGGACGGCTCCGCTCAGGATGACAGCCAGAATTTTCGCGCTCAGGATGACAATCCTTTATTGGTTAACCAGGAGAACCTGCGCGGGGCGGTGATCGACTACATGGGCGGGCTCGCGGACCTGGATGCGGGGGTGGTGCGAGCGATTGGGCTGCCTGAGCAGCGATTTGAAGAAGATCATTTGCGCATGCTGCGGGGTGTACGGTTTGCGGCACGGTTCGGGTTTGAGCTGGAAGCGGAGACGCAGCGGGCGATGCGGGCGCTGGCTTCACGGATCAATATTGTGAGCCGGGAGCGAGTGCGCGATGAGCTGACGAGGATGCTGACGGAGGGCCATGCAAGGCGCGCCTTCGAGCTGCTGGACGAAACGGGATTGCTGAACGAGGTGCTGCCGGAGGTGGCGCGGATGAAGGGCGTGGAGCAACCGGCGCAGTTTCACCCAGAAGGCGACGTGTGGGTGCACACGCTGATGCTGCTGGAGCAACTGGAGCAGGGATGCAGTATGACGCTGGCGTGGGGCGCGCTGCTGCACGATGTGGGCAAGCCGCCGACGTTCCGGCGCGCGCCGGACCGGATTCGCTTTGACGGACATGTGGAGATTGGCCTGGCGATGGGCGCGGAGATTTGCCGGCGGTTCCGCTTCTCGAATGAAGAGACACGGCAGGTGCTGGCGCTGATTGAAAATCATATGCGGTTTATGGATGCGCAGCGGATGAAGGAGTCAACACTGAAGCGATTTTTCCGGCTGGAACGGTTTGAAGAGCACCTGGCGCTGCACCGCATGGATTGCGTGGCCGGCAGCGGCTACCTGGAGAATTGGGAGTTTGTGCGCGAGCGTTTGAAGGCGACACCCGAAGAGGAAGTGAGGCCGCAGCCGTTGATCACGGGCAGGGAATTGATTACGGCGGGGTATAAGCCGGGGGCGGGATTCCGCGAGATGCTGCGCGCGGCCGAAGATGCGCAGTTGGAAGGAACGATTGCGACGACGGAGGAAGCGCTGAATCTGGTGCGGGAACGATTTCCGTTGTAGGCGGCGGTGGATGGAGCGCCGCGGGGGGCCTCAAGTCCATCTTCATTTAAGTTGATGCGCGGGTAACGTGGAAGTTTTCAAGGAACAGGTGCTCGATGCCGCTGCCCAGAAAAGTTGTGATGGCTTCTTCCGGTGTATTGACGATGGGTTGCGCGTTGACAGTGAAGCTGGTGTTGAGCACCATTTCGCGGCCAGTGGTGCGGCCCACGGCGAGCAGGAGCGCATGAAAATCGGGATTGCCGTTTGCGCTGACGGTTTGCAGGCGAGCGGAGCCGTTGACATGGGTGATGGCGGGAAGCAGATTGCGCATTTCGGGACGGACGCTGACGACGCTGGTCATGTAGGGGAATTCGGCTCCGGGAGCGACTTCGAACCATCGATGCGCTTCTTCAAGTGAGCAGGCGGCTGCGAAAGGGCGAAAGGCCTCGCGCTTTTTGACGAACGCGTTGATGCGATCGCGCATTTCGGGATTTCCCGGATCGGCGAGAATGCTGCGATTGCCAAGCGCGTGAGGACCATACTCCATGCGGCCGCGCGACCACGCGACGACGCACCCTTCAGCGATGAGCCTCGCGGCGGTGGCACAGGTTTCTTCGAGCGAAGCGCAGCGACGCCATTGCAGCCTGCCGTTGCAGCGGTAGAGCATGGACTCAATTTCGCTTGCGGAGTAGCGCGGGCCGAAGAGTGGGACAGGGAAACGCACATTGGGGATGTTTAGCGAGAGCGATGCGCGATAGAGAGCAGCGCCGAGAGCGACGCCGTCGTCACCCGCCGCGGGTTGCACGTAGACTTCGTCGAAGAGTTGAGAACGGCTGAGGTTGCCATTCGACGCGCAATTGAGCGCAACACGGCCGGCCAGGGCCAGGCGGCGCAAACCGGTCTCTTTGCCGAAGTGCTCGCAGATGTGGGTAACCGCATGCTCGAGGCACTCCTGCAATGCGGCAGCTACATCTTCATGATCGGAGTTGATGGACTCACCGTGGCTGCGATGCGGGATGAGGCGCCGATCAAGCCAGTTGCGCGAAGCGGCGTAGTTTCCGCTGCCTTCGCAGCTACGATTGAGCCTAAGCATGGGAATGCGAATGGAGCCTTCGGGCCAGAGCTCCACGGAATCCTGAAAGAACTTGCGGAATCGCGCGGGATCGCCGTAGGGCGCGAGGTCCATGATCTTGTATTCATCGGAGTTGAGATCGAATCCGAGATGGAGAGTAACGAGCGAGTAGAGGACGCCGATGGAATCGCTTGCGCTCACAGCGTGAATCTTTTCGAACTCACCGTTACGAAATTTGTAGACACTGATGCTATCGGTTTCGCCCATTGCGTCGTTGACAACGACGAGGCACTCGTCCCATCCGGAGGTGAAGGCCGCGCTGGCGGCGTGCGCCAGATGGTGACCTACATGGTGAACGTTCCGGACCGGGAAGGAGGGCAACTCGCGGCGTATCTGAGCGAGCAGGGCGTCGCGAGAGAACACCTTATTGAAGAGATCGGCAGAGACTACGTCGCCGGCGTAGAGATCGCGATAGGGAGCGTAATCGAAGCCGTGCGCAATTTCGTCGATTTCGTGGATGGAGACGCCCGCCTGGGAGAGGCAAGACTGGATGGCGTCAATGGGGAATTCGCCGGTATGCTTTTTGCCGGTGAAGCGCTCCTGCGCAGCGGCGGCGACGAGCTTGCCGTCGACAACCAAGGCAGCGGCTGCGTCCATGCCGTGGGCGATGCGGTACTCGCGCTCATCAAGGCCGGGCCAATGGGCCCGCTTGAACGGCACTGAGTTTTCGAGCCCGCTAATTCCGATGATCTTCATTGCTGCCCCCCAGCAACAAATGCCCAGACGGCCCTGGGGCGTGGCGCCAGGCACCACGCCGCGGCCGCACGCAGATTTGGGGAAAGTCGAATGTGAGAGGCTGCATCTTTAATCAACTTCAACCTTCTCGATCTGGGCAATCAAAAGGGGCCGTGGCCCCACAAAAATCGCAAACGCCGTCTCAAAAAAGAGAAGCGTAAAATCACTCGCGCGGCAGATTGTTCGGAGCCTCAGACTCTGCATTGCAGGGTGAAGAAGCCGCATCCAGCACGCGGTACATCCCGAGGGTAACGTTCAAGCAAGCAGCCGGAAATCCCACCTATGGGGGTTCAACGCGGAGGCGGTAACCTGCGGAGGATGACCTTTTGGGGAGCACGGGGAGCGCCGCAGGAATTGCCGCTCGCCTCTGGGGCGGGAGTATGCTTCAGATTCGGAACGAATTGGGGATGGCAAATGCGACGAATTGGCTGGGTTCTTTTGACGTGTGTTTTGCTGAGCGTGCGAGCGGCTTGCGGCGCGGATCGAAGTCTGATTCGCGTGGCGATTGTGGACGGCGAGAGCGGCGGCGTCTACCACAACTGGAGATTGACGACTCCGGTGCTGAAGAAAGAGTTGGAAGAGACCGGGCTGTTTGAAGTGACGGTGATTACCGCGCCGCCGTCCGATGGGGACTTCAGCAACTTCAAGCCGGAGCTGAGCCGGTACAAGGCGATCGTGATGAGCTACGACGGGCCGGATTGGCCGGCGGAGCTTCGCGCGCAGTTCGAGCAGTTTGTTGCGGGCGGCGGAGGGCTGGTTGTGGTGCACGCTGCGGACAATGCGTTTCCCGATTGGAAGGCGTACAACCTGATGACCGGCATTGGCGGATGGAGACATCGCAGCGAGCAGGCGGGGCCGTATTGGTATTGGAAGGATGGGAAGGTGGTTTCGGACGATTCGCCGGGAGCGGCGGGACAGCATGGAGCGCGGCTGCCGTTCCAGGTGACGACGCGAGAGCCGGGGCATCCGATTATGAAGGGATTGCCGCCGGTTTGGATGCACGCGAATGACGAGCTTTATGGCGGGATGCGCGGACCAGGCAAAGACATGACGGTGCTGGCAACCGCGCACTCTGACCCGAAGAACAAGGGAACGGGGCGCGACGAGCCGATATTGATGGTGGTGCGGTACGGAAAGGGAAGAGTGTTTCACACAACGCTGGGGCACGACGTGTTTGCGTTGAGCTGCGTTGGGTTTATCACGACGTTTCAGCGTGGCACGGAGTGGGCGGCGACGGGACGCGTGACGCAGAAAGCGCCGGCGACATTTCCAACGGCAAATACGGTGAGTTATCGCGCGGACATTGCTCAGATGGATCCGGGGTTTTTGAACGGAGCTTCGCCGGTGGTGCGGTAGGTGGGGGCGAATGAAGTGTTGACCGATGGCATGAATGCAGAACAAGCGATTGCCATCCCATGTCTCAACATCGAGACATGGGGCACCCGCGATGTTGAGGTTTTAGTCGGTCCAGCGCCGCATGATGAGCGTGGCGTTGATGCCGCCAAAGCCGAAGGAATTCGAGAGACCAATATCGAACGAGTGCGCAATGGGTTTATTGGGCACGTAGTCCAAGCGGCAATCGGCATCGGGATTCTCGAGATTCATGGTGGGCGGGAGTTGCTGGTTGACCAATGCCAGCACAGTGATGCCGGCCTCGAGTCCGCCTGCGCCGCCGAGCAGATGACCGGTCATCGACTTGGTGCCGCTGATCTTGAGCTTATGGCTGAGGGCGTGCTCGCCGAAGACTTTCTCGATGGCCATTGACTCGTTACCATCGCCGGCCGGGGTGGATGTGGCATGGGCATTGATGTAGCCAACTTCTTCAGGGCGGATGCCGGCGTCTTTGAGGGCGGCTCTCATGCTGCGCTGCGCCCCCAGGCCCTCAGGCGCAATGCCGGTCATGTGGTACGCGTCGGCACTCATGCCGTAGCCGATGACTTCAGCGAGAATCTTTGCGCCACGCGCCTTTGCGAACTCCAGCTCTTCGAGGATGAGGATGCCGGCGCCCTCGCCGATGACGAAGCCGTCGCGATCTTTGTCGAAAGGGCGGCTGGCGTGGGTGGGATCGTCATTGCGCGTGGAGAGGGCGCGCATGGCGGCGAATCCGCCTACGGACATGGAGGTGACTGCGGCTTCGGCGCCGCCGGCGATCATGACGTCGGCATCGCCGTGCAGGATCATGCGCACGGAGTCGCCGATGGAGTTGGCGCTGGTGGCGCAGGCCGTGGCAGTGGCGGAGATGGGGCCGCGCGCGCCGTAGCGGATACTGATTTGCCCGGCGGCCATGTTCACGATGGCGGCGGGAATGAAGAAGGGCGACATTTTGCGCGGGCCGCCCTGGAGCAGGTTGTTGTGCTCGCGCTCGATGACTTCGAATCCGCCGATGCCGGAGCCGATGAAGACGCCTGTGCGATCACCGACGTCCTGGGTGATCTGCAGGCCAGACTGCTGCATTGCTTCCTGCGTAGCGGCGAAGGCGTAGTGAATGAAGCGCCCCATCTTGCGCGCTTCTTTCTTGTCGACAAACTGGAGGTGGTCAAAGTTTTTGACTTCAGCGGCGAAGGTGACCGGAAAGCCGGTGGTGTCAAAGGCGCGAATGGGAGCCATGCCGCTGGCGCCGACCAATAACTGCTGCCAAACTTCGGGTGCGGTGTTGCCGACCCCGCACAGCAGTCCGACGCCGGTGATGACAACTCTGCGCGCCGACACTTGGGACGGAGCCTGGGCTGGTGCCTGAGTCAATGCTTACTTGCCGCCTTTCGCGTTCTTCTCGATGTAGTCGATGGCGTCTTTCACGGTCTTGATCTTCTCGGCGTCTTCGTCGGGAATCTCCATGTCGAACGCTTCCTCGAACTGCATCACCAGTTCGACCACGTCGAGCGAGTCTGCGCCGAGATCCTCCTGGAAGCTGGCGCCCGGGGTGACTTCGGCCTCGTCCACCTGCAATTGCTCGACGATGATCTGCTTAACCTTTTCTTCAACAGCCATGCGTGCATCTCCTCATGTGATTAGGAATTCAATGAAACTCTCCGGGGACTGGAACAAACGCTCCCGCGAACCTACCATACCGGCCCGCGGCAGGGAATGACAACCACCGCGCCGAGAAAAGATGCGCTGGCCCCGAAACTTCAAGTCTACCGGTAGGGCCGGGGGGTGTAAAGGCCGGGAAAAACAGGGAATAGGGAACGGGGAGTTGGGAAGAGGGAGGAGCGATTGGGGATCAGCTGTTGGGGATCGGAAAGGTCGTGGAGCCGGGCGGTGATTGCATCGATTGGTGGCGTATATTTGGCGAAGAGGAAATTGTTGGATAAGCCGAATGATGAAGCAAATTGAGCTACGGAGTCTTGTTGCGTTCATCGCGGCGGGCGTGGCCCTCTCGGCGAGCATCTCGACCGCGCAACAGCCGCAACAGGCAAAGCCTTTGCAGTTTGAAGTGGCCGCCATCAAGCCGAGCACCCCACGACTAGAATTTGATTCGTGGACCGGTGTAACCGGGGGGCTGTATCGGATGGTGAATGTGCCCTTAAAGCAGTGGGTAAAGTTGGGGCTGTCCGTCAGGGATTATGCTTTGATGGCACCCCCGTGGCTCGATACATCCAGGTTTGACCTCGTTGCAAAACTGCCTGCCGGCAAACCGGCCGGCCAAGAACCTTTACCCGAAATGATGAAAGCGCTCCTGATCGAGCGATTTGGATTGAAATGGCATGAAGAGCTCCGGACCGTGCCCGGCTATGAGTTGGTTACCGATAAGAAGGTCTTGCTCAAGCCTGCGAGTCTGCTGGAACGAATGCAAGGCCAGGGGATGAGCTCCGGACCTACACTGATTGGTGGCACGAATATGTCGATGTCAGAATTTTCCGGGGCTCTGGGAGAGGCACTCGGAAGGCCCGTAGTGGACGCAACGCACCTCACCGGTGGATACGATATCAAGTTGATGTGGCGTCCGGTTGACGATGCGGAGGCGGCCCGGGAAAAGCAATACGGAGTGGATGTCGATAACCTTCCTTCTTCAATATCCACCGCGGTGCGGGAGCAATTAGGGCTGCGGCTTCAGAACGCCAAAGTCCAATCGAGGGTCACCGTCGTGGACAACATAAATCGCCAACCTACCGCGAACTGATGTCCCCATTGTTGACAACACAAGGAAGAAAACGATGCTGATCTGGGTTGTGGGAGCAGTAGCGGCGGTCGCGGGAATCCTGCTGGGATATTGGCTGCGCAGCACATCGGCCAAAGCGCAAAACGCAGCATTTGAAGCGCTGGCCGCGGAGCGCGAAAAGAACGCCGCGAGACTGCGCGAGGAGTTGCAGGGGAAGTCAGAGTCCGAACGTAATTTGGCGGCGCGCGTGAGCGGGCTCGAGGCGGAATTGCGCAACGAGCGCCAGAACCTTGCGGAGAAGCTAGCGTTGCTGGAGACGGCGAAGAAGACTCTTTCCGATCAATTTCAGACGCTGGCGACGGAAGTTCTGGAGGCAAAGTCAAAGACGTTTTCCGAGGCGAGCCAGACGCAAGTGGGCGCGCTGCTGGAACCACTGAAAACGAAGATTGAGGAGTTCCGCAAGAAAGTTGAGGAGGCGCAGACAGATTCGAAGACCGGCGTGACCAAGCTGGAGACGCTGATTGGGACGCTAGGCGGATTGAACCAGCAACTGACTGAGGAGGCGCGCAACCTGACGACGGCGCTGCGCGGTTCGTCGAAGGCACAGGGGGATTGGGGCGAATTTATCTCTGCGCGATCTGCTGGAAAAGGCGGGGCTCCGCGAGGGAGAGCAGTACAGTTTTCAGCAGAGTTTTACAGGCCTCGAAAGTGAGGACGGCGGAAGAACGAAATCAGCGCGGACCGATGTAATTGTCTTCCTGCCGGGCGGGCGCAATCTGGTGATCGATTCAAAGGTCTCGCTCACGGCATACAGCGATTTCGCGAATGCTGCCGACGATAGTGCTCGCAACGCCGCGCTCAAGCTGCACCTGGCAAGCGTGCGTGGGCATGTTTCCGGATTGAACAAGGCGGGCTACCATCGCTTGCCGGGCATCGAAACACCGGATTTTGTGGTGATGTTTGTACCCATTGAGCCGGCATTTCTGATTGCGCTGCAGAATGACGCCGAACTCTGGGCCGATGCGTATAAGCAGGGAATTCTGCTGGTTGGGCCGACGACATTGCTCTACATCATCCGCATTGTGAATGTTCTATGGCAGCAGGAAGTACAGGCGCGCAGCGTACAGGACGTGATGAATCGCGGGACCGAGCTCTACGACAAATTTGTGGGCTTCGTGAGCGATCTTGAGGCGGTTGGAAAAAGCCTGCGCGCCGCCGATCAGAGTTACAGCACGGCGATGAAAAAGCTGAGTGAGGGTCGAGGGAACCTGGTGCGGCAGGTGGAGATGCTCAAACAACTGGGCATCAGAACCGGCAAGTCATTGCCGCGCAATTTGCTGGATGCGGCGGCGGGCGAAGAAGAGGGGTTGGCTCTTGCGGCGGAGGCCGAACAAGACGAAAGAACGGAAGTTTAGACTCCGGGCCGAGCGATTTCGAGTTCGGCGATGATCAGTCCCAGGTCTCAAAAGCGAGACCTGGGGCACCCTGGGTTGGTGACGGCGATGGCGTTGGCGAGTTCCCACCCTAGCGGCAAGAACAAGAGCGCCGCGAGGGTGGGGCACCCATTTTGTTACAAGGCGGAGCGGTCAACGACCAGGCGGCCTCTTCACTTCCGCGCACCTTGCCGCCAGCGAGAATTATTGGGCCGAGGGTGGTGTAGCGGGGGCTGGTGGAGCGGTCGGAGCGGCGGGCTGCGCCGGGGTTGCGGGCGGCGTAGCTGGAACGCGCTTCAGCGTCATCTCCATGCCGGGGAAGTCTCCGGAATCGGACTTCGTGGTCATCTTGATCTCATCGCCATTCACCGTGCAGATGTGGTGGATGGTCATGCCGTTGAATGACACATCAAAGGTGAGATTGTCGCCATCGACTTTGCCGTTGGAGATCTCGATGGGATCGCCCTGTGGCCCCTGCACCGAGCCGGTCAGCTTGTCAGCGTCCTGCTTGAAGGTGAAGGTGAGTGGAAAGCTGTTGCCGTCGGGGGTTTTCATCTCCGCGGACCAGGCGCCGGTTACGTCGGCAGCCAGTGCGGTTGCGGCGGTGAGCGTCATGGCCAGAGCAGCGCATAGACAGAGCAGTTTCTTCATAGTTCCCTCGCAGCCGTTTGCACGGCGGAATCATGATACATGGAACGGAGAATAGCCGGACAGGCAGGTACCAGTGCCTGCTGCGAGGCCGATTTCGCGGGCGCGGAGAGGGGCGGAAGCGTGCCGCGCCCGCGCAGACGCATCCCTGACCGCGTGAATCTTAGCTTGAAACGTCGCCGTATCCCAGGTCTCAAAATCGAGACCTGGGGCACCCTTTCCCGGTGCAGAAACGAGCGGTCAAAGATCAAGGTTTTTGACGCCGGAGCTTGAACAGGCTTCTACTCGATGGCGCTCCGAAGCTATTTGACGCCGCGGTAGATTTCAGAGCCTGCGAGAAGGTAGGCTCCCACACCATAGACATAGCTCGATGTTTCGCCGTAGTCTCCGGGCGCGGCGCCGACGGGCTGAATGCAGCCGAGGCGGCCATCGGCATAGACGTGGGTGACCATTCCCGCCCAAGCTTTTTGGACAGCGGGCCAATAGGTGGCGCGGTCGAGGATGCCCTCGTTAACGCCATAGGCCATGGCGTAAGTGATGAAACCACTGCCGGAGATTTCAGGCAGCGGATAAGAATCGGCATCGAGAAGGCCGGGACGCCAGAGGCCGTCTTTGCCCTGGATAGAGATCATCTCTGCCGACATCTCTTTGAGTCGCGCGACGAACTTGGGACGGAGTGGAGAGTCGGCGGGCAGTCTTTGAAGCACGCGCACGATGCCGCCCATGACCCATCCGTTGCCGCGGGACCAGAAGAGCGGTTCACCGTTTTTCTCGTGCTTGTCAAGGAACGTTGCATCGCGGAAATAGAGATGTTTGGAGGGGTCGTAGAGCAGGGCGGAGGTCGTGTCCCACTCGTGATCCATGAAGTCGAGATATTTCTTGTCGCCGGTGGCGGCGGCCATGTCGGCGTAGACAGGCGGGGCCATGAAGAGCGCGTCGCACCACCACCAGAGAGGCATGTTGGGAAAACGGGCGTTGTCCCAGTGCGCCGGCAGCGTGCCGGCATATTGTGACTCTGGGGCGGCAATCTCCGCATCGAGGCGCGCGCGCATGGGGTCCATCATTTTGGGATCTTTGTGGATGAAGTATTGCTCCATATACATCTGGCCGACGGCCTGATCATCGGCATGCATGACGCGTGGGCCGGGCTGCCAGTTGAGATCGTCGGCGATGTGCAGCATGGCCCGCTTGTATTTGTCACCGGCCACCTTGTCGGGAACGCCCATGAATCCGTCATAGAGTGCGGCCCAGGTCCAATCGACCTGCGGCTCGGAGGGCATGCGGTTGAGTTGCCAGTCGGCAACGAGCTTCATGGCTTTGGAAAGATCGCGGCGGTCGAGCTTGGGCGAGAGATTGTGCGCGAGTGGGCCGGGGGTGGTAATGGTGTCGCCGGGAGACGCGACGTGCGCTTTCTTTTGCTGCGCATTTGCTACAGCCGACGATGAGACAAAAGCAAGCAGGGCAGCGAGTGCGATGGCAAGATGGCGATGGGTGCGAGGCGCGCGCAGGCAAAATGAACGGGCTTCCATTTAAGTCTCCAATGGGAAGAGAAATATGACTCCGGATGATTGTAGGACGGCGAGGCGGCTGCGGGCACCCGGAGTCGTGAACGGCTCAATCAGTGGCGCGCCGAGAGCGGGCCGGCGTGGGATTGCGCAGGAAGACGCTAAAACCTCATGCGCACACCGAGCTCGATCTGGCGCTCGCGGAAAAAGTCGGTGGCGTTGATATTGAGCGGCTGACCGAAGGCGGGAAGCGGAGTTCCCTGGCCGGATGTGGTGGTGGTTCCGCAACTGGCGTAGCCGTTGGTATTGATGGTGAGATAGCAAAGCGTAGGGAGTGTGCCTGACGCGCCGCTGCTCTGAATGGAGTAGCCGGTGGTTTCAAGCCCGGTAACGTTTGAGTGATTGAAGAGATTGAAGCTCTCGGCGAGGACTTCGAGTTGACGCGATTCGCCGAGATCGAAATGCTTGGCGAGGCGGAGGTCGGCTTTCCATGTATCGGGATACCGGAAGGTGTTGCGGCCAACGCCGTAAACACGATTGTCGCCGCCGGAGCCGTTCATGCCAGGGCCGAGACCGGCGATGGCAGCGCCCGATGACAGTGAACTCCTCTGGCAGCGAGCCGGAAGTACGCATGGTGTAAGGCAGGCCGCTGCGGAACTGGCCGATGCCGGAGAGCATCCAGCCATTGGCGATGCGGCCGGAGAAGTTACGCAGCTTCCAGGTCGGCTGAACGATGGCCATCGACGGCGGCCGAGTGGCGTACATCGAGATTGCTTGTGCCGTACTCCTGTGTGAAATTGGCGGGATCGAGCACATCGCTGCCAGCTACGAGCGTGGTCTCGTTGGGATTCCAATCCATGGCGTGCGCGTAGGTGTAGTGAGCATGCAGGCTCAGACCGCGACGGCCGTTGCGCGCGACGGATATGACCGCGGCTTCGTAGGTGGAGTTGGCGCGGCTGGTGATTTCGGCGATCTGCTGGTAGTTGGAGTTGAGACGGCCGGCTGTTCCAGTCGGCGATATGGCGGAGGGCCACGAAGCGTAGAAGGGGACGGTGATTTGCGCTGATTTGATCGGACCCTTACCGGTGGGGTCTTTGACGTTGTAAGTGATGGTGGCGGGATTGAAGGCGGGATCGAAGTTGGTGTCGACGGAGATGGGCAGGCGGCGGCCAAGGCTGAGCATTGCGCTTGCGGTGAGCTCTATGCCGGCCGGAAGCGGCTGCTCGATGGCGGCGACGGCCTGATGGATTTCAGGGTTGCGGAAGTTGGGCGCGAATTCGACGGCTCCGGGTTTGACCACGCTGGAAGGCTGGCCGGCAAAGACGTAGGGAAAGGGTGGCGAACCGCCGGCGCAGAACTGGCAGTCGTCTGATGGGCGCATGAAGAAGCTGAGATCGCCGTGGAGCGAGCCGGTTTGGCTGAGTGCGGTTTCGATGGTCGCATTCTGCAGCGCGGCCGTAGTAGATGCCATAACCGAGGCGGAGAACAGGCCAGTGGTTGCGCGGGGCGCCGATGGCGATGCTGACTCGAGGGCCCCAGTTGTTGCCAAGCGATGGCAGATTTTGCGTGAGCGGGATCGCAGGATTGGTGAGCAGAGCGATAGGCGGCGGCAACTGTTCGCGCTCCCAGCGAAGGCCGGTGGAGAAGACGATGAGCTTGGCGGGCTGCCACTGGGCGGTCGCGTAGCCGGCCCAGTCATTGGTGCTGAGATTCCAGTTGGTGGGGCCCATGGTTTGCGAGTAATAGGAATAGCAGGGCTGGCTGCCGAACTTGGTGTCTGTGACGCCGCAGTTGTGAGGATTGCGCGGGTCGAGGGCGTCGGCGAATCCGAACTTCTGAAAAGCCAGCGCGTCAGAGATGAAGCTGGCGACATTGGAGTAATGGTAAGTGCCGGTCTGGTTGCGGAGGAGGCTGGTTGCATCCGCATTGTGGTCAAGCTCGAAGCCGGCCCTGATGAGCAGATGATTGTGGACCCAGTCGAGCATCTGCTGGCCGTGATAGAGGCGCTCGTCAGGGTAGCTGCCCTGACCGAAGCGCGAAGGATTGCCGATGGTGAAGCCGTAACGCGAGTCGACGACGATTTGCGGTAACTGGCTCCAGAAGTTGCCTTGGAGAAACGACTGCTCAAAGGAGGAAGGCGTGGTGGGAGGCGCTCTGAGGATGGTGCGGCCCGCGGAGCCCTGAGTGACGGCGAGAAGATTCGGCGTGAGATAGGCCTCCCAACGGGCGAGGAGCCACTGCTGGCTGGCCTGGCTGGAGCCGAAGCTGTGATTGCCGTAAGTCTCAGAGACGCGAGTGAGCCCGCCGCCGGTTGCGCTCCATGATGCGCCAATTCCTTCAAGCGTGAAGTGGTGGCGCTCGGCCGCTTGCCAATCGATGCGGCCGAAGCCTACCCATTGCGCGGCAGTACGCGGAGCGGGACCGAGGAGCGCGGCGAGTTGCTCGAGGCCAGCGGGCGCATAGCCGGATGAGGCGACGCCGAGGTAGTCGTTGTAGGCCTGATTCTGGCTTTCGCCGAGCTGTGCGCTTAACAACGTAACCGGCGCGCTGGTTGGTTCGGGCAGATTGAAGAACTCGGCGGGGTCTTTCACTGTGGAGAGGCCGGGATCGTTGCGGTGGTAGCCATCGAGCGCGGCAAACCAGAAGAGCTTGTCGTGACGGATGCGGCTGCCCATGCCGAGCCCCCAGACGATTTCGTGATCCGGCGGAGTGTAGGGCGGTGCAGTGAAGTTGGGCGATGTGGCGGAGCCGGCGTTTTGCAGCCACTGCGTGAAGGGATTCCGGGCGCCCCAGGTGTTCTGTCGATCAAAAAGAAAGCCCTGACCATGGAGCGAGTTCCCGCCGCTCTCGGTGCGGATAGTTGTGCGTCCGCTGGAGGAGCGCATGCCGTCGGCTTCGACATTGCCGGCTGCGCTCGTGACCTCGCGGATGGCAGCTTCACTCACGCCGAGGCCGCGGCCACCGGTCCAGGATTGGCTGGTCGCGCTTTGCAGATCCGTGCCCTGGCTTGAAGGATCGGAATGCTGCGAGCTCGAGCCGGTGGCGCCGAAGGCGAGGCGAGAGTTGGCGCCGTCGACTGTGATCTCGGCCGATTGCTGCGCGCCGCGGAAAGAAGCCTGGGATGAGCCGGAAGAGGCGGTGGTGGCAGACGGGGTGTCAAGGAGAAACTCTTGCCAGCGTCGCCCGCTTATCGGCAATGCCTGCAACTGCGCGGAGGTGAGCGTGGTGGTTACGACAGGCGTGACGGGATCGGGCCGCTGCGATGCGGCCGCAATAGGTGCAAAAGGTGAGAGGTCAACGATGGCTGCGTGCAGACTGCTTGCCGCCAAGGCGCTTGCAGCCAGGGCGGGGGATCGTCCGGGAGCGAGTGGGAGCGCGTGCGGCAATGCGGCGACGAGTGCGAGCTGTACGGCGGCGGATTGCGTTTGAAGTGAGGCGCGTGAGGCGGTCAGCGGCGGGGACAACGGCGGCTCAGTAGCGATCGAGATAGCGGGCGACGGGGCATGCGCACTGAGCGGGAGATTGGGTACGAAGATAGCGGGATTGGGCGAAGAGGGTGGCGCAACGAGCTCGGTGGGCGACTGGGAAAAGGCGAGGGTGGATGCGGCGGGCGAAGCGGTGGCCGCCGCTGCGGCCTGAAGATGCGCGGGCGCTGAGTTTTGGGATGGGGAGAGTGGCTCGAACTGCAGGGCGGCTTGCACGCGGGCTTCTGCGCCGCCGGTGACGAGAATCCCGTCGAGCTGGCCATGGCCGTGCGCCGGGTCGTTTGCTTCGAGGGCATATTTGCCGGCTTCCAGAGAGACAAAGTGAAACGCGCCGTTCTTCGCGGTGGTGGCGCGGGACTCAGCGCCGGTGGCCAGATTGCGCAGAATAACGGAGACGCCGCCGAGTGGCGCCGAGTGCAGATCGGTAAGGCGGCCAGCAAGGGAGCCGGCGCGAGGAGATTGGATTTGGGTGGAATGAGGCGGAGGGAGATTGTGAGGGAGTGACTGCGCAAAGACAGCCGCACAAGCGCAGGCGCACAGCGCGACCGATGCGAGCCAGTTGATCCAGTTTCGTCTTGCCTCTGCCATTGCCAACTCTGCTTTGGCAGACTCTGGGAGAAATGATAAGTGTCGCTAACGTTTCGCTCTGGAGGCGAATCCGGTTGGGCGAGGATGAGCTGATGAGATCTTCGCTCGCCTGAATGTGTCTGAAAGAAGATTGCAAGCGATTCTATGCCAGGAGGGTGCGACCGAAACGTAATGCGCATCACAATGGCGTGTTTTTCTGTCTTGACGGAGCGTTGACGTGCGGCGCCGATGGCAGTTTGCCGCGGCGAAGGCAGGATTGGAGCCGGCCGATGGGGCAGAACGGTCCGATAGACTGAAGAGACGGCGGTTGAGGCGGGAACAAGCCTGTGCGGAGCTTTGCGCTGGAGCCGGCTGCGCTAGTGGCCGCGATTCGATGGCCCTGATTTGCCGATTGGAACCATGCTTCCATGTTTATTGATGAAGCCAAAATTCGTGTGAAGGCCGGGGACGGCGGAAACGGGTGCATGGCCTTCCGGCGGGAGAAGTTTGTGCCTCGCGGGGGACCCTCGGGCGGCGACGGCGGCCGGGGCGGCGACGTGGTGATGGAATCAACGCAGCGACACAACACGCTGATTCACTTTCGCTACAATCCGGAGCACAAGGCGCAGCGCGGTGAGCACGGCATGGGGTCGAACTGCACGGGGCTGGACGGGCGGTCCATTACTCTGCAGGTTCCGGTGGGCACGTCACTTTACGACCAGGAGACGGGCGAGCTGGTGCACGACTTCAAGGAGCCGGACGAGCGCATCGTGATCGCCAAGGGCGGACGGGGTGGGCGCGGCAACCAGCACTTTGCTACGAGCACGCACCAGGCTCCGCGTGAGCACGAGCTGGGGCGAGCGGGCGAGGAGCGCGCCTATCGACTGGAGTTGAAACTGCTGGCGGATGTGGGGTTGGTGGGCTTTCCGAACGCGGGCAAGTCGACGCTGATTGCGCGCATCTCCGCAGCGCGGCCCAAGATCGCCGATTATCCATTTACCACGCTGGAACCGAACCTGGGCGTGGTGACGGTGGGCGAGGAGCCGGATCAGGAATCCTTCGTAGTTGCGGATATGCCGGGGCTGATTGAGGGTGCGCATCTCGGCTCGGGGCTGGGCACGCAGTTTCTGCGGCACATTGAGCGAACGCGCGTGCTGGCGCACCTGGTGGATGTGTCGGACGGGTCGGGAAGGCCCGATCCGGTGGAAGATTTCAGGGTGATTAACAACGAGCTGGCAAGCTTCAGCGCCGGTGACGAGCATCCGTTGGCGGAGAAGCCGATGATCGTGGTGGCGACGAAGATTGACGCCGCGAATCCTGAGAAGCTGAAGAAGCTGGCGGCGCACGCCAAGCGCAGGAAGCTCGAGTTCCACGCCATCTCCGCAGTGACGGGCGAGGGAATTGACGAGCTGAAGTGGGCGCTGGCGAAGCGGGTGCGGCCGGCTGTGAACGCCTGAGACATTTCTACGATTACCTTTCTGCCGGTACGAGCAGTTCTTACCTTGGAGCCTGGCAGTTCTTACGCGCGGCGCAAATGAGCGGCGACGGATTCGCTGCGCCCTCAATCGCTTGAGGTTTGGAACGCCGGTTGCAGGCAATGGCGCACCTGGGGCCGAGCGGAGAGTTCAGCTCCCGGCAAATTCAATCCCCGGAGGTACGACTTATGCGTTCCATCAGGCACGACCTTCTTTACGGCTCAGCACTCAGCGCGCTGGCACTGGCATTCGCGCTGGCCTGGGGCGGCCCATTCTTCGGCGCGCCTTCAGCCCAGGCGCAGGAACAGGCGCAGCCGCAGCAACAGGAACCGCAGCAGCAACCGGATCAAGCGCAGCCGCAGCAGCAGGCCCCGCAGCAGCAACCGGATCAATCGCAGGCAACAACTTTTACGGGAACGGTTGTGAAGAGCGGCGGGCAGTATGCTTTGCGCGACTCGTCAGGCGCAGTGTACAAGCTGGACGACTCGGAGCGCGCCAAGCCGTTTGAGGGCAAGGCAGTGAAAGTGACTGGCCAGCTCGATCAGCAGGCCATGGTGATCCACGTGGAGAGCATTGAGAGCGCGGAGGGGTAAGCCGGCGAGATTGCGGGCATCCTTGCGCAGGCAAGAGCAACAATATTGAACGGAACTCCGGGCGGAGGGGGAGGCTGAGTTGCGTCTTCTTCCGCCCGTGTGATTTTGAGGGTGCGGACCTGCCCGAGCTCGACGGACGCCTGGCGCGTGGTTGAGGCGTTTTCGAGGCGCGGCCGGGCTGACCGGCAGTGTCAACCATTTCCCCGGTCCAATCTGTCAGATATGTCCCCGATCCGAGTACCGTTGCTACTTCCCAGCACGGCCGAAGGGGCCCCTGCAATGCCACTTGGGGTATCATTGCGTCTATAAGGTATGTGGCTGGCTTCCCCTTTGAGGGCCGCCCCGGTGGTGTGTGTGTCCCGAATCTTCAAACGCATAATCTTTACGGTTTCAATCTCGATCTTTATCGTTCTTGGCCTGGGCTATACCCTGGGCCAATTCGGCTGGATCGGCGTTCATGCCGGCGACGAAAAGGACGGCGCATACAACCAGATGCGCGTCTATGCCGAGGTTCTGCGCAAGATTCAGAACTACTACGTGACCGAGCCGAACATCACTGCGGTGACCGATGGCGCGCTCCACGGCCTGCTGGACTCTCTCGATCCCGATTCGAGCTATCTGACTCCTGCGCAATACAAGATGTATAAGGACCGTCCGGCGTCAGACAACGGGCAGGTCGGGCTTACCATCTCCAAGCGCTTTGGCTATGCCACGATCGTCAACGTGCTGCCCGGTTCGCCCGCTGACCAGGAACACATGCACGACGGCGACGTAATCGATCTCATCGAAGGCAAGTCAACGCACGATCTGCCGCTTGCCTTGATCCGTTTCATGCTCACCGGCAAGCCCGGCACCACGGTGACGATTTCCGTTGTCCGTCCATTCAAGCCCGACCCCGATAAGATCACGTTCACGCGCGCAGTGCTTGCTCCGCCGCCGCTCGACGAACAGTTTTACGAGAACGCATCCATCCTCTACCTCAAGCCTGGGATTCTCACCGCGGCCCGCGTCGATGATATTGCCGCCAAGATCAAGGCTGCCGGCAAAGGACGCAAGATTCTCCTGGACCTTCGTGACACCACCGGCGATGACCCCAAGCAGGGGTTGCGGCTGGCGAACCTCTTTATCAAGCAGGGCACACTTGCGTCGCTGCAAGGCCAGAAGATTCCACTTCAGACTTTCACTGCCGATCCTGCGCAGTGCATTACGGACGCTCCGGTAGCGGTGCTGGTGAATCACGGCACCTACGGCGCGCCTGAGCTTACCGCTGCAGCCATCGAGGACCTGAAGCGCGGTGACGTGGTGGGCGATCGGACCTTCGGCGAGGGCGCAGTGCAACGTACGATCGACCTGCCTGATGGCGCCGCACTCATGTTGACTGTGGCCAAGTATGAGGAACCGGACGGAAAGAAGATTCAGGACGACGCCGTGACGCCCAACGTGGTGGTTGCTTCACCCGAAGACGATGGCGAGCCCATGCCTCAATCGAACGTTGACGACCAGCTTAACCAGGCGCTCTCGTTGTTGAAGGCAAAGAACGGCTAATCGACTTTCTGCATCTCTGCGTTAGCTTTCCCGAACTTGCGCTGTCTCCCGTTCTTGCACGCTGTGGTGCGCGCTGTTCCAGGCGCAGTTTTTGTTGTTCTTTCAAGTGCTAGCCTTAGAGTGAGGCATCACTCTACGCTGGCCGCAGCAAAGGTGCCTTTGAGGCCAGAATCCGCTTGGCTGCCACATCCAATCAGACGCTTCGTCCACGCTCCGCGGCGCGTGCACGCCGTTCCACGGAACCACCGCTCCCGCAACGAGGCCGTAGAAAACTGGCGGGACGCTCCGCCATTGCGATCCTGCTGGTGCTGGCCGCGGTTACCGGCTCATTGGCCGGACTTACATTGGTCTACTCGGTCAATCTGCCGCAGATAGCCGATCTGGAACACTACCGCCCATCCACCATCACGGATCTTTACGATCGGAAGGGGCGCGTCATCGGTTCTTTTGCGCTGCAGCGGCGCGAGGTGGTGGGCTACGACGGCTTCGCACCGGTTCTTCGCCAGGCTGTGATCTCCATTGAAGACAAAAACTTTGAGTCGCACTGGGGCATTAACGTCTTCCGCGTGGCCGGCGCCGCGTGGCACGACATTCGCAGCCACGGCCGCGCGCAGGGCGCTTCCACGCTCACCATGCAACTGGCGCGCAATCTCTTTCTTTCGTCTGACCGCACCGTGATGCGCAAGGTGCAGGAGGCGTATCTGGCCATCCAGATTGAGCGCGCCTTCACCAAGCAGCAGATCTTCACGCTCTACGGCAATCAGATTTATCTCGGAAGCGGCATGTACGGCTTTGAAGCCGCCTCAGAGTATTTCTTTTCAAAGCACGCCAAAGATCTGACACTGACTGAAGCCGCTCTGCTGGCCGGACTGCCCAAGGGGCCGGTGGCGTTTTCGCCGGTGCTGAATCCTGAACGCGCACTGCGGCGCCGCAACCTGGTGCTGAGCGAAATGGAGTCAGACGGCGTGATTACCCGCGCGCAGGCAGATGAGGCGCGTGCCGCGCCGCTCGGGTTGCACATCGCGCAGCCCGTGGGTGCGGTTGCTCCATGGTTCCAGGAGGAGGTGCGGCAGGAACTCGAAAAACACTTTGGCACGGAAGAGGTGGATGAGGCCGGACTGCGAGTAGACACTACGCTCGATCTGGATCTGCAGCAGACAGCCAATCGCGCTGTGCTCGACGGCCTGGCCGCCTACGAGCGCCGCCACGGATGGCGCGGACATCTCGAAAACATCTTTGCTTCCGGCGCAACGCTCGAAGACTACCGTCATCCCGACTGGGCCGTCACAGCAGGTCCCGGCGATTACGTTCATGCGGTGGTCACACGCTCGCTTCCGCTGGAAATCCTTGCGCGCATCGGTCCGCCGGATGAGCCAGGCTCCCAGGTTGTGCTGCTGCCCGCCGACTGGCAATGGACGGGCCAGCGTTACGGCGACGCGTTAGCGAAACCCGGCGACATCATCTATGTGCACCTGACGGCGGCCACCGAAGGCGGCGAGCGGCGCGCTTCGCTTGAGCAGGACTCCGGCGCGCAAGGCGCCTTGATGGCCATCGACAACACCACCGGCGACGTGTTGGCCATGGTTGGTGGCCGGGACTATGCGCTCTCCGTCTTCAACCGCGCCACGCAGGCTGAGCGCCAGGTGGGTTCGAGCTTCAAGCCTTATGTGTATACCGCGGCTATTGAAGACGGTGTGAAACCAACCGACATCATCGTCGATGGGCCGGTACGCTTCGGCGACTACGTGCCTCACGATTATGAGAATGACTTCAAAGGCCCGATGACCATCGCCGCCGCTTTCGCCGAGTCGCGCAACATTCCCGCGCTCAAGCTGGCCGCGCGTGTGGGCATCCGCGACGTGATTGACATGGCGCACAAGTTCGGCGTGACATCTACCATTCCGCCCTATCTGCCGATAGCTCTGGGTGCAGTGGAGATTACGCTGCAGGAGCAGGTAGCTTCTTACTCCGTCTTCCCCAACGACGGCGTTCGCGTTACGCCGCGACTGATCCGCAAAGTTTCCAATGCCGACGGCATCACTCTGTGGGAAGATACGCCCGCGGTGAATGAAGTCATCGACCAGCAAACCGCGCGCACCATGATGACCCTGCTTCGCGACGTGACGGAGCACGGCACCGGCGCGGCCGCATTGCAGTTGGACCATCCCCTGGGCGGCAAAACCGGAACCACGAGCGACTTTACCGACGCGTGGTTCATGGGCTTTTCGCCCTCTGTGACCTGCGGTGTGTGGGTGGGGTACGACAGCCGCGAATCGCTCGGCAAAAAGGAAACAGGCGCAGCCGTGGCGCTTCCCATCTGGATCAACTTCATGCGTGCAGCCATCGCCGGCAAGCCCGACGAGCAGTTCCCCGGCGACAATGACGACTCAGCTCCGCTCGATGAGGCGGCTCGGAAATCTCCCACGCCCAAATCAGCGCTGACCTCAAGTCGCTGACGCCGTGCTCAATCCGCTTACGTGGTTCCGAAGAGGCTGAACCTCTTTTTCTGTTGTTCTGCTGGCAATCCTGACGCAATCCTCGCCATCACCAGGATCGCCTTCTGAATACCCGACTGCTTCAGCGCCAGCGGCACGGCGGTGTTCTGCATCTCGCGTACTGCGGGATAGTCATTCGGGATTCGCCAATCCGCGGGCCGCGTAAGAGCATCTTCAATCTCTTCGGCCCCAATGCCGAACATCTCCGATTTGTACCGGTTCAATACGATCTCAAGCTTTGGCGAATAGCCCTGGAGGCAGCCAGTAATCAGGCGATTGGAGTTGCGCAGTTCGGCGATACTCACCTGCGTCACCAGATAAATC
This sequence comes from uncultured Acidobacteriaceae bacterium, assembly GCA_963841095.1. Lineage (GTDB taxonomy): Bacteria > Acidobacteriota > Terriglobia > Terriglobales > Acidobacteriaceae > Telmatobacter. Next base: position 78,253 of record CAWJBE010000018.1, read on the forward strand.
GTCGAGACGAAATCAAATACCCGCGTCCCCACCAGATCCCACCTGGAACCGGCGTCCACAACAACATATTCGAAGGTCTTGCTGGCAACCGAGATCAGCTTGTCGATCGCCTCCGTGGTGATATGTGTGCGCAAAAACTTACCCGGCGCGCCGAGGACATATAACCCAGAGCTGTGTTGCGTCGACAACTGGTGCAGAAACATGGAGTCGATCCGTTCAGGATCTCTGAGCGCATCGACCGTTGAAAACTCGCTGGTGAGCCCGAGGGTCAGCGCCGCATCTCCGAGCGGCAGATCCATGTCGATGAGCAGGGTGCTGCGCCGCGACTCCTGCGCCATTGAAATGGCAAAGTTGCAGGCAGCGGTCGTTACGCCTGAGCCGCCCTTCGCGCCTAGAAACACAAACGATTTGCCCGACACTTTCTTTGTGTCCGGAGTGAGTTGGCCGCGGCTCTGGGTCCGGCCGATCGCTTCCTCAATGACGCCCGCCGCGAACGGAAAAATCAGAAACTCCCTCACGCCCGCGCGCATGCAGCGGATCAGCAGGTCATCGTTGCTGTGCTGTGAGTACGCCATGGGCGTCACGATACCGGAGCGCGACAACGCCTCGATTGTCTTCAACGCAGCTTCCGGATCTCCGTCCACCGCGAGCAGAACTACGTCGAAACCCTGGCTCAGCAATAATCCTGAGTTGGCCACTTCCTGCAGATTCGTCACCTTCGGTATCAGTGAGTTGGTCCGCATGCCGCACAGAACACTCACGACGGAATTGCGGCGCTCAAGAATCGGATCGACGACCGCGATTGACAAAGCGTGCGCGTGTCCGTTGCCGCCGATGGGGCTCCGGCTGGGATAGTGATTATTCAAGTTGAGGGTCACTGGGGAATCCATAGGTGGAACCTCTTTCAAAGGCGTTGCCCGAGATCGATCTACTTTGTAGGTTCGCCTGGTCGCGTCTGAGAGAGGTCGAACTGCCCTCGCTGATCTCTCAGCGTGACGTTGACTCGTATCACCTCAAGTGTGCTGCGGGGGCCTGGTGAGAATGACTCACTTTGGGGATTTCAATTGGGGAGATACCTGCTGAGAGTCTAGCCGCGGTTTGATGCAGCGTCAATCACTGATTCTCCACAGGGACGGAGCGTGGTGCGGCTGAATTGCGGCGCGGTCGCAGCGGAGCTTTGCCGCAGATCTATTTCTCACTTCGCCGTGAATGCACCGCAACCGGAGCGAGTGCAGCGGTTACCCATGTCTGTCGGCAGCGCCGGCTGCAGCGGATGAGTGGGCAGGTTTTGCGTATGAGGTTACTTCCGGTGTTGCGCAGGACACCGTTGGTTATCGGCCACACAATCGAAAGTACCTCTTCGCCCGTGCCACATCCTTGAAAATCTGTGCCTTCAGCGCTTCGGGGGTCGGCCAGGTCTGCTCGCCACGCAGGCGGAGCAGGAATTCAAGTTCGATGGGCGTGTCCTCAGTGAGATCGACGGGCTCGAAATCCAGAATGTGCGACTCGACCGCAAACGAAGGCTCGCCGAAGGTCGGCCGGTTGCCCACATTCGTCACCGCCCGGAATGCTCGGCCACTGATGCGAAGCCGTGTGATGTATACGCCGAAGGCCGGCAGCAGTCCGTCGTAGGGAGCCAGATTTACGGTTGGCACCAGCAGGCGGGTTCCGATGCCGCGTCCCCGCGCCGGCGTTGACAGCACAGCGAAGGGCCGCCCCAGCATCCATCGCGCGCGGCGCACGTCACCCGCGGTCAAAAGCGAACGTATCGCCGAGCTCGAAACCTCCATGCCATGCACGCGCACGGCCTCGTGCACGCGGACCACGAATCCCAGCTCCGCGCCCAGGGTAGCGAGCTCCGAAACCCCGGCTGCCGCTCCGCGGCCAAAGCGGAAGCTCGTCCCCTCGTGAATGCTCTTTGCATTCAGAGTGGAAACCAGAATTCGCTCGGCAAATTCGCGTGGTGCAAGCGCGGCCAGCGCCGCGTCGAATGGGAGCACCAGCACGGCATCGATTCCTGTTGTGGCGAGCAGCCGCAACCGCTCAGGCATCGGCGTCAGCAGCAGCGGGGCCCGCGAGGGGCGCAGGAAGCGTTCCGGGTGCGGATCGAAGGTGATGGCCACAGCGCGCGCCCCGGTTTTTCGCGCCTCGTCCACTACCGAGCGCAGAATTTCCTGGTGCCCCAGATGGACTCCATCAAAGTTGCCCACCGCTACCACTGCGGGCCCGTACCCACGCGGAACTTGTTCGAGCGAATGAAACACAACCGCCCCATGCCCGTCGTGCTGTGTTGGGCTGCGGGCGGTTTTCGATGGATTAGGGCTCATAGGGTCACGGGCACGCTCAGCCCGTCGTAAGCCAGCCTGGTGTTTTCCGCGAGGGCGCGGTTGGTCTCTTCGTGGCCGAGATCGTGCGCAATATGAGTGAACCAGGTTTGCCGCGCGCCGATTCGCCTGGCCCACGCAAGCGACTGCTGCAACGTTGCGTGGCTGGGGTGGGGCGCATGGCGCAGCGCGGAGATCACCAGCACCTCGACGCCTTCAAGCAAGGCAAAGCTGGCATCTGGAATCGCGCTTACATCGGTCATGTAGGCGGTATTTCCGAAGCGGAATCCTGCGATCTGCTGCTCGCCGTGAATGAGCGGAACGCGAACAAACTCCACACCGTGCACCGTGTTGCGGTCGGTAAGAGGCTCTAGTTTCACTCGCGCACGCGTTGGGTAGGTAGCCAGCGGCGAAAAGGTGTATTCGAAGACGTGTCGGAGCACCGCGGCCGCTTCCGCATCGGCGTAGAGCGGGATGGGCCCGCCGCGCCGCGCGGCGATGAAGCTTAGCGGGCGCAGATCGTCCAATCCGAGAATATGATCCGCGTGGGCGTGCGTGTAGAACACGGCATCCACATGCGTGAGGCGCTCGCGCAGCGCCTGCTCGCGGAAATCCGGTCCGGTGTCAATCACCACAACGCGCTCGGCGCCGCCGCCGTCAGGTTCGCGCCAGCGCAGCAGCACTGAAGGCCGAAGCCTGCGGTCGTGCGGGTCCGGCGAGTTGCAAACCGCACACCCGCAACCCAGCGTCGGAACCCCCATCGAGGTCCCCGTGCCTAAGAATGTGAGGGTTCCTTCCATCCGAAAGCTTCTAGCTGCCGGCTTCCAGCTCCCAGCCCCGAGCTTGAAAGCTGCGTCTCACTTTTTCGCCGGCTGCGGAGGCGGCGGCACCGGTTGCATGCTCATCATGCTGGTCAATTCCAGAAAGGCCATGCGCGCCTCAAACAGAGCAGACTGCAACACGTGGTCTTCGGTGCTGGTCAGGTTGCCGCGAGTTTTTTCGGCGAGAATTCCCAACAGGTCGATGGTGGAGCGCGCACCCACGATGTCCAGACGCGGCCGCTGGCCCTCCTGCGTGCCCGCGCCCATCTGCAGCATGGCGGTCACGTAGAACTGCTGCACCAGGTGATCGAATCCGACTTGCGGCGACGGGCCCGCGGCAGGATTCTGCGCGCGAATCAGGTCTTCAAGCCGCTGCGCCGATGCGTCGTACGCGGCTTTCTGCTCTTTGCTCTCTTCCGCGGTTGGCGGAGGAGGCAGCGCGTCAGCCAACTGCTGTTCTTCCGTAGACTGAGGAGGAGCCGGCTCTGCCTCGCGCTTCGCTTCATTCACGACCAGGCGCGGCCCCGGTGCGGGCTCCGTCGATGCGGGCTCAGCAGGCCTGGGTTCAGCCGTCGCGGACGTGGACTTCTGCTCCGGTGTCTGCGGCGTCTCCTTCTCTTCATCCGCCTTGATCTTGCGGCGATCAATCACTTCGAATTTTGGCGTATCGCTCATAGCTTTTAGCTTCTCACCTTGGCCACCACTTGCTCCATTACGACACCGGTTGTCCCCGCCCGATGCGCCGGAACGTCCGAGGCCTCGAATTGGTTATTTGCCGAACTTGGGCGGCGAGGCCAGAATACTGGCCGTTCCCGTTGCTGTCCCGGCAGTGTAGTTGAACGTCTGGCTCTGCCCCTCCGCCTCTGATCGGATCATACCCAGCGCAAACGCACGCTTCCCGCCCGGAAGCGGCATCTCCGCTGCACTGGTAATCTGGCCGGCGGCTGTTTGGCCGTCGAGGGTCAGTTCGGCGCCGGCGCCGGGCACCGGCCCAGACAACTCCAGTGGCCGCAAATGGCGGTGCACATTGCCGCGAGAACGGATCCGCTCGACAATCTCCTGGCCAAGGTAGCAGCCCTTGCTGAAGTGGAGTGCTCGCATCTGCGCCGTTTCCTGGGGCAGGTCATGCTCGGTGATGTCGATACCGTACACCGGGATACCCTCGGTAATGCGAAAGGCCTCGAGAGAAGCGCAACCCACTGGGATGGCCCCACCTGTGCGCAGACACGACCACAGCTTTGGCAGCCCCGCCGAGGGCAGCCAAAATTCGTAGTGCGTCGCCAGCACACCATAGACGCGCAGGATCCTCAGGTCCCACCCGTTCCATTCCACGGTGGTTCCCGCCATGGGGCTACTCATTACGGGCAAGCCCACGCGTTCCAACACCTCGGCGGCTAACGGACCGGTCAAGCCGATGGCTGTCTCTGAGCCTGTCTCGCCCACCTGCTCTTCACCCAGCGGAACCAGCTCCACGTCGTCCATGATGATGAAGCGGTTGAGGTGGGCCAGCAGCTTGTCAAACTGGTCAGCCGCAATCTCCAGCTCCAGCCCGGACTCCCCCGCAAACGGCGTTCCTAAAAGGTGATCGCCGCTTTGAGGACCGGCGCCCAAGGGACTTCGGCGCTGCGGCGAAAGTTCTTCGCCTCCCCGCCACACCGTAAGGTCGCCCTGGATCCGCCCCTGCGCATTCAGCACAAGGTTCCACGCTCCTGTGTTTGGGAAAAGATCGTTGACCGTATTGGTGACCATGCCACTCAGCCAGCGAAAGCGGTCGCAGCCGCGGACGGCCACGCGCCGCATCCAGCCGAGGTCATGAATCGCGGCTCCAGCGGTAAGCGCCGCTGTTTCTGCTTCTGACGCGTCCAACTCTCGTGGGGTCAACACGCCCCGATAGACAGCAAGTTCATGGGGAATGCGTTTAGATTCAAGATGCATAGCCAGCGCGCTGGCCTGCAGGTTTGTGGCAAGATCGGACTCAGCCATGGGAACTTTTTCCGCGGTTCGGCATAGGATTTCCGCAAAGATTGACCGCGGAACCGCATCCTGATTATAGCCTTGAGGAGAGATGCGGGGAGGCCGGCCAATTTACCCGGAGCAGAGCCAATCCCAGCGGGGAGAATGGATGAAGAAGCAGCAATTGAAACTTCAACGAGTTGGGCGCGGGAGAGTGCTTGCGCTTCTGCTCTGCCTGGCAGCCGGATTGCCGGCCAGTGCGCAGCAAAGCGCTCCGGCGACCCCGCCGGCCCCTTCGTCTACCCCTCCTTCGGCCACTCCTCCCTCCAGTGGCGCGCAGGGTAATGAAAAGGCAAAATCCACGAGTCGCATCACACCCGAGCAGGCAAAGCAACTCTTCGCCCTGGTCGATGAGCTGATGAAGTTTTCCTCGCAGGATACCGGCCTGCCGATCAAAAGCACCGTCAAGCGCCAGCTCACGACGCGTGCCGCAGTGGAAGCCTATCTCGACGAGAAATTCAACGAGGACCAGGGCGCCAAGCGTATGCAACGCGACGAAATCGTGCTGAAGAAATTTGGATTGATCGACCGCGACTTCGAGCTCAAGCCATTTTTGCTGGCGCTGTTGAAGGAGCAGATCGAAGCCTATTACGACTCGAAGACCAAGACTGTAAATCTGCTTGACTGGGTTGATCCGGACGAGCAAAAACCGGTAATGGCACACGAGCTGACCCACGCGCTGCAGGACCAGCACTCCGACCTGGAAAAGTGGGACGACCAGACTCCCAACGATGTTTCAACGGACGCCGCGGGCGACGTCGATCATCTGGCCAAAGATGAGATGGACACCGCGCGCGACGCAGTGGCCGAGGGCCAGGCGACAGCCGTGATGTTTGATTACATTCTCAAGCCGATGGGCAAGAGCCTCATCAAGGATCCTGAGGTGCTGGATATCGTGAAGGGGCAGATGAACTCCAGCTCTGACTCGCCGGTGATGGCGCGCGCGCCGCTTCTACTCTCGGAGTCAATGCTCTTTCCCTATCGCGAAGGCCTGAGCTTTGAGCAGGACGTGTGGATGGACAAGGGCCAGACGGCGGCCTTCGCCGGTACGCTCGATCGCCCGCCAACGTCGAGCTGGGAGATTATCAATCCGCGTATGTACGAAGAGAAACGGATTCCGGCCGTTCCGCTTCTGCCCAACATTCATCCTCTCGTCGACCCGCTCTACCGGCCCTATGACATTGGCCAGATCGGCGAGCTCGACGTGCACATCATCACCGAACTCTTTGGCGGAGACGCATCCGCCCGCGATCTGACTCCGGCGTGGAATGGAGGCATCTACTGGGCCGGCCAACTGCGCAGCGCCACCACGCCCGCCGAGCAGGACAGCACCAAATCGCTGGCAATTTTCTACCTCTCAGTGTGGAGAAACGCCGACTCCGCCCAGGTATTCGCTAAACTCTACGCCAACAACCTGGCACGAAAATACTCCAGCGTTCGCCAGGTTTCCGTCGCCGCGGCCGCCACATCGTCGGGGGATCTGGAGCAGGAGTACTCCACCGATGAGGGGCCTGTGCTGATCACGACTCGCGGCAAACTCGTCTTCGTCGCGGAGAGCTTTCCGCTGCCGCTGGCGCACAAACTTACCTCGCTGATCCTCGACGCACAGGGCGGCGGCGCCATGCAAACTGCCGATGCGGCGCCGCAACGCATTGGCCCATCATCTCCGGCATTTTCCGCTCCAGGTCTCGCATACCGGACGGCCCTCGCATCGAATCCGGCTCAGGCGTTTGCCGCCGCGGGTCCGGATGTACATGGGGGCGCGCTCTCGGCCGATCTGGTGCACTTTTTTGAAAACTGCGGCGTGATGAAGGCCGCGGTCGACGCCGAATTGAGAGCCGCTGCTAATGCGCAACTGAAAACTGCCCGATAACTCCTGATGCCGCGTCGATACGCGCCGCGCGAGCGGGTGGTGGAAAAACCGGTGCCAAACCACGGCGCGCAGCACAGTCTGCGATCCCTCTGCCACGTTATGATGAAAAGCCGAAAGTACCTCGCATTTTTGCGAGGGTTTGCTTTTATTTAGAAGCCAGGAGAACCCACGTGCAAGGCAAGCTCGAACTGATGATGGGGCCGATGCGCAGCAACAAGACCGCGGAGCTGCTGCGCCGCGCCGACATGCGCCGCCAGTACGCCAAACAATATGTGATGGTCCTGAAGCCCAGCGACGATACCAAGGGCGGTCCCGGTGTTGTGGAGAGCCGCAATCCCAACGGGGGCGTCAAGATGAGCGCCTTCGAGTTCAAGTCCACCAACCCGTGGGAGGTGCTCCAGGCCATCCGCGACAGGGAGCAGGAGATCGGCAAGCGGGTGGAGTGCATCGCCATCGACGAGGGCCAGTTTGTCGATCAGCTTTTCCTGTTCACGAAATTTCTGCTCGATGCGGGACACGATGTTCTAGTCGCCGGCCTCGATCTCGACTTCCGCGCCATGCCTTTCGGCGAGATGCTGAACCTGAGCTGGCTGGTGAACGCCTACGGCGGCAGCATCACCGAGTGCATGGCCTACTGCAGTTGCGGCGCCCGCGCTCTCTACTCGCAGCGGCTCATCGACGGAAAGCCCGCGCCATTCGACAGCCCCATCAAGATGCCCGGCGACTCCTATGAGCCGCGCTGCGCTGAGCACTATATTCTGCCGGGACGGCTGCATTAGAGCAGTTACGGACGCGCTGCGTGTGGAGGCTAGTACCCTTTGTAGGCCTGGTTGAATTTGGGCCGCGGCTTAGTGTGAATAAATGCCGCCACGTCGTACGCCTGCTGCGGCGTGAGCGTGTCGGGATGATTCTGCGGCATGTTATGAATCACAAAGGCAGCCATCTTCGCCGGGTCGTTCATGCCGGCGCCGTCGTTATAGGAGCCACTTCCCCACACCGCGGGCAGCACCGGCGGAACGCCTGCGCCGTCGACGCCATGGCATGCGGCGCATTGCGCGGCGTAAATTTTCTCGCCGGCAGTTGAATTCCCCTTGAGCGCCGGAAGTTTCACAAGCCCGCGGCCCTTGTACGCCTTTCCTTTCACGCCATCTCGTGAGAGCCAATCGATATAGGCCACCAAGGCATGCATCTCGGGGCTGTTTTCAGGCAGAGGCTCTCCGGCTTCACTGCGCGAAAAGCACTCCTGAATGCGGTTCTGCAGCGAGATGATGTGTCCAGCGCGCTTGTTGAACATTGGAAAGAGACTGGCCATGTCGATCATGGGTGCGGAAAATGCCGCGGCGCCGCTATCGAGATGACAGTCACCGCAGGAGAGCTTGTTGCCGACGTAGTTATGCGCGTACTTCGGAGTTTCGTCGAAGATGAGTTTTCCCTTTTGCGCCAGGGCCGGCAGCGCGGCGTTCGCGGATTCTGTGTTTGCAGTGGTGGCCGTGGCCGACGTTGTTTGGTTTTTATGGGCGCGGCAACCTGCGACGGCACAGCAAAACAATGCGGCGGCCAGAGAGAGCGCGAGCGGCAGGTGTCGAGATGAATGAAGACCGATCATCGAATGCTTTCCTACCTGGAGTGCTGCACCACAGGCCCAAATCCGAATTGGCGATAGATCGCCTGGGCTTGGCTGCCTTTTAGGAACGCTAGCCACTGCGCCGCGGCTTCGGAATGCGGAGCGTCCTTCATCCTGCCGCAAGCATAAATGGCGGTAGTGTTTTGCGCGGCGGGAATTACGACACCCTCGATGGGATTGCCAAGCCTCTGTTGGAAGCGAACCTCCGACGCCCAGGTAACGCCCGCGTCGGCAGATCCGCTCATGATGCGCATGGGCGTTTGCCGGTGGTGAATCTCAGTGAGCTGCGTTGTGCCCGCCTTCACCTTTTCGTCGTAGACAGCTTTCTCAAGCGCGTCACCGCCCGCTTTGCGCAGCGAAGCCTGAATTTGATTCGCGACACCCTCCCACTGCGGGTTGGGCATCGACAGGCGCAGATCGGGCCGGCCGAGATCGTTGAGCGAGCCGATGTGTTTGGGATTGCCGGCGCGGACCATGATTTCAAGATCGTTGGTTGTGTACTGGACTACGCCCGAGAGATCTCCGCTTTTCTCCATCTCACTCACCGCGCGCATGCCTGCTTCGTACACGTCGGGTATCACCTGGATCGTCAGGTTGCCGAGCGTGAGTGTGTCGTTGGCCGCGATTTGCCGGCGCAGAATACCGGGCGGAAGTGTTTCGTAGAAGATATACCCCTTGAGCTCGGGATGCTCCCGCTCAAATGCCGCCACGAGTTGCGGCAGCACAAAGAACTGATTGCCGCCGATGAACAGCACCAGCCGCGCATCGGCGGGGTTGCCGTGCAGGTCGGGAACATTGTCGATGTCGGCGACGTGGAACGCGTATCCCTGCTCCGCGGCAGGATCGTTCGCTCCTTTGCTCCACGGAGGCATGGTCTGCGCCTGCAAGCCTGCAACGCAGGCGGAGAGAAGCAGCGCGGCGATGAGCTGGTGATTGAGTCGCACGGATTTCTGCCTCCTTCAACGGTTAGGAATTGAGATAACTGTAATGGCCGTGCACCTGGAGCAGCGCAATGGCGGCCACCATGGAGGCAACCACGAGAACTCCCGGCAATGTGTGCGCGAGCATGTCGCTGACAACCTCTTCAGGAGACTGCGTGAGCTTTTTGTGCTCGATGAGGCCGCGGGCCTGTTCCTCGGTGGCCGTATGGCAGCTAAGAAACTGCACGCCGCGCGCCTGCAGGGCCTGCACGCTCATGTCCTGATATACGGAGTCGCGATCGCTGGGGTCCTTGGCATACGAGGCCGCGTCAAGCGGGTGTTTTGAGGGGTAAAAGATGTTGCGGACGGCGGGCTTGCCGGTTTCTGGATCGCTGACTTCGAGCCACTCGCCAATCTCGTACTTGCTCCAGACAGCATCATCGTAGTTGACCATGTTGGCCGCACCATGCAGCGCGGCAACGATCTTGATGCTCTCCTTGGGAACATCGAAGCCATAGCAGAGGCCGTTGAGTGAGTTCTTGATGCCGTTGAGAAATTTGCCGCCGCCGATGGCCGAGACGTTCACGACCTGCTTCACGCTGGCGGGATTCTCAACCAGCTTGTGGAACTCTGCCAGCTTCCACTGTGCGCCCTTCCACACCAGTTGCGCGTGGACTTCACGCGGAGCTTCGGCAGCCATTCCAAGTGCGGCAAGGCCGGCGGCGGCCTGCGATACGAACGATCTACGAGTGAGCGGATCCATTTTTCTTGTCCTCCTGGGAAGAATCGGTTGGAGCTTGTGGTTGGTCGTGCGGCAAAGAGATGCCGAGGCGTTCAAGAAAGAGAAACTTGGGTTCTTCCACGCGGTCGCGGAAGGTCTTCGATGCCTTCTGCCAGAATACGAAGAGCAACAGGATAAAGGTAACGATCCCGATGATCCAGCCGATCATTGCGCGCCCTCCGTTCCCTGCGTTTCACTGGACATCGCGTCCGATGCTTTCGCGGGGCTCTGGGCCGGGCACGAAGAACCAGGCGGCTGATAGAGAGACCGGACATACGCGGTAACGGCCTGGATTTCAGCAGGCGTGAGCAAAGGCCACGCGGGCATGCCGCTGCCGGGAACCCCATTGCGGATCACGTACGAAGCGCCTGCGAAGGAGACTTCCATTTCGTGGAAATTAGCCGGAGGGCGCTGATAAAGAGTCGCCTCCGGGCCGTCTCCCGCGCCGCTTACGCCGTGACAACGCGTGCAGTGTGTATTGAAGACGCGCTTGCCGGCCTCGAGCAGCGCAGGCTTCGGTGCCCATTGCTCTGCCGGAGGTAAGGGCGGAGCGGAGGCCAGCGAGAGCGCATAGTCCCCCACGGCACGGAACTGCGAAGCGGGTAGATCGTTCCAGGCAGGCATCGCCGTTCCCGGTACACCTTGCGCAAGCACGCGCCACACCTCTCTAGCCGGCAGGCGAAAATCGGCCAGATCGAACGGCACGGGCCGCAACGCACGGCCGCCCTCGGTACGGCCGCGGCCATCGGCACCGTGGCAGCCGGAGCAGTTGGCTGCGAAAACTGTCTTGCCCTGGTCCAGATCGGATGTACCCCTGCACAATGGAATTTCGTAGTCCAGGCTGGCCTGCTGCGCGGGTTGGGGGTTGGCTTGCTGTTCGGCGCGGCCGAGTGTGTTGAGATACGCAACCAGGTCGCGCGCATCCTGGGTCGGCTTATCGGGAGCGCCGTTGAAGAGCCAGCCAAAGTTGGGCATCATCGAGTCAGGCACGGTAAAGCGCGGATCGAAGAGATGGACAAGCTGCCAATCGTCGGTTCGTTTGCCGGCCTCGCGCGCCAGGTCGGGCCCGATGCGTCGCGTACCCCACATTTGCGGGAACTCGTCCTGCGTCTCCCATGCCTGGGTCGGCGGACCGAAGCGCCATTCGTCGGCCGGAGTAAAGCGCACCTGCTCGGTGTGGCAGTAGGCGCAGCCATCGTGCGCGTAGATCAACATGCCGCGCTCTTCAGCCGGCGACAGCGCCATGTTTACGCGAGGCGGCGTGTTTCGTGCGATCGCTTTGTGCAGTTCAATCGCAGGAAAAACGCCGAGCAGCGTAAATGAGGCGAAAAAGAACAGCAGCCCAGCGCCGAAGGTGGCAGCGTAGGCCGTCGCAATCCAGCGGTCGGTGCGCGGATTGATGAACATGTGCGGAGCTGGACTTGCAGGCGTAACCGCCGCCTGCGCTGGATGCTTCTCTCCGACAAAGAAGCTGACGCCAAAGGCAATAAAGCCCGCCAGCAGAAGATAGCCGTCGGCGCTGCGCACAATCCAGTAGGGGCGCGAGGCCCGCACCGAGTCGATCCAGGGAATGTGCTGCTGCCAGAGGTTTGCCTCGACAAGTCCGGCGCTCGTCAGATCCATCACCATGAACGCGAGGCCGATGGTAAGCAGCCAATAGGACCATGCCAGCAATCGCCGGCTGGAGCGAACGCCCGGCAACCGCTGCCAGATGTGGGCAAGCCCGCCCATGGCAGCGAAGGACGCAAAGCCAATCATCGCCAGATGCGAGTGGCCGATGACCCAGTCAGTGAAATGGATGAAGCGGTTAAAGTCCATTACGGCCTGGACGGAGCCCTGAATGCTGACGACGAGGTAGAGCACCACGCTGGTCCACACAAAGCGCAGCGGAATATCCCGGAGGACTGTGCCCTCCGTGGCGATGCCGATGGAGAGCAGCAGATTGGCGACAACGATGATGACGTCGATGCCCTGATAGATCGATGCAACTTCAGAGATGTGTTGCGCGCCCATGGGTAGCGACGAATAGATGTAGTGATGGATGCCGTTCAGCGGATAGACCAGAAACAGCAACCAGAACCCGATCATGGAATAGAAATGGCTGTAGATGGGCTTTCGGGTGACAGCGGGGATCACGAAGTACGCGATCGCCGTGGCGAAGGGCGTTACGAAGATGCCCACGGCGTCGTGAATCCACAAGCCGCTGAAGGCTGCGCCCATGGCGCCGGGCAGCACGTTGGGAAGAATATTGCCGATGGGATAGGCGAGCGCCGTGAACGTGATGCTGCCCAGCAGGTACCATCCGGCCACATACAACTCGGTGGTCCCGCACTTCCAAAAGGGAATGCCGAATTGCACGATGAGCAGGAGAAACGACGCCTCGATGACCGCCGCGATGGCGAGAGGAAACTCAGCCCATTCGAGGGGTTGGCTGTGCCCTGCAAGCACCAGGCTCCAGCCGCCCAACACGGCGACCACGTTGAAGACCCAGAAGATGACCCACCCCAGGCGCACGCTGGTAATGCTGCGCCGGGTGAGAATCGGCACCGCGTAATACAGAAATGCGATGAACGCATTGCCGAGCCATGCGTAAAGAATGCCCTGCGTGTGGTCGTAGCGCAGCCTGCCCCACGTATCCCATCCGTGGCCGCTCATGAACTCCGGCGCATAAAACTTGATTGAGACCAGGAGCCCGAACAGGGCCGAAATCATCAGGCCCGCAAATGCAGCAATAGTGTGCGCGCGAATTAGTTTGTTGGTTGCGGGCGTGCCGGTTTCGAGTAGTGGCGTATTGGAATCGGTCAAGGCCGCTTCGCCCCCGCGGTAGATTGACTTTGCGCTCCCTGCATGGACGGGCGCGGATTCACCGCCCGCGGATCAAGCTGGAAAATCGCGATGCATGAAACAACAAACGCCAGAACGATGAGTGCAGCCACAAAGATCCGTTGATTTCGCGTGGCCGGCAGCCCGGACGATTGCCAATGTGACAACTCGACCTCCTTCGCGATCGTGGGGAGCGATTCTGGAGCAGTTTCGGAGATCCCTTGTCGTCAGAGCGCTCGTCGAGGTGCTCGCTGCCTCGGAAGCGCTCAGACTTGAATAGAGTGAGAGCCTTTACGCCATCTCCGAAACTGCTGGAAGCGCCGGGGCGTAGCCCTCAGTCTTCCAGATTACCCCCGGTCAGGCGCTCAGATACTTCATGATGTTCGTATAGCTGATCTGCAGGCATTCAAGCGGCGGCTTTTCCGTCTTGTCCTGCTCCACGTACATATTGGGGATGTGGAAGTGCTCGGCCAGCTTGAAGATTGAAGGCCAGTCCAGCGTACCTTCGCCAACCTCGGTAAAGAATTGGGAGCCCGGCCCGGTATTGGTCGAAGTGGGAGAGTTCGGCAGGCGATCTTTTAGGTGGAGTGATTGCATGCGCTTGCCGTATTTGCGCAGAAGCGCCACGGGGTCGCGTCCAGCCTGCGCTACCCAATAGCAGTCCATCTGCCACTGCACCACCGCGGGATCGGTCTTCTCCATCAAGATGTCGAAGCCGGTAACTCCATCGAACTCCTTGAACTCGGTATCGTGGTCGTGAAAGCCGAACTTCAGGCCCAGGGACTTCGCTTTTTCACCCCAAGCGTTGTACTGGTCAGCTGCGCGCTTAAAGCCATCGGCGGAATCGCCCACATTGCCCGGCACCGACGAGCAAACCACGCACTCCACGCCCAACTCCTTGGCATAGTCAAAGCGGGAATCAAAATCGCCGTAGCCGAAGTGCGCGCTGGGCGCGACCAGGCCCGCATCGAGAATCGCCTGGCGCAGATCCTTGGCCGGCATCTTGTACTCTGCCACGAAGGTCTCTACAGTGCGGTAGCCGATCTTGCGAATGGCAGCGAGAGTACCCGGCACATCGTTCTGCAACACGTTACGCACGGTGTAAAGCTGCACGCCAATCGGCCGATCTACCTTCTTTGCAAAGGCGCCCGGCGCCAAAGCCATGGCAGCCAGCCCGGCAGCCGCATCCCCAACAAACTCTCTCCGTGTCAGCATTTTCACTTCTCCTCTCAAGCAGTTAGGAACGACGCGACGGTGTGCGCCTCATACAAACACTACACTTAAGGCGAGGCCCAAGCGTGCCGGATACGATGGCACCTGAAAGGTGAACGCAAAGGCAGGAAAAATCTATTACGATTGATTGCCAATGTCAAGACTTGCGAACCTAATTAAGCTGAAGACAGGAGATTTCATCCGATCGGCCGGGGATCAGAACGGTAGAACTCCGGGACCGTCGATGACGATTGGGCTTGGAAGATCAAGTTGACAATCGTTTGCAATCGATAATACTATTTTCCTTCGACTATCGGGGGAGCCTGCGCCTCTTCCAGCTCATCGAACCGCAAGCTTCGTAATTTGGATTGCCCACGTTCGCGATCCGCCAGAGCCGGATACCTGAAAATGGAGAGTGCGCCACTCCTGGGAGGATTTATGCCGAAGAATCTGCTTGAGCAGCTACGCAAGTACAGCGTTATCGTCGTTGATACTGGCGACATTGAAGCGATGGAGCGGTTCAAGCCGCAGGATGCGACGACCAACCCCTCGCACATCACCAATGCGGCAAAGATGCCGAAGTATCAGCCCATCCTGGATGGCGAGTCTGCTGAACGCGCGCAGGGAACTGGGCGCAAACGCCGCCGATGAAGCCGTGGCCAACCTGGCTTTCCGGCGCCTTTCCATAGCATGGGGCAAGAGAATTCTCGACGTTGTGCCTGGACGCGTTTCGACCGAGGTGGATGCGCGCCTCTCTTACGACACCGAGGCCTCGATTGCTCAGGCCCGCAGCATTATTGCGCAGTATGAGGACCAGGGCATCAGCCGCAACCGCATCCTGGTGAAGATTGCAGCCACATGGGAGGGCACGCGCGCTGCCGAGGTTCTGGAGAAAGAGGGCATTCACTGCAACCTGACGCTGATCTTCGATCTTTGCCAGGCAATTGCGTCGGCCGAAGCCGGAGCCACGCTGGTTTCGCCTTTCTGCGGCCGCGTTCTTGACTGGTACAAGAAAGAGACCGGCAGGGATTACTTCGGCGCCGAGGATCCCGGCGTGATCTCGGTGACCAGGATCTACAACTACTTTAAGAAGTTCGGCTACAAGACGGTGGTGATGGGCGCCAGCTTTTGGACCGTCGGCCAGGTGCGCGAGCTGGTCGGTAGCGACCTGCTGACGATCGCGCCTAAGGTGCTGACCGAGCTCGAAAGCACTGAGGGCGAATTGGCGCGCAAGCTCGATCCCGTAGCTGCTAAATCGATGCCCATTGACAAGATCGTGGTGGACAGCAAGGCCGACTTCGAGCGGCTGCTTGCCGCCAATCGCATGGCAACCGAGAAATTAAAGGAAGGCATTGAAGGCTTCTCTGCTGCGCTCGTTGAGCTGGAGACACTGCTCGTCAAGAGGCTTGCCGAGCTGGAATCGCGCGCCGCTGCAACGGTGTAAGCCTGAGCTCGCTTCTTTTTAAGGCGCAGCTTAAAACCCTTGTTTTTTTGACCGACGTTTTGCCCACGGGAATTAGGAAACCCCAGGAGTGAGAACCGCCATGGGCGCTGGCAATTTGATGATCGTGCAGGGCGGCGGACCCACGGCCGTCTTCAATGCCAGCTTATCCAGCGCGATTGCCGAGGCAACCAGCCAGACTGGGATTGGGCGCATTTATGGGGCCCGCTACGGCATGAAGGGCCTGGTGCAAGGCGATGTCGTGGAACTCGGCCAGATGACGGCGAGAGAGCTCGCTTTTCTGTATAGCAGCCCGGGCGCAGCGCTGGGGTCTTCCCGCTACAAGCCGAGCTCCGATGACTTCGATCGCATGGTGGCGACGCTGCGGCGGCTCGATGTGAGGCAAATGATTTTTATGGGCGGCAACGGCACCATGCGCGGCGCTGCGCTGGTGAGCGAGCGGTGCCGCCAGTTGGGCCTTGAGGTTCAGATTATCGGCGTACCCAAAACAGTGGATAACGACATTGCCATGACCGACCGCTGCCCCGGCTATGCGAGCGCGGCGCGCTACATGGCGCAGTCTACGCGCGATCTGGGCATGGACATCCGCTCGCTGCCGCAGCCGGTGACGATTCTTGAAGTGATTGGACGAAGCATTGGCTGGCTGGCGGCGGCAACCGCGTTGGCCAGGGAGAAAGAGGCGGATGCTCCGCACATTATCTTTCTGCCCGAGCGGCCGTTCCACGCCGACAAATTTCTCGCGGATCTGGACGCGATTGTGACCAGGCTGGGCTGGGCCATCGTGGTAGCCAGCGAGGGGATTCGCAACGCAGACGGCAGTCTGGTGTATGAGCTCACCGATCCCACGCATCTCGATCCGCTGAAGCGGCCCATGACAGGCGGCGTGGGGCAGTTTATGGCGGATATGGTGGGGGAGAATCTGAAGATCCGCTGCCGCACAGAAAAGCCGGGGCTCATTGCGCGAGCTTCGATGGCGCATGTGTCGGCGCAGGATCAGAAGGACGCTGAGTTTGTTGGCCGCGCCGGAGCGCATGCGCTGGCCAGTGGAGAAACGGAAAAGATGGTCTCGCTGCTGCCGCTCAAGAGCTCAAATACTTGCGGATACGAACTGGTTCCGCTGAGCAAGGTTGCCGATGTCGAAAGGCCGTTTCCCGCAGAGTGGATGCGCGACGATGTGATTCCAGTCGGCGACCGGTTTTTTGAATATGTGCGCCCGCTGGTAGGCGAGCTTACGCCCTACTTCGTGCGCTTTACAAATTGATTCACGTTTGAAAGGAAAGAAATGGAAAAGTCCGCGAAAGAAGTTGCTGCCGCCCCGCTTGGCGTGATGATTCTTGGCCGCAAGCGCCCCGGATTCGATCAGGAGTGGAACCAGCTTATCTGCGGCCGCGCCGTGGCCGCACTCAAGAGTCTTGGCTACAACACCGTTGGCGCCGAAGCGCCGGTTGTGGACGATGCCACCATCAAAGTCGCGCTCGATAAGCTGCGTGAGTCTGGCTGCCAGGCGATGGTGATGCTGCAGCCCTCCATGGGGCACGGACAACTGGCGCTCACGGTTGCGCAGCAGTGGCCCGATCCGGTTGTTCTATGGGCGACGCCCGAGAGGCCAGGCGACGGAAAAGTCAGCTCGTGCTCGCTGGTCGGGCAGCATCTCTGGGGTTCCTCGCTGCGCCAGGCAGGACATGCTTTCGAGCTGGTCTACGGCGATTCCGACGACAAGAGGACGCGCGCTGAGTTGGTGCGGGCGATTGCTCTGGCTCGGACCGTTGCTGTTCTGCGTGTTGCGAAAGTCGGCGTTATCGGAACGCATGCTCCCGGCTTCATCGATCTTGCGGCCGATCCGTTTTTGCTGCGCAGGACATTAGGCATCCAATTGCACCCGCTGAGCCTTCCGCAGTTTATGGAGCGCGTGCGCGCCATTCCGGAAGATGCCGTGCGCAAGGATGTCGATCGCGTCCTCGCTCTCAAGCTCCCCATGCGGGATGTAACCGCGGACGATCTGCCGATGAATTCGCGCTGCTACCTGGCCATGCAGGAGTTGATCGAAGAGGAGAGCCTGAACGCGATTACGATTCAGTGCTGGCCCGAGTTGCCCAACATGATCGGCCAATGGCCTTACCTTGCGGTCACGCGGCTTGGCACCGAGGGCTTCCCGGTCTCGATTGAAGGCGACGTGGACGGCGCTATCGAAAGCCTGATGAACTGCAACCTGGGAACGGGTCCGGGCTTCCTGACTGACTGGCTGGAGCACGACCGCAACACCATCTACTTCTGGCATCCGGGCATGGCGCCAATGGATATGTGCAACCCCATCGGCAGCGAAGGCGGACCGACGCTGGCCAAGCACTTCAACATCGTCAGGCCGATGGTGGTGGACGCACAGATTCGCATCAACGAGGATGTCACCGTGGCGCGGCTGTGGCGCTGCGACAATCGTTACCACATGACAGCGTTTGAAGGCCGCACCGTTGCGCCGCGCCGCAAAGTCACCGGCAACTTTGTGCTGGTTGAGCTTGCGGAGGGCGATGTGGCAAGAGGCGGCGGCGTGCCGGAGCGTTTTGACCGGCTGGTGCACGCGGGCATGCCGCACCATGTGATTTTGTCGTTCGGCAGGAATGCAGAGTCGCTACGCAGGCTTGCCCGGGCGCTGAAAGTGGAATGGTGGGCCTAAATGCGAGACAATAGACCGGTCTCCGAAATTGCTTGCCAAGGCGTAGAAGAGCGCCGGACATAGTGAGGCGAATCGAATGAGCCAGGTTGAAGAAAAACTGCACAAGCCCTATCTCGTCGGAAAGTGGGTCGAGACGGACGAAAAAATCCAGGTGAAGAATCCCGCGACTGGCGAAGCGTTTGCCAGCGTTGCCGCGGTGAGTCGCGATCATGTGCGCGCGGCGTTCACCGCTGCGCAGGAGTCGTTTACCGCGTGGCGCGGCATTACGGCCAAGGAGCGCGGAGCCTTTCTGCATCGCGTGGCCGACGAGGTGCACAAGCGCGCCGACGAGATCGCCCGCACCATTACGCTTGAAAACGGCAAGCCGCTGGCGCAAAGCAAAGGCGAGATGGCCATGACCGAGGATCACCTGCGCTGGTTTGCCGAGGAGGGCCGCCGCGCGTACGGGCGGCTGATTCCGCACCAGGCGCAGGGCAAGCGCAACATGGTAGTCAAAACGCCCATCGGCGTGGTTGGAGCCATCTCTCCGTGGAATTTTCCGCTGGTACTCGCGGTGCGCAAGGCCGCGCCGGCCATGGCTGCGGGCTGCCCCGTGGTGCTTAAGCCGTCGTCGCAGACACCGTTGTGTGCCATTGCTTTCGCGGAATGCGTTGAAGCTGCCGGCATTCCCGGCGGCGTTTTTCAGGTTGTTGTCGGCAGCGCCCGCATGATCGCCGAAGAGTTCCTCACCAATCCCATCTGCCGCAAAATCACCTTCACCGGGTCAACTGAAGTTGGCCGGGAACTGATTCGCGGCGCAGCGCAATCCATCAAGCCGCTCTCACTTGAGCTTGGCGGGCTGGCGCCGCTTCTGGTCTTCGACGATTGCAATCTCGATCAGGCTGTGCAGGAGACGCTGATTGCCAAGTTCCGCAATACGGGTCAGTCGTGCATCGCGGCGAATCGAATTTATGTGCAGCGCTCGATTCACGACGAATTCCTGAAGCGGTTCGTCGCCGGCGTGCAGAAGCTCAAGACAGGACCGGGTCTGGAGCCTGGCGTCGACATCGGGCCGCTCATCAACCAGGCGGGCCTTGACGCGGCGCTTGCGCAAATTGAAGAGGCCGCCGGGCGCGGCGGCAAGGTGCTGTGCGGCGGCAAACGGATGGCCGGATCGAATGGCTATTTCCTTGAGCCGACGGTGATCGATGGCGTGACCGAAGCGTCGCTCTGCATGCATGAAGAGACCTTCGCGCCGATCGCACCGATCACAACCTTCGAAACCGAAGAGGAGGCCATCGAACTGGCGAATGGCAGCGACTATGGGCTCAGCGCTTACGCGATGACGCGCGATATCGGGCGCATCTTCCGGCTGGCGGAGCGTATTGAGGCGGGAACGCTGGGAATCAACGATGGCGCGCCCACCACGAGCCAGAGCCCGTTTGGCGGCGTGAAGCAAAGCGGATGGGGCCGCGAGCTTGGCAGCGAAGGACTGGATGCGTTTCTGGAGACGAAGCACGTCTCTTTCGGCGGAGTTTAATTTGAAAACCCTGAATTTGTTACGGAAGGAACGATGAAGGAGCAAACACAATGATTCACTTTCTTGTTCACGACACAGCGGACACGGTTGGCGTGGCCGTCGTGGATATTGCAGCCGGAGCGCAGTTGACCGGCCGGGATTTATCAACCAACAAGCCACTCAAAGCGAAGTCGGCGCAGGATATTCCGCTGGGCCACAAGCTGGCGCTCAAGGATCTCGCTGTGGGCGACACGGTGATCAAGTACGGCAACGAGATTGGGAAAGTGGTGAAGCCAATCAAAGCCGGACAACACGTGCACGTGCATAACCTGAAGACGAAGAGGTGGGCATAATGAAGAACCAGACGATCTACGCCTATCGGCGTGAAAATGGGCGTGTCGGCGTGCGCAATCACGTGATTATTCTGCCCGTGGACGATATTTCGAATGCCGCGTGCGAGGCCGTGGCCAACAATATCAAGGGCACGCTCGGATTGCCCCACGCCTATGGCCGGCTGCAGTTTGGCGAGGATCTCGACCTCCATTTCCGCACCATGATCGGCACTGGCGCTAACCCCAACGTGGCCGCCGCCATTGTCATTGGCATCGAGCCGGGATGGACCAAAAAGATCGTGGACGGAATCGCCAAGACCGGCAAACCCGTAGCGGGATTCTCGATCGAAGGCCAGGGCGACATCGCCACCATCGCGCAAGCCTCGGTAAAGGCCAAGGAATTTGTGCAGTGGGCGACAGAGCTGCAGCGAACCCCGTGCAAGTTCAGCGAACTCTACATCAGCGTCAAGTGCGGTGAATCCGATACCACAACCGGTCTCGCAAGCTGCCCCGCCGTCGGCAACGTGATTGACAAGCACTGCGCCATCGGCGGCATGGCTTCCTTTGGCGAGACGACGGAGCTGACCGGCGCGGAGCACATTGTTGCAGCAAAGGCCGTGAATGCAACGGTGCGAAAGCAATTCCAGGCCGCCTTTGACGACTACCAGAAGCTCGTCTTCGGCGAAAAGACCAATGACCTCTCCGAGTCGCAGCCAACCAAGGGCAATATCGCAGGCGGACTCACAACCATTGAAGAGAAGGCCCTGGGCAACGTGGAAAAGCTGGGCAAGAAGACGAAGTTTGTCGGCTGCCTGAAGCCCGCGGAGGCGCCCACAAACAAGGGCCTGTGGTTCATGGATACGTCGAGCGCCGCGGCGGAAGCTGTCACGCTGTGGGCGGCCTCGGGCGCTGTCATTCACCTGTTCCCCACAGGACAGGGCAACGTCATTGGCAATCCCATTGAGCCGGTCATCAAGCTCTCGGGAAATCCAAAGACCGTGAAGTTAATGAAGGATCACATCGACCTCGACGTGGCTCCGATTCTGCAGGGCGAGATGACTCTCGACCAGGCCGGTGATGCGTTGATCGATATGATCGTGCGCACCGCGAACGGCCGCTTTACCGCGGCGGAAGCACTGGGCCATCGCGAATTTGTGATGACCAAGCTCTATCGCAGCGCGTAGCGCTTCGCAGTTCAAGAATGGGGTGCCCCACCCTCGCGGCGCATTTGTCTTTGCCGCTCGGGTGGGGACGAAGTCCCGTTATTCGTTCAATCTGCTTTTGCGATCTGTTTTCTTGATTAGTTTCCGAAAGTACGAGGCCTTGATGAACCGCTATCCGAAAGAACAATTAGAAAGCCTGGTTGCGCAGCTCGCATCCGGCATGGGTGTGCCCGCGGAGGATGCAGCGCTTTTTGCCGAGGTGCTGGTCGATGCCGACTTGCACGGCGTCTCGACCCACGGCGTCTCCCGGTTGAACATCTACTTGAAGCGCATTGAAGCAGGACTTATCGATCCCAAAGCCAAGCTCGCGATCGATCGTAGCGCGGGAAGCGTGCTCGTGCTTGACGCTGGCAACGGACTCGGCCAGGTGCAGGCTCGCAAGGCGCTGGATCTGCTGACGCATCTCGCCCGCCAGAACGGCGTGGCCGTGGCGACCATCCGCAACTCGCAGCATTTCGGCGCGCTCTCCTGGTATTGCAACTACGCCGCGGGCAAAGACATGGTGCTTCTGGCCATGACAAACTGCGAGCCGGCCATGTCGCCCGAAGGTGGATACGAAGCCTTCTTCGGCACCAATCCCATCGCGGCTTCGTTTCCCACCGGCAAGGGATTCCCCGTAAAGATCGATTTGGCAACGGCAGGAGTTGCACGCGGCAACATCATTGCGGCGCAGAAGAAAGGCCAGCCCATTCCATTGGGATGGGCTCTCGACCCGGACGGCAATCCCACCACCGACGCAAGCCAGGCGCTGCTGGGCACTGTGCTCACCATGGCCGGCCACAAAGGCTATGCGCTGGCGATGATGGTGGAGCTATTCAGCGGCGTGCTTTCAGGCGCGGCCATCGGCCCTGACGTGGGTTCGATGTATAAGAACTTTGACCGCAAGCAGGATGTGGGCCATTTCTTCTGTCTCCTCGATGTGAAGGCGTTTCTCAATTACGAGGATTATCTCCGCCGCATCGACGAAACCATTGACCGCATCAAGGCCTCAAAAAAGCGCCCTGGCGTGGAAGAGATTCTTGTTCCCGGCGAGCGCTCGGCGCGCAAGGCCGCCATCAACAGCGCACAAGGCGTTCCCGTCTCGCCTGAAACCATGGCGGAGATCGAACAGTGGTGCTCGCGTTTGAAAATCGAGTTCAATTGCCATGAGGTGGTCTGCTAGCTATGCTCGATGTCCTCATCTCCGAAAATGTTCAGGGCGCTGCCGTTGATGCGCTCCGCTCCCGGTTTAATGTCCTTGTGCAGCCCGATCTGTGGAAGGATCCGGCGCTGCTGGCCCAAAAAGCGAAAGATTGCCGTGCGCTGATTGTGCGCAACCAGACGCCTGTAACCGCAGCCCTCATAGACGCTGCGCCCGAGTTGCTCGTCATCGGCCGCGCCGGTGTCGGCCTCGACAATGTGGACTACAAGCACGCCGAGCAGGCGGGCATTGTCGTCTCCTACACACCCGACCAGAATGCCATCAGCGTCGCGGAGATTGCCATCGGCATGATGCTGTCGCTGGCGCGATTCATTCCTACTGCGGACGTGGATACGAAAAAAGGCAACTGGAACCGGCAGCGATACGTCGGCATGGAGCTTTACAGCAAGACCATCGGCATCGTCGGCGCTGGAAAAATTGGCTACCTGACTGCGCGCCGTGCTACTGCTTTCGGCATGAAGGTGCTTGCTTACGATCCCTTCCTGAGCCAGGACAACATTCTGCTTAGCGAAGTGCAGGCTGAACTGGTGGAGCTTGATGAGTTGCTGGCGCGGGCCGACGTCGTCTCCTGCCATCTTCCCGCCACCTCGCAGACCGTGGGCCTTCTAAATCGCGAACGCTTCTTCAAGATGAAGCCAGGCGCATTTTTCATCAACACTTCGCGTGGAAAGGTAGTTTCAGAGGCGGGCCTGGTTGAAGCGCTCAAAGCAGGGATCGTGGGCGGCGCCGCGCTCGATGTGAGGGAAAAAGAACCGCCGCAGCCCGGCGAACTGGAGACGCTGCCGAACGTGATTCTGCTGCCGCATATCGCCGCTTTTACCCGCGAAGCTCAAGACCGGGTGACGTCGGCGATCTGTGGCGATATCGCTCGCGTTCTGGACGGCAAGCCCGCAGTGAACGCAGTCAAGCGCACGCTGCCGATGCCGCGCGTTGTATCGTGATCCCCGGCTACGCGCGGGTTTGGATCGCCTTCTGCCCGTCCGGCCGGGGAACGAAAATATCCTGCCATGCGAGGCCGCATTCTCTCACCATTTGAATCGGATACTCGAGGCGGCCCAGTTCGGCTTCGGCATTGTTGGTGCCGAATGAGAACCTGCAGCCCGCTGCTTTCGCCTTCTTGATAAAGGCGGGACTTGGAATCCGGCGGCGGTTGTTAATTTCAATTGCGACATCGTTGTTTAGCGCGGCGTCGATCACGCGCTGCATCCGGTCCGGAGTCCAAAGGGCGTCGTACTCCGCGCCAATCTGGTCCGGTATATACGTAGCGTTGGCGTAGATATCAATGTGCTCGTGCATCACGCCTTCGATGCGCTTCACAAGCATCTCCATAAACGCCTGCTTATCCTGAATGACGCCGATTTCCTCGGGTATCCAGATTTTCATGCGCTTGCCGGTATCGTCCCTGAAGGTCATCGCGTCCGTAAAGATGTAATCGAATTTGGCTGCGGACTCCGGCGTAACGAGCGTAGGCCATTCACGCCCTTCACCCTGCATTGCCACGTAACACGGCTGGCCCTTCATGCTTTCGATGTAAGCGCGGACACTCGCGTCATCGTGCACAGGAAAGCCCATGCCGCAATTGATGGCAAGCCCGTAGCCGATGCCGACGCGACGGGAGTTCGCTAGGGCCGCATCGACCGTCAGACCACCCTTCAGGTGCGCATGGTAATCCACCACGGGATAATTTTCGGCGCCGAGGCGAATGATCTCTCGATAGACTTCGTCCACCTGAGGCTTTTCGTTCGAGAGTTGAGAGATTGCGTCAGGCAGCGGACGAACCTGTAGGTTTTTGAAAGTTGTCGCGCCCTGCGAACCGAATGTTTGCAGCGCGAATGTGCCGTGTCCGACAAGGCAGTGGAAGCTCGTGTTGACCGAGAAGGGCTGCTCAGGCTCGATATAATCGACCACGAGCATTTTGCTGAGCCGAACCTGCACCTGCTTTTGGCGAACGAGAATTTCGAGGGTGAACCACTCGTCGTCGTTGACAAGCTGTTTGTAGACGTTGCGCACGCCGAGCAACGAGCCGGTTCTTCTGCGTTCGACGAATCCATCGGGGCCGCTCCCAAGCCGCACCTGGAATCCCGGCGCGGGCGTACTGGAAGATTGCGGCGTGGTGTGGAAACAAATAGCGGACATCGCCCCTGGCCGCATCTTTACTTCTGCACTGAATTCGAAGTTCCTGAAGTCTGCGCCGTGCCCGGGCCCGGTAAAGGAGAGCGAAGCGGGACCGCCAATCGCCTCGATCTCTCCGCCGGTAACCTTGAACGCGGGCGCCTGTCCTTGAGGCTTCCACCCGTGGAGCGATTTGCCGTCGAAGAGCGAAATCCACTCCGCGGACTCTTCGCCGAAGGAGTGAACAACCGCCGGAGCGGCCAACAGCAGTGCCAGAACATCGCGGCGTGTGAGTGTAGTCATTGAATCCTTTCGAACCTGGATGAGATCAGACCAGATTTATGCTGCCTTCGCGGGCTTATCGAGTGTGCGATATTTGCGCCCGACAGCGAACAGAGCAATTGTGCCGACCAATGGCATGAGCCCAACCAGCAGAAAGACCGGCGTGTAGGAGATTCGATCGACGAGAATGCCGGTAAGCAGCGGGAACAGCGCGCCACTCAAGTCACCGGCAATGCCCATGAGGCCCGCGGCGCGGCCTACCTGGTGCTCGGGAAAGAGATCGGTGACGGCTGCGAACATATGCGCGGAGAGGAAGTTATCGGCGGCGATAGTCACAGAGAGCATGACCATTACGGGGCCGATGCCATGCAGATACGGCACGGCGAAACTGAGCAGGCACACAAGTGCGCTGCCATACATCAGCAGGCGTCGCGTATTGCGCACGGAAAATCCACGGCGAATCAAAACGCCGGCGGCCCAACCACCCGCGATGCCGCCCACGTCTCCCATCAGGAAAGGAATCCAGGCGACGAATCCAATCTGCGCCATGGTCATGTGGCGTGCGCTGTAAAGATAGCTGGGCGTCCAGTACCAGTAAAACTGCATGACAGGCCCGACGAAGAATCGGCAGAGCATGACGGCCCAGGTGGAGGAGTTGCCGAGAAGCTCCCGCGCTGAGATCGCCGGCTGCGCCGATTGAGCCGCGGTTTTCGTTTCGCTTGCCGTAGATGAACCACCATGTCGGAATCCAAAGGAACCCGGCAATCGACGGGCACCAGGAATGCGATCTGGAAACCATAATGCTGCAAGGAGGTAAACGATGACCGGTACGGCGAGCGTGGCGCCGATGACGCTGCCGCCGTTGAAGATGCCGATGGCCAGCGTGCGGTCTTTCTTTTCAAACAGGCGCGTGATCGTTTTTACGCCGCCGGAATACGCGCCGCATTCGCCGGTGCCTTTCCAGAATTGCGAGAGGCCCAGCGAGAAGCCGGAGCCTGCCAGCGCAAACGAGCCGGTCGCAGTCGACCACCAGCAGATGGCAGCCGTCAACCCGAGGCGCGCACCGAGGCGATCCATCAGATAACCCATGGGGAACTCGCCGGTCATCATGCCGAAACCGAGGGCGGAGACGATTCGCCCATACGCTGCATTGGAAAGATGAAATACCGATCGCAGCACCGGCGCCATGACAGACAGCGCCTGGCGGGCGATGAACATGATGACGGTGAGAAAGAAGAGCATGCTTAGGATCAGCCAGGGGTGCTGGCTCGCCGATCCATCTTTCGCGGTGTTGCTGTCAGCCCGGTCTATCTTGTCAGCTTCGATCAATCGTCCTCCAGCAACACTTTCGGAATGGCCGCTTCATGTAAGACAGAAGTTTCGCAGCTGCTGCCGACACCAGCCGCAAATCAAGCTTCAAGTCAACCCTACGCCTGCATGCTGCGCGCCTCAAACCAGGGATACGCCGACTCCAGCAATTTGTTGATGTCCTTCACATTCTGCAACCCTGTGGTGTTCAGCCAATTCTCAAGCGCGGCAGCGCCATCCTTCGCATAGACAGGAACGCCGTCCTGCCAAGTTGCCCGGCCGCCCAGAACGCCGCTGAATTTCACGCCGCTCTCAACAGCCAGCTCCAGCGTTTCAATAAACACCTGGCTCGAAACTCCGGCCGAGAGATAAATGAATGGCTTGTTCGTCAGCGCCGCTTCAGCGCGAAGTAGCTCCATTGCTTCGGCGCGCGTATGAAGTTTCTGCCCGTTGAACGCCCTGGTCCCCTCAACGTTAGCCATCTGAATTGGGACCTCGATCTTGAGCACATCCGCGCCGTACCGTTCCCTGGTGAATTCCTCCATCGACTTGAGCACAATCTCAGGCTTCCTTCGCGCGTACTCAAGGCTCGACTGGCCCTCTCCGTGGACGTCGTATCCCAGGAACTCAAGGAAAAATGGAATATCGATGGCGCGGCATTCGGCGCCAATCCGTTCCACCCAGGCTTTCTTACGATCGTTCACCCACTCCTGCTCAAAAGGCGTGTAGTAGACAAGGATCTTGATCGCGTTGGCGCCCGCTTCTTTCAGCCGCATCGCCGACCAACCCTCCGTCAGCGAAGGCAGCCTCTCCGGCCTATCCGGGCTGTACCCCGCATGCTCGTACGCCAGCAGCAGGCCCTTGCCGTTGATCTGTTTTGTGGCTTCCAAACCGTATTCAAGGTCGAGCAGGATCGACGACGCCTCTTTAGTGAGCGTCTTCGCGACAAGCGCCTTGAACTCCGACATCATCGCCGCGGGCGGCTCGGCAACGCCCAGCTCCCTAGCCAGCATGGTCTTCAGCAGCCCTCGCTGATCCATCGCCAGCGCGGCAATTACGCCGCGGCTGTCAGAGACGGCTTCGAGACCAGCGATCTTTCCCGGCGTAAGCTGTCCGGACGCAAAATTGATCGGCATCTTCCCCCGTGTTGAACCCACTGGCGGCTCAACGGCGCATGCACTGTTTTACTCGTCTGCAGGCCGGCTGAAAGTCTACGACCCTTCGCGCTAGCTCAGCGAGTCGCAACAGACTATATCGAAACTCCTTTTCGAGTGTCAATCGATTATGA
Organism: uncultured Acidobacteriaceae bacterium; assembly: GCA_963841095.1. Lineage (GTDB taxonomy): Bacteria > Acidobacteriota > Terriglobia > Terriglobales > Acidobacteriaceae > Telmatobacter. The sequence continues at coordinate 106,021 of CAWJBE010000018.1, forward strand.
ATGATAATCAATGATTCGCTCCCGGATTGCTCATCGGCCACTTATTGCTTTCGACGTTCAGACTACCCGTCAACGCGCAAAAGTGCTGAGGTTTCAAGGCCTTATTCGCCTTAAAGCACACCGCCCTGCCTCTCCGCATCGCTCCATTCCCGAACGAACTGCCCCCGCAGAACAGCCTTCACGCCTCCGGCTTCGCACTCCCGGTCCGTCTCGCGCTCAACTTCAAACGGTAAGAGAAGGGGCCAACCTGTTGTCCGGGCGCAGTACGAATGGCCCGATAGAGTAAGCGGCATGAGAGGGCCGTCTCATGTGCATCGCATTTATCTTCAATTACTTATTACGTCTGCGGTGCGCGTCGTTCTCTCTCGTAACTACCCTTCCTCTGCTCGCCTCGAAAAATCGATTGAAATTGATTGACAGCCGTTCCTTCGTCTACCTATAATTCGCCCCGAATCAGAGACCGTTGTTTTTTGCCCCAAAATCTTGCCGCAAGATCTCTCCGTGGGTTGGCGCCACTTCGCAGGCGAGCTGTCAGTTCGCCTGCGATTACTCCTCCGGCAATCCTCCTGGAGATGCGGAACTTTTGGCAATTGCGATGATGCAAACTGAGCAAAAAAGGCGGCGCTCCTTGACACGTTCCCATGTGGACCCTAAAGTGTCCTTACCGGGTCGAACATTTTCTCGTTCCACTGCCGACACGGAAAGTACATTAGGTTCAGGACTAGATGCATTCAAAATCCACTCCCGCAATGTGTATGTGCTGCTGCCTGCTCAGCGCCATGCGGGTGTGTGCCTCGGACTGATCTCAGAAATTACGTCTGAACCCCGGCAACCCACCCGCCAAGCGGCGCGGTGGGTTTTCTGCTGTTTAGAGCCCTTCGCAATCTCTAGTTGCTCAGCAAAGCACGATCTGGATCGTGAGACAGGTTATGGAATTGAAAACGCGTAGAGAGGTTCTGCAAGCCATGGCGGCTTTGACTGCGTGCGAGGCGCTTTCCCCCGCCGGATTGACGCGACTCCATGCCGAAGAGGTGCACCCTCCGCCAGGCATTCACTTCGGCGTTCAGCTCAACGCGTTTCCTATCGACCCCAAGCGCTTTGAAACTTTTTTGCAGGTACTGGGAGAGGTAAAGCAGGTCGGCTACCAGGGGTTCGAGTCAGGGTTCCGGAACGTCAGCGAGCAGTTCGGCGACCCCGTGCCGGCGCGCAGGCAGATCGAGCAAACCGGCCTTACTTTCTTCGGAATTCATATCTATTTCCCTGACAGGTTGTACGACCAGCAGACACATATTGCGGCACAGTCGGTGTACGAACCTGTGGCGCGAGGCGGCGCGGCGCTGGGCGTGCGAAACGTGATCTTGAGCGGGTTTCCGACCGCCAATCGCGACGAACTCAAGCGCAAGATCGACGCGCTGAATGCAGCGGGAAGGTTTGCGCAGAGCGTGGGCCTCGGCCTCGCCTATCACAACGAGTACTGGCCCGCCGAGGAGATCGAGATGCTTTACAGCGAGACCGATCCGGAGCTTGTGCATTTTTTGCTCGACGCCGGCCACGCGTACCACGACGGGGGCGCCGATGTACCCGCCTTCATCCGCACCCACGCGAAGCGCATTATCGGCTTCCATCTGCGCGACTTCAGAGACGGGCACCTGGTTACGCTGGGTTCGGGCACATTTCCGCTGAAGCAGGTGGCGGAGACGATCGAGCAGATCCACTGGCACGGCTGGGTGGAGAACGAAGAGGAGCGCGAAAACCATTCACAGACCGGTCTGAAAGTCATCGCACCGGCCTTCCAAGCCATGAAGGAGGCTTTTACATCGTGAATCGCCGTGAATTTCTTTATGCCGGAGCGGCAGCCGCCGCGGTTACCGCACGCAGCATGGACGCACACGCCTATTCTGCCATCGACGGCGCCAACGACCGCGTCGGCCTAGGTGTCATCGGTCTTGGACGCCGCGCAACCGTTGTGTCGCCTGCCTTCGCACACGATACCCGCGTCGAATTCCGCGCCATTTGCGACATCTATGACAAGCAGGCGGCAGCGTTCCAGAGCCGCTTCAAAGATCACGTGGCCAGCGCTGAGCTCGTCGTTGAGTACCAGAAGATCCTTGACCGCAAGGATGTCGACGCAATCTACGTTGCGACTCCCGATCACCTGCACGTTCAAATTGCGACCGCCGTCCTGGGAGCCAACAAGAATCTCTACCTTGAAAAGCCCACTCTGCACCGGTGGCACGAGAAAGACGCACTGGCCAAAGCAGCCGCAAACAGCAAGGGCTTGCTGCAATGCGGCATGCAGCAGCGCAGCGGCGCGCATTACATGCAGGCCAGGCAGGAGTACTTCGATGCCGGCAAACTCGGCCACGTGGTCTTTGCGCGCTGCGTGTGGCACAACTTTCCCTGGCAGCGCCGCACCATTCCCGATGTGCCCAAGCCGGAGGGCCTGCGCTGGGATCTCTTCCTGGGCCCCGCTCCCAAGGTTCCCTTTGAGATGTCCCGCTATAGTTCGTGGCGTTCCTACCACGACTACGGCAACGGCCTGCTGGCCGACATCATGACCCACTGGGCGGATGTGGCGCAGTGGATGCTCAATGACGCCAAGCCTGTCACCGCCGCGGCGCTGGGCGGAGATTTCGTGCTCCACGGCGACCTCACTAATCCCGACACGGTCAGCGCGGTCGTCCGCTACAAGGACTGGAACCTGAACTTCGAATCGACCGTACTCTCCGTTCGCAATCAGCATCCTTCCGTGTACTTCGAAGGCACCGAGGGAAACCTGGATATCACGCGCGAGGGCTACGTCTTCACGCCCAACAGCGGCGAGCCTGTCGAGGTGAAAGTGACCCAGAGTCTCGAGCAGGCCCACGCCGGCAACTTTATTGACGCGATCGTGAAGGGCGACAAAATCAATGCGCCGCTGTCGGCGGGTCTCGACGCCAGCGTGCCCGTGATGATGGCCCTTGATTCCTACTGGTCGCACAAGCTTTGTACTGAACTCACTTAGAGGATCCGCATGTTTCCCAAGACCAGCGGCAACAGCAACGCGCTAACCAGGCCACAGGATAGCTACTGTGGCCGGAACCAACGGAAAGTTTCCCTGGAGGCGTTTTCACGATTTGTGGCTTGCAATGGCAATACGGTGACTGGCCAGAAACCGTATAGCTGAACTCTGGTTGAAGATTCGCGCAGGCGGCAGTGGATGTAAGCGCCGCACGCGTTGAACTCTGAGACAACACAAACCGTGTAAACACAAAATAACCAGCAGACGAGAGGCGTTCCCAGATGCGCTTCTTTCATGAAAGGACAGGATGAACAACATACTTCGCAAACTACTCTTCGCCAGCTTCGCGGTGCTTCTCTTCTTAGGAGTTGCGTCCCGCGCCGTTGCGCAATCGACGGGCACCATCCGAGGAACCGTGACCGATCCCAGCGGGGCCGCTATTTCAAATGCCACGGTCACGGCAACAGATACCAGCACCAACTTGAGCCGAGATGCAGGCACCAACGACAGTGGCATCTTTGTGTTTCCGAACCTGCCTATCGGCACCTATTCGCTCAAGGTCTCCGCAGCAGGCTTCGCCACGCAGAATCGCCCCGGCCTAACATTGATTACCGGACAGGTGATCGATCTTCCCATCGCCATGGCGGTAGGCAAACAGACACAGCAGATCACCGTCACTTCTGAAACGCAGCAGATCGAGACCACGACCTCGACCGTTGCGCAGTCCGTCACCCAGCAACAGATGCGCGATTTGCCTTTGAACGGCCGCAACCCGCTGCAGTTGACCACGCTGACGGCAGGCGCTGTGCTCACCACCGCCGGCACTGAAAGCACGCAGCAGGATAATACCGGCCTCTCGGTAAACGGCCTGAGAGCGACAGAGAACACCTATACGCTTGACGGAACCATCTATGTCGATCGCTTCTTTGACTCCGTGCCCACCATGCCGAACCCCGACGCATTGCAGGAGTTCACCATTCAGGCCTCGAACTACAGCGCCGACCACGCCGGCGCGGGCGCACTGGTGCAACTCTCTACGCGCTCTGGGACCGATCAGCTTCACGGCGAGGCATGGGAATACTTCCGCAACACGGTTCTGAATGCCCGCAACTACTTCTGGTCGGCCTCAAAGCCAGCGCCGCCTTTCAAGCTCAACCAGTTCGGCGGCACCGTCGGCGGACCAGTCTTCAAGAGCAAGAAGGCGTTCTTCTTCTTCTCGGCTGAGGACCTGCAGCAGCGCTCCGCGCCTACGCCGATCACGATTCAGGTGCCCACGCCGGCTGAGCTCACCGGCGACTTTTCGGCCCTGGCCACGCACGGCATTGCAATCTACAATCCGGTAACCGGTTGCGGCTATGGGCAAACAGGAACCGCACCTGCCTGCAGCGGCACGATCACGGACAAAATCCCCACGGCCATGGACACGCTCTCTTCTGCGGTGACCAAGCAGTATCTGCAGTCGGAGATTAACGCGTCCACTGCGGCCACCGGTGCAAACGCAGGCATCTACAACACGCTCGCCACCAGCACCAACAACAACATCGACAGCACGCAGTACCTCGTCCGCCTCGACGACTCACTCGGACAGAATGACCACCTGAGCGGCCGGTACTTCTACAACCAGGACAACTTCCAGCGCCCGTTCACCGCGCCGCTGGGCTTCTATGCGGCCAACCTCTTCCGCAACCAGTCGTTGACCATCAGCGATGCTCACGTGTTCTCGAACACGCTTACGGGCGCGGTTTATGCCAGCTTCTACCGTGGCGGCCGCACGCAGATTCCCGAAGCGCCGGGCCTTAAGACGCTGAAGGACCTGGGACAGACGATTAATTACGGCAGCCCCAACGAGAGCCTGGTGCCGTTCCCTGGCGTCCGCGCAAACTTGTCCTATATCAACGTCTTTTCGGGTGGCGCGCTCACCCAAGACTCCACCACGTTCGATTTCACTGCCCAACTGGTGAAGGTGCTGCACACGCACACGCTCACCTTTGGCGGCGATATCGAGCGCGACCGAATCGACATGGACGACTACTCCTACACGCCGGGCGACAACAGCTTCAGCGCCCAGCAGACACAAGCACCTGCCGGAGTCACACTGCCTTCCGGATTCACCGCCAGCGGCAACGCGTTCGCCAGCTTCTATACCGGCTATGAGTCCAGCTTCTTTGAGGACAATGGCCGCAAAGCCTATCTTCGCGAGCTCCGCCCGTCGCTCTATGTGCAGGACGATTGGAAGGTTGATTCGAAGTTGACCCTCAACCTCGGTGTTCGCTGGGATCCGTGGATGCCTCCCATCGACGACAACGGCACATTGGTCGGCTTCAACCTCGCGAATCCGAGTTTCCAATCGGTCATCGCGCCCAACGCACCTAAAGGCCTGATGTTCGTCGGCGATCCGGGGACCAAGAACACGATCTTCAACAACAACTGGAAAGATCTTGCTCCGCGCGCGGGTTTTGCCTATAACGTCTTCGGCAATGGCAAGACCGTGGTCCGCGGCGCCTACGGTTTGTTCTACGGATTCCCTGAAGGCCTGCTGTATCAGAGAACCGATGCAATGCAGCCCATTGACCTCTACCTCAACATTCCGGCCCCCCAAACAACGTGGGACAATATCTATTCCGTGTATCCGGGCGGCGATCCATTCCCGCGCGGCCATGTCGGCCCCTCGCAGTTCAAGAGCTACACATTCCTCACGCCGCTTGCAGGCGGTGTCTTGAATCCTGCTTCAAAGGTTGAATATACGCAGGCCTACAACTTCACCATCGAGCAGGACCTGAGCCACGGCTTTGCCATGAACATTGGCTACGTGGGTAACCACGCGGAGCACGTGATGGCCTCGCGGCAGTTCAACCCCGCTGTTTACCAGACGGGCTATACCGTCGCTCAGGAAAATTCGCACCGCATCTACCCAGGGCTGGGCGCGGTGGAATTGGCCGACTCCTATGAATACGCAATGACGAACGCCGTGGAAGTCAACGTCACCCGCCGCGCTTCTCACGGCTTCACGTTGCTTTCCAACATCGTTTGGATGAAGACCATCGACAACGGCTCTTCGGGAACTGAAGGTCAGGCCGGCCCGCCGAACCCGTTCAACCTGCAAAGCAATCGCGGCATTGCCGACTTCGACCAGGCTTTGCGCTTCACCACCTCGGTCAACTATGCCCTGCCTCATTTCAACGTAAATGGGGTTGCTGGCTCCCTTGTCAACGGCTGGCAGGCGAACGGAATTCTAACGTCGCAAGGCGGGCTTCCAATCAACATCACCAGCGGCGTGGATAACTCCATCTCCGGCGTCGGCAACGACCGCGCGGACTTTGTTCCCGGTGTCAGCACTGCGCGGACCGCTGGAGCGTCGAAGATCGCGCAATGGTTCAACCCCGCCGCCTTCCAAAAGAACGCTACCGGAACCTTCGGCAACGTGCCGCGCAACTATCTGCGCGGACCGGGCTTTGAAAATATCGATGCTTCGCTGTTCAAGGACATTGCCCCCGAGCGTCGCATTCATGGCCAGTTCCAGGCGGAGGCTTTCAACGTACTCAACCACACCAATCTCGCTAACCCAGCCTCGAATGCCTCTTCAAGCGGGACCCTTGGAGTGATCACGGCCACCGACAGCAGCACCGGCACGGTCAACATCCCGTCGCCGGTAGGTACGCAGCGCGTGTGGCAATTTGCCTTGAAGGTCATCTTCTAGGTTTGCCTAACTGCTTTTCCTGTCCACCCTGGGCTTTTGATTTTCTCCGCCGCAAAACATCGCGGCGGGGGGGGCGGGAGTATTTGAAGAACGCTGGTCCTCAAAGAAGAGTCAGAGAGATTTATCTCCAGACCGAAAGTGTTTTTTTGCGGCTTCATAAGCCGGAGTCACCTCAGGTCGCAGAACGGAAGGCACGCTCGATATGCCAGTTCAATTACCAGTTGGCAGGCACCAGGTTCGTGACGAGATACAGCGCCGGATTCTTTCCGGTGAGAGCCAGCCAGGACAACGGCTCACACAGCAAAGCCTCGCCAGGGAGTTGGGCGTTGCCCAGGGAACGGTTCGGGAGTCCCTGCTTGAGCTGCAATGGCTTGGGCTCGTCGAATCCATTGACCGCCTTGGCGTGTTTGTGGGCAAGCTAGATGCAGATCGTTTATGCGAAGCCTATCAAGTGCGGGAATTTCTTGAAGGTCTTGCCGCGCGCCTGGCATGCGAGCACGTCTCGCGCGCCGATGTCGTGCAGTTGCGCAAGGGGGCCGATCGCATCTGGGAGCTATCCCAGGAAAGCAAGGAAGAGGAGATGGGAGCCGCCGACCGAGCGCTTCACCTCCGCATCATGGATCTCTCCCGCAACAAGGTGCTCCTGCGCCTCGCTGAGGGCTACCGCGTACTGGGTATGGCCGTCCGGGCATCGCGCGACCCGCGCATCGTGTATGAAGAACACCTGCGTATCATCGAAGCCATCGACCATAACTTTCCCGACGAAGCGGAAAGGCTCATGCGCCTGCACGTGGCTGAAGCCCGGAAGATGATCGAGGAACAGGCGGCGCGGAACGATTTCACGCCCAAGTGGGTCAAAGATCCAAAGGAATAGCCTGCTGGCGTGGCCGCTGGACGCCTTCGCTTCTTCAAAGCCTATCGAACAAATTTCGAATGAATCGGGCGGCAACTCATCTGCCGCTCACACGCTTATGGTCTGCCGCATTCCTTCCGGATACAGAGCGCGGTAGGTGTTATATCCGCCGGATAAATTCCTGACGCGAAAGCCATGCTGAGCGAGAATGCGGCAGGCATAGTAAGCGCGCTGGCCCACCTGGCAGGTCACCCAAATCTCCTTCGATCGCGGCAGTTCTCCAATGCGCGCTCGCAGGTCGCCAAGCGGAATATTCACCGCGCCTTCGATTGAGCCCGTACGGAACTCCTGCGGCTCACGCACATCCAGGATGAAAGCGGAGGTGGAACCCAGGTCATCCCACGGTGCAAGCTCCATGTCGCGGCGCATCACATTCGAAGCGATCATTCCGGCAAAGTTCACAGCATCTTTCGCGGCGCCATACTGCGGAGCGTAGCAAAGCTCGGCCTCCTCCAGATCGAAGACCGTTGCCTTCATCTGGATCGCCTGTGCGATCACGTCAATCCGGCGCTCCACCCCCTTTTCGCCGGCGGCTTGCGCGCCGAGCACCAAGCCATCGGATTTGCGAAACAGGAGCTTCAAACGAATTGGAAGCGCTCCAGGATAGTAGCCCACGTGATTGGCAGGATGCAGATAGACTGCCTCGAAATCCCTCACTCCAGCTCGGCGTAGCGACTTTTCTGTTGCGCCTGTCAGAGCAACCGTCAATCCAAAAAAGCCGCAGACCGCCGTTCCCTGTACTCCCCTGAATCGAGTATCGCGGCCGCAGATGACATCTGCTGCCACGCGCCCCTGACGATTCGCGGGTCCGGCCAGTGGAATGAGTTCCCACTGCCCTGTGACCCAATTCTTCACTTCCACGGCGTCGCCAATGGCCCATATGTGTGCAACGCTGGTGCGCATCTGATCGTCCACGCGGATTCCGCCACGCTCACCAATCTCCAGCCCCGCACTGCGCGCTAACTGCGTCTCCGGCCGCACGCCGATGGCGAGCACTACCAGCTTCGCGTCAAACGCCGCTCCACTTTGCGTTCGGACAATCAGACCGCTGTCGCCATTCTGCTCAAACCCCACAACGCCTTCGCCCAGCACGAGATTCACTCCGTGCGACTCCAGACGTTGCCGCGCGTACTCTGCCATCTCAGCATCGAGCGGCGGCATCACCTGATTCGCCATCTCAACCACGGTCACAGCAATGCCGCGGTGCATCAGGTTCTCCGCCATCTCCAGCCCGATGAAGCCGCCGCCCACCACGACGGCCTGGCGCGGCTTCTTCGTTTCAATCCAGTTGCGAATCTCGCGGCTGTCGGGCACGCTGCGCAACGTAAAAATTCCCGGCAGATCGATCCTTGGCCATTGCGGACGAATGGGCGCGGCGCCGGGGGAGAGCACAAGAGCGTCATAGGGCTCTGTGCTTTCAGTTCCGGTCTCCAGATCTTTCACCGTCACGGTGCGCCGTTCGCGATCGATCGCAACGGCCTCGTGCCTGACGCGTACCTCGATGTTGAACCGCTCGCGGAAAAACACCGGCGACGCCAGCAGCAGCTTGTTCTCGTCACGAATCACATCGCCAACGTAATAAGGCAACCCGCAATTGGCGAAGGAGACATAGGGTCCCCGGTCCAGAACAAGAATCTCAGCGTTCTCATCGAGCCTGCGCAGACGGGCTGCGCAAGTTGCTCCGCCGGCAACACCACCCACAATAATGACTTTATTGGGACTCATCTTCGCTCGGCTCCGCGTTCCGGATACGCTCGGCGCGACGGTGATCGCTTCGGTCGGCGCATCCACTATCTACCAGCGTGCGCGAGTGTGCCAACCCCTGCTATGACGAGGGTCACACAGTGCTGCCTGAGCCATACGAATTGGGGAACGGAGGTCCTCACCGATGCGATGAAGGTTAGAAAAGACTTAGAATTCATTGCAGCGCTGCCAAAAGCCTACTCTTCACACGCCATATTGCCGCAGCATCCGCCGCTTTGTCCGCAGCATGCGCCCCCAATATCGCACGTCTGCCGCGCATCAGCCGGCGAATGCCCGCTCCCCTTCGAAATCGTTCCCGCGCCACCGCTGATCAGTCGTTTCGCGCTGCCGCCGCACTCCGGACAAACGGTAATTGGCGCGTCAGACATCTTCTGGCGCCGCTCGAAATGCTTGCTGCACGCTGCGCACTCGTACTCATAAGCCGGCATCGCAATTCCTCTCTGACATTGGTTTCTCTAACTATTGTACGAAGACAGGGGAAACCAGCCAATCTCGCCTGCTTCAAATAATTCTTCCACTTCATGTAACGAATCCGGCTGTCGATGGCTTTCTTTCTATGAATGCACTCAAAAAGGACAGCCACCACAATGAATTTGCGATTCCTCAGGGCTCGATGGCTCGCGCTCCTGATTTGTTTGGCAAGCCTCGGCGCCGCAGCACAAGAGCCGCTGACGCTTCGGCAGGCGATTCAGCAGGCACTCGGCGCGAGTCCAGAAGCCAAAATGGCGGGCGCGGAGACGCAGGAGGCGAAGGCAAATGCATCGCTTGCCCGAACGCAACTGATTCCGCAACTGAACTTCACAGAGGATATTTCGCGCGGCGATGATCCGGTGTATGTCTTCGGATCGAAGCTGCGGCAACAGGCATTTACGCAGGCCGATTTCGCCGTGAACGCGCTGAACCGGCCGCAGCCAGTAGGCAACTTTGCCTCGCGCTTCTCCGGATCGTGGACGGCCTTCGACTCCTTCAAAACACAAAAGAACATTCATAGCGCCGACTTGATGACGCGGAGCGCGGATTCTTCAGAACAGGCCGTGAACCAGAAGATTGTGCTCGACGTCGTTGAAGCCTACCAGTCGGTGCTCTACGCCGAACGGCAAATTGCAATCGCACAGCATGAGCAGGAGACGGCTGAAGCTCTTCTCAGTTCGGTCGACGACCATGTGAAGGCCGGGCTCGCGGTTGAATCAGATCGCATGTCAGCCCAGGTGAACGTCGCTGCGCGCAAGGAAGAGTTGATTGCCGCGCAAGGCGAGCTGGAGATGGCGTGGGCCCAATTGCGCGCAGCCATGGGCGCATCGGATCTGAAAGAGACTTCGCTCCAGCCTCTTGCGCCGCACGATTTTCCTCAAGCGCCGCTCGACGACGAATTACAGACGGCCGTCAAAACCCGATCGGATCTGGCGGCGATCGGTCAGGCACAATCGGCGCAGGCAGAGGCAGTCAGCGCGGCCAAAGTCAGCTTTGGTCCTCGCGTCAGTGCCTACGGCAATTGGGAGCAGGATCGCCCCACCTTTGCCGGCTCTGGCGGCAACAACTGGGTGGCAGGTGTGCAAATCGGCATCGACATTGCTCCCTTCAGCAAGCGCGCGCAACTGGCGCAGGAATTGGCAGCCAAACAGCGCGTGGATGCGCAACTTGCCTCCTACCGCCAGCAGGTGCGGCTTCAGGTAACGCAGTCGCATATTCAGCGCCAGACCTCGCAACTTTCGCTCCAGACCGCGCAGGCGGCTCTCGATCAATCGGCCGAGAGCCTGCGCATCCTGCGCAATCGCTACGGCGCGGGGCTTGCCACCATGACCGATCTGCTGCACGCCGAAGATGCGGAACGGCAAAGCCAAATCAACTACTGGCATGCCGTTTATGGCAATGCGGTGGCCTATGCACAACTGCTTTTCGCGACGGGGACATTGACGCCCGATGCGGCGGAGGAATTGCAATGAAGCTTATTTTGTCTGGTTGTCTGATCGCGGCGGCCTCGGCCTTCGCAGCCGGCTGCCACTCTGATGTGGCGGCAATGCCGGCGCCTACTGAAACCGTGCAGGCTCGTGTGGTCGAGAGCCAGTTGCAGCAGATGCCGGTGAACGTCCGCGCAACCGGGACGCTGCACGCCCAGGAAACAGCAGTTCTTTCTGCGCAGGTCGTAGGTCGGGTCCAACAGGTCTTGGTGCACGAGGGCGACCACGTTGCGGCGGGCCAAACGCTGGCGATCCTCGACGACTCCACACTGCGCGCATCGGCCGAACAGGCTGACGCCGCTGTTGCTGCCGCCGAAAATCAGCAGGTCGCGGCGCAATCCAACTCCGATCTCGCCGCCAGCACGCTCGCTCGCTACAAGCAGCTGCAGGAACAAAAGAGCGTGAGCCCGCAGGAGATGGACGAAGTGGCGCGGCGGGCTCAGGCCTCGGCTGCACAGGTGGCCGCGCTGGGAGCGCAGGAAAATGCGGAAAAAGCTCAGGCGAGCGGCGCCCATGCCATGCTGCAATACGCGCGCATCCGTGCTCCGTTTGCCGGCGTGATTACTGCGCGCACCGCAGACCCAGGCGCACTGGCCGCTCCCGGCGTGCCGCTGTTGCAAATCGATCGTGACGGCCCCTTACAGTTGCAGGCGACGGTGGATGAATCGGCGATTGCAGCGGTTCACATCGGAATGAGCGTTCCCGTAGATGTCGATGGCGCGGCCTTCGCAGATGCGAAAGGCACAGTGGCCGAAATCGTGCCCGCCGCCGATCCGTCCAGTCACACTTTCCTCATCAAGATTTCGCTCCCTCAGTCGAAACAACTGCACGCGGGCACGTATGGGACCGCCGAAATCCCGACCGGTACGCACCAAGCGATCGTAGCGCCGAGTTCGGCCATCGTTGTCCGCGGGTCCTTGCCGTGTGCTTACATTGTCTCGAGCGATGGCATCGCGCAACTTCGCTACGTCACCACAGGTGCGGCACACGGAAGTCTTGTTGAAGTTTCGTCGGGTATCTCCGCTGGTGAAAAGCTTGTTGACAATCCGGCTGATCGCGAACTTGCCGGAAAGCGCATCAACGCAAGCAATGATGCAAGCAACGAGGTCCAGCAATGAATCAGAATCCTGGCCATGATGGTCTAGGCCTCGCCGGCCGCATCGCGCAGGCCTTCATCAACTCCAAGCTGACGCCGCTGTTCGTCATCGCATCGCTGGCGCTCGGCATCTTCGCGGTGGCTATCATCCCGCGTGAAGAGGATCCGCAGATCCTCGTTCCCATGCTCGACATCACCACTGCCATGCCGGGGGCATCTCCGGCCGAGGTCGAGCAACGCGTCACATTGCCGATCGAAACTCTGGTGCATCAGATTTCAGGTGTCGAGTACGTTTACTCCACATCCAGCCCCGGCCAGAGCCTCGTTATCGTGCGTTTCCTCGTTGGCACTCCGCAGGAAGACGCGTTGATCAAGGTCTACAGCAAACTCTACTCAAACTTCGATCACATGCCCCCCGGAGTTTCCCAGCCCATCATCAAGGCCCGCTCCATCGACGACGTACCCATTCTCTCGCTCACCGTGTGGGGCCGGCACTATAACGCGTACCAGCTTCGCGCCATGGCCGACGAAATTCAGCACAACATCAATCAGATCTCCGATGTTTCTGAGACCAGCGTCATCGGTGGCCTTCCGCGAACCATGCGTGTTGTGCTCAGCACAGCCAAGCTCAACGCCTACGGTCTGTCACCCATGACGATTGTTGGCCGCCTGCAGGCAGCAAACGCCGGTCTGCAGGCTGGCAGCTTTGCTGAGGACAACAGAGAGATTCGCGTCGACGCCGGCAACCTGTTCACCAGCAAGAAGGATCTCGAATCCGTCGTCGTTTCCGTCGATCACGACAGGCCGGTCTTCCTGCGCGATGTCGCCGACCAGATCATCGACGGACCAGCAGAGCCAACCGACTACGTAGTCTTCGGCACCACGGATTCAAGTTCTGCCCAGGGCCAGGCTCCAGCCCAATATCCTGCCGTCACCATCACCGTGGCCAAACGCAAGGGAACCAATGCCACCGACATCGCCAACGCCGTTCTCAAACGCGTCCACGAGATGCAGGGCGTAACCATCCCCAACGATGTTACCGTCACCACTACCCGCAACTATGGCGAGACCGCAAAAGCTAAATCAGATGAGTTGCTCGAGCACCTGCTGCTCGCCACGCTCTCCGTCACCTTCCTGGTTGCGCTCTTTCTCGGATGGCGCGAGTCGGGTGTGGTGCTGTTGGCCATTCCGGTCACGCTCGCGCTCACCATGTCGGTCTTTTATCTCCTCGGCTATACCATCAACCGCGTCACGCTGTTCGCGCTCATCTTCAGCATCGGCATTCTCGTTGACGATGCCATTGTCGTCGTCGAAAACATGGTGCGCCACTTCCGCTTGCCCGAGAACCAGAACCGCTCGTGCGGCGACGTAACAATCGAGGCGGTCGCCGAAGTCGGCAATCCAACCATCCTGGCCACCTTCGCCGTAATCGCCGCCGTGCTGCCCATGGCCTTTGTGCGCGGGCTGATGGGCCCGTACATGCGGCCCATTCCCGTCGGCGCATCAACGGCCATGCTCTTCTCGCTCATGGTGGCGTTCGTCGTGTCGCCGTGGGCGGCAATGCGCCTGCTCGGCAAGCATCTCGGCGGGGCCAAAATCCTCGAGCCGGAGCACGAAAACTGGCGTACGCGGATCTATCGCAAAGTCATGTCGCCGCTCATCGCCTCCGGCCGCAATCGGCTCCTCTTCTTCATCGGCGTTGCCGTGCTGCTGCTCATCTCCGTCGCTCTTGTCCCATTGGGATTGGTGCGCGTGAAAATGCTTCCCTTCGACAACAAGAGCGAGCTGCAGGTGGTCATCAACATGCCCGACGGCACGCCCCTCGAGCAAACCGCTCGAGTTACTCAGGCACTGGGCGACGAACTGGCGCAGCAGCCCGATGTGCTCAATTACCAGGAATACGCAGGAACGTCTGGCCCGTATAACTTCAACGGACTTGTGCGCCACTACTACATGCGCCGCATGCCCAACCAGGCCGATATTCAGGTCAATCTGCTGTCGGCCAAAGAGCGGCACGATCAAAGCCACACCATCGCCAAGCGCCTGCGGCCGCTGCTTGTAGCCGTTGGCAATCAGTATGGCGCGCGCATTCAAGTCAGCGAAGTCCCACCAGGCCCACCCGTGATTCAAACTCTCGTGGCCGAAGTCTATGGCCCCGATCTCGACGGCCAGACTCGCGTGGCGCAGCAGATCAAATCGATCTTCCAGAACACGCCGGGGGTGGTTGATACCGATTGGTATGTCGAAGACCCCGAGCCCCGACTCACCATCCGCGTCGACGAAGTAAAGGCGGCGCAAAATGGCATTGCAGTCGCCGATGTGGCGCACGCAATAGCTCTTGCATCCTCGGGAATGCAGGTGGGGCTGCTGCACGACGGAAGTTCTCGTGAACCCATTCCTACCGTAGTCGAGTTCGCGCGTCCCGACCGCTCTTCAGAGCAGGCGCTTGAAAACATCCACTTTCCTGGGGCGAATGGTTCTATGGTTTCGTTGCGTGAACTCGTAACCATTGATCACGAAACCATCCAGCGCAGCATCTACCACAAGAATCTCAAGCGAGTTGTGTACGTAACCGGCGACGTGGCAGGAGCCGAAGAGAGCCCGGTGTACGCCATCCTAGCGATGAACAAGCAGCTCGATCACCTCACACTGCCGGCCGGATACACACTCGCGCGCTACAACGCCGTCCAGCCTGAATCCACGGATCACTACTCGATGAAGTGGGACGGTGAATGGCATATCACCATCGAAGTCTTTCGGGACCTCGGTCTGGCCTTCGCCGCTGTGCTCATCCTTATTTATGTGCTAGTGGTCGGCTGGTTCCGATCGTTCATCGTGCCGCTCATCATCATGGCTCCCATTCCACTGACGCTCGTGGGCATTTTGCCGGCGCATGCGCTGCTTGGCGCGTTCTTCACGGCCACGTCCATGATCGGCTTCATCGCCGGAGCCGGCATCATCGTCCGCAACTCCATCATCCTCGTCGATTTCATCGAGCTTCGCCGGCGGCAGGGAGCGCCGCTGGCCGAGGCGGTCATCGACGCCGGCGCAATTCGTTTCCGGCCCATGCTGCTGACTGCGGCTGCCGTCGTGGTTGGCGCCAGCGTCATTCTTACCGATCCCATCTTCCAGGGCCTTGCTGTATCGCTCATCGCCGGGGCCGTCGCGTCGACATTTCTCTCTTGGCCTACCATCCCCATCCTTTACTACATGATTCACTCGCACAGTGAATCGAAAATCACCTGTGAATCGGAAGTTCACGAAGGAGTCGCTCAATGACCGTTGAACGTGGATTGCGCCTCATGGCTGGTGTTGTTGTGTTGGTTTCGCTCGCACTTGCCCATTACCTCTCGCTGTACTGGCTTTGGCTCACGGTTTTCGTAGGTCTCAACCTTCTGCAGTCGGCCTTCACAAACTGGTGCCCTGGAATGGTGATTCTGCGGGCTCTGGGACTGAAAGACGCAACCTGCGCATCGAAGTGAACCATGAATGACCGACGATTTAATCCGGCACTGCGCAGTTCCATCCGCGGCGACTCCAGGCTGGCTCAGGCATTTGTGAGTGCGTGAATATGAAGCGAACTGCTCCAACGAGACAGCCGAAAGCCGATCCGGGATCGAGGCGCATCCATCGATTGATGGATGAGGTCTATCGCAAAATGTTTCTTCTGGAGTCGCGACGTCCAGGAGCCGAGATGAGACTCGCTCTGGCACTGTTGCGTGCGCGAGTGGCCGCCGATTCTCCATCGGGGTGGGCGAAGGATTGGGATTGGCTGAGGACCGTCTGCCCGCTTTGTCTCAAAATGATTGAGGATTCACTCGATCGCAGAGCCACGCTCGCATCCAACTTGCACCCGTCCTGCATTTCGGTCCCCAAATCCTGACGCTGCGCCATTCCTCGCGCGCACTCGCCGCCGCATATACTGGTCACATAGCGTCATTGCCATGCGACCTGAGCTGACGAAAGCCTCGGATTTATTGCGTAGTAACTCGCCCGAGGCGGTTGCCGAGGCGATCGGACTGCTGCAGAACACGGTCTTTTCCTTCAGCATGAAGATGTGCGGGCACCGCGAAGACGCGGAAGACACATCGCAGGAAGTTCTCTTTCGCTCGCTCAAGCATCTGCCTAAACTGCAGAATCCATCGGCCCTCGCGGCCTGGCTCTATACCGTCACGCGGAATCGCTGCCATCGCATGCGAAGCGGCGCCGATGAGGTTCCGGAGCGCAGAATTTCCCTCGACGAGTTGATGCCCGATGAAGCCGAACTTAAGCAGCTTCTCCTCGACACTGGCAAATCTCCTGAGGGCACACTCCTCCACGCCGAAGAGAGTCGTCTCCTGCACCAGGCCGTTCAGCGCATTCCCACGCCCCTGCGGCTCGTGCTCGTTCTCCACGATATGGAGGAACTCGATACCGATCTGGTCGCGCAAATTCTCGATCTGCAGGAAGGCACCGTGCGCGTCCGGCTGCACCGGGCACGTCTCGTCTTGCGAAAGGAAATGGCGCGCATTCTCAAAGGCAATGCGCAGGATGTCCCTGCCCCATCGAAACGAGCGCTCCGCAAAAAGGCCGGGCCAGCCGCGCACCGTCCGAAAGAATGCCGAGAGCTCTTTGCCAGCCTGTCCGACTATCTCGATCACAGGCTAAAGCCTAAAACCTGTGACGAGATCAGCGCGCATATCGAGAAATGCCCGGCCTGCGTTGCGTTTCTGCGCGATCTCCGCGCCGCCATCGATCGCTGCCGGTCAATGGAAACTCCGTGCGACGCTGCTGTGTCGTCGCGCCTTCAGGCGATGCTTACCCAGGAATATCTCCGCATGATGCGGTGACTCAAAACCGGAGACTTTACCGTCTGCAACTAGAGATGAATTGGCAGTTGAAGCTCTCGTTGAAGAAGAACAACGATGAGCATCAACACGCCGAAGAAGCGCAACAGCGAAGAACAGATCATTCCCGCCTCTCACGCCGCTCGGCCCATAGCAACCGGCCTCTTCACCGTATGTGTTGAATATAGCGGTCAGGTAGACCCTGATGTAGTGAAGATCATTTTGGCGAATGAGTATGGATAGACGATCGAGCTCACCGTCGCGAAATGGCGAGGCGAGATTCACCTGCACCATCCATGCCATGCGGCGAATGTTGCCGTCCTGATCGTGGCAGATCCAATCGGGATGACTGGTCACAACCCGAGTCTTGGGACTCGCGACCGCCATTGGCGACCAAAGGACGAAATGCGTTCCGGTTTGCTGTGTGGGTCCTTTTATCGCGGCAAACTTGATCACAAACAGCACCAGGGACGACGCGATTGGCGCGACGCTCGCTGCTTGCATGGCCAAAAATCGATGGTCACACCCTCGACGCCTGATCGCGAAGTCCGGAATGTCGTACACGCCCACTCCGAAATCGTAGGAGTCAGATCCCTGTCGAGGCGCAGAAATTCTCCGCCCCCCTCTCGTGAGAACGAGCGAACAAAAGGATCCGCATTCCAGCACCATTGCCGGCGTGTCATCGAAGATCTGCTGAATGTTCTCTTAAAGGCCCGGGCCGGTCAATATCGTGCTCACAATCTTTGGCGCCCTAACCAGAACTTCCAATGTACGCGTATACAAACGTCAAGCAGAACTGGTATTTTGTCAACTCGGGATTGATTGCCAACCAGGATGCGCTATTCCGGGCATAAGGAGATGATGCAGTGCAACCAAAATTCCTGCCGCCCAGCCGCAGGCAGTTCGTTCGGATGGCCGGCATTGTCGCTGCCGGCATTTCATTCGGGATCGCGGGCCGCGCAAGAAGGCGGACCAGCAAGGCAATCTCGCTCTTCGACGGCAAAACCCTCATCGGATGGGAGCAGATCGAGAACAGCGCGGCTTCACTCTCTGCCAGCCAGATTTCTGACCCCGAGGCCTTCGTTCAGGAGATTGAGAATGGAGCAAGCGCATTGAGTCTGTTTTTGCGCAGCCAACTCGACAGCACCGTGAAGGCAAGCCTGGCTACGTATTCTCCGCTGGATGGCAACGCCAAACAGGTACTCTCAGCACTTGTGAAAAACCTCAATCAGATTGTCGCCGGACCGGCAATTTACAACAAGGCACGATTCGCAGGCGGGATCCGGCTCAGGCCCGAGACCGAGAAGTTGCGACGCAGCCACCCTCACGGCTACCAGCTGGCGGAGCTGAACAAGCTCCTGATTGAGGGTGCGTATCCATCGCTGATCGCAAAAGCTGCCGTCACTGGCTGGACAGTAACCGATGGTGCGATGGCCAGCAAGGGCACAGGGCGCGGCGTGATCTGCACGAGGCGGGACTTCGGCAGTTTCCGCCTGATGTTTACGATGCGCCATGTTTCCGGCAAGCCCGATCACCAGGCCTGCGTGCTGATCTTCTGCACGCGGCCGCAAGGGGATGAGAAACCTCTCGATGCATTGGGGGGCATTCAGTTTCAAGTTCCGAACGGCGGCCACTGGGATTATCGTCCCGGGATGAACAATGCCGGCGGGGCGGAATTCAGCACGGTGACGAAGGCCAGGTTCGACCCTCATGAGTGGAGCCGCGTGGAGATTCTTGCTGACGCAAGCAAAGGAACGGCGCGCATGGCCGTAGCGCAACCGCTCGGGAGCAAAGCTGTGGAGGTGCTCGATTTCAAGGATCCGGCGGCGGGCAAGGTGGGTCCGATTGCATGGCAGATGCATAATGCCGGGTTATTCGATGAGTACAAAGACGTGAGCATCGAGATAAATCCAGAAACAGACGATCTCATCACTCTTGCATAGGAGCTTGGCGCATGGGGAGGAAGGAATGAACGAACTTACGCGTCGCGAGATATTTCGGATGATCTCGGCACTCGGACTGCTGAGAATGGGTTCGAACCTCGCAAGGTCACAACTGTTGACGGGAGTAAGCAAGGTAAATCCTGGCGCGGACCAGATTCAGTCGAAACTCGAAGTCGATTCGTCGAGCGCAAAGCTTGTGGATGTGTTCCATTGGGCGCGCAGCCAGGCGATGGCGTATGCATTCGACAACGGAGACCCTGTGGGGCCATGGTATGAAGCCGTCGAGCCGGGCCGAGAGGGTTTTTGCATCCGCGACACCTGCCATCAAGCTCTCGGTGCGCAGGCGCTCGGCCTGGCGCGCTTCACCGTGAACATGCTGCGCAGATTCGCCGAAAACATATCCGACTCGAAGGATTGGTGCAGTTACTGGGAGATCGACCGCAACAATCGGCCGGCCCCGGTGGATTACGAAAATGACGCATCGTTCTGGTACAACCTTCCATCGAACTTCGATCTACTCGACTGCTGCTTCAGGATGTATGTATGGAGCGGCGATCTGGCTTATATCGATGACCCGGTATTTCTGAATTTCTACGACCGCACAGTCAATGATTACGTCGAGCGCTGGGGCCTCGATCTTGACCACATCATGACGCGCCCACGCCTGCTCAATCAGCGGGGTATTTTCGATCCTTCGAGAAAATTTCCCCGGCATCGCGGCATCCCTGGTTACAACGAGGGCGATCACGACTATGTTATCGGGTTTGATGTGGTGGCGACCCAGCGGGCCGCTTACCTTGCCTACGCGCATCTTCAAGAGGCGCGGCAGAATGCTCAGCTGGCTGACGAATATCTGAAGAAAGCCGCGGCCGTTGAAGACCTGATGAAAGCGAAATGGTGGAACAGGACCGGGCAATGCTTTTACGCGCGCGAGAGCGGCAATCGTCAGATGGAAGGATGCGGAGCGCGATATGCCGGGCCGACCGAGGGGGTTGATTGGCGTTCTGACGTTATCACGGCAGAATCGAGCGGACTCGGAACATCTGAAGACCGCGACTCTATGATGACGCGCTTACTCGATCTGAGCCGCGCGCGGCTTGAATATCCTGAAGTCTCGTTCGCGCGGGTCGGCGACATGGTGACGAACGCCATGGGTGTGCGGCTTGAATTTAGTTCGCCGCTCCTTGCTGCGGTTGCGGGCGACTGGGTGGAAGTGACGGTGAGGACGTTGTCAGGCTTAGGCTCTGGAATCGAGTGGGCGGAAATCCGCAACCTGCCCATTCGCGCCAGCGAAGTGACAATCCGGCACGACGGCGCGGCGAAGACAACAATTACCAATCAGCGCGGACCGGCCTTTATCTGGCGGGCCATGTTTGAAGGCCAACATGCAACGCTGATGGCGAATGGGCGAGAAGTCAAGGCCACTGCACAAACTGACGGGACTGGAAATACGGTTTCGTGGGCTCGCGTGACAGTAGGCGCCGGAGGAACGGTGAGCGCCGAAGTTCATGCATAAGAACCTGCACTGTGGGATCGTGCGGCGCGCTCGCGGCAACAACAAATGCTCAGTTCGGAGATAGGGCCAAAACGCAACATGAGGAAACGCATGATGAAAAATTGTTTCGTTGTCTTCGCCGCGTCATTTTTCGCACTGGGCCTGGCCAGTCTTGCAAACCCCTGCGTCGCGCAGAGCGCCAATTCCAGCGATTGGGCAACTGTACAACGGATCGTTGGCCCAATTCATGGCATGAGCTCGGCGCCGCCGGACAATCTGGTAACGCCCAAGTTCACCGCCGGCGCGCTAATGGGAAATGGCGATGTGGGCGTAGTCGCGGGAGACAGCGATACGTCGCAGCAGACCTTTCGTTTCGGCAAGAGCGACTTTTGGGGCACGCACTGGAACGACGGCCACAAAGCGCCAGAGGTTTCGATCCTTTCTTTTGGATCGCTGACGATTTCGTCGCCGGCCACCGCGCAGCAGGCAAACTTTCCCGAGGCCGGAGGCATTTCGACCTATCGCATGGACCAGGACATCCTGCACGCGGAGGTGACAACAACGGTGCGGATGGATGGGCGGCCCGTGCACATGCGTTCGTGGGTTGCCGACGGCGAGAACGTATTTGTGACGGAGATTTGGGCAGAAGGAACCGGCGGCGATCCGATGGGCAGATCGATGCCCATAGCCGTGCATCTGGCTATGCCGGCGACAGATGCTGCTCCGCACATGACGGTGCCGGCCGCAGCGGGCAGCGAAAATGGCGTGCTGTGGGTGAGCCGCGAAAACAACCTTGAGGGTGCAAGCGACTACAAAGCGCGCGGCGCGATTGCTGTGCATTTGCTCGGGGCGGCGATGGCCAATATCGCGCAAGCCGGCACCAGCGTGACCGGCGAATTCACATTGAAGGACAACGAGCCGGTCGAAATTGTGACGGTTTTCGAAAGCGATGCGCGCATCGGGTTGAACGGACCGTCGATGACGGAGCTGGCGCGCAAGGCGGTGGCGCACGCAGAGCGGATCGTAGCACCGGACGTGAGGGCGCTCGAAGAGGCGCATTTGAACTGGTGGAAAAACTTCTGGCTGCGGTCGATTGTGGATCTGCACGACTCGGTGCTTGAGGATTACTACTACGGATCGCTTTATCTGCTTGGGTCGTCAAGCCGGCCGGGGAAACCGGCTCCCTCCCTGTGGGGTAACTTCATCACCACCGACAACGCCGGCTGGGGCGGGCGCTATTTTATGAACTACAACGAGGAAGCGCCTTTTTATGGTGTTTTTTCAAGCAATCACGCGGATCTGGCTGAGCCGTATAACCGCATGGTGCTGGCACAGGTTCCGTGGCAGAAGAACCGAACTGCCAGGGCCGGGTATCAGGGCGTGGCCTACCAGCGGACTTTTTCGCCTTTTACCGTGATTGCCAAACCGCCCGCGCCGGTTCCCATCGCGCCCATAAAGGACATTCAGCGGCTGCCCGCCGATCAGAAATCGAATGCGACGTTCAGCTTTTTGCCCGTCTTCGATTATTACGATTACACGCAGGACAAAGCGTTTTTGCGGGATAAGCTTTATCCGGCGATGCGTGAGCTTGATGCGTTCTGGCGCGACTTTGCCACACGCGACGACCAGGGACACTGGAGTTTCGAGCACACCTCGGCGCATGAAGGCGGCGACGACGTAAACCCCAATCTCGATCTCGGCTTCGCGCATC
Source organism: uncultured Acidobacteriaceae bacterium (assembly GCA_963841095.1). Taxonomy (GTDB): domain Bacteria; phylum Acidobacteriota; class Terriglobia; order Terriglobales; family Acidobacteriaceae; genus Telmatobacter. The sequence continues at coordinate 128,425 of CAWJBE010000018.1, forward strand.
GCGTGGAGAGCGAGCTAATTGCAGACAGCAAATCTTTGAACATCGATGCAGCAATGCGGCCGGTATGGAAGAGATTCTCCGATGAATTGAGCCCGTACCCAAAGGGCAATTACAACGGGAAGACTGTCTACGACATGGCTGAGAAGCTCAGGGCAGGAGCGCGGAACCCGCGGCTGTTCGCGCCGGGCGACCAGCCGATCAATCTCGAGGGGTTGGTGTTTCCCGGAGAGAACCTTGCGTTTGGAGGCGATGCGGCTGAGCTGGAAATCGCACGAGATTCCATGCAAGAAATGAACTCGTGGGGCGTGACGCCGGGCGGAAACAGCCATAACGGATTTTGCAAGATATTTCCCATTGCCGCGCGCATAGCTTGGCCGGCCGACGATCTAATTGCAAAGTTCAAGGCGGCGATTCTCTTCCAATGGCGGCCGAGCAACCTGACCGTCTTTCAGTCCGGCGGAGGAATTGAAACGGCAGGAAGCATCGAGGCCATCGATTCCATGCTCTTGCAACATGAGGGCGGCGTGCTGCGCGTGTTTCCCGATTGGCCCGCGGACAAAGATGCAGCCTTTACGCGGCTGCTGGCGAAAGGCGCATTTCTGGTTTCCAGCGAGCAGCGCAGCGGCACCATCGCGTTTGTCAATATTACGAGCGAAGCCGGCGGACCACTGACGATCGCGAGCCCCTGGGGGGATCAACCCGTTCGATTGGCCGGCCGAGGCGGGGAATTGAGGCCGAATTCAGGTTTTATCCTTCTGCAGACAGTGCGGGGAGGGCATTATGAGCTGACGCCGGCGGCGAGCAAGCCGTAAGCTCCGGAAGGCGATAAGAAGCCGACGCCTTGGACACCTGGGTCATCTGACTGCGAGTTTCGCGGCGCCGAGCATCGGCAGGTACGCAGGGAATGTGCCGGGAAAATAAGTGGCTGCTTTCACGAAAAGCGATCCCGAATCTGAACGGACCCGATAGCGGTCACGGAAAACCTGGGCACAGTCTCGGCACAATCCCGGGCACAAACGATCTGGTGTTCTTCTAAATTGCTGATTTGGGATTCGCTTAACGTTGGTGCCGGGAGGGGGGGTCGAACCCCCATGACCACAAGGGCCGGCAGATTTTGAGTCCGCTGCGTCTGCCAGTAACTGTATTACTTTCAGCATCGTACATACGAGGCGCTAGAAACTGTGAAAGAAAATGTGTAAATTTTGACTTTTTTTACAAGAATCAGTCTTGCCCCTGGCTGATCACCCTGGGAATCGTTTGAATTAGTTTTTGGGGAAAGGCAGGGGGCTGGAATGATCTGGTGGCTTGAGTGGGACTTGAACCCACACGGGATTGCTCCCAATGGTTTTTGAGACCACCGCGTATGCCGATTCCGCCATCAAGCCAACATCCCTATTAGACCATACAAAAGGCTGATCTGAAGTCGAGTCTGCTTGCTTGCCAGCACAGACGCCACATTCGACAATCTGTTTGCGACGGACGGGAAAGTAACCGGCAATTTCGGAGTACGTGCATGAGCGCACTTGGCCTTGCCGCAGAGATCACATAAAGATTCGGCGCTTGAAGGCTTGCACATCTTCAGGCGATAGCGCGAACCATTCCCCGTTGCCTCTTTTGGCAGCAAAGCGCCTGTGCCAGTATGCCTCTATTCCGTCCGGGTCATCTGTCTTAATGACATGAACGGTACTCAACCGCTCGGGTAGTTGAATAGCTAACTCGTACTCACGACGGCCCGCCGCGTTTGTCTTGCCAATCTTGTAGTGCTTGCCAGACTTCATTAGGTAGACAAAACCCACAACAACTTGGGCGGCCTTCTCTCTCTTTGGCGTTTCGTCCTCAGACGGAACCGGGCCGCACAGCGTCACCACGTCATCGAATCCGGGATTGGTTTGGCAGTATTCAACAACTGCCCTGCGCAGCTTCTGGCGTGACCCGAAATGGGCATCAAAAACCTTGTCATTCGGGAATGTTGCATCGTTGCGCTTCTTTATCCGAAGATCGCCGTTGGCGGGGAAGCGGCCAAGTTCTCGGATGAAGGCGGCTAGCTTTTCAAGCAGAAATTCATCGCTAAATGCGTCTCGGAGTGCGTTTGGTGCGAATCCGGCCTCCTGTAAAGCCTCGCTCCAACGCGCCCAAAACTTGCCCCACCAATCGTGATATTTAATTCCAGTCTCTTGCTCAAAGCGTGCGCGCCCTAATGGCTCTCCGTCGTTCGCCTTTGCTGTCCGGCGAATCTCATCCAGGATGTGTTGTTTGTTCACTGCATGAGAGATTACCACCGTGAGGGGCACCACCACGAGGCAGCGTCTCGTTTATCCAACGCCCAGCCCCTGGGAAACTTCCATGCCCACCGCTTG
>CAWJBE010000019.1:0-68379 GCA_963841095.1 uncultured Acidobacteriaceae bacterium
CCTCGCCCAGCTGCAAAATGATCTCAGCCAGATCCGTCTCGTACGTCCGTATCCCCGCCGCCTCCAGATATGGATTCAACTGGATCTCCGCCGAGGTCATCGTCTTGATCTTGATCACCTCATCGGCCTTCTCTTCGCGCAGCAATTCGAGAATGATCCTCCGCGCCTCAGCCGCATCCGCCGCCCAATGCACCACACCGCCTGCCGCCGTGCACCGCTCCTCAAATTGCTCCAGATACGTTCCCAGATTCCGCAGCGCCTCGTCGCGAATCGCCGCACCCGCCGAACGCAGCGCCTGCCAATCCGTCTTCTCCGCCACCAGCCGCGCCCGCTTCGTCTGGATCACATCGATCGCGTGCGCCACATTCTTCCGCAGTTGCGTATCGCGCAGCACCGGCAGCGCAGCCACCGGAAACGGCGGCGCCAGCGCCGGATCGAGCACCGGATGGTCACGCACACCGCTCACGCCCCCACCTCGGCCGGACGCTCCTGCGTGCTCGCCAAAATCTGCGCCATGTGAATCGTCTTCATCCCCGCGTATTGCCGATGCATCGCGCCGCCCAGGTGCATCAGGCAGCTATTGTCCAGCGCCGTGCAAAACTCCGCTCCCGTCCCCAGCACGTCCTGCAGCTTCACCGCCAGCATCGCCGACGACACTTCGGCATTCTTCACGCTGAATGTCCCGCCAAACCCGCAGCACCTATCAAGATTCGGCAGCGGCGCCAGCTCCAATCCGCGCACTTTGGCCAGCAGCCGCGCCGGCCTGTCCCCCAATTGCAGCGCCCTCAGCCCGTGGCAGCTCGCGTGATAAGTCACCTTATGCGGAAAATACGCGCCCACATCTTCCACACCCAGCTTGTCTATCAAAAACTCGCTCAGCTCGTACACTCTCGGCAGCAGCGCCGCAAACTCCCTTCGCAACCCCTCGTTGCCCAGCTCTTCCATCAATCCGGGATACTGGTCGCGAATCATCGCCACGCACGACGACGACGGCACAACAACCGTCTCCGCGTCCGCATACAGCCTCACCAGCCGCTTGGCCTGGCTAAAGGCCTCCCCGCGGAACCCAGTATTCGCATGCATCTGGCCGCAGCAAGTCTGCGCCGGCCGAAACTCCAGCTCCACGCCCAGCCGCTCCAGCAGGCTCACCACCGCGCGTCCGGTCTCAGGAAACAACGTGTCGTTATAACAGGTAATAAATAGCGAAGTCCGCATAATGCCACTCATCAAATCGACGCGCCATCTACATCAGTTTCCGTAATGGTACAACGGCGTTCTCGGCGTTCAGGTCTGTGCCACCCAAAAGGCCGCAGCCATCTTTACAAGCGCCCGGGCCGCGCAGCCTTTCCGCGACTGCCCTGGTACATCGTCACGATTCAAGAAACCGCATCATATACCCTTGGAAAACAATTGTCTATTGCAATTCAGCCCCTGACCCCTGATCTCTTTTCTCAGTTCCCTCGTTCCCTTGTTCCCAGTCCCTTCTCTTCTCAACCTTCTTTCTTCGTTCCCGTCTAACCCACCAAGTCTGCCGGTTTTAATCTTCGGGGTGCCGGCTCTTCTTACCTTTCTTCATCCGGCTTCAAACTTTGTTTTTCGCGGCTCGGAATGCCCAACGACGGGATGCACTACCAGACTCTCTGCCCAATTTCTCCATCGCATCAATACCCCTCTGCGACGCGTGCGCTCTCGGCGCCTTCTTGCGTTCCCATAGCGCCATCCGTAATCATGAGCTTGCTTCGCATCCCAGTAGTCTCGCCGATTAAGAATCGGCCGAAGAACGGTTTTTCACCGTTCTCGGCAACTCTCTGGCTGTTTAAGGGTCTCTCTCAAGAAAGGGTCCAGGACCACCCAATATGATCAATATGCGTTCGCTCCCCTTGTGCGTGTTGGCCGGTGCCTTCCTTTGCCCCGTTGCATCGCTGGCTCAGCAAGTCGCACCAGCCGTCCGCATTCTCAACCCGGTCGACAACAGCAACCGCATCACGCTCACGCACACCGTCAGTCCCCTTGCCAACGCAGCCAACGACCGCGGCGCCGCGCCCGACGGCATGTTGCTTGACCGCCTCCAGCTCGTGCTCCAGCGCAGCCCCGCGCAGGAAACTGCGCTCCGCCAGCTTATCGCGCAGCAAAACACCCCCGGCTCGCACAGCTATCACCAATGGCTCACGCCCACGCAGTTCGGCGCGCAGTTCGGCGCGTCTGACCAGGACATCGCCACCGTCGAATCCTGGCTCGGCTCCCAGGGCTTCAGCGTCACCAAAGTCAATCCAGGCAAAGGCACTGTCGAGTTCTCCGGCAGCGTCGGCCAGCTTCGCGACACCTTCCACACCCAGATTCACCGCTATGCCGTCAACGGCGAAACCCACTACGCCAACGCCAACGATCCCCAGATCCCTGCGGCCCTCGCGCCTGTCATCGCCGGCTTCACCTCGCTCAACAACTTCCGCCCCAGGCCCTATCTTCACAAGCTCGGCGAGGCCAGCTTCAATCCCACCACTCACCAGGTCACGCCCTCGTGGACCCAGGGCAACGGCTCAGGTGGCGTCTACTTCGTCCTCGCGCCCAGCGACTTCGCCAAGCAGTACGATCTCACGCCGCTCTATACCGCCAGCATCAATGGCTCCGGACAAACCGTCGCCATCGTCAACGACTCCAACATCAACATCGATCTCGTCAATCAGTTCCGCACCCTTTTCGGACTCTCCGCCAACCCACCCCAGGTCATCATTGACGGCAACGACCCCGGCGTCGACGGCATCAACAATCCCGACGGCCCCAACGGCGACTCCCCCGAGGCCTATCTCGATGTCGAGTGGGCCGGCGCGGTCGCTCCCAGCGCCACCATCGATCTCGTCATCGCGGCTGACACTTCCATCCAAAGCGGTCTCGTCCTGGCCATGGAGCACGCCGTCTATGCAAACGTCGCCCCCGTTGTCAGCCTCAGCTTTGGCAATTGCGAGTCCGGTCTCGGCGCTTTCAACGCCTTTATTGAGGGCCTCTGGGAGCAGGCAGCCGCGCAAGGCCAAACTGTCATGGTCTCCTCCGGCGATAGCGGTGTCGCCGGATGCGACGACAGCAATTCCCAGGAATATGCCGTCGGTGGACAGGCCGTGAACGGCTTCGCCTCAACGCCCTATAACATCGCCGTCGGCGGAACGGACTTCTACTACAGCCAGTACAATGCCGGTTCCACGGCCCTCAACACGCAGCTCGGCACCTATTGGAGCACCACCGCCAGCCAGTTGCCGGCCCTTTCGCTGCTCCAATACATCCCTGAACAGCCATGGAACGACAGCCAGTACGGCTTGAACGCCTTCAACGAATACACCACCTACGGAACCACCAACATCACCGGCGGCGGCGGCGGCGCAAGCAACGCCGCCATCTGCAGCAGCACCTATAACACCAGCACCAGCGCATGCAACGGCACGCTCTCGGGCTACCCCAAGCCTTCCTGGCAAACCGGAGCCGGCGTTCCCGCCGATGGCGTCCGCGACCTGCCCGATGTCTCTCTCTTTGCCGCCAATGGCTCCAACTACAGCTTCTATCCCATCTGCGCCACGGACGCCGATTGCCAGTCCCCCACCGGCAGCAACCTCGTCCAGATCTACGGCGTCGGCGGCACCTCTGCCTCCTCGCCTGCGTTTGCCGGCATCATGGCGCTCGTCAACCAGAAGACGGGGCAGCGCCAGGGCCAGGCCGCCAACATCCTCTATGCATTAAAGACCCAATATCCCTCCGCCTTCCATGACATCACCAACGGAACCAACTCCGAGCCCTGCGAAATCTCGCCCTCCGTCAGCAAGAACTGCATCGCCGTCACCAGCCCCGCCGTTGTCAGCGGAGTGACTGAAGGCGAAATCGGCACTGGCACAACTGCCGAATACAACGCCACCGCTGGCTACAACCTCGCCACTGGCCTCGGCACCATCGACGCCAATAATCTCGTCACCGATTGGAGCAAAATTACTCTGGCCTCGACAGCGGTCACCATGACCCCGTCGCAGACCACCTTCGCACATAGCACCGCCATCACCATCAACGGAACCGTTACGGGCACCGCCTCGCCCACCGGCAATGTCGCGCTCATGACCGATAGCACTGAGCCTCTCCAGCAGGGCCAGGGCGTCTTCCCGCTCACCAGCGGCGCCTATTCCAGCAGCGTCAACTATCTTCCCGGCGGCACCTATCACATCTGGACCCAATACAGCGGCGATGCCAATAACGGCATGAGCACCTCCACCCCGCCCGTCCAGATCACCGTCTCGCCTGAAACTCCCGGCATGGACTTCAACCTCTTCGACTCCCCGCTCGGAAAGTACTACACCCCCTCGTCAAATCCCGGAACCCAGGTGGATTACGGTTCGCAGCTTATGCTCAGTGCCGAGGTCGCTCCCACATCGCAGCTAACCAATCTGCAGAGTTGCGTCATCAGCGGCACCAACTGCTCCACTCTCAGCTACACGCAGCCCACCGGAACCGTCACCTTCAAAGACAACTCCACCACCATCAACACTGCGGTCATCAACGCAGAGGGCGACGCTGAGTACAACGCTCCCTTCGCCGTTGGCGCTCACTCTGTCATCGCAACTTATAACGGCGACCAGAGCTATAACACCTTCACGTCCTCGGCTATTCCCTTCACCGTGGTCAAAGACCAGCCGGATTTCTTCTGGGGAGCCTCCAATGTCAACAGCAACTCCCAGATCATCTCCGGCCAGCCAACCGTCTTTAACGTCATCGTCGAAAATAATGCGCAGTACACCGTCTGCTCAACCACGCAGAACACCTCAACCGGAGCCTGCTCCTCGGCTCCCGTTCCCGTATTGCCGCCCACCGGCACCGTCACGCTATCCAGTTCGCCCGCTGGCATCTCCGGAACCATCACACTGAGCTCCGGCGTCGACTCGTCCGACGGGGCACAGGCCGGTATCGGCACCGTCACACTTGCCTCGGGCCTGGGAGCCAACACCTATAACGTCACCTTCACTTACAGCGGCGATTCGAACTATCTGGGCTACGCTGCCACGGGCCAAATCAGCGTGGTCGCGGCCAGCGGCCTCGCATCCACCACCACCGCAACCGCCACCGGCAGCGTCTCACCGAATTCCGAAATCACAATCACCGGCACAGTCACCGGCCAGTCCGGCCATCCCGCGCCCACCGGGGGAATCATCATCTCCTCCTCCGGCGGCGGCCTCAACGAAATCGCCGTAACCGCCGGCACAGGAACCGTCTCTACCTTCTCGACCGTTCTCACCAGCCAGACCCTCTTCCAGGGAGCGAACTTCGTCACCCTCCAATACACCGGAGACTCCACCTACGCCCCGTCAGAGTTCACCCTGAACAGCGGCAACTCCATCGCCAACCCGCTCTCCGACTTCACCCTGGTTCCCAACACCACCATCGTCCCCATCAGCACCAGCGGCGGTGTCGGCACCGGCACAGACACCATTAACGTTGCCTCGGTCAACGGTTTTACTGGGACGGTGAACCTGAGTTGCGCAGCGGCTCTGCCCATAAGCTGCTCCATCTCCCCGAACCCAAGCTTGAGCGGCAGCAGTAGCGCCACATCCACGCTCACCGTCAACATCCCCAACGGCACTGCCAATGGAAACTTCAACGTAGCCGTCACCGGCAAGGACTCCACCGGCGAATTCGTGCACACCCTCGGCATCACTGCCGATGTGAGTGGCGAGGTTTCCACGCCAACCTTTGCGCTCACCAGCAGCGGCGGCATTACCGTCGTTCAGAATGCAACTACCGGCAACACTTCCACCATGAACGTAACCCCGGCCAATGCCTTCACCGGAACCGTAGCCCTCAGCTGTGCGGTAACAACGGCGCCACCGAGCGCCACCAGTCCCATAACCTGCGCCATCCCGGCGTCGGTGAGCGTGACGTCCACCAGCTCGGTCCCCGCCACACTCACCGCGAACTCCACGGCGACAACCACCGCTGGAGCCTACGTAATTACCGTCACTGCCACCTCCGGCGGCATCACGCAAACCGCTGCCGTCAGCGTCACCGTCACCTCGGCAGCTCCCGCGACCTTCGCTCTCTCCAACAGTGGCGGCATCAGCGTAACTCCGGGCGCGACCAGCGGCAACACATCGACAATCAGTGTGACTCCGTCCGGTGGGTTCAACAGCACAGTCACCCTCACCTGTGCCATTACTCCCACGGCTGCCAACGATCCGGCGACATGCAGTCTCTCCCCATCCTCGCTTTCAAACTTCAGCGGCACTACGGCGCAGACCTCTACATTGACCGTCAGTACCACTGCCGCTGTGGCCGATCTCATCTATCCCAAATTTGGCAACGGCAAAGGCTGGCTCGGCGCAGGCGGCGGAGCGATTCTGGCACTGCTCGTCTTCTTCGGTATTCCCGCGCGCCGGCGTAGCTGGCGCTCCATGCTCTGCGTCCTTGTCGCCATGGTCGCCCTTGGCGTCATGTCCAGTTGCGGTGGGGGCGGCAGCACGAGCAGCGGCAGCGGCGGCACCACACCATCGAACCCTGGAACGTCCGCCGGACCTTACACGGTCACCGTCACCGGCGCCGCGACGGGCGTTACACCGTCACCGACGACGACAGTAACCCTGACCGTCCAATAGCGCGATCCCCACTCAAGCTCCACTTGGGTGGGGAATCGGGTGCCCCATGTCTCGATTTTGAGACGTGGGACTGGCAATCGCCCGCCGCGAAATCACTCGGCCATTCCTCGGATCGCTACCCTGCCCACTCGCCGGCTTGCGGGCCTATCTTCATAACCTCGCCGGCCTGTAGCCCGCGCAGCGGGCAACAGAATTTAGCCCCAGGCGCAAGCCTGGGGACCGAATGCAAATCATCCGCGGGTGCCCCATGTCTCGATTTTGAGACGTGGGACTGGCAATCGCCCGCCGCGAAATCACTCGGCCATTCCTTAAACAAGCGCCGCCCACAGACAACAAAAACCCGCAAAAACATTGCTGCGAAACGCCTTTTATGGCGTCTTAGGCTGCTTTAACGTGCAACAAACATCGCATCCGGTAATTATGTGTGAACCAAACCCTCGATTCCTAACCTTATGTGGTGCCATTTCCCCATCATTCGGCACTATTCCAGGTTAAGTTAGCGAAGAATCCTAACCATAGATGCAAACATTTCGGGGGTAAATGCAACCACTTAAGCGACCATTTCCGCGCCTATCGCAACCACGAAAGCGAACATTTGCAACGCGTTACAGCGTCAAACACTCTCAAGATTCCGTCCCCGCCGCTCCGGCCCTTCCGCATGAAGAGCCGAGCTTTTCGCATTCATCTTCACCACCGCAGCTTCAGCGCGAATTGAATTTGCCGTGAAGTTGTCGAGGTGCTGGTGATAACTCCTGCAGTGGGCGACACGCCCGACGGAGTGAACACGACCAGATTCGGCGTATTGAAATTGGAGTGATTGAGGATATTGAAGAACTCCGCGCGAAGCTGCAAATGCAGACGTTCATCATGGGCGTGTCCTTCATCATGGAGAAGTCCCACTCAGTGATTCCCGGCCCCCGAAGAGTGTCGCGGCCAAGATTGCCGTAGAATCCGCTGCCGCTGCGGCGGAGCAAGCAACGCAGAAGGATCAAACCATTGCGTTACGCTTACCCACAATCGGATTGCCGTGAAGGTCGGGTTCACGAACGGGCGCACCGGGTTCTTTGTGTCTCCGTTGTTGGAGGGGTTATAGCTGAGCTGCGGAGTAAACGGAAAGCCCTGACTGCAGCGCGACGATGGAGTTCGCGGTCCATCCGCCCATGAATAGGTTTGTCCATCTTCCTGCGCCGTTGAGGAAGCGCTGGTGCGTGCCGAACGGCAGCTTGTATACCTCGTTGATGGATGCCGTATGGGTGACATCGTAAGTTGCCGGGCCCCAGTCTGACTTCATATCGAACGGATTTGAAACCAGCCCCGGCGCGTTGCCTGCGCGCGGTCGCGTTCAGCGAGTCGCCATCATCCAGCGCTTTTGACCACGTGTAGACGCCGCGGATCAGCAAGCCCTGGCTGAGGCGGTGATTGAGATTGATCTGAAGGGCGTTATAGGAACTGTCGCCCCGTGAAAACCACGCCCACGCGGCGCCCAGCGCGGGATTTGCAAGCGGCGTTCCCGCGGGAATGTAATACGAGCCTGCGGGAACTGTGCTCCTGCAAGTCCGGCGGGGAAACGTGCTTGGATAAACTGCGGGGCAGGGAGCTCCGGGGCAGGCCGCAGGAGTCGGCTCGTTGTCGTCCAGGCTGACGATTTCGTGATAGCCGTGCGAGCCCACGTAACCGAGAGTGAAAACGGTGTTGGGAGAGCCTGCTGCTCCAGCCGCAGCGACCAGGAAATCAGCGTCGGGGTCTACAGGTCCGGCTGCACGCCGGCCGGCGCGATCTTGGCATTCGCCGGAACCGGTGAGACTGGGCAGCGGCAAATCCGCCACCGGCAAATTGGCGATGCTGTAAGAAGGATTGAAGGGCGCATTCTGATCCATGCGGTATCCCAGAGCATCCTGCAGGTCGTTGTACATGCCGAATCCCGCGCGAATACGGTGTTCCCGACGCCATAGGACTCCACGCAAGCCCCAGTCGCGGCTGCGGCAGAAACTTCGCGTGATTCACGGTGAATGCGGAATGCCGCGATGCTGCGGAGCCGTTTGAATCACGTCCATTGCTGAAGACAAACGTCGCGGCACGGTCGTGAGCCTCATTCCATCCGGTGGTGAACTCATCGCGAAATCCGGCGGAAATCGTCAGCTTGGGAGTGAGGCGAACAACGTCCTGCACGTACCAGGCGCCCAGCAGCGAGCGCCAGTTCATCTCCGTCGGCGCGGGGTCATAGAGAAAGCTGCCTACGGTGCCCTGCAAGAAATTGCTGCAGGCCGGTGAAGGTCGCCTGTCCGAACTGCGTAAGTGCCAGATCTTCGTTCGATTGCAGGGGCTGCAGCCATACTCCCGCGCTCAGGTCGTGGCTTTCCCGCTGTCGTGCGTCACGTTGTCTTCCTCGGTGTAGAGATTGCTGGCAATGTGCAAGATCGCTTCCCGTGTTGCTGCCGGCCTGGCTCACCTGCGCCGCGGGATTTGCCGCGGCACTGCCTCCCACCACAACCGTCCCCACTGGCTTGCCCGCAACAAAGCCGCCGACGCTGGCCGCAGGCGTGTCTGGCGTGGGTTCGCCAGTATAAAAATATGCGGCGCGCGAGTAGCCCACCCGCGCCAATTGAGCAACCTCGGAGAAAAGACGTGCGTCTCCTCGATGCTCGCCACCTGTTCGCGAAGAGATTCCAGATCGGTGCTGTAGAGGTTGGCGCTGGTCGGGGTCACGTCGTTGCTATCGTCGATGTGTAAACGCCGCTGAGCGTGTCTTGGCTGGAAAATTCCTGGTCCAGCCGACCGTCCCAAAGTCGTCGCGAATGGTTTGCAGCGGGCTGTTGAATACCTCCGCGATGCCGCCGAAGTCCGGCGAATCCGCGCTGGGCGTTGGCCACAAATTGAGCAGCGGGACCACCGACTGGCGCAACTCCGACATTGACCAAACCGGAAGCCGGACAGGGATTCGGCGCCGGAGTAACCAGCTTGCAGGGAAGCATGCCCGCACGAGCGTTGATATCGGGAACCAGCGCCACTCCGGTCTGATGCAGATGCTGGCGTAAGGCCTTCAAAGTCTCCAAACGCGAAGGTCTTATCCTTCCGGATCGGTCCACCCAGCGACACCTCCGAACTGGTTGCGTTGGAATGGCGGTACGCCGAGCCTTTGTTGAAATAGTTCCGGGCATCCAATACATTGTTGCGCAGGAACTCGTAATGCCGACCCGTGAAGCGTGTTCGTCGCCGCCCTGGGTGACGATCAACACCTGCGCGCCCGGCCGTTTGCCGTATTCCGCGCCATAGTCATCGCGGAGCACGTTAAACTCGCGCACCGAATCAACGCCCAGCAACTGCTGGCTGGTTCCTCCGGGCTGCATGTTGTTTTCAGCCGCGCCCGTAAATTCCATGCCGTTCAGCAGAAACAGATTCTGTTGCGGGCGGTTGCCGGAGACCGAGAAGTTGTTGCCCACCGTCGAGTTCGTCACCCCCACGCCGCCGGTCTTCTCGAATGTGAAATTTACAATGCCGGGATTCAGCGTCAGCAGTTCGTCATAGCTGCGCCCGTTCAGCGGCAGATCCTTAATCTGCCGGCCGCTAACCAGGCCTGAAATATCGGCAGTCGTCAGGCTCACTGCAGACGCATCGGCATTCACCACAACCTGCTGCTGCGCTCCCTTAGGCTTCAGGCCGATGTCGACCTCCGCATCCTGGCCAACCGCAAGATGAATTCCGATTCGCTTCGCCGCGGAAAAGCCTTGTTTGCTCACGATAACTTGATAGTCTCCGGCCGGCAGCGACATCGCGTGGTACTCGCCGGAACTGTCGGTCAAACCATTCCGCTCCATTCCCGTGTCGAGGTTCTTAACGGTCACCCTGGCGCCGGTAACAAGAGCTCCTGTCGGATCGGAGACCGATCCGCCGATGCTCGACAGAGCCTGGGCCGTCGCAAATGGAGAGAGCCATACCGGGACCGAAGTACCGAGCAAAACCACGAAAAAGAAACGAAGAGCTTTCTTCCGCCGCAGCCCACAGCTATTCACAGTGACCTCGGAAATTTGGATTCAGAGGACAACCCCGTCTCAACTTGGCGTAAATTTCAACTCGATCCGCGCCACGAACGCGCACGGTTGCAGCCCACCTGGAACCCGCGTGAAGGTCAGGGTCTACGGCATTTCGGGAGACGGGGAATATCCAGGCCATCTGGCCATGGTTTGAATTTATACGTTTAGAATCGTTACCGTCAACAACCTGCCATCATTCCAGGTCTCTGGCTGTTTGGACCTGTATGAAATGGGGTGCCCCAGGTCTCGATTCTGAGACCTGGGAGCGCATGGGGTGACCCCTTGCGTGAGACAGTTTGCGAAGACCATTTGCCGTTTAGTGAAATTGTCTTTTCAAGGGGTTGCATCTCCTTGAGGATGGTGGTTGACCGGTGAAGCGGAGGCGGGCTCTGCTGGAGAGCAACCCGCCAAGGAATAGCCGGTTGGAGACTCATCGATGGGATGAGGCCGGGGAGCTGGGTCGATTCGGCTCCCCATTGGTTCTGGGCCTGGTTCTTTCTCCCATCGATAGATTTCCCCATGCCTGAAAAAACTCATGCTGGCCGCGCCGCAACCGTCCTGCTCGCCGCCGGCGATCTGTTCGAACTCTTCCGGTGGCCGGTAACCCAGCGCCGAGTGCAGCCGACAGCGATTGTAATACGCTCGATAAACTCCTCGATGTGTGCGCGCAGGTCCTCCAGGTCGCGATACGTGTTGGCGTAGATTTCTTCCCGCTTGAGAGTGCGCATGAAGCTCTCGCAACTGGCGTTGTCGTAAGGGTTGGCGGGCCGGCTCATGCTGGGCAGCATGCCATGAGCCCGCAAGCAGCTTCTACATACTCCCGGCTGGCGTACTGAATGCCGCGATCGGAGTGATGCACCAGGCCGGGCGGCGGCTGCCGTTCGGCGATGGCCTGCTCAAGCGCGGACACCGTCAGCTGCGCCGCAAGGCTACGCCCCAGCGCCCAGCCCACCACCTTGCGCGACCAGGCATCCAGCACCACGGCCAGATAGACGAACTCCGTCCGCAGGCGGATATAGGTGATGTCGGCCACCCATAACTGGTTGATCCCGGTTAATTTCATGCGCGCGGCAAGATTCAGATAGACCTTCAGCTCATGGTTGGAGTCGGTGGTCTGGTACCCAGGCCCGCGGCTGGATCGCAAGCAGGTTGTCTTCGCGCATCAGACGCGCCACGCGCTTGTGATTCACCACCAGGCCGCGGCGGCGCAACTCCCGGCTCACCCGCCGATAGCCGTAGCGGCCGCGATGTTCCAGCACCACTGCGTGAATCGCCGCGCGCACTTCCATCTCTTCCTCCGCCGGCGCCTCTGCCGTCAAGCCAGCGATAAAATCCCGCCCGGCTTACCCGCGCCAACACGCACATCCGCTCGATACTCAAACTGCCTTGCAGCTGGCATCACCGCCCGTATTTGGTCGTAGATGCCGTCTCGCCAGTGCCGCCGTTCTGCCTGGCGTCGAGCCGCTATTTTTTGCAAGGCACCTTTGAAAAAATCCACCTCCAGCGTCCGCTCCGCCAAAAGCTGCTTCAACTGCCGGTTCTCTTCCTCCAGCCCCGAAGATCGAGCGCGATAGGCGCAACCGGGCCCTCCAGCCGCATCTGCCACCGATACAGCAATCGCCGCGGCACCTCAAGCTCCTTGGCCAAAGCAGAAATGTTGTGGCAACCCTGCATCCGAGCCACCGCCATCCGCCGGAACTCCTCCGTGTAAATCCTCTTCCTTCGCATTTGCAGACCCCCCATTCGCTGCAAACTGTGCCCTTCTCAAATGTCTCACTTTTGGGGGTCAGTCCATGGCAAAGGCTAGGCACGAAACCACGACGACAGAGGCTCTAGCAATCCTCCACTTCCAGGCGCTCGATCATCACATCGGTCGATTTGACCAGCGCCGCCACCAGTTCACCTTTTTTCAAGCGAAGTTCTCTGGCGGCATCCGCTGTAATAATCGCCATCATCTCGGCCTCGCCGACAGCCACGACGATCTCGGCCATCAGACCCTCGATGCGCACGCTCACCACCTTGCCCGGCAGTTGGTTTCTGCCGCTCACCCGCCGATATCTTGCGCGGGACTCCGGAACCGGGCGAGCATTATCGGCTGCAAGAAATGGGCGAAGACTGGCCCGGCTCAGGCGGTGATGGCCTCCCGGCGTCTGGACGGTTTTGATCTTGCCTTCCAGGATCCATTTCTTGATTGCGGGGTAGCTGATCCCGAGCATCCGGGATGCTTCGCGAGGCGTCAAAAGCTGGCGTCGAGTCTCCATGAACTAACTTGTAGCACCTGAACCCCGTTTTAGGCCGCAAAAATGTCTCGCACGCCGCGCGGGAGGGCGCAAATCAAAGGGAGATGGTTCGGCCCCTAATGAGCTAACATTGCTGTGAATCGGTATCATGTCCCCCTTTTTCGCCCTGCTACTGAGTCGCCACCGCGATCGCGCCGGCCCAAGACTCATACGTACCGCTCGGCATGGGTAGCAGCGTGGCCGCGCCGCCGTTGACCCAGTACGCGGCGTTGGAAATGCCCACAGTTCCCACCGAATACACATCGCTGCTCGAGATCGCGATCCCGCCAGCGGAAGAATTGCCGCCGGGAGCATATGTCGTGTTGCTGGGCATGGGCAACGTCGTGGCCGCGCCGTTCATCCAGTATGCGGCATTGGTGTTGCCCGTCGCTCCGCTCGTTCCACTTCCCGCCACATACACGTCGCTGCCCAGAGACCGTGATCGCCAGCTCCATAATTTCCTGCCGAATCGTTGGGGGGAATGGGCGGCGTCGTGGCCGGGGCGCGTCAACCGGATACGGCGGTGGTCGTAGCCCGCTCCGGGGTCGTCCACGTTCCCGACACGTACACATTGCCGCCCGACACCGCTATCCCTTCGGCGTAATAATCCCCCGTCTGGCCATTGGGCAGGGGCAACAGCGTGGCCGTGCCGTTCACCCAGAGTGCCCGGCTGCTTTCGTCGCTGTCGGTGTTCCACGCAATTCCCGCCACGTATACATTGCCGCCCGAGATCGCGATGCCGCCGGCGTCGGAGATATGCCATGCCGCTGGGCGGGGATAACGTCGTGGCCGTGCCGTTCACCCAGAGTACGGCTGTGCCCTCGCCCGCACTGTTCTCCTCGATTCCCGTCACGTACACATTGCCGCCCGAGACCGTGATCGCGTTGGCCCCGGAAATCGTCATGCCGCTGGGCAAGATCGTGGCCGCGCCGCTGTTCAACCAATAGTACGGCGGTCTCGGCCGTGCTGTTCGACGCAGTTCCCACCACGTACACATCGCTGCCCGAGACCGCGATTCCGTTGGCTTGCGCGCTTGTCATGCCGCCGGGCGTCGACAGAGCCGTCGAGGTGGCAGTGGGCTGCCGGAGGTGAGCTGCCACACCTCTGCCAATACTTCACAATGTTCGAAGCAGAGGATCGCCATGGAGATCGCCTGCCCAGCTACGTAAATGGTGGTGGTTGGGCCGATGGCCGGGTTGACGGTGAAGTTCTGCGCCACCTGCGAGGCCGCGGCATAGGTGCTGTTCCGGACCGGACTGGCGTCGATTGTGCAGGTTCCGGCTGCTCCAAATGTGGCTGTCGTCCCGGAGACCGTGCAGACGCCGGGGGTCGCCGAAGTAAAGGAGACCGTGAGGCCAGAGTTAGCCGTCGCCGAGAGCGTCAGCGGCACTCCCACTGTCTGCGTGCCGGGATTGTCGAATGTGATGGCCTGCGTGGTATGACCGATGCTGTTACCGCCGCCGCAGCCGCTGGCAACAAGGCCAGCGACGCAACTGAAAGAAGAGAGAACAGCTTGAGATGCCTCACGTGTGGAGTCCCCTCTTGCCCCGTACGCAGTTGCGGCTGTTGCCCGGTTGTTTGCTGCGGCGATGCTGCTTTGTGGATTTTGACTCCAGCCCAACATTATGACACCCTTTCCGGAAATGATGTGCCAGCAAATCGCCCATTAGCAGGTTTTGGAGCCGTTTGAAGAGCTACTTCGCCGCGGCTGCAGAAGTCGCTGCTGTCGTTACTTATGTGATGCACGTCGCGGACCTCAATCATCGTCGGCAATTCGAGCAGCACCTCCAAAACGCCGAGAATGCCGATACGATTTTGCCGTCTTGAAATAGGGGAGATAGGGGGAATAGCGGGGACATAGCTACCTATTCCCCCCAAACGGATCTCCGGATGCTCATCACCCGCCAACAGGAGTGCCCATCCAAGCTCCGCTTGGGTGGGCTATCGCGCTCTGTCAAGCTTTCCGGTGCCTCAATTCATCCGCGAATTTCTCCCTAACTCCTTGTTTTTCTGACCCCTGCCCCCTGTTCCCTGATCCCTATTTTCTTTGCAGGTTAATTCCGCCAAATCACTATAGTTGTTCCAGGTCGCATTTTTGCGATACGAATGCGAGCGAATCGGGCAGGCTGGCGCGCAGGCCGGCTTCCCCGTTCCGCCCGCCCGTCGTCCCAGGCTCGCGACCCGATCTGCCGCATATTTGCAGCAGTTTCAGACGAATGCACACAAATCGGTGCAAAAAGCATCCGAAGCGCGCCTCTAACTCCTTTAAGCGCAATATCTTATCGGATAACTTGTTTGTTTTCAAACGGTTAGAGTCGGGGGTTTGATGTGCAAGCTACTGCAAAAAAAGCACTTAACTCCAAAAACCCCCGGGGTAGGGGATAGGGGGAAACGCGGTACCGAAGAGTAAACACCCTGCGGGCCAGCCGCAAAGAACGACGAACAACGACCCGACATCTCTTACCGGCTACAGGCGACACGCTACTGGCTACCGGCTACAAGCTACCGGACAGCTCCGCCGCGGGCACCGGAACCCGGCCACCAAGAGCTAGCGGCTAGAAGCTGCTTTCACTCACCGCGTCTTTGCCACTTCCTCCACCGTTACCGGGTCGAGGAACGGCATCTGCGCGCGCAGTTGCTTGCCGACGATTTCGATGGGATGCTTCGCCTCTGCCTCGCGGAAGGCCAGAAACTCCTTCTTACCCGAGTTCTGGTCGCCTAGGAACTTTTTGGCAAACGTCCCGTCCTGGATCTCGGTGAGGATCTGCTTCATCGCCTTGCGGCTCTCTTCGCCAACGACGCGCGGGCCGGAGACGTAGTCGCCGTACTCGGCCGTGTCGCTGATGGAGTAGCGCATGTACGCCAGACCGCCGCGATACATCAGGTCCACGATCAGCTTGAGTTCGTGCAGGCACTCGAAATACGCGCTCTCCGGCTGATAGCCTGCCGTAACCAGCGTGTCGAAGCCGGCCTTCACAAGCGCGCTCACGCCGCCGCAAAGCACGGCCTGCTCGCCGAAGAGATCCGTCTCGGTCTCTTCCTTGAAGGTGGTTTCAAGCACTCCGGCGCGCGTGCCGCCGATGCCCTTCAGGTAGCTGAGGCACAGCTCATGAGCCTTGCCGGTGGCGTCCTGGTGCACCGCAATGAGGCACGGCACGCCGCCGCCTTCGGTGAACACCTCGCGCACGCGATGGCCCGGCGCCTTCGGCGCTGCCATGCCCACGTCGATGCCCGCGGCAGGAACGATGGTTTTGAAATGAATGTTGAAGCCGTGCGCAAACATGAGCAGTGTGCCCGGCTTCAGGTTCGGCGCAATCTCATCGGCATACAGCTTGGCCGCTGTCTGATCAGGAACCAGCACCATCACAACGTCGGCCCACTTGGTAGCGTCGGCGACCGTGGCCACTTCAAGGCCCGCCTTCTGCGCCTTGCCGATCGATTTCGAATTTGCCGCGAGGCCCACCTTCACCTGCACGCCTGAATCCTTGAGGTTGAGAGCATGCGCATGCCCCTGCGAGCCGTAGCCGATGATTGCCACCTTCTTGGCCTGAATCAACGCGAGATCGGCATCCTGATCGTAATAAGTCTTCGCCATGTTGTTCTCTGATTTTTCCTTTGCTTGGTTAAGATCCAGTTTTCGAATGGGACTTCTTGCCGCCCTTGCGTAGCCTTACGCTTGCTCGTCTGCAACGCTGTCCTCGGCAAGCTCTTCCGCCGCATAAACCTCGTCAACGCCCATCGCTCGCACCACGCTGCTCACGTGGTGCCCGCGCCGCATCGTCATCTTGCCGCTGCGGCAAATCTCCAGGATGCGCCCGTCGTCCTCACGCAGCACTTCAATAAGCCCTTCAATCTTGCTCTCCACGCCCGTCATCTCGATCATTAGAGATTCCGACGTGAGATCGACGATGCGCGCCCGAAAGACCTCCACCAGGTCGAAGATCTGCGCTCGATTGCGCGGCGACGCAGCCACCTTGATCAGCGCCAGTTCACGCGTGACGGCCGGATCTTTGGCGATATCGTCCACGTCCACGACATTCTCCAGTTTAAACAGGCTGGCGCGAATCCGATGCCCTGCCTCCGCCGACGCCTCGCAGGTGAGCGTGAGCCGCGAAAGCCCCACCCGCTCGCTGCGCCCAACCGTGAGCGAATTGATGTTGATGTTCAGTCGCCGGAACAGCGATGCCACGCGCGTCAGCACGCCCGGCAGATCTTCAACATAAGCAACGAATGTATGCAGCATGATTGCGCTCTCTTTCCTACTTGTCGTCCGCTGTCTCTTCCAGCGGATCCCTGTCCGGCCTGCGAATCATCTCGTGCAGCGCGCTCCCGGCCGGAATCATCGGGTACACCGAGTCTTCCTTCTCCACCATGAAGTTCAGCAGGAACGTTCCCGGAGCCGAACGTGCTTCCTGCACGGCAGCTTCCACATCGCCGCGCTTGCGCACCGCGCGACCCGGCAGGCCGTGCGCATCGGCGAGTTTCACAAAGTCCGGACTCACCAGCGGCGTAGCCTCGTAGTTGCTCTCGTAGAAAAACTCCTGCCACTGCCGCACCATCCCCAGGTAGCCGTTGTTGATAATGGCAATGTTGATCTTGATCTTCTCCTGGACAATGGTTGCAAGCTCCGCCGCCGTCATCTGGAATCCTCCATCGCCGGCCACCACCCACACTTCTTTCTTCGGGCACGCAAACTTCGCGCCGATCGCAGCGGGCAGCGCGTATCCCATCGTGCCCAGACCACCGCTGGTGATGAGCGTGCGCGGATGTTCGTGGCGGAAATACTGCGCCTCCCACATCTGGTGCTGGCCCACGTCGGTCACAATGATTGCATCGCCGCCGGTCAATCGCCACAGGTCGTGCATTACGTGCGCCGCGTAGAGATGGCCGGAGTCAGGCAGGTTCTTGATGTCGCGTACCGCAACTGCGCCTTTGCTGGCCTCAATGGATTTTAGCCACGACGAGCCGTCGCGTCCGGCGATGCGCGGCAGCAGTTGTTCGAGCACCTCGCGCAAATCGCCCACCAGCGCTACATCTGCCTTCACGTTCTTGTTGATCTCTGCCGGGTCTACTTCGATGTGAATCTTCTGGGCCTTTGTGGCGTATGAAGAAAGGGTGCCGGTTACGCGATCGTCAAAGCGCATGCCGCAGGCGATCAGCAGATCGGATTCCTGGATGGCGTGATTCACCCACGCCTCGCCGTGCATGCCCATCATGCCCATATTGAGCGGATGCGACGCGGGGAATCCGCCGAGCCCCAACAGTGTAAGCGCCACAGGAATCTGCGCGCGCTCCGCCAGCGTGCGCACCTGCTCCATTGCGCCGGATTCCATGACTCCATGGCCTGCGAGAATCACCGGCTTTTTGGCATTGCGGATCAGTTCGGCGGCTTGCGAAAGTCCCGATTCGTCTACGTGGAGCATAGGATGCGGCCGATATGCGCGCGGCCTGGCTGCTTCAAAATCGAAGACTGCTGTCCCCTGCTGCGCATCCTTTGTGATGTCCACAAGCACTGGCCCAGGGCGGCCCGATCGCGCGATCTGAAATGCATGGCGCAGCGCTTTGGCAACATCTTCCGCCTTGCTCACGAGAAAGTTGTGCTTCGTAACCGGAAGCGTAATGCCCGTGATATCCACTTCTTGAAATGCGTCCGTTCCCAGCACCTTGCTCGACACATTGCCCGTGATGCACACGATCGGAATCGAATCCAGCATTGCCGTAGCGATACCGGTGACAAGGTTCGTGGCGCCCGGCCCGCTGGTGGCCACCGCTACGCCCACCTTGCCCGAGGCGCGAGCGTAGCCATCGGCCATGTGAGCCGCGCCCTGCTCGTGCCGCACCAGCACGTGCCGGATGGGAAACTTGCGCAGCGCGTCGTACGCCGGCAGAATGGCGCCGCCTGGATACCCAAAGACATCCGTAACGCCCTCGCCCACCAACGTGGCCCACAAAATCTCAGAGCCGGTAAGACGCGTCGGCGCGGTCAGGTGCGCATTCGATTCCGGTGCGTGCGATGCATTCGCTTGTCCCTTGTGTCCCATAACAACTCCTTTGGTACCGAGACTCCGACTACTCCCAATTCCCTGTACTTACGTCGTTGCCCCTTCGGCCGCCGACTTCACTCGATCCACATACTTGCGGAAAACGCCCTTGGGCCAACGCAATGCGGGCGGTTTGAAGTTCTTGAGTCGCGCCGCCATCTCCGCATCGCTGATCTCCACATTCAGCGTGCGCTTGGGAATGTCGAAGACGATAATGTCGCCCTCACGCACCGCCGCGATGGGTCCGCCCACAAAAGCCTCTGGCGCGACGTGGCCCGCCGTGAATCCGCGCGTTGCGCCGCTAAAGCGCCCATCGGTCAAGAGGGCCACATGCGCGCTGAGTTCGGCGTTGGACGAGATGGCCGCCGTCACCTGCAGCATCTCGCGCATACCCGGCCCACCCTTCGGGCCTTCATAGCGAATCACAACCACATCGCCCGGCTTGATGCCGCCCGCCTGCACAACCTTAAAGCAATCTTCTTCGCAGTCGAAGACGCGCGCGGGCCCGCGATGCTCGTAGCGGCCGGCTGCGGCAATCTTCATGACGCACCCCTCCGGCGCCAAGTTGCCCTTCAGGATCACAAGTCCACCATTGGGCTTGATTGGCTTTTCAAAGGTATGAATTACGTCCTGGCCCGGCGTCTCTTTGGCGGTCGCGGCCTCCTCGGCCAAGGCCTTACCACTGATAGTCAGCGCCGATCCGTCGGCATATCCAGCGTCGATCATCCGCTTTGCCAGCAGCCGTGAACCGCCCGCTGCCTGGTAATCCGAAGCCACATACTTGCCCGCCGGCGTCAGCGAACAAATGTACGGCGTGCGCGCTGAAATCACGTCAAAATCATCGATCGACAACTCGATGCCCAGCTCGCGCGCGATGGCAAGAAGATGCAGCACGGCGTTCGTCGATCCACCGCTCGCGGCCACGCTGGCAATCGTATTTTCAAGCGACTTGCGCGTGATGATCTGCGACGGCTTGCGATTCGCGCGAACCGCATCCATCAAGATGCGACCTGCCTCGCGCGTGGCTTCCAGCTTGTTCGGCGCGGTCGCGGGCACTCCGGAAAGCTCAATCGGCGAAATTCCCAGAATCTCGCCGCTCATCGCCATCGTGTTGGCCGTAAACTGCCCGCCGCACGCGCCGGCGCCTGGACACGCGTTTGCCTCGAGCGCTTCCAGTCCCGCATCGTCGATGCGTCCCGCCGCGTATGAACCGATCCCCTCGAAGACGTCCTGGATCGTGATGTCGATCTTTTCACCATTGAGACCATTCAGTTTGCCCGGCGCGATCGACCCCCCGTAATACATCATGCCCGGAATATCGAGCCGGCACAGCGCCATGATGATGCCCGGCATGTTCTTGTCGCAGCCGCCAATGCCCACCAGGCCGTCAAATAAATTGCCCCGCGCCACGAGCTCAATGGAGTCGGCGATGACCTCACGGCTCACCAGCGAGGCCTTCATTCCCTGCGTGCCCATGGTGATGCCGTCGGAGATGGTCACGGTGTTAAACTCCATCGGCGTACCGCCCGCTTCGCGAATCCCCTCCTTCAGCGCGTCAGCGATGCCGCGCAGGTGAACGTTGCACGTCCCGATCTCGGTCCAGGTATTCGCGATGCCAATAATCGGCTTATGCAGATCTTCTTTGCGGAATCCCGCCCCACGCAGATACGAACGTGCCGCCGCACGGCTGGGCCCTTCAGTCAACGGAATGCTTTGGCGCTTGCCTTCGATAGTCACTGTATCCCTTGCTTTCCTTTGGTTGTCCGCAACAAGCGGAGCTAGCGGTGTTAGCGGAGCAAAGATGAACCGCGGCCGTCGCGACTAACTCCGCTTGCACCGCTATCTCCGCTGTTTCACTTTGCTTTCAGCCACCCAGCCCCATCGTGTGCTGCTTCAAATTTATCCAGCGCCGCGGTATGCCGCAGTGTCAGTCCGATATCGTCCAAACCCTCGAGCAGGCAAAACTTGCGAAACGGATCGATCTCGAACTTCGCGCTGAATCCACGGCCATCGGTCACCGTCTGCGCTTCAAGCGAAACCGTGAGCTGATAATTTGGGATTTCCCGCGCATTCTTGATGAGCGCGTAGACTTCTTCATCGGTCAACCGCGCCAGCACGATCCCGTTTTTGCCGGCATTCGAGAAGAAAATGTCAGCAAACGTCGGCGCGATGACCACGCGGAATCCATAGTCGCTGAGCGCCCACGCGGCATGTTCGCGGCTCGATCCGCAGCCGAAGTTCTTGTCTGCAATCAGAATTTTCGCATCCTTGTAGCGAGGTTCGTTCAGCACAAACGCGGGATCGGGATCGCCCGAAGCAGTTCGTCGCCAATCGAAAAAGAGAAAGTCGCCGTAGCCCGTGCGCTCGATTCGCTTCAAAAACTGCTTGGGAATGATCTGGTCGGTATCCACGTTGGCGCGGTCAAGCGGCGCTGCCAGCGCGGTTATTGTTTTGAAAGCTTCCATTAGGCCTTTACCTCCTCGCGAACGGGCCAGTTGCGGATATCTACGAAATGCCCCGCAATCGCAGCCGCGGCCGCCATCTCAGGACTCACGAGGTGCGTGCGGCCGCCGCGCCCCTGCCGCCCCTCAAAGTTGCGGTTGCTGGTGGAAGCGCAACGCTCGCCCGGCGAAAGAATGTCGGGATTCATGCCCAGGCACATGGAGCATCCGGGCTCACGCCAATCGAATCCGGCCTCGCGGAAGATCCGATCGAGTCCCTCCTTCTCCGCCTGCGCTTTCACTTTCTGCGAGCCGGGAACCACCATCGCACTCACATGTGTTGAGACCTTGTGTCCCGCGGCAATCCGCGCAGCCGCGCGCAGATCCTCGATGCGGCCATTGGTGCAGGAGCCGATAAACACGCGGTCAATGACGATCTCTTTAAGCGGCGTTCCTGCCTTCAGGTCCATATACTCGAGCGCTCGCTCATACGACTTGCGGTCGATCTCGCTCGCGGCGTTTGCCGGATCTGGCACGTTGGCGATTACCGGCGCCACCATGCCGGGACTGGTCCCCCAGCTCACATACGGAACCAGCGTCGCCGCATCGATGACCAGCTCACGATCGAACCTCGCTCCCGAATCGCTGGGCAGCTTGCTCCACTCGGCTACCGCATCGTCCCAATCCGTGCCCTTCGGCGCAAATTCCCGGCCTTTCAAGTACGCGTACGTCGTCTCATCTGGCGCGATCATGCCCGCGCGCGCGCCTGCCTCGATGCTCATGTTGCAGACGGTCATGCGTCCTTCCATCGAAAGCGCACGGATCGCAGAGCCTGCGTACTCGATCACATGGCCGGTGGCGCCGTCGGTGCCGATCTTGCCGATGATCGCCAGAATGATGTCCTTCGCGGTGACACCCAACGGTAGCTTGCCCTCGACGGCGATGCGAAACGTCTTCGGCTTCGACTGCGGCAGTGTCTGCGTGGCCAGCACATGCTCCACTTCGCTGGTGCCGATTCCAAAGGCGAGTGCGCCGAAGGCGCCGTGCGTGGAGGTGTGCGAATCGCCGCAGACAATCGTCATGCCCGGTTTGGTCAGGCCCAGTTCCGGCCCGATCACGTGAACAATGCCCTGCTCGCGCGAGTTTACGTCGTAAAGCTCAACGCCGAAGTCCGCGCAGTTCTTGCGAAGCGTAGCGATTTGCGTGGCCGAAATCTGGTCCACTATATTCAGCCGGCCTTCGAGGGTGGTTGGCACGTTGTGGTCCACAGTTGCGACCGTGCGGTCCGGACGGCGCACCTTGCGGCCCGCCAGGCGCAACCCTTCAAATGCCTGCGGCGAAGTCACCTCGTGCACCAGATGCAGGTCGATGTAAAGCAGCGTCGGCTCGCCCTTCGGCTCGACGACCACGTGCTGCTCCCACACTTTCTCGAATAATGTTTTCGGTTCGTTACTCATCGAAGTACAACTCCTAGCTGCTGGCCTTGTTCAGCCGATCCAATCATTCCCGACTCCACAGAGCGTCGATCCTTCCCCTTGCGCATTTGCCGTTACCGCTCGCCTCCGCGAAGCGAGCTAGAAGCTAGCGGCTAGCAGCTAGAAGCTGCTTCTCTATGGTCTCTCGCACCTTCGCGCCCATCTCCTTCGTCGAAAGCACGGTCAACCCCTGCTTGTTGCCGCGCGCCAGGTCCGGCGTGCGGAAACCTGCTTCCAGCACCTTGCGCACAGCTGTTTCAATCGCAGCCGCCTCCACTTCAAGCCCCCCGGAGTGGCGCAGAATCAGTGCTCCCGTCAGAATCGCACCCAGCGGATTGGCCAGGCCCTTGCCTGCAATATCGGGTGCTGAGCCATGTACCGGCTCGTACAGATTGACCTTGCCGCCAATGGTGGCTGAGGGCAACATGCCAAGCGAACCAGTAATGACGCCCGACTCGTCGGTGAGAATGTCGCCAAAAAGATTCTCCGTGACGACAACATCGAAGTCGCGCGGGCGATTCATGATGTGCATAGCCATTGCGTCGATGTACTGATGCTCGAGTTCCACGTCTGGAAACTCTTTGGCAACCTCGATAACGACGGCGCGCCAGAGCTGCGAGACTTCAAGCACATTGGCTTTGTCGACGCTGGTGAGCTTCTTGCGCCGCTTTTGAGCGAGTTGAAAGGCGATGCGGGCCACACGGGCCACTTCGTCCTTCGTGTAAATCATGGTGTTGTAGCCAACGCCCTTTTCCTTGTCGCACTGGCGAGGTTTGCCGAAGTAAGCGCCGCCGAGCAGCTCGCGGACGAACATGATATCGGTGCCTTCGACGATTTCAGGGCGCAACGGGCTGTTCACTGCGAGTTCCTTGAACGAAAAACAGGGGCGCAGGTTGGCGAATCCGCCCAGCGCGGCGCGAATCGCAAGCAAGCCGGCCTCTGGGCGCTTGTCCGGCGCGAGCGAATTGAACTCGTTGCCGCCCACAGCGCCGAGGAGAACCGCGTCCGACGCGAGCGCTGCGTCCAGCGTGTCCTGTGGCAGCGGGGTGCCATCCTGCACAATCGCCACGCCGCCGATGCGCTTTTCGCTAAATGTGAAGTCGTGCCCACCCTGCGCTGCAATCTCTTTCAGCACCGCAACCGCTTCCTCGGTTACTTCAGGGCCGATGCCGTCGCCGGCCGTTACTAGAATCTTGAGCTGCATTCCTGTTGTTTCCCTCAGAGGCTAAAGCCCCGCCGATCTTGTTGCGTTTGCGGCACAACTGAAGTCGCGCCCTTTCAATACTGCGACCTGGAACGCGAGCTCAATCCAGTTCCGAGACCGGCTCGCTGACGCCGTTCGCGAATCCCATCGGGCAACAAACCAATCAAATCCTGATCGTAGATATTCTTCTTGCGGTCGGCCAGCGCCACAAAACGGTAGTAGACGTGCTGCAACTCCTCGCGGCTAACCGTAAAGCCGAGTTGCTCCAGCCGATGTCGCAGCGCCGCGCGGCCGGAGTGCTTGCCCAGCACCAGGTGTGTTCTGGCCACGCCCACCAGTTGCGGCGTCATGATCTCGTAGCACAGCGGATTGGCCAGCATGCCGTGCTGGTGAATGCCCGACTCGTGCGCGAACGCGTTGGCGCCCACGACCGCCTTGTTGGGCGAGGGCTTGAAGGTGATGAGCTGCCCCAGCACCTCGCTGGTGGGATAAAGCTGGTCGAGTTTGATTCCGGTCGACACGCCATAAGCGGTCGCCGCGCACATAAAGCGCCGCCGCAATCTCTTCAAGCGCCGCATTGCCGGCCCGCTCGCCAATGCCGTTGATCGTGCACTCCACCTGCCGCGCGCCGGCCTGGATCGCCGCCAGCGAGTTGGCCACAGCCAGGCCCAGATCGTCGTGGCAGTGCGATGAAAGCACCACGCCCTTCTCGTCGATCGCCGGAACGCGCTCGCGCACCTCGCGAAACATCTGCCCGTACTCTTCGGGAGTGGTGTAGCCCACCGTATCGGGCATATTGATCGTCGTCGCGCCGGCCTCGACGGCAATGCGCACCATCTCCACCAGGAAATCGCGATCGGAGCGCGTCGCGTCTTCGGGCGAAAACTCCACGTCGTCGCACAGCGACCGAGCCAGCCGCACCGATTCGCCGCACTGGTCCAGCGCTTCGGCGCGGCCCATCTTCAATTTGTATTCCAGATGCAGATCGCTCGACGCCAGAAAAACATGGATGCGCGCCCGGTCGGCAAACTGCAGCGCCCGCGCCGCCATCTCGATGTCCTCGGTCTTGGCGCGGGCAAGCGACGCGATGCGCGGCTTGCGGATGGCCTGCGTGATGGTCGCAATGGCCGCAAAGTCGCCCTCCGAGGCCATGGCAAAACCGGCCTCGATAATGTCCACGCCCAAATCCTCAAGAGCGTGGGCCATGGTGAGCTTCTCCTGCGTGGTCATGCTGCAACCCGGCGACTGCTCGCCATCGCGCAGGGTGGTGTCGAAAAAAACTACATGATTTGTGCTCATGCTTGTGCCTGCCGGGGAAAGCGACCTCGTCCAGCATTTTTATTTTCGCCTACCAGGCTATTATAAGGCAAAGTTATTATTCTTTTGGAATCAATTAGATTTGCTTATAATGAAATGAGCTACCGACACCAGTGGGGTGGCCACGATGGAATTAGGCCAGCTCGAAACCTTTCTTGCTGTGGCGGAAGAGCGTAGCTTTTCCCGCGCCGCCGTCCGCCTGCATCGCACCCAGCCCGCCGTGAGCCAGGTCATCCGCAAGCTTGAAGAAGCCGTGGGCGAAACACTTTTTGACCGCGCGGCGCGCGACGGCTCGCTTACCGCCGCAGGTGTGCTGCTGCGCGACTACGCGCTGCGCCTGCTGGCTCTGCGCCGCGAGGCTACGAGCGCCCTCGACGAGTTGAAGAGCCTGGAGCGCGGCCACTTGCAACTGGCCGCCAACGAGTACACCTGCATGTACCTGCTGCCGGCCATCGACGCCTTTCGCCGCGAGTTCCCTCACGTCGAGCGTCACCGTGCAGCGCATGCTGGCTTCGCGCATTCCCGAGGAGCTCAATCTGCGCACCTTCGAGCTGGGCCTCATCTCTTTTCGCCCCGACATCACGCAGATCCGGACTATCGCCGTCTATGGCGACAGCCTCGCCCTCATTGTGAGCCCGCATCATCCTCTCGCCGCGGCAAAGAGCGTCTCCATTCGCGATCTGGGGAACGAGAACTTCATCGCCCACAACGTAGCCTCGCCGCTGCGCCGAAAGGTCATTGAAGCCTTTCAACGCCATCGCACTCCGCTGCACATGGGAATTGAGTTGCCCACCATCGAGGCCATCAAGCGCTTCGTGGCCATGGGCAACGGCGTGGCGCTTGTTCCCCATCTCACGGTGGCGCGCGAGCTTGCAACGGGAGACCTCGTCCGTGTGCGCGTTGACGAACTCGATGTCCGCCGCGTGCTGCGGCTTGTTCATCGGAGCCAGGGCACGCTTTCCTATGCGGCCAAAGCCTTTCTTCACACCCTCAAGACCCTGGCCAGGGAGCAGGGACCGCCGTTCTTCTATCACGTGGAGCGCGCGGTGTGAAATCGGGCGACGCCAAGGGACGGGGAAATGAGAAGAGAGGGCCGATTCAGGCGCCGGGGAACAGACGGTGGTGCGGGGAGGGGGCCGAACGCCAAAACGACTCCGCGTGCGTCTATAGGCAGAGAAGATTCCACCGCCGCCGCTGGACCGCTTACCCGCCCCGGCCATTTACAATGCTGTGAGCGGGGCCCGGGACTTTTCGGGGCGCCGGACCAGTGCCCGGGAATCGACAAACGTATCGCCACCCGCACGGTTGTGCAGTCGTGAGGATCAGGATCGAATGAAGAAGATCGCCTTTTTAGTCTTACTGCTGGGCGCGTTCGCGGCCGCAGCTAGCGCCCAGGAAAGCCGTCAGGATATGAGTTTGAGCGGAACAGCATTGATCGAGCCGTTCATGGCCTCTTCCACCACCGTACAGGTGCACTCCACCACAGCCTACGGCGGATTAGTCAGCTACCGCTTCATGCTTACGCCAAACAGCGCCCTCGAAGCAAACTATGGCATCACTTACCAAAACAGCATCGGCTACTATGCCAACCCTAACAATTACAAAGTTCTGACTCGTACGCAGGAGATCTCGGGCGCTTACGTCCGCTCCTTTGTTTTCAAGAATTTCAATCCCTTTGTTGAGGCCGGCCCGGCTGGGATCATCTTCCTGCCCATCCAGAACTCGGGCACCACGACGCACGATACGAAGCAGCAGACCACGGTTGGCGGTATGTACGGCGCGGGCTTCGCTTACGAAGTCAGTCCAAGCTTCGACATCCGGGTCGAGTACCGTGGATTAGTGACAAAAGTGCCGACCTTCGGGCTAAGCCAACTCACGACAAACCGCTGGTATAAATTTCTGATGCCAGCGGTCGGCGTGGCATACCACTTCTAAACCCGGCTTCGAGCCAAGCTCAAAAACAGAGGGGACCGGCCGTCAGCGGTCCCCTTTTTCTGTTGCCAAAATCCTGCCAAATTCATTCAGCTCAAAGGCTTAGATTCTCCACATCCCGAGCCTCAGCGGTAGCGGCCCAGCTCCTTTACCATGCCGCAGTGTGCTCCGAGGGCCTCCAGCACCCGCGATCCTTCGTCGCTCGACGCTAATCTGGCAATCCACATAGAAGATATACTCCCATGGTTTGCCCTGCACTGGCCGCGACTCAATCTTGGTCAGGTTGGTGCCTTGCGCGCTCAGAGCGCTTAGAGCCGCCACCAGCGATCCCGGCCGATTTTCGACGGAGAAGGCGATGCTGAACTTGTTTGCCTTGGCATCGAATTCGGCCTCAGCCGCTCCGCCGCACCAGGAAAAAGCGCGTATAGTTCTCCGGGTTGTCCTCGATGCCGGCCTGCAGAATCACCCCGCCGTAATTGTCTCGCCGCCGCCTCGCTGGCGATTGCCGCCGCATGTCTATCGCACTTTCCAACCAGGTGCTTCACGCTTCCCGCGGTGTCGTAAAAAGCAACGGCCTTCATCCTCGGGTGGGCTGCGAGAAATTGCCGGCACTGCGCCAGCGCCACCGGATGCGAAAACACGTGCTCGATCTCCTCGATCCGCACCCCGGCAATCGCAATCAGGTTATGCCGGATCCGCAGCAGCGTCTCCTGCACCACCTTCACGTCGTGCTTGAGCAGCAGATCGAAATGCTCCAGCACTGAGCCGGCCAGGCTGTTTTCAATGGGAATCACCGCGGCATCGGCCGCACCTGAATCCAGCGAAGCAAACACCTCCACTGAGAGCGCGCATGGGACAATCTCCGCGCCGGCAACCAGTTTCACCGCCGCCTCATGGCTGAACGAGCCGGGCTCGCCTTGTATTGCAATCTTCACGCCGCAGTTTGCACTTACTCCCGTTCGCTCGGAAATCCGCTCCGACTCCATTTCGCACCATACCATACGGTGCGCGGTGGTCGGCCAGCCGGCAACTCAGTTTGGCGAAGGCCGCTCGACTTGATCGATCGCCAACGCTTCGACCGGTCCGCGAGTTGCCTCCAGCCGCAGCCCGAGTTGCTCCCGAATCGCTGTGAAAAGCGGAGGGCTCGATGCATCTGCCGGGGCCGTCGGCACCTCTCCGCCGAACTGGGAAGCATCGGGCGCCCATGACAAGTCAAAATCGTACCTGCTGGCGAGGCCGGTCTTGTCCACCACGGGCCGGTCGAGAATTGCGCGTTGCAGGAGAGAAACGAAGTCTCCCATGGTCACATTGCGCGCCGGCAATACGATGTGTTGCGGGTAAACCGTGCTGATCACCGCCGGAGGCGCATCCGCGGGAGCTGTGCTCGGCTTCATCTTCTCGCCGCCCTTGTCCACTTCGAGATCGTAGATCGAAAACACCTTTTGCTGCCGGTGAAAGGTAAGCTTGAACCGGTCGGCCAAAAGGTTTCGCAACATTCTCATCTGCTCGTCGTGTGTCGGGCGGACTTCGCCCTGCGTGCGCGCAAGGATGTCATAGTGGGCGGACTCAACCCACGACGGCCCACCCAAAATCATATTGGGGTTCACCTCGTATGCAGCGGCAATCAAGAGTGCGAGGGTATAGTTCTTCGCCACGAAGGTATCCGGACCCTGCATGATGATGTAACGGCCGTCCTTTGGGCCTGGATCGACAGGCTTGATGGTGGCCACTTCAAACGTGTCGAAATTCGAGTGTGGCGTGGCCGCCTGCGACTGCATGCCGCCAGGCGAAAGCACCATAGCTGCTGCCAGAATTTGGGGAATCATGAGATTCGACCTCTCCAATACGCCTGGGGATGCTTGCCGGCCGCTATCATCTTATACATTTGGCCCGAAGAAATCTCGGTGTCCAGAGCAAACCTGCATCGTCCTACCTTCGCAGCCACATGTCCGCCGACACGAAGCAGAAGAACACCATCGCGATGACGCCGTTCATGGTGAAGAACGCGGCATTCAGCCGTCGCAGGTCGCGCGGCGAAACAAGCGAGTGCTCGTAGGCCAGGAGCAGCCCCACGGCGCCAATCCCAAGCCAGCCCGCCAAGCCAAAATCGAACAGCGCCCCGAACCAAACCAGCAGCGCCAGCATGGCAAGGTGCATCCCGCGCGCTGTCCAGAACGCGGTTTTGAGTCCCATGGCCTGTGGCAGGCTGTGCAGCCCCACGGCGCGGTCGTGATCGTAATCCTGGCAGGCGTAGAGTACGTCGAAGCCGCCCGCCCACAGCGTCACTGCCGCAGTAAGCACTACAATGCGCGGGTCCAGGCTGCCGCGCACCGCAATCCACGCCGCAGAGGGCGCGAGGCCGAGCGCGAGCCCCAACCCAAGGTGCGACCACTGCGTCAATCGCTTCAGGTAGCTGTAGCCCAGCAGCACCACGAGCACTACAGGCGCCAGCTCCAGCGTGAGCAGGTTCAGCTCTGCGGCCGCCGCCACAAATACCACCACCGCAGCGCATGTGAACCCCAGCACAAACTGTCGCGACAGCAGTCCCGCCGGTATGGCCCGGCTCTGAGTCCGCGGATTTTCGGCATCCAGGTCCGCATCTGCCCAGCGGTTAAACGCCATCGCTGCCGAGCGCGCCGCCACCATGGCCACGACAATCCACACCAGCGTCCGCCAACTGGGCAAGCCGCCTGCAGCCAGCAGCATCGCCGTCAGCGCAAAAGGCAGCGCGAAAATCGAGTGCTCCCACTTGATCATCTCCAGCGTCGTGTGGATTTTGCTTAAGATTCCTGCCATCAGGCACCTTCTCTACTCTAATTGAGCCGCGAGTCCGGTGCTGCACTCCACTCTGAAGATGGAACGCCCGCGCGCTGCCTCCCATCGTCAACTTCCGTGCATCCAAATGAATTGAAATCGATGGTAGAACCCACCAATGAAATAGCGAAAATCACCCGTGAGCGTGACATCCGTCACCCAGCCCGCGCCGCAATCAATGAAATGATCACTTCGGCATTCCCCGGCGGAGCCTATAGATGAAAGCCACTAACCCAAGAGAATGGCCCTTCCTGCAAATTGATCCGCGCTCATTTGTCGCCGATCCAGAGCTGATTCAGATGCTCGAGCAACACTGTGCCCCGATCGCATGCGCCGACGACCGAGACCTCTTCCGCCAGGACGATCCGCCCATGGGCCTGTATATCTTTCACCAGGGAATGGTCACACTCAGCATGATTTCGCCGGGTGGCCAGTCTCTCTTCGCGGCGCAGGCGCTGCCTGGATCTTTGCTTGGTCTCCCGGGCCTCGTCAGCGACAAACCCTACACGCTCACCGCATCCGCACGTGCCGGAGCACAGATCAGCTTTCTCAACCGCGAAGATTTCACTCAGCTGATGCTGTCCCAGCCCCAGGTGTCGGCCAAGATTCTCCAAGTCCTTGCCGCTGAGGTTCGTAGCGCCCGCTACGCGCTTTACTAAGCTGCAGTGCTCGCAGTGGGGTGGCTTTGACTGAATCTCCTCTCCTTCGAGGCTGGCAGTCCCCAAACGTGATGTAGGTCACAAAATCTGGCCTGATGTTGATGCAATCATAGGGTCGTCAGTCCCAAGCACAGTACTCCAATGAAAGTCTTATCTCCTCAGCGAAGGCTTCCCGTGCAGCTCGACTCTTCCGCATTTGTCGCCGATCCGGAGCTCATTGGTGCTCTTCAGCAGCACTCGACTCCTGTTTTGTGCGAAACAGACCGTCTTCTCTTTCGTCAGGATGACCCTGCGGATGGCGTTTACATCCTCTACCAGGGCGTCGTTACAGTGACGATGAGTGCGCACGATGGCCGGCAAATCTTCTCCATTCAGTTAGCTCCCGGCTCGCTGCTCGGCCTTCCCGCCCTCGTCAGCGACCAGCCCTACTCTCTCACCGCAATCGCCGGCGCCGGTGCGCAAGTGAGTTTCGTGGGCCGCGCTGATTTCTTTGCCATCATGCAAGCGGCACCATTACTCTCGCTCAAGATGCTGCAGGTCCTTGCCGCCGAGGTCCGCACCGCCCGCCAGGCCCTCTACTAAGTTGCCCGCGT
Organism: uncultured Acidobacteriaceae bacterium; assembly: GCA_963841095.1. GTDB lineage: Bacteria > Acidobacteriota > Terriglobia > Terriglobales > Acidobacteriaceae > Telmatobacter. Next base: position 31,404 of record CAWJBE010000019.1, read on the forward strand.
GTTTGCCTTTGCAGTTGCGCCCTACATTACCGGAATGCCCGGCGCGCGCGGACCTTCCAACGCTCATCGCGCGCCGTTGCGGCCGCCCAATGCTGCCGAGGCCGGCTCCCAAATCGAAGCGCATTGGCGAGGACTCATCTTTAACCCGCACCTGCTAAACTCTCTCGTTGTGCCCCTAGCCATCCTCGCCATTGCGGCTGCCGCGTATCTGCTGGGATCCATTCCATTTGGATACCTGCTTGTCCGCATTTTCCGCCGCCAGGACATTCGCTCGTTCGGCAGCGGAAACATCGGGGCCACCAATGTCATCCGGACCGGCGCTCATGGCCTTGGCGCAGCCACCTTTGCTCTCGATGTGCTTAAAGGCTGCTCTGCAGTTTGGCTAGGCGGCCTCATCGCGGCAGTACTCGCGCCCGATATGGCTCTGCGCAATGCCCAGGCTCTCGCAGCTCTTTTTGCCGTACTCGGCCACATGTTCACATGCTGGCTGCACTTTCGCGGCGGTAAGGGAGTCGCCACAGGCTTCGGCGTATTCCTTGTCGCGGCGCCCTGGGCCGCCCTGGCCGCCATTGGGGTGTTTTTCCTGGTGGTGGCGATCACCCGCTATGTTGCGCTGGGGTCAATACTCGGAGCCGCCAGCTTTCCCGTCTTCGCCTGGTTTCTAGTCAGCGGCGCCCGCCCACCCTTCTTTCTAGCCGCCCAGTTCGCGGTTGCCTTTCTGATCATTGTCAAGCACCATTCAAATATCCGTCGCCTGATCGGCGGCACCGAAAACAAACTCGGAGCCCACAAGCCTGCATGAGTCGCATCGTCATCTTAGGTTCCGGCGCTTGGGGAACCGCCATCGCGCTCTCTCTCTACCGCCGTGGCGGCCACCAGCTCACCCTGTGGGCGCACAGCCCCGAGTTCGCCCAGCAGATCGCGGACGCAAAAGAAAATACGCAATTTCTTCCCGGCTTTCCGATTCCGCCATCGGTTACTGTCACTGGTGATTGCGCTGCCGTGGAGGACGCGGAGATTGTGGTCTCTGCGATTCCGTCGGAGTTTTTGCGCGCGACGCTCTTTCGTCTCCGGAAGCACTTGCGCAACGGGCTGTTCCTGGCCAGCGCGACCAAGGGACTTGAAGATCGAAGCTACTGCCGCATGACGCAAGTGATCTCGCAAACGCTGGAGGCGGCGGGACTGCTGCTTTCAATCGGGGCCATCAGCGGCCCCAGTTTCGCATTGGAAGTGGCGCAGGGCCTGCCCACTGCTGTCACTGTGGCCTTCAGCGATCCGGAAGTCTCATCGTTCATCCAGACGGAATTCTCGTCGGAGTCGCTGCGCTTATATACCTCGACCGATGTCATCGGCGTCGAGCTCGGTGGCGCGCTCAAAAACGTTATCGCCATTGCCGCCGGAATCGCCGTCGGAGTGGGCCTCGGCTACAACTCCACCGCCGCACTCATCACGCGCGGCATCGTTGAAATCACGCGGCTCGCCGTGGCATGCGGAGCACGCCGCGAAACGCTTGCGGGCCTCTCCGGCGTGGGCGACCTCGTTCTCACGTGCACGGGCTCGCTCAGCCGCAACCGGACTGTCGGCCAGGCTCTCGGCCAGGGCCGCAAGCTCCCCGAAATTCTTGATTCGCTTGGCGGCAAGGTGGCTGAAGGCGTGCTAACAACCCGCGCTGCGCTCGGCCTCGCCCGCAAACACGGCATCGAGATGCCCATCACCGAGCAGATGGAGCTTATTCTCAACGAAGGCAAAGAACCCCTCGAAGCCATCCGCGATTTGATGTTGCGCCCCGGCAAAGAAGAGCATTAACAAGCGTCGCAGAACCAGGAATCACCTTACCCGGCGTTCGGCCCATGATCGCCACCGCACGCTCCCTGCCCTCCGTTTCTCACCCGCCGGCGATGGCGCCAAGGATCAGAAGCGGCTCTTTGCCTGAGGCGACCGCATCTGGAAGAGCCTTGTCCAGGGGCTCCAGCGACCAATCATCCGCACACGCAAAGAATCGCAGAAACGCGCGCCGTTGCCCGGTGCCGTAATCGCGAATAGTTCCCCGCAGCGTAGGATACCGCGCTTCAAGAGCGTCCAGAACGGTGCGCAGCGTGACCGGCGCATTCACATCCAGCAACACGTCGCCATCGACATGCGCCAGGTTGCGCAGATGAAAGGGAAGGGCGACTCGGATCGAGGCCTTCGCTGCGCCATCGCCGACCGGAGTTGTGCCGGCACTCATTGGAGCGTCTGCACCTCAACCGAGAGCACGGCCGGCAGATCGTGCACAATCGGCATCCAGCTATCGCCCCCGTCGGCCGATCCGTAGACCTGCCCGCCAGTGGTGCCAAAATAAATACCGCAGTCGTCCAGCGTGTCCACGGCCATTGCGTCGCGTAGCACGTTCACGTAGCAGTCCCTCTCCGGCAACCCCTTGGCCAGCGGCTCCCACTCATTGCCGCCTTTGCGACTGCGGTAAACACGCAGCTTTCCTTCCAGCGGGAAATGCTCCGAGTCGCTCTTGATCGGCACCACGTAGACTGTCTCCGGATCGTGCGCGTGCACGTCGATAGCGAAACCGAAGTCGGTAGGCAGATTGCCGCTCACCTCCTGCCAGCTGTCGCCGGCGTTATCGCTGCGCATCACGTCCCAGTGTTTCTGCATAAACAGCACATCCGGCCGCGACGGGTTCATGGCCACATGGTGAACGCAATGTCCGATTTCCGCTTCCGGGTCTGGCATAAAATTCGAAACCAGCCCTTTGTTGATCGGCTTCCATGTCGCTCCGCCGTCGTCGGTGCGGAATGCCCCTGCCGCCGAGATCGCGATGTACATCCGCTTTGGGTTGCTGGGGTCGAGAATGATGGTGTGCAATCCCATGCCGCCCGCGCCCGGTTGCCACTTTGGCCCGGTGCCGTGCCCGCGCAAGCCTGCGAGCTCATGCCAGTTCTCGCCTCCGTCTGTTGAATGGAACAGCGCCGCATCTTCCACTCCCGCATAAACCGTGTCGGCGTCGGTGAGCGAGGGCTCCACATGCCACACTCGCTTGAACTCCCACGGATGCTGCGTGCCGTCGTACCACTGGTGAGTCGTAAGCGGATTGCCTGTCTCAGGCGATACATCGTATGCAAACTTGTTCGGCACGGCCTGGGGAGGACCCGACGGAGGGATCGCTTCGTTGGGCAAGCCGGGCTGATGCCAGGTCTTGCCGCCGTCATCCGAACGCTGGATCAGTTGCCCAAACCAGCCGCTCGTCTGCGACACATAAATCCGGTTGGGATCAACCGGTGAACCCTTCATGTGGTAGATCTCCCAGCCGGCGAAGAACGGCCCGCTGACCGTCCAATCCTTACGCTTGCCATCCGCGCTCAGGACGAACGCGCCCTTGTGCGTTCCCACAAGCACTCGTACACCGCTCATGTTGACCTCCTGGCATCTCCTGCCGTCGCTCTTTTTTCACGGCGCATCAGCCCGCCGGGCCGAAAGTTGGGGAACGCCGCATTGCCATTTTTTCTTGTTTCCCTTGCAAAATGCAACCAAATTTTGCTTCTTCGAGAGCAAGGCTCTAAATAACACTCAATTGTTATTGAAATCCGACCGCAGACCGGCGAGAATTGGCTGGTTCCACAGCCAATATTTATGACCCGAACAGCACTTAAACGGCTGCATGTCCGGATGCGACACTCCTCTCTTCCTTTATCAGCTAAGGCAGGACGAAAGATGATCACCGCGCACGGTTCGTTGAAGCTCAAGTTTTACTTTCCACTGGCAGTGGCGTTACTTGCCGTAGGACCGGTTCGCCCCCAGGCACCAGACCGCATTACACGCCCGGTCGATGCCTCTCAGGTGCAAATTCTTAGCCGTCACCACCCCTTGTGGGCGATACCTGCCAACGACGCCGGCGCCGTCCCGGCCGACCTTGCCGTTAAGAACCTCACGTTAGTTCTGGCACGCTCTCCGCAACAGGAAGAGGCATTCGAACAACTGCTCAATGAGCAAAATGACCCGGCCTCGCCCAACTATCACCAGTGGCTCACGCCTGGAGAGATTGGTGAACGATTCGGTCTCTCTGACAACGACATCGTCGCGATCACCGGCTGGCTCCAGTCCCAGGGCCTTCGCGTGAATTGGATTGCGCCAAGCCGCCTCTTCATTGGATTCTCAGGTGCGGCGGCGGACCTGAATCGAGCCTTCGATACAGAGCTCCACTATTACAAGGTCCACGACGAGCAGCTCATGTCGGTTGCGTCCGATCCACTCATTCCCGCGGTAATCGCGCCCGCACTCAAGTCGATTCGCGGACTGTATACGATCGAGGATCGACCATTTCATGTCGCCACTCCTTTTCTCTCGAGCTCGCCCGCGCTGACAATATCCAGCGGCGGTGTGTCGTATCACTTCGTTACGCCGGGCGACTTTGCCAACATCTACGATCTCCCGAGCGGCCTTACCGGCGCCGGAACGACGATCGGCATCGTGGGCGAGGCACGGACGGATGCAGCCGACTTCAACAATTTCAAAAGCCTTACCAGTTCAACGTTCGGCAACCCTACCGAGGTGATTCCCACCGCATACGGTGGTGCCGATCCGGGACCGGCATCGACCACGTCGACAACCTGCGGTTCTCCAAGCGCGTGCGAGTTGATCGACGACCAGGCGGAGGCCACACTCGATGTGACGCGTGCCGGCAGCGTCGCTCCCGGAGCATCTCTCTTGTTGGTGACCTCCAGCGCAGCCAGCGGCGGTATCGCAGTCGACGCGCAATACCTCGTTCAAACTTCGCCCGTCCAGGCGCAGGTGATGTCGATCAGCTTTGGAGCGTGCGAGTCGCAGGCCGGGTCATCGGGAGTGAGTTTCTGGGACTCTCTCTTTCAGCAGGCCGCCGCCGAAGGAATCTCCGTTTTTGTATCCTCTGGCGACTCCGGCGCCTCGGGTTGCGATGCCGCATTTGCAACGCCTCCGGCGAGCCCCATGGCAAATAGTCCGAATTACATTTGCTCGTCAAGTTACGCAACCTGCGTGGGGGGAACAGAGTTCAACGATACGGTCAGTCCATCTACTTATTGGAACTCCGTCAACGGCGCAGGACTCGCTTCGGCTCTTGGCTATATTCCCGAAGGGGCGTGGAATGAGCCGATTGTTTCAGGTTCCAGCACGGAGGTTGCTGCTTCGGGTGGTGGCGTGAGCGCTTTTATCTTTACGCCAACGTGGCAAACCGGCGCCGGCGTGCCAGTGGCCCGCTCAGGCCGTTATACGCCCGACGTTTCCTTCTCGGCCTCCAGTCACGACGGCTACCTCGGTTGTTTTGCTGCCGGCAGCGGCAGTTGCGTCAGCGGCCCCAGCGGAGCTCCCTTCATTGTTTTCTCTGGAACCTCGGCGACAGCCCCTGGAATGGCTGGCGTCGCCGCGCTGCTTGACCAGAAGTCTGGCTCCGCACTCGGCAACCTCAATCCCGCCATATACAGCACGGCGACAAGCACTCCTGGCGCCTTTCACCAGGTGTCAGTCGTCTCAAGCGGCGTGTCGAATTGCAGTGTCAGCACGCCCAGCATGTGCAATAACAGCATTCCAGGACCCGCCGGCCTCACCGGTGGCCAGGCGGGCTACCAGTTGGGTGCTACCGGCGGTTACAGCGAAGTAACAGGTCTGGGTTCACTCGATGTGGCCCAGTTTGTAACCAGTTTTTCTGGCGGTTCCAAACTCACACCCACCGTCACGTTGAGCGCTCCGCCCGCGATCACCACAGCCCAATCGGCCTCCGTCGAGATCACCGTCACCAGCAGCGGTAGCGCAATCCCGACAGGCTCGGTCACGCTCTCCAGCGGCTCTTATAACTCCGTCTCGACCGTACTCAATATCCCAGGAACCGGGAGCAATAGCGTTTACATCGTGATCCCCAGCAACTCGCTTGCGGTTGGAACGGACACCATCACCGCGAGCTATACCTCGAATTCCTCTACCTACAACAACGCCACGGGATCGGCGGCGATCACGGTCACTTCGGCAAAGCCTGCGCCTACTATCACATGGGCTACGCCCGCGGCCATCGTCTATGGCACGCCTTTGAGCAACACGCAGTTTGACGCCACAGCAAGCGTTCCGGGGACGTTCACTTATTTTCCCGCGGCAGGCACTGTTCTTACGGCTGGCCAGCAGGCGCTTGGGGCGGGCTTCACGCCCAATGACACGACGGATTACAGCGATGCCTATGCGACCGTCACTTTAACAGTCAACAAGGCTACGCCGGTTCTGACATGGGCAACGCCGGCCTCCGTCCCCGCCGGAACCGTGCTGGGTCCGAACCAGTTAAACGCTTCCGCCAATGTGCCCGGCAATTTTACCTACAGCCCGGTCTCTGGAACCCTGATGTCCACTCCCGGCAATTTCATGCTTTCGGCTACACTCGCACCCACCGACTCTACCGACTACACTATCGCCACGGCATCCGTCATACTTTCAGTCACCGCCGTTACCACTGCCCCAAGTGTCATCACGGGCGGAGCAACGACCATCACGGGCACCTCCGTCACACTGAACGGCCAGGCAATCCCCAACGGCACCGATACCCATGCCTGGTTCCTTTACGGAACCAGCAGCACGTTGAGCGGAGCTACGCAAACGACATCGCAGGACGTTGGCGCCGGATACACAGGTGCGATTTTCAGTGCTGGAGCTACCGGCCTGAGTCCAAACACCACATATTATTTCCAGGCTGTTGCGCAGAATAGCTTTGGCACAACGATGGGGAGCATTCAAAGCTTCACGACTGCGATGGGACCCACGTTCACTCTGAATGGCGGCAGCGTGACGCTCGCCAAGGGCGCGACCTCGGGCAACACTACGTCCATTAACGTCGCGTCTTCCGGCGGCTTTACTGGGACAGTGGCGCTAAGCGCCGCAGTCACCAACAGCCCGACGGGTGCGCAGGAGCCTCCCACACTCACCTGGAGTCCCTCGAACCAGGTTTCGCTCACAGGAGCCGGTAATGCAAGCGCCACGCTGATCATCACGACATTACCCGCAACCGTCGGTGCCAATGACCCAACGGCGAATCCGCGCGGCCGCTTTTTCGCGACGGGAGGCTCAGCGCTTGCCTGCATTGCGTTCTTTCTTCTTCCCATCCGTCGCAGAAGCTGGCGCAACCTGTTCGGCCTGGTGGCCCTATGTGTCGCGCTCACCTTCGGTGCGATTTCCTGCGGTGGCAACAGCAGCACTGGAAAGAGCCAGGGAAGCAGCTCTGGGACAACGAGTGGCATCTACACGATCACTGTGACCGGAACTTCAGGATCTGCAAGCGCCACCACAACCGTCAGCTTAACCGTGCAGTAGACACTGAGCAAATCAGGCGGCCCTGGAAAATTCGGCGATTCGGTCGCTCATCTTCGTTGATGAGGTTAACGAGTCGCCAGGGAAATCAGCCGTAACGGCCCAAGTAGCCCTGAAGGCAAAAGCGGTGAATCGGCCTTGTATGGCGTGAAATCGGCGAAGGTGTACTTCTTCAGCGACCACGGCTGCTGATCGCCGATCATGCGGTTGACCCAGAGATTTGTGACTTCAATGTTCACACGATTGGCGCCCGGAACGAGCGCTCCGGTCACGTCGATTTTGAAGGGCGTCTTCCAAACGATGCCAAGGTCCTTGCCATTGATGCTGACCGCAGCGATGTCTTTCACATCGCCGAGGTCTAGCCAGAGGAGTGCGCCGGGCTTGAGATCGCCTTCGGGAATATCGATTGTCTTCGAGTAAGTCGCCTTCCCGGAGAAGTACTTGATGCCGTAGTCGGAATTTTCGCTCCAGGAGGTGAGGCGACCAAAATGCGCAGACTGCCGGCGCTCCTCGATTCGGCTGGAACGTAACGTTCCAATCCCGATTGAGCTCGTCGCTGAGCGCCGCAATTGTGGTAGCGGTTGACTCGGGGACCTGCTTTGTAGGTGCAGTTGCCGGTTTCTCGAAGATTACAAACGTCGTTCCGTACGGGTCGAGATGAAGCGGCACCGTCGTGCGGCCTGCTGCAATGCGATATGAAGCCGGCTCCATTGTTCCCGTCGCGGCATCCCACAACTCCGGCGCTTTCCCGTCCACACGGAAGGTCGCTTCGAAGTTCTCCGCGCGGTCCTCGCGGTTATCGACAAAATAACGATCGCCGTCAAAGAGCCTGCGATGCAGAAACATCAGCGTCGTGTCAGCCTCGGGCTTCGTGTATTCGAAGTCGCGGTCGACGCCGAGAGCCGTAAGTACTTCGTTCGCGCTCATGCCTGATACACTCTTCCCTTGCCGACTTTGCGCTCGAATCGCGTCGCCGTCCCCTTGCCCCAAAGCTGGTCTGCAACTCGCTGCAACTCCTTTTCATCGTCCGCCAGACTTGGCGAGTCTGTGGGCCGGTTGCCCACAAGAACAGCGCCCTGCGCAACCAGGCTGGCGATTTGCCGCAACACCGGCAATGTCATCCGCTGGCTTCGCCCGCCCAGATAGAGAATGCGATAACTTGTGCCGCCCGGAGTAACCAGCCGCCCGTCCTTGACCGATAACTCATGCAGCACCACATCGCTGTTCACAAAGTCAAAGCCATATCCCTCGGGCGCATCTTAATCGGCTTCCACCCGAAGACCGCAGTCAGTGGGCCCTCTTCGCCATAGAAATAAGCCACATCGGCATAGAAATGCCCTTGCTGCAACAGGTAGGAGCAACGCGCAAGATAAGTTACCCACGGCCTGGCTTCATTGGCCCAGGTCTGATTGCGATTGAACCAGAGGCCGTAGGGCCCGAGCGTAAGTCCAGGCGCCATGTCGGGCACCGGCTGGTGAGCCGACTCGTGAATCTCGAAACGGTTTACGCCCAGCGCAAACTCAAGATCAGCAACCTTTTTCAGCTGTTGGGCGAGAACGACCAGGCCGGACCGCGCGAAGTCATGGACTCAGCGCCGACCAGGTTCTGCCCGTAGATATGCGCCACTGATGCGGCGCCGCGCAGATCGGAGATATAGTCTATGTCTGGTCCGGGGTTGCCCGCATAGGTCCACATCGCCCCCATCGGCACATCGGTCTTGCTTCGCATCTCCATGTCGTCGCCCAGCGAAGGCCGATGGTATTCCAACGCCTCTCCGTAATAACGCAACCCGTGCTCGTGTAACTCGTCAGAGATTTCGCCGTAGTGGTTTTCCGCGAGCAGTTGCGCAATCGTACGGCGGAAATCCCAAAGGAACCGGTCGGTGTCAGCCGTGCTCTTGATAACCACCCCGGTAAGTGCCGGTAGCCACGGATGCGGATCGTAGCCGCGGCGACTCTCGAACTCCTTCAGAATATTATCCGTCCAGTTTTGCTGGCCTACCTCGATACTGTCGGTGAGTAAGTAGGAGATTCCATCTTTGCCCATCATCGCCGGCCCAACAGTATCGGCATACATCTTGAGATAGCCGTCGAGATAGTTCTTCACATACTCGCGGTTGAGCTTGTCAACTTCCAGGCCGGTGGCCTCAGCCGGAGCAGGGCCGTTTTCGTGCCCGGTGAGCGAGTAGCCGATCCGCAAAACCATCCACTTGCCCGCGGGCGGTGTCCAGTCAAGTGTTCCGTCTGGCCCATCTTGCCCGTCAAATCAATCACATCTCCTGCGGGACAATGAACTGCGGCGTAACATTGGGATCGCCGATGGCATAAAAGTTGCGCGCATTGGCAAAACCCGCGCGCTTCTCAAATTCATTCACACGCGTGCCACTGGCCAGCACCAGCTCAGTGATGCTATGATTGTGCTCCGGAATGCCGCCCGGTTGCGCCGGAAAGACCAGCCGGAAGTAGCGCGCCGTCACTGCGTCAAACGAAGCTGTCCGCTGCGCAACGCTGCTGAATGGAATATCCGCGACTTTGCGAAAGCTGCACGCCGTCATCGCTCGACTCAAGCCGCGGAGGAATCGCATCGCTCTCATGGTCGAAGACGCTGATCGCATCGTCCAGGCTGGCCAGCGTAACCGCCTGAATCTCCTGCGGGTGGCCATAGTCAAACTGCACCCAACCTTCCTTTCCCGGTTCGCTCGCAGGCAAATCCAGCGCAACCGTGTCGACATCGCCATCTGAGAGCTCGGGCACATTCACCATTCCTCCGCTCGAAGTTACCTGCGGATTCAATTCCGCCTGCGTCTCGTCGCCATCGGGAATTTTGTACGCAATCACCGCAGCGTCAGCATAAAACTGCGGCGGCGTAGTCACCGTTCCATCGGGGCTGCGCCTCCCTGGAACTTCGAAGTCCTGAAAGGTTCCGTCAACCTCAGGCGGATGCGGCAACTTGCCGCTGAACGGCTTCCCGCCTTCGATCCGCGTCGCAGCTCCACACCATCTTCTTCATGCCTTGTGCCGCGGGCACCCACGGGCCTCCCGTCTCACTCCATCCCGGAGAGCTTGCAATCGCCACCTCCATGCCCATGCTTCGCGCAGTGGTCACTGCGTCGCTGAACGCATGCTTCCATGCGGGTGTCATGTAGATCAGCCGGCGCGGAATCACCTGCGGCGTGTTGATCGCACCTTCGAAAATCGTTACTCCGCCCAGGCCTGTGCGATGCATCCAATCCAGATCGAGCTTGATCCCCTGCTCTGAAATATTCCCGTTCATCCAGTGCCACCACACACGCGGCCGCGCACCATTCGGTGGATCGAGAAACCCGCGCAACAATTCGTCCTGCTGAGCAGCCGTGCTCTGCTGCGCAGCTGCGGGAGCCTGCGCCCGGACCGAAACACTCGAAGTGCAAGTTGCGCAAACAATCGCGACAAAACCGATCCAGTGAGGTTTCATGCCATCCCATCCCTGCCTTGTTGTTTTTAGAACGAGAAGGCTCAGCGTCTTCTCACGATTGTTTCGCGGCGGCGACAGTCGCGCGCATGGAGCCGGTCGTGATTCCACCATCGACGAGCAGAATCTGGCCGTTCACGTAGCGGCTGGCCTCCGAGGCAAGAAATACAACCGCGCCATCCAGATCGTGCGGCTGCCCGGGGCGCTTCGCCGGAATCCGGTCGATCAGATAATCGACCCACTCCTGATTCTCATAAAGCACTTTGTTCTGCTCCGTCCGGAACCATCCCGGAGCGAGGCAATTTACGGTAACACCAAATTTGCCCCAATCGTCCGCCAGGCTCATCGTCAGCTGCTTTACTCCGCCGCGGCTGGCGCCGTAGGGCGCAAGACCCGCGTACCCAAACACGCTCGTTACCGAGCCAACGTTGATGATTCGGCCGTAGCCTTTAGAGATCATTCCCCGCACCACTGCCTGCGTAACAAAGAACGTGCCACGAAGATTTGTATCCAGGATCTGATTCCAGTCGGCCCACGTGACTTCCAGCGCCGGTTTGCGAATATTGCATCCCGCATTATTCACCAGAATATGGATCTGCCCGAACGCCGCCTCGGCGTCGACCGCCATCCTCCTGATGCTCTCCTCGTTGCGAACATCCAATTCGAGCGATACAACGCGGCGGCCCAGCGCCTTCATCTCCGCCTCGAATGCGGTAAGTGTCTCGCGCTTGCGGCTGGTGATCACCAAATCGGCTCCCGCCTCCGCCAGGGCTCTCGCAAAATACTGCCCGAGCCCGCGGCTCGTCCCGGTTACGATGGCCACCTGCCCGGTCAGATCGAAGAGTGCATCGCTCATTTTTCTCCTGGCGAAACCGCTTGGATGAGAATTTCAAAACAGACGAACTAGGAAGTGAACTCAGCTCATGCGCTCATCTCACTGACCCAATAGGTTCGGTTTCGTTCCTTGGCGTCAGAATCACTTTCATCAAATTCGGCTCTCGCGCATGGAGCCGTTCAAACCATCGTGGGCCTTCTTCCAGCGGAGCAACCGCACTGATCAACGGACCAACTTGCATCTTGCCGCTCGCGATCAGATCGATGGCCTGTGGGTATTCTCCGGCCGACGCGCACGACCCTTGCAGCCTTATCTGCCGCGTGACTACCTTCTGCAGCGGCAGCGCAACCTCTGGCTGGATATTTCCAATCAGCGTCACCGTGCCGCCTTTTTGCGTGCAGTCAATAGCCGCAGCCACGGTCTCGTTCCTTCCCACGGCCTCGTATGCAAGATTCACGCCGCGTCCGCCGGTCAGATCGAGTACTTTCGCCACCAGCTCCGCGCCCGATGCGTGCAGAGTCTCATCGGCGCCCACTTTCCTGGCCAGCTTCAATCGCGTCTCATCCACGTCCGCGGCCAGCACTCGCGCACATCCTGCGGCACGCGCCGCCTGCAGAGTCAGCAATCCGATCATGCCTGCGCCCAGGACCAGCACGGTCTCGCCACCGTGAACTTCAGAAACACGCACCGCGTGCAAAGCCACCGACGCCGCCTCCAGCATCGCCGCCTCGGCGAACGAAAGATTCGCCGGCAGGTGATAGAGAATGCGTTGCGGCACTGCAACATATTCCGCAAACGCGCCGTGGCGGCGATAGTCGCCGCAAGAGACGCCGATCACCTGGCGATTGTCGCAAAGATTGAACTGCCCGCGTTTGCAATAGGGACATTCGCCGCAGTAAACGGTCGAATCAAACGTCACGCGGTCTCCGGGTGCGTAACCCTCAACGCCCGTGCCAGTCGCCGCTACCGTTCCCGCCGCTTCGTGGCCCATCACGATCGGCGGAATGCGGCGACCCGACGATCCGTCGTAGCCGTGCACATCGCTTCCGCAGATGCCGCAGGCCTCGACTCGCACCAGTACTTCGCCGGGACCCGCGGCCGGCATTGGCAGGTCCGTCACTTCAAGATGGTTGTATTCGGAAAGAAGCAGGGACTTCATCGCAGCTCAGACTCTCGCACGTTCGATTGCCATAGCGGCAAGTTTACCGTCACTTATACATCGCAACGATCAACTGCGGCGCGCAGGCTCGTCAGCGGATCGCCCACCGGGATAAACTCGTGCGCCACATACCCCTGAAAGCCGGCGCCGGCAATCGCCCGCATGACTCCGTCCCATTGTACTTCCTGCTTGTCGTCGAGTTCGTGGCGGCCGGGTACGCCTCCAGTATGGAAGTGCCCCATCCACTGAAAATTCGCGCGGATGGTCGCGATCAGGTCACCCTCCATGATTTGCATGTGATAGATGTCGTAGAGCAGCTTCACGTTCGGAGAGTTCACCGCCTCCATTACGCGGACGCCCCACGCCGTGTGGTCGCACATGTAGTCCGGATGATTCACCTTGCTGTTCAGCAGTTCCATGCAAATACTCACGCCGTTATCCTCGGCGATCTTCTTTACGCGGTTCAACCCCGCGATTGTGTTCCGCGCGCCCTCGTCGTCGCTCATCCCGGCGCGCACTCCTGAGAACGTAATCACGTTAGGCACGCCAGCTTTTGCCGCCAGGGGAATATTCGTTCGGAACGCTGCCTCAATCGCGGCATGATTTTCCAACCGGTTCAGCGCGTCTTTGATGGTGCCACCGCCCGCCTGCCCCATCGTGCAGATCAGTCCATACTTCCGCGGGACTTCGAAGTCTTCTACCGGCAGCAGATCGATTCCTTTCAGGCCGATCTTCGCTCCATAGGCGCAAAGCTGGTCCAGGGGAATGTCCTTGTAGCACCAGCGGCAAGCCGACTGGTGAATCCTGTCTTTGCGCGCAGGCACAGCGTCTTCCGCGTTTGCAATTCGCGGCAGCGTGGCGAATGCAGTCGCCGCCAGGCCTGATTTCAATGCGGCGCGGCGGCTCCATTCTGTGTTGCTCATCGCGGTACCTCTGATCTTTCAGCGTCGTCTTTCAGTGCACTCCCAATGTACTCCATCGCAGTGAGGGCGCAGGTGCGCCAACTCGCAATAAAGCACGTGCGCAGGAACCCGCGCAAGATCGAAAGCCTGATTGGGCGAAGGTTAATACTAGAAGGTGAATGCCAGGCCGGCCCGCAGGCTACGCTGGTCCTGCGCAAAGATCAACAGCGAGCCGTCGCTGAGGATATACGGGCGGTAGCCCTCGGCAAGCAAATTTCTAATGTCAAGCAGCGCCTCCAGCCCACCCGACCCGTCGCGCGCGACATGAATAGGCTGGCAAAGGTGGACATTAAGGAACGGCTCGGCTGCGTCCTGCGCAAACGGAGCCACAGCCGTCACTGTGTTGTCAGGCTGCCAGCGGTAGCTGGCGCGCCAGTGCGTCTTGCTGCCTTCCAGCGTGCCCGAAAGCGAGATGGAGTACGTTTGTGCGCGCCTGGGATGAGCAGTGGCAAGCAACGCGGCAAGCGGCGTTGGCTGCGGGATTGTCGGCATCACCAGCGCACTGCCGTTCGCATAACTCAGGCGAATGCTGTTTTCCCCCGCAATACGACGCTCCACGCTCGCCTGCACGCCCGCCGAAGAAAATCCCGGTCCGGCGGTGCGAAGGAGGTTACTCGTTCGATCAAATAGCATGGCAGACGCAGCCGATGAGGCGCCCTCGGCATAGCGGTCCAGCGCCTCAATCACCGGATTGTCGACGTTGTCGGCGTAAACCAGAACGGCCATTCCTGAAGTATCGGTACGACGCTCCCACCCAATCTCCTGGTGAAGCCCATGTTCGACAGTCAGGTTGCCGTTTCGCTCGGCCATCAGCGGTAGCCACGCGGCCGCCTGCGATTCATCACGCGGCTGCCCCTGGATCATGGTCGCCATCCGGTAGCGCACCGTCGAGGAGCCACCCTGCCAGGCGACGTCTGCAAAGGGCAGCATGGCGGTCAACGTGTCGGCACTCGGTCCAGAGATATGGGCCATCACAGCGGTTGAGCCTACTTCGGCATCAATCGCTTCGCCAAAATGCATCGTCTCCGAGCTCTGAACCGCTGCTTCGGCCAGGCCTTCGTCCCCTGAGCTCTCCACCTCAGGCTCAACGGTCATCGCAGCCACCGATTGCACCGACCCGGCAAATCCTAAATCCTGCCGGAAGCCCAGCATCGACTCCATCCCGGCATTTGTGCCGGGCGCAAAATCAACTCTCGCCAGCAATTCGCGGCTGCTGGAGGGCGTATCTTCAACTGTCGCTGAAAAACGCTCGCCACTCTCTCCAAAGGTTCCCGCCTGGCCCGTTGCCATCAGCCGGGCCTTCAGCTTCGGCATAGCTCCCGAGCCATCAGTAACCACTACCAGCGGCCCATCCTCAAGCCAGCGCAGAAGCGGCCGGTTCGCGGCTGAGCGCAGTGTCCAAGCCCAATCGTCATTTTGCGAGTTGCCTGCGCGCGGCTGCGCCGGGAGCCACTGAATGACTTCATAGAGTGTGTTGAGCGTCAGGTTTACGACCGTTCCGCTGCGAACCCTCACGTTCTCCCGCAACGCTGGCAGGAACGAAGGCCCCATCGCCTTAAGGGCATAGCGGCCTGGCGCCAGCGACGAAATCAGAAATCGGCCCGCGCTGTCGGTGTAAACACTCGCCACCACGCTCAGGTCCGGTCGAAGCAGCTGCACTTCGGCGCCGATTTGCGGTGCTCCGGCAGAGTCGCGGACCAGTCCCGACACCGATGCTGACGCCGCTCCAAAAGCTGGAGCAGCTCCCAAGAACATCAGCACGGCAAAACCGGCGAGATGGGTACTGCGTTTCATCGACACAGATCTGAGCCCCGCCGCGTCCCTGGCATCATCGCTGCAAACAGAACCCATGCCGCTCACCGGATTCTCTGGCCCGGCTGGCCTTCGCATGGGGTTCTTCCTATTCCACGACAAAAGGAGCCGATTGTGCAATCTCTTGTTTTGAGATCGCATCATTTATTTTCACCGTCACCTTGTACTTGCCCGGAGAGAGGCCAGCAATATCGAGGGTCTTCTCCACGGTCAACTGGTCACTATGAGCCCCTAAATCCTTTGATTCGAGCTGCTTCTGCAGAATCACAGTCCCCGTCGAATCGGCAATCTGGTAGGTAACCGTCGCTGAGTTACTCTTGGTTGCCTGATCGATACCAAGGTTATAAAACTGCATCCAGAAATTCAGGCCCTGGTCGCGTTTGAAGGTGACTGGCGCGGTCGGGCTGTTCGCAACGCGCGGCCGAACGAACGTGTCGCCAATCACGAAACTGCCGCCACCAATTTGGCGGGATGGAACCGGGTACATCTGATCGGCCAGGATCAGCGACGACGCCCCGAGTTTCTCATCCTCGTAGAACGGAACGTTGATCGCGCGCCCATAGATCCCGATGTGATCCGGATTGTTGACATCCTTGATGGCGATATCCAAGCGGTAGAGGCCCGGTTGAAGGGGAATTTCTGTCCAATATACCGACTTGCGATCGAGGGTCTTGCCCAGCAATTCCGCCGGTTGGTCGACGTCGACGGTATTCTCGAAAGTTTGCACTTGCTTGTGCATGATGGTGGTCACCTTGCCAAGGATGTTCACCACACCCTTTGACACGCCGTCTTTGGTGACGAATGTGATATCGCGGTTGCTGATCTGGATGGTGATCGGTACCAGGTCCATGCTGTCCGTCACCTTCACATAGTCTGTTCGCACATCGAACGGAAAAACCGGGCCGTTCAGAAGCCTGTGCGTGGAGTTAAAGGCGTCCATGTCGGCTTCCAGATCCTTGAACTTCACCGGCGGCGGCGCGAAGATCTTGGCGGCCAGCTCAATGCGATCAAACTCCTTGCCCTGCGCGTAGTCGCCCATCGGGCCATTTCCCAGACTCTCAATACCATTGCCCTTGAACCGGTCGGTCTTATCCTGGTGGTTCATCTCTTCATACTGGGTGAGTCCTGCGCCCGGGACGTGCAATAGTGCGTCCTTTTCGCTGCGGTCGATCGTGAAGTGGTAATCGCCGCACTGGCAGGTGTCAACAAACTCCAGATCGATGTTCTCACCGATGCCTTCAAGATAGCGATAGTGCCAAACTTCAAAGGGGAATGTTGACGTCTCGCCGCCGCCTTCTTCCATCGGCCGCTCATACATACCGCCGGAGGGATGCGAATCGATGCTGTCAGGAGGACCCCACATGATGTAAATGCGCCCGCGATCTGTCTTCCACCCCGGCTTACCGGCCGCAAAGTGATCGTTGGCGTACTGGATACGCCGGTAGTGCTCATCGCGAAATTCATTCTCGGGCGAATCCGGATTGGGGTTGCGCCGCTGCCAGAAGTTCTCGATAAAGGCTTCGCGCTCTTCGTCGTTGCTCAAACTCAGAAAAGCCTTCCGCTCCTGGTCGGTGATAATGTAGGGCACTTCCTGGTCCAGCCAGGTCTTGTACGGGCCCTTTAATTCCTGCCGCAGCTCTTTTTGCTGCTTATATCTCTCTTTGTCTGAAAGGGGCCGGTCGAGGGGGTTCGCGTTCTGATCCTGGTCAGAGGCCGGCTGGGCCTGTTCCTGCGGCGTGCCTGATGAGGTGCCTTTATCCTGGGCCAGAAGGCCGGATGCGGAGATGGAGAGAAAGCCGCAACTCACAGCGATGGAAAGAAAACGGCGGCAGTTGAACATCATTAGCTTTGATACTCCTGCGATCCCCTAATTTTACGGCTCCATGAAGAGCAGAGCAAGGTTCCCCACGCAGTTGGTCTCCCGTTGGACGTCAGGGAATCGCCAATGTAACCCAATCCGTCGCCAAACACTCCGGAATTTCGTCTATTCCGCAACGTCACTCCAGCCTTTCGTCCGACCAAATGCCAGCCTCCCAGGGGATACAGGAGGCGAAATGCGCCGCCTGGGATGGAACCGCCAGTCGTTTAGTCGCGTACACTGGATTGTAGCGATCCGAAAGACCAAGAACCTCCGATGAAGAAGAAAATCGCCCTTATTTCTCTTGCTGTTTTAGTGGCTGCGGCCCTGGTAGCCTTCATGGTCCACCGGCAGCAGGCCGGCTACACCAAAGTTCTCACCGCGAAGGTCGTTCGTGAGGATCTTTCCACTGTCGTCAGCGGCACCGGCCAGATCAAGCCCACAAACTATGTGAACGTGGGCGCGGAAACTACGGGACGGCTCACCCACCTTTACGTTAAGGAGGGCGAGAAAGTGACAAAGGGCGAGGTCGTGGCCACCATTGAGAACGTGCAGCAGCAGGCCAATGTGGCAGGCCAGGAAGCCGCTATCGCGGCCGCCAAAACCGACATCGCATCCTATATCGCCGCCGAAAAGACCGGCGAGGCTACCGTGGCGCGCGCCCAGGCTGACCTGGAGCAGAAAAAGCTCGACTGGGATCGCGCCCAGGCGCTTTACAAAGACGGCATCATGGCCAAGCAGGATTACGACGCCAAGAAGGCCGCCTACGATACCGATGTGGCCTCTGTCGCGCTGGCGGTGGCCGGCCTCAACCAGGCCAAGGCCCAGACCGATTCGGCGCGCGGGCACATGCACACGCAGGAAGCTGATCTAAAAGTCAATCAGGATCTGCTCGACCGCACCATCGCAGTCGCGCCTTTTGACGGCATCGTGACCAACGAGCCCATGCGCGAAGGCGAAACTGTCGTCCCGGGTATCCAAAATACAGAAGGCTCCACGCTGATGACCCTCGCTGACATGAGCGTCGTCACCGCCGAAGTCAAAGTAGACGAGACCGACATCGTTAACGTTCAGCTCGGCCAGCCCGCCGAAGTCACCGTGGACGCACTTCCCAATAAGGTCTTTAAAGGCCACGTGACCCTGGTAGGCGACCAGGCGCTGCTGCGCTCCACGGGAGTCGCAACTTCGCAGTCCACTTCGGGAACTGAAGAAGCCAAGGACTTCAAGGTCGTCGTCACCCTCGACGACCCAAACAAAGAGCTTCGTCCCGGCCTCTCCTGCACTGCCAAGATCACCACCGCGCACAAGACCAACGTGCTGGCGCTGCCCATCCAGGCGCTTACCATGCACGATCCGGCAACTGACATTCCAAAAAGCAAGAGCGCTGTCCAGGCGGCGTCGGCTGCATCTGCCAGCCCGAAATCCAATCCCGTGCAGGGCGTCTTTGTCGTCGACAAGGATCCACATGGCAGGCTGCGCGCCAAATTTGTTCCCGTCACCACGGGAATCACGGGTGCCACTGATATTGAAGTACTGTCGGGCCTGAACGCGGGCGCGGAAGTCGTCGCCGGCCCATACAAGACTCTGCGCGACCTCAAGGGCGGCTCATTGCTCAAACGGGACACTTCGCAGACAATTTCGTTGTCCACAAGCGGCACTTCATGACCGTTGCGGGAGCACACTTCTGCGTCACGGCCGGTCCAGCGCCCCGCGACTGGTGGCAAAGAAACAAACCCGGCAGAAAGTAGGGTTGGGATGACTATGAACGGTACTGGCATCGAGGAACTTCCACAAACCGCGGTCGTCCCCACCGAAGACGTGATTGTCGTCGAGAACCTGTGGCGCACCTATGACATGGGTTCCGAACAGCAAGTACAAGCCCTGCGCGGCGTCTCGTTGCGCATCCGTCATAACGAATACGTGGCCATCATGGGACCTTCCGGTTCAGGCAAGTCGACGTTGATGAATCTGATTGGCTGCCTCGATACCCCGTCTCAGGGCCAATACTGGCTAAATGGCCAGCTCGTGAGCGACCTTGACGACGACCAGCTAGCTCGCATTCGCAACAAGGAAATAGGCTTTGTTTTCCAGACCTTCAACTTGCTCGCCCGCGCCAGCTCTCTGCACAACGTGGAGTTGCCCCTTATCTATAACGGCACTCCCGCTGCCGCTCGCATTGCGCGTGCCAAGGAGAGTCTCACTGAAGTTGGACTCGGGTCGCGCATGATGCACAAGCCCAGCGAGCTTTCAGGAGGCCAGCGCCAGCGTGTCGCCATCGCACGCGCCCTGGTCAATAATCCATCGATCATCCTCGCCGATGAACCTACCGGCAACCTCGACTCAAAAACCGGGCTCGAGATCATGGCCCTCTTTGACCAGCTCCACGCGCGCGGCAACACCATCGTGCTGGTCACCCATGAATCGGATATTGCTCAGTTTGCTCACCGCGTCGTACACATTCGCGACGGCCAAATCTTCTCTGACGAGCCCTCACAACGCAGTCGCTGATCTACGTCATCGTTATCGTTCGAGTGGCAAAGAATCATTTCTCGCGACGCGGAGAAGTTTTCCACCAGGCGCACAAACTCTTTCCGCAAGATTCATCGAATCGTCTTGACATCCACGAAGATTGGGGTCAACATTTCCACAGGATCTTCGGGAACGGACGCAAACGGTCGGGATGATCGCAAGGCGTACGACGAATTTCATCCTGGCTTTCCTCTTTCCTCAACCCTCGATCGACGTAGAGTCGCGTCATGAAGCCACTGAATCAGTGATTCCTTAGTGGGGCGAAGCCGTTCATCAGGAGCGCATTCGGCGATCGAGTTTGCAATCGCTGGTCTTCGATGTGCACTGGCGTCGCCAGTTGCCCACTTCGGTTGCTTGGGGTTTTGCCACTTCGGTTCAATTGCAGTGACGTATTGGCTCTACAGGTTGCGGGTTGTGTCCCGCATGGTTGCCGAATACTAACGCTTTTCTGTTATGGGCAAATCGGAATGCGGTTGTCTGTTGGTGTCGCATCCTCTGCTGGATCGTCAAACATCCAGTAGAGCGACAACAGGTTGCTGGCTGGAGCTTGGACGTTCTTGTCAATTTTGAGAATTGCTTCAGGCCCATGTCGTTCCGCATTTGCCGGGTCCACCAAATCGGTCTCAACGGAAGTTGGGATAAGCGGAGGAGATCGATGGTCGTTACGTCGCAATTTACCGGACATCGTGTTACAGGGCTCTATATTGGCGCCGACAACGTGAGGCTCTACTTCCCCAGACACATCGCTGAGATCGAATTGCAGCTTGATCACTTGCGCATCGGGTGCGAGCTCGCTCCCGACTTCTGGCAAGGTCAGCCGGAGATTCACGATCCCAGACTGTGTCTTTGGTTGGAGCTGAAGCAATTGAAGTTGAATGGGAATGGGGAGCACACGTCATTTCACCTGGCCATGATCCCCTCGGGGGAAAATTCGTTCATCGTGGGTCCCGTCACCCTGAGCACATCCGCAAGAAGGCAGCGCCCCTTGGTGCCCGTGGCCACACGCCGCACCGCGCTCACGAAGGTGCCCATGGGCGGGGCGGCGGCGTGAAGGCCGATTTTCGCCTCGGGTGAGCGGGCAACTTTGCTCCGCGCCCCATGCGTAGTTCTGACATTGCGCGGGGATGGAGCATTTTGAAAGGAGATCGTCATGAAGACCCACATAGCGTCAACTGAACTCGAAATGAGCGCAGTCGAAGCGTTAACGGCGCTTCTCGGGCAGATTTCTGGAATCAGCCTGAGAGAGGTGAAGCGCGAATCGATGGGCCGCAACCGCTCCTTCGAGATCCTCGCGCATGTCGATGTCTACGGTCACAGCCACACGCTGGCCTGCAAAGTTAAGGCTCTCGCAACTCCCGGTCAGCTGCGCACAGCGCTGCGCGATCTGTGCGCGCACGCCGTTTGCCTTTCCGGCGATGCTACTCCCGTCCTCATCGCGCCCACCCTCTCGGCCGAGGCTCAACAATTGTGCAAAGAGGCGCGCGCCGGATTCCTCGACCTGGAGGGAAATGCCCGTTTGATTCTGGGAGATTTTTTTATTGGTATGCGCTCGCTGCCGTGCAGCAGCGCCAACCGCCCGCCTGCGCCATCGCCGGGCGCTCTCACCCATATCATCGATCCCGACAAATTGCGCCGGTTCCCGGAGCGCGGCGCGGAGATTGCGCTTATCGCCTGAAGCAGGCCACCGGCGTTGCCCGCCGCCACGCATTTATAACGCTGTTCAAATCTCCAGAATCACGGGCATGATCATCGGCCGGCGGCCCGTACTCTTTTGGATGAGCCGCTTCAGTTCCACGCGGACCCGCTCGTTCACCATCCCGTAGTCCGACTTCTGCTCCGCGGTCAGTCCGTCCAGCGTCTTCAGCACCGTCTCGCGCGCCTGGTCCGTGATGTCTGCGCCGCCGAACCCTCGCATCAGCACTTCCGGCTCACGCTCCACTTTGCCGGTCTTCTTGTTGATGGCCAGCACCGCCAGGACTACGCCATCCTCTGAAAGTATCCGCCGGTCGCGAATCACCAGATCCTCAACCACGTCGATCGATGAGCCGGAGTCAATTAGGATCCGCCCCGCCGTCACCTTGTCCTGTTTGCGTGCGTCGTCCTTGTCCAGTTCCAGCACATCGCCGTCCTCGATCACAATGGCGTGTTCCACCGCGCCGGTCTCCATCGCCAATTGGGCGTGCCGCCGCAAAAAGCGATAGTCGCCGTGTATCGGTATGAAGAACTTCGGCCGCACCAGGTTAATCAGCAGCCGCATCTCCTCCTGGCTGCCGTGGCCGCTCACGTGGATCAGCCCATGCTGCCCGTCGTCGTAGATCACATTCGCCTCGCGCCGGCTAAGGTGATCGATCACTCTGAAGATTCCCTTTTCGTTCCCGGGAATGATCCTCGAACTCAGCACCACCGTGTCGCCGGCCTCGATCCGCGCATGTTTGTGGTTATCCACCGCCGCACGGCTCAGCGCACTCAGCGGCTCGCCCTGCGTCCCGCTGATCAGCACCATGATTTGCTCCGGCGAATAGTCGCGGATCTGCCCCGGATTGACCACCAGCCCCGGCGGAATTTCAATGTAGCCCAGATCCTGCGCGATCTCCGTGCTCTCCACCATCGAGCGACCCACTACGGCAACCTTGCGCCCGTGTTTGCGCGCCAGTTCCATCGCGATGCGGATGCGGTAGATCGACGACGAGAAGCAGCTGAAAAACAGCTTCTTCTTCGACTGCGTGAACACCTCGTCCAGCCGCGGAATCACCGCGCGCTCGCTGGGCGTGTAGCCAGGCCGTTCCACGTTGGTTGAGTCCTGCAGCAGCGCCAGCACGCCCCGCTTGCCGTACTCCGCAAAGGTGTGCAGATCAAATGCTTTGTCATCCAGAGGCGCAAGATCGATCTTGAAGTCGCCCGTATGGATAATGATCCCCACCGGCGTCTCAATCGCCAGCGCCACGCAGTCCACCAGTGAGTGCGTCACCCGAATCGGCTCAATCGTGAACGGCCCGATCGTGAACTTTCCCTTTGGCTCGATCTCGACCAGGTCTATCTCATCCAGCAACTGGTGCTCTTCCAGCTTGTCTTCCACGTAAGCCAGCGTGAACTCGGTGGCATACACGGGAACCTTCAGCTCGTTCAGAATCCACGGCAGCCCGCCGATGTGATCTTCGTGCCCGTGCGTGAGCACAATGCCGCGAACGTGCTTCTTGTTCTCAATCAGGTAGGTGATGTCGGGTACCACAATGTCCACGCCCAAAAGCTCCGTCTCGGGGAACATCAGGCCCGCATCGATCACAATAATATCGTCTTCCCAGCGGACGGCCAGGCAGTTCATACCGAATTCGCCCAGCTCCGCCGAGGGGAATGATTTGCAGCTTTTTTGTTTGCATCGGTCATCTCTGATGCTACCACCGCCGACCTGCACACATACTGCGCTCCCCTGCCTTACGTAATCAAACTCCTTCGTTGCGGAGGGGGAAGCATTCAGCCGTTGCAGAACCTTCTTTCGCGTCCCTGGCAACGCGGTTTCAGCAACGCCAACTGACCCGCTGAAAATCAGCGAATTTCCACCACGGCAAGCCCCATTGGCGGAAGAGTAAGCCTTAACTGGCCCGCACGAATAGCGGAGACCACCGGGGGGCCCATCCCCGAAGCTTTGCGCAGCTCCTCGATTTGCACCTTCGTCGGATACTTCGGGCTCCCCACCTCTTTCCATGCTTTCAGCGTATCGCCATGGGAGCCATCTACGCGGCGAATTGAAGCGTGCGCATCTTCACCCACGCCCTTCAGAACGAACGCAATCGTCTTGTCTGCCCCATCGACGCCAGGTTCCACAAGATTCCATGCCGCGACCACGACCGTTCCATCCGCGCGCCGTGTAGCCAGCACATCATCGGAGCGCACCGGCAGGCGTTTGTCACCGAGTTCGTGGAGCAGTTCGAAAGCATCGAAGGCCGGCTTGGGAATTCCGCCCTCCGCCACCAGTCCGTACCCTCCGTAAAACGGAGTCTTCACCACGCCCTGTTCCTCAAATACATCGGAGAAAGTCCAGTACGACATCATGCCAGTCATGCCATCGCACTCGCTGATGGTCTGCGCCAGCCACGGCCCCATATAGATCGAGTCAGTGATTTCCTGCTGGTTCTCGTAAGTGGCGTTGAATTCGCTCCAGATGAGTGGCATCTTGGGTCGCGCGGAGTGTTCGATCTCTTCGTGGACCTTTTCCACCGCCTGGCAAACCATCGCATGGGCCGCCACTGTTCGATCGTCGTGGAACACGTTTTCCGCGGTGTCGTTGCCGTATACATGGGTCGAAACAAAGTCCAGCGGCACATCGTTCCTGGCGGCATGCGCAATCATGTCGTCCACCCACGCCGCTTGCGCCGTTGCCGGCCCTCCCACGCGAATGCGCGGGTTCACCGCCTTGAGTGCGCGCGCCGTGTGATCGTAGAGTTCAAAGTAAGTGGACTCTTTAGGCGTGCCGGCCCAGAAATCGATGTTTGGCTCGTTCCAAACCTCGAAGTACCATGTTGCAACCTCGTCGACTCCGTAACGCTCAACCAGATGCTGTGCGAACGCCGTGATCAAAGCGTCCCATTTCGCGTAGTCCTTCGGCGGAGAAACAATCTCCTTGTACCAGAATGGGTGATAGTCCAGCTCTGCGGCCAGCGCCTTGGGCATGAAGCTGATCTCCACGAAAGGCTTTACGCCGTTAGCCAGCAGTCCGTCGTAGATCTGATCCACATACGACCAGTTATAAACAGGATTGCCCTGCTTGTCCTCGCTGTAGACTCCGTTTTCATCCTGGAAAATTGCGTGGAAGCGTACGTATTTGAAGTCAGTGATCTGTTTTACGCGTCTTAAGTCGTCGCGGTAACTCTCGCGCAAGGTCAGATTTGCGCGCCCTGAGCCGAACATCTCCTCCCAGAAATGCGGGAAGGCCCTGCCGGGAGCGTGCGCGTCAATGGTGACCTGCTCTGCGTCTGCTCCGTTTCCCGGCTGCGGCTCGGTGACTCGTTGTCCATATATCGAGGTATATGTGGCCGCAACCATGATTGCTGAAACCACAGTTGAACAGATACGAAGCATTTCTCTCTCCCAATCGACAGTGCAGGTGCTTCATTGATCCTTGAAAATCGTGAAGAATGCAAACTTCTCGGACTGTTCTTCGGAACCTGTATTGCAAATGGTATTCGCACTTTCAGTCGTTCTCCATCGTTTGCCGCACCTCATCGGCGCTCGATATCGATCACGCTTCCATTCCTCTTGGATGCGGCCCCAATCGAAGACGGATTTTTCACTCGGTTCGAAAAGAGCGAGCCATCCTGCCGTCGTCTTCACAGGTATTTTCGCTGGCGAAAGTCGGCGGGTCGGCCCACTGCCGGTTTTCTGTAACGATTCATCATGGTCCAAGTTGCGGCGCTTTCCTGGTCGTACATTGAGACTCTGTTAAGCTGTAGCGCTTTCAAAGTTGCAGCACGCTGAAGCCGTTTGGCTCGATTCGATTTGGCCGCCGGCGAGCGATAACCTTCAACGCACTTCGTGTAGAGTTACATTGGAATCGTATCTCACCGCGATTTCCCGGCCGCCGTCGACCGCGGTAACTTCCCAGTAAGCCGTCATCTCAAATCACCCCGAGGTCATCTATGAAATCACAGCCGTTCCGACTTGCCATCACGCTGCTTTCGTTAGGCCTTTCTTGCTGCGGCGCCGCCGCCCATGCACAGGCCAACGCTCCCGGCGACCCAGCCAAATCCATTACTCCGTTTGTCGAGCACTTTGAAAGCAACCTGCTCGCCCTTGCAGAGGCAATGCCCGCCGACAAATTCAGCTTCGCCCCATCCAAAGACACCTTCAAACCCGGCTCGCCTGCGGAATTTGCCACGGTCCGCACCTTCGCCCAGGAGCTGACACACGTCTCGGGAGAGCCCTTCCGTCTGTTTGCTCCCTACGGCATCGCGCCGGATCCGAGTATTGATGTGAAATCCTTTGATTCGCTCACCGCGAAAGATGACATCATCAAGGCCCTGAAAGCCTCCTTTGAGTATCAGAACAAAGTCATCGCCGGCATCACGCCCGAGAATGCGTGGGAAATCGCGGGGCCGCGAAATTTATCGAGAATTTCGGCCGTCATGGCTATTCTGAATGACGACGGCGATCATTATGGACAGATGGTCGAGTACCTGCGTATGAACGGAATCATTCCGCCAGCTACGGTGAATCAGATGCACCGGATGGCGCAGGCTCCATCGCAGAAGTAGGGCTGCAGGAGCGTTCGACCTTCGCAGGGGTCGAAATCTTCGGCGCAGGCCACGCTGCTCTCAGCGATGCGCCGTGGCTAGGTGGGCGGCGGAGCTTTTCCGCGCCTCAAGTCCTCCAGCAGGATCACGGCCTCTGCGATCTCGCGCAGCGATTTGCGCTTTTGCCGACTTTGCTTCTGAAGCATGAGATAGGCGGATTCCTCGTCAATGTTCAGCTCCCGCTGCAGCAGTCCCTTCGCGCGCTCCATCAGCTTGCGGTTCTCCAACTGGTCGGCGAGCTGCGATTTCTCGTATTCCATGCGCGCCATCTCGATCTCCGCGCCTACCAGGTAGCCGATCAACGTAATCAGTCGTATCTCCCGCCGCGAATGGTGGTGCGGCTCGCGATGCTGCAGGTTGATCACGCCGACCAGCTTTCTGCGGCAAAGAATCGGGACCGCGAGAAAGGCCTCAAAGCGATCCTCCGGGAGGTTCAGAAACTTGGCAAACCGCGTATCGGCCCATGCCTTCGCGGGCAGGCTTACCGTTTGCTGGTGCTTGGCGACCCATCCGGTTACACCCTGGCCCACGGCAATTTCAAGCTGATCCACCACATCGGTGTGTGGATTTTTTGAGCCCCGAAGCACCAGTTTGTCTTTCTCAAGCACGTAAATAAAGCACGAGTCGCAGCGGACGGCGACGGTCACCATGTCGATGATGCGCGTCAGAACCTCGTGAAATGGATCGGCTGCCGCCATGCGACTCCCGATTTCGTGCAATAAATCGATGTCGCCAGCTTCCTCTTGGGTATGAATCACTTCGTTCAAAACTGCACCTCCGTTTGCCGCGATATCATTGGAAAGTCGCAAAATGGGACTTGACTTTGCACGTGCCGTGTGACTAATGTAGGGCAACCCTCGTTTTGTTACAAGCAGAGGGTTCCGCGAATTCATAATAAGTGCCCCTCCCCGTCTGAGGGCGTATTCCGCGGCATCTTCCCCGTCGAAGATCTCCTGGTTGAGAAAACCCGTCTCATCGCGCCGTAACATGCACGGCTGCGCGTGCGGGGCGTATTCGTCTCGGTGTTTCGCGAGAGGCTCACTTTCTTAGGAGATCGCGCATTCAGGAAATCGATTTCACGCCGAACCGTCGGCCACCGTCTTTGGAGTTTCAAGCAAGACCCGGAAATTTAAGTCTCAACGTTTTTGGCTTGGGCAACACCAGTGCACCGCAATTTGCCGTTGCTGTCGTACCTGCAATTCGCAATCCGGTGCATCGGATTCTTCATCAAGAGGAGATTCCCAATGAGCTTGGAGCAGTTTGGTACCCCTATTTCTCGCCGGAACTTTGTGCGCCTAGTTGGCGCCGGAGTCACGGCCGCCGCAACGCTTCCTTCCTTTGCTCAACAGGCAACCGTCGCCTCCGATACCATGCCCGCGCCAGCGAGGCATGGGACAAATGCGCGAATTGCCGCCGCGGCACAATCATCATCTCCAGCAATGAAAACCCGCTGGGCCCTGCCTACGTGGCGCGGGCTGCAATGGCCGAAGCCGCCGCACTCGGCGGCCGTTATGACAAGACCGGCGTAGCCCGCGCAACCGTGACAACCATCAGTGAACAGTTCGGCCTGAAGCCCGGCTATGTGGAGTTGTATCCCGGTTCGAGCGGCCCGCTGGACATGGCCTTGATGTCGAACATCAGTCCTGATCGTGGCCTGGTCTGTGCCGATCCAAGCTACGAGCAGGGGCCCCGCGCTGCTGCAGCCGCCAAGGCTCCGCTGAAGATGGTGCCGCTCACAAGTACCTATGCGCACGATGTAAAGGCCATGGTGGCCGCGGATCCGAATGCTGGCGCATTTTACATCGTGAACCCCAACAATCCGACAGGAACGATGACGCCGAGAGAAGATATCTTATGGCTGCTGAAGAACAAGCCTGCCGGTTCGGTGGTGATCGTCGACGAGGCGTACTTCCACTTCTCGAATGACGAGTCGATCATCGACCAGGTTGCGGCGGACCAGGACATCATCGTTCTGCGTACCTTCTCGAAGATCTACGGAATGGCGGGTATCCGCGCCGGATTCGCATTTGCTCGTCCGGATCTGCTCGCGAAGTTTCAGTCGATCTCGCCGGAAATCCGCCTGCGCAACGTGGCATCCGTTTCGCTGATTTCCGCTGCAGGAGCGGGTGCAAGCCTGCGCGATCCGACGCTTGTTCCAACTCGCCGCAAGATCAACACGGACAATCGCGAAGCAACACTTGAGTTCCTTGAAAAGAATGGCTACAAGTATCTTCCCGGGTCGCAGGCGAATTTCTTCATGGTGGATGTCAAGCGCCCCGGGCGCGAGTTCCAGCAGAATATGCTGAACGAGAAAATTGCTATTGGCCGGACCTGGAAAGCGTTGCCGACCTTTGTCCGCGTGACTGTTGGCACAGCCGATGAGATGGCGAAGTTCCAGGCCGCCTTTGTAAAGTGCATGGATATGCCGATCACATCGCCGACAGTAGCGAGCGCTGAAACTTCTTCTCTTTATATTCCAACGGAAATGGATCATGCTTAGAGAACGACCGAGTTCTTGCGGACAGGCGAAGCAACCATCTCACGTCCGCGGGCAATTTTGCGGGACTTGTAATGGCGATTGTGGGTTTTGTTATGGACGAATTTTACGCTTGTTAGGGGAAGTTCGATCGAGCCTTGGCGGCTCGCTGGCGCGAGTCCGCAGATGACTAACCGAAGTATTTACGCGAAACGCAGCGGGAAGATTTTCTCAGCGCGCGGATTCGCAGAGGAGAAACACATGACGGGCATCCTGAATGAAGAACAAGAAAAAGATGTTTTGCTCCGCGGTTTCACGCGTCGCAGCTTCTTCCGCCTCGCGGCCATGGTTGCGGGAGCCTCAACAATGCCGTTCTATGATGAGCCGGCGATGGCACAACTCTCGAAGATATCCAACATCCCCCCCGGTGCGGTCATGATCAACGCCAACGAGAACCCGCTCGGCCCTTGCCCTGAGGCCATGGAGGCCGTTCGTGACATCGTTGTCAAAGGCGGACGCTACCTCTACAGCGAAACGGACAAACTGCAGAACACACTTGGCTGAGCAGGAGGGTCTCAAGCCTCGAATCCGTCCGCGTCTTCGTCGGATCGAGCCCGGCCTTGCATCAGGCGGTGCTGGCCTTTACCTCGCCGACCCGTCCATTCATCACTGGCGATCCAGGCTATGAGGCCGGCATGCGCGCAGCCAATTTTATTGGCTCCCCGATCATCAAGGTTCCGCTGACTTCCAACTACGCTCACGACGTAAAGGCCATGGCTGCGGCAAGCCCGACGGCCGGCCTCATTTACGTTTGCAACCCCAACAACCCGACGGGGACGCTGACTCCCAAATCGGATATCGAATGGCTGGTTGCGAATAAACCTGCTGGCTCGATAGTCATGATCGATGAAGCCTATACCCATATTGCCGGAGCACCATTCAATTCCGATCTGGTGGCGCAGGGAAAGGATGTCGTCATTCTGCGAACATTCTCGAAGATCTACGGCATGGCCGGCTTGCGCGCCGGCGCGGCGCTTTGCTCGTCCTGACCTGCTCGAAAAGCTCAGCGGCTGGGGCGCCACGATGATGCCCATCACCGGAATGGCGGCGGCCACGGCCAGCCTGCAGGCCAAGGATCTGGTCCCCACGCGCCGCGAGATGATCGGGCAGGTCCGCGAAGACACCTTCAACTTCCTCGAAAAGAACAATTTCAAGTACATCCCTTCGGTATCAAACTGTTTCATGGTCGATACCGGAAGGCCGGGCATGGAGGTCGTCATGGCGATGCGCAAGGAGAACGTGTTCATCGGGCGCGTTTGGCCCGGCTGGCCCAACTCGTGTTCGCGTAACCGTGGGAACAGCAGATGAAATGCAGAAGTTCCAGGCCGCGTACAAGAAAGTGATGTGCGCATAGCTTATTTGCCAATTGCGATTGGCCGCTTTTCGCGGCCAATCGCGCACCAGTAAAGCTCTTTCAAGTGCAACAGCACTCAAGTCCCGGGCCTGAGCCGCGATTCTTTGTTGCTGGCGGGTAAGTCGACAAAACCTCGCGCTGAAGTTCACATTAGTCTGGTTTTCGTTGGAGGGTCGATGCTACTGGGGCCTTCAGACGAGCATACACAGCACAGCCCTTCCGGCTTGCCCGTAGTTGCGGTGCCGCCGGCGGATTGGGAGTGTCCCCAAATCTTCATGTTTAAGTCAAAAGGAAGGTACACCTGGGAACGCCTGGGCGGCGATTGCGCAGGCGGTTTTATAGCCGCATTAATCGCTTTACCTTACGGGCTTTCCATGGCTGCGCTAATGGGCCTTCCCCCGATTCTGGGAGTCTTCACCTCCATCATTTCAACTCCGGTCGTTGTGATTCTTGGACGCAATTCACTTCTCATCGGAGGCACCGCCAGTGCGACTGTGCCGTTCATCGCCGACGCGGTAAGAACGCAGGGCGTTGCGGGAGCTGCAAAAATTTCTATCGTCGCCTCGGTCTTCATGATGTGTTTCTGCATCATGCGTCTCGGGCGTCATGTGTCACGTGTGCCAATCACCGTCGTGGCAGGTTTTTCTGCCGGCATTGGCGCCTCATGGTCGTCTCGCAGCTCCATGTCCTGCTCGGGGTGCATCCTTCCGCCTCCGACATTCCCATCATCCAGTTCTTCGTTGTGGCCAGGCAGATTGCGGGAATGCATTGGCTTCCACTGGTGCTTGGAGGTGCCGTAATCGTCGCTGCCTTCGTCACCCACCGCATCTCGCCGCGCCTACCCGCCCCGCTGATTGGCGTCATCATCTCCTTCGTGCTCGCTATGCTTTTGCACTCGCACCTCCCCGAGGTTGGTTCGCTTCACCTTGGGCTGCCACCCATTGCTGGATTCTCGTGGACGTCCCATGACGTCATCAATCTGCTTCCCTCGGGCCTCATGCTGGCCTTCGTTTCATCAGTCAATTTGTTGCTAACCTCACGGACGATCGAGCATTTTCAGGGGCGCCACAAGCCGCTCCTGCGCGCCGACTCCGACGCAGAAGTGGGCGCATACGGTATCGCTAATCTCGCTGTCGGAATCTTTGGCGCTCCCATGAGTGTCGGCATTCCCGCTCGCAGCGTTGCTGCGATTCGATGCGGGGCCTCCACTCGCCTGGCCAATCTCCTCCACGCGGTCTTTCTGCTTTTGCTTGTGCGCTATGGCTCCGGCGCATTGGCGCACATTCCCATGGCCGCACTCGCCGGCGTTACCACCTACATGGGCATCTCACTTCTCGATATCGGAACGTGGAGGCGCCTTGGGAAAATGCATCTCCTTGACGTGGCGGGATTCCTTGTTACCGTCGCCGGGGTCTTAGTTTCCAACGCTGTCATAGCTGTTTTGGCGGGCTGCAGCGTTTACCTGTTGCACTATGCTTACAAAAAATATGTGCGGCCTCTCAATCATCCAGCCGGCGCTGCAGATGAGGCCGCTTAAATCCGTAGCTCATCGTTTCCTCTTGAGATTGACGTGGACGGTTGACGATGAATCGTACCAAGAACGGTCGCTCTTGGAATGCGAAGACCAATCACTGCTTCGAGTAACCTTCTTTGATTGTCGTGCTATCTTCCCGCGCCTGGGTTAAGCCAAAGTACAACCGCAGAAAAGAGCGTCTACCCGGAAGCCTAAGTTCTTGAAAAGTCGTACGCTTTGGCATTGCGATGAGGCCTCCATCTTGAAACTCTAACCTGAGTCGAATGAAACTTGTTGACTCAGAGTTAGCGCGATGTTAAGTTAGATGAATAGCCGACGAAATTCCTGCACGATCCGCACTTCGGCTCCTCGATTTGTAACAGTCGCACCAATGTATCGCTGAATCACGCTCCCCTTTTTGAAAGCCATTGCAAGGCGCATCGCAGGACCGCTATCACCATGTTGATGATGTGGGCCGGGACTTAGCGAAACAAGAAATACCCCTCAGCCTTTCACGGGCTGTGGGTTCTTAGTAAGCAATGGAATTGCCCCTCTCCGTCTGAGGGCGCATTCTCCCGCGGTACTCTTCCCTGTCGAAGATCTTCTCATTGTTGAACGCCGGTAGCATGCCGTGCTGTGCACCATCGCAGCTTGTCATGCCGCAAATCACGGGCTACGGCCCCAGGCGCCAATTGTTTTTTGAAGGTCATCACGCGAGCGCGAAACGCGCTCTGGGGTAGTTCAAGAGCCGAAGAACGCTTTCACTTTCTGCCACCACCCGGCTCTTGCAATCTGTATCGCATCATTCGATGCGTTGATCGACTGGGCTCCCACTCGTAAGGGCCTTTGCCACTCAACTCTCAACGGATGGCTTCACTTGGAGGATTAGACATATGACGCGACACCAGCACCGTGGCATCTACCTTCAGATATTGGTTCTCCTTCTTTTCATAACATCGCTGATCGGTCGTAGCGGCGCGCAAACCAATTATGGTGCCATTCGCGGCATGGTTTCTGATCCGCAGGGCTCCGTACTGCCCAGTGCTTCCGTGACTCTGCTAAATGAGCAGACAAAAGTCATTCGAACGTCGATAACAACATCCGGTGGAGAGTACCTGTTTACAGCCGTCGATCCCGGCACTTACACCGTTACAATCACAGCGCCCGGCTTCAATAAACTTCAACAGAGGGGCATCATTGTCGGAATCGGTACAACGGAAACCGTGGATGCGAAGCTGAAGACAGGCGACGTCACTCAGCAAGTTGTCGTCAATGGAGAAGCCGAACCACTCATCGACACTGCATCGGCATCAGAGGGCCAGACATTCAACGCCGAAAAGCTGCAGGACTTGCCAAATCTGGGACGCAACCCATTTGTATTCGAGAAGCTCGACAACAACGCGACACCGACCGGCGATCCTCGCTTTGTACGCGCAGAAGATCAGAGCGGAACGACAGGTGTATCCGTGGCCGGAGCTCCGATTGGTTCCACAAGCGGCGCCAATGCCGCCAATAACTATGTGGTTGACGGCATCCCAGTCTCCACTTCGGCCGGCGGCGCCACCTTCATCCCATCGTTGGAAGCTATCTCCGACGCCAAAGTAGAAGCCGACACCTATGACGCCGAGGTGGGCCGCAGCGGCGGTGGCGTATTCAATACGACTTTGAAATCCGGCTCCTCAACTTACCACGGAACTCTATATGGCGAAACACGCCAAACCAATTGGGCTGCAAACGCGTGGTCTAACAATCTGGTCGGTATTGCCCGGCCCGACTCCACAACTTATCTCTATGCCGGAGCTTTCGGCGGTCCGCTGCCTTTCAGTCACAAATTCAAACCTCTGGATAACACATTCTTCTGGGTTTCCGAGGAAGGATATCGTCAGGCTCAGCCTTATACCAGTTCCACCGACTCGTACTATCTTCCAACACCAGCTGAGCTCGCGGGTAATTTCTCGAATGATTCTGTGAGCGGCGTTCCAGTTACCATTTATGACCCGACACAGCCATTTGTTGCAGGAAAGCGTGTTACTCCAGTCTCGAGCAACGGCATCCCAAATGTGATCCCATCGAGCCTGATCAACCCGATCGGCCAGTTCATTGCCAAGCAGTTTCCTGCCTGCAACTATCCATCAACCACCAGTTGCGCCAACTACACCGGCAGCGGAGCGTATAACTTCATCGGTTCGAACGACTTCAAGACTCGCTCTGATATGTACAGCGGAAAGATAGATCACGTATTCACTCCTTGGTGGTCGGGGTCTGCTTCCTATGTCCATCTAGCCACACAGGAACCGAACGGCAACATCCTGCAGGTCTTCGCAGAAAATGACGGCGTAATTCATCGCTTCAATGATGCAACGGCCGTTAACAACGTCTTCACCCTCAGCCCCACGCTGGTTCTCACCGTGGGTTACGGTTTCAACCGCTACTACAGCGATACATTGCAATACAGCAGCGGCTTTAACCAGACCAACGGCTTCGGCGGCGTCGGCTTCCCCTCGGGTTTTGTCAGTCAGTTGCAGTCGGCGACCTTCCCGACCATCACTTTGAGCGGCGTGACGGATGCCGCTTCGCTCGGCGCGGCTACTTCCGGCCCCACCGTCAACGCTTCGAAAAATCTCGTAGTTGGCGTCGTCAAGACGATGGGCAGGCACAGCCTGAAAGGCGGATATGTCTTCCGATCGATGAATGAGTTCGTTTCTTCAGCAAGCGGAGCAAACGGCGCATACACTTTCGACGGGATGTACAGCGACCAGACAGGTGGTTCAGTCTCCAACGGCCCCAATGCCATTGCCGATCTCCTCATGGGATTGCCGGGCTCATCCAGCACAGCCGCTTCGGTAACTATCAATGCTGTCGGCCTGTTAATGAACGAAAAGTACAACGCCCTCTATGCCCAGGATGATATCCGGGTAAACGAAAGACTTACGATGAACATCGGCCTCCGGTATGAGTACGAGCTTGGACAGAAGGAATCCACCGATCGGTATAACGTCGGCTTCGACCCCAGTATCAGTTATGCTTTCCCAAGCACAAGCGCACCAACTGCGCATGGTGGTCTGGCCTTTGCCGGAGTAAACGGTTATCCCGTCCATTGCTGCGATGAAAGTCACTTGAAATTTTCCCCGCGCTTCGGCGCAGCTTATAAATTAAGAAAAAGTACGGTGATCCGAGGCGGTGCCGGCATCTTCTATGCGGGCGTTTCACTAACTCCTTATTCCACCGGGTTCAGCCAGACGACAACATACATTAACGCTTCCACGGCTACCGCTTTGAATAATGCGAGCACAGGCACTGGCGCCTGGCTTACAAATCCCTTCCCGTCTGGCCTTCTTAAGCCATCAGGCAGCACCTTGGGGGCCCTCTCAGGTGTCGGTGGCGCGATTACTGCGCAAACCTTTGGCCGCCGTTTCCCGCTTGTCGACCAATATTCACTGGATGTGGAACAGCAACTTCCTGGCGGCATTGCTCTAAAAGTAGGCTATGTTGGCGCCCACGCCAGAAACTGGGGCCAGAGCGTCGGGCTCGACCAGGTTCCGGACTCACTGATGGCGAGTTATGCGCCAGGTGGGGCGAACTACGGGCTGAGTCTTTCAACCAAAGTAACTAATCCGTACTATGCCTCGACGGTTGGCGGTTACCCATCCACTGGTGTAATTTCGAATGCCAGCATTCAACAAGGGCAATTACTTCTGCCTTATCCGCAGTTCAGCGGAGTAACAGTTGTAGAAAGCAATGGCACGAACCGTTACAATGCGCTAGATATAAAGGTACAGAAACAAATGAGCAAAGGTCTGAGTGTTCTTGCCACTTACACATGGTCATCAAACTGGGATAATCTCTATGGATCAACCAGCACTTTGAACTCGAGCACCGCCGGCATGCAGGACAACTATAATCTTGCCAATGAGTATGCGCGTTCCATCAACGATATGCCGAATCGCTTCACGGCGGCAATCAGCTATGAACTGCCCTTCGGGCGTGGCCGGCAATTCTTTTCTGGCATGAACCGCTGGCTGGACTACGTGGCGGGCGGTTGGCAGTTCAACGATGAATGGATCGCCCAGAATGGCTCGCCATTGGCAGTCGTGCAAACCAACCTCAACAGTTCTGTCTACGGCGCAATCGGTGGATCAACGCAGCGGCCCAACTTGGTTGCTGGCATGAATCCATGCTATTCCGGTCGCCCCGAGGGCCGGGTAGGTGGTCCGCACAATCTAAATCACCCCTACTTCAACATCAATGCGTTTACACTTTCCCCTGCTTATACCTACGGCGATTCACCAAGAACACTCAGTTGCAAGGGACCGGGGTACGACAACTCGGATATCTCGATGTTCAAGGATTTCAAAACTTTTGAGAGCCTCAATTTCCAGATCCGTGTAGAAGCCCTGAATGCTTTCAACACGGCTGAACTTGGTACTCCCAACACCACGATCACTGGCGTCGCCCAGGGAACCAACGCCAGCACGGGATCAATCACATCGTCCCTCGGATTCGGGCGAATCATTCAAATCGGCGGCAGGATTACCTTCTAAACAATGGCAACTGCAGCGTGCGCTCCCTTGCCGGGAAGTACTCAAACCGGCGGCCCGTTTACTATCGGCGTACTTGCTCTTCAAGGCGACTACGACGCTCACACGCGCGCGCTCACGGATCTCGGAGCGCGCGCAGTACTTGTCCGCAAGCCGGAATCACTTGGCGGAATCGACGGGTTAGTCATCCCCGGCGGCGAGTCCACTACGATGCTCAGATTCCTGGAGCGCGATGGCTTTTGGGATACGCTCGGTGAATCTCTCGCCACAACACCATGTTTCGCCACGTGCGCCGGCTGCATTCTGTTAGCGCGCGAGGTCCTGCATCCCACGCAGCGAAGCCTTGGCCTGCTCGACATCGCTGTCGAACGCAACTCATATGGCCGGCAGATCGACTCCACGATTTTGACAATGGAGACCGAGTTACCCGGCGGTCCCCTTGAAATGGTCTTTATTCGCGCGCCTCGCATCACCCGGGTGGGAGCCGGTGTTGAAGTTTTGGCACGGCGCGAAGGCTACGCGACCCTCGTGCGACAGGGCCACCTGTTGGCGGCAACCTTCCATCCTGAGATGACGGCCGACTTGCGCGTGCAAAAACTATTTATGGACATGGTGGGCGCTAGCAAGACAGGATGATGTTTCTGCTCCAGCCATAACGTCTCCGCGAAAATCGATAGAGATTCTAATCGCGCGATCGTCCGCTGCTCACAGAACTCCACAAAAAAGCCTGCCTGGATCTATCCTTCGTCCAGGGCAGGCACTTGTCTTTTCATCTCGCGCGGCGATGAGTTTCGATTCCGCGACGCACTATCACGAATGTGATCGTCGCCGG
>CAWJBE010000020.1:0-142667 GCA_963841095.1 uncultured Acidobacteriaceae bacterium
TGGTTAGTTGGGGCAATTGCGTAAACTCAATACGCGAATTTGGTAGCATCCCTGGCCAACAGAAGGGAAGTTCGGTACAGTCCGCGCAGGAAGCGCAATTTATGAGGACTTCAGTTCTAAGAGATGGAGAACCGAAAAAGGCAAGATAGGTAATCGATTGATTTTCTCGGTGGTCTTCGGAGTCACCCAAGAATTTACCCAAAGTTCAGACGGCTTACACGTAAATACAGGTGCTTAGGCGGTATCCAGCGTGTGGTTAAGTTGTTGAAAGTAAAGGTTAGATGCAGATTGACACGGAAGAGGTCTTGGAGCGAATCCAATCGTGAAGCGGAGCATATGTTGGTCCCAAATGACTTGGCCTTTGAGCAGGTGTGATTGGGGCAATTCTCAGCAATGACGTCATCCGCCCCGCGCATCCCTCGATCTCACCGAGCTTTCCAATCCGTTGGACCCCGCAAGTAAAATTCGCATCATCGACTGTGATGACTGCTGCGTCGGCATCTGGCAGGGTACGAAATGCCCGATTTCACATCACTGAGGAGCGACGACTCTCCCCCTACACCTATCATCTTTGACAAAAGAGTCGACTGTATTCCTCCATTCAACGTCCTTGAAACCCCTCCCTGGGTGAGATTTTTACCTTCAACTGAAGAATGCGCTGTCCTGGCGTTGATTCCACCTGTTTGAGTCAGTACCCTCTAACTAGTGGAGAACTTATGCGAACAATCGGCGAATACATCCGAGCCATAGTGCCTCGCGATTGTAAGAGCAATGTACCAGCCGAGTATTGCGTTTTCTTTGCGCTGATCGCTCTCTTCATCGGCATGAGGGGATTCGCCGAGTCTTGCAATCATCGTGCCTTTTCAGCGATCGCGGTCACGATTCCGGCCCGCCCCCTTCGTCCACTGTCAGGGAAAGTGGCTCAGATCGATACGCGCAGCGGGAGTGATGTTGCGGTTGCAAGCAACCCGGTTTCCACGATGGCCGACTCCGGTCTTGCCCGCGCTGCCACTACAACCCAGGACCTGGTACCAACAGCACTCAGGTTAATGGGCAATGTTGTCTATTTGCATGCCTCGACCAGAAAACTCTTTTTGGAAGTCGGGAACCTAACGTCATCAGGGCTAGCAATGAAGCTGGACCTGGGCGCCATATCCGCAATCGAAAAAGAAGTTGGTGTGTCCGCCAGTAGGCAAGTCAATCCGGTCAACAACAACGATGACCACCTAATTCCTGCCATCGAGGATGCTTCCATCATTCGGACACCTGCGTGCAACGTGGGCGACCATAAGGACACCTCCGAAGTGCTCACCAGCGAGGGCCGGCGCGGATACAAACAACTGGTGCGTAACCAGAGGGTCAAGATTGAGCCCGAGCAAAACTACTCCCCAGGCGAGGTCGCGGCGGCGCTGAACCTGAGCTACGATTCCGCATTGCGGCGCATGCAAAAAATGAAGGGTGTGGTCGATTATGGAACACCGACGCGCCGATACAAGCGGGGCAAGAGGAAGTTGAGAATAAGCGGCAAGAATTTGCTCGCATTCGTCAGAACTAAGACGATAGTTTAGGGGTTGTCTTTTCTCGTTTCCGCAGTGCGAAATGACTTCTAATTCATTTCCAAGGCCTGAACTTCACGGAAGAATTGCAGGAGGGACGAGTCGAGAGACGCACGCCGTCTGGGGTTCTTTGCGCTCGGCTTCTCACCAGCCAGATTTGGAGCAGCCACCATTGCCAACGCCGTCCGAATGTAAAGGTTGGCCTACGACGGACGATGTAGACTTTCAGCGAAAGTTCTCTAAATGCTACATGTTCATGGGGCAATCTCGTTGCCATTCTTGTCCAGCCCCATCTTTAACCATGCCTCACGCTGCACTTCATCCAAGCGGTCTTCTGCTTCTTTAATCCAATGACGGTAGGTTTTGCGGATTTCGTCAGGCGATGAGCCCACCATGTCCGCCACGTCGTCAACACGCACGCCAGCCGAAAGCCACTCGGTGATTCTGTAATGTCTGAAGCCATGAGGAGTCGTCTTGACACCTGCATCCTTGATGGCCTTGTTGACCCGCTCACGCCACTGCGGATATGTGCCGGGGAAGGCAGGTTCGCCCAGCGCCTCAAGCTGCTTTGCTAATGACTCGCTGATGCGCACCCGGTAGCGTTCATTGGTCTTGGTGCGATTGCCACGGACAACCTTGTCCTCAATCGCGGGACATCGCTCCGGTTTTGACATCTCGTACTTTTCGGCGTCCTTCTGCGACATGGCGAACTTCATGGCATCGACCAATGCCATCGCCGTTTCACGCATCAACAGGCACAAGAGCCGAACTTGCCCCGTCGCAGTATTCAGGATTTTCTCGACCTGCTCTTTAGTTGGCGGATTAACCTCTGCCTTCTCGTAGCTAATGCGAAACTGTGGGTTTGTCTTGGGGTCAGGTATTGGAGTTTTTTTAATGTAGCCCATCCCCGCAGCCCACGAAAAGAACCCACTGATAACAGACCAGTGGACGCTCAAGCTGCTGCTGTCCCCGCTACGATGCGGCAGCGTTATACGCCACTTTATGGCCTTTTCGGTGGTGAAAGCGGTCAAGAGAAGGATGTCGTTCTTCTCGCACCACTCCTCGAGCTTGCCGCCCATCTGTTTCGCCTTAGTATTGCCCAATTTGTTCTGGTCACGGAATTTGTACCACTCCTGCAAGGCGGCTGCCACGGTCCTGCTTTTGGGCGCCACTTTGCCCTTGGCGAAGTTCTTTAGGCGCTTCTGCAAGGCCTTCACTCTGGACTGGGCTTCAGACCAGCTACGGGTCTCCAAGGACCACTTGTTCTGGTAGGCGAGCTTCTTGCCCTCAAATGCGCCGGGGGTACCTTTCCAGACGAATTGAACGTGCAACGGGCATCCGCACCGAGGCTCATAGCGGTTGGCGCTTTTGCAGTTGTCCCGGTTGTGACGCCGAAACACGGTGAATGCCATGGGGCTGTCCTCTCCCTGCCGAATATTGGGCTCTGGTGACCCCTCACAGCGGGTTTAGGACAATTTTAGGTACAGTTTGAAGTGGAAGTCAATAAAGTGCAGTCTTTATAGGGGTTTTATATTGGCTCCTCAGGTAGGACTCGAACCTACAACCCTTCGGTTAACAGCCGAATGCTCTGCCATTGAGCTACTGAGGAGTGTTTGGCAGGAAATTGTCCCTTATTAAGTTAGCAGAGCGCGCAAACTGCGTCAAAAATGCGTGATACCGCGCCCCACGTGCGCATCCATTTCCGCTCCCAACTTTCATCGCCCTCCAACAACCCGTCCCTACCTCCAAAACCCCTGAAACGGTACCATAATCATTGAACCCATCGAGGAGGCCCAATGTCCCGAATCTCCCGTCTTGACCGCAATGAAGTTGCCCCCGAAATCGCCGTCCTCTACGATAAGATCTTCGCTGTGCGCGGCAACGTGCCCAACATGTTCCGCGTCATGGCCCACCGGCCCGAAATCTTCGCCACCATGCAGGCGCATTTTGCCGCCGTGCTCAATACCGGCACAGTCCCAACCAAACTCAAGGAGCTCATCATCGTTCGCACCAGCCAGGTGAACCAGACCCCCTATTGCCTGGCCAGCCACACCATTCTCGCCCGCAATCTGGGCTGGAGCGACGAGCAGCTCACTCACTTGGCTGACTGGCCCGGCCGCGAGGACTTTACCCCGGCCGAAAAAGTCGCTCTGCGCCTTGCCGAGACCGTTACCCGCGACGCCAACTCTGTCAGCGACGAACAGTTTGCCGAGCTGCGCACCTTCTATTCCGAAGGCGAAATCGTTGAGCTGCTTTGCGCCATCGGCCTTTTCAATTACTTCAACCGCTTCAACAATGCGCTCCAAATGCAGCCGACCAAGCCCGGCGAAGGCGGTTGCGTCGCACCTGCTGTCGAGGCTGCTGCGGCGCGATGAAGCCCGACCCTCCACCGTCCAACTTGCGAATCATCCATTTCCTCCGCCGCTACTCTAAAGGAGTTCCCTGCACGCATGAAGCTCAGCATCCCCGCCGGTAATTTCCATGCTTACCTCTTCGACTGCGATGGTACCGTCGTCGACTCCATGCCGCTCCACTACATCGCATGGAAGCAGGCGCTTAGCGAGTGGGGCGCCAGATTCGACGAAGAGCTCTTCTACTCCTGGGGCGGCAAACCGCCGGCAGAAATCGTTACCGAGCTGAACAGCATGCAGGGACTCCAAATGCCCGTCGCGGCCGTCGCCGAGCGCAAAGAGAACTTCTATTTCGAGCAGCTCCCTCAACTCAAGCCGGTTCCTGAGGTACTCGATCACATCAACGCACAGCAAGGCCGCATTCCCTTCGCCGTGGTCTCCGGCAGTACGCGCGAGTCGGTCATAAAGTCGCTGACTACAGTGCATCTCCTTGACCGCTTCGCCGTTCTCGTCGGCTCAGAAGATTACAAGCGCAGCAAACCTGCACCCGACGCCTTCCTCACTGCAGCCGCGCGCCTCGGCATCGCCCCTCAGCATTGCCTCGTATTCGAAGACACTGAAATGGGCATTCAGGCCGCGACGGCTGCCGGAATGGCCTCGGTCCGCGTTCCGCCGCCACTCGAACGGCGTAACGGAACCAGCGCCGCCACGAGTGCGTAAGCATTCGCAGGACAACTTCAGGAGCCCGCTTTGTCTTCTGTCGCCGCAGACCGGCCGTCGCAAGGCGTTCATCGCCGGGCCGACACCGCCATTCTCTTCGCCATCGCGGCCGCCGTCGCGCTCCTGCACATCTCCACTAACGGCCGCTACGGCTTTCATCGCGACGAGCTCCAGTTCCTCAGCGACGGCCTGCACCTTGACTGGGGATTCGTCGCTTACCCGCCTCTCGATCCCCTCCTTGCACGAATTGGCATTTCGCTTTTCGGCTTGTCAATGATTGGCCTCCGTCTTTTCTCGGTCATCGCTCAGTCCGTCGCCGTCTTTGTCTCCGGACTCATGGCCCGCGACCTCGGCGGTTCGCGCCTCGCACAAGTCACCGCCGCTCTCGCCGTCGCTCTCTCACCACTGCCCCTCTTCAACGGCACCGAATTTCAGTACACCTCCTATGACTTCCTCTGGTGGGTACTCACCGCGTATTTCAGTATCCGCCTTCTCAAATCGGACAATCCGCGCTGGTGGCTCGTCATCGGCGCCGCCATCGGGCCCGGACTCGAAACCAAATACTCCATAGCTTTCTACATCGTAGGCATTCTCGCCGGCCTCATTCTCACGCCTGCTCGCCGTTACATCGCGACCGCCTGGTTTTGGGCCGGCCTCACCCTCGCACTCTTTATCTTTCTCCCCAACTTCATCTGGCTCGCTCAGCACAACTTCATCTCCTACCACTTCCTCCAGTCCATCCATACGCGCGATGTCCGCATCGGTCGCGCCCAGGGATTCCTGAAGGGCCAGTTCCTCATTTGCGCCAATCTCGCAGCTGCGCCTCTGTGGCTCGCTGGCCTCATCAGCTTCCTGCGCAGCCAGCGCTACCGCATGCTCGCATGGATGTACCTTATTCCCCTGGCGCTCTTTTGGATCGGTAAGGGCCGCAGTTACTACATGGCCGGAACCTACCCCATGCTGCTCGCCATGGGTGCTGTCGTCGGCGAGCGCTGGCTTCGCACCCTGCCACGCTGGGGCCGCGCGGCTATCGAGTCGGTCTACTTCGGTGCCTTCGCATTGGTCTCCGCCTATATCTGCGCATTCATCCTTCCACTCGCATCAAGCGGGCCATTACGCAACTTCGCGCTCAGCCACAACGGAGACCTGCGTGAAGAGTTCGGCTGGAACGAACTCGTCCGCACCGTCGCGCAAATCCGCGATTCCCTTCCCTCCGATCAACAGGCGCATCTCGGCATCACCACCGCAAATTACGGCGAGTACGGCGCCATTGAAATGCTCGGGCCGGCCAATCGCCTCCCCACGCCTATCGGCACCACTAACTCGGAATGGCTTCGCGGCTACCCGACACCGACGCCTACCACTCTCATTGTTCTCGGTCTCAGCCAGCAGCAAGCCAACTCGATCTTCACCGGATGCCACCTCGCGGGCCACAACATCAACTCCCAGGGCATCAAGAACGAAGAGAGCCAGTACCATCCCGACATCTTTCTTTGCGGCCCACCACGCGAGTCGTGGTCAGCGTTCTGGCAGGACCATCAGAATTTCGGATGAGTTCCCCACCGTCCGC
Organism: uncultured Acidobacteriaceae bacterium; assembly: GCA_963841095.1. Classification (GTDB taxonomy): domain Bacteria; phylum Acidobacteriota; class Terriglobia; order Terriglobales; family Acidobacteriaceae; genus Telmatobacter. Next base: position 6,198 of record CAWJBE010000020.1, read on the forward strand.
CGCAACATCAATACAGCAGCACAGCCACGCGATACGCCGCAAACGCCCCTCCCGCGACCTGCGCCGGGCAACTGCCTACCGCAGCCTCGCGATAGCTCCCGGATGCCAGCTTATCCACCAGCGCTTGCGGCAACCGCGTCAGATCGGCAGCCTGCCACCGCATCACAAATCGCACAGGAAGCCCTCCGCCGCCGCGCGGCACGCCTTCGTCCTCGGCGCAGGCCTCTCGCGCCAGCGTTGAATCTCGCAAGATCGTTACGCCGCTCACGCGAATCAGCGCCGCCACCTTGGCCTCTGCCTGCGGCGCGCTCAGTTGCTGCACCGCACGCGAGTAATCAGCCACCGCGTAAAGCACGCCACGCGCTGCCACCACGGCCACACCCACACGATCCACATCGGGGCTCAGCAAGTTCTGGCGATGCCCCGGCGAGTGCATCCATTCTTCGTGAATCGCGTCAGCCGACGGGCCCACTGCCACGTTTTCTTCAATCACGCTGAAGTGCGCGCCGGCCTGCGCGGCGCGCCCGCTCAAGTCCGGCTCGCCGCCGTAGCGGTGCGCAATTGGCCCTTCCTGCGCCATACGCCGGCAATGTTGCAGTGCCGCATCCGCCAGCGCCGGGTCCCATTGCAGGCGCCCCACGCCGGCCTGCGCCCGCGCCTCGTTCGCCAACGCGAAAATCTGCTCTGACGCCGCCCGCTGATCGGGCGCGCCTCCATCTCGCATCGGCGCGCCATACTGCGGCTGAGCAAATACAAGCGACGGCATCACCGCCGCTAGAATCACCAATAATAATCCGCGCACAAATCTCCTCATGCTTCATTAGACCCGGAACAAGCGCCGGTGTCTCTGTGTTCTTTGTTCAGCGCCGGTGCATTCTCTGGTTACTAAGGTATCGCGCCAGATCGTCTCCGCATCTGTCACTGGTCGCAGGCCATCGTTGCAGTGGGAAATCTGACGATCACCGGGGAAGATCTCGATCCATAATTGCGGCATCAGTCTAGAGTTTCTGGGCCGGTCTCAGGCTTTATGACTCGACACTCGGGCTTTTCAGGTCTGGATTGCCCTGGTAACTTCCCGATCGTCGCGAGGTCCGATCCAGATGAACAGCATAATGGCCGGCAACGCGACAACGCTGGTAAGAACAAAGAACCATACCCAACCGATCTTCTCAGACAATATTCCCCCTGAGGACGCCACCACGGTGCGCCCAACCGAAGCAAGCGAGGCAAGCAACGCGTACTGAGTCCCGGTAAAGGCAGGCGAGCATAGGCTGGAAAGATAGGTCACCAGCGCGGTCCCGGCCATTGCGCCCGTCAGATTTTCGGCGGTGACGCATAAAGCGAGGTAGCCGATCCGATGGCCGCCCACAGCCTGCAAAACAAAAAACAGGTTCCCAACTGACTGCAAAATACCACAGAGAATCAGCGAGCGGCGTATTCCGAACCGGGTCGTCACGACACCGCCTAACAGGGCCCCTGTCACAATTGAGAAAAATCCAAACACTTTCGACGCTGCGGCGATCTCAGGTAGCGAAAATCCCAACGATATATAGAGCGGCGTAGACATTACTCCCGCCATCGCCTCGCCCATCTTGTATCCGAAAATGGCGATCAGGATGACAGGCCAAAGCGGTCGATTCATGAAATCGCGAAATGGACCGATTACGGCCGTGGAAAACGACTGCCGAATCGCCTGCCAACCTGATCCCTCCGCGTGTAAAGTCTCCGCTGAGACCTTCGGTTCGGAACCAAGCAAAAACACCAGAAGTCCAACACCGAGCAGCACGGCCATTGTGGCATAAGCCGCGAACCATCCCGCGTACGCTGCAATGAATAGGCCGCCTGCACCGGATACCAGCATGGCAATCCGGTAGCCGGACTGAATCATGGCTGCTCCTGGAGCCTGCTGATCCCTGCTCAGGCTCTCCACCCGCCAGGCATCGATCACAATATCCTGACTCGCAGATAGAAATGCGACCAGCACCGCCAGGGCGGCCATCTGAGGCAAGTTGTGCTTTGGATTGCACAGTCCCAGTCCGAGAACTGCGCCGATCAAAAGGACCTGGATGGTGATTCCCCAACCGCGCCGTCGCCCCAAAGGCAGGGGCGGAGGTACGCGATCCATCAGCGGAGCCCACAGAAACTTGAATGCATAGGGCGTGCCAACCAGGGCAAAGGTGCCAATCGCTGCTCGCCGCACACCGGCTGTCGCAAGCCACGCCGAAAGAGTTGAGTAAGTTAGCAGGAACGGCAAGCCGCTGGCGAAGCCGAGCGCAAGCACCTGCAGCACAGGCCGTTCCGTATAGGCTGCGACCGCGATCTGCCACTTTGTTCGAGCGTGCCCGCCGTTGATTCGGAAGTTTTCCTTCATCTCAATTTTCGGGCACCCTGTTTCAGCATCTCGCCCTGGTTCGGCTTCTTGAATGAAGGACAGCTGGGAGAGATTCTAGAGCAACGCCGCCGGACTCATTTGAAAGCGTGAACAGAGTTAACATAACACGAATGGCCACGCTGGCTCTGTGCCTCGCGCTGCGCGACGAGCTCGACCCGAGGACTCGGCTGGAGCTGGGATTGTGAGGCTCTGTCGGAGCGCCAGCATTCCCGATCTCATGTAACAATCAGGGAGATAGATGCAAGGCACTCCATGGACAAACGAAAGCGTAGATACTGGGCAAATGGGATCGTCTGGGCGCTTTTTCTCGTCGGATTCATTTATGCTCTTGTCGATCCGGCAGACAGGCAGACTCATCTCCGCGCTTGTGTCTACGGAGCAGGAGTTCTGGTTTCGGGCATCGGCATGATACTGCAATCAAAGAGGAGAGTCTGAGCTTGTGACATTTCGCGCAATATCATCAGCGCACTGCGCCCCATGATCCTCGGCATCGTCTCCGACACCCACGGTCTCCTTCGCCCCGAAGTCATGCCTGCCCTCAAAGGCGTCGACCGAATCCTTCACCTCGGCGACGTCGGCAAGATCTCCATCCTCCAGGAACTCGAAAAGATCGCTCCCGTCACCGCCGTCCGCGGCAATGTGGACCACGATGGCCCCTGTGCCAAATTGCCTGAAACGGAAGTTCTCCTAATCGAAAACCCTCCCCACGCCGGTCTCTATGTCTATATGCTTCACGACCTCAAAACCCTCCACCTCGATCCCGCCGCCGCAAAATTCGCCGCCGTCCTTCACGGCCACACGCACGTTCCCAACTTCTACACGAAAAAAGGCGTCCTCTACTTCAATCCCGGCTCCTGCGGCCCGCGCCGTTTCGATCTGCCGGTCACTGTCGGATTCTTGACGCTAAAGAAAGACGGCGAACTCAAACCAGAGATCGTGCACCTCCGCATCGCTTGAATCGAAGTGCGCACCATCTATTCCCTATTCCCTGCTCCTTCCCTTACACGTACACCTCAGGGATAAAGCTCTGCTCCTGAATCGGCGGCCGCACGTACTTCGACTTCCCCAGCGCCGGCAGCTTCAGCGACTCCGGCGTCAGGTCGCGATAAGAAATCATGCTCAGCAGGTGCCGAATCACGTTCAGCCGGGCCACCTTCTTATTCTCCGCGTCCACCACAAACCACGGAACCTGCTTGGTGTCAGTCACAGCAAACATCTCGTCCTTGGCGCGCGAGTAGTCGGCCCAGTGCTTGCGCGACTCCAGATCCATCGGGCTCAGCTTCCAGCGTTTCGTGGGCGTTCTCATGCGGTCTTGAAAGCGTCGCTCCTGCTCCTCGTCGCTTACGCTAAACCAGTATTTGATTAGAACAATTCCCGAACGCACCAGCATGCGCTCGAACTCCGGGCAGCTCTGCATAAACTCCAGATACTCGCGCTCCGTGCAAAACCCCATCACGTGCTCCACTCCGGCGCGGTTGTACCAGCTTCGGTCGAACAGCACCATCTCGCCCGCCGCCGGCAAGTGCGCAACGTAGCGCTGGAAGTACCACTGCGTCTTCTCTCGTTCCGTAGGCGTGGCCAGCGCCGCAATGCGGCAAAAGCGGGGATTCAATGACTCAGCGATGCGCTTGATGGCGCCGCCCTTGCCCGCCGCATCACGCCCCTCAAACAGCACCACCACGCGCAGGCCCTCGTGCCGAATCCACTCCTGCAATTTCACCAGTTCGACCTGCAGGCGGCTCAATTCGCGCTCGTACTTGCAGTCTTTACCCAGATGCAAAGGGATAACGGTCGCAGTCGCGCCGGCAAAGTGATTGTCTGACCGGTGCCCATTCCCCGCCTCGCGCCCATCGTGCTTTTTACACTTTCCCGCCATCGCGTTCCTCCCCGCCCACTCGTCTGCGGACTTCATCGGCATGTCGATGACTTTTGTTTACTTGCCCAATCCGCCAGTCTCACCCGCTGCAACTCTTCGTCCGTTCCCGTGTTCAATTGAGAAACGTCCCGCCCCATCCAGGGCGGAACATCCAATTCAACGAATGAGGTCTCACCCAATGACGATGAGGAAGATCGTAGCGCTGGCCGCATTGCTGTTTCCCGTGGCGTTGCTCGGTTGTTCTCACCCGCAGCCTGTGGTCTATGTCGCACCACCGCCGCCTCCGGCTTTCGGCCCGGTTGCGCAGCAGGGCTATCACGACGGCATTCAGGCCGCTCGCCGCGATATCGCAAAAGGATTTGCGCCCGATGTGCGGCGCCATCCGCGATTCCGCAATCCGCCCATTGGGCCGCCTGAGGAGTACCGCCGCGGCTTCCGCGCTGGATACGACGCAGCCTTCCGCGGTGGTCCACCGCCGCCTCCAGGCTACTGACCGATCAATCCCGCGGATTCATGAGAAGATTGAGTTTTCCTGGGCGTGAATCAATGCCCGATCCATGAACCTGCGCGAACGCGTTTTCGGAAACACCGTAATGCGTAGCCAGTTGAGTTAAGCCGCCGCGATCTGCACAGACCGGTTACCCTCTAACCCGGCACAAACATGGCTCTGTTTCCGAAAACGCCGTACGTCATCTTCCTCGCATGCACTGCCGCATTGGGCGGACTGCTCTTCGGCTTCGACGTCGCCATCATCACCGGCGCCGGTCCGTTTCTCGCCCGCCATTTTGCCCTCAGTGATATCAGCCTTGGGTGGGCCTTCAGTTCCCTCCTCTTCGGCTGCGTTCTCGGGTCCTTCGCCGCTGGCCGCTTCACTGATCGTCTCGGACGCAAGCGCATGCTCGTTTGGGTTGCGGTTCTCTTTGCGCTCACCTCCGTCGCCACGGCCCTCGCGCCGAGCTTTGCCCTCTTCATCTGCGCGCGATTCCTCGGCGGCATCGCCGTCGGAGGTGTCTCGCTCCTCTCGCCCATGTACGTCTCAGAAGTCTCGCCGCCTTCCATCCGCGGCCGCATGGGCACCTTCTACCAGATGTCCATCGTCACCGGCATCCTTATCTCCTATTGCATTAACTACCTGTTGCGCAACAGTGGGCCCGCCAACTGGCGCTGGATGTTTTTGACCGGCGCAGCCCCCTCTGTGCTGTTCCTGATCCTCATCTCTGTCGCGCCCGAAACACCGCGCTTCCTGGTCCGCATCGGCAAAACACGCGAGGCCTTCCAACTCCTCGAACGCATTGAGAACGAGGCAACCGCCCGCAAAGAAATTGCCGCCATCACTGAAGCGCTCAAAGAAAAGCATCAGACTTGGCAAAATCTCAAGCGCCCCGGTGTGCGCCGCGCCCTCGCCGCAAGTGCATGCCTCGCTGTTCTCATTCACGTCTCAGGCGTCAACACCATCATCGATTACGCACCGTCCATCTTTCTCTCGGCAGGTTTCAAGATCGATGGCGCGCTGGTTTCTACGTTCATCGTCGGTGTCAACAACGTCGTCTTCACCACCGCCGCCTTCTGGGTCATCGATCGCTACGGCCGCAAGCCGCTCTACGTCGCCGGCTCGCTGGGCATGGCGCTCGCACTCGCCGGTCTCCTCACCGCAGTCGTGGCCGGCCACTTTCATGGCGTCCTCGTTCTTGTTCTCGTCCTGCTTTACCTGGCCTTTTTCGCCTCCTGTGTCGGCCCCGTCTTCTGGACCCTTGTGCCCGAAATCTTTCCCAGCGACGTTCGCGGAACCGCCATGACCGTTCCTGTTCTTTTGCAGTGGGTCGCCAACGCCGTGGTCGTTCTCTTCTTCCCTTACGCTTTTCACGTCATTGGCAAGGCAGTCACTCTCGGTTTTCTGGCGCTCATGTCGCTCATTCAGGCCCTCTTCACATGGCGATTCGTGCCTGAAACGAAAAACAAGCCGCTCGAAGAGATCGAGCAGTACTGGATCGCCCCAAATTCGGCGGCCTCAAAGCAGCCGGTTTGACCTGCCACAGATTTCTCCCATCTCCAAAGTCATATTGCCGACATTGATCCCGTAATGAACGTGGTTCGGTAACCTGTCCCGCGCCCCCACGCGCATCTTCAAGACGCCGATAATCGAAGATGTGAACAGCACAAACAATAGCGAACTTTTAAAAGATTATGATGCTTATCTTCGTGTTGAGAAAGGACTTCGCCCGCTCACCTGTGAAGCCTATCTCAGTGACCTTCACATCTTTGCCGAGTTCCTTGAGCACCGTAACGCCCTGCTCCTAACCGCTGTCGAAGCGGATGTGGCAGCATTGCTCGAGCATCTCCGAAGCCACGGCATTGACTCCCGCTCCTCTGCGCGCAAGCTGAGCTGCTTGCGCGGCTTTTATAAGTGGCTGCTGCTCGACCGGCGAATTCATCACGACCCTACCGTTAACATCGAGTCGCCGAAGGCATGGAAGATCCTGCCCAAGTCGCTCGCTGAGCCGGAGGTCACGGAAATGCTGGAACGGGCGGCCATGTCCGCGGCGCATCCCCAGGCTAAAGCCACCGCGCTGCGCGACCGCGCCATTCTCGAGTTGCTCTATGCTGGCGGTCTCCGTGTCTCTGAGGTCACGTCCCTTTCAACCAGCGATCTCGTGCTCGATGCCGGCCGTGTGCAGGTCCGCGGCAAGGGCGACAAGGAACGCATCGTGCCGCTCGGCCGCTCCGCTATTCAGGCGCTCGAACAGTACCTTCGTGAAGGGCGTCCGCATCTCGAGCGCATCAGTTCGACGCGCAAAAAGAAGCCGTCGCAGCAAAATTCACCAGGTCAGGATCGGGCGCGGCTGTTTCTTTCCCTTCGCGGAATGCCCCTCACCCGCCAATGGATCTGGCGCCTCGTAAAAATCTCGAACCACTCCACGTCCCCGCACGGACTGCGCCACAGTTGCGCCACGCACATGGTGGAGCACGGCGCCGACCTTCGCAGCGTGCAGCTCATGCTCGGCCACGCCGATATCTCCACCACGCAGGTCTACACCCATCTGGCGCTCGGCCGTCTGAAAGCCGTGCATCGCCAGCACCATCCGCGCGGCAAACGGCGTCCGGTTGAGGCCGAGGCACGGGCTGGCAAAGCTCTCGGCCCACGTCTCGTTTCGCGAAACGCCTCCGGCGGAGGAACTAAATGACCGCCATTGCCGCGCCACCGAATGCCTCTCCAGTCGGCACGCTCGTCGACGCGTACCTGCGCGTGCTGACTAATGAACGCGGCGCCTCTGCTCACACATTGCGTGCCTACCAAAGGGAGCTACATGGCTTTGCGGCGTGGCTCGCCGCGCAAGGCGCCGCATTAAGTGAGGAATCCGGCGACCTCTACATCGCCAAAATTGAGCACACTCACATCCGCGCCTACCTTGGCACGCTCTATCAGCGAGGGTTGTCAAAAGCCTCGGCCGCACGTGCGCTGGCAGCCATTCGCAGTTGGTTCAAGTGGCTCGCGCGCACCGGGCACATCGAGCAGAATGAGGCATCGCTCGTGGCCACGCCGCGCCTGCCCAAGCATCTGCCCCGCGTCCCATCCATCGAGCAGCTCAACCGCGTGGTCGATTCGGTCCGCGACGACGCCGCAAGCTGGCCCGCGCGCGACAAGGCAATTCTCGAGATGCTCTACGGCTGCGGTATCCGCAATGCCGAGCTCACCGCGCTCAACCTCGACGACATTCATTGGGCCAATGAGGCAATCCTTGTTCGCGGCAAAGGCCAGAAGCAGCGCTATGTCCCTCTCGGCGATGCTGCTGCCGAAGCGTTGCGCGCCTATCTGGCCGAGCGCTCGGCGCGTCTGGCCGCGGCCGGCGGCGAACACCCCCTCCAGACTCCCGCTCTTTTCTTAAGCTTGCAGTTGCGCGGCCTGGGCAAAGGTGGTCAGGCGCGGCTCACTACGCGCAGCGTCGCCCGCATCGTCAAGCGCATCGCCATCCTGCGCGGGCTCTCTTCTGACGTGCATCCGCACACATTACGCCACGCCTTTGGCACGCACCTGCTTGAAGAAGGCGCCGATCTCCGCGCCATTCAGGAGTTGCTCGGCCACGAGCGCCTCTCCACAACCCAGCGCTACACGCAGCTCACCACCGCTCAGTTGACACAGGTATACGATCGCACCCACCCGCGCGCGAAGTAGGACCGCCGATTCGCAGCCCCGCGCATCGCTGCTGCACCTGCACCGTGCTACGTCGAATAATCCGCGTTGATGTGGATGTACTCCGCCGTCAGATCGGTCGTCCAGAACACGCAGTTCCCCGCGCCCTGGTGCAGCTCGATCGAGATCGAAAACTCGCGCTGGCTGATGTAAGCATGAGCGCTGGCCTCATCGAATTCAGGTGCGCGCCCGCCGTTGCGGCAGATAGGCAGTTCGCCAAAACTAATATCGATGCGATCAGGATCAACTTGCGCGCCGGAGTAACCAATCGCGGCGGCAAGCCTCCCCCAGTTGGGATCGCAGCCGGCCCAGGCGGTCTTCACCAGTGGCGAGTGTGCGATAGCCTTGGCGACGCGCAGCGCATCGGCGTCATTTGCCGCTCCCTCGATCCGCAATTCAACCACATGCGAAGCACCCTCGCCGTCAGCCACCACCTGCCGTGCCAGCGATGTGCAAACCTCATTCAGCGCGGCGGCGAATGCTGCATCTCCCGGCCCGATCCTCACACCGCTCGCGCCCGAAGCAAGCAACAGCACCGTGTCGTTGGTTGAGGTGTCGCCGTCAACTGAAATGCGATTGAAGCTCAGCTCAATCGCGGAGCGAAGATACGTGTTGAGATCCGCAGACTTAATGGCTGCGTCCGTCATCACGTAAACCAGCATCGTGGCGTGCAGCTCGAGTTGGGGATGAATCATGCCAGAGCCCTTCCCAAACGCCGCGATCCTCACCTCTCGCACTTCCCCGTCGCTGCCCCCTCGCTCCAGTCGCGCGGATGCCGTCTTCTCCACGGTGTCGGTGGTCAGGATGGCCTGGGCCGCTTCATGGAATCGCGCAGTCTCCGCCCCGATCGATGCTTCCAGTGCAGGCAGAGCGGCCACCAGTTTTTCCGCGGGCAGCGGGACGCCGATGATTCCCGTCGACGATGGAAATACCTCTTCAGCGCGGCAGCCGAATCGCTCCGCAACGGCTGCGCAGGTAACGCGGGCCGCCTTTATACCTGCTTCGCCGGCGGCGCAGTTCGCGTTGCCGGCATTGATGGCAACCACTCGCACTCTCCCGCCGGTGGCGCTCAGATGCTCCTTATCAATAATCAAGGGCGCCGCGATTACCCGGTTTGAAGTGAATGCGGCCGCAGCACTCGTCGCAGCATCGGCCACAATCATTGCGAAGTCGGTTCGGCCGCTGGCCTTCAGGCCGGCCTTGGTCGCGCCAAATCGGAAGCCAAGTGGGATGGAGTACTGGGAAAGCTCGCTCATGCAGTCAACCCCATTTAATCTAACAGGTGAAGGGCAGATCGGCATCGACTCATGGACGAGAACAAAATCAACTCGCACCCGTTTCTTGAGATGCGCCATGTCAACGTCGCGCGCGGCGACCGCACTGTGCTGCACAGCGTCAACCTGAACATTCGCACTGGGGAGCACGTCGCCATCCTCGGCCCCAACGGCTGCGGAAAATCCACGCTGATCCTGGCCATGACCTGCCAGCTCTATCCCATCGTTCAGCCTGGAATGCAGGTCCGGATCTTCGGGCGTGAGCGCTGGGACTTGACCGAGTTGCGGCGTCACTTCGGTGTTGTCAGCGCGGGACCAATGGGCGCAGAACTGCCGGGCGAGCGCACCGCGGTCACATCCGGACTCGATGCCGTGATTGCCGGATTCTTCTCCGCATCCACCCTTTGGCCCAATCTGCATGTCACCGGCGAAATGCGCGCGCGGGCAAAGGAGGCATTGCAGCGCATCGAAGCCTCGCATCTAGCCACACAACTTGTCGGCGTAATGTCGGCCGGAGAGAAGCGACGGATCCTCATCGCCCGTGCGCTTGTTCATCGCCCGCAACAACTGTTGCTCGACGAGCCTTCGAACGCGCTTGACCTGGCCGCGCAGCGCGAGTTGCGCGAAACCCTCCGTGGGCTGGCTCGCGAAGGTACCGGCCTCGTCATGGTCACACACCACTTGGGTGATATTCTGCCGGAAATCGAGCGCATCATCCTCATGCGCGATGGCCGCATCGTGGCCGACGGGCCGCGCGATCAACTTCTCACGGAGGAACGTCTCAGCGAACTCTTTAGCGCTCCGATCCGCATTGGACGCGACGCGGAGTGGCTGCATAGCTGGTAAACGCTCAGACCCGCAATTCGGAAAATCGGCAAGAAGAAAGCAAGAATCGAGAGCAACGAGGAGAGACGACATGGAGCCTTCGCATCATCGTCCGCGCTGGAAGACTCTGCTGGCCTTCAGCATCATCTACTTCGTCTGGGGGTCAACATTCTTCGCCATTCGTGTTGGCGTCAGCGACGTTCCGCCGTTCCTACTCGCGGCATTGCGATTTCTGGCTGCCGGGCTCCTCATCTTTATCTGGGTCCTCGCGCGGCGAGAGAGCGTGCCAACCGCCCGCCAGTGGGTCTCCGTTTTTGTGCTGGCGTTTCTCATCTTCGTCGTTGATTACGGTCTCCTCTTCTGGGCAGAGCAGCGTGTCCCTTCAGGCATTGCGGCCGTCATCCTCGCCACCATCCCGGCGTTCATGGCGCTCTCTGAAATCGTGCTCCTGCGCACCCAAAAGCTCACTTTCAAACTTGCGGCAGCATTGCTGGCGGGATTCGCGGGAGTTGCGATCCTCATCAGCCATTCTCTTAACCTCGGCAGCCTTGGAAATCTCGGCGGCGCGCCGATCGATTCCGCGGGCGCTGTGGCGCTCATCATCGGCGCAATCAGCTGGTCTGTGGCATCCGCGCTGGCACGCAAGCTCCCGCTCCCCGATTCGAAAGTCATGAGCTCCGGCGCACAGATGCTTGCCGGCGGCCTGATGCTCGCGCTTGTCGCGGCCGCGAGCGGCGAGCTCCGCGGTTTTCATCCGCTCCATGTGCCGACGTCCGCGTGGATTGCATTGCTCTATCTAATCTTCTTTGGGTCGATCGCAGGATTCACTGCGTACGTGTGGTTACTGCACCACGAATCTCCGACCAAGGTCGGCACCTACGCCTATGTCAACCCTGTGGTGGCCGTCCTGATTGGCTATTGGCTCGGTGGTGAGCCGCTCGGTGCGCGCACCGTTCTGGGCGGACTCTTCGTTCTTTTGAGCGTCGTCATGATCACCACGATGCAAGCAAAAAAATCGGTCGCGCCGATTGCGGCCGCAACCAGGGACTAGATTCGCAATAGTTTCGCATCTAAAACCGGCGTCTCCGTTAACGCTAACGCAGAATTGTGCTACCATTCTGCCAGTTGGTCATCCCCTTTGACCACGACGCGGAGGTCAAAATATGCCCCGGCTTTCCAGACGAAACTTCCTGAAGACAGGTGTAGCTGCCGGCGCCCTTGCCGGCATGGGCAATTTGCCGCTGCTCGCCGAGCGCACGAAAGCCACCGACTGGGTCAAACTAGGAAAATCTGACGTAAAAGTAACGCATCTCGCCTTTGGCACCGGAACCCACAACGGATCTGTGCAGCGGCAACTGGGCCAGGATGGATTCACGCGCCTCGTCCGCTACGCCTACGATCAGGGCATCCGGTTTTTCGAGACCGCGCAAGCCTACCCTGAGATGCACGAAATGCTCGGCATCGCGCTCAAGGGCCTACCCAGGGAAAGCTATGCGCTCATGTCGAAAGTCACCACCGACGACGCCGATCCTCAGACAACCATCGACGATATGCGCAAACAGACGCAGACCGATTACTTCGATATCATGCTGCTCCACGTGCAGCACACGGCCACCTGGCCCAGTGACAGCATGCGCTGGCAAGACGGCATCCTCGAGATGGAACAGCGTCACGCCGTCAAGAGTCACGGTGCATCGATACACAGCTTGCCCGCGCTGCGCCTTGTGCCCGAAAACAAGTGGCTTGAAATCGCCATGATCCGCATGAATCACAAAGGTGCGCACATGGACGGCCCCGATTATCACTTCCACGGTGCCGGAGATGTAACTGAAGTCGTGGAGCACGTGCACCAGGCCCGCGCCAAAGGCTTGGGCGTCATCAGCATGAAGTTGATCGGCGAAGGCTCGTTTACCGATCGCTCCGACCGGCAGCAGGCGATGCGATTCGCCTTCCGGCATGCAGGCGTGCAGGCCGTCACCGTCGGCTACAAAAGCACTGCGGAGATCGACGAAGCCATCGAAAACGTGAACCTCGCGTTTGCGTAATCGCATTGCCGCGCGCTCATTTTCGAGCGATTCATCTCCGCTATCTCCAATCAATGGCGAGAGAACCGCATATTGTCTCCTGGCAAGTCCTCACCTCAGTGCCCGATTAAAAAGCCGCAGCGGCGCCAAATGCTTTCAGCTTCTGTCGCAAGGCTGCCTTGCTTGGTGGCAGTTCATGCAGCAGCATTTCGCTGGCTTGAATCATCGGGTTGGCATGGAACCACCGCTTAATGACGTTATCGTGCAGCAGATTCGTGATGGCCAACAGAGACATTCCCTCGTGATGAGCCATCCACTGCCGCACCACCGTGGGAGTACGAAGCGAAGAGGAGAAATCGGCTGCTTCATAGAAGCCATAGGGGCCAACCCATCCGGCGGACTCCATCCGGCGTAAATTTTGCAGAGCCTCGAAAGGGTCCGCGTCAAGCGCGAGAAATGTCGAGTACGGAGAAATCACGGGGCCGGCAGTCGCGCCGGGGCTGAGCGCGATCTGCGGTATGCCATAGGCGTGGTAGCAATAGTCTCCACCGTCGTTTTTTTGCGCGGAACCGGATTCGGAGATGCCCCATGGAAGATGCAGCCGCCGCGCAAACGCGCGCTGCACCTCCACACACGCAGCTTCAGTACGGGCGGCCAGCGTGCCGTGGTGACTGTGCATCCAAAGCCCCGGCATGAGGTATTCAAACATCGTCCCCGTCCACGACAAGGGGAGGAGTTGCCCGAATGCGAAGGCGTGCTCACGTTCCAGCTTGAGCCAGCCCTGCTGCGAAAGCTCGTCTCGCGCGATGGCCAGGAATGTGGCAAGGCGCGCCTCAGACGCGAATAATTCGTAACAGTATTCGTTGATCTCTTGCTTTGCGGTGTCGTACCCGATGGAGAGAACATGCCGGCCTGGATAAACAAGGCACGAGAAATCCATGGCTTCCGCGAGTCGCTCCGCATTCTGTTCGATGGTCTGTAACCCGGCAGCAAGGGCGCGCAGATTCGCCTGGGCCGCCGGGAGCAGCCCACTTAATTCCCTCGCAAGGTTAACGTGTAATGATGAGTCGGCAAGCACATCGCATGATGCCGCAATGATCTTGCTGAGTTTCTCCGCAAAGGGAATTGCGTCCTCAATGGAATGCGATCCTTGTCTTGTATTGATTGAAAGTCCCAGTGTCCGGCGAAGCGGCTTGAACTCCGGTCGCAACCATGGAAGGTAATCGCGCAGCAGTGTGCCCATTGCGGAGACGCGGCGCGAGGTTTCGTTGAGCCACCAGGCGCACTCATCATTGCCGGGTCGCGTTGCAGCGGCATTGCAAAGCGCGATTTCTGCCGAAGGCAGCCATTCGATCCATGCCGCCATTGTCGCGGTTCGGCCTGGGAGTCGAAGGTGAGAAAGTGGAGCTGGCAGATGCTTTTGCTCACGCAGGATCTGCCAATGCCGGCGCACGCCGGAAATTAGCTCCCGATGAAAAAGTGGTTTGCGTCTCAGATCGCATGCCCCGGAGCGAAGCGTATAGAGCGAAGCCAGAAAGTTGCCGCTGTCAACCGAGGAGACGAAAGGCGGAGCCCCCAGGGAACTCAGAGTCTCCGTGTCGTACCAGTTGCAAAGATGACCTCGGAACTTTTCCAGGCTTGCGATCGAGCTGAGAGTTCGATTGGTGAGCTCAGCAAACTCCGGTATCGTGAGGAATCCAAGTTCACAAGCCGTCTGACGGGCGTTCAGCAGCAACCCGATGTTCGTAGGTGAGACGCGAGCGGCTTCGATTCGCCCGTCTTCGGCCACGTTGTCAGGAATCAGGTAATGATGGCGCTCGGAACTGAACTCAGCGAAGTACCGCCAGGTTCGCAGTGCATGCGACAGGAGAAAGACAGCGCTGGCTCGATCGAGGCGGCAGCGCGGGCGGGGAGGTTGGTTAAGCCAGGTACTAACGCTAGTAGAAAGAGCCCAGGCAACCAGCAGCGGCGCCGCATAAAACAATGCATCGTGATAGACGCTGAATCGCCAGATCACTACGGCCAGAGCAAGCACGGCAAGCGGCGTCGCAGCCTGATACCGGTCAACGGGACCGTTCTGAGCTGGCCGCATCTCCGACTGAGCTGCACTTTCCCATTCCAGCAGGCGTTCGCCAGTGATGAATCGGCGGACCAGGGATCGAAATACGGCATCAAGAGTGAGAAGCGTCTGATGGAACAGTAGGACCAGATGGAGCAGTGTGAGCGTGGCCCCACGCCCGAACCCCGAGAATGCCTCGCCGCATTGGTGCCAATCTCCGCTGGCCAGCGCGCGGCCCTGGCTGTATACGAGCTGGACAAAGATGGGAAAGCTCAAGAGCGCAAGCGCCACAATTGTCCAATACAAAGCACCGCCAGGCAGCCGCATCCAGCCCGCCACGAGGAGCAATAACAGCGCAGGTTCAACGAGCGAGCGGCGCAGATTATCAAAGATTTTCCAACGAGAGATTGCGGAAATGGGATTCGGTCCCCACACCCCCGATTCATTCGGCACCCGGGAAAAGGCCCATTGTAAAATCTGCCAGTCCCCACGCATCCAGCGATGCTGGCGGCGGCTATATGCGCTGTAATGCGAAGGGTAGTCGTCGATAATCTCCACGTCGGTTACCAATCCGGCGCGCGCATAAGCTCCTTCGATGAGGTCGTGACTGAGCAGGGCATTACGCGGAAATCTCCCATTAAGAACGGAGTGAAGGACTTCGACTTCATAGATGCCTTTCCCGGTGAAGAGGCCTTCGCCAAACAAGTCCTGGTAAGCGTCAGAGACCGCGCGCGTGTACATATCGAAGCCGCTCTGACCTGAAAAGATGGCTGCCAGGCGGGAACGGGCGATGGATCGGACAGCGACGCCCACCCGCGGCTGCAGAATACCGTAGCCGGAGGTAACAATGCGCAACTTGGGATCGATGACCGCTTGATTCAGAGGATGCGCCATTGCCCCAATTAACCGCGTGGCGGTTCCACGCGGTAGCTGTGTGTCGGAGTCGAGTGTAAGGACATAGCGAACACCTTGGAGCCTCTCAACAGGACCAGCCTTGATGGCAAATGCATCGTATTCGCCCGTGAGAAAGTTATTCAAGTCAAGCAGCTTGCCGCGTTTGCGTTCCCAGCTCATCCACACACCCTGGCGCTTATTGAAAATGCGATCACGATGAAGGAGCACGAAGGAGCCGCCGCCCGACTCTCCATATTTGGCATTCAATTCGCCAATCAGTTGCACTGCCAGCTCGACAAGAGGTTGCGAGTCCTGCTCTCTAGGCTTCGTCACGGAGTCAGGCAAATCGGTCAACAAGGCAAAATGCAAACGAGGCTCGCGATTCGCCAGATACCGCACCTCGAGATCCGTAACCAGCTTCCGCACTTGTTCTTCGCAAAACAGCAGCGAGGGAACGACAACCACCGTTGCGCAATCTTTTGGAATCGCCTTCGCAAAATCCAGCTTGGGAAGTGGCTCAGGATCGTACAGAGTGGTGACAATCTGATTCACGAGTTCGACTGCGTCCTGCATGGCCGGGGGTAAAAGTCCAAGAAGAGCGATAACTAATAGAACGATCGAAGAGAAGTGAGGCAGCGCCGGAAAAAGCGCAAACGCAAGAATGATGAAGGACAGGACAAGGATGCCGCCGATATAAAAGTCTTCGGCATGGGTGCGAATGTGTCGGCTCACGCGCCAGGCCGGAGTGGGATGAAAACCAATTCGATGAGCGAGACCCGGGAAACCTTTGCCGATCAGATAATAGCCAACATGCATGCGGCAAAGGTGTGTGCGTGGGTCGGTGGATGAGCGCTCGCTGGCCTGGCGTGCAAGATCAACCGCGGCCCGCGCAACTTCCACTTCAGTGCAATCGGAACGACGGGCGAGGAACGCAATGCGTTGGCGATAGAGTTCCCGGCTTTGCGAATCCATACACTCATAAACGCGCGCGGGATCCTTCCGCAACGAATCGTCGAAGACAATTAACGGTTCCATCAAGCTCGTCCAGTTCGCTCGATGGATTGCGCGCACGCTGTCGAGGCGCGGGCTGAACTCTGGTGCGGATGCTGACTCGGGAGCGCGCAGCCATGCCAGCGCATCCGACAATACAGATTCGAGTAGAGCGAATTGGAGAAATGCGGCCGCATTCGATAACTCGGCGAGCGTGAGAGGCTCGTGTTCCTGCAGGAAGCGCAGAAAATCAACCAACGTCCCCGGTTCAAAAGCGCCGTCGACCGCACTGAAATAAATACGCGCAATTGCGGCAATGCGCGGCTCTTCTCGCTCTGGGGAGAACTGCACGCGCGGCAGCAGGCCAATAACCGGCTGCATACCGGCGATCGCAGAGAGCGCCGTTCGCAGCGCGCGAAGTTGAGCGCGCAACTCGCGCATCGCCAAAGCCGCGGAATCCTTTGGTGCGTCGTTTGCTGCGCGGCGTGGGGAACGAGTGACGAGTAATTCCTCCACTTGTGCCAACCCTCGGGCTGCGGCGCGGACGCGAAGGGGAAAACTTCCACGCGACGACGGACGATGCACGACATCCCACGATTCCGCCGCGCGTGCGGCATTCTCCAAACGGTCGAGCATCGCGCCGGCTCCGTCTGAAATCTGCGAACCAGGAATGGGATATGTATCAGCCATAAAGTCTCAACGGTAGCCTGCAGCTTGCATCTCGAACATGGCGGCATAACGCCCGCCCATGGCCAGAAGCTGGCTGTGGTTTCCTTCTTCCACCAACTTGCCGCCTTCCAGCACAACAATCCGGTCGGCCATGCGCACGGTCGAAAAGCGATGGGAGATCAGTAGCGCCATCTTTCCAAACGTGAGCTCCGCAAATCGATTGAACACTTCAAACTCGCTTCGCGCATCGAGCGACGCAGTGGGCTCGTCGAGAATCAGCAGCTGCGCATCGCGCAGATAAGCCCGCGCCAACGCCATCTTCTGCCACTCGCCCCCGGAAAGATCGACGCCGCCATCGAAGCGCCGCCCAAGCAGCTGATTGTAGCCATCGCGAAGCTTTGCGATGACTCCGTCTGCCAGACTCTTCCGCGCAGCGTACTCGATTTCGCTGGCGGGATGATCCACCTCGATGCGGCCCATCGCGATGTTCTCGCGGGCCGTCATCTCGTAGCGCATAAAGTCCTGAAAGATGACGCCGATTTCAGCATGCAAATCGGCCAGATCATACTCGCGCAGGTCCACTCCGTCGAGCAGTATGCGGCCTTCGCTCGGGTCATACAGGCGCGTGATCAGCTTGACGATGGTCGTCTTCCCCTGGCCGTTTTCGCCGATCAGCGCCACCCGCTCTCCCGGCGTAAGTGTGAAGCTGAAGTTGTCCAATACGCGACGGTCGGTGCCGGGATATGTGAAGGAAACGTTCTGGAACTCGAATCCGCGCGAGATCGGACGCGGCGCTGGCAATGCGTTTGGTTTCGATTCCACTGCCGGCTTCATTTCAAAGAAGGCGAGCAGGTCGGTAAGGAACAAGGCTTGGTCCGCCACGCCGGATGCGGTAGAAAAGGCTTGCTGAATGTTGCTCATCGCCTGCATGATGGCGGTAGTGATGATCGCCAGATCGCCCACCGTGTAGCGGCCCTCAATGGTCCGGAAGATGCTGAGAATGTACGCTGAGTAGTAGCCCAGTTGCCCGAGGACCGCAAGCAAACCACCCCAGAAAAGCCGTCGTCGATTTAAGGCGACGTTCTGCTCGTAAATGGTTCGCGACAGCCCCGTGAAGCGCTCCGTAAGGTAGCTGCTCAGATTGAAAAGCTTCAGCTCCTTCGCTGCTTCCTTGCTTCCGCCCACTTGACGCAGGTAATCCATTTGCCGGCGCATCGGAGTTTGGCGGAAATTCTTTGCATACATGAGAAAAGCAAAGTGGCTTTCGCCCACAAAAGCGGGAATCACGCCGGCGATGAGCAGGAACAGCAATAAGGGTGAGTACCAGACGAGCAGAGCGGAGAACGCCACCGCTGTGACCGTCTGCTGGATCAGCCGGCCCATTTGCTGGATCATCGCCAGCCGGTCGGTTGCTTGAACGCGCGCGCGTTCCAGGCGATCATAAAAAACCGGATCCTCGTAAACGGTCAGGTCGAGAGCTGCGGCTTTCCGCATTACTTCAACGCTGACATGATGCGTATAGCGATCGGCGAGCAGGTTGTCAAAGTAGTCCACGGCGCGCGATAGGATTCCGATCAACACCGCCAGAACCATTTCAGCGCCGACGAGATACCAGAAGTAAGACGGTAGCGCCTGATGAAAGCGAATCCTATTCACGCCGTCGATGATCTTGCCGGCAATGACGCCAACCCCGACCGGCAGAAATGCCACCACGATGCGAATAGCGATGTTCCAGAAAACGACAGCCGGACCCGATTCCCACACAAAGTGAAGGACCGGAGGAATGTTCCTGAGGGCCCGCACTCGCTCTCTCCAGGGGCCGGACGCGGCTGCTGCATCTGTAGGCCGCAGAGGAGAGCTGTTATCGGGTTTCGCTGAATCGACTTTCGAGGGCATTCACCTTCCTTGGGTTCACAGCATTGCGTAGAAATTCAAGAGCAGATACAGATCGCTGCGTCTCTAAACCAAGGTGTTGAGGGCAAATGAGCAAAATAGGCGCCGAAGCAAAATGGCCCATCTCTTCATCTATTCAATTGATCCGATGCACGGCCAGTGCGGAGCGTTGTTTTCCCGGGTCTTCGTCCCTCATCGGGCCCACCCGGTAATAGGAGCGTACACGAAAATGTCCACTGCTGGCGCCGGTGACCGGGATGCACCACCTCAGGAAGCCGGTTTTGAGCCGTCTGGCTGAAATCCAGCAGCCGCCATGCCGCGTTGCGCCTCGGGGTTCTTCATGAAAGTGCGCCAAACGAATCCTGTGCGCGCATTTTCAGCCATCAGCATCGTGATGCCGGTGTCAATGCCGATCACATCGGTGTCGTACCACGTCGTCAGCGGATTGAATGCATCCACGAATCCGTAGCGGCAATTGGCATTCGGATAGTGGTCATGAATGGTTCTAAGCACCTGCGCCGTTTCGCTCGGCAGGAATGGCAGAGAGCCTCCTGCGGCGGCTGGTGCAATCGTGCCGTCGATCGGCCCCATCGCTGGCGGGCCGCCCCATACAACATAACCGTGGACGGAATCGGACGCTGTGATTCCCCAAAGCACGTCGCTGTAATCGGCAAACTGTGTGCTCAGCTCCTGGCAAAAGAGCCTGTGTACATCGGTGGCAATCACTGAGTTCTCAAAATAATTCGCAAAACGGTCGCGTTTGCCGCGAAAGTCGAACCAGGCCTGCGAATACTGATGAACGAAGAGCGGAGCAAACGATCCAATGTACCGCAGCCCGTCGTATTCAAACAAGGTTCGCTTCCATGCTTGCCAAACGTCCGCAGGAAGCGGATGAGAATGCGATCCCATTCCAAGCAGGTACATCATCATCAGTTCGCTGTAAAAGTCCCAGCGCGCTGGGATGAAGCCTAGCTCCGGCGTCCAACCGTGGGCAAGAAGCGTGGTGTCCTCAGTAAGCCACGACCAATCTACGCGATCGAAGATGGCGCGGGCGAGCTCGTCGATGTCTTTGTCGGCGAAATGCTGCCGGCACGTCAGCACGCCGCAAAGAAGGATCGATGTGTCAATGGACGACACTTCCGAGTCCCAAACCCTCTCGCCCGTGTTGATATTCGCGAAATGATAAAAAAATCCACGGTGTGTGGGCAGTTTATGCCATAAAAACGACAGAGTCCTCACCACGCGTATACGGGCGTCGGCACGGCTGATGAACCCACGCTCCTCGCCAATGCAGATGGCTGTCAGCCCAAAACCTGTCGCCGCAATGCTCGCAGCCAGGCTCGTGTCTTTGGCGCGAACGTTGCAGCGGTCCTTTACCAGGCCCGTCTGAGGATTTCCCTGTTCCCAGAAATATAGAAAATTGGCATGTTCCAATTCATCCAGCATCTGATCGTCCGCTTGCGAGAGCGGCTTTGGCGCCGGAGCGGGAGCGGCCTGAGTGCGTTCTTCTAGATCGGCGCGCTGCGTTTCAGAGACACCGCCAGGGTTGGCGAGCGCCGCAAAGGGCGTGAGCGGAAGGGCAAGCGACATGCGGGTTAGCCGGCGCAGAAATCGCCGGCGCGATTCTCCGCCTTCCCCCTGTTCTCCGATCTTTCGCATTCGAGGCAGGTCCCTTGCCTGGACGCATCTGGCCGCAACACTCCTGCGGTTTTCGATCAGTTTCAAATGCCGCCTGCGTCTCTGATAGGTTAGATGCACGAAATCCACTGGCCGTAATCGGCTGGCGGACGGCAAATTTGCCTAAATTGGCGTCAAACCGAACGACAGGACCGAAATACATGAGCAGGCGCAGGACGGTAGTCTGGACCATCATCGCTTCGGGAGCCATCTTGGCTGCCATAGTCTGGCTTAGCGTGCGCCACTGGCGGCCGCGCTGGTCCATCGTTCAGGGCGCTGTGATCCGCCGAGACGCAGACCCGCGAAAAGAGTCGCCGATCGCCGATGTTCTGATCACGGCTTCGTACGGGACTGCGAGCCTGAATACCCAAACCGGCGCCAACGGATATTTTCGAATCGCGTTTCCCGGAACCGTATTGCCCGGACAAACTGTGACGCTCATCTTCCATCGCCGGGACTATCAGACTCTCGAAATGAGCGTGCCGATCCGCTTTCGCTCGTCGCTCCGGCAGCTTGTGGTCGCCGCAATGACGCCGGTCTCAACGTCGCAAAGCAACTCGCCTGACCATCCGGCCACAGTCATCTCAAACATCAGAGTAAGGTATACGGAGAACTCTCACAGCGATGAGAACATCGGCAGCGCAGTCAGGACATTCGAAGTCGTCAATCGCGACAACATTCCTTGTCAACACCAGGCTCCGTGTTCTCCTGATGGGTACTGGAAGGCATCAACCAGTTCGGTGACCCTGGATGCCGGTGCCGGCAATGAGTTTAGGAACGCCCGAGCGTCGTGCATCGCCGGACCTTGTCCGTTCACGCAAATTGACTCGAGCGGTTTTGTCAACGGGGGCCGCACGATTGTGGTTTCCGCCACTGACTGGTCGAACACGGCAACGTTTCTTGTGCAGGCAGAGGTCTTTCACACCGAGATCGTCTCCGAAGTGCGCGAGTCGTATCCGGTTGTGTTCGGCAGAACGCTGAACTTTTCCGTACCGCCCGACGCCGAGGGCGTGAGCCTTGCGGCCGAGTTGAATGGTACTCAGATCGTCTTCCCTCTCGGTCCCGACCAGTATTTGAGCTGGGCGTCGTGCACCGGAAGAAGCGGGTTTGATGCGGAGAAGTCCGCAACTTACCAGTGCGAGCTCAAACCAGGATTCCGCTTCTAATCCCAGTCCCCGGCGACCTCTCACAGCCAACCCAGAAAGACAGTTGTCGAAGCCTGATATGGCTTGTTAGGGTATCCTCGCGATTCGAATTCAATATGAGTGCCACTGCGTGCTCGCCCCAATCTGTAATCAACGTCTGCTACGCGCCCAACGACAGCGCCTCGACATCGATCTTTGCCGGCCAGCATTTTAATGTGCCGGTCAGCTCGTCCTGCTGTTTACCAAAATAGGGCTTTGCCTATAGGCGAAGCAGATGACAGCCGCACGCGACAGGACTCCCCGCCGTTTCAAATCGGTCGATTGTCGTCCCGGCTGAGGTTTCTGTTCGTTCCGCCTGGGGGACCAAAGAAACAATCTTCGACAAAAATGTCGCAGCCCAGTACAACAGACACCTGCAGATTTGGAAGGTTTTCAAATCAATCTGATAGGGGAGACTTGGTAGCGCTACCGGGAATCGTTTCTCGCCCGTCCCGGATTTCTCATCATTAATGGAAAAAGTGCGCCCAGCAATAGCCCGCGGCTGGATGGTCGTTTTTCGAAAATCCAGTATCAATGGAAAATTTTTCAGTTGGTTTTTCGCGGAATGTAGTACAAAGCAGTACAAAATCGTGCCGCTACCTAGCATCAATCGCCGCTGTTCGTGCTCGTTCACTGAATGGTGTGCGTCGACTTTCTATCGGAATTTAGGCAATTCGAGCTTGGAGAGAACGTTCGCCCTCCGAGTAGGACTCGAACCGTCCCGCCTGATCCAACCCTTCGCGCAATTCCACAATGATTTTGCCACAAATACTGAAGAAACAAGAGCTGCAGCGAATCTCCCATAGCGCTGATCACATCCTCTGAAATCGCTAAAATCGGGCAACTCAGTGGTTCGGCGGTACAAAAGCAGTACAATTTCGAATGTCTTGAAGGACCTGGTCAAGTAGCGCGGGCGAGTTTCAAACCAAGCCGTGCGCGGAACCGTACGTGAGCCTCTCAGTTCATACTGCACTTGCCATCCATGAACGACCTCGCCTTGAGACGCGGGTTCTTTCGATTGCAGCAGTTGACCCAGTTTGGATTGGATAGCCTACTGCTCGATCCATAGCCGTTAGGTCTGCATCCTCACGATTGCAAGTTGATCCGCCAGTGCGTTCCTCGTTGGGACTGCAACCCTCACGGGTGGCCCCCACTCGATCCCCACAGTTGGCATCGAAGCGCGAGGTTCCATGTTCCGCTTGAAAGCATATGCCAGGCCCGCGCCGCCGATCTGCCGGTCTCCGTCCTGCCTGTGAACAAGCTCCTGACGGACTTGTTCCCGGGCTACAAAATCGACCTGATTTCGATGGCGGTTCAGTGTCTTTGACTGAGCATCCGCGATTCACTTCGGTTCGCCTTCTTGGCACTTACATTACGAGTCGTTCTCGTCGTTTCTTGGTTCGTTCAACACCTGGGAGCTTATCCCTGTGCAGTGCCGGACGGTTTGAGCGCTAATCCTGTAACGCGTCCCCGGAGAGCCTGCCTCCATCTTCCATGCCGCAAGGCTGCTGCATTCGGTCTACATTCCTACATCCTGCCTCTCCCGTCATGGCACACCTTGGCATGGGACAACATTCATACGAACAAACCGGGCACCAATGAGCGTTGCGTGGTGAAGAGCTCAGCGCTCAAGGTGCGCGGTTAGAAGGGTAGTGTCCAGAGTTTTTCGCACTTTCGATCTTCCGTCTTACTCGGGAAGGTTGTTGGGTTGGGGTTGTTTTGCTCCGGGCCCCCATGGGGGCCCGGAGCAAAGCGGTCAGGCGATGGCCACGACTTCGGCCAGCCGTTCCATTTGCAGATAGCGTTTGGTTCCCCATTTGGTCGCGGCCACATGGCGTAGCCGCGCGGCCACCAGCATCAGCGCCGACTGGCCGTCCGGGAACGCGCCCACTACCCTCGTTCGTCGCCGGATCTCCCGCATCAGCCGTTCCAGCGGATTGTTGGTCCTGAGGCAGCGCCAGTGTTCCGGCGGCATGGCGTAGTAGCTCAGAGTTTCGTCGATGCCGTTCTGGACGATCTCCGCAGCCTTGGCCAGCCGCATCGCTCGCAGCTTCTCGACTACCTGGTGAGCTTTTTCTTTAGCGGCCTTGGCATCTTCCTGGGCATGGATGGCCTTCAGCATCGCAGCCACTTCCTTCACCTTGCCGGTGGGCACCGCGGTCCACACGTTGCGATAGAAATGCACCACGCAGCGCTGCCACTTGGCCTCGGGGAAGAAGTCCGCCAGGTTCTCCACCAGCCCCAGGCACTTGTCAGAGACGAACAGCTCGATGCCCTTGAGGCCGCGCTGCTTCATCTCGCGCAGAAAGTTCGTCCAGCTGGCCGTGTCTTCCTTGGCGCCTTCGCTCACCGCCAGAATCTCGCGGTAGCCGTTCTGCGCCACACCAATGGCCACCAGCACCGAGACGTTCTTCACCTCGCCGCCCCAGCTGCGCTTGAGCCAAAGACCATCCAGGAAGACGTAGGGGAAATCGCCCACCAGCGGCCGTTCCCGCCACTCGTTGATCTTGCCGTAGATCTTCTGGTTCAAATCGCTGACCGTGCTGGCGCTGACGCGGGTACCCCACAGTGCCTGCGTGATGTCTTCCACCCGCCGCACGCTCACGCCGGCCAGGTACATCTCGATCAGAGCCTCCTCCACCGATGACTCTCTCCGGCGATAGCGCTCGATGATCGCTGTCTCGAAGGGCAGGCTCCGCAGCTTGGGCACCGTCAGCGTCACCTCGCCGGCCTTAGTGTGAAGTTGCCGGTCATAGCTGCCCGCGCGGGTGTCCTTGCGGCCTTCCGTGCGCTCGTACTTGCGCGCCCCGCACAGCCGATCCGCCTCGGCATCAAGAAGCCCGTTCAGCGTCTCCTCAACCGTCGCCCGGACCACCTCGTCCAAATGCGCCTGAATGCGCCCTTCGTCGATCTGCACTACCGGCCCAGGCACCGCCTGCATCCCGCCGCCAGGCTCCAATCCCGCTTCCATGGTTGGCTCCATCGTCCTCGCCTCAGAGGTCTCGCTCCTCCTGCTTGTACCAACCTCCCAAGCATAAAACTCCAATCAAATGTGCGAAAGAAATCCTACGTTATCTAGAAGATGTACTTCATTGAAATTTGGAAGAAACGTGCATCAGGCGTATCGTTCTGGAAAGTTTTGGGCGCCGTTATCCCGCCACCGTTGGTGTTGTTGCTCGTCAGAGACGGATTGCCTCGCGTGGCGCCTCGTTGCGCGCATGCTGCAGCCTCACTGTGTAGAACACGATCGTCGCGCAGATCAGCGCTAGGGCGGCTTTTTTGTGCCGCGTTGGCTGACATACGAGGGATGTGCTCGGGATTCGATCGGGTCAGCCTTCGCTTCAGTGCGTAGCGATGACTTGCGCCGCGAGGTTCCAGCCGCGCAGTCCTATTCTGGGTGTCTCGGAACCTGGAGGAAACTCTACGGTGACGACGCGTTGTTCGCCAGGTAAAAGCGAGATGTAATTATCGCTGTAGTAAGCGGGCAGTATGCGGCTGCCCGTATCTGCGTTTTCCAGCGTCAGCTTCACCAGGACCGCCGGTGCCGTGCCGGAGTTGATGAGAGTCACCGTGGCCTTTCGTTCGCCATTTGATGAACTCATGCTTGCCGATGCCTGAATGGTGGCGGGGGCCAGAGTATCCAGCTCCCGCAGCGTTATATCTTTTGCGGCCCACCAGTAGAAGTTATTGCTTACCGGGACACCGGAAGCATCGACAACATTGAGCACTACGAAGACCGCGTGGCCGTCGGCGAGTGAATCAAGCTCGAGCTTAGTGACCGGGGTGCGATCATCGGCTGCGGCATCAACATTGTAAGAATGGTCGCTGAGCGCATTGCCTGTGAGGCTCAAGACCCGCACGCGTACGCTGAACGGGCGGGGGTCGCCTAGATTGATCAGATCGACGGATTCATCATCGAGATTGAGCTGCGCGTGAACCGGCTCCAAGGCCTTCTCGGTGCCATAGAAACTGGATTGCGTGTCGTAATCCCAACTGAGGAAGTTCCATTCAGTGCTGGGCCACGCTGGTTGGGTCATCCAGATCATGCGGCCGGAGTTGGGCTGCCACAAGTGCGCCGCCATGCCTTCGAAGATGGCGCGGTGTCCGGCATAGTCAAGCATCTGCGCCTTGCGCACGAAGTCTTCGAAGCTGGCGGGGGCGCCAAACTCGGTTTCCATGGCGTCCATGTAGAAAGAGACACGGCCGCCCTGGCTCTGGTGCCAGTCGTGGTAGGCCCAGGTGTCGCTGATGGGCCAGCGGTCGGGCGCGGGGATGAAGGATTTGAGGCTCTCGAGCGTAGGCACACTGGGCATGCCCAGCTCCACACTGAAGCCACGATTGATGTGGAAGTAGTTTTCCGCCGGTTCCCACAGGTAAGGGCCGGAACCGCGCAGGTTCACCTGGTTCGAACTGGGGGTGTAGTAGCGGGTGTGGTCAAGGGTGCGCAACAGCTCGGCCAGGCCCTGGTTGAGAATCGCTTGGGGCACACCCTCATTGCGTCCACACCATACCACGATGGATGGGTGATAGCGGAAGTGCAGAATGGTGTCGCGCGCGTTCTTCAGGAATAATGCGGGATCCTGCGCTTCAAGGTTGTAGTTCTCAGTGGAATCCCAGAAATCGTTCCACACCAGCAGGCCGTACTTATCGGCGAGAGCATAGAAACTCTCCTCGGTGCTCTGGCCCATCCAATTGCGAATAATGTTTACGTGAGCGTCGCGGTGAAGACGGAAGAACGGCTCCAAATGGGCGACACTGACGCGCTTCATCATGTCGTCCATGCCCCAGTTGCCGCCCCGCGCGGCGATGCGGACGCCGTTGACCTTGATCACCAAATCGGTGCCGGGCCAGCCGCCTTCGACGGGACGCACGGAGGACGATACCAATGCGCCGGGCTCAAGGGTCTGCGCCCATGTGCGCAGCGGCCGAGCCTGTGGCTGCATCTTGCCGGGCGGCAGCAGGTTGGGAGTTTCGTCGCCAATAGCGCGGATACCCTCGTGAGTGTCGTCGATGAGCGGCAATTTCTCGTCATAGGTGCGGCTGGGCAATACCTCCACACGGCGCAAGTGACCCGCGTCGTCCAGCAGCGACAGTTCGTAGCTGACTTCGCGCATACCGAACTCGATTTCCCGGGCGGAACTCACCTTTTGATCTACGGTCAAAGTGGTGCGCAACGTGTGCAGCGTGGGCTCGCCGTAGCCATTGGGCCACCACAGGCGGGGATGCTGCACTCTCAGTTGCGGGAAATCCACCGGCTCCAGGCGAACGTCGGTTTCGCCAGGCGTAAGATGAACGCGCTTTGTAACCTTCACGTCGTCGAACGTGACGGTGAGCTCGCCTTCGACAGGCGCGTTAGTCATGTTCGTGAGCGGGACCTCAATCTCAATATCGGCTTCGCTGCGGTCTGGCTTGGGCAGAGTGGTCACGATATTCAGATCTCCGATTTGTGCTGGACCTGAGGCAGTGAGGATAACGTCCTGCCAGATGCCGGTGTTGCGATCGCGAATGCTCGGGATCCAGTCCCAGCCCTCGCTCGCAGCGAAGGTAGGACCATCGAGCACTTCCACGCCGCCGTCTTCGCCGGGGCCCGCAGTGAGCGATTCCTCCTCCGGAATGCCTGCGTGCGGCGGAGGAGAGACGCGCACCGCAAGAGAGTTCGCGCCGGTATCCTTCACTAAGCCCGTAATGTCGAAGGCGCCGCGCAGAAAGGCGCCTTTGAAGCCACCCAGTTTATTGCCGTTGATCCACACCTCGGCCGCATAGTTCACGCCAAGGAAGGTGAGTGTGAGACGGCGGCCACGCGCAGCTGCGGGCACTTTAAACTCGACGCGATACCAATAGTCCTGGTGCGCAAGGCTTTCGGGGATGGCCATATTGTTCAGGCCGTAATCGGGATCGGGATAGATGCCGCGATCGACCATTGTCGTCAGCACAGTGCCAGGCACGGTGGCAGCAAGCCAGTCCTGGTCCTTGAATCCGGGCTTCGAGATCTCGTCGCCCATGGCTTTCACCTGCGGTGCTGGAGCCAGCCGCCAGCCACCGCGGAGCGTCCAGGGATTGGCGCCCACCATCTCGTTGTGAAGCTGCGATGGCTGCAAGGTTTTTGCCACAGGCTCCTGGAAGGGCGCTTTGCTGCGAGGCAATGTGGAGGGGTCCTGTGGTTCGCTCATGCCTGCCTGGCCGCGCGTCTGCACGCCCCAGTGCGGCGAAGCTTCCTCGTATGTGGGCAAGTCAAAGTTTGGCCGCGCATCGTACATCGTCTTGATTTGGCTCGTGCTGAGTGGCTCACGGTAAATTTTGAGCGCAGCGATCGTGCCGCCGAAATGTGTTGTGCTGAGTACAGAACCTTCAGGTTGCTTTGCACACTTCGCGCACAACATCTGCGACGGTTGCTGCGTGGGCGCCATTTGAATCTGCGCTGCGATCGTCCCCTGCGCCAGCGGCCACTCGGCGAGCGCCGTGCCGTCGGCATAAAGTTTTACATACTCGCCATCACTCACTGCCGCGGCAAAATGCCAGTCGCCTGCGCCGACCGGTATGTTGGCCGTGAGCAGGTGGGCAGTGCCCTGCGCCTTGCCCAGCCAAAGACCGAGATGATTGTTTTCGATGCCGATGAAACGTGCGTCGTCACCAGCAGCATCGCCAATGCCCGCAAGCAGTATGGCGCCGGAAAGGTTCGGTTCGGAGGAGTGGAACCAGAAGGCGAGCGTCCATTGCGCAGCGCCCGCCGTCAGCGGATCCGGAGGCTGTGATCCCTGGTAGCGCGGATCGAGCGGCGCGGGCGTTGCGAGCGGTTTGATAAGCCCGAGGCCGTCGGGGAGAAATTTCGCGTTGTAGGGGCCGTAGGCTTCTTCGGGAATACTCTGTGCCGAACCCGCCGGGGCGGCGATGAAGGCAGAAAGCACTAGCACAGTACTGAGGGCCAAATCGCAAAGCTTCGAGTACGGCCTGACAGAATATACAGAGAGAAGCGGGCGCATGAATGAGCCCTTCAATCGCCAGATCAGTTGCGAAAGTGCGCATCGTTTTAGGTGTTCAACTGCTTTTAAGAATCGCTTCGCCATGTTTGGGCTTCTCGCTATTGCGGGCAAGTTTCAGGAAGCGGTTTCTGCACGTCGATCGTATTTGGTATTTTCCCAAGGCAATACCATGTGGACTCCAGCTTGGTTCCTTCTACGCGTACAAGCCTGAATCCAGATACGGATTGCCCCAGAGGCTTGCCAACGGCACCTGTGACGATCTCAGTCAGCGGTCCATCCGAGCCTATCGCATTCCGGTGATAATGGCCGGCAAAGACATTGCGAACGCCGGCTTTCTCGAGTAGGTTGAGATACTGCTGTCGAGCAGGCTGGGGAATATTGAAGTACTCGTCCGCTTCGTCCGCGTTGTAGATGAAGAAAGGAATGTGCTGGAACACAACAACCTGGTGATCGCGGTCGGCCCTCGCAGAGGCCAGCGTTTTATCCAGCCAGTCCTTTTGCAGTTGCGCCGCCTGCGGTGCGCCCTGCGGCGAGCGGATGAGATTTGAATCGAGCACGACACCCAGAATGCCCGGTGCATTGAAAGTGTAATAATCGGGTCCGAATGCGGTACGATATGCGGCCAGTGTCGCCGGCGTGGGAATGTTTCCTACATCGTGATTGCCCGCCACGTTATAGAGTGGGATCGTCGGATCTAGTTCTTTGAGAATGCGCTTATACTCATCCGTTTGTGCGGCGTCGCCGGTGCGGTTCACCAAATCTCCGCAGATGACAACAAAGCGGGGACGGAGGCGATTGAGGTTGGCAACCACAAACTCAAGGTTGGCGGTTTCCTGCGCGAAGTTCTGATCGTGCGCGAACATGCCCATCTGCGGATCGGCAAGTACTGCGAAAAACCACGGTTGCGCCTGGGACCACGCGATCGGTGCGAACCATAGTGTAAGAAAAGCAAGAGCAAAAGGCACCAGGATGTTCTTAATCCAATTTGACATGTCTTCTCACGATTCCAATGCCCCGTTTGTATGATGGGCGGAAATGCGACAGGCAGCGGAATTCACGGACACACTCCACGCTTCCCCAAACACCGCTGTCTTTGTTGTAGCCGCATCTTCGCGATCGTTGATTCCCTAGAACTCCAGTCGCCCGACTAATTGCAGGGTCCTTGGCTGTCCCGCACCTGTAATTTTGCCGAACGTAGTGGGCGCGCTCACGCTGTTTCCAGGCTGGCTGAAATTCGGATGGTTGGTAGCATCGAATTCTTCGACACGGAACTTGAATTTGAAACGCTCGCCAACCGGAAACATCCGTTCCAGGCCCGCGTCGACGTTGAAGTAATTCGGATTCCGCATCGGGTTGCGAGGCGAATCGCCGAAAGTTCCCACAGCATTTGTAGTGAATGCGGCGGTATTGAAATACTCCGCAATCTCCTGTGCGTGGGAACGTCCTGACGGCAGATAAGGACTGACGCCAGGCTTCCGATCGGCCCGGTCGAGATTGACGTCGCTGAAGGAGTTATCCTGACCCGAGACGATGTTGAATGGCTCGCCGTTCGCCAAAGTTACAATTCCGCTCAGCCCCCAGCCTCCTGCAACGGCGCGAACCACGCGCGGCGCAGAGCGCAGCGTTGGCACTTCGCCGACTCCACTTAAATAAAAGGCATTCGGCACGTCTTCATTGGCGCGCCCGTTATTGAAGGTCGGATCGAACGGGTCTGGGTTGGTCAGGGTAAATTGCTCGTCGATCGATTGATTATCCGTCGCTTTCGAGCGAGTATAGTTAGCTACAAAAGAGAACCCCTTGCTTGTTCTTTTTTCGACTGTAACTTGCAACGCATTGTAGTGGGACCAGCCCGCGTTGTTCATTTCGATCATCGACGCGAAATTGGGATAGAGCGGTCTTCTTTGGTTGGTGTTACTCTCGGTCGCGCCGGGGCCGTATACCGCCGGATCTATCTCATTGTTATCCAGCAAATTGACTCCTCTGTCCCCCACATAGGACGCTCGCGCCAGCAGGTTCCCGGCAAGCTGCTGCTCGATGGTGAAATTGACGGCCTGCATGTGGCCCAGATGCCAGTGCTGGTTAAAGAACTGGTAGGTGATAGGAGTAACAAACGTCGTGGACTTGGTGGGATTCACCGGGGCGAAGGGCGGGAACGGATCCTGCTGACCGGCGCTTCCATAGGGATTAGAGAAGTTCACGCCCGTGAGCGAGGCGCTGGGGCTGAATGGCGCATTTTGAACAAAATTATTCCAAAGCACCATGAAGGGCTGAATGTAAAACACGCCCAGGCCGCCGCGCAACACTGTAGAGTGCGGACCTGAGCGCAGCGAGTACGCAGCGCCCACGCGCGGCGACACGTTACCCAGGTTATTCCACATGCCGCCATTCGGGAAGCCCGCGTCCCCAGCAAAGAGCATTCCCTGCGGTGCAAGCGGAAAGCGTGTCGACTGGGCACCGGCAACGTATCCGCCAATCTGTCCTTGGTCTGGATCGGTGTAGGGAAAGAACGGCTCCCACCGCAGTCCCAGATCAAGGTGGAGTTTCCTGGATACCTGCCAGCCTTCCTGCGCAAACGCCTCGAACTGATGGCCGCGCGTATATTTTGCTTTGCCTGCCGTTTGTGTAAACGTCTTGACATCGCCCAGCAGGAAGTCGGCAAAGGCGTTTGTGTAGCCTTTGTAAGTGGTTGCATATCCATTGAACGAGTAGATAGGCTCTTCCTCGTATCCCGTGGCGGAGTCGAAGCGGAGGTATGGATCGTATTCGGCGCCGACGGACAGGGAGCTCTTGCCGCGATCGTAGTTCAGCAGCTCAGAGCTGTCGATCGCCTCTTGATACCATTTGCCCGGAGGCGACGAGCGGCCCGTTCCCCACCCGGAGAACCCGGTAACGCTGATCCCGGTTTCCCGGAATCTCGCGGCTGGCTCCGCAATCCCGGGGTTGCCGAAGTCGAAGATGGAAAATGGCGCGCTGGTGTTCTGGTTGGAATTCAAAACAAGCATATCCACCACAAACGAATTGACAAGATGCGAGTTGATAGCGAACGTATCGGCGGCCTTTCCCTCGCTGGTGGTTTGCTCCTGTCCAAGGCCGTAGTTGAGCAGCGTGTTACCGCCATTCCATCCCAGCGCCGAGTAATTCACAAAGAACGCGCTGGCCATTAACTGATGGCGGCCAAGTGTGTAATCGAGTTTCCCCAGTCCCTCGTAATTGCGTGTGACGGTGGGCAACGAATAGCGCAGATCGCCGCTTGGATCCGAGGTAGTCGGAATATCGGCGAGCATGTTCATGCTTAGAGTATTCCAGGACGACTGCGGAATCTGGTTATTCAAGAACGGCTGGCCGGTTGCGGGATTATTGATTGGGCTCGGAAAGATGCCCTGCCGCTCCGCCGCCGTGGGAACAACGGCGAGATTTCCCTCACTGATGTTGTTGATGGTGGTTCCCTGGAAACTGGCGAAATAGAAGAGTCTGTCTTTCAAGATAGGTCCGCCGATGACGCCCCCGAACTGATTGCGCTTCAGCTTATCCTCGGTAGTAGCAAAATAGTTGATGGCATTGAGGTCGCCGTTGCGGACGTACTCAAATAAGTCGCCGTGAATCTGATTCGTACCCGATTTGGTGACAATATTAACGACCGCGCCACCAACACCGCCAAAACGGGCGTCGAAGTTATTAGTTTGAACGCTGAACTCCGCCAAGGCGTCCGGATTGGGAAAGGTCGCATTGAGGTTCGAGATAAGGTCTTCGTGAGGCGCGCCATCCAAGTTGTAACTTACCTGGTCGCCGTAGTTTCCGTTGACAGAGTAGGCCACTTCATTTCCGCTGTTGGCGTAAGAGTCGTTATATTCACCCGGACTGGTGACGACTCCGGGGGCCATGGTGACAAGTGTTGCAGCATTTCTGCCATCTAATGGCAGGTTCTCGAGATACTGCCGCCCGACAATCTGGTGCAGAGTGCTCGATTGTGTGTCGATCATTTCCGCGTTGGCGGTTACGGTAACCTCCGTCGACGTGGAGGCCAATCCCAAGCGCACGTTCACCGTGGCGGGCGCGTTCACGTCCAGTGTGATTCCGGTCTGGTGGTAAACATTGAATCCCGTGGCTGTGACATTCAGCTGGTAGGTGCCGGGCAGCAAAAAGCTGAACTGAAACCTGCCCTGAGCATCCGAGGTAGCCTGCTTGGTAACCGAAGTAGCAACATTGACGGCCTGGACCGCGGCTCCGGGGATCACCGCGCCGGACGGGTCGGTGACCGTTCCGCCCAAAGTGGCGGTAGGCAAGACCTGCGCCGAGAGGGTAACCGCCGCAACTGCTACGGACAAGATCGCGGCAAGCAAAACTGGGAGCGCTCTTCTCCTCGCACCGAGGAGCGATGCCTGCGACTGAAGCGCCTTGACGAGAAGCCTAATGGACAGTTCATGCGCCGGCCAATCTGATCGAGAGCCAGGGAGTGCTGCTCCGGGTTTGTTGCGTATCATCTTTACTGCCTCCAAAGGGAACGGGCTGAGTGCTTGCGATTTCGGCGGATGAAGGGGGAGTTGGAACTCCTCGAACCTCCGGCGCAGGAATTTACCAGAGAAACGGACACCGGTCGTGTCGCATAAGGATCATTTCATCAATCGGATAGGGGTTTATGCCTGAACCGGAATTCGCTCGATTGACACTGGCGATTTTCGGCTGCTATAGTCCGGCTGGTCAAGTGATTTACCTGTAGCTTACAGGTAAGTTTAGAGCGAAAATTATGAACAGACGTTGAATCCAGGGTCACGGCGGAATGACCGGCTCCGTACGAGAAAAGGCCGCCAGTCTGCTCTCTTGCTCAGGAGCCCACGCCAAAGACATCCATAGAGATGGCCTATCATTCTTTCACGAAGCTGCAACGCTGCTGCGTTAACTTCAATGTCGTGGGTAGCGGCGCTTAGGACCTGGGAGGTTGAAATGGCTTCAACAGCGGCGAGCAGCGCTCCAGTTTGGATATCGCCTCCAGAAGCAGAAGACCCTCGATGGGCTGCCGTAAAAAAGGTCGCAAACAGCCCCGGTTTCGCCAAGGCGACGCTTCTTCGCGAATTTCTGCTCTATATAGCCCGCCACGAATTGGATGGGCATCAGGAGGAGATCACTGAACAGAAAATCGGGCACAGGGTTTATAAACGCAGTGAGGTCTACAGTCCAGCAGAAGATAATATTGTGCGGGTTTCAGCTCACCAATTGCGGGTGAAGCTTCACGAGTTTTACGAGGCCGAAGGCAGCTGCGAGTCTTGGATCATCGAGATTCCCAAAGGCAAGTATGTTCCTTTGTTTCGTCCGCGATCGGAGCCAATTCAATCCGAGCCGGGTTCCGCTGCCGCGAAGACTTTGAGGCCGATTATCTGGTTTTTAGCATCGGCAGTTTTGGCGGTCTCCGCTTTGCTGGTGTGGTGGCACATTTCGCGGGTTAAGGTCCTGCCGGTACCTCCAGTCGCTCCATCCAACCTGATTACTCTTGTCTTCCACAGCGCAAACGACCCGGTTTACGTAGTCATGTCGGACGAGGCGCTCGTCTTGATGCAAGACATGCTCGGACGACGCTTCTCGCTCGAGGAATATTCCAACCAAACCTACCGGAATCTGCCGGCGACTTTTAGGAACAACCGCGAGGCGATACTTACCTGGAATGCTCTTACAAAGCGCCAGATCGTCAACATCGGCGACGCCGGCGTATCCACGCGCATCAAGGAGTCTCTTGGCCACCTCGGATCGAGCCCGGTTGTGGAGATACGCAGCGCTCAAAACATGCGCCCCCGCGATTTTCTTTCCGGCAACTTCGTCCTGCTCGGCGATTATTCGTCAGACCCCTGGACAGAAATGTTTGGAGAGGGCCGTTTTAACTTTCAGTTTAACGACGATATCTTTCATTACCCCCGGCACATTCTTAATGTCCATCCCCGGCCGGGCGAACAGGCGTTTTATGAAGCCGACCTTGTTCACCACCTCAGTTATGCTCGCATTGCTTATATTCCAAATTTGACCAACACCGGCCAAATGCTGCTGATTGCTGGAACTTCAATGGAAGGAACCGAAGCGGCAGCCGATTTCTGTTTGCGGGCAGACTCCGTTCCCGAGCTGCTCAGGGCTCTTCATCTCGGCACCGAAAGCCGAATGCCCCCATTCGAGGCATTGCTGATGACGTCGAGCAAGGGCGGCACGGGAATCAGCGCCCACGTCGTTGCGGTTCGGGTCATCGGTGGATCCGCATCATAGATAGCGCCAGCGCTCAACTTGCTTGAACAGAGCGACGGTCGAATGGAATCGAACGCGCGTGTTCTATCAACTCGGCCATTTGACCGCAATGCACGATCGCATTTTTCTCGTGCCCGGTCTCGGGGATAGACTTCACCTGAGTTCGATGAGCTGTATATCGCAAATCCGGACAGAGTTTTCGCGGATCTACTTTCCGCATCCGAACTTCGGAGAATAAGGTCCGATGTCCATAACGGACTAACTGCAGCCACGCAGAGATTCACGCTGGAAGACTGGCTGCATAAGCGCACTGCCGTTTACGATGAAGAGTTTGTCAAAGATTCCACGCGCATCCGGCTTGCTGGCGTGATGAGCCGCACCGGCCACGTATCATGTCATTCGGGCCAGGCAGTCCCTGCAAAATGAGAACAACACAGGAGATAAAAGCTGTCCGACCGTTGCAAGAGAAGATTCCTGAACTGTTCATCAAGAACTAGCAGTTGCGGATGACGCTCATGCGAGTGAACAACCATGTGGTCGAATATGTATGGTCCGCCGTCCGACTGCAAGGAAAAAGCTAAAGTCGAGAAGACAAGTCTGCGCAAATGTATTCGGCCTTTGGTGGAGCCTAGCGCTCCTGGCCACGATGAGTTGCGCGCGTATCTGTCCTTATTAGTCGGCCGGTCGTTATCAACCATTTCGTCCATCAGGTTCTCAGACACGCTGTTGTGACTGTTCTTTCGTCCTTGCTGTTTCTCTGCAGACCTCGGTGGGTAAATTCAATCCGTCGTAGTAGCAGTGCGGGAAAGTGGGAGCGCGTCAGCGCTTCCAAGCCGCAGGCGTCTTTTCCGCACTATCTCAGGCGGCAACAATATTCCCCATTGGCCGGTAGTCCTCCCCGCTCGACAGCACAGCCCACGCGATCCGCGCAAGCTCGTTCGCCATCGCGACCACAGCAACATTTTTAGGAGCTCTGGCATCGAGTGCATCGAGCCAAGCTCCGATCGGCGCCCGATCCCGCTTGATCCGCAACACCGCAGCCCGCGCTCCGTGGATGAGGATCTTGCGCAGGTACACGTTGCCGCGTTTGCTGATGCCGAGCAATCTTGCCTTGCCTCCGGTTGAATACTGCCGTGGCACGACACCGAGCCACGCAGCAAAATCGCGTCCCTTCCGAAAGGCAGCGCCGTTACCGATGGCCGCAACAATGGCCGTGGCCACGATAGGGCCAATCCCTGGAATCTGCCGGATGCGAGTACAACCCGGGTCGGCGGCAGAGATCCGTTCCAACTCGAGGCTGAGTCCTTCAATCTGGTCTTCGACTGTCTTCCACTCCCTCGAAAGAAGATCGATCAGGCTCCGCATCTGCGGTGTCAGATCGAGGTCTGCGTTCTCGAGAATGTCGGGCAACGCAGCCCGCAGCTTCGCTGGAGTTTTCGCGAAAACCAGGCCTCGCTCGAGAAGGAACGCACGCACCTGGTTGATGACCGCAGTGCGCCGAGAGATCAGGCGATCGCGAACGCGATGGATAGCTTGCAGATCGAGTTGGTCATCGGTCTTGATCGGGACAAAGCGCATGTTCTTGCGCTCTACGGCTTCGGCGATTGTCTCTGCGTCCACAAAGTTGTTCTTGTTCGACTTTACGAACGGCTTCACAAACTGAGCTGGGATAAGCCGGACATCATGGCCTTGCTGGCGCAGCGCGCGCCCGAGAAAGTGCGCCCCAGAGCAGGCCTCAAGTCCAATAAGAGATGCCGGGATGTTCGCGGTTTAGGCCAGAAGCTGCTTCTGGTTGAACTTCTTCCGCACAATCACCTTGCCGGCAGCGCCGAGTGCGACCAGATGAAACGTTGTCTTACCTAAATCGATGCCAACCGAGTGTATCTGCATGTCGATGATCCTCCTTCTTAAATGCTGCCACCTCGCTCACCCGCTCTCGCGGGTGAGTCAAGCGGCGGACCATCTCATTAGTCGGCATCTCGGACAAGTGGCGTCAAACTTGCGGGCATCGCTGCTGCGACACACGTGTGGCACACCTACCCTCTCGTAGATGGTGACACGAGTCTCCCGCCGCTTCTTGTCTCCGGAGATTCAATACTGAATTTCCGGGAAACTTTGGAGAACAATCGG
Organism: uncultured Acidobacteriaceae bacterium; assembly: GCA_963841095.1. GTDB lineage: Bacteria > Acidobacteriota > Terriglobia > Terriglobales > Acidobacteriaceae > Telmatobacter. Next base: position 43,476 of record CAWJBE010000020.1, read on the forward strand.
CGCGAGCGAATGCCGAAATGTAGTGCCAAAGTAGTACAACGGGCGAGGTTGGCAGGCTAAGCCATTTGGAATGAGAAGAATGGAAATCTCTGGTAGCGCTACCGGGAATCGAACCCGGGTTTTAAGATTGAGAATCTCACGTCCTAACCCCTAGACGATAGCGCCACTTGGCATGCGGGGACTCTGCAGAAGGGTACTTCCTTACTTTAACAAAAACCCGCGCCACTGCCAAAGCCGCGCGAGTAGCGCGTAGGCCGCCTCAAATTCCCAGCTTGCGCACTTCGTCGTTGTAGTATTTGCGATACAGAATGTCCCACTCCTGCGAACCTTCCTGGATGATCTTCCGCTGATTCGCGATCTTCAGCCGCGCCGCCGTATCGATCCGCGCCTCCTCGGTCAGCAGAACCTCCAGCTCCTTGCGCGCCTCCTGGCGAATCGTGTTGCGGTCTTCGAGGAATCCCACCTGGTCAATCTCGGCCAGCGTGTCGGCCACCGTGTGTGCCAGCTTGTTTAGCTTGTCGCGGCTGATCCTCATAGCACCGCCTTGTACTTCTTCGCCAGCTCGGTCTTCACCTTCTTGAACATCTCCGCATATTGCGCGCCGCTCTTCCGCATCTCCTCGGAGTATGCCTCCAGAATCACCCGCACCTCTTCGTTGATGCGGTCCTCCAGCGACAGTTCATCGACCAGCGCCGTGTTGACGCGCTCCTCGGTCACCTTCAACTCGCTGGTGGTGATCATCTTGGCGTCAATCAGGTGCTTGACCGTGCGGCGGGCGAGATACCCAATGTAGTCACGAGAAAAAATCATGGGTTAAACGTCAGGATAACCTATCGCCCCGCTGCCTGTACACCCTGCAAGCGGCACAATCGGCAGCATTTTGCGGCTCACCCTCTCAGGAGCAGCCCGCCGCCCACACCCGCCTCAAGCGCCCTTCCTCATCACCGTATAGTACGGCTGATTTGAAAGCGTCGCATTGAATGCCGGTTCCAGCCACGTTGCTCCGCTTTTCGCGCGCAGCTCAAACGAATACTGCAGCGGAAACTTCGCCTGCGTATATCCCGCCGGAATCGTCGCGGTGAAATGATCCTGATCCGCCTGCATCTCCACTCGCAGCCACCGCTCCGCCTGGTCAACGTGACGATAATTCAAAGCGATTGACGCCACTGCTGGTTCTATTGCCTGCTGCGGAATCGAAATGGAAATCGCCAGCGGTTCCCCATGCTGAAAGCTTGCCGGCGGCGTGTGCACGCTCTCTATTGAAGGCCGCGCCAGGCTGCCGGTCGCAGCATCAACCGCACGCCGGGTGTTCGCAGATGACAAGGCTCCCGCCCTTGCTCCGCGCACCTGCTCCGTCAGCGCCTCAATGTCCTTGTCCATCGCCGCCAGCCGGTCGCTCCAGTGCCCGCGTCGCATCGGCGTGCTTCCATATGTAATGTCGTTGCGATACACCACCGCCTGCGCCGCCATCTCAGCCCACGCCTCCCGCGCGAGTTGGTACTCATCAAGCGCCTGCACTCCCGCTTGCTGAACACCCGACTGGTCGAAAATTGAGAACAAAACCCCACTGCGCAATTTCGCCGCAAAAAACCGTCCCAGCCCCACCTGGATCAGAACATCCGCCTCCATCCGGCGAAACTCCGCAGACCGCGTCCGCGTCATTTTCCTGTGCGCCTCGGCCAGCGCGTCGCTCGCTGCCGCCGCAAAGTTCTCCATCCACTGCGCCACTTCAATCGGCGTATACCTCGCGCTCCAACTCCCGGCCAGCAGATCTGAGGCGTGGTCCACAATCGTGCAAAATGTCTGCGGATCGAGCGGGCTTACCGTGCCAAAACACTTCGGCGTCGGCGTGTCGCTGTAGGGCGAGGGCTCGCTGCCAATCACAATCGGCATGTTGGTATAGATCTCCGGCCAGAAGCTGTGATTCGACGCCGAAGGCAGATGCGCAGAAGTCAGCAGCGGCAAAATTCGGCTCGCGTTGGCCACCGCCGTCTCCACCGCCGTCCCGCCCGTTCCAAATTCGCTGCGCAGCCACCGCTGCCACGCCTCCGCATTCGCGTCGGGATCGTAGAGCTTCCGGCCCCACACGCGATAGTAGAGTTCAAACTTCTGCCAATCGTATCTGGGGCTGAGCGTCGCATCCGCGTAAGCGCACCGCCCGCCCGGCTTCCCTGACCCTTCGCGCCCCTTGAAGGTCAGCGGCTCCATCAAATCAAGGCCCGCAGCTCCACAAAAATGCGCGGTCCGCCCATAAGCCGCCGCCATCTCCGGATCAGCGCTCAGCAAGTGCCGCTGCGTCCCCGGCCATAGTCGGAACCACAGCTTGTAGCGGCTTCCCTCTTCGAGAAAATCCGCGTATCCATATCGCGTAAACGAGCGCGAGCCTGAGCTCAAGCTGAACGGTCCCGCTCCTTCGTGCCCCGCCTTTGGAATCTCCATCGCGCGAATGTCCGCCTGCTGGTAGCCAAGGCTCTGGTGCTCCGCGGAATACTTTGCCCCCAGCTTCACCGGCATCCCCGTCGCCACCGCGATGTCGATCATCTTCTCGTTCACGCCCTTGGCATGCATGTCGATCTCGACCGTGCGTCCGCAGCCCTTGATTGCTTCAAACAGCGTCTGCCAAAAGTCGTAGCTGCCTTCGGGAATCCCGCTCTCCCCGTGCACGCGCATGGTCAGCCCTTTGATCTCCGGGCACGTCTTCAGGATGATTGCCAGCGCATCGCGGCAATAGGCTGCGTGCGTCCCCGGCGTCAGCCCCTCGATCCGGTGATATGCATGCGGGCTGTCGGTCCACTGGTAAGCATGCGTCCAGATGCCTAGCTGAAAATCCAGCCCCCGGGCAGCAGTTTGCACCGCAATAAACTTGAGCGCGTCGAAGTTTTTGGCCCGTTCCTCCGCGCTCACCACGCGCGGCTCTGCCAGCACCTTTCCGTCCGCGTCCGCAAGCTGCATCACCCGCACGTCATATCCCGGAACTTCCACTAGGTACGGATACGGAAAGTGCAGATAGTCGCTCGTCACGCCCTTTGGAAAGTCGTATTCCAAACCAAACGCCAGGCAGAATCTGCCAAACCGGCTCGCCGCGAGCAAATCCAGATACCCCAGCCAGAAATCCCTGTCCCAGTACCACGCTTTGTCTTCCGTTTCGCTGCAAAAATAGCGCCCCACGCTGCGCACTTCATTCGCGGGCCTCTCTACCACCGGCTTCGCCAGGTGCAAAGCAGTCAGTGGCAAAGAAGTGAGTGAATTGACGCCGAACCGCACTCGCTCTGCCAGCTCAAGCAAACCGTAGACATACCCACGCACATCGCTCCCGGAAACAATCGTGGCCGGCATCCCGGCATACCTGATCGGCGTCAACGCAAAACTCTCCAGGTCGCCGTGCCACACCGGCAATCGTGGCGCGTTGGCGGTCGGCGTCAGTCCAGCGGACGTCGGTTCCTCTGAATTCACTAGCACATAGAATGCTGCGCCACGAAGCTTCTCGCCACCCTCAGCAATCCGGCACAACACACCCTTAGCTGCCAGCGCCGCGCGCAGTTGTTCCGCCGCCCACTGCACGGGTAGTGCGCCGGCTACAGGATCGCGGACATCGATCTTGATCAAACAGCCGCGGCCCGCCTGCGCCATCGTGCCCGGCACCAAACTCGCAGCCGAAGCCGCTCCCGCCACCTTCAAAAACTCCCTGCGCTTCATCGCAAAATCTTTCTCCCGCCACTTTCGCCCATCGAGACTTCGCTTCTCTGTTCTCTGTTCTCTGTTCTCTGTTCTCTGTTCTCTGTTCTCTGTTCTCTGTTCTCTGTTCTCTACATCCCTTGCCTTCTCGTTCCCTCGTTCCCTTGGTCCCTTTTCCCTGCACTTAGCTCCTGTGCGGACAGCTCTTCGTATTAATGCACTCGTCCGCGATCCGCAGCCGCTCGACTGGCCGCCCGCCCACCAAATGCTCCGTCACAATCTCCTCGGCATCTTCCGGCCTCACATTCCCATACCACACGGCATCTGGGTAAACCACCACCGTTGGCCCGTGCTCGCACTGGTCAAGGCACCCGGATTTGTTGATCCGCACCTTCGCGCCCAGCCCGGCCTCCCGGCTCAATTGCTGCAGCCGCGTGTGCAGGTCACTTTTTCCATCTGTCGTGCACGAAGGCCGAGGCGCATCGGCGGGGCGAATGTTGTGGCATACGAAGACGTGGCGTTCAAAAGCTGGCAAGCGGAAATCCTCCTCTGGTTGGACCCTTTCAGAGTAACGCCTCACCCGCTCCGCGCAATCTTTCTGCAACTCAGCGTCCGGCGCGCCGGCCATCTTCCGCCTGCCATCGCCACCCGCCGCCACACCCCAAAAAGATTCCCACCGCCCGGCCCACCCCCATCTGCGAAAATGAGTGTTTGACTATGAGCACTGACAATCTACTCTCGCTGAAAGACGACATGGTGGCCTTTATCGAGGGCCACGGCCTGCACCGCCTCCCCGGATACGTTACAGACGACGTTCCTTCCGTCCTCTGGGAAGACCGCGGCAATCCCGACGCATGGAAAGATTTCGTTGAGATGGCCAAGCACGCTGGCGCGCCCTTCGTCACCTTCAGCGAGATGACGCTGGAACGTGAAGAGCTCGACGCCCTCATTGAAGAAGCCGGCGAGATGAACTTCCCCGATGAAGAAGCCACCGAGCTGGTTGAAGCCAAGTGGCTGCGCAAGTATTCGGGAATGCTGGGCTACATTCAGCTCGGCTTCATCTACCAGGGCGTGGTCTTCCTGCACGAAACCACCACTGAGTGGTACGAGCGCTACCAGGCCCTGCTCGAAAATATCGAAAGCTTTCACGACATCGTTATCGACGAGGCGCAATCGCACGACGACGAGGACGAGTAGACAACGGTGGCCGATCTGGCAGGCGTCACCGGGGCCGCGAACCACCCCATCGTCAATCGGCGTTCTCTCCCGCCCCAGCGCTGGCTCTTCCCCGAGTCGCACCCTGATCGATCCGCCCAATCCGCCGCTCTCGCGCACGAAGCGCGCCTGCCGCCCGTGTTGGCCGAACTGCTAGTTGCGCGCGGCATCACCACGGCCGGAGAGGCCTTCGCCTTCCTCAATCCCGAGCCCGCACACCTTCACAATCCCTTCCTCATGCTCGGCATGACTACAGCCGTCGAGCGCCTCGGCCGCGCCATCGCCGTCCGCGAGCCCGTCCTCCTCTATGGCGACTACGATGTCGACGGCACCGTCGCCGTTGTCCTTCTCAAGACCGCCATTGAAATGCTTGGCGGCATCGCTCGCTTCCATGTTCCCCATCGCCTCCGCGACGGCTACGGCATGCAATCCAACGTCCTCGAGTCTGCCCACGCTGACGGCGTCCGCCTCGTCATCACCGTTGACACCGGCATGCGCGCCTTCGCTGAAGCTGAAACCGCCCGCCGCCTCGGCCTCGACCTCATCATCACCGATCACCACTTGCCTGATGCCCACGACGCCGTTCCCGTAGCGCTAGCCATCCTCAATCCCAATCAGCCCGGCTGCACCTACCCTGAAAAATCTCTCTGCGGTGCAGCCATCGCCTTCAAGCTCGCGCAGGCGCTTCTCGAGCAACGCGATCCGGAACGCGCGCGCGAAAAAACTCTCCCCAGCTTTCTCAAAATGGCCGCCATCGCCACCATTGCCGACGCGGTTCCCCTTCGCGGAGAAAACCGCACCATCGCCGCCCTTGGCCTGCGCGAACTGCGTCGTCCCATCGGCGCTGGCCTCCGCGCCCTGTTCGCCGCCGCCGCACTCGATCCCGCCGCCAAACAGCTCACCGGCTTCGATGTCGCCTTCCGTCTCGCGCCGCGCATCAACGCCGCGGGCCGCATGGACGTCGCCTCTGACGTCATCGAGCTGTTCACCACACGCGACTCCCATCGTGCCGCCGAGCTTGCCACCAAGCTCGAGCGCCTCAACCGCGAGCGCCGCGATGTCGAAGCTGCCGCTCTCACCGTCATCGAAGCCCGTCTCGAATCCGACTCCGAAATCGCCGCTGACCGCCTGCTCGTCATCGACGGCGACGGTTGGCATCGCGGCGTCATCGGCATCCTGGCCTCGCGTGTCGTCGAACGTACTGCCAAGCCTGCCATCGTCATCAGTATTGAAGATGGACCCCAAGGCCGCATTGCTCACGGCTCCGGCCGCTCCGTCGATGGCTTCCCTCTTCTCGCCGCGATTGAATCCTGCGCCGATCTCTTCACCCGCTTCGGAGGCCACGCCTTCGCCGTCGGCTTCGCGCTCCCCGCGGAAAAGCTACCCGATCTCAAGCGCCGCCTTCGCCTCTATGCCGAGGAACACCTCGCCGCGCGCGAGCCCGAGCGCCTCCTGCGCATTCATGCTGAACTGCCGCTCGACCGCATCACGCCCGTCCTCGCCGGCTGGCTGCGTAAGCTTGAGCCCCTCGGCCACGGCAATCCCGAGCCCATCTTCATCGCACGCCGCGCGCTCCTGCTCGCTGCGCCGCGCATCATGAAGGGCCGTCACCTCTCGCTCGATCTCGCGCAGCAATCCAGCACATCGTCCAACGGATCCACATCCGCGACTGCCGCGCCAGCCGGTTCCATTCGTGCCGTCGGCTGGAACCTCGCCGAGCGCGCCATCGAGCTCCGCCTCGCCCAGGGCAGCCTCATCGATCTCGCCTACCGCATCCGAGAAAACGACCACCCCGACTACGGCGGCCTCGAAGTCGAAATCGCCGGCATGCAACCATCCGGGACGTAAGCATCGGATAAACAAATCTCCGTGAAGCATTAAAAACGGCTGTACGAATGCAGCGCCCGCGGAATATGCCGCCGTGAAACCGGCGCGCAGATTTTGTCCGGTCCACTTACCGTTTTCGATGGCTGTGGCGATTCTGGTGCGAAGAGCGAAGCGATCTGTCGAAGGCCGTTCGCGACCTCGTGACGCGCGGCAGAATCCTTCTCGCCGTAGAGAAATACCGAAAGGGCGAAGCCTCCCTCGAAAGAGCCGCGAAAGTCGCCGGACTGTCCGCAGGTGAGCTGATGATTTTGCTTGAGCAATTTGGCGTGCGCAGCAGAATCGGCGAAGACGACTATCGCCAAAGCCTTTCCAATCTCGCCAAAGTTTGGTGAGAAGCGGAGCCGGTGGAACTGCTCGCAGACCTCTCACGACTCAAACAAAAAAGCCCTCCGCATCGCAGAGGGCCCTCTATCATTCCAAAACCGAAGCAGCCGCTTACCCCACCACTTCAATCCCCATCGATCGCGCTGTTCCCTTGATGCTCTTCATCGCCGACTCAACTGAGGATGCATTCAAATCCGGCATCTTCTGCGTCGCAATCTCGCGCACCTGCTTCTCAGTCACTTTGCCCTTCTTTTCCTTGTTCGGCGTGCCCGAGCCCTTGTCAATCCCCGCCGCCTTCTTCAGCAGAACCGCCGCCGGAGGCGTCTTGGTCACAAAGCTGAATGTGCGATCGGCATAAACGCTGATGACGACCGGAATAATCAGCCCGGCCATCTCCTTGTTCTGCGTCTTCGCGTTGAACTGCTTGCAGAACTCCATAATGTTCACCTGCGCCTGTCCCAGCGCCGGTCCAACCGGCGGCGCCGGCGTCGCTTTCCCGGCCTCGATCTGCAGCTTCACATAGCCGGTAATCTTCTTCGGAGGTGCCATAGTCATTCCTTCAGAACCAGCTTTTAGCTCCTAGCCTCTAGCTATTCGCTGGTCATTTCTTTGCAAATTTTGGTATTGCCCTTCTACCGTTCACCTCAAACCGGAGCCAGCTAGGTAGGCCGTCGGCTAGAAGCTAGAAGCTAGTAGCTAGAAGCTGCACTACTCAATCTTCTCCACTTTGCCAAACTCCAGTTCCACCGGTGTCGAGCGTCCGAAGATCGTCACCATCACCTTCAGTGTCTCGCGATCTTCGTTAATCTCGTCCACCACGCCGTTGAAGTTGGCAAACGGTCCATCGGTGATCCGCACCTGCTCGCCCTTCTCAAACTTGAGCTTCATCCGCGGCTTCTCTTTGGACGTCTCTGAGCGGAACAGGATCGAACTCACCTCTTCCTCGCTCAGCGCCACCGGCTTGTCGCCGGTGCCTAAAAATCCTGTCACCTTGGGCGTGTCTTTCAGCACGTGCCAAAGTTCGTTGTCCAGTTCCATCTCCACCAGCACGTAACCGGGCAAAAACACTCGCTCCACCGTCCGCTTTTTGCCGTTGAAAATCTCCGTCACCGGCTCGGTGGGAATCATCACCCGACCCACGCGGCTCTTCAGGCCGAATGCCTGCACGCGGCCCTCAATGGACTCGCGCACCTTGCGTTCAAATCCCGAGTAGGCGTGCAGAATGTACCACCTGAAGTTCGGATTCCGCTCCGCTGCTCCCTCGTTCGGCGGCGCTCCCCCCTCGGGCGGCTGCGCCTCGCCTTCGGCTCCCTGCACTTCTACGGTTTGTTCCGTCTCATCTGCCATTCTGCTCTCATCTCCCGGCTTGAGCCCGCTACTGCCCTGCACCGAGCTTGCTCAATATCCCATGCGGCCCCATGATGGCGGCATTGAAAATGTTGTCTACGATGAAGAAGAACAGCCCAAAGAGGAAGGTCGCGACGATCACTACGCCGGTCGTCACCTTCACTTCCTTCCAACCGGGCGCAACTACCTTCCGCATCTCAGCGCGCACATCGCGCAGAAAGGTCGTAAACTCAGTCCATTTGCCCAATGCCCCACCCCCAAATTCAGCCAGGGCGCCCGGTTCCTGCCGCTTCTGCGACCGCGCGTCGCCTTTCTCCATTGCCGTCTTCGTCGCCATGCTTCCAACCCTTCTTATGAGAGAACACTGAACAGGCTCTTACTCCCTATACCCTATTCTCTACTCCCTGGTCTTCCTAATCTGGCAGGGGCGGAGGGATTCGAACCCCCAAGTCCGGTTTTGGAGACCGGCAGTTTAGCCGTTGAGCTTACGCCCCTATGTAGAGATCAGACGTCAGTGACCAGAGATCAGTTCTTGTCTTGCGGCTGCCAGTCGCCATATTCAACTTCCGGCCACGTTTCCTGATCTCTGCTCTCTAATCTCTGTTCTCTCTCGCTACTTCGCTTCCTTATGCACCTGGTGCTTGCGGCAGCGCTTGCAAAACTTCTTCAACTCCAAACGACCCGTCACGGTCTTCTTGTTCTTCGTCGTGGAGTAGTTTCGCTCCTTGCACGTCGTGCATTCCATCGTAATAATTTCCCGCATTTCTTTTCCCTCTTCGTATTTCGTGATTTGTGATTCGTGTTTCGTGCCGTAGCGGCTTACCCGCGTTTACGATTCACGATTCACGAAACACGGCCCACGATTCACGATCAACGTCTACTTGATAATCTCCGAGATCGCGCCTGCGCCCACCGTCCTGCCGCCTTCGCGAATCGCGAACCGCAATCCCTTCTCCATGGCCACCGGCGTGATCAATTCGATCTTCAACTCCACGTTGTCCCCCGGCATCACCATCTCTACGCCCTCCGGCAGCTCCGCCACTCCCGTCACGTCCGTCGTGCGGAAGTAGAACTGCGGCCGGTAGCCCTTGAAGAACGGCGTATGGCGGCCGCCCTCTTCCTTGCTCAACACGTACACCGAGCTCTTGAAGGTCGTGTGCGGCGTAATCGACGCCGGCTTGGCCAGCACCATCCCCCGCTCCACGTCTTCCTTCGGCGTGCCGCGCAGCAGGATCCCGGCGTTGTCCCCGGCCATCCCCTCGTCCAGTTGCTTCTTGAACATCTCCACGCCCGTGCACACCGTCGTGCGCGTCTCACGGAAGCCGACAATCTCTACGTTCTCGCCCACCTTCACCTTGCCGCGCTCGATCCGGCCCGTCACCACCGTGCCGCGCCCCGAGATCGAGAAAATATCCTCAATCGGCATCAGGAACGGCTGATCCACCGCGCGGTCAGGACGCGGTACATACTTGTCTACCGCCTCCATCAGCTCGTCGATCTTCGCCTCCCACTTCGCCTCGCCGTTCAGCGCGCCCAGCGCCGACCCGCGGATCACCGGCACGTCGTCGCCAGGGAACTGGTACTTCGACAGAAGCTCGCGCACTTCCATCTCCACCAGGTCCGTCAGCTCTTCGTCTTCCACCGCGTCGCACTTGTTCAGAAACACCACGATGCAGGGCACGCCTACCTGGCGGGCCAGCAGAACGTGCTCCTTGGTCTGCGGCATCGGTCCGTCCGTCGCCGCAACCACCAGAATCGCTCCGTCCATCTGCGCCGCGCCCGTGATCATGTTCTTGATGTAGTCCGCGTGACCCGGGCAGTCCACGTGCGCGTAGTGACGGTTCGCCGTCTCGTACTCCACGTGCGCCGTCGCGATCGTAATGCCGCGCTCCCGCTCTTCGGGCGCATTGTCGATCGAGTCGAACGAGCGAAACACGTTCTTCGGGTTGTGCTTCTGCAATACCTTCGTGATCGCCGCCGTCAACGTCGTCTTGCCGTGATCGATGTGTCCAATCGTGCCCACGTTCACGTGCGGCTTCGAACGATCAAACTTTTCCTTCGCCATAAAAGTTCCGAATCCCTTTCATCGCTTGTACTGCCTGTTGCTCATCGGGGCGCCGGCGGTCCGGCTCCAGCCCCAAAACTCAAAACCAGCTTTCAGCTGTCAGTTCGCTTTTGCCCCTCAGTCGCTCAGTCCACCACGTTCCCAACTGACCACTGATCACTGTCCACTGACCACTGTCTTTCTCAGTAATACGCGTACTGCCTGTAGTACCTCTGCCTCAACTCCAGCGGCACCGCTTCCACCAGCCGCAAATACCGCTCGCGCGTCAACGCCTGATCGCTTACCGGCAGCGCCTTGTAGAGCCCGATCGCGTCCTTGCCCAGCAGACCGCGCTCCAGAATCCCTTCATAATCCCGGATCCTGAGCTTGGACTTGCGAACCCGATTCAGAAAGACCTCCACATCGCGCGCGTCAAACACCCCGTCAATCAGGGCATGGAGCTTCGTGTATCCCTGCTCATCCCGAACCGCAATCGCTGCCTGCTCAAACATTCTCAATCCTCAAAAATAGCCTGTAACTTCTAGCCACACCCAGCCCGCGCTTACCACATCATTCTGATCCGCCGCTGCATCAGCTAGAAGCTAGAAGCTAGAAGCTGGCCTTTGGAGCGGGAGACGGGGATCGAACCCGCGACCAACAGCTTGGAAGGCTGTGACTCTACCACTGAGTTACTCCCGCCCGCAAAATCGTGAAACGTAGTTCGTGAGTCGTGTATGAGCGCCGTCAACGATTCACGAATCACAATCCACGAATCACGGTATTTCTGGAGCTGATGACCAGGATTGAACTGGTGACCTCTCCCTTACCAAGGGAGTGCTCTACCAACTGAGCTACATCAGCCCGATAAACCCTAAAACCAGCCTTCAGCAATTCGCTGTCAACTGTCTTTCTCCCCAGCCCTGCGTATCTTCTCTGCGCGATGGGCCAGGACTGTCCTGACCGCAAACAAACCAATAACGAGAAATACAGCCAGCCTCAGATCCACCGGCCGGCTAAATACCCTCACCTCGACCGCGTCTATGGTGAAGTAGACCAGCACTGCCAAAACTGCAAACATCCCCAGAGCCGCCCAGAACTTTCGGTCTAAATCCGCTTCGGAGCTCTTCACTGCCCTCTACCCACTGGTCCCTGGTTCCCTCGATACCTTGTTCCCTGCTTTTCTGGTGCACAGGGGAGGATTCGAACCTCCGTAGCTCGCAAGGAGCGGCAGATTTACAGTCTGCTGCCATTAACCGCTCGGCCACCTGTGCCCAACTTACTAAGTCCGGGTGCCCCATTCTAACGGCGTCTTTTGCCGCTAGGGTGGGGAACCAACTTCCTTACCACAACCCCGCCTCATCTGAACTTCTTCCGCCCACGCCGCGACGCCGGAGAGTCCCCGGAACCTTCGGAGTATGCAACTCAGTGGAATTACCGCGGAGTTGAAACCCGGCGTCCTAAGAAAATAGCTGCCCGCCGGTACATCCTTGCCGCTTCAGTCTTCCGTTCCGGTCTCCGTCTTGTGGAGCTGGCGAAGGGATTTGAACCCCCGACCCTCTGATTACAAATCAGATGCTCTACCAGCTGAGCTACGCCAGCTCTTTACCCGCCGGAAACCTGCCCGGCGGCCCGAAAAATACGCGGACACACTCCTACTTTCCGCGTACACGGCACAGAAATCAAGGTTAGCATAGCTGCGCACCCCGAGCAAACGCGGAAAAAACCCAAAACCACCGCCGCCGCTCGCATCCGGCCAGGCCCGCTTCACACGGCTTAACAGAAAGACGCAACAAGCACCCGCCGCCCTCTGCATCTCGGTGGATGTTTTCACGCGCCCTTCCCTGTTGCTCATCGTTTCGTAGATTTGCCTTGTCACATGGCACGAAATCACTCGCCGAATCGAAAAGAGAAACTCCCTCGTGGCGAGTCTTGTATCAGGACAGGGCCACTAATCATGCCGCATGTGCCGCAAATCAATTTGGGCTTTAGCCTCTGCCTGCGTTATTCCTCGGTTTCGCTCGATCACCTGCCTGCAAATCAAGCAACTGCGTCACCCGCAAACCATAGTTCTCTTGCAGAAACCGGAGTTTAGGTCCATCATTCCTGTGCTACCCTAAAACAGTTTTTCCCGTTCGCAACGGTAAGGAGAAGCGGCAATGCGTAAGTGCGTCTTCACGTTTTTATTCTTTGTATTTTGCCCATTTCTCATCGCCCAGCAGGCCATGAACAACGACTCCGTCATCAAGCTGGTCAAGGCGGGGCTTTCCGACGATCTGATCGTCACCACGATTAGTAGCTCGCCCGGCGCATATGACACCTCCGCCGATGCCATCATCGCCCTTAAGACTGCAGGCGCCAGTGACAAAGTCATCGCTGCGATCGTCAGCAAGGCAGCGGCTCCGGCAACGCCGCCTCCCGTCTCTGCGGCTCCCGCGCCCACCGCACGCCCCGCCGGCATCGATGACGTCGGCGTCTACTTGAGAGACAAGCACGGTGCATGGCTCGCGTTGATGCCCGAGATCGTGAATTTCAAGACCGGCGGCGTTCTGAAGAGCATTGCCAGCGACGGGCTAGTCAAGGGTGACGTGAACGGCCATATTCCAGGCAAGACCGCCAAAATAATCGCGACATTTCCGGTCATCCTGGCGGTTTATGTTCCTGAAGGAACCGAAATCACCGAATATCAGCTATTGCGTCTTCGCGAAAGCGGTAACTCACGCGAGTTCCGTTCCATGACGGGCGGCGTTTTTCACTCCTCCGGTGGCGCTACTCGCGACGGCGTCCAGTTCCAATCCGTCAAGATCGCCCCTCGCGTCTACCAGATCACCCTCGACCAGTCAGTCGGCAAGGGCGAATACGGTCTCCTGCCGCCTGGCTCCTATGCCAGTTCGAATATGGCCAGCGGTGGGAAGGTCTATACCGTAAGCGTTCCCGAATAGAGTCAAGCCAGGTTAGCCAGGAAAACATTCCCGATCAGACTGCCTGAAGTAAAGGCAGACTGGCGCTTCAAGGTCCGTCTCGGTTCACGACGGACCTTTCCCCGTTTAGAACGCGGCGAAATCCTGGCACCGGCCTCCGCGCTGCTCGCTCCTCATCCCCCCGCCCCACGCATCCGTCCCTTGCAATAACACCCCGCCGGATGCATCATTTCCTTGCAATTCAGAGTCCGCACTTTCCACGCGGATCGCACGGAGTTCCTAAATGCGCAAGCATCTCATTGCCTTCTTGTTTCTCACCTTTTGCCCGTTCCTCATCGCGCAACAAACCGCCCAGCAAACCATGAATTCGGACGCTGTCGTCAAGCTGCAAAGCGCCGGCGTCTCCGACAGCGTCATCATCGGCATGATCAACGCCTCGCCATGTTCATTCGACACATCCACCGACGGCGTCATCGCCCTCAAGAACGCCGGCGTTCACGATACGGTGGTCCTGGCAATCATCAACCGCATGAATGCTCTCGCCCATCCAAGGGCCCCGTACATTGCCGCGCCTCCCCCCGCGCCCGACGATCCTGACGACCCGATGGCTCCGCACGATGCCGGCGTCTACCTCATGGCCGGCGCTCCCGACGGCAAACCAAAAATGGTGTTTATCGATCGCGTAGGCGAATCCGCGATGAAGGTCTCCAATTTAATGGGAGCCGCGTTTTCCTTCGGCGCCGCCAAAATGAAGTTGAAGGCCCAGATTCCAGGCCCCCACGCGGCGTTACGCACCACCCAGAATCGCCCCGTCTTCTATATGTACTTTCCCGACACCAGCAGCTTCGCAGCCTTCGGCGGATTCCCCATGGTCTCCAGCCCTAACCAGTTTTCCCTCCAATTGCTCGATGAGCAGAAAGACGATCGCGAAACGGTCATCGCAAGCGTAGGCATTACAGGCGGCAGCATCGGCGCTGACCAGAAAAAAGCCGTCGCTTTCACCACCGATCGCATCCGCTCAAGCGTCTACAAGATCACGCCCTCCGCCGACTTGAAGCCGGGAGAATATGCCTTTGTCGCCGCCATCCCCGGCGTCACGCAGGAAACTCCGCCCGCCATGGTCGTTTACGACTTCGGCGTCGATCCCCAGGCGCCCGCAAAATAGCCCGGTCGCCGCAGGGCCAAACTCACCGCGCGTCACCTCGCCCCGCCCAGGGATGCTACGCTCATTCCTGACGGCTCCTATCGACCGTCGCAATGAACCGACGCACCCGCAGAACGCTCCTCATCGTCGCCGCGGTCCTGCTTTTGCTGGCCGTTGCCGTCTTCCTGCGCTCCAAGGCCCCGCCAGAAGCCGCCCGCCTTCTACCGGAGTCTGACGGCATCATCTATATCGACCTCAAGCCCGTCCGGGCCCTTTTTCATAAGGACATCAAGCCCCTCGAGCATGCCCCCGACTACCAGAAGTTCATTGATGGCACTGGCTTCGACTGGGAGCGCGATCTTGACCAGGTAGCCATCGGCATCCACCGCATGCCCGACCCCAACGGTCCTAACGGCCCCGTGGCCTACTCCATGGTCCTGGTCGGCAAAATCACCGGCAAGCGCCTCAACGACTGGCTTGAAGCCAACGCCACCTCGCGCGAAACCTACGACGGCCATACCATCTACAACCTCACGTCTCAGAACCGTACAGTCCGCGTCACGCGCATCGGGTATGACATGGTGGCCGTCTCCAACACCCCAACCTCAGAGCAGATTCACTCCATCCTCGACCGCCATCGCACCGCCGCGCTCCCCTTCTCCGGCTCCACGCTGCTCCAGCAGCACTTTCACGAGGTGCCTCTGCTCTCCGTCGCCTGGGGTGTCGGCCAAATCGGCCTCCCCTTCACTGAGAGCGGCGCCATTCACGTCCTCGGCTTCGCGCTGCCCATCGAGCCAGACTCCACCATCATCGCCAGCATCGCCCCTGCGCTCCCCGTGCCCGGTGCGCTCGTCTCTGTCCGACTGCGCGTTGAAGATATTGCCCCCAGCGAGTCCGACGCCACCACGGAGTCCGCTGCCCTCGCCACTCTCGTCACGCTCGCCCGAGCCATCTCTCTCCCCCAGGCCAACTCCAAAACCAACCAGCTCCTGCAGGAACTCCTCAAAACCGCTGAAGTCACTCAGCACGGCGAGCGAATCGTTATCACTGCCACTCTCCCCGCCAGCTTTCTCGCCAGTCTATAGTTGAAGTTGGAACTTCGTTCCGGCCCCCTTGAGCGGTTCCCCAATTGGTGTTGGTCGAAGCACGATCGCAAAGTGGCATTTTCATCAAGAAAAAGCCGCCTTGAGCGGCGCCGGAAACGACTCATAGTATTTGGAGAACCGCCGCAACCCACTTCATCGAGAGGTCTCATGACAGACTCCCATCGCTTCCTCAATGCCGCAGCCTCCGTTGGACTCCTTGCCTTTGTATACGTATTCGCGGCCTCACCCCGCGCCGCCGCCGAATCCGCTGACGCAGCCAAGGCCGTCCCCACGCACCCGGTCCTCACCGGACAGGCCGCATTCACCGACGCAGCGCATGAGGCGCCCGGCATCCGCCGTCACCTCACCGTAGCCGACCTGCCCGCACCCGCGCCCGACCAATCAGTTGACAACGGCCCCAGCATCGTTCCCCGCCCCGCCAACGCCTGGCCCATCGCACCCAAAGGCTTCAAGGTCGAGCTCTACGCCTCCGATCTCGACAACCCCCGCCTCATTCGCGTCGCGCCCAACGGCGACCTCTTCCTCGCTGAAAGCGGCTCCGGCAAAATCAAGGTCTTCCGCGGAGTTGGCCCCGACGGCAAAGCCAAACAAGTCTCCGTCTTCGCCTCCGGCCTCGAGCAGCCCTTCGGCATCGCCTTCTATCCCAGCGGACCCGATCCGCAGTGGGTCTACATCGGCGACACTGGCGAGGTCCTTCGCTTCCCCTATCGCAGCGGCGACACGGTCGCCCGCGGACCATCCCAGCACATCGCTTACGTCCCCAGCGGCGGCCGCCTACGCGGCGGGGGCCACTGGACCCGCGATCTCGCCTTCTCCCAGGACGGCAGCAAGCTCTTCGTCTCCGTTGGCTCGCACTCCAACGTCGATGACGCCGACACGCATCCTGAAGAATTTCACCGCGCCGATGTCCTAGAGTTCACGCCTGAAGGCAAGTTCATCGAGATCTACGCGTGGGGCCTGCGCAACTGCGTCGGCGAAGCCATCAATCCCACCACCGGCGAGCTCTGGTGCTCCACCAATGAACGCGATGCGCTCGGCAACAACCTAGTCCCCGACTACATTACCCACGTCCAGGAGCACGGCTTCTACGGCTGGCCCTGGTGGTATATGGGGGTGGGCGGAGGTAAACAAGATCCGCGCCTCGAAGGCAAGCACCCCGAGCTACGCGGCAAAGTCATCACGCCCGACATCCTTCTCGAGCCTCACTTCGCCTCGCTCGAGATGACCTTCTACGAGGGCTCGCAGTTCCCCGCCGAGTTCAAAGGCGATGCCTTCGCTGCCGAGCACGGCTCATGGAACCGCGCCCAGCGCGCCGGCTATGAAGTCATCCGCCTGCCCATGCGCGACGGCCACGCCACCGGCGAGTATGAAGACTTCCTCACCGGATTCACCGTGGGCAATGGCGACGGCGATGTCTGGGGCCGGCCCGTCGGCGTCGCCGTTGCCAACGACGGCTCGCTCTTCGTCTCCGACGACGGCTCCCGCTCCATCTGGCACGTCATCTACACCGGCAAATAACCCGCCTCGCCATCCACGATCCAGGGTGCCCCATTCTAAACGTCGCGCCAGCGGCGTTTAGGGTGGGCTCCTCGCAGCCTCGCCATCCACGATCCAGGGTGCCCCATTCTAAACGTCGCGCCAGCGGCGTTTAGGGTGGGCTCCTCGCAGCCTCGCCATCCACGATCCAGGGTGCCCCATTCTAAACGTCGCGCCAGCGGCGTTTAGGGTGAGCTCCTCACAGCCTCGCCATCCACGATCCAGGGTGCCCCATTCTAAACGTCGCGCCAGCGGCGTTTAGGGTGGGTTCATCACAGACTCGCCATCCACTATCCCGGGTGCCCCACCCTCGCGACGTGTCCGTTTTTGTCGCTAGGGTGGGATCTCACGACCCTCCGCACACCCGAACACCGGACCACTGATCACTGTCCACTGTCTTCAAATATCTCTTCAATCCGCCTCTCGAACAGCCGCGCCAGCTTGAACGCCAGCGGCAGACTCGGATCGAACTTCCCCGTCTCAATCGCGTTGACCGATTGCCGCGAAACCTCCAGCCGTTGCGCCAGGTCCGCCTGCGACCAGTCCCGCTCCGCGCGCAGAACCTTCAGGCGGTTCTTCACCGGTACCTCCAGCGCGCCACCCAGAATGACACGACAAACACCAGTTCGAACAGAAACACACCCGAAACGAAATTCATTTGCGGAACATGAATGAACATCCCGAGAGCAAGCCAAACGAGCGCCACGCACGCGGTCACACCAAAACCCCAAAGAATCGCTTGCACGCAAAGAGATTGCTGAAACTCATCCTTCTCTTCCGCAAGGTAAAGCCCGGCGCTGAAAATCGCGGCAATGAACGGCAACGACGCCACCGCGCCACAAAGAACAGCCCAAACTCCTTTTGGGTGCAAATGAAAATGCGACAAACTGAATTGCATGATCAGGAAAAGAAAAACCAACGGCACAAAAACAAAGAGGATTCGATCTTCTAATCGATACCTTGCTGGACTGCTGACGTGTGGACCCATGATGGACTCCTCTGCAGATGGACAATGTCGAATTGCCGGCTTGAAATCGTTGCGACCTTCATCGGTACCTCCGCCGCACCACCGGCATCGCGACGGCAACGAAGAGCCAGAAAATCAGCACCGCCGGCAGAATCGCCACCAAATACGCCAACACTCCATGCAGGTGCAGCAGGCGAAAAGATGCAGCAGCAACAAAGGCGAACAGGAAAACAAGAGTGGCACTGGCAATGCTGCGATTCCCGACAAGTCGCACGGCTTGATTTTCAGTTAACCGGTTAGTGATTGGTTTCCTTTACAATATGATAAGTAAACATTACATAAACCATTCAGACATGTCAAGTGTCATTGACACATTTCTATCCGCCTTTTCCTTATTTCCCCCGTAACTGCCGTCCCAACCCAACAGCACGTGCGCTCCAGATCTCGATTCTGAAACCCGGGGATTTCAGAAAAGCCGGCTCGCTTTGCCGCGCGCTCCTCCCTCACCCCGTCTCCTGTTCTGGCGTCACAAATTCTCCTTCAATAACGCAGCCCGAGCTTCATCGGGAAATCCTCTTCTCCCTCTTCAAGTGCCGGCATATTGCAGTGTTCCCTGATGACTCTGCGATGGCGGCCGCGCAGCGCCAGATGAGCCGCTGCAATTGCTGCCACGGCCAGGACGAAATGCTTCATGCTCATTTCAATCCATGGCTCCGCAATCACCGGAAGCGCTGCCGCACCCGGCACGAAAGCGAAATACTTCAGCAGCGATGCGGCCAGCCCCGGCTGTTCTCTCGCTGGCTCGCCCGTGAAGGCCACAATTCTCACGTTCAGGAAGAGAACATCGGCGAGCAGCAGGCACATTCCGGCAGCAATCAGCAACTGGCTCGCCGTAGCCGCCCTCGTAAGAAGTTGCGGCGGAGCCACCGCGCGGAATGCAACACACGCCCCCACCGTAACAATGAGCCCCCACAGCAGCGCCCATGTTTTCGCGGCCAGCAACTCGTGCATAGCCGTTGCAAATTGCGGAGGCCTGCCGTGGACGAAGCGAAACACCCAGCTTCCCTGCTGATTGCCGGGAGAAACGAACGCCATGCGCAGTCCGGCGATGACCCAGAACGCCAGAATTCCAATCGCCGCTCTCACCCCATCGGGCGAAATCTCCACGCGAATCTCTCGATGCACCACAACCAGCCGCAGAACGGCGGCAACCACGACCGAAAGACCGGCGCCCCCATACAAAACAAGATAGATGCGATAACGCTGCACCCTCAGCAGGCTTTGACTGATGAAGTGAAACACGGCGCGCCGAACCGGAGTCCGCACCACTGTTGCGTCCAGCACCTTATGCAGCGGGATTGCCGCCCACTTCCACTTTGCTCGCGCTCCCGGCCCTTCAACCAGTTGCCGCACCCTGCGGATATAGGCAATCGGGTAGGCGAGCGCGGCCAGCCCCGCCGTCGCAAGCAGGGCCATGCATCCAATTTGCGCGAGCCTGGTATACACCGGCAGCGCAGCCGGACCCTCCATCAGCCGTTGATAGATGCCCAGAAACCAGAACGGAGGAAAGCAAAGCGTATATCCACTGCCGGACTGGAGCATCGCGGGAACTGCACTCGATAGCACCGGAAACAGGAGCAAAAGCATCAGCAGAACCGTAATGAACAGTCCCTGAATCAAGAGTGAAAGCTTGCGGAACAGCCGTTCCCCAAGAATGGAAAGCAGTACGCCTTCCAGGGCCAGAATAAAAATCGCTGCAAATAAACCGCTGCCGATAACTGCCACGATGTGACCCGTCATAAAGCGCAGCAGATTGGGTGGATCGATGGCGGCTGGAAGAACGATTGGCGCCACGACATTCGCATCGAACAAGAATGCGGCGATAAGCACGCCGATAGCGGCAACCCGCGCCAGAAACAGCCTGAAATTCGGCACCGGCAATGTCGTCAGAACATTGATGTCAACCAGGTCGGGAAAGAAAAGATCCCACTCAAAGACCGTCACAATGCCGATGGCCACGAACGAATAGAGTACGAAAAATAAGTGATGATTCACCTGCAGCCAATAGGGCGGCCGGCCTCCATGCGAACCCGGCGGCCATCCCATAAAGGGGTGGTACACGGGCCACAAATACATCGCAACCACCAACTCCGGAAGCCCAACTGCAAAAGCGATCAGCACCAGCCTCGCTTTGGCATCGCCGTCGGGTGAAGCAGTTTCGTGGTTGAAGAATCGCTCAAGAAAATGATGCACCAGCAGCGAAAACTGGCTGCGCTCCTTCTGCGCCTCGCCCAATGCCGCCTGCGCGTTCAATGAGAGCGCTTCCGGCTCCGACATCATCAGGAGCCGCTGGAATTCCTCACGAATGGCCACTCCGCATCACCTCGACAATCTCTTGCGCAAGCGCGCGTGTGTCCTGCTGCTGCACCAGTTGCGCAAACACACTCTCCAGGTTCGGCAGGCTCATCAGATTCGCAAGATCCGCGGGCCGCGCGTCGGCAACAATCTTGCCCTTCGCAATCACAATCACGCGATTGCAAATCTGCTCCACCACTTCCAGCACGTGCGAGATGTAGAGGATGGCTTTGCCTTGCGCCGCCAGCATTTCAAGCAGGTCTTTGAACAGCCGCGCCGAAATCACATCCAGCCCCGACAGCGGTTCATCGAAGATGAGAAGTTTCGGATCGTGCAGCAGGGCTGCGGCAATCAGCACGCGCTGCCGCATTCCCTTCGAATAAGTGGAGATGGGTGAGTATTGCCACGACTCAAGGTTCAAAAGCCTCAGCAGTCCGGTTGCCTTGGCCTCGATCGGCGATTCCCCAAGTCCGCGCAGTCTCCCCACCAGTTGCAGATATTCCAACCCCGAAAGGTAGCTGTAGAGATGCGCCTCTTCCGGAACGTAGCCGAGGACCCTGCGAAACGCCACCATGTCTTCGCGAATATCATGGCCCTCGAAGAAAACGTGCCCATCGTCCGGCCGCAACATCCCGGTGATGATCTTCACCGTAGTCGATTTGCCCGCGCCATTCGGCCCCAGAAATCCCACAATTTCGCCCGGCGCAACCTTAAAGCTCACATCCACAATCGCGGGAATTGTCCGGAAGCTTCGATAAAGGTTTTTGAGTTCCAGCACGGCTCACCTTATACCCTATGTAGCAATCGATATATGGCGTTGTCAAGTAGATCGCTACATAGGTACAATTCGCTATGGCCTCGGAAGCAAAACTTTCGCACACGGCGGCGATGGTCCTTCAGGCGGTTGACGCCGGATTCATCTACGGCTTCAGCATCATGGAGATGACTGGGCTGCCCAGCGGAACCGTCTATCCGGCCATGCGCCGTCTGGAGCGCGATGAGCTGATTCGCTCGCACTGGGAGCGCCAGTCCATCGCCGACGCCGAGCAGAGGCCGCCCAGAAAGTACTACAAGCTCACTCCCGCCGGAAGGGTCACGCTTCAAGCCTCGCGCAAGCGTTATCCGCTGCTCACCAGACTCATTCCCTCTGAGGAGGCACAATCTCTATGACGCCTCCTGTTGAATCTGCCTGCCGCCGCTCGCAACTTGTTCTTCTCCGCGTTGCTTCTCTTGTCGTCCCCGCCGGGCGGCGCGCGGATTGGTTAGAGGAGTGGCGTGCGGAGCTGTGGCACGTGCGCCGAACCTGTGCACCGGCGCCCGCAGCTTCGTGGCGAACTGAACGGGAAATTGCCGGCTTTTGTTTTGGCGCGTTTCAAGATGCGGCATGTCTTCGCAGCCTTTGGTGGCAAAATCGGCCGCGATTCGCTCCGCTTCACGGTTCTGCCGCACGATGCCTTCTCTGGCTCGGGGGCCTCCTGCTTGTGAGCTATCTGGCCTCGCTTCTGTTGCCCGGCGTTCGCGCAGAACATGATTTTTCGAGCGCCCCAATCAGGCCGGGAACCATATTGATTCAGGATGCCGGAGCGAACGATAACTGGATCCCGACCATGGCAATCGGTCAGGTACAAATCTGGAAGCGGGAGAGACAACGCTACGTCGACGAGTTCGCCTACTATCGCGTCGCCAGAGAGTCTGTAGAGCTTGGCCGTCATGCCGGCGGTACATGGCAAATCGCTCAGGCCACCTCCAATCTCTTCACCCTCGCAGGTTGGTCTCCGCATTCCATCGACGCAAACGAGAAAGCCCCAGGCGATATGCCACGCTTGGTCCTGAGCGAGCGAATCTGGAGACAGCAGTTCGGTGCCAGTCCAGGCATCGTCGGTACAGTGCTCCTCGTCGGGTCGCGGCCGGCGCGCGTCGTCGGCGTTGCGCCCGGCGATGCTTTCAGGCTCCCCGGCAACAGCGACGCATGGTTGCTGAAACCCGACTCCGAAATCAGCCCCAAAGGTCGAGGTTATGTCGTCGCCCATTTAACACGGAGCGGGAGATCGGAGATGTGGAGCGGCCTTGTCAATATCGCTTCCTATGATTCCCGAAGGGCGGAACACGATTTTCTGGGTAAATCCCTTGAAGAACAGACCCCCGGCCCGTGGAAGATTTATTGGTTCGCCGTTCTTCTTGCCTTCCTTGCGCTGCCCGCTATCGCCTCGGTATCGCTCGCGGAATACAGCTTCAGTGCGCACAAGCCTTCCTGGAGCCGCAGAGCCGTTCGCCTCGGCTTCCTCGCCATCAAGATTGCTTTGATCATGTTCATCGCCAGCTTTTCATCGGTCGATCTGGCCTATTGGCATTCTCCCGTCTTCTCGCCCTCTGGAGCTTACGTGCAATTGCTCACTGCCTTTGCCGTTGCTCTGTTTGGAATGCGATGGGCGCTTTTGGATCAGCGCCGGCGTTGCCCGGTATGCCTCAGGCTCGTCACCAATCCCGCTCGAGTCGGCCTCGCATCCAGAACGTTCCTGGCCTGGAATGGAACCGAATTGATGTGCTCCGACGGCCACACCCTGCTGCATATCCCCGGCCTGCCCACCAGTTGGTTCAGCACTCAGCGTTGGCTCTACCTCGATACTTCGTGGGACTTCCTGTTTGCCGGTTCCGGCGCAGGTTAAACAATCGGATCTTCGCGCGATCGAGTGACCGCGGCCCTTCAGGCCCACGAACAACCCCTCTCGTCTATCTCAAAAAGACACCCAGCACGCCGAAGCCGCGCTTCAACCTCACTCTTCAAAACCCGACCGGCAATTGACCGAACCTCCGGCCGCGATAACCAGGAGTCCTCTCCCACCAGCCGGAATGCACTAGGACATGCCGGTCCAAATCCAGGCCGCATTTCGTGCATTGGCAATAATGCACTCGCCGGGATCGAAAAGCCCTGGATTCAGCCCTCGTCCCTCTTTGCCTGGATCTGTCCGGTATGACAGCCTGAAGGATTCAAAGTGCCCGGAATGGCCGTACGCGATAGCGCCAGTTCCATGCAGCCCACTCAGGCTTCGCGCAAATCACGGTCTCGAAACTACCGAAAAGAAGTTCTTCCCTGCCGCGCTCGAAGCGGCGATAACTCCGCCATACAGCGCGCCCACCACGCCCAGGCTGGCCGCATCCTGGCCAGTAAGATAGAGCCCGCGAATCGGTGTCCGGGCTCCCAGCTCACGCATCTGAAAACGTTCCGGCGTAGAGGCGATGCCATAAATCTCCCCATGCCCGTAGTTCATGAAATGGCGCGTTGTGATCGGCGTGGATAATTCGGTGTAGGCGACGTTGCCGGCTACGGAAGGCGCTTGCCTCTCCAGTTCGGCGAGCAGCCGCGCAGAAAGCCTCTTCTTCAGCGCATCGTATTCGTCTCCGCGCCGCTTCCAGTGCGTTTCTTCCCACCGCTCGAATGCCGCATAAGGAAGCATCGTGATCGCCTCGACCGTGCTCTTTCCCGGATGACGGCGTTGAAAATCCGGATCCTTCGCCGACGGAAAGGAGAGATAGACAACCGGCAACGGCGCATCCACGTCCCGCTCGAACCGCTCCACATTCGCATCGTGATCGAAGGAAGGATAAACCCAGAGGTTCGTGCCTTGCAGCCCGAGCGTGGCGTCGCTATGCAGCAGCCCAATGTATAGGCTGACATGCGCGGTAGAAGGCCGGAGTCCCTGCAACTTGCGGCGCAGTGAATCCAGAGCAGGCAAATTTGGCGGAAGGAGGCGCTCGAATGTGTTGGCTGCGCCCGCATCGCTTAGCACCACGCCCGAACGGAATTCCCGCCCGTCACTCATCCGGACGCCTGTCGCTCTCGCGCCTTCGAGCAGGATTCCTGTTACCTCGGCGCTGGTAACCACGCTGCCGCCATTTGCCTCGATCTGCGGCACGATGGCCGCCGCGATGCTACTCGCCCCACCTGCCGGGTAACTGGCGCCGCCAAAATAATGCTCAGCGATCGTGGCGTGCGCAGCAAAGCTGCTTTTCCCAGGCGGCAATCCGTAGTCGCCCCATTGTCCGGTCAGCACCCCGATCAGTTCTTGATTCCCGGTGAAACTCTCGAGGACTTCGCGCGTAGTACGTCTTGCCCAGCGCATGTACGGGGCACGCATCAGGCTGCCGGCCAGTGCCGCCACAGGTGCTGGAACCGCCTTCTCCGCGTAATAGAGGCCGCTCGCCCGATTGCACGCCTGAACGGCGGCGATGTATCGATCGATAGCCCTGATTTCGCTGGGGAACCATTGTCCGGCGCCTTCCCGGAACCGCTCCAGCCCGGCGGCATAATTAAAGGTCCGGCCTTCGATGATCAAGCGGTCGTAAATCTCCGGCATCGGCTGCCAGCACACCCCGCCCGCGGTAACGTGGTCGAATGCGCGACGCACCGGGGAACGCTCATCCTGCATCTGGCCGATGTAATGCAGGCCCACGTCCCATTCGTATCCCGGACGATGAAATGTGTGCGTGAACCCGCCGGCCTCGTAATGCCTTTCAAGTACCAGCACCCGCTTGCCTGCATGCACCCCCAGCAAGACCGCCGCCGTCAGGCCGCCGATGCCGGAACCGATCACGATCGCATCCCACGTCTCTGCCAGCTTTGCCTGCTTGTAGGAGGATCCGCTCGCCATCACTCCGCCTCCGTGTGTCGCCAGTCTCGAAATGTTGGCAGCGACAACATTAGATTAAGTTGAGATGTTGCTATTGTCAACATGAATCTGATAAAAACGGGATATGCCCCACTCCGAGCCTTACCATCACGCCAATCTTCGCCAGACTCTGCTGGACGCCGCGGTCACCCTGATCGGTGAAGTCGGTCCCCGCGCATTCACGTTGCGCGAGGTAGCGCGACGCGCCGGGGTATCGCACAATGCTCCCTATCGCCACTTTGCCGCCAAGGATGAACTGCTTGCAGAGGTCGCAGCCGAGGGGTTCGACCGGCTCACCGTTTCGATGCGGAAGAGCATGGCACGAGCCACTTCGCCGCTGGGCAGGCTGCAGCAGTGTGGTTGCGGTTACGTGGCGTTTGCCCTTCGCTGGCCGCAACATTTCCTGGTGATGTTCGATCTGCCACATGCCGCGCATGGGCAGGAAAAGAATCAGGTCGCCGGGCAAAATGCCTTTGCCGTTCTACTCGAGTGCATCGCCGCTGCGCAGCAGTCGGGGGACCTCCCGGCTGGCGATCTCATGCCCCTGGCGTGGATGGCCTGGTCGTTGGTCCATGGCATCGCCAAGCTGGCCATCAGCGGAAATCTTCCCCTCAACCCCCGCTCAACCATCGAATTTACCCGCAGCGCCTCTCAGGCGATCTTTAGCGGCATGAGGACAGGACCGTCCGGCTCTGGTGTCCGCCGATGAGAATCCTCCGCGCTCCAAAAGCTTTGTCAGGTCATCGCGGTCAAATGATGGCAAAGCAGAAAGTGGTGAAGTCTCAGCTATTGGGAACGGCACAAAGCACGTTTCTGAAGCCGGTTGCCGTCGGGTTAGTCCCGCTGAAAAGCCGTTGCCGGCATCAATGCCGTCATCTCTTCATTCGGAGCGACCGCCAACCCTCCGACTCTCTCACCCGCCTTTCATGTCAAGCCCCGCGCCTCCTCCGAGCCGCCGCCAATTCCACCCTAAGTCGTTGCTTTTCTGATCCCTGGCCCCTGTCCCCTGATCCCAATTTTCTTTGCAGGGTAATTCCACCATTTAGCGCACAATATCCATAGCATCACCAAAGCGGAGAGCGGGATTTAGCACTCGAGCCCCGCCTCACCGCTGACAACCGCCTTTTCCAGAGCACAGCGCCGTAAACAACGCAGGATAACCCCTTTGGATTGAATATCATTATGGTTAACCCCTTTGCTATCAGTTGGTTAGCGTTTGGGGTCGAACCTGCAAACCGTTGAAAGGAAAGTGCTTAACTCCAAAAACCCCCGGGGTAGGGGGGTAGGGGGATAGCGGTACCGAAGAGTAAACACCCCGCGAGCCAGCCGCAAAGAACGGCGAGCAACAAGCTGGGACCCCTTACCGGCCACCGGCCACAGCCTAGCTCCGCCGCGAGCACCGCAACCCGGCAGCCAGGAGCTAGTGGCTAGGAGTTGCTTCTCTGTTCTCTATTCTCTGCTCTCTGCTCTCTGCTCTCTGTTCTCTGCTTCTCTGTTCTCTGTTCTCTGCTTCTACAGATGTATCCATCCGCAGCGGATCAGCGAAAGTGATCCCACCGCCACCACGATCCACAGCAGAACGCCCTGCAGCAGCGGACGAGCGCCCACCTGCCGAAGCGTCTTCATCGAAAGCCCTGTCCCGATCAGATAAAGAGTCGCCGTCAGGCCAATCACGCCCAGGTGCTTCAGAACCGGGTACTCCGGACGGAACGCCAGCAGGTACGTATTTGCAACCGCCGCAAGGCAAAACAGGAGGATGAACCATGGCCACTGGATGCGCGCTTTGCTCTTCCGCGCCACCGCCGTGCCCACGGAGATCGGCACAATCCATAGCGCGCGCGCCAGCTTCACCGTGGTGCCCACCGCCAGCGCCAGCGCGCCGTACTTGGCCGTCGCTCCCACCACCGAGCTCGTGTCGTGAATCGCCAGCGCCGACCACAGGCCAAACTGGGTTTGCGACATGTGCAGCAGCAGCCCGATCGCCGGAAACGCCAGCAGTGCAACGGAGTTCAGCACGAAAATGGTGCCCAGCGAAACCGCAATCTCCTCTTCGCCGGCTTCGGTAATCGGCGCCATCGCGGCAATGGCGCTGCCGCCGCAGATCGCCGTTCCCGCCGAAATCAGAAACGAGGTTCCCTTCTTTACCTTCAGCACCCGACCCAGCGCCCAGCCCAGCAGCAAGGCAAAGCTGATGCTCGCCGCCGTGTAAACAAAACCCGACCGGCCCACCTTGATCACCTCGCGCAGATCCATGCCGAAACCCAGGCCGACCACCGAAGCCTGCAGCAGAAACTTCGATAGCCGCTTCGCTTCAACGTGAAAGGGATGCTCGAATGAAAAGCCGTAAATGATGCCGCCGGCCAGTGCCACTGGCGGGGAAACAAGTCCGGTTGCGGCGAGAATTAACCCGAGGAAGAAAAGGTTTTTTGACACACATTGAGTCTGTCGTCAAACTCCGGCCCCGTCCAACCAGAAGTAATCATGGGCCATAAGGTCCGCTTATCGGCCCTGGCGGCGCGTACACTCAACCTCGCTTACGCCCGCTTCTCCGCAACCCGGTGCGCCCCGGCCCGCGCGGCCAGAAACCTCCGGAACTCCATCGCCAGCCCCTGCGGTTCCGGCCCCTTCGCCGTAACCACCAGGAAGTCGCGATGAATCCGTAGCCCCTTGATTTCAATGATCTTGAAGCTGTGCCCCAGTCTCAGGTCCTTGGCAATGGCCCAGCGCGACACAAACCCCA
This sequence comes from uncultured Acidobacteriaceae bacterium, assembly GCA_963841095.1. Classification (GTDB taxonomy): domain Bacteria; phylum Acidobacteriota; class Terriglobia; order Terriglobales; family Acidobacteriaceae; genus Telmatobacter. The sequence continues at coordinate 71,401 of CAWJBE010000020.1, forward strand.
CGCCCAGCCCGGCTTCCACGGCAGACTTGATGGCCTCGGTCGAGTCCAGCTCCATCACAATGTCCAGCGCCCGCTTCTTGATCCCATGGCGCTCCAGCGCCATCTCGATGATCCGCCGCGACCCCGAGCCCCGCTCCCTCATCAGCAGCGGTGCCGCCGCCAAATCCCCTCCAGAGACTGCCCCCTGCTCCGCCCATTCGTGCGCGGCTGGCGCAATCAGCACCAATTCGTCTCGCAAAAACGGCTCCGTGCGCACGTCCCGGCTTCGCGGTGGCCCCTCTATAAATCCCAGTGTGACCCGCTGTTCCTTCACCGCTGTCACAATCGATTCCGTGTTGCCGCTCACCATCGCCGGAAAAACGCGCGGACGCTCCGCGCAGAACTCGCCCAGCAGCCGCGGCAAAACGTACTGCGCAATCGTCGTTGAAGCGCCCAGCGTCAGCCGCCCCGCGTGCTCTCCGCTCAGAGCAGCAATCTCGTGTTCCGCCTCGCCCAGCAGTTTGTGCACGCGCCGCGAGTACTCCAAAAGGACCGTGCCCGCCGCCGTCAATCCTGCCTGCGTCCCCGACCGATCAAAGAGCTGCACGCCCAAATCCTGCTCCAGCGCCTTGATCTGCAAACTCACTGCCGGCTGCGTCAGGTAAAGCTCCTCTGCCGCCTTGCGAAAGCTGCGCTGCTCCGCAACTGTCCGAAACACAACCAGCCGAAAGTTCTCCAGGCTTGCCATTCAATCATTAAATCATCCGCTTGTGCCCTGCATGGCGTCGCTCTCAATCTCTTCCAGAGTCTTCCCGCGCGTCTCCGGCACAAAGAGGAATACGAAAACGAACCCCAGAAAACACACAACCCCGTAAACCAGGAACGTGCCCGAAGTCGTGAACGCGTGGTTCAGAAACGGGAAGGTATAAGTGAGCGCAAACGACGCAGTCCACAGCGCCGCAACAGCAGCCGAAACGCCCAGGCTCCGCAGGCGATTGGGAAAGATCTCGGAGATCAGCACCCAAACCACCGGCGCCAGCGTCATGGAATAGCACGCAATCGCCGCCAGGGTCATCACTAGAACCGCACTGCCCCGCCAGCCCGCGTGATACGCAAGACTCGCTCCGAGATGGCAAAAACCCACTCCGGCGCATCCCAGCAGCATCAGCTTTCTGCGGCCCAGCCGATCCACAAACGTCATGGCGGCCACAGTAAAAATCAGATTGATTGCGCCCGTAATCACAATATTGAAGAGGATTCCGCTCACGCCAAAACCGGCGCTTTTGTAAATCTCCTCGGCATAGTTGAAGAGAATGTTGATCCCGCTCCACTGCTGCAGCACCGCCAGCGTGATCCCAACCCACACCAGCTTGCGCGCTCTCCCGTGGAAAAGCTCCTTCCACCCCGCCCGCGCCGCTGTTGCTGTCTGAAGCGTCTCCTCGATGGCAGCCAATTCCTGCCCCGCGTAGGCTTCGCCGCCGATGCGCGCAAGCACACGCCGCGCTTCGTCCGCTTTGCCAGCCCCAATCAGCCAGCGCGGACTCTCGGGTATCGTCAAAGCGAGCAGAAAAACAGCGACCGCTGGAACCGCGACCGCCGTGAACATCCAGCGCCATCCATACTGCGCATTCCACGACTGCGCCAGAACCGTGGCCCCGTCCGGCACCTTTTCTGCGATCAGCCAGTTGGCAATCTGCGCCGCCAGAATCCCGCAAACAATTGCGAACTGATTCAGGCTCACGAGCCGCCCGCGCCACGCCGCAGGGCTGATCTCGGCGATATACAGCGGTGAGATATTCGACGCCAGCCCGATGGCAATTCCGCCCGCGATGCGCCATGCGATAAACGCTGAAAACACCGGCGCCCAGCCCGTGAATAGGGACGAGAAGGCAAACACCACCGCCGAAAGAATCAGCACCTTCTTGCGGCCAAGGCGGCTTCCTGCCTCACCCGCAATCAACGCGCCGATCAGGCACCCGATCAGTGCGCAACTGTTGGCCCAGCCGATCAGGTTCTCAGAGTTGAGATGGAAGTAGACTTCGTAAAACGGCTTGGCGCCGCCAATCACCACCCAGTCGTAGCCAAACAGCAGGCCGCCCATCGCGGCAACCATCGCCGTACCCCACACGTAGCCGGAGTGGATCGTGAGCGCGGAGGTTTTTGACGAATTGATATCCGGCACGCTTGCTTGCATTCCCATTCAAACGCTAACGCTTTACAGTAATCCTATGTCATCACGCCGGGATTTTCTTGCCGCGCTGCCGGTGTTGGGCGCGAGTGCAGCGCTTGCTCATGGCACCGAAACGCAGGGCGGCGGCAACCGTCCGTTAGCGAACTCTTGCGAAGACAGGCTTCCTCTCGCAGACGGCTGGGAATTCCGGCTTGACCCCGGTTCCGCAATTTCTCCCGCAGCCATCGCCGGCAGCGCGCAAGGCTGGCAACCTGTCAGCGTTCCGTACACGTGGCAAACCCTCGGTGGCAATCCGGAATACGTCGGTGTGGCCTGGTATCGCACCCGCATCGTCCCGCCGGAAGAGTGGAAAAGCCGTTTCGTCCGAATCGAGTTTGAAGCCGTCTTTCACACGGCGCATGTCTTCCTGAACGGGGAGCGGATCGGCGAACACATCGGCAAGGGATACACCGCATTTCAATGCGACTTGTCAACAGCCTTGCAACTCGGCCAAGAGAATGTGCTTATGGTCCGAGTCGACAACTCCTTCTCCAACACGATGCTGCCGCGCATGAAGTCGTTTGACTGGACCAATGACGGCGGCATCGTTCGTCCCGTACACCTGCTTGTCACGCCGCCCATCTTTATCGAACGGCTAGAGATTGACGCGGTTCCCAATCTCGATGCAAATACGGCGCAGGTATCTGTGCGAGCGGTTGTCCGCAGCACGCTCGCAAGGCCGCAAAACATCCGGCTTTCGGGCCTCGTCGCGCCTGAAGGTTCAGCGGAAAAGCGCCATCGCATTCCGGAAACGACAGCTCAACTGGCTCCGGGCGCGACGCAAACAATCGCTTTCGACGCTGTCTCCATCACTTCGCCAAGTCTTTGGCACTTCGATGCGCCTCATCTCTACGAGGCTGCAATCACCCTCGACGCCGAGGGCGAACTGCATATCCTCAGCGATCACTTCGGCATTCGCCGCTTCGAGGCGCGCGGAACCGATTTCTACTTGAACGGCGCGCGCGTCACGCTCATGGGCGTGGAGCGGATGGCTGGTAGTCACCCGCAGTTCGGCATGGCCGAGCCAACCGAATGGATAGACGCCAATCATCGCGACTTGAAGGAGCTGAACTGCGTCTTTACGCGCGTGCACTGGCCCCAGGACCGCCGCGTTCTGGAGTTCTGCGACCGCAATGGAATCCTGATGCAGGAAGAGGTTCCCGCGTGGGGACCCATGACATTTGCCGGGACCGACTCCGCCCTGCAGGCGCAACTCACCGCGAACGGGCTGGAGCAGTTGCGCGAAATGATCTCGAGCGACCGCAATCATCCATGCATCGTCAGTTGGGGCTTGTGCAACGAAGTCGATGGCAAAAATCCCAACTCGCGCGCCTTCGCGCACGCGCTTGCGCAGCAGGCCCACAGCTCCGATCCATCGCGACTGCTCACTTACGCTTCGCACTCGTTGCGCGAGCATCCCGAGCTCGACATGGCCGGCGATTTTGATTTCATCTCGGCGAATGAGTACTTCGGCAGTTGGTATCCCGGCGGCCCGCGGGAGTTGCATGAGCATCTCGCCGGACTTGCGCCGGGCCTTCCCCAATAAGCCGATTGTCATTTCCGAGTACGGCTGGTGCGAGTGCCAGCCGAAGATTCCGCCAGGCGACGCCAATCGCGTCAAGATCGTTGACGAGCATACGCAGGTCATGCGCGAGTCGGGCGATGTCGCCGGAGCAATTTACTTCGACTACAACGATTACCGCACCATCGTGGGCGATCACGGTACGGGAGCGCTGCGGCAGCGGGTGCATGGTATTGTCAGCGTTTATTCCACGCGTAAGCCCTCGTTTGACGCGCTGCGTGCGGAGGCGAGCCCGGTAGAGGAGCTGGTACTCAAGCGAACGGGCGAGCACTGCCAACTGGAGATCACAACGCGGCAGAGTCTGCCCGCCTACACACTGCGCGGCTACGCGGCGCGATGGCTCTTCTACGGGTACGATAATCTGCCGATGGACGGCCGGATCGATCGCTTGCCCACGCTCGCGCCCGGAAGCAAACTCACTCTGAAGGCGGACTGCTCGATGGCCGGTCTCAAGCGCGTTGCCGTCGAGATTCTCCGGCCCACCGGCTTTTCCGCAGCGCGCATCGAACTCGTCTTGTGAAAGACCGCTGACCTATCCACCTGATTCCCCGTGCGGTCCCGTTTCGGCGTCGGCGTGCCGGTTTGAATGGGACCGATGTTTCGCCTTTCCGGCGCTATGGATGGCGCAGGCTGATTTTCCACATTCCGGCATGAGGTCTCCACCGCATCCCGCGGAGGCCCCGTGCGCTAGGCTTGAATTCGATATGACGGATTGCTCGATTTGCGGTGGGGTGGGGCTGGTCAGAGTAATGGATGCGGCCGGGCACTGGGTAAGCCGGCCCTGCGACTGCCAGGAAGCGGAACGCGAGCTGCGGCGATTGAAAGCGGCGCATATTCCCGCTCGATATCGGGATTGCACCCTGGATACCTTCGAGATTTACCACGAGGCTGACCGGTCATTGGCTGAAGCGCTGCTCACGGCGCGGCGATTCGTGGAGGAGTATCCCGCAAGTACCGCGGGAAAGGGGCTGATGTTTACCGGACCGATGGGTGTCGGCAAGACACACCTGGCAGTAGGAGTACTGCAGCGTTTTGTGCGGGAACACGGCGTAAAGGGGCTCTTCTGCGACTATCGCGAGCTGCTCAAGAGCATCCAAAACAGCTACAACCCCGAGGTGAAGACCACGGAGCTCGAACTCCTTAAACCTGTCTTTGCCGCCGAAGTGCTCGTACTCGACGATTTGGGCGCGCAAAAGCCCAACGAGTGGGTCTGGGATACGGTGGCCCTGATCCTCAATACCCGGTACAACGACCGGCAGACGACGATCATTACCACAAACTACGCAGACCTTCCTACCGGCGCGGGCGCCCGGTTCGATAGGAATGGAGCGAAACCTGCCGTTCTTGAGGACACGCTCGGCGACCGCATCGGCGACCGCATGCGATCGCGGCTGGCGGAAATGTGCATTCCGGTCAAGATGACGGGAAAAGACTGCAGGCAAACAGTCAAGCAGGCGCGATTCGGCTGATCCGCTACCGGCTTGGTTTACCGCCCTGATACACGCCCCCACGAAGATTCTTTGATTAGGCCGCCGCATGGTCTACCGTTTTGGATAGACACCCTGCGAGGACAGCCTGCATGCGAAAGATCCTGGAAATTGGCTGCGTTGTCTTGCTGGGTGCGCTCTTCCTTATCACCGTCAGAGCCGTTTACGGCCCCCACCCTCTGCCGGTTCGCATCCCAACGCACTTTGATATTGTCGGGAACCCGGACGCCTGGAGTTCGCGGTCGACTTTGGAGATCCTGCCCTTTGTTGCGCTCCTCCTTTATCTGTTCCTAACCATGGTGGCGCGGTCGAATTCGCTCATTAGGTTTCCTGACCAGGTGACGCCGGAAAAGCAGGAGCTTCTTGAAGCGATGGTTGACGGGTTGATCTCCTGGATCAAAACGGAGGTTGTGGGAATTTTGCTCTGCGTCGCCTGGACCATGATTCACGTGGCCCGGCAACAGGATCAGAGCTCGCTGCTGGGCCTGTGGATGTTGATTGCAGCGGTCTTTCTCACCATCGCTTTTTACGCCATCGCGATGACCCTGGTGTGGCGCTCCAGCCCGGAGCCAACCGATTCCGACGAAGTCGCGGCCCCGCCTCCAGACTAGGGCCTGCCTTCCGCGCTTCAAACGCCCTCAGCTCACCGGCTTACCAGAAAAGCCCAAGGCTGCCCAGCAGCAGAAGCATTGCGATGATCGTCACAGCCTGGTAGGCGCGGCCTGCGGTCTCGTTCGGCTGCGCAGTGGCGACCGCCGGCTCTGGCGGCGAAATATTGGCGGAGCAAGGGGAGGGGTGCATCGGTTGGCCTGCCTTCCGAGTTTTGTGTTGTAGTTTAAGGAGCGATCGCGTTCCTCGTTCCTCACTGTTCGGTTGCGGTCAATTCGCACGGCATTTCGCGAATCAAACTGCACGCCGCGAACGATTGACTCTCTTGCCCACTTAGACGCGCAACCTTCGCGCGGGATTCAAGGATGCCGTCGAAATTTGATGAAGACTTTTTGCGAGCAAACAAATCGGCCGTTCACTCTGACCCGTTGCGAAGCGGCGCACAGTAGCGAAAGGACAATGTCCGCCGCGGAAACAGGTGTACAATCTCGCTCGTGAGCACAGGTCCTCAACTTGTCCGTCCCCCCGCTGCGGAGGAGCGCAATTGGCTGCCGGTGATCATAGCGGTGGCTATTGTTTTTGCAGTGTCGGTCGGATCGATCCTGATTCTGGGACATAAAAAAAGCGGTCCCGCGGTCACACCGATTTCGGCGCCGACAGATCCCTACGCCGCGAACCTGGTCTTCAGCGGACTGCAGATGAGCGAGTCATCGAATCTGGCCGGCGGCAAGGTCACATATCTCGACGGAAAAATTGCCAACAACGGAAGCCGCACTCTCACCGGACTCACCGTGCAGGTGCTCTTCCGCGACCCCGCGCATGAGGTGGCCTGGAACGAAACCCAACCGCTGCGGATCATAAGAATGCGTGAGCCATATATTGACGTTGAACCGCTCGAAGCGGCCCCCCTCAAGCCCGGTACCCCGGAAGACTTCCGGCTGATCTTCGATACGGTCCCTCAGGACTGGGACGGCGCCTTTCCGGAGATTCGCGTGATCCAAGTCGATTCGAAGTAGCCGCTGCCTCTCCCTATGAACCTGTCCTTACAAGGTAGAAACTACGTGAGCGTGAAAAATTTACGTTAGGACCGGCCTGTTTCCAGCTCTGAAGTTGCCCCGTCGTCCCGAAACAATCCGCGCTAACCGTCATTGCTTCAACTAGATACGATTTTGCCCCGTGCGAGACCCCCTTTGGCACCGGCCTTGCAATTAGTAAGGGCGAGCGGACAGCAGCGCCCAGGTGAATTGTCGTCCCAAGCTGCGTCCCAGGAGGATAGATCCCATGAAGGCTCTCCCGAAAGTTTTGCGTTCATTTCCTCGCCAGTTGGCATTAATTACTCTGGCATCTGCAATCGCGATCCCCGTTTGGGCACAGGACCAGGTTTCCACTGGAACCAGTGGAGTTTCATCCCAGAGCACCCCTCCTTCTGCGGTGCAAGCGCAGCCCTCCCCCGAGGCGCATCAGCCTTTGAGTTCGCCGAAGGAGGGGTTCTGGGGCCGGATCAATCCCTTTGCCCGCAAAAAGTGGGTAAAGAAGCAGCTTGACCCCATCAACGACCGCCTCAGCGAGCTCGATGAAGTGAACGCCAAGAATGCGCGCGACATCCAGGATGTGGATGCGCGGGCCCAGGCCGGAATCAGCAAGGCTCAGGCCGCGGCCGATGCCGCCAACCAGACCGCCATGGCGGCCAATTCCAGGCGCAAAACGCCAGCAGCACTGCGCAGCAGGCTTCATCGCATGTCGACCAGTTGAACACCACCGTCAACGGCCTTGACCAGTATCACCAGGTCACTGAAGCAGAACTCACCTTCCGTGGCGGAAGCCCCTTGCTTACAGCCGACTCAAAGACAAAGCTTGACGAGCTGGCGGCAAGCCTCACCGGCCGCGAAGGCTACATCATTGAGATGGAAGCGCACTCGCCCATGGCAGGCAGCGCAGGCATTCAGAGTTCCGAGCGTCTGGATGAAGCAGTCAAGCGTTATCTCGTAACCGAACACCAGATTCCCGTCTACCGCATGCACTCCGTGGCTCTGGGCAACGAGACCATGGCAATGAACTCCTGCCGATCAGATCAGAAGCCGGAGCGGGTCAGGAACGAGCAGTGTGCATCTGGTATTGATGGAAAACAGTTTGGCGGCCCAGGCAGGAGCGTCACCCCAAAGCGCTCCCGCCGCAGCTGGCACGGAGCAGCCGTAAGATCGCGGCCATCCTCCCCCGAGGCTCTGCTGTAGTGCCAACGGCCACCCCGCCGTAAGGCCGCCAACCAAGCTCTCGCAACGCGAGAGAACCAAGGCAACTTGGCCCCCGTTAAAGACGGGGGCCGTTTTTTGTCTGCTTCCATCATTGCGCACGCCATAGCATGCCGATCGTCCAGTAAGCGTTATAATATATGTTATAATCATAATAACTTGGAGTACATAAAATGAAGCTCAAAATCACAACAATTGGCAGCTCGGCCGGAGTCATCCTTCCCAAGGAAGCACTTGCGCGGCTCAAAGTCGCTAAAGGGGATTCCATCTTCCTCACCGAATCGCCCGAAGGATTTCGCATTACGCCATATGACCCTGAGTTCGAAGAACAGATGTCTTTGGCTCGCAAGTTCATGCGAGATCGGCGTGATGTTTTGCGGGAGCTCGCCAAGTGACTGAATGGGAGTGGCGTTGGATATCTGAAGCTGTGGTTCTAGCGGTTCACGATGAGCAACTTGCCGAACACGGTGGTCTCGCGGGGATTCGCGATCGATCACTGCTGCTCTCGGCACTGGCCCGCCCTCGGCATCTCGCGGTTTATGGGAACCCAGACGTAGCTGATCTTGCCGCATCGTATGCAGTGGGCATTGTCCGCAACCACGCATTCCTTGATGGAAACAAGCGAACGGCTCTGGTCGTAGCGGCTGGCGTGTTCCTTCCCCTGAACGGCTACAAACTCAGCGCCAGCGATGGGGAAACCGTGCGGGTGATGCTGGCCGTTGCCGACGGCACGACGCCGGAGCAGGAGCTGGCGTCGTGGATCCGCTCCAATATTCAGTCACTTCGTCCCGAGTGATGTTCTTCACCAAACACCTGGCGACCGCGCGCTCGCTACTTTTCCTCGCTGCCCCAAGCTACAATGCTTCCATCTCCCGGATGGAGGCAATGATGCAAATAGTCACGCGCAGACTTCTTCTCGCTCTGCTCGCTTTCACATTGGCAGCGGGCATTTCCAGCCCCCTCTTCGCACAGGGCGCTCCGCCTCAATCGAGCGCCGGCCAGCCCTACACCATCGAGTACTACTACAAGTGCCAGTGGGGCCATCAGCAGGAGTTCATTGACCTATTCCTTAAGAACCACTACCCGCTGCTCAAGAAAATCCAGTCGACCGGACGGATTCTATCGGTGAAGATCGAGTCGCCCGCCTACCACACCACCGAGGACGGCCGCTGGGACTATCGCGTAACCATCGTCTACAAGAACTCCACCGTGGCCACCAGTTCCAACCCCGATGAAGACGCGTTTATCAAGGAGCTTTGGCCGGATCAGGAGAAGTATCAGAAAGAAGAGCAGCGTCGCTTCGAGATTCTCCTCGGCCACTGGGACCTGCCGGTCACGGATATTACGCCGAAATAGCGGAGACCTGAGAAAAGAGACCAGTTCTGTTCCGCGAGTGTCCGCCAAACTGGCATTTAACGCACGAAAAGCAGGAGCAATATGGGTTCGAAATACATGTTCTTCGGCGCGGCTTCATTGGTGTTGCTCTGGACGCTCTCCGTGGCCGGCGCCATCGCAGTCCTACCGAGTTGGAACGTCGCTGAGCCGGAGTATGAGGAGGGTGTACTCACTCGCGGTGGCCGATACCTGGTCGGAGCGCGAATATTGTTGACTGCCGGCTGCGGTGTGATTTGGATTTGCACCTTCCTCGGACATGCATTTACTGGCTCGCTCGATGTTCCGTTTGGGTTCTGGGAACATCATCCCGTGGCCCTCCAAATTCTGTTGTTGGCGGCTGATCTTCTTTTGATTGTTTCGGGCTTCGTCGCGCGGCAGGCCCGCGGCAGTAAAGTATGGATTCTGCAACTTGCCACGGCGATCATGGCGATTGCCTCCATATTGAGCTCCGTCCTTCTTTGCACCGCGTGAAATCGCGCTGCGAGACATGCGCGCGCCATTGGCGGAGGCGTTTGGCAGCGGCATTGGGCCAGGTGGGATGCGTGCCTGATCCTATCGATCACACGGTCATAATCACCCGATTCTCTTCCCCTTGAATACCGTTACGGCAGACCCTTCGGCCAGGAAGGCGGAATCTGGTTCACGCGCCAGGGCGTGCGCGATCTCATCCCCATAGAGCGCTGCCGTGCTTCCCGAGAACTCCGCCCTCGTCGCGCTCCAGACCATCCATCGAGGGTGTTGAACCTCATATTCGAGGCAGCCGCCATCCTTTTGCGCCGCATAGCCCCAGTAGTGTTCTGTGATGAATTCACTCAGGGAGCCGTCAGGCGGAAGAAAACCCGGCCCTTCCGCTTCGATCCGCATCGAACACCGATCAGGCCCCGAACCCCATCCATATTCAGCCTCCATCGCGCCGCTCTCAAAGCGAGTTTCAATCCGATGCGACATCGGCACGCACGAGTAGTTTTCGTTGAAAGCAAGCCGCGCAATGGCCGTCACCGCGTATCTGGGTACGATCTCACGAATGAAAGCAACGCCTCTGCGGGACGCCCGCCTGACGTAGAATCGCAGGTTGACCTCTTCGAACGCCTGGTGAAACGGCACCGGAACTCCGAATACGCGCGTGCGATTGAACTCGAAGCCAACCAGGCTGAGCCAGGTTTTTCCTTCGAAACCATCCAGCTCCGTGCCTCGCGGCACAAATGGTGCAAGCAGCGAAGGATCGAAGGCGTAGTTGAGCAGGATAATATTTTTCCACTCTGCTGTCAGAAATCTGCCCTGAGATCTCATGGCCTTCGCCTTCTTCTAATCCGCGAGCTCGCATTCGCGGCCGCTATTCGTCGCGCTGCCGCCATCGCCGCACCAGATCCTCCGCCGCGTCGGCCCAGGCCGGAAACTCGAACTCGAACCCGGCATCAAGCAGCCGGCCCGGAACAACCCGTCGGCTCTTCAGAACCAGTTCCGGCTCGGTGCGCAGAAAGAACATGCCAACGGCCAAAAGCAGCGTAGGAGCGGGCAGCCCATTCGGCATCTCCCACGCCCCGCGCAGCGCCGCCATGAACTCACGATTGGGCAGCGGGTTGGGCGCTGCCAAATTCACCGCTCCATCCATCTCTTCGTGCTCAATCAGGAATTCCACGGCACGGGCAAAATCCGCTTCGTGGATCCACGACACGTATTGCCGCCCGCTGCCCTGCGTCCCGCCCAGGCCGGCGCGGACCAGGTTCGAGAACACCGCGAAAATGCTGCCCGGCGCTGGGCTGAACACAAGCGAAGTCCGCAGCGCGATCTTGCGCGTCCGCGGCGTTTCAGTCCTGAAGAACGCGTCCTCCCAATCCTTGACCAGCTTGATCGTCCAGTTCCACTTCTCGGGAGCATGACGGAAGGTTGAGATCGATTCGCCTCCGCCCAACTCACCTCTGGCCTCGTCCATGTCGCGGTCAAGCGCGTGCCGGTAGATGGTCGCTGTCGACGCGTTCATCCACAGGCGTGGCGGGTTCGCGAGCAATGCGAATGCTTCGTGCAGCAAACGCGTCGGCCCGATGCGCGATTCGTACAGCTCGCGGCGGTTGCGCGCCGTGTAGCGGCAATTCACGCTCTTGCCGGAGAGATGGATGCAGACGTCCGCGCCCTCCAGCGTTTCCACCCACGGCCCAAGCTGTCTTCCGTCCCAGTGCACGGTCTGCCATGGAGCGGTGTAGGGGCCGCGCGTGAGCACCGTAACATGATGCCCGCGCTCCTGAAGAAACTGCGCCAGCATGCGCCCCACCTGGCCGCTGCCGCCCGGCATCACAATGCGTAGCGCGCGAGTGTTCATTGTCAGGCCTCGCCGTAGATTGCTTTGAGCAGTTCCCCGGCTGGCCGGTAAAGCGGCTTGAGCAGGGGCAACTCAGCGAGTCTAAGGGCGAGCAGCATCATCTGCAAGGTCTTGCTGAAGAGCAACTCGGTCCGCGATTGCCGGGGCGATCGATCGTAAACCCAGAAAAGTAGAATCCCCATCTGGTAGAGCCACAGGAGCCGCGGCAAATAAGGCAGAATCGAAGACGAAAGCCTCAGCTTCGAGTCATCGGCCGCCCTGGCAAAGAAAGCCACATCGCGCTCACGGATGTGTGCGGTGGATTCGCCGAACGGCGAGAGCGGGTGCTCGGGATCGATGTGCGTAGAGAGCGCACCCACGAGCGCCCGGTTGGGAGCGAAGTACTCAATTTTCTGGCCGATGATTCCCCGCAATCGCTGCTCCAATGTGCGGCTCTTGCCGAGAATCGCATCAAGCGCAGGCGCCATCTCGTCCTGGGCCTGCTCGTAGAACGCCATCACGATCGCGTCCTTCGAGTCGAAGTAATAGTAGGCGGCGCCGACGGCCACGCCCGCTTCGACAGCCACTTCGCGCATGGTCGCCGCATCGAATCCGCGTTGGCGAAAGACACGCAATGCCGAGTCGAGAATTCGCCGGCGTGTTGCCTCTGATTTGGGAGTTGCTTGAGCGGTCATGTCGATCACGCCTCAAGGCCCGAGGCGACATGCGCGCGCCGCTGCCGGAGCAACGCCTGCACCAGTAGATTGAAAATGTGCGCTACTCCCAGGATGAGCAACAGGCCGCCGGTCTTGCCGATGGCGATCTTCGCCACGGTGGAATAGTCGATCATTGGGAAGTTTGTCGCATACGAAAGACCAACGTAGCCGAGGCTCACCAGGTAAAACCCAATGTCTAGAAGCCGGGAGATGGCGCCAACCAGCGTCGCATTACCCGCGAAGGCATCGTTGAGAAAGACCTTGCCGGTCCGACGCAATATCCAGCTCAGCCCTGCAATCAGAACGGCGCAAGCCCCAAGATAGACGCAATAGTAGAGCATCAGGTGCTCAGGGCGGGGAGTTACGTAATGCATCGCGAACCTCCTTCATGTATTTGAACCTGTTCAAAAACAACATTAGAACGACCCTGCCGAGAAGTCAAGAACAAATTGAACAGATTCAAAACAATTTGGAGCCTGATCGGCCTTTGCCTGGAAATCGTTGAAATCGCGCACTTTCGGGTAATTGCTTCTCTACGGCTGCCTCGGCGGGAGCGGGTAGTACTGCGCGAACTGCCGCCCGCGGCGTGCTCGGAGCTCGTGCACGATGACAAATACGATCAGGATCACGGCAAACAGCGGGCCAAAGAAGATCCATGGTGAGAAATTCACGCGATCCTTGCCCACCGAAACCGACGATGGTGCGTGCACGGCGCTGAACAGCGCGACAAAATCCTTGTGCACCATCACATTCTCGCCAAGACGCACGGAACCGAAGAACGAGACCAGGTCGCCACCGATAGAGGAGTTGTCGGCGGCCGAGACGTTCCCGAAGAAGTTGACGACATCGTGATGCGCTTCGCCGTTCAAACGCACGTTCCCAAAAAAGACAACAATGTCGCCGTTCACATCCCCTTCAGCATGCACGCTGCAAAAGAAGCAAACCGCGTCGTGGACCGGCGCGTCAGGCGTGATATTGAGGTTGCGGAAAAACTGAACGTCGTCCTCACTGGCGCGGGCAGGCGTAGCGGCAGCCATCAGAGCGGCGCACAAAAAGCTGACTGCGAGAAGCCCCCTATGCATAGGCATATCATCCTCGCTATAAGCACACTATACGCGCCGGCGCGTCCCAAAGTTCCCAGGGAGCTGGACGCCGTCTCGATGCCGCTCTACGCGCCGCAGCAAGGCTCGATGTTTTGCAACGGCTCATCTTCGCTCATCGCGCCGAGCGGAAAAGCCCTTTGCGGAGGAGGCGGGGCTTCAATCCCCCAATAAATCGCGCAAATCATCTGGGCTTTCAGGTCCGGAGGCATTCTTCTCGGAAATTTCCGTTGAATCTCTTCGGTTGACACATCCAATTTCTTCGCTATTATTGAAATAATGAAGAGCCGAAGTTACCTCGGGGAGTTCGAATTGATGCTTCTTCTCGCCGTCATTCGTCTCGGCGAAGATGCCTATGGCGTGCCCATCTCGCGCGAACTTGAGTCGCATCGCGGCCGCAATGTCTCCGTCGGCAGCGTCTATGCGGCGCTTGAGCGTCTTGAGGCCAAAGAGCTCGTCACATCGAGTCTCGGCGATCCCACCCCGGAACGCGGCGGCAAAGCCAAACGTTACTTCCGCATCACCAAAGAAGGGCTGCGCCAGGTGCATGAAACGCGGCGCGTGCTCACCAAGCTCTGGCGTGCAATTCCAAACTTCAGATTGGAGCAGCGATAAGAGGGCCGATGATCCGCCAAGAGCCACCGCCGCTAGCCACTTGGATGCTTGAGCATCTCGCCTCCGGCGATCGCGACGAAGCCCTTTCCGGCGATCTGCTGGAACAGTTCCGCGCGGGCCGCGGTGGCGGCTGGTACTGGCAGCAAGTGCTTGCGGCTTGCGCGGTCTCCTGGTCGAATAGCCTTTCGGCGCGAGGATCGGCGCTCCTGTTTGCGCTCCTCTGGTCCGCGTTAGCCCCGGCATGGCACGCAGCCATCGAAGGAATTAAATCCCCACCCGGCATCGAACACGGATGGTCGATGCTGGGACCGCTCATGCTGCTGCTGGCGCTTGCCGCGTGGACCGTCCTCCATGCGGCCTTTTTGTGGGCCGGCATCCTGGTGTATCAACTCGCGCACATGGCGTTGAAAAAGCCCCTCCGCGCAGCGGTCATGCGGCGGGCACTCTGGATGGCGGCGATCGTCCTGCCCCCGGTGGCGTTCGTGGTCTTCGTCCTTGCAGCTCTGTATCGGTGTTCGGTGCCGGGCCTCGCACACGCAAAGCTTGCCGACACATCGTGGGGCCAGATCGCGGATTTAAGAATTTATGCGGACCTCATTCGCATCCCTTACTTCGTCGCTCTCCTGGCTGCGCTTTGGGGCACCATCTCACAACCTGCGCGAGAACAACGGTGCCGAAATGCCGATTCCCTTGTCGATGACACGTCAACTCCATCCGGCGAGATTGCACTCGCCGCTCTGGACTCATCCGCCGTGAAGCGGTTCCTGGCCTTCATGGTGGGCGCGGGAATCGTCAACGCTATGATCGCCGGCTTCCTGCTTTGCCGTCTGCCCGATTCTGCCATCGCGAGCCTGGGCTCGCTGCTCGTGCGAGCGCTCTTCTATGTTGCTGTGGGCGTGTCGGCGGGCGTGCTCGGGGCGTACGCATACTGGCAAAGCCCGTGGAGCCCTTTCCGCGAGCACCCGCCTCTGCCGTTTTCCTTGTTCGCGCTGGTGTGTGCGTCAGGATGGGTTTGGGTTCCCTCCATGGTGATTTTCTGGGAGGCGCTCTCAGCCGGCGCAGCCCTTGTGGCGATGATCGGCGCATTTCTGCTTGTTGCCGGGATGCGATACGCTTCGTACCTTGTCCCGGCGCCGGCTCCATCCGGATTCTCTTCCCCGTCGCATGGCGGAACAGGTCTCTTTGAGGAATCGCTCTATCGTGCGCCAATCAACTGGTGTGGCTATGCCATTGCGGCCTGCCTTTACACGGCTGGTGTGGCGCTCGCCACAAAATCGAATTTCACTGCCGCCGCGTTGCTCGCGCTGGCCGCGGCTCTCTTCGCGTGGAACAGAGCCGTTCCGCGGAGTGAATGTTTTGAAAGCCGGATCGTTTACAAAAAGGCGGCTCGCCGCGCCGCGCTTGTTCTCGTCCCGGCGGTTCTTGTAACTGCATGGGCGTTGTTGGGCAGCGCTTCTTCCCGGAATCGCACGGCCCAGTCCGATGCGAGCCTCAGTGCCGGCAGCAGCGCTCCCGCACGTTCAGCCGCCAATCGAAAGCTAAAGCGTCAGAAAATCGCGTATGGCACAGGCGGTTACGAAAGCGTGATCCTCTGGCCATATCCTGAGAAAAAGCAGATCATCCCGCCCATCCAGGTCTCTGACCCCTTCTCAGCGCCGGGAACCAGGCGCCCACTCATCATCCGCTTCGATGGGCCATATACCTACGTGCAGCCCCCTGACAGGCGTCCCGGGCCACTCGCTCATCAGGCGCGCGGCACGCCGCTTAATGTCGATATTCAGTCCAGCAACGCAAGTCCCGTGGTGATGGAGGCTCATCAGAGCCTGTCCGTAGCGATTCCCATAGCGCGCTGCAGCGAGATTGAAGTCGGGATCGAGAACCGGGACAATCTACCCGGCCCGATTTCTCTGGCTTTGCTGCTCACAAGCGGAGGGCTAACGGGCAAGCGATCCCTCTACCTCGGTCAGCAGCCGATCGTATCCACCGAATCCGCGCACTTTTCCTTCAAAGCCCAGCCCGTGTATGAGACGCTCCGCTTTCCAGTGCCCGCTGCCGCAACAACACCATCTTTTTCTGAAATCACTGTGCTGGTCCTTCCCGACATCGAGCACAGATCCATCGCACCCAGAATCGCAATTCAGCAATTTCGCCTCTTCCCTCGCTGAATCGCCGAGCTTTGTATCAGGGCTTGGCTTCAGCCATGCCGAAACCGCCCCCGCCCAGTTCTTGAAGGGTACGGGCTTCAGCCCGTACATCCACACGCCCCGCGTTTTCGAGAGATAAACACGCGGCGCAGCCGCGCCAAATCCCGAGCCCGCGTCTGCGGGCAGAAGACTCTAGCCCCACGGCGCCAGCCTGGGGATATCGCGCCAACCATCCTTTGAGAAACGAAGTGCGCGGCGAAGCCGCGCTCAAACCCTGTCTTAAAACCTAATCTGCAATCCACCCAACATCCGCGCCTGCATCGCCATTGATCGCTCTACACAATCCGACTTCGCATTACAAATCCAGATTCAACGAGCGAATTGGCAATAATGGGCTGATTGGCTACCCGCGGCAGATTGCGGGATTCAGGCCCATCTATCGGCAGCAATCCCCAAGGCGCGGTTCGTCTACTGATGCATGCGGGCCAGGAGAGCGGCGTAGCGGGAGTCGTGGCGGACGGAGTCCAGGAGTGGGTCGACCCGGATGAGTGCCATGTTGAAGCAGTGGCTGTCGAGCGCATGTTGGAAGGATTCGAAGGCACGGTCAAGGTTGTTGACGCGAAGATCGTCGACGCCGATCTCGTAAGGGGTGCAGGGGTGGGGTGAGGCCGTGAGGAGAGCGTGGGTGCGCTCGCGCCAATAGGTTTGCCATCCGTGCTGCTGATAAACGCCAAGAAGAGCGGCGGTGTCGAGCTGTGGCTGGGCTTCGTGCAGAGCTATCAGATCGTGCTGCACGGCCTTGTCGTGATCGCCCTTTTGCTCGTAGAGCAGACTCATGTAATTGTCGATGGAGCCGGGCTGGTGTTCCATCTCGGCGGCGCGCTGTAGTTGAGAGAGTGCAGCATCGTACTCGCGGGCAAGGTAGAGAGTAACGCCCATTCGGCGATTGATGAGGAACGATAGCGGATCGAGCTCAAGTGCGCGGCGCATGTGAGTGACGGCATCCTGGGGGCGGCCGACGGCGTCAAGGTAAACAGCGTACTTGAACTCGGCAATAGAACCGTTGGGGTTGAGGGAGATGCCGCGGGTTAGGTTCTGCTCGGCCGAAGTCCAGTCCCACTCGTAGATGGTTTGAACGCTACCGAGCTCGGTGTAGGCTTCACCGTTCTGGGAGTCGAGCTCGATGGCGCGCTGGGCTGCGGCGAGCGCTTTGGGCATGAGCTGATCGGGCGTGCCAATGCCGAAGGCGGCGGCGGCGTCAAGCGCAGAGGCGTAGCCTGCGTATGCGGAAGCGTAGGTGGGGTCGAGGGCAATGGCCTGCTCGAAAGATTCGAGGCTGTGAGTGAGGTCCTGCTTGTTGAAGAAATAGCGGCCGCGTAGATAGGCATCATGTGCGGCGGGGTTGACGGACGGGCGCGGCGAGGGAGGGGTGAGGACCAGGCGGGCCCCGGTGGCGATCTGCTGGGCGACGCTGTCCTGGAGGGAGAGGACGTCGGTAGCGGAGCCCTCGAAGGACTGGGCCCAGAGGTGGCGATCGGTGCGAGCGTCGATGAGCTGGGCGGTGATGCGGATGCGGTCGCCGGAGCGGACGATGGAGCCTTCGACGATGGCGTCGACGTCGAGTTGGCGGGCGATGTCGGGGAGTGGGCGGTGGGAGCCCTTCTCGGCCATGACGGAGGTGCGGGAGACGACGCGAAGGTTGGGGATACGGGCGAGCTCAGTGATGAGCTCGTCGGTCATGCCGTCGGCGAAGTACTCCTGACCGGGGTCGCCGGAGAGGTTTTGGAGAGGCAGCACGGCAATCGAGCCGATCGCGGCGCGACTGTCTCGATGGAGGAAGCGGGCAGCGAGCGGATGGAGGCCGAGGGTGAGTATTGCAATGGCAACGAGGACGGAGGCGCATAAGGCGGCGACCAGCCCAAGTTTGTGCCAGGAGTTAACAGCCGACCGGATGGAGGCCGCAGCAGAGACCTCTGAAAGAACAGCAATCTCCGGCGGAACTACTACCGGCGGAGGAGCAGGAGGCTCCATCGGAATATCGGGAGCTTGAGTTGGCGCCTTAACCTCTGGCTCAATCGCCGTAATGGTTGCGATGAACCGGTAACCAGAGCCGGAGATTGTCTGTACAAACTGCGGCATGTCGGGGCTGTCGCCAAGGGTTTGGCGAATTTTACGGATGGCCGTATTGATTCCGTGTTCGATATCGACGAAAACTTCCTGCTCCCAAAGGTGGCCAGCGATCTCTTCACGGGTGACGATTTGTCCGTGTCTGGTGACTAGCAGGACGAGGAGTTCGAGGGGTTTCCGCTCCAGCTTGAGCCGGCGGCCTTTGCGGCAAAGCTCAAATTTGCCGGAATGAAGGCTGAATTCGCCGAAACGATAGACAGCAAAGGGCACAGTTCTCTCCGAGGTAGCTGAAGTATAGCATTCGTAAAAATCGTCATGCATGGTTCTGCCTTAGATTGAATCACTTACGCCTTCATCTTTCTTCACCTCTGAATTTACCTTCCTCCATTGTTCGTGAACTCAAATTTGCGTTTTATCTGATTCCAGCCGGCAAATTCCCCCCGGCGGAGGAGGAAGTAATGAAATCAGGAAATTGGAAATTTGTGCCGGTGCTTAAGCAAGGACTGAGAACAAAGCTCTCCACATTGGGGTTGATCTGCGCCCCCCTCATACTGATGCCGGCACTGGTTCAGGCACAGGATTGGCGAGTCCAGGTTGGCGCGCAGAGCAAGGACATGGGACAGCAAGTCATCGCTTTCCTGCCGAATGAAATCTGGATTCATGCCGGCGACTCCGTCGCTTTTACGGTCGCAAGCGACGAACCCCACACGGTTACATTCCTGACGCCAGGCCAGGTGCGACCACCTTTTCCGGTTGGCTGTCCAGGCACAAGCACAGGCACAACGCCGAACCCAAGCGATGAAGATGGTTCGACCTGCGTAAATAGCGGAACGCTGACCAAGGGGCAAGAATACACGGTGACGTTTCCTACGGCTGGAGATTACAAACTTGTTTGCCTGTACCACCAGAATCACACCGCTGTAATTCACGTTCTCGATCTTTCTGCAGATCTGCCGCATGACCGGGAGTTCTACAGGGCTGAAGCCGCGGACATGGAAAAGGACATGCTTTCTTCTGCCAGCCACATGATGGATCACGACATGGACAGTTCACGCGATGACGTGACAGCGGGAACGGGCACGATCGTGGCGACGGGCGGCGGTTCCGAAACCTTGTCAGTAATGCGCTTCATGCACCCGGACAAGATCGTCCATGTTGGAGACACGGTGGAGTGGACAAACGACGATCCGATAACACCACATACGATCACCTTTGGGACTGAGCCGGCTGGGACCCCATGCCGCCTTCTGAACGAACGTAACCATGGATCCCGATGGAGCGCTGCACGCTACCTTGAGTTCGCCCGGAGACAGTGCACATTCAGGCTTCATTGCCGCGGCTCCGCAGGACCAGATCGGGTTACCGCAACCGCTGGCGGGCACAACTCGCTTCCGCGTCACATTCAAGGGACCGGGTACCTATCAATACAAGTGCGCGCTGCACGACGGCCTGGGGATGCTCGGTAAAGTGACCGTTTTGCCGTGAGCCATAAAGGCTCAACGACGAGGCAAAAGCCATACGCGAGAAGGGAGCGCGGCAATGCATGACGTTCCTTTTGACAGCTTCTGAAACCCCTTGAACCCAAACCGGGAACGACAACTCAAGAGCGTGCCAACTCTGCCGCTCTTACAGGAGGCGAGCATGAAATCAGTCACTCGACGCGGTATGACAAGAGGCTTTCTGTTGCTTCTGGTCGTGAGCACTATTGCAATGGTTCCCCAAAAAGCTTCAGCGACGGATCAATTATTGATGCATGTGCCGGGAATTCCCGGGAGCTCGGCAACCCGCGCTGACTGGATCGACCTTTTTTCGTTTTCGGGGACCGCAGTCGCGCCGGCTTCCAACGGCATTGCGAAGATCACTCCAATCGTCTACTCAGCCCTGCCAGATCACTGTCTTAAAGCAACTCGACATAGCTGGACCGCGTTTGTGGGCCGCGACGGTGACAGGACAAACCTTTAGCACGATTGAACTACAGGTGTTGCAGGCGACGGGAAGCCCTACCATTCGTTTGATCTACGACATTATGCTGACAAATGCACAAATCACGGCCGTCTCGGACTCCGGTGCGAGCGAGCTCCCAACCGAGAGCGTGACTTTCAAGGCAGCCAACTTGACTTTGGCCTTCACCCCGCAAAACGACGACGGCTCCCCCGGAACACCCGTCACGACCACGTTTGCCTGCAATTGATCTTGGACCTCAGCCGGGCATGCTCAGGGACCCGTTGAGAAAATCAGTACACCGATTTTTGGCGGGTCTCTCACGTCCTCAGCAGGCATGCCCGGCTAAGATACAAGGTTGCGGGCGGCCCACCCCACTTTGCCACCGATGAACGTGTCCTGAGGCTTTCTTCTGGCGAAAAGGGGTAGCCGCAAGCCTCAACCCACCATTTCCACTGCTCCATCTGAATATCAACTGACGCGAACAGGCCAATGCACTCATTGAGCATGGATTGATCCAGGTTCGGAGGATCAGTCCCCACAAAACACCCTTACCGCCATCAACTCCGTCATGCCTCCATTCGAAAAAACGCCAGCCCCTCCCGCTCCTCCGACATAACGAATGCCACTGGCTCCGCTAACCCCGCTACCTCCGCGAACTCAGCTGCTACTGTCAAGCTTCCGCCCCCTCGACGCCACCGGCCAATTTCGCCATAAGTCTTTGTTTTTCTGATCCCTACCCCTTTTTCCCCGTCCCCATCTTTCTTTGCAGGTTATATCCGCCATTTCGCTAGACTCGTATCAGGTGACAAATAGAGCGTTTCCGAAAGGGCTGGTGGCGGCTCCGGGATCGCCGGTCGGGCATGGCCGGTGCTCCTTGAGCCGCCGCCGTTTTTAGCCGCAAAACGGGTCCGTGTTCCAACGCCGCTCGCTCCAGTGACTCCGCGAGCGCCGCTAAGTGCTTATTTTGGGAAGCTTTAGACTCTAAACCATTTGCTTTCAGTTGGCTGGAGCGAATGATCAAGTGCCTGTTCGTTCAAAACAAACCACTTAACCCAAAAACAGGGGGGCGGCCCTTGGGGGGGTATCGAAAAAGTAAACGCCCGGTCAGAGCCAAGGCATCTGCTATGGCCATGGAAAGCAGGACCCTGGGAGCGCCGGCTTCACGCCGGATGCAGCGCCTCTGTCCACTCCGCAGCCGAATCAACCAGCACATCGGGTGGCGTCTCCTGCAGATTTTGCGGTCCGAATCCAAACGCGCATCCGATCGCCCATGCTCCGGCGTTGCGCGCTGTCTCCACGTCGACCCGGCTGTCGCCGATCATGACTGTCTCTTCGGGGCCGGCGCCGGTCTCTTCCATCAGCGAGCGCAGGCCAAGCGGATCGGGCTTCTTAACCGCGAAGCTGTCGCCGCCGTAGATGTGCAGGAAGTAGCCGGCAAGCCCCAGCCCCTCGCAGATGCCGCGCGCCGGGCGCACCGGTTTGTTGGTGAGGACGGCCATGAGTCTTGATGGGCCTCCGGGCGCGTCGTGCAGCTCGTGCAGCGCTTTTAGGGCGTCAAGAACTCCATCGTAGGCGTAAGTAAAGTCCAGCTTATGCTCTCGGTAGTACTGCAAAAAGAAGGCGTAGGCTTTTTTGAACAGCTCCTCGTCCACAGCGCCCAGCGCCACGCTGCCGGCCAGTGCCAGCGAACGGCGCATAAGCATCGGCGCGCCATTGCCGACAAACCCGGCGATGGCCGGGTCCGGCAGCGGACTCAGGTTAAACTCCCTGAGCGTCGCGTTCACGCTGTTGCACAAGTCCTGTGCCGAGTCGATCAGCGTGCCGTCGAGGTCAAAGACGAGCAGCTTCAACCGCTCCACGGGAATCGGGTGAAATACACGGATCATGCATTCAGTCTAAAGGCTGTGGCGCACCGTGCACCGCGGCTCGGCTGCATCGTTTAGACTGGGCAGGCCAAGGTTCTGATAGGAGTTTTGCGCTTTGAAGACGTATCTGAAGATCATTGCGGCGCAGCTTGTGTTCGCGGTTGGAGTAAGTGCTCTGGGTGCGCAGCAGCCGCGGCCAAAATTCAGCTCCGATGCCGCCGCAGAACGCATTCCCAATCTTGATAAGCTCAAGAAGGAGCTGAGAGAGTACCACGATTGCACTTGCACATGCGGCTGTCTGACCCACGATATCGATCTGCAAGCCGATCGCGCCGTCGACTTTCTGCGCAAGCGCGCCGCGCATCGCCGCCCGAATGAGAAGCTGGCCATAATCCTCGATATCGACGAGACAACCCTCTCAAACTACGTCGAAGAGACCGGCGCCGACTTCGCTTACAACGCTGCCGCCTTCGATGCCTGGGTCAACTCTGCGCAGGCGACTGCCATTCCCGGAACGCTCCGCCTCTACAAGGAAGCCCAAAAGCTGGGTTATACCATCTTCTTCATTACTGGGCGGCCGGAGTCTGAGCGCGCTGCTACCGAACGCAATCTTCGCGCGCAGGGCATCGACAATTGGAAGCTGCTGGTGATGCGCCCGGTTAACCACGGGAGTCAGACCATTGGCGAATTCAAGGCCATAACTCGCGGAGAGATTGCCTCACAGGGTTATACCCTTGCCCTGAACGTGGGCGACCAGTGGAGCGACCTGAGAGGCAAGCCCGAAGCGGAGTTTTCGGTGAAGTACCCGGATCCGTTCTACTTCATTCCGTGAAAAATCAGGAAACGAGGGAACAAGGACCGGTATAAAAGACCGTCGCCGGGGCTCGAAATCAGTGAATCCGAATATTGCCGGATCCAGTTTCAATCTTCACCAGCGGTCCGCCGCCGCCGATTTTCCCCATCATATGGTGGCGCTCGGATGTTCCCTGGGTCAGAATCTCGCGATCGCTGTGAATGGTTCCTGAGCCCGATTCGGCATCCAGAGTGAGTCCGGCATCGCCCGTCCAAATTTCCACGCTTCCCGATCCCGTCTCCAGCTTCCATTGTGATGCCGGCGTTCCCGCAACTTTGATCGTGCCCGATCCGGTATGAGCATGCAGACCGCCGTGCAGATTCTTAAGCTCGATCGACCCCGATCCCGTTTCGGCCTTCACATCGCCCTCTCCAACCTGCTCGGCGTAGATATTTCCCGATCCCGTCCCCACTGAAAACCCGCCTTGCAGTCCGGTGGCGTGAATCCCACCCGAGCCAGTGCTTAACTTCGCGTTGGTGCCCACACCGTCGTCGACCACCGTGCCCGAGCCAGTCGCGGCCTCGAGAAAAGTGTCGGGCGGAGCCTCAATCTCATAAACGATGCTGATGTTGTTGAAGCTCTGGTGCTTCTCTCCTATGCGCACGATGTTGCCGGTCTGCGCGATGGGAGGATGATCCGCGATCTCGCGTACCTCGGCGTCGTTTCCGTCCCAACTCGACTTGACCCGACCGAAGATTTGTATCTTTCCGGCAGGGCCGGTGGTGAGGTGAATGGTGCCCGACCCAGTGGTGACGCTCAGGTCCACGCGACCGCTCAGCGAGAGATCACGCTCAAAGGTTGCCTCAGTCGCCCAGGCCTGTGCAGCCCCAAGTGTCGTGAACGCCGTTAACAAACCGATCATTGCAAAAAAAATCTTCATTGCTGTCATCGTTCCTTTCGCGCTCGTCAGTCTTTCCACCTGTCCCTTGAGCTTTTACGTGTCTCTCGCTTCCCCGGTTCCCTGGAAACGCCAATCAGCTTGAATTCCAGGGCGGAATCCCTGTCTGCATACCTGGCCCGCGTCCAATGCTATCCTCTCACCCAGATGCACGAGCTTTTGCTGTTCAAGCCGGTCGCTGTGGCCATGCTCATTCTGGCCAACGCCTATTTTGTGGCCGCCGAGTTCGCGCTCGTCTCCATCCGCGATACGCGCGTGGAGCAATTGCTCGCCTCCCGTGTGCCCGGAGCGCGGGCGGTACGGCGACTGCAGCAGAATCTCGGCGACCTGCTACCGGCTGTGCAGCTCGGCGTCACGCTCTGTTCGCTGGCGCTCGGCTGGCTAGGTGAACCGCTGGCCGCGCAGATTCTCGCAAGCTGGATCGGCTGGCTTCCGCACGCACAGATATATGCTCACGTAACTGCCGTTACAGTCGGTTTCGCAGCGATTACCTACTTTCACGTCGTGGCCGGTGAGTTAGTCCCCAAGGGTCTGGCGCTGCGCCGAGCCGAGGCACTGGCGGTTGCCATTGCACCGCCGATGCTGGTGTTTATCGCCGTGACTCGCCCCGCAGTCCGTCTCCTCAGCCGATCTGCGGCGGTAGTCTTGCGAGGCTTCGATATCCCCACCACTGAGCGAGCCGCATCCATCCACTCGGCCGAGGAGCTCAAGCTGATTGCGACCGCGGCACGCCGCCTGGGCTTGCTACCGGAGTTTCAGGAGATGCTCGTACATCGCGCATTGGAGCTCGGTGACATTCCAGTACGAGCGATCATGACCCCCCGGCAGAAGATCTATTCCCTGCCTTCAAGCATGCTGCTTGAAGAAGCTTGCTCAAGGGTCTTCAGCCACAACCACTCGCGCATCCCCGTTTACGACGAGACACGCGGCCCCGAACATATTGTGGGAGCAGTGTATGCCCGCGATCTTGCAAGGCTGTATTACTTTGGGAGGTCAACGCCTTCAACGGCTGTGCCCCCTCCCGGAGTGCGCCTGGCACAGATCATGCACGAGGTGCTGGTTGTGCCGGAAACTAAGTCTGCGCTCGACTTACTTCGCGATTTCAAACAGAGCCGCCGGCACCTGGCAATTGCGGTGGACGAATACGGCTCGACCGTGGGCTTGGTGACCGCGGAGGACGCAATCGAACAGCTTGCTGGCGAGCTTGAAGACGAATTCGATACGCCTTCGCATCCAGTTCTGAGCAGTACCGGTGGGGCGGTGGTTATGGATGGCAGCGTGAACCTGCGCGATTTGGAGACGCAGACACAATGGAGCCTGCCGCGCGACGGCGGTGTGGAAACGCTGGCAGGATTCATGCTGGCGCAGCTTGGGCACATTCCCCACCCGGGCGAATCGGTTGAGTATGAGGGAAGACGGCTGACTGTAGTAGAGATGGACGCGCGGCGCGTTGCCAAGATCCGCGTGGAGACGACGCGGCCACCTGCGGCCTAAGACTAGACAGCGCCGCGGGAGAGCGGTAACTTGGGAATTGGACAGGTCCGCGCGCGATGGCTTCCCCAATAAGCTCTAGGACTTACGGCGTAGTCCCGGCGGACGAGTCACATGAGGCTCGGCCAGTGGAAGCCTGGACTCTGACTGGCCGCGGCGGACTTGTGCTAGAGGCCATCACATTTGGTGGGATTGTGACTCGGTTGCTGGTACCGGAGCGAACCGGAACGCTTGATGACGTTGTCCTTGGATTCAACGATCTTGAGTCGTACGTGGCAGGTCATCCTTATTTTGGCGCAATCACCGGACGCGTAGCGGGGCGCATTGCCGACGCATCATTTACTTTGGACGGCAAGACCTATCAGCTTGCCCGTAACGATCCGCCGAACCATTTGCACGGTGGGGTTTACGGATTCGACAAGCGCATCTGGGATGCTTCCCCGTCTAATCGCGCAGATGGCGCTCCTTCGCTGCGGTTTTCTTATTTCAGTCCTGACGGCGAAGAAGGATACCCCGGAAACGTGAATGTGACGGTGACTTACACAGTGACGGACGACAATACTTTTCTGGTCGAAACTGAAGCTACAACGGATCAGGTCACTCCGCTGAGCATGACGCATCACTCGTACTTCAATCTGGCCGGAGAGGCCACGGGATCTGTCGCTGATCATCGTTTCGCAATTTTTGCTGATGAGTTCGCACCCGTCGACGAATACCTAACTCCGACTGGGCGGCTTGAATCTACAGCACGCCATGGAAATCATTTTCGTGAGCCGTGTCACTTGGGCGATGCGATTCCATCGCTTTTCCAGCAACATGGCGATCTGTACGCGCTGCCGGTGCATGGCGCAGACGAGCGGATACTGGCCGCACGGCTGGAAGATCCTGCGAGCGGGCGCGTGCTGACGGTGTCAACTACGGAACGGTATGTGCAGTTTTATACCGGCAGCCATTTGACCGGCACTCGCGCGGGGAAGTCGGGCAAGGTATATGCGCCCTTTGCAGGGGCCTGTCTGGAGTGCCATGGATACCCCGATGCTTCAAATGTGGCGCTTCGCGGGGAGACTCTTGTTCAACCAGGGAAAACGCAACGTCACTCGACGGGCTACGCATTCTCAGTTCGCTAAGAAAGGCCTGGACCGACGGACGGCGCGATACAACGCGATGGTCAATTCTAAGAGAGGTAAGCAAGGCAACGATGAGTCATAACGCAGCCATACTCGACAAGCCGATTCCCCACCCCGACTACAGTTTGACCGGCGTGAATGCAACGCTGGCCATTGAGAAGGGGCTCGCCGAGGCGGACTGGTATCAGTGTGCAGTGCCGCGTGCGAAGATGCGCGAATTGCTGGTCCGGCGCGATGGTCCGGCAATTCGCGACACGATCTTGTGGTTTGCGCTCCTAATCGGATCGGGCATTTTGACGTGGAAGCTGTGGGGCACTTGGTGGGTCGTGCTTCCGTATGCCGTCTACGCAGTGCTTTACGGCACCAGTTCCGATTCACGCTGGCATGAATGCGGCCACGGAACTGCGTTCAAAACTGACTGGATGAATATCGCGATTTACGAAATCGCGTCGTTCATGGTGATGCGAGAATCTGTCCTCTGGCGCTGGAGCCACAACCGTCACCACAGCGACACCATTATTGTGGGACGTGACCCAGAGATTCAAATTCCCCGCCCGCCGGATCTTGTCGCGCTGGTTCTGAGCCTTTTTGCCGTGGGTGTCTATCGCATCCATTTCACGAGCCTGGTCCAGCACGCGCTGGGACGCATCCCCGATGGTGAACGGAGTTTCATTCCCGAAACCGAGTTTGCCAGGGTCTATCGTAACGCGCGAATCTATCTGGCAATCTATGCAGTCGTCATCGCCGGGCTGTCCTCTTGCATAGCTGGATTCCGATCTTCCTGTTTGTGCTGCCACAATTTTTGGGTACATGGCTAATGATCATCCATAACACCCCGCAGCACGCCGGGCTGGCCGAGAATGTCCTTGACCATCGGCTCAACTGCCGCACGGTTTACATGAATCCCATCAGCCGGTTCATCTACTGGAACATGAATTACCACGTGGAACATCACATGTTCCCACTGGTGCCATATCACGCGTTGCGCCGGCTGCATGCGACGGTGAAGGACGATTGCCCTCCGCCATACCCCTCCATCCTTTCTGCGTGGCGCGAAATTCTTCCAACTGTTCTGCGTCAGAGAAAGGATCCCGCATACCATGTGAAGCGCAAGCTGCCCGAGCCTAAGGCGCGAACGCGCGAGGCCTGCTTTGCCTCAGAGGCTGTGCCCGATGCCGAGGGCTGGGTTCAAGTATGCGCCGCCGCGGACTTGCGAATTGCGGATGCCATCCGATTTGATCACGCGCGCAAGACCTATGCGCTCTACCGCGACGAGGAGGGCAAGCTATTCGCGACCGATGGGCTCTGCACGCATGGCAATACGCATCTTTCTGACGGCCTGGTGAAAGGCGGCATTATCGAGTGCCCGAAGCATAACGGCCGCTTTAATTTGATCGATGGCTCGCCGGCACGGGCGCCGGTTTGCCGTGGCCTGGCGACGTATCCGGTGCTGGAGCGCGACGGTGGAATCTTTGTGGACGTGCTGCATGCCGGTGGAGTGGGAGCGCGCGCGCAGACGACATTCCGCTTCCGCGTAGTGAGCAACCGCAGCGTGGCCACGTTTATTAAGGAGCTGGTGCTGGAGCCGGAAATCGACCCGGAGAATGGCGTCGCGCCTATTGCTTTTGCGCCAGGCGAATATTTGCAGCTCGATATTCCCGCCTATGATGCAATCCGCTTCAGCGATTTCGACATTCCGGAACCGTACGCCGCGGTGTGGCGGAACCAGCATGTCTTCGACCTGGTGGCACGGAATCCACAGCAGGGGAAGCGCAACAACTACTCCCTTGCCGGCAACCCGCGAACGGAGCGGCAGCTGCGCTTTAATGTGCGCATCGCCACGCCGCCGCCGGGACAGGACTGCGCACCCGGCGTGGGCTCGAGTTACGTGTTCAGCCTCAAGCCCGGTGATTCAGTATCAGCGATCGGCCCGTTCGGTGATTTTCACATCAAGCCGACAAAACACGAGATGGTGTACATCGGCGGCGGGGCGGGCATGGCGCCGCTGCGCGCGCACCTGTCGCACCTGCTAGAGACTGAAAGCAGCGCGCGCAAAATCAGCTACTGGTACGGGGCGCGGTCACGTCAGGAGATCTTCTACGAGGGGTACTTCCGCTCACTGGCCGAGGCGCATCCAAACTTTTCGTTTCACCTTGCGCTTTCGTCACCGCTCGAAGTAGACAACTGGACCGGGCACGTTGGCTTCATTCACGAGGTGGTGCTGGAACAGTATCTGCGCGATCACAAGAATCCCGAGACCACGGAATTTTATCTTTGTGGACCGCCAATGATGATCAAGGCCTGCAACCGGATGCTTAAGTCGATCGGCGTTCCAGAGGCGCAGATCGCGTACGACGAGTTTTAAGGGCTTTCAATCTTTGCCGAAGTTTTCTGGAGAATATTTGAATGACTGAAGCCCGCGATCCGCGTCTGCGGTGTTTCATGAATTTGCAGTCATTTGCCGACATGCCAAAGAGGCCGTCGGGCAGCCTGCAAGCAATTCGCGATGCAGGCTACGACGGTGTGCAGTTGATGCAGCCGATCGAGCATGCTGTGAAGAAGGACGCGCAGGGCATGGGGCTAGGCATCTGCGGCAGCGGGCGCGTGAATACGCCGGAGGAAGCGGCGCCGCTGGCGAAAGAGGCGCACGATGAGGGTCTTGAGTGCCTGACGCTACACCTCGGCTGGGGCACAGAGAACGAAAAAGAGGCTGCCGCGCTGATCGGCGCAGTTCTTGAAGCTTCGGCGAAACACTCCATTCCGTTGTATCCTGAGACGCACCGCGCGACAATTTTTCAGGACCCGTGGCGGACGGTGCAATTCCTTGCGCGGTTCCCGGAGCTTGAATTCAATGGCGACTTCTCCCATTGGTATACGGGAACAGAGATGGTTTACGGCGGGTTCGAGAACAAGCTTGATTTCATTCGCCCTGTGCTGGGCCGCATTGGGTTTTTGCACGGTCGCATCGGCAACTCATGCTGCATGCAGGTGGATATTGCTGATGGGCGCGCAGATGGTCATCCATATATAAGCCACTTCCGCGAGCTATGTACCGAGTCGTTCCTGGGTTTCCTGCGCAGGAGACCGCTATTCGACCGATTCTGCTTTACGCCGGAGCTGCTGGGTCCGACGTATTACTACGCGCGGACCTTCGCGGGCCAGGAAGAATCGGATCGCTGGCAGCAGTCACTAGTGCTGGTGGACATTGCGCACGGGTGCTTTGCCGAGGCGCGAAGGCGCTGGGAGTGCGACCCTCATCCAGCCTGACGTAGATGCCGAGAGGGGTACGCCGTATATCGTTTATTAACCCGAGCCTGTCGCCGGATGCGTGCAAATGATGGCCGTTTGAACGAAAATAGAATGAGATGAATCTTTCAGCCAGGATTGAAGAGCAATTGAGTTCGAAAAAGATAGAAATTCACAAGTGGACAGCTGAGGAGTTCAAGCGGCTGGTATTCGAGTGCAAGCCCAACGTTGCGGTTTTTGATTGTGACGGGACCCTCTGGAGCGGCGATGCAGGCTATGGATTTATGGCTTGGACGCTGGAGCAAGGGCTGGTATCGCGATCGACGAACGACTGGCTCGATACACGCTACCGGGCCTATCGCGCAGGCAAGGTAAGTGAAGAAGCTATGTGCGGCGAGATGGTGCAAATGTACGCAGGGTTGCGTGACGAGGAGCTGTGCGCTGCAGCTGCGCGCTATGTGGACAAGTTCGTACGCGGGCGCATTTTTGCTGAGATGGCGGCACTCGTTGCCGCGCTACGACAGGCTGGGGTTGAACTTTGGGCCGTAAGTTCGACAAATCGATGGGTCATTGCGGAAGGCCTGCGCGACTTGGGAATTCCTGCTGAACGCATTCTGGCGGCGGAAGTTCGCGTGGCTGACGGCATAATCACCAGCGAGATTGTCGATGTGCCCACAGGACCTGCGAAGGCGAAAGCACTCAAGCGAGTCGGATTGTCCGCGCCCGATGCTGTCTTCGGAAACTCAGTGCATGACCTGGCGATGCTGGAGATGGCGCGCTGCCCATTCCCAGTCAACCCCTCACCGGCTTTACTGGACGCGGCGGCAAAGAAAGGCTGGGGCTACTTCAGGCCACAGGGCGCCGAGGGATCTGAGGCTGCGGTGGGTGGGGAATCGAACCTCGCTTCCTGAAGAATCGTCGGCTCCCGGTGCCGAATTGATCATTGAGGGCGACCGCTGCCGACACGGCGACCTTTCTCTTGCCCGCTATCTCTTTTATTTCGTTTACACTGGAAGGCGTGGAACAGTCGAAGCCAAAGGCCGAGTCCCATGCACCTGGCCCAGCCCTCCGATTCGTAGCGGCCGCGCTGATCGTGCGCGACAACGAAGTCCTCATCGGGCAGCGCCGAGCCGATCAGCCCATGGCCTCTCAGTGGGAGTTTCCCGGCGGCAAAATCGAGCCCGGTGAAAGCGCGCCGGAGGCCTTGGCCCGTGAGCTGGCTGAGGAGTTGGGTATTCAGGCAGAGGTTGGCGCACCGGTGACACGCATTCGACATCACTATCGCCGCGGAGGCGCCGTGGATCTACAGTTTTTCGCGGTACGCGAATTTAGCGGGGAGATCAACAACCAGATCTATCAGCAGGTGCGCTGGGTCAAGCTCGAAGATCTCACCGGCTACGACTTCTTGGCGGCGGATCGCGGGCTGATTCGGGATTTGGCGGCGGGAAAATTATTGTGAAGGCACTTCCAACTTTTCAGCCTTCTGCTGCCAAGTCTCCGGCCGCGTTAATTGGTATCTAACATTAATTGCTATCTAAGACATCCAGGTAACGCAGGCCTAAGAATCCTGTTCGTGGGGCATCCACTTTCCATCTCCCGTCCCAGCGTTTGCTTTTAGCGGGCCATCGGTCCTCAGTGCCCTGGCACCATGCCCCAAAGCATGGCCCCAGTCATGCCGATCACAATGATGCTTGTGCTCCAGGCGATCACATTCCACAGTCTGGAGTTCTTGTGCTCACCCATCAGGTCGGTGCGGTTGATAAGAAGCAGCATCAAGATGATCACCACCGGAAGCAGGACGCCGTTGAGCACCTGCGAGAAGACGGCGACATTGATTAGCTGTGCATCTGGAAGCACGAGCACTGTAATGGCGCCACCGATGATGAGTGTGGTGTAGAGCCAGTAAAAAAAGGGTGCTTCCTTGAAGCTCTTGTCGACGCCTGACTCCACGCCCAACCCCTCGCAGACCGTGTAGGCGGTTGAGAGCGGCAGGATGGAGGCGGAGAAGAGAGAAGCATTAAAGAGCCCGAAGGCAAAGAGAACGAATGCGTAGTCACCAGCCAGGGGGCGCATCGCCTCGGCGGCATCAGCGGCGACTTGGATCGCTCCCATGCCGTGGACGAAAAGCGTTGCCGCACAGGCCACAACGATGAACCATGCGATCAGATCGGTAAATATGCTGCCCACAACCACATCGAGACGCGATGCCGCGTAATCTTTTACGCGGATTCCTTTCTCCACGATCGACGATTGCAGGTAAAACTGCATCCATGGCGCAATTGTTGTCCCGACCACTCCAATGGCCATGTAAATGTAAGCCTTCTCGTGCCAGACCGAGTTGGCGGGCAGTTTGACAGTAGCCCAAAGCGCATCATGCCAGCTGGGCTGCGAAAGCACTCCGGCAAAAATATAAGTGATGTACACGAGCGAGGCCGCGAGGAATATCTTTTCGGTACTTTTATAGTCGCCGCGGATGACCAAAAACCAGACGAGCGCTGCGCACACCGGCACGGAGACGAACTTTGACACATGAAACAGGTGCAAAGAACCGACTATGCCGATAAACTCTGTCACCACGTTGGTGTAATTCACCACCACCAAGAGGACCATCAGGATCACAGTGAGCCGAAGACCAAACTCTTCGCGGATCAGGTCGCTGAGCCCCTTGCCAGTGACCACACCCATGCGAGCGCACATCTCCTGCACCACGATGAGCGCGATGGTGATAGGAATCATGGTCCACAGAAGGGTATATCCGTATTGGGCGCCGGCCTGGGAGTAGGTGAGAATTCCGCC
Source organism: uncultured Acidobacteriaceae bacterium (assembly GCA_963841095.1). Taxonomy (GTDB): domain Bacteria; phylum Acidobacteriota; class Terriglobia; order Terriglobales; family Acidobacteriaceae; genus Telmatobacter. Next base: position 104,150 of record CAWJBE010000020.1, read on the forward strand.
GGAGTCGTTGTCGACATTGGCGGTAATGAATCCGGGGCCGAGAACAGCCAGAAATAGCAGTATCCGGATTCGCCAGCGCTTCCACATGATGATGCGAGTTCCTATGGTGGATTCATTGCACTCTGGAAGTTCAAAAAGAGTTTTCCTCCCTGACCATAACAGGCCCGAGGCGATCGCGTGAACCCTGCGCGGGAAAAATCAATCGGCAATTCCTGAAATCTCTCTGCGCTCTCCGATCTCAGAATCCGGGTCCGCTGCTTGGCCAGATTACAATACGCTTTCAGGGTTCACAGCCTGAGGAGGAACCACGTATGCAAACGTTCGATGCCAATGAAACCTCTCCCGCGCGGCGCAAATTGCTGGGCGGGCTCGCAGCGGCGACCAGTGTCTCTGCCGCCGCGCTGCTCGGCATGAATCCTACAACGGCGGCAGCCGCTCCGGTCGCCGCGGGCGCACAGGAGTCGGAGATTCCTGAAGAGATCCTGGCTCTCGCCCGCCTTCGAAATTACAAAAATCGTCGCTCTTCGAGCTGGGATCGCACGGGCGGCAACGCCGATTGGGCGGTAGTGGATCCGGGCCAATCGGCGACAGTGCTCGACGTGCAGGGCGCCGGAGTAGTGACGCATATCTGGTTCACCATTAACTCGCCAGATTCGATGCACTTAAAGAACCTTGTGCTGCGCGCGTGGTGGGATGGCGAATCTTCTCCTTCAGTCGAAGTGCCCATCGGCGACTTCTTCGGCCTCGGTCTCGGCGAGTATTTCCTTTATCAGTCGGCGTTGCTGGCGGTGGCGCCTATGAAAGCCTTGAACGCTTACTTCCAAATGCCCTTCGCGAACGCAGCGCGCATCACCGTGAGCAACGAAGGTCCTGCGCGCGTCCGCAGCCTTTACTTCGCCATCGACTACGTTACATTGCCGAGTCTTCCGGACGGGCTCGGCCGTTTCCACGCGCAATATCGCCAGACTGCGCCATGCAAGGCCATCGTCAGCGATGGCAAAAATCTCGAGCGGAAAGGACAATTACGTCTTTCTTGAGGCAACAGGCAAGGGGCATTTTGTGGGCGTGACGCAGTCCGTGGTGCAGAACGAAATTGGCTGGTTCGGCGAAGGCGACGACATGATTTTTATCGATGGTGACACAATGCCAACCATCAATGGAACCGGAACGGAAGACTATTTCAATGGAGCATGGGGGTATGGCGGCCAGACGTTCGCCAACATGCATCAGGGAGTGCCATTCATCGGTAGATCCCGAGCACATCGGGGGCCGGTATTGCCAATATCGCTGGCACACCGAGGGCCCGATCGCCTTTGAGAAGTCGATCAAGGTGACGATCGAGCACGGCACCGCGAATAACCGATCCGACAATTTTTATTCAACCGCTTATTGGTATCAGACTGAGCCGCATGCTGCGTTTCCCGCGCTGCCTGCGCCGACGGACCGTGTTCCAAAGGTGTTTGCAGTGGGAGGAGAAAAGGGAGCGGCGACTGCACCGGGACAATGACCGCGCCAATCGAAACGCAAGTCAACGTCACCCGAGGCCAGAAAAGTACGCACGCGCCGTCGCGAGCCCGTTGGCTTAGCGACGCAGGGGATGCCAAGCGGAATTTCTCACTCGCGCCGTTTGGAGGCTGATTGGGCTCCGGCGACTCCACCGCGATGGCATGGTTGGGCGGCGGTTTGTCGCAAGAGGCGGCTGCACCGGTTGGGCTTCAGGTGTTTTACAGGTCGATCCCCCTACCCCCCTGCACCCCCCTATTTGGGGTTAAGTGGTATCTTTGCAGTCACTTGCACTATCGATCCACCCCTCTAAGTGAATGATAACAAATGGGTTACTGGCCATAATCTTCGATCCAAAGGGGTTACGGGCCGCATTTTTGCGGCTTCGCGACAGGTATGGTTCCCCGGCGGCTGAATTCTGGGAGACAGATGTGGATCATGTAATGATTGTGCGCCAAAAGAGGGAAATAACCTGCAAATGAAAATGTCGTGGATGGAACGGGTTAGGGGCGCAGGGGCTTGACAAAGCGATGGGGTGAAGCGGTAAGCAGGGTTGCGAGTTGACTGCGCGATATTGCATCCAAGCAGAGCTTGAACGGGATACCCCGATTTTTAGATTTGGTTAAGGCGGGCCATCCGCCGATCGTGCTTTGCTGACACCGGTTGGAGAACCAGTCTACGCAGTTACCGCTACATTCTCTTCGATCGGCTCTTCAACATCCGCGCTCAGGCTTAGCAGAGAACGAATCACGTCAGCGGCGCCGTAGGTCGTTTGGCCCGGCGCCAGGAACTGCGCAACCGTATTCAGGTCGTCGCCAACCGTGACCAGGGCCGGCTCAACATTGCCGCCAAAGCGGGTCTGCTCATAGCCGACATTGGCCAATAGAGCATTGCACAGGCACTTGCGGCCTACCGTATCCTCGGCCTTGCCGCCCTTGGCCACATAGTTTGCCACAGGTTCGGCCGCGCAACGGTACCCTAACTCACCATCGGGCGAGATGTACGGCTCTCTCAGGTAGCCCAGATCGCAAAGGCGCTTGCGCTCCTGATAGACAGCGGCGTCGGACGATGTTCCCGCGAGCTGCGCTACCTTGAATGGAAATCCGGTGGGTGAGGCCAATGGGTCGGTGAACACTTCGCCTGCGCCCGAGGCCGCCTGGGCGAGCAGCGACATCTTGAGGTCGGCGCGCAATCCAGACTCCCGGCTGAAGGCGAAGATGGTGCCAGCCTGAATGCCCATTGCGCCCTGATCGAGTGCTTCGCGCAGCTTTGCAGCCGATCCGTATCCGCCGGCCAGCCAAAATGGTACTCCCAGGGTGCGCAACTCCGGGATGCTTACCTGATCGCGCTCGCCATAGACCGGCTCGCCAGCGCCATTCAATTGCAGCTTGCCGCGTGGAGGCGCATTGTGTCCGCCGGCCGTCGGGCTCTCAATCACGAGACCATCCACCTGGCCGCTCGCCCTGCGCAGCATGGTAGTTGCCAGCGTATTGGAAGAAACGATCGCCAGGAATCTTGGACGGCGCAAGACCGGAAGCGGACCCTCGGCATATTCAGCTGGATCGAGCCGCATCGGCGCATCCGCGTCAGCAGATTGGCCGTGCGCAGCGCCGGTCACCATCAACTTGTATTCGGCCACATGCTGCAGCGCGAATGCGTCAAGTACGCCGGGGATGTGCAAGGGGATGCCCGCGCCCATCAGCACGTAGCCAACACCCGCCAGCATGGCGCCATAAATTGAAGGCAGATGCGGTATCTGCACCTTCTCAAGATAATTGATACCTACCGGATTGTCATGGCCTTCCTTCGCGAGAAAAACCTCAACGAAGTTCGAGATCATGCACAGTTCGACGAGTTTGCGCGCATCGCGCTTCTGGTGCATGGGCATGTTGGGATATGAGGCGCCGACAGGCTTGCCACCGGGGACGAAGTACTCCTGCCAGACGCGCTTGGCCATTTCAGGAAAGGGGAAAGCGTCCAGTCCCCTGCGCATGTGCCCGCCCTGATCGCCATCGGCGAGCCGGCGCACAAAGAGCGCATCAAGCGCCGTGCCCGAGACGACACCCAATTGGCCGAGCCTGGAGACGGCCTGGGCGAGGCGCCAATTTGACACGCCTACTCCCATACCGCCCTGGATAATTCTTGGAAACTGGAGCATTACCTTGAATTGTTTCACAAAACTGGATGCAGCAACGGTCTTTCTCGCAAATTGGTAACAAAAGGGTCGTAAGCGGATTTGGCGATGGAGGCGGAAAAGGAGCAAGGCGATGCTGAATTGAGAAGAATCTAGAGCCTTTCACGCAAGAAGCTGATGACCTGTTCGGCACGGACAACGCCGACCATGCGGCCCTGGGAGTCGACGACCGGGAGCGCGTGAAGATTGTATTTGTCGAACAGCTCAGCCAGTTCGTTCTGATGCAGGTCGGCTGGGCAGGAGAGCACGCGCGGCTCGGCCAAAACGCCGAGATGTGTTTCAGGCTGCGCCATCACCAGGCGCGCCAACGGAATGGCCCCGCGAAGCATCCGTTTTTCGTCAAGCAGGAAGACCTCAGTCACGCTTTCGGGGTCTCCGTCGAAGCTGCGCAGCGCCTGCACCGCCTGACCGACGGTCGCGTCCGTTCCCAGGTAAATAAACTCGGTGGTCATATAGCCTGCAGCCGATTTTTCGTCGAACTCGAGCAGCCCCTCGACCTCTTGCCGTTCTTCCGGCTCCATCTCTTCAAGGATGGCGTCGGATTGTTCTTCAGGCAGCTCGGAGAGAAGGTCGGCCGCTGCGCCTGGGTCCATTTCTTCAACGATGTCGGCGATGCGCTCTTCGTCCAATTTTTCAAGCAGCGCCTTTTGCAGTTTGGGCTCGACCTCTTCCAATGTTTCGGCTGCAACTTCTTCATCGAGGGATGTAAAGACGGCCTCACGCTCAGCCGGCGCAAGGTCTTCCAAAATGTCGGCCAACTCGGAGGGGTGAATGTTGGCGAGACGCTCGTGCTCAATGCGCAGCCTTACGCGCCGTGCCGGATCGGGCTCAATAACATCCACAAACTGCCAGGGAATGGCGCGTGCACTGAAGCTCCGCGAGAATGATTCCAGCCTGGCCCGCGGCAGGATGCCTTTGAACACGCGGCGGAATGCGCCGCGGAGGCCGACTTCGACTTCGGCCACGCGCAACATGTGCACACCGCCATGGCCTGTCCACTCCAGATCCACATCGTTGGCGCGAACCACCTTGCGGCCGTTGATGTCGATAATTTGCCTGTCGACGAGGTCCTGTTGCAGAAATAAATAGTTGCCCTCTTCCTTGAGAGGGATGATTGCCTCGGCCGAGCGCAGCTCGAGAGTCCCGGCGGGAGTCTCGATGACCTCCTGCGAAGGCACAAGCGCAAGGCCGGCGCGGGTTTTGAGCACCAAGCCCGCCACCTTGCCGCCTTCTGGCCCGGTAGTAACCGCGATATCTTTGAGCTTGCCACGCAACTGACCGCGCGCGTCGGTAACCGGCGTGCCGAGCAGCGCCGTGAGGCTCACGCGCGTCGAAGTGCGATGCTCTATTCGCGTGTCAGTTCGCGCGTCCATGGGTTGAGTGTAGACCTATCAGGCGCCATCACGCCGGCTGCGAATCATAGACGGTAACTACCTGGGATTCCTCTGAATTTTGGGGCGCCGGCTTGACACAATCGCATCCAGACTTGAAACTGCCAGCTAGGTTGATTGGGCGGGGGCGGGGCTTCATAACCTGCTCCAGCGGAGGCGGAAAACAGCCCGGTGAGCGCACCCAGTCGAGGACGGCGGAGTTTCCGGCTGAACTCCACCATGGAAAGCGTCGGCGTAGTGGAGGCGGCCGCGGATGAACTGGCCACCGAGGCTGGTCTCGACGAGGACCAGCGCTTCCACATCGCCATGGCCGTGCGTGAGGCCGCCATCAATGCTGTTCTTCACGGAAACGAGTACGACCCATCACGCCATATCGACGTTTTACTCGAAAACACCGGCTCCGACCTGGTATTTAAAATCGTCGACCAGGGCAACGGATTCAATCCCGAAAACCTGCCCGACCCGCTGGCCCCGGAGAACCTACTTCGCGGCACCGGACGCGGCATCTTCCTTATCCGCTCGCTCATGGATGAGGTACACTTTCGACAATTGCATCCCGGCACGGAGCTGACGCTCATTAAACATCTGGCGCCGGCAGGGGAAAAGACGGCGGGCGGAAAAACTTAGTATTGCGGCAGGAGCGCGGGAGGCTCAGATTCCAGCGCTCCCTTGCCGCCGGGCCGGCCAAGGAGTTTTCCGCAAGCCAGCGGCCGCAAAGGTGTTATAACCGTAGTACTGACAAGGAGGAATTTTCCGTGGCACTTGCGATAGCTTCCCGTGAAGTGGATGGCGTGACTGTTTTGGATCTCAGCGGGCGGATCACTTTGGGCGAGGGCAGCGTACAGCTGCGTGACGCCATTCGCGACCTGATCGGCAAAGGAGAGCGGCGCATCCTGCTCGATCTGGGCGATGTGAACTATATTGATAGCTCGGGCCTTGGCGAATTGGTGAGCGCCTATACCACGGCCAAGAACCAGGGAGCCGCGCTCAAGCTGCTGAAACTCACCAAGAAGGTCCACGACCTGCTGCAGCTGACCAAGCTGTATACCGTCTTCGACATCTACGACGACGAAGCAAGCGCCATCGCTTCCTTCAAATAGCCCGGGGTCAATCTCCTGCCTGATGCGCAAAGAGGCCACCCCTCAGTGGGAGCGGCCTCTTTGTGTTTTGCCGTTTCGGCTAACTTCTAGAAGCTGACCGCAGGCACGTTCTGCGGCCGGGCTGGCCTCGAAGTGCGCATTGTTCTGGTGAAAGCCGAGCGATACCCGCCCAGATACTGTTTGGGAACTGCAGGATAAAGGTGTTGTAGTCCTGCAGCGCCTCGTTGTAGCGCTTGCGCGCGACAGCGATGCGATTCTCGGTGCCGGCGAGCTCGTCCTGCAGGCGCATGAACTGGTCGCTCGAGCGCAGTTGCGGATAATTCTCAGTTAACAGCAGCAACCGGCCGATTGCGCCGTCGAGCTGGCCGTTGGCAGCGATTTTGGCCGGCGGACTCTGTGCGTTCAACATGCCGGCGCGCGCATTGGCGATATCGCCAAAAACGCGTGCTTTCTTCTTTCGTGAATCCCTTCACTGTCGCCACCAGGTTGGGGATCAGATCGGCGCGGCGCTCCAACTGCACATCGACCTCGGACCACGCTGCCTTTCACAACCTGGTCTTTGGCCACCATCTGGTTTCTGGCGCTCACAAGCTGCCAAACACCATCAAGACCACCAGCAGCAACACAGCCAACTATCGCCAGCGTAATTCCAAGTCCCTTGCTCATATTCTTTCGTTTCTCCTCCGCTAAAACAGCTACTAGCTTCTAGCCGCTAGCTCTTAGCTTGCCCTTCTCTAATTCATTTTCTGCCCGACCGAACCATTCATTTTCAAACCGGAGAACTGAAGAGGGTTCTGGCACGAACCCAACGAGCTGTGTTGAAAAGCTAACAGCTAGAAGCTAGCGGCTAGTAGCTGTCTTTCACCAGCTTCCCCCGGCGCCGCCTCCGCCAAAACCGCCGCCTCCGCCTCCGAATCCACCAAAACCTCCACCACCACCGCCACCACCGCCGAAGCCACCGCCACCGCCGCCCCAGCCACCACCACCGCCGCGGCCCCAACCACCAAAGAACAGGCCCCACCCAAGGAACATCCTGAGCAGCGAGAATCCGCCGAAGAAGATGAGCACAATGATAATCAGGAGGAGCTTGGCAAAGGGGTGGCGCTCGCGATGCTCGGGAGCGTACTCGGGAGGCGCGGAGGGCGCATCGCCGGTGAGCGTAATGTGCGCATCGGCGGCAATCACCTGGGCAATCTCGCCCACTGCCGTCGTGATGGCGCCGTCGTAGTCGTTGGCGCGCAGATCGGGAACCATTTCGCGGCCGATATCGCCGGTTTTGCCATCGGGCAAAATGCCCTCGAGACCGTAGCCGACTTCAATGCGGTACTTGTGATCGTTTACCGCCAGCAGCACCAGCGCGTAGCGGTTCGGCTGGTTCCCGCCCTTGTCGCCCATCTTCCAGTGGTCTTCAAGTTGATTGGCATAGTCGGCCGCCGTCGTCACCGTCAGAGCGGTGATGGTAACCACGGCAACCTTGGCATTGGCCTGGGAGTGGTCGAGTTGCTCGCAGATGGAGTCGAGCCGCGTCAACGCCTCAGGCGAAAGCACATGGGCAAAGTCGCTCACATAGTCGGTGGGCTGAGGCAGGCTGGCAACCGCTTCAGCGACTGAAGGGGCGGCCAAAGACACAAAAAAGACTGCCGACAGCAGCCAAAACAGGGCCGGACGAGCGGTGCAAAGGCCTTTCATCTACCTCAATTGTACGCGGGCGGCACGGCTGAAGTTCCCGTAGATGCAGGCTCTACACTGAAATGGAAATGAATGAGAACCGGATATCCTCGCCCCCGATCGCCCGCAAAGAACATAAGGAATCCAGCTTGCACGGGGTGGTGCTGACCGACGATTACGCCTGGTTGCGCTACAAGGAAAACGCTGACGTCGCAGCGTATCTCGATGCCGAAAATAACTATGCCGAAGCAGTGATGGCTCCGCTTGCCGGCCTCCGCGAAGAGCTTTACCAGGAGATGCTGCGCCACATCAAACAGACGGACATCTCTGTTCCTTACCGCGACGGCGACTGGTGGTACTACAGCCGCACCGAGGAGGGGTTGCAATACGCGATCTACTGCCGCAAGCGGGGAACTCCGGAGGGACCGGATGCAGGCGCCGCGGAGGAGGTAGTGCTGGACGGAAATGCGCTGGCGCAGGGGCACGAGTTTTTTGCCGTTGGCGACACCGACATAACAGACGATGGCCGCTGGCTGGCTTACACAACCGATACCAAAGGCTTTCGCCAATACACCCTGCATATCAAAGATCTCGAAACCGGTGAAACTCTTCCTGGAGAGGTAGAGCGCGTGGGCTCCGTGGTGTGGTCCGCTGACAATCGAACGCTTTTTTACACCGTCGAAGACGAACAGCAGAAACGGCAACATCAGCTTTGGCGCCGCGATGGCATCGAACAGCCCTCTCGGGATGTCTTGGTCTATCAAGATGACGACGAGCGCTTCAACCTGGCCGCAGGGCGTACACGAGACGGCAAGTTCATTGTCGTGGAGTCGGGCAGCCACACCACCAACGAAGCGCGTGTTTTGCCTGCGGACAACCCCGCCGGCGACTTCGTGGTTATCTCGCCGCGCGAGGACGAGCACGAATACTCGGTCGACCACCGCAACGGTCTTTGGTTCATCCGGACCAATGATCGCGGGCGGAACTTCAGGCTGGTGACGGCGCCGGTTGCGACGCCGGGCCGTGAACACTGGACCGAACTAATCGCGCATCGCGAAGCGGTGATGCTGGAGGATGTGGACCTGTTCGCAGGATTTTTTATCGCCTGCGAGCGCGAGGACGGGCTGCCTCGATTGCGGCTATGGAAGTTCGCGGGCGAAAGTGTTGGAGCCGCGCCCTCGGGCGAGATCGATTTCCCGGAGCCGGCCTACAGCGCTCATCCGCACATCAATCGCATCTTTGATACAACTACGTTCCGCTATGCGTATCAATCGCTGGTCACGCCAAGCTCTGTGTACGAGTACGACACGGGCACCGGCACATCGACGCTGCTTAAGCAGCTTGAGATTCCCGGCGGATTTGATCGCACGCTCTACGCGAGCGAGCGAATCCATGCCAAGGCTGCGGATGGTGTTGCGGTTCCGGTTTCGATTGTGTATCGCAAAGACAAGCGACAGGCGGGCAGGAATCCGCTTTACGTGTACGGCTACGGGTCTTATGGATACTCGCTGCCGCTGGGTTTCAGCTCCAACCGGCTGAGCCTGCTCGACCGCGGCATGGTGATGGCGTATGCGCACATTCGCGGCGGAGGCGACCTGGGCAAGCCATGGCACGACGCCGGCAAAATGCTGGTGAAGCGCAACACCTTCACCGATTTCATTGCCTGCGTAGAAGAGCTGATCGACCAAGGATACGGTGATCCAAAGCGCGTAGCAATTGAAGGTGGTTCGGCGGGCGGCCTGCTGATGGGAGCGGTCGCCAATATGCGGCCGGATCTGTTCCGCGCGGTCGTTTCGCACGTGCCGTTTGTCGACGTGATGAATACGATGCTGGATGCTTCCCTGCCGCTGACGGTTCCCGAATATGAGGAGTGGGGCGACCCGAACGAGGACGAGTATTTCAAATACATGCTGAGCTATTCACCGTATGACAATCTGCGCGCGGCAGCGTATCCGGCGATGCTGGTGAAGACGAGCCTGCACGACAGCCAGGTGATGTATTGGGAGCCGGCAAAATATGTGGCGAAGTTGCGGACTCTAAAGACGGACTCGAATCCGCTGCTGCTGGTGACCAACATGAAGGCCGGACACGGCGGAGCGAGCGGACGATACGACTACCTTAAGGAGATCGCGCTGGACTATGCGTTTCTGCTGAAAGAGTTGGGCGTCGTATGACCATCCATGCTGATCGGTGATCTAATCGCCGCCCTTAAGTTCCGCCAGCGTCTTTTCCAGGCTTGCCGCATCTTCCACGTTCAGTGACTTGAGCTCGGAATCGATCTGCTTGAGCAGGCCGCAGAGCACCTTGCCGGGACCGACCTCGACAAACAAATCGGCGCCGGCAGCTTTCAGCGCGCTGACGCAATCCACCCAACGCACTGCCCCCGTGACCTGACGAATGAGCGCATCGCGCGCCGCATCGGCCGTAGTGACCAGGGCACCCGTCACGTTGGCTGCGACGGGCATGCGCGGATCGTGCATGGCGAGGGCGCCCAGCACTCGCGCCACTTCTTCCTGCGCCGGTTGCATGAGCGCGCAGTGGAATGGTGCGCTGACGGGAAGCATGACGGTGCGGCGCGCACCCCGGGCCTTGCAAAGCGCCGCTGCTTTTTCGACGGCGGCAGCCTCGCCCGAGATCACTGTCTGTCCCGGCGAGTTCAAATTCGCCGCCTGTACCGTGAGGCCAGTCTCGCGTGCGGCCTCTGTGCAGGCTTCTGTCACCTGCGCGGCATCTAGCGCGAGCACAGCGGCCATTGCGCCCTGCCCCGGAGGAACCGCCTGTTGCATGGCCCGCCCACGAGCCTTCACGGCGCGCACTGCGTCGGCAAATGATAACGTTCCCGCGATCACATGCGCCGACCACTCACCCAGCGAGTGCCCCGCCGCCAAGGCCGGCTCCACGCCGCGTTCCGCAAGAACGCGCGCCGCCGCCACGCTCACGGTCATGATGGCCGGCTGCGTATTCTCGGTCAGCCGCAAATCTTCTTCCGGCCCCTCAAAGCAGAGGCGCGAAAGCGTGAACCCGAGCGCTGCATCAGCCTCGGCAAAGGTTTGTTTGGCAGTGGGAAATTGTTCTGCGAGCTCGCGGCCCATGCCAACAGCCTGCGAACCCTGACCGGGAAAGAGGAAGGCGATTTTTTTTGACATTTCAGTGAGATTCTATCGCGCCGGCTTCACACCGTGGCCGCAAAAATCCGCCGCGGCAGACGGCAAAGATCCACTCCACCGACCAAGACCTGTCTGTGGGGCACCGGGGTGGGGCACCCGTTGCAATCTCTACTCCCTGTTCCCTGCTTTTCTCAGTTCCAGCGCTTTTTGTCGTCGGCGTCTTCGTCAATAAGCCGGCCCTGGCCGTCAAATTTCACGGTGCGTCCCTGCTTGCGCATGTAGACCTCGAACTTGCGCGCCGTGCGCCGCCGCTTCCAACGGTAGTAGCGGTTACGCAGGCTATACCAGCTTTCGCTGAACATAAACGACATACCGCGGCGCGGGGCCATCCGCACAAAAACCAAGCCGCCCAGCGCTCCGCCGAGTTGCGCAAAGGCATACATCCGCTCCTGGCCAAAGAGCATGGCGATAGCCACGAGCGCGTAGATGATAACCAGGTAGCGCGCTTTGATGCTGATGGGAAGGGGGAACAACATGAATTGCGTGTCGCCATAGAGCAATCCAATAGCCGCCAGCAGTCCGAAGATGCCGCCAAAGCACCCGTAAAGCGCAACAGGATTTGCGAGCAGCGAGGGGGCGAGCGTGCGCGAGACTGCGTAGAGCGCCAGCGCCGCTGCTGCCGTAGCGACCACGGAAACCGCGTAGAGGCCCATCACCCAATTGGCATCGTGAAAGCCTTCGAGAAATCCTGCCAAAAACCAAAGTGACAGCAGCTCAAAAAGTGTCCCGAAAATCATGCCCGGCGGGTGGATGAGACTGTACGTCAGCGGCTGCCAGAGATCACCGTGAATGAAGGAATAAGGATCGAAGGTCAACGATCCGGCAACCTGCGGTGTGACGGAGGAGAACGCAACGCTCGCAATCAGCAGCACAAAATAGGCAGCCAGATTCACGAGAATGAGCCGGCGCGTAGCTCCGCGGAAGTCAGGGAATGCGAGCGAGCTGGAGCCTAGCCGTGCCATCGTAATCATCAGGGTAAACGCTGAAGCGGGGCGGTGTCATCGCGCCTTCAGCTCCCTTTCATTCAAAAAATGCGATTGCGCCCAGACTGAGGCACCAGCCAACAGCAGGCTTCAGGCTTGCATCTCTTGAGGCAGCACTCGGTTTGTTTTCCAAAAAAGGCGCCTTTACCGCATATGCGGCCGTGGCCCCTTGACCGGATGCGGGGTTCTCACTAAAACTAGCGATGGTTGTCGAATGCGGGGTTGGGGTCCCGCAATATGATTCAGTTTAAAAAGCGAGGAGGCTGCTATGCCCAGCTGCCCTGAATGCGAAAATAACCTGGACATTGAAGTCGATGAGGTGGAAGAAGGCGACATCGTTGCATGCGAAGAGTGCGGGTCGGAATTCGAGGTTGTTGGGGTTGAACCGTTGGAACTGACACGGGTAGAAGATATCCTTGACGATGAAGAAGATGATCCCCTGGTAGAGGACGAGGAGGAATAAAAATGAGCCGGGCGAGATGGCTGGCCGCAAGTATATTTAGTGTTCTGGCCTTGGTTGCGGTATCGCCGGGCCCGCTGGGGTCGATATTTGCTCCCCCGGTTCTGGCACAGAACATCGGCATGCGCACGGTGAGGGGCACCGTATTGAATGCAAATTCCCAGTCCGTCGCCAATGCAACCGTCTTCCTGAGAAATGAAAAGACCAAGGCCATCAGGAGCTACGACTCCACGGCCGACGGCCATTTTTCATTCGCCCAGGTCGATATGAGCATCGACTATGATCTGTGGGCTGAGAAAGACGGGAAAAAGAGCGCCACCAAGACCGTGAGCTCGTGGGATGCCCGCAAGGACTTCATCGCGGATTTAAAGCTCAAATAGCCTGGTCCGTATCGGTGGCGGACCCTTGAAAGCCGCCTCAACGGGCTCGGTCCGCCGAAGCAGGAGTTGCCCCAAGAGCGTCATCCCTCCAGCTTTTTCACCACGAGTTCGTTGAGCAGCGCCGGGTTGGCCTGCCCTTTGGATGCGCGCATCACCTGGCCGACGAAAAATCCCGCCATCGTCTTCTTGCCGCCGCGATACTGCTCAACCTGCTTTGGATTTGCAGCGATGACTTCGTCGATCAGCTTTTCGATTGCTGCGGCATCAGTAATCTGCTGCGGCTTTTCGCGCTCGTATACGGGTCCGAAGTCCTCGCCCTTCTCAAAACAGACGTCGAAGAGCTGCTTCATCTGCTTTGAGCTGATCTTTCCCTCGTCGAGCAGATCGGCGGCGAGCACAATGCCGGCCATTGTTACCGGCGATTGATCCAACTCCAGTCCGAGAGCCTTCAGCCGCCCCCCCACCTCGCTCAACAGCACATTAGCCACCCGGCGCGGATTTCGGGCCGTCTTTGCCGCAGTCTCAAAGCGGTCGGCGAACTCGCGCGAGGCGGTTAGCGTGTGCGCATCCTGCACCGTAAGGTCGTACTCGGCGATCATGCGCTTCCGGCGCGCCTCAGGCAGCTCCGGCATTTTCTTTCTGGTCTCGGACAAGAGTTGTTCAGAAACAATCACCGGCGGCAAATCCGGCTCCGGGAAGTAGCGGTAGTCGTGCGCCTGCTCTTTTGAGCGCATGGAGTAGGTGCGGCCTTCGTTCGAGTTCCAAAGCCGTGTCTCCTGCACAACGTGCCCACCCGAATCGATCACGTCTACCTGGCGCTCGATTTCATACTCCAGCGCGGCGCGGATGAATTTGAAGCTGTTGACATTTTTCACTTCCGCTTTGGTGCCGAACTTCTCCTGGCCCCTGGGCCGGACACTGACATTGGCATCGCAGCGAAGGGAGCCTTCCTCCATGTTGCAGTCGGAGACGCCGGTGTAAAGCAGGATCTCTTTCAAGCGGGTCAGGTACTCAAAGGCTTCGTCGGGCGTACGGATGTCGGGCTCGCTCACGATCTCAATCAGCGGCGTGCCGCAACGGTTCAGGTCGAGATAAGTCCGCGTAGCGGAGTCGGCAAATCCCTCGTGAAGGCTTTTGCCTGCATCCTCTTCCATGTGCACGCGAGTAATGCCGATGCGCTTTGTTTCTCCGTTGGCTGCCGGAATCCCGATCCAGCCATGCTCAGCGAGCGGCTTGTCATACTGGGAGATCTGGTATCCCTTTGGCAGATCGGGATAGAAGTAATTCTTGCGCGCGAAGATCGATCGCTCGCGCACCTCGCAGTTGAGTGCCAGCGCTGCAAGCGTGGCGAATTCGACCGCCTTCTGGTTGAGCACCGGCAGCGCTCCCGGAAGGCCCAGGCAAACCGGGCAGATGTTCGTATTCGGGTCGGCCCCAAAATGATTGGCGCAACCGCAAAACGCCTTGCTAGCCGTCAACAATTGCACATGCACTTCAAGCCCGATGACGGGCTCATATTTTGTCAGGATTGCTGGCGAAGCGGCCGTGGCGGGCATAAAGCGATTTTAGCGCGAGCCGCTTTCGCACCGCTCCCATCAGGCTGGCTTCCCAAAGGCGCGATTGCCTACAATCGTTGGCGGGATGATTGCTTGGCAACGGTTGATGCCCATTTGCAACCGACAGGAGCGTACCAGTGAATCGACAGAGGCTTTGCAAGACTACCTTTTTCGCAGCGGCTCTGGCAGCATTGCTTGCAGGCGCTGCGCTGATGGCACAAACGCCCATAACTCCGGCTGCTCGACTGGAGATTCATGCCGTCGTCGGCGGCCCATTTCCCACCGAAGATGCGGCAAGGCAAAGCGTAAACGGCGCGCTTCCGGCCAATGAGGAGATTCTGCCGTACACGGGCGGTCCCGGCGGTTCGAGTGGCGCCTCTTATTACGTCATCGAACGTTCCCCCACCGTGGCGGGCAACGATTTCAGCTCCATCCGGCCCAGCGTGAATTCAAACATGGGGCAGTTCATGGTGGATTTTACCCTCACCCCTGAAGCGGGCGACAAGTTCTGGGCCTATACCAGCGCCAACATCGGAAAGAGTATGGCAGTGGTGATGAGCGGTACGGTGCGCGAGGCGGCGGTCATCAAGGGACCTATTCGCGATCGGGCCGTCGTCGAAGGCTCTTTTAGCAAGAACGAACTGATGGAACTGGGCGAAGCGCTTGCAGCCCAACCGGCACTCGCGCAGACGTCGCCCTCGGGGCACCCCAACAATGCCTATTGGATCGAGCACGATGCGCAAATGCTGGTGGATTTTGGCGGGCTTGAGCACTTCAAGGAGGCCGACATGAAACTGGGCCCGCCCGCGACCGGCGAAGATCGGGTCGTCTTCCTGGGCGACTCCATCACGCAGGGTTGGAAGCTCGATGAGTCGTTCCCAGGCAAGCCTTACATCAATCGCGGCATCAGCGGGCAAACCTCTCCGCAGATGCTGGTGCGCTTCAGACAGGACGTGATCGATCTGCAGCCGAAGGTTGTGGTGATTCTGGCCGGGACCAACGATATCGCCGGGAATACGGGGCCGATGACGTTGGAGCAGACCGAGGGCAACATTGCCTCAATGGCCGAATTGGCGACAGCGAATGGGATTCGCGTGGTGCTGTGTTCGGTCACGCCGTCGTTCGACTTTCCCTGGTCGCCGGGCCTTGATCCTGCGCCCAAGATCGCCATTCTAAACGCGTGGATCAGAGGATATGCGATGGCCAAGGGCCTGGTATATGTGGATTACTATTCGGCCATGAAGGATGCGCGCGGCGGACTACCGCCAAACCTGAGTAAAGACGGTGTGCACCCATTGCCCGCTGGTTTTGCAATCATGACTCCGTTGGCGGAAGCGGGAATTGAAAAGGCGCTCCAGAGCGCCCGCTAGCGATCAGGGAAGCAATGTGAGGCTGTTGCTTCCTGGCTTGCCGAGCACAGTTGCCTGATAAGTACCTGACGCATTCCGAGTCAGCACCACGTCCGTTGCGTTGCCCAAACGAAAGATCTCGTGACCGTCTCGGGATAGGGTCTGGCAACCGCCGCAGGCCAGCTTGAGTATGCGGCCGCTCGCGGCGGCTTTGAGCGCGAAGACCCCGATATACGCACCACTGAACTGGTGTCCGTTCACTTCGACTGAGAACGGCTTCGGCTGGCCGGTCTCAAGCGAATCCAGGTCGGTGAGGATGATGCTGCCGTCTTCGAGTTCCCCTCCCTCACCGCGCAATGGCGACTTCGCAACACCGAGCTGGGCGATCTTGTCTACGCTGAATCCTCTTACGCGAGCGCGCGCCGCGATGGCATCGAAATTTCCGACAGGTGCGCCATCGAAATCGCGTGTGGCGCTGCCTTCCAGCATCAGTGCGCCGCCGCGCCGTGTGTATTGGTCGAGGAACGCGAGCGTGGTGCGTTTTGCATATTGAGGGTAGAGATAAATCATCGCGCGGAATGTGTGGCCTTTAAGGACAGGACGATTCTTCGCATCCAGCTTGAGCGATCCATTGTCGATGAGATCGCTGGGAACGACTGCGCAGCGATAACCCGCGTCCCAGATCTCCTTGACCTTCTCCTCAATGTGCAGCGATCCATTCACATCGTAGGCGTTGCGCGCGGATTCGTCGGGATACCAATCAAGCAGCGCCGGCATTCCGAAGACCACGAGCAGCGGAAGCTCGGGGGCAGCGGGATCGAAGCGATTGAGGAGGCGGATCTTTTGTTCCACGGGATTCAGTTGGGAAAGAAATGGCTCGGTCGAGAGATCAACTCCCCAGCGCCCCGTGTCGTTATAGCCGTGATAGTGAATCCGCGCATCGAAGCGCGCATCGTTCATCGCCTTCTGAGCGAAGCGATGAATATTCCAGCCGTAAAACTGGTCATACATGATGTTGCCCGGATGCGCTACGAGCAGGCCCATGCGGAGCGGAAGCGAAAGGTCTTCGTCGCTCATGCCGTACTGGCGAGGAATCGTCCACCAGTTGATGCCCGTGGCCCAGGCTTCGTCATTGGTCAAGTGATTGTGAAAAGTGTTATGGATGCCGGCAAAGTTTCTAGCGCCGAAAACCTGCCGCGAGTAGTTATAGAAATCGCGCTCCTCTTCCAGTGGCCCCGAGCGCAAGAAATCCCAATAGCGGTCGATGGCGCGAATGCGTACTTCGGGATGCCCTGCCGGAGCAAAGCGTGTATCGAAAAGCGTCCGCGTCAAGTCCATGCCAGTCACCTGGCGGAAGCGCTGTCCGAAAGCCCGCCCCGCCAGGTGCCCGCGCCACGGGGCTGTGAGATTTACGGGAATCCGCACGTAGCCGAACTCATCAAGCGCCGTGCCATCCAGCGGAACATCCCGGTATTGATCGATCGTATTGCGGAGCCAGTTCTTGAACGCGCCGCTGAACATGTCCATTACCGGATACCAGTTCGTCGCCAGCACAAATGCCGTGTAGCCCGCGTAGCGAGGCCCCAGTTCCAGTTGGACTGAAAGCGTACCCGGTTGCGGTGACACGCTCTTCGCTTTGTCCGTCACATCGGTAAGCGTGGCGGGATCGTACTCGCCCGGATTGGTCTCGCGAAAAACGTACGCCTTCAGCAGTTCTGTCCTCGCGGCTTTCACCTCGCGCAGTTCCACAGAGGCCTGCACTGTAACGTTCCCCGTTGCGTCTACGGCGCCAGTGCCATCAGCAATCGCTGTTTGCTCGTCCTCGGCATCTGAGGTCTTTGCTGCGCCGGCCCCGCCTCCCACCAGCGTTATGCCGATGCGCAGAGCATTCGCGTGCGCCTCTTTGACAATGCCGGCGACGGCCACGTGTGCGGCTGGGTTATTCAGAAAGTTCACGCCGTTTCGCGCTGTGAGGAATGGAAAATCGAATTCCGTGTCGCGAGAGATGTGTTGAACATCCTGCGTGTAGCGCGCGGGGTTGAGCGTCTGCGGCGTAACGAACCAGTAGACCAGTTCGGGATAGTGCTGATTGCTAATCGGGTCTTCGTACTGGACCTTTACATTCAGGCCTTTTTCCCGGCTTTGCCCGTGAGCCGGAATCGCTGCCGCCAGTAACGCAAAAAACAGAGCAAGGCCGGCCGCTATTTGTCGCATTGCTACGCTGCCCATGCATCACTCGTTTCGCCACCGGATTTGGCGTATCGACAGATACCAGTCGCCGTAGAATGGAACCTCTCCAAAAATGTTATTTCAGCGTCACTCGGCGAGGCCGGGCAGCGCGGCGAGGGCGCTGAGAGCGTCGCTTGTCCGTTGGAATGGCCGAGCGTTTTGCGCAGCGACTGGTTCTGCAGCCAAAGCACGATGCATGCGATTGCCAGAAGCAGCGCAACTGCGGAAACGAAGAACAGCAGAAGCCACACACCTCGCGACGGAGCGGCTGCGGTGAGCGGATTCGTGACCTTCGCCGTATCCGGCTTCCGGACCGATCCGGCATCCTTTGAGTCTGCAGCGCGCAGCCGGAAGATCGGCATATAGCTTCCGCGCGGGATCTCGAAGATGATCGGCTCATCCTTTCCCTCGGCCGCGAAATAAGCATCCACGCGCTTGCGCAACTCAGTTGCGCTCACCCTTACAATGTTGTCCTGGCTTGTGTCGTAGGCGTCTCCTCGCCCGAAAACTGTCTGGCCGATTTCCTGCTCGTGAATATCGATGCAATCCTCTTTGATTGCTCTTGTACCGACGTAACGGAGAAACTCCCGCAGTCGAGCGGCGCGTTTCAGTTGAGGACTTGTAGCGACGTTCTCCAGCACCCTCCAGCACGCATCAGGTGTGATTGCCACAGGGCCGTCTTTTTGATCGGAACTCATCGCAGGGTCGCAGAATACTTTAGTCGATTTGGAGCCGCAGGTGCTGTGAAGTAAAGCCGACGTTCGTTCCGTCTTTTGTATCACTGCGGCCCGAAGAGAGTCCAAAATTAATCCCCCAATTCATGGAAAAATAAAGACCCGTCTCCTGAAAAGCGCACCGCGCCACCGTCCGGCGCGACGCGGCATCGCCTGCGTCCCAATTCGTCCCCTGCACGCGCAAATCGCGGTCCACCGCGCCGACCAGCCCCTCAAATTTCTCCTGCGCTGCGAGCTGCCGCCGATTCGCCGGTCTCCGCTCCCTTCAGCTTGAGCAGGTGCTCGGTGCGGCGCAGTAGATCCTTCAACGCGCGATAAGCGTTGTTGAGTATCGCCGCATCGGCCAGGCTCCATTGCTTTTGTTTTCTGTGGGGCGGGCAAAGCGGTCAGTATGCAACCTGCGGCTGAGGCGGTGGAACACCGGTTCGATCGCTGCCAAATCGATATTCATCCGCCGCTCGAGTCCAAAGACGGAAAAATAACCGCCCCCTGGAGGAGGCTGTATCCTGCTGCAAAGTGGGCAAAAAAGCAGATTTGTTCTGTGCGATGGAACGAGGCCGGCAGGCGACCGCAGCCGCAGTCTCAATGACTTTCAACATCGACCGAACCTTTCTGCGCTCTCATTTACACCGAGAATGATGAGCCGCAGCCGCAGGAGCGCGAAGAGTTCGGATTGATGAAGTTGAATCCCTGGCGAATGAGAGTCTCTTCGTAGTCCAGCGTCATGCCGCGCAGGTACACAAAGCTTTTGGGATCGATAAAGACGCGCACATCGTCGAACTTAAAAATATGATCGCGGTCGCGAGGATGCGCGTCGAAGCCGATGGAATAGGACATCCCGGAACATCCGCCGCCTTTCACACCCAGGCGCAGGCCCCCTTCCTCGGTTGAAATTCCTTCTTTGGCCAAAATCGCGCGAATGCGCTTGACGGCGCTCGCGGTCACCTGCAGGTCATGCGCGGGCGCGCTGTCTCCAGAGCCCGGCGCTACAGCAGGCGCGCCAACCGCTTCGGTTGAAACACTCGATCCGATGGTTACAATATTCTCCATAATCCTTGATCCTCATCCTGGCGGAGTTATTCCGCGGTCGCTGCCGAAGTATCTTCGGCAACGCCATTGTTCTTCTTCCCGTCCCCAATGGCGGCACGAATCGCATCCTCGGCCAGCGACGAACTGGCGATCACCGAGCCGCAGCCGAAGGTTTTGAATTTGACATCTTCGGTTACCTGCGTATCGGGGTTCGCGCGGATCTGGAGCCGCATCACATTGCTGCACTCCGGCGCGCCCACCAGCCCGGCGCCCACCTCTGTCGAGCTCTTATCGAGCGTGCCGACGTTCCGCAGGTGATTGTAGTGGTGTACTCCTTTGTCGTTGTATGCCATCGTCTTCCGTATTCCTCACGCGCTACCCGCATCTTTTGTTTGATTCGGCAATCCTGCCTGCTGATGCATATCTTCAAAGCTTTGCGCTTTGTGTGCCGGCCACCTTCGAACCGTCGCCTGTCTGCCGCCGGTGCTGCATGTAGAAGCTCCGCGCAATCAGGATCAGAAACAGCACCACGAGCGGGAGCAGGGCCGTAAGTGCGACGTGATTCACCATGTAGTTCCAAACCCGCCCGCCGTCCGCGAAACGGAGACCAATGACAAACAGGGGAATTGCGACCCATCGCACTAAACGCAATTTCGTTTGTTTCGTCATAAACGACTCAATCGGCATCGCTGTGATTTGCGCGCAGGCATCGGAGCCTAACCTGACGACCGAATTGGGGGAGCCGGAACGCCCCCAGTTCCGCCGGCTGTGTCACTAGAGCGTCAATGAAACCAAACCCTGCACGTCGTTCGCCCGACCAGCGGCATGCTCATGCTCCGCGAGATCGTGGATGCTTATACTCTTGAGAACTCCCGCAATGGTCTCATTCACGCGTGCCAAAGGTTCTTTAATAGTGCAGCTGGGGGTCAAATCGCAGGACTTGGCGCCCTTGAAGCAGGATGTGATGAACAACGGCCCGTCGATGGCGTGGATGACCTCAAAGGCCGAAATCTCGCGCGCGTCCCGGGCCAATGCGTACCCGCCGTTCATGCCGGCATGTGAGCGCAGCAGTCCTGTCTTGGTGAGCCGCTGCAGAATCTTGGCCAGCAACTGCGCAGGAATCCCGTATGCATCCGCAACATCCTTGGCGCTCAACGCAGGGATCTCAGGGTGCTCGGCAAGATACTTGAGCGCCATCAGCCCGTAATCCGCTTTCTTGGTGAGCTTTAGCATGCAATATCCGACTTGTTAGGTCCGTATTTAGTATACGACCGATTTCATTCGCCGTTCAAGTTCGTCCCGGCCTGACTCGGGCGACCCTGGGTTCAGACCCCCGCGGTTAGGTTTCATCAAAAAATCCGTTTGCAATCGGCCAAAAGACAGCTACAATCTGGCGGAAAGAGCACCTATAGCAACTCCAGAGCCGCGGTACCCCTAACCCGGTGCATTCAAAGCCTCAAGCCGCAGCATTCATCTGCGGCGGCCAGATTCGTATCCGGCAGCGGCATTGCAGTTCTGGAATTGCTGTAAATTCAACTGGCCCTGAGAACGATGGCAACCGTCTGCAGACATCCGAAGGTACGTATCGTTTCCCGGCACGAAGACACCGAGTATGTCGAGTGCCTGGAGTGTGGCGAGGTCTTCGATTCCGAAGAGTTTCGCGATATGGAAATTGAAGATACAGCTGGAACAGAAGATCTCGCGGAGGATTCCTAGCGTTTACGTCCCGCGCCTACTGCTTTGCCGCCGCGCCGTTGGCCGCCGTTGAGCCTGAACGGCGCGAGACCACCCACGCGTAATGAAGGCCCGACGCGATCGTAAGCACGATGGTCGCATCCAGCGCGACCGCGCGGAAAGCCGCCACCCAATACGCTGTGGTGAGCTGATGCAGCAGAACGGCCGCTACCGCGCAGATCTGGGCCAACGTGTTGGCCTTGCCGAAGATGCTGGGATGGAACTCGCGCCTACCCACCGCCGCGTACAGCAGAGCAGCCACCATCAGGATGCCCACATCCCGGCCGAAGACCAATACGGTCACGGTGACCGGCATCAATCCCTTGTATAAAAGCACCAGGAAGAGCGTGCTAAGCAGTAGCTTGTCAGCTACCGGATCAAGATAGTGGCCGAGCATGGAACGTTGCTTGAGCACCCGCGCCAGGGCGCCGTCGAGCGCATCAGTCAATCCTGCAACTACAAAAAGCGTAAAGCTCAGCAGGTAGTGCCCTTCCAGAATGGCGGCCACCAGGAAGGGCGCCAGACAGATGCGCATAAGAGTGAGCAGGTTGGGGGCACTACGAAGCGGATTTAAACGGTGGTGCATCTCCTCATGCATAGCAAGTCATTCGCACCGAGATGTTGACGCGATCCATGCGCCAGGACCCATTTCTCTCCCCATCGATGGTACAGTACGGCCCTCTGGCAGCGCACCCGAAATTGCAGACAACAACAGAAAGCCAAATTGAGTATTTAGACTTCAACTGGCAGCTCGGCCGAGAGAATGTTCATAGGGGTAAGCCCGCGCTGGCGCAACGCGCGCAGGCTCAAGGCGTCATGACGCTTGGCCAGCCGCCGGCCGTTGTGGTCTACGACCAGCCGGCAGTGATACCAGGCAGGATTGCCGAAACCGAGCGCACGGTTGAGCAGAATCTGGCGCGCCGTCGACTTGAGCAGGTCAGCGCCGCGAACCACCTCAGTAATGCCCATCTCCGAGTCGTCTGCCACGCAGGCGAGCTGGTAGCTGGGCACGCCATCGCGCCGCCAGACCACAAAATCGCCAAAGTCCACTCCAGCCACAAAGCGCTGCGGTCCCAGGTTGGAGTCGACGAACTCAATCGTCTCCCCATCGGGAACGCGGAAGCGCCAGTTTGTCTTGCCCGGCATTTCGAGCTCGCTGGCGGTGGGGCCGGGGAGTTGCGGCGAGCCGCCCATGAATCGCCGGCAAGTGCCGGGGTAGAGAGGCTCATCGTCGAGCTTGTCGAATTTCCCCCGTCCGCCATTTGTCTGCACGCGTTCATGCGGCGCGGCGGCGGCGGACTCAAGGTCCTTGCGCGAGCAGCGGCAGGGGAACAGGCGGCCACTGCGCAAGAGCTTGCGCCATGCAGCCAGGTAGATAGCGCGGCGCTTGCTTTGCACATAGGGGGCGAACGACCCACCCTTGTCGGGGCCCTCCTGCCAGCGGATGCCCAGCCAGCGCAGATCCTCCAATGCGGCCTCGGCATAAGCGGCACGGCTGCGGTCGGGATCCAGGTCTTCCATCCGCATCACCAGCGTGCCGCCGGCCTCGCGCGCCCGCTGAAACGCCGTCCAGAAGGTGCGCGCGTGGCCCACATGCAGATGGCCGGTAGGCGAGGGCGCCAGCCGCCCGCGATAACCCGATGCCGGCGATGAAGGAGTGCTGGCCATTCTGATGACGAGTGTAGCCAGCGCGCGCGGCGGGGTATATAGCGGCGTTGGTTCCTACACCGCGGATCGCCAACGAGAATTCGGCAACGTTCGGGAGTTTGCCTACGATATACTTTCGCAACAGAATATGCGGCTTTTCGTCGCAGTCACGGATAAGAACTGGTTTGCTCTCCACGCATCTTCGCGAAGCGTAGAGGAAGTAAACTTTTGGCGTCCCTCGGCGGAGGCGTCGTTCAAAGCCCTGCAACCAGGAGAGCTGCTCCTTTTCAAGCTTCATTCCCCCGATAACTTCATTGCCGGAGGCGGGTTCTTCACTCGGTTTTACCAACTTCCCGTAAACATGGCCTGGGATGTATTTAAGGAGGCGAATGGCGTCAGATCCCTGACGGAGATGCGCGAGCGAATCGAGCATTATAGAAAGTCAAAGATTGGGCAGGCAGAGAATCCGACGATTGGCTGCATCATGCTGGCCGAACCTTTCTTTTGGCCGCGCGATTCTTGGATTCCAATTCCTGCAGACTTCAGCCCATATATCCAGCAAGGAAAGGGATACGATTCCGAGTCTGGCGAAGGTCGAGTGCTTTGGGAGGCGGTGAGCGAGCGCCTTCGATATCTGGCGCCGGAGAAGATTGACCAAAGCCCGGCAACTTTAGCTGCAGTGGAATCGAAAGGTTATGGGAGGCCTCAAATCATTATGCCCAGGTTGGGCCAAGGGTTATTCCGCATTCTCGTGACCGATGTTTATGACAAACGCTGTGCACTGACCGGGGAGCGCACGCTCCCCGCGCTAGACGCAGCGCATATCAAGCCATATGAAATTGTTCAGAAGCACGAAATATGGAATGGCCTGCTAATGCGCAGCGACTTGCATCGGCTATTTGATAGAGGGTACCTTTCTCTTGATCCATCTAATCGACGGCTCTTGGTGAGCAAACGCATTAAGGATGAGTTTGAGAACGGTAGGGACTATTACAAGCTTGAGGGAACCGCGATTCGGGAGCCTAACGCACCTTGGGCTCGGCCAAACCCAGAAAACCTCGAGTTCCACTTTAATGCTGTGTTCCTTCGGTGAATAGCGCGGAGGGCTACTTTTCCGCGCGCCGCCAGCGCAGAATCGGCTTTCTCGCTGCCTGCACTTCATCGAGCCGCGAAACACGTGTTGAATGAGGCGCGGTCTTCACCAGATCGGGATTCTCCTCGACCTCGCGCGCAATCGACCGCATGGCTGCGATGAACAGGTCCAGCTCTTCCCGCGACTCGCTCTCAGTGGGCTCAATCATCAGCGCGCCGTGCACAATGAGCGGGAAGCTCACCGTATAGGGATGGAAGCCGTAATCGATCAGCCGCTTGGCGATGTCACCGGTCTTCACGCCGCGCGCCGCCTGCCGCTTGTCGCTGAAGACCACCTCGTGCATCGAAGGCGTCTGATACGGCAGTTCGTACACGTCATCGAGTTTCCTGCGGATGTAGTTGGCGTTCAGCACCGCGTCTTCCGTGGTCTGCCGCAACCCGTCGGGTCCATTGGCCAGGATGTAGGCCAAAGCGCGGATGAACATTCCGGTATTACCGTAGAAAGCGCGCACGCGGCCTACCGACTGCGGCCGGTTGTACTCCCAGCGCAATGTGCCGCCCTGCGGGTGCAGCGGCAAGGACACCGATTCGCCGACACCTTCCTCATCGGGCTCGAGCACGGGCGCACGGAACAACGGCGGACAGCCATCGGCCGTCGGCTCTGCATTGGTATCCTCCCAATCCCCTGCATCGGGGCAGCGCTTCGGACCGTCCCCGCTTCGGATGAGAACGGGGATTGGAAGAAACGGTTCCAGAAACGCCTTGCACGCCACCGGGCCTGAACCTGGACCTCCGCCACCATGTGGCGTTGAGAAGGTCTTGTGCAGGTTCAGGTGCATCACGTCCACGCCGAAGTCACCCGGCCGCACCTTGCCCACCAGCGCATTCATGTTGGCGCCGTCCATGTAGAGCAGCGCACCCTTCGCATGCAGGATGTCGGCAATCTTGTGAATCTGGTTTTCGAAGACCCCGAGCGTCGAGGGATTCGTTAGCATCAGCGCGGCCGTTTCTCCGTCCACCTGCCGCGCAAGCGCTTCAAGATCGATTCCGCCGTCGGCGTTCGATTTCAGATTCTCCACCGTGTAGCCGACGATGGCCGCTGTGGCTGGATTGGTGCCGTGCGCCGAGTCGGGAATAAGAATTTTGCGCCGCGGATTGCCCTGCGACTCGTGCCACGCGCGGGTAAGCAGGATTCCCGTGAACTCGCCGTGCGCCCCTGCCGCCGGCTGTAGAGTGATCGCGTCCATGCCGGTGATGTCAAGCAGGCAGCGCTGCAGCAGATCGAAGACTTCGAGAATTCCCTGTGCCAGCGATTCCGGCCGGTAAGGATGCGCCTCGGCTAACCCCTCAATGCGAGCCACAAACTCGTTCACGCGCGGGTTGTACTTCATGGTGCACGAGCCCAGCGGATACATTCCGAGATCGATCGCGTAGTTCCACGTCGAAAGTCGTGTGAAGTGGCGGATGATTTCAATCTCGCTCAACTCGGGCAGCTCGGCGTTCTGCGTGCGGCAGGACCCTTGGAGCAGTTCTGTGGGGTTCACTGCAGGCACATCGAGCGGCGGTAGCTTGTAGGCACGCTTGCCCGGCGACGACTTCTCAAAGAGCAGCGCCTCGTTCTGCGTCTGATGGGGACGAACTTTGCCCAATGTGTGCGGACCCGGAATTTTCGCTGTCATCGCCATCCTCTACGCCTCCACTTCAACGCCAGCCAGCACCTTCGCCGCAGCGTCGATTGTTTCGCGCGCCATAACTTCTGTCGCGCACCAGAGCGTGCAGTTGGCAAGCTCGGGATACCAGCGGCTCAAGTCGATGCCTCCGACAATTTTCTCGTCGAGAAGGCGCTTGCTCCATGAGGCGGGGGCTTCGTCTGTCTGCAACACAAATTCGTGAAAGCGCGGCGCACCGGCAAACCGAAGTTTCGCGCCTGGCTGCGCGGCTAGCGTCTTCGCAGCGTAATACGCCTTGGCCAGGTTGTGCTCAGCGAGTTCGCGGATGCCCTCTTTGCCATACACCGTGATAAAAATAGTCGCCATCAGCGCCACCAGCGCTTGATTTGTGCAGATATTCGACGTCGCCTTCTCGCGCCGGATGTGTTGCTCGCGCGTCGCGAGAGTGAGCACAAAGCCGCGATTCCCTGCCCCGTCTACCGTCTGCCCGGCCAGCCGCCCCGGCATCTGGCGCAAATATTGTTCCTTGGCTGCGATCACTCCGCAAAACGGGCCACCATAGCTCAGAGCGACGCCAAACGATTGCGCCTCCATGCTCACGATGTCAGCCTCAAGCGGAGGCCGAACAATGCCGAGCGACACCGCCTCGGCAATCGACACAATCAGCAGCGCGCCTTTGGCGTGCGCTATATCGGCAATCGCAGGAATGTCTTCAATGATGCCGAAGAAATTCGGACTTTGCACGAGGACAGCAGCGGTTTCATCGGTGACAGCGGCCTCGAGCGCCTTGAGGTCGACGCGGCCCGTTTCGCCGTCGTAGCCGACAAGCGCTGACGGCAGTCCCTGGTGCCTTGCGTAAGTGGCAAGCACTTCGCGATATTCGGGATGCACGGTAGACGCCACCACAGCCTTGTGCCGGCCTGTCACGCGCACCGCCATCATCACCGCTTCTGCGGCTCCTGTGGACCCGTCGTACATGCTGGCGTTGGCCACATCCATGCCCGTGAGCTCGGCGATCATGGTCTGGAACTCGAAGATCGCCTGCAATGTGCCTTGCGTGATCTCGGCCTGGTAGGGCGTGTAGCTCGTCAAAAACTCGCCGCGCTGGACGAGGGAGTCGATGATGACAGGCCGGTAGTGACGATACGCGCCTGCGCCGAGAAAGCTCGCGTAATCCGTGGCGTTCTTTTGCCCGGCTGCGCGAAAGTAACTGACGATTTCGCTCTCCGCCTGTTGGCGCGGCACCGCGAGATCGCGGTCGAGGCGATACTCAGCGGGAATGATGGCGAAGAGATCGTCAATGGACCTCGCACCAATCTCGGCGAGCATCTGGCGGCGTTCTTCATCGGACTTGGGTAAGTAGCGCATTGGTTAACATCCAGCTCCTGGCTTTTAGCTTCCCGCCAAAAGCCGGTTTGCGAGCCACAGTGGCAAGCTCAGGGGTCTCATTCATTTGATGCTGCTGAAGTCTGCGAGGTGCAGCGAGTGGCTGGAAGCTGGCAGCTAGGTTGTCTCTTCTGCAATAAACGCCTCATACGCCGCAGCGTCGAGCAGTTTATCCACCTCAGCCTTGTCCGCAAGCTCAACCTTGATGATCCATGTGCCGTGGGGATCCTGGTTGATCTTGTCGGGGGCGGTCTTCAGCTCTTCGTTTGTCGCGGTCACCTTGCCGGAAACCGGCGAAAAAAGATCGCTCACAGCCTTTACGCTCTCCACCGAGCCAAAGGTGGCGTTTGCCGTAACAGAATCGCCGACCTTCGGAGTATCGACATAAACAATGTCGCCGAGCGAGTTCTGCGCGTAGTCGGTAATGCCAATCGAGCCAATGGCGCCGTCGACCGAGATCCATTCGTGCTCGCGAGTATAGCGGTAGTCCGTGGGGTAGGGCATGGCGGTTCTGCTCCTCAAAAAAACTGCGAAATTACAGTCTAAGCCGTGAGAGCCGAAGGCATCGTGAGGAAAAGGGGGCTTTCATGGCTCACGAACGATTCCTGCCTTTCACCCCATCACCACTACCGGCTGAAACAGCGTCCCCGCCACGCGCTTCGCAATTCCGGCAAGCTCGCGCGGCCCGGCAAAGACTTTCACGAGCGGCGCGGCAGAGAACTCGGGCAGATTTGCCTGCGCTCCATTCCGCAAACGGCCCAGCGCCACAGGATCGGCCGTCACCGCGGGCATCTCCGGCAATAAGCTGCGCGGATGCACACAGACGCTTTCCAGAGCGGCGACATTCTCGGCGGCGTGCGCGGCCAAAGCCTCCAGCTCCTCCAACGTGCGCGCATCGGCGAGCGTAAAGGCTCCTGCCCGTGTCCGCCGCAACCGGCTCAGGTGCGCTCCGCAGCCCAAGTCCTGTCCAAGCTCGTGCGCCACCGAGCGCACGTACCCTCCGGAGCTGATTTCGATGGTGAAACTCGCCTCGGCGACCTCCATCGACTCAATCACAAACGCGTCGATCCGCACCTTCGCCGGCTTCAATTCGACGGGCTTACCCGCGCGGGCCAGCTTATACGCCGGCTTGCCATTGATCTTCTTTGCCGAAAACGCCGGCGGCATCTGCTGCATCTCGCCACTGAAATGCTTCGCTGCCGCCCGCACCCTCTCCAGCGTCAGCGCCTGCTCGATCTCCGGCCACCGGTCCGGCCCCGCGGGCTCGCCCTCGGCGTCGTATGTATCCGTCGCGAATCCAAACCGGATCGCCCCGCAGTAGCTTTTCTCTGCAGCCGAAAAGTACTGCGCCAGCCGGGTGAACTTGCCAAGCATCATCGGCAGTACGCCGGTCGCCATCGGGTCCAGTGTGCCCAGGTGGCCAATCGACCGCTCCCCGGTGATCCGGCGCAGCCGGTCCACCACATCATGGCTGGTCATCCCGCCTGGCTTGTCGATCACAAGAAGCCCGTTCACATCATCACTTTAGACGCCGGCCCACCGCTTGCCAACTCAGGCATCGACGCCCCAGTCTAAGAGGAGATGGTTGCGGAACTCGAACATGTGCGGAAAGCCTTTCGCGAGCTGGGCAAATCGCTCAAAAGCTTGCCTGCGGATCCTTCACCGAAGGCCGTCCACAAACTGCGCACGGCCACGCGCCGCGTTGAGGCCATAGCTGCCGCACTGCCGCCGCATGACGGCAGGAAATCACAGCGGCTTCTCAAATCGATTGAACCGGTCCGCAAGGCTGCCGGCGGCGTCCGCGATATGGACGTGCTCACCGCCAACGTGCGCAAGCTCGCTCGCTACGCTTCCGGTAATTCCCTTACCCGACTGACCGATCTTCTGCAAAACGCCCGGCAGCAGAATGCCGCTGAGTTGAGCCGGGTGCTGAGCCGGCGGCGCGAAGCTGCGCGCCAAAATCTCAAGGAATACTCCAGGCTCCTCCGATCCGCCCTGGCTCCTGCGAACGCCGCCGCGTCCGCCAACGGGCGGCCCAGCCAATCTCACGAAGGCATTCAGGCCGTCGCAATGAATGTCTTTCGCGAGCTGGGCGAGTGGCCGCCGCTCGACGCAAGCAACATCCATGCTTTTCGCCTCAAGGTCAAAGAGCTGCGCTACACCCTGCAGCTTGATGCCGGGTCTGACCCTGCATTTGTTGCCGCGCTTGGCGATGTGCAGCGCCGCGTGGGTGACTGGCACGATTGGGACCAATTGGCTGAGATTGCCCGCGAGATCTTGCAGTCTGTAGAAGATCAGTCGCTGTTAACTCGGATCGACCTGACCGCAAAGCGGAGATTCGCTCAGGCGCTCGCCGGTGCCAACGCTCTCCGCGGAAGGTATCTATCCGCGCCCAGAGCGCTCGGTATCTGAGGCACTGCGCTGTTGCGTCGCCCGGTCCCTTAGAGCACGCCGTTTGCCTGCTGGCGCACCAGCGTCAGGAACTCAGTCCGCGTCTCCTTCTGCCTGAAGCAGCCCACCATCGCGCTTGTCACCGTGGACGAATTCTGCTTTTCGATGCCGCGCATCATCATGCACAGGTGCCGCGCTTCAATCACCACGCCCACGCCCTGCGGCTGCAATTGCTTCCTGAATGGCGTCGGCAATCTGCCGCGTCATCCGCTCCTGCACCTGCAGCCGCCGCGCAAACACTTCCACCAGGCGGGGAATCTTGCTCAGCCCGATCACCTTGCCCTTGGGAATATAGGCAACGTGCACCTTGCCGAAGAACGGCAGCATGTGGTGCTCGCACAGCGAAAACATCTCGATGTCTTTCACGATCACCATCTCGTCGTAGTCCACGTCGAAGAGCGCGCTGCGCAAAATCTGCGCCGGATCCTGCTCGTAGCCTTTGGTGAGGAAAGCCAGCGTCTTCTCCACGCGCTCGGGCGTACTGCGCAACCCGTCGCGGTCCGGGTCCTCGCCCAGCCGGCTCAGAATCTCGCGGTACATCTCCTGCGTGCTGAATGCGCTCAGCCCTTCGTCCGTCCACTTGATTGCCCTGCGCGCTGGTTTAGTCACTGCTATCGGATGCGCCATTTCTTCTTAACCTCCCGCGACACACTCAAAATAATTATTCTCCGTCTCTTCCACGCGCACATGCTCCAGCTCGCCGGCCGGCAGCGCATCGTGCAGCAACGTGAAGACCGCCCTGCACAAATTCTCCGTCGTCGGCACGCGATCGGTAAACAGCGGATCGAGATTCAGATTGGCGTGATCGAACCGCTCCAGCACGCGATCCCACAACTGCTCGATCCAGCTCCGCCAGATCCACCACCATCCCCGTCTCCGCATCCACCGGCCCGCCCACCAGAACCTCCACCACGTAGTTGTGCCCGTGCCCATGCGGATTGTTGCACTTCCCATACGCCGCGCGATTCTCTTCGGCCGACAGCGCATCGGTATGCAGCCGGTGGCTCGCGCTCAGCATGTAGCGGCGGCCAAAGTAGGCCTTCACGCCCTCATTCGCCCCGATACTCGGCAAAAATCTCCGGCGTCTCGTACACGCGAATCCGGCTCAATTGCGCGCCGCCCGCCGCCGCCATCGCCGGCTCCAGCCGCTTCCACGCCGCAATCGCAATGTTTTCGGTGGTCGGAATCGCTGTCCTGCGCGAACTCCTCCACCTCCAGGTTCAGATGCCGATGATCGTAGGCGGCCAGTACCTCCCGCTCCATCACATCCTTCAGCCACTTCAAATCGACCACAAAGCCGGTCACCGGGTCCGGTTCGCCGCCACCGTCACCTCCAGCGTGTAGTTGTGCCCGTGCCCGTTGCGATTCGCGCAGCGGCCAAACACCTGCTCGTTCTTTTCCGCGGTCCAGGCTTCGTTCCAGTAGTAGTGCGATGCGGAAAACGTGGCCCGCCGCGTAAGAAAAATCATGCCGACCCCTCAATATCAGCTTGATGCCTAAGAGATGACCGCTGCGTGCCTCAGCGCTTCACAGAGTGCAATGACGATAGCTGTGCCTGATGGAACAATCCGCCTGCCATGCTGTTGACCCGGCCGAAATGCAGGCGTCCTGGCCCAAGCCATAGTGTCGCTTACGCCGCGTAACTCCGCCCCTTCCAGCTTACCCGCTTCAGAACCCGATGCTGAAACCAGCTGCGGTAAAGCAGCACCACAAACAGCGGCAAGCCCAGCGGCGCAATCGCGCAATCCACGAAACGGAAAGTTCGACTTGGCCACCCGCGCATAAAACCGCACCAGCGTCCGCACCCACAGCAGCGCCAGAATCCATCCCGCGCCCAGCCACTCCAGCGACTGTGCACGCCAGCCGCGCATTCCAAAGCTCGAACGCCAGGATCGGCAACCCGAACAGCAGCAGCAAAATCCAGCGCCCGCCACAGCGCCAGCATCAGCGCGTTGTTAAACAGCAGCGCCAGGTTCTTGGTCCAGCCCTCAATCATCGCCGCGGTCGATGCGATACATGCGCGTCGCCACCGCGTCTTCGGCATAGCGGAAGCGCAGACCCGATCTTGCGCCGCTTGGCCAGAAACGCCAGCTCCACGTCTTCCAGCACCTTGTCCGCTACGCTGGCGTGGCCGCCCAGCCGCCGGTAAGCCTCGCGCTCGATCAGCAGAAACTGCCCGTTCGCCGCGGCAATGCGCTGCGCCGGGTCGGAAACCTTGGCCGGCGGATAGGCCAGCGCCAGTTCGCAGAACACCAGCGGCATCAGCGATCGCTGCGCAAACCCCTGCACAATCTGCCGCGGCGAGTAGCTCAGCATACCCGCCTTGTGCCGCTCTGCCTCATGAATCGCCCGGCGCAGATCGCCCGGCTCGTGGATCGTATCCGCATCGGTAAACAGCAGCCAGCGGCCTCGCGCCTTGCGTGCCGCCGTCCAAACCGCGTTGGCCTTGCCCGTCCAGCCCGGCTCCAGCTTTGCCCGCTTGCATCACGCGTCACGCCGGCAAATCCGCGCGCAATCTCCGCCGTCCGGTCGGTCGAGTGATCGTCCACCACCACCAGCTCCCAATCCCGGCCCAGCTCGAAGATCTCTTCCGACTGGCTCACCAGCGACTGCAGGCACGCGCCCAGGCAGTCCTCTTCGTTCCGCGCCGGCACAATCACCGTCAGCTCGATCAGTTCCTCCGGCTCCGGCTGGTCGAAACACCGTCCCCGGCGCGGTCTTGCCGGCCCACTCACGCCAATCGGTCGCTGGCGGCCGCCCCGCCGGATCGGCGAGCCCCAGCACCGGCTTCCATCCGCCTGCCGCGCTCTGTCCCGGCTCACCTTTGCTCCATCGCGCCTCGCCGTTTCACTTGTGCCCTTTCGCTCCGTATTATAAGGATGTGCGGTTTCCTCGTTGCCTCATCCTGGCTCTCCTTCTGCCGCTGGCCCTGCTGTCCGCGTGCAACCGCGGCGCGCACCCCGCGCAAACCGGCAAGCTGGCCCCCGATTTCACCGTCTCTGACGGCACCACCACCGTCCATCTGGCCAACTACCGCGGCAAAGTGGTGCTGCTCAACTTCTGGGCCACCTGGTGCGCGCCCTGCATCGTCGAGATTCCTTCTCTGCTGCAGCTCCACCACGACCAGCCCAATCTGGCCATCCTCGCCGTCAGCATCGACGAGGACCCGCGATGCATACCCCGCTTCATCGTCGCCGCCACGTCGACCTGATCACCGTCCGCGACCCCAGCCAGTCCGCCGCCAGGCTCTTCCACACCGAGATGTGGCCGGAAACCTACCTCATCGACCGCAAGGGCATCATCCGCCGCAAGTTCGTCGGCCCCCAGGACTGGACCAGTCCCGAAATGCGCGCCCTCCTCAAAAGCCTCTGAGGCCGCCGCCAAGCACCTTCTCCTTGCTATCCTGTTCCCATGACCACGGTGGAGATTCTCTATCGCTACGCCGCTCCGCCCACGGAGCAGGTGGCCTTCGCTTTGGCCCGCGCCCGCGACGTCTACGGCATCCGGCATCTCAGCTTCGATCGCTGCGGCCCGCACCCTCCGCGTCGAGTACGACGCCACGCGCCTCAACGCCGCCACGGTCACCAAGCTGGTGCGCGAGGCCGGTCTCGAAATCGCCGAAGAGCTGCCGCTGATCCCCGCGCCGGAGCCGGAAAAGGCGCCTGCGCCGGCTGCCTGATCGCCGCGTCTCGTCGACGCCGTAACCGCGTTGCGCCGCTGCCCTAACCTTGATACTCTGTGAAAGGTTTGTTTGACGGGACTCGTTCTGAAGCCCGCACGTGTGCGCCCGTAGCTCAGCTGGATAGAGCGACTGACTACGAATCAGTAGGCCGGGAGTTCGAATCTCTCCGGGCGCACCATAAACTCAAACAAAATAAAGAATTTAGAAAAGAGCAGAGATTAACGTCTTGGCTCTTCGATTTCTGTGGCTTGACGCTGAGGCGACAAAAGCTGGCCGAGAGCACTGCGTCGCGGCAATTAGTTGGAATCGCGACTCGCGAGTTTGCAGCGCGTAATCCTGAACAAGGCTTTCCGTCTGGGAATCAGGCAGGCGATCCACTTCCGGTCGCCCCAAACAACGCGGATAAGGACGTCTGCCATTTTCTTGATCTGGTCCCACTCATGGATGCTCAAGGTGCGGGCGCGCCCGCGAAGCGCCCGATAAACCTCCGCTTTCGGCCAGACAACCCAGTCAAAATCGGACTTGAAGCGCTGCCCAGTCTCAAGCGCGGCATTTCGACGCCGGTCACACCACCGGTCGAACGCTTTCTCGCCAGTGGCCTTCGAAGACAATTCGACCGTAAGATCCACGTCGCCGAGACGCTCCGTTTCGGTGAGCATGCTGCCGAACAGCACCGCACTCTCGACGCGGTGGGCAGGTTACTCAGCATTGGCATTTACAGCGTGGAGGCGCTCCATGGGATTGCGCCAACGCTGATTCGGCGGTCCTACGGGTTATGGGTCTGGCAGCGGTTTGCGTTAGCGAAGGCAAGGCCGCGGCTGGTGATCTCGTACGCTTTGGTTTCGCCCCTCGGTAGGTGTTCGACTGGCTGAACAAGGCCCAGCGCCGCCAGTTCCCTCAGAAATACGGCGCCTTCCCCATCGTCGATCTTCAAATCGTGTGCAGCAGTGGCTGGAACGATGGTGCAGAACCGGCAGCGCCGGGGAAACGTCCGCACCGGTGAGCGCCGGATACCCGAAGACAGCACAATCACATTGTTGGCTGCTGAGAAAGGCCTTTGCATCCGGGTGTGTTTTCGGCAAGGTTGCGTGACGCGATTCAGCTTGCCTTGTTAAGTTGAGTCAGCCGGCGAGGGCGGCTGATATTGAGGCACACGAACTCATCGTCTATTCCCGAACCAATTGTTCAACTTCAACGCGAACTGGAGCAATTCCGAGGTAGCCATGCGCATCAGACAGGCTGCCGGAGTCGCTCTGGCAGTCGGCGGTGGAATTGGCTCGGCAGCACGGCCTGTATTCGGTTGCCCATCCGCTGCGGCTGGACTATGTGCAGTTGAAGAAACGTGTGGGCGGAGTAGTGCGCATTGGGAGCAAAGTTCCGAAAGCACCAAGGAAGGCCGCGGCGCCGGCATTCGTCGAACTGATCGGTGCGCGTGCGGCGGCATCGGAGTGCGTAATAGAGTTCGAGTCTGCGCTTGGCGGCAAAATGCGCATGCAGTGGAGGGGCACGGCCGGCCCAGATTGGACAAGCCTTCTTCGCGCGTGGCGGGAAGCGGAGCGATGATCCATATCACGGCGCAAATGCGCGTGCTGGTGGCGATCGAGGCAGTAGACGGACGCAAGGGCATAGACAGTCTTGTACGGATTTGCCAGGAGAAGCTCTGTGAAGACGCGATGGAAATTACTGCCGAGCAGTATGAGCGAATTCAGGATTGCTTGCCGGTGCAACGCGGCAATGTGCGTCACGAGAATTTGGTCTTGTTGAACGCGATCCTCTACGTGGCCGAGCACGGATGTAAGTGGCGCGGATTGCCCAAGCGATACGGCAACTGGCACAGCATCTATGTGCGCATGAATCGTTGGGCCAAGAAAGGCGTATTGGATCAGGTGTTCGCCAAGCTGCAGCAAGAGCAGATTCTGCGCATCAAGATCGAAGCTTTCAGTTTGGACTCGACCTCGGTGAAAGTGCATCCCGACGGAACTGGGGCTTTAAAAAAAACGGACCACAAGCCATCGGGAAATCGCGCGGCGGATGGAACACCAAGATTCATCTGGTTGCCGCGAATGCTCGAACGGCAATAATCTTTTGCTTGTCGCCCGGAGAAGCGCACGATGCTCCGGTGGGCCGGCAACTGCTGCTGGAGTTAGGTCCGCTGCCGGTCGAAGTTCCGCTGGTGATGGACCGGGCCTACGAAAGCGATGAAACCCGGCAATTGGTGCTGGAGTTGAACATGATTCCGGTGGTTCCACCCAAATCGAACCGGCGCGAACCTTGGGACTACGATCGCGAACTCTACAAGAAGCGGAACCAAGTGGAGCGCCTGTTTCGACGACTGAAAGGGTTCCGCCGCATCTTTTCGCGTTTCGAGAAACTCGATGTTGTGTTTCTGGCCTTCATCTACTTTGCATTCATCATCGAGGCCCTGCGATAGTGTGAACAGGCCCTAGTACGAGTTATTGGTCAGGCTCCCCTGGCGGCGACAGTTTACTCACTGGAGCGGTTACGTTGCGGCGCGTGCGGCCAGGTGTTCACGGCCGAGGAGCCGGAAGGAGTGGGACCGGATAAGTACGATGAGACGGCTGCGGCGATGATCGCCCAGCTCAAGTATGGCGCCGGAACTCCGTTCAATCGGCTGGAACAACTGGAGGCACAGATGGGGATTCCAGTTGTTCCAGCCGATTGAAAACGAGATTTCAGGCACCATGCTTGAGCTGGGCGATCATCGCCGCAGCCTGCTCC
The DNA here is from genome assembly GCA_963841095.1 of uncultured Acidobacteriaceae bacterium. Taxonomy (GTDB): domain Bacteria; phylum Acidobacteriota; class Terriglobia; order Terriglobales; family Acidobacteriaceae; genus Telmatobacter. The sequence goes on from CAWJBE010000020.1 coordinate 140,294, forward strand.
ATCGTCTCTATCCGGTCCCACTCCTTGGCTCCTCGGCCGTGAACACCTGGCCGCACGCGCCGCAACGCTCCAGTGTTCCAGTAAACTGTCACCGCCAGGAAGCTCTGACCAATAACTCGTACTAGGGCCTGTTCACACTATCGCAGCGCCTCGATGATGAAAGCGAAGTAGATGAAGGCCAGAAACACAATGTCGAGTTTCTCGAAACGTGAGAAGATGCGGCGGAACCCTTTCAACCGTCGAAACAGGCGCTCGACCTGGTTCCGTTTCTTGTAGAGTTCGCGATCGTAGTCCCAAGGGTCGCGCCGGTTGGCTTTGGGTGGAACCACCGGTATCATGTTCAATTCCAGCGCCAGTTGCCGGGTTTCGTCGCCTTCGTAGGCCCGATCCATGACTAGCGGAACTTCGACGGGTAGCGGGCCGAGTTCCAGCAGAAGTTGCCGGCCCACCGGAGCGTCGTGCGCTTCACCCGGCGACAAGCAGAAGATTATTGCCGTTCGAGCATTCGCGGCAACCAGATGAATCTTGGTGTTCCATCCGCCGCGCGATTTCCCGATGGCTTGCGGTCCGTTTTTTTTAACGCCCCGGTTCCGTCGGGATGCACTTTCACCGAGGTCGAATCCAAACTGAAGGCTTCGATCTTGATGCGCAGAATCTGCTCTTGCTGCAACTTGGCAAACACCTGATCTAAGACGCCTTTCTTGGCCCAACGATTCATGCGCACATAGATGCTGTGCCAATTGCCATACCGCTTGGGCAATCCGCGCCACTTACATCCGTGCTCGGCCACGTAGAGGATCGCGTTCAACAAGACCAAATTCTCGTGACGCACATTGCCGCGTTGCACCGGCAAGCAATCTTGAATTCGCTCGTACTGCTCGGCAGTGATCTCCATCGCGTCTTCACAAGTTCTCCTGGCAAATCCGTACAAGACTGTCTATGCCCTTGCGTCCGTCGACTGCCTCGATCGCCACCAGCACGCGCATTTGCGCCATGATATGGATCATCGTTCCGCTTCCCGCCACGCGCGAAGAAGGCTTGTCCAATCTCGGCCGGCCGTGCCCATCCACTGAATGCGCATTTTGCCGCCAAGCGCAGACTCGAACTCGATCACGCACTCCGATGCCGCCGCACGCGCACCGAATCTCAACAAATGCCGGCGCCGCGGCCTTCCTTGGTGCTTTCGTAACTTTGCTCCCAATGCGCACAACTCCGCCCGCGAGTTTCTTCAACTGCACATAGTCCAGCCGCAGCGGATGGGCAACCGAATACAGGCCGTGCTGCCGCGCCAATTCCACCACCAATTGCCAGAGCGACTCCGGCAGCCTGGTCCGATGCGCATGGCTACCTCGGAATTGCTCCAGTTCGCGTTGAAGTTGAACAATTGGTAGGGAATAGACGATGAGTTCGTGTGCCTCAATATCAGCCGCCTCAGCAGGCTGGCTGGCTGCTTGACAAGGGCAAGCTGAATCGCGTCACGCAACCTTGCCGAAAACACAGCCGGATGCAAAGGCCTTTCTCAGCAGCCAACAATGTGATTGTGCTGTCTTCGGGTATCCGGCGGCTGCAGCAGTGCGGACGTTTCTCCGGCGCTGCCGGTTCTGCACCATCGTTCCAGCCACTGCTGCACACGATTTGAAGATCGACGATGGGGAAGGCGGCGTCCTTGAGGGAACTGGCGGCGCTGGGCCTTGTTCACCCAGTCGAACACTTACCGAGGGGCGAAACCAAAGCGTACGAGATCACCAGCCGCGGCCTTGCCTTCGCTAACGCAAGCCGCTGCCAGACCCATAACCCGTAGGACCGGCGAATCAGCGTTAGCACAATTAGATCGAGGGCCTCCACGCTGTAAATGCCGATGCTGATTTGCCTGTGTACCGCGTCGAGAGTGCGGTGCTGTTCGGCAGCATGCTCACCGAAACAGAAACATGTCGGCGACGTGGATCTTTGCATCGAGATTGTCTTCGAAGGCCACTGGCGAGAAAACATGAGACCAGAGTGTGACCGGCGTGGAAGTGCCACTGTTGAGACTGGGCAGCGCTTCAAGTCCGATTTTGACTGGGTCTCAGCCGAGAAAGGTCTATCGGGCACTTCGCGGGCGCGCCCGGCACCTTGAGCATCCATGAGTGGGACCAGATCAAGAAAATGGCAGACGTCGCTTATCCGCGTTGCTTGGGGCGACCGGAAGTGGATGGCCTGCCTGATTCCGAGACGGAAAGCCTCTTCTGCAGGATTACGCGCTGCAAACTCGCGAGTCGCGATTCCAACGAATCGCCGCGACGCAGGGCAGCCAGCTTTTGTCGCCTCAGCGTCCCGCCACAGAAATCGAAGAGCCAAGACGTTAATCTCTGCTCTTTTCTAAATTCTTTATTTT
>CAWJBE010000021.1:0-239058 GCA_963841095.1 uncultured Acidobacteriaceae bacterium
CTACAGGCCAAGACTTGGCGCGGCTCCCATCGAAACGCTGGCCATTTGCTCGTGCATCGAGGCCAACTGCTGCATTCTCGCAGCCCTGTCTTCTGCGATTTGTTTGCTGACTCTCAGCGTTCGGATCGCGGCTTCCAAACTGTAACTCGTGCTCACGCACATCAAACATGACCTCGAGTACGGACTTTTCTCGTATGCCTCAATCTTCGAGGCATATGCTCTTGACTCGTTGCGGTACAGTTGCGCTTGCTCCAGGTAATACTCCGCGATACGCTGATGATCCTCGGGTGTTCTCGCCTTAGCGATCAATTGGTTAATTTGATGCTGGTTGAGCTTTTTTGTTGAGGCGGATTGCTCGACGCCGGCCGGCTGCGAAAAAGCGCTTGCTGATACGACGAATGCAAGCGACAGCGCGGCAAGAAAACTGCAAGTGGCTTTAGCTGCGTTTTTCAAGGTAATCTCCGTGGTCCATAAAAATGCCCGATCCAATATACGCCTCAGAATCGTGGTTGGGCAGTGACCGGGGAACGACCCCTGGGTACTATAGAGGCAGCCAGGCTCCGAAAGCGGCATAGTGGACTATCAGGTTACTTTCGCCAAATTGAAATTATATTTATCTATGTGAAAAACATTCGAAGGAAACATCAAGGCAGTTTGTGTGCTCATCCCGGTCACTGTTAAAGCCGTATGATTTCGAGTTTCTATATAAATACCTGAATAATATACGGTTGCAGTTGATCGAAATAGTCAAACTCACCCAGGCGCTCAGTCTGGCCTTGCAATTGATTCAGATTGTCCTCTGCCTCAAAGTCGCTCGCATGGGCGGCAAAGATTTTCACATAATTGCTCCCTGCCTGCGGCGGACGAGTCACCGATTTCGTGTGGGAGACACGACCACCGTGCTTGAGAATTGGGCTGCCGTCGTTGTCATTTGTGATATGCAGCCGATTTCAAATGGGGAATTACGAAATGCCGCTGTAGATTCTCATTCGGTATTCTCGATTGAGCTGCGTACAAAAGCCTTAATGGTTGCGCATTTTTTCCCCGACGAAACGCCGTGAGGACGAATGGTATAGGCTCCGACTGCCGCAGGAACGATAAACGTTTCCGCATAATGTACGATGAATGGCTCAAAGGCACCCGATGGGCTCTCCACAACTGCCTCATCGCCCTTCACGAGATTAAGCACGTTCACCCCGCCACCAGTTTCGTGCGGCACAGTATCCGTAAACCAGTGGCGGCGCGTCTCGATGAACTCCAATTCATGAAGGCCGGTGCGCTCTTCTCGCCAGTTCTCTTTCTCACAAATTGTTTCGAATCGGTTGATGAGATTTTTCCGCACCCATTCCGTCGTCCGGTCCCACTGAATGTTTGCAGCGCCGCGCTCAATATAGATAGGGCGCGGCCTGCCGTCGAGTCCCAGACGGCCCCAGTCCCAAAGCTTGAAAGTAAAGATATATGGCGTGGCGCTGATCTCCAGCACCATGCTGTTCGCTCCGGAACAATGTATTGTTCCCGCAGGAATCAGAAAATGATCGTGCTTCTGCGCCGGCCATCGATTGACGAATCTCTCCGCAGGAAAATCTTCCCTTCCCTCTTGGGCACGATAGAGATTATCAACCATCGCCTGTCGGGAGATACTCTCCCTGAGTCCGAGATAAACCGTTGCGTCAGGCCCGGCGTCGAGAAGATAGTAACTTTCATCTTGTGTGTAGTTCATTCCAAATTTTTCTCGAATGTACGCGGTTAGAGGATGTACTTGTAGCGACAGATTGCCTCCGCCCATAGTGTCGAGAAAATCGAAGCGAATAGGAAACTCCGCACCGAATCTGGCGAACACACCCTCGCCCAACAGCGCCCGCGGCTCCTGGTAGACGAGATCGATTGCTGGAACTTCTAAACGTTTCTCACCGAAGCCGAACTGCAAACTGTTTTCTTCCGGTACGCAGTCGAAGCACCACGCATAGTTGGGTACGTCGCGCGGCAAATCGCACACCTCTTCCATCCAGTGGCCGCCCCAGGGTCCTGGATCGAAGTAAGGCACCACTCGAAAGGGCCGTCGCGCTGCGAGCGCAAGAGCCTGACGGAAACCCTCGCCGCCGATCAACTTCGGCTCCAGTGACTGATTGGTATCAAGCAGGTAGTCGATCTTCGGTAAGAGCTGGCTCTTCAGCCGATCCGCGGCACGCCACTCTGCAAAGAACCCGCATTTATAGAGCGCCGTAAAATCTTCTCCGGCGTTGTCCAACCCCAGGTTCCCGATCTCCCCGCGACGAAAGCGGAGCTGAATTTCCCAGCGCGCCATATCCGCATAGACCTGCGTAGCACCGGTCGGGGACACAAGTGATGCACCGGCTCCGACGATTAGCACCGGACCATTTGCGAAAGCGCGTCCAACGTCAAAACGCATTTCTTCCAGCTTCGCACCATCAAAGTAGTCCTGAAGTGTGAGTTCATTCATTCTGCCGAAGACTCGGTCTGTGCCAAAGAACGGGGCCAGCATCGTGCGCAACTGCTGCGGAGTTTTCAGGCATTTCTCTGAAGAAAAGACCGTTCGCGCACCCAACTGATCTTGCATTCCGTCGAGTACAAGTCTCGTGAACACGCCTGGATAGCACTCCACACTGAGCGCGGAGTGAAGCGCGAGACGCTTAGCAATCTCCGTCCAGCCCGTGCTGCATTCTTCAGACGACCCCACCGCAACAAATGGTGATTTGTCATAGTTTGACTTCCGCGCCATTCAATCTCCTCTGCGAGCCGGGGGAACGTCATCAGTAAGCGCAGCATTTGCTGCGGTTCTTGCATGCCGCAGTTGCGTCATCAAGGGATCAACCGAACCGTCACCACCTCGTTAGGACGGAATGCCACTTGTATGCCGTCGTCACTAACGACCAGCTTGCGGAAGTCATCTTCCACCGAATTGCAAACACTCGCAGATCGGATCTTTGCATGAGGTAGCTGAATCTTTGCCTCGCCGGCCTGACCTGCCATTTCTTCGAGACGCAGGATCGTCCCCTTGCCATCCTCAGCCAATTTCCAAGTGACTAACGCAATATCGGGATTGTCAATCGTCAGAAAACTCGTTCCCTCCGCAGGGAACGGCTCCGATGGGTTGCCGACTTTGTCCTGGTTAATCACCGCATCCAACGCCGGCGGTTCCATGCTTTCCCACCCGAGACGGCTGAGCATTGCCGGATCGAAATTCTTCGCGCTGGTTAGTACATACCGGAAGGTAAATTTTCCGCCCTGCCCGGCGCGATAATTCGTGTGCCAGTAATTATTCATTACATACGAAAACAGCGTTGAGGTCTTCGGGCGAAACTCGCTCGGCCACAGTCCGCGATTGATGTCGCCGAAGCTGGCCAACGACGCATCAATGGGAACGATACCCAGTGTCATGCCCGCATCGTGAACGGCCATCCACTTCTGAATATTGAACCATTCGAGGCTCGCACCTTTGAGCAGGTCATGGGCCGGATCCACCCAACCCTGTTGCGTTGCATAAGCAAATTCCGGATTCGTCATAGAAATTGGAAACGCAAAGTAGACGCCTTCCTTTGCTGTTGTGTATGACTTTTCGACCCTGTAATGGAACTCAATCTTCTTTTCGTCGTTATACATAAGTATCTCGAGATCGATCGCCGGAGTATTCACGTCTGAAGAACGCAGGTGAATGGAGTAGCCGAATGGCGTCTTTTCGGTACCCATGAATTTGCCATTTGCTGCAGGATGGATCGTTAACTCAGCGACGGGCAATGCCTGAAATGGGTGAATCATCCGGGTAAGGTCATCGCCCTTGGGATTGCCGCCGGTGACATAGAGGTATTGCCCGAACTTGTACGGGCTATGCAAATCAACCAACTCGCGTTGAAGCTGTTTGTCGAAAATGCTTTCCACCGCCCCGCTATCTGCATCTACGGTTACGCGGTAGTACTGATTTTCGATAACGCGATTGGTCTGAATAGCCTGCTGCGCTTCCAACTCGCCTGACGTCGTACGAATCTGAAAGCACTTGTATCCCACGGGCGGCAGGTCGCGAGCGAGGAATCGGACATGAAGAAAGTTCTCCTTGTCCGTGAGCACTTGGTACGGAATGCGCTGATGGGTCGTCAGATCGATCAGCTCTTCGTTTTTGTTCAGGTCAGTTTCTATGAGCGCGTCACGCTCCCAGTTCAGGGCGTTAAATACGACCAGCGTTCTGGCGGGAACATGGATTTCTCGCGCCAACTGGCTCATAGAACGATTCGTAATATCGTCGAGATCGAATCTCGCCTGCGTTGCAAAATTGTCCTTCACGGCGAGTTGCTTTACTGACTCCTCGCTGTCTGGTCGACCTATCGATCCGCCGGCGCCCCAGGTATGCTCGGCAAACAGCAGGATATTGTTCCATGCGTCGTTAAGCTCCGCCTTCGGAGGGTGTACGTCAGGGTCGATCAGGTGAGCAACCGTCGAGGCGATCTCCGAAGACAAGGCATCGCTCTGGTTCTGCCTGTCCTCGGCGGCATAGTAGGCATCGGATGCGATGCCATCCTCCCAATATGGCCCCATATCGCCCTTGTATGTCGCCAGCTCAGATCCATATTGCTTGTCGATATATCGGAAAAAATCCGCGAAAGTAGCATATTGCAGCTTGGGGTAGGCAAAAGCTTGATTCCACGCCGGGATAAACGTCGCCAAATCTGGATGCAGGTCGGTGTTCTCTGCCTGCGCACCGTACATCAGCACCGCATCAGGCTTGTACTCCTGTCTGTCATAGGGTGAAAGAAAAATCGGCAGTGCCTCGTATATGGGGCCTTCCTTCAATTCGCTGCCAAAGACGCTCCCGATTTGCGCGTAGCCACGTGAGTACCAGAACAGAACCTTTGCGCCGTCCGGACCCTCCCACCAAAAAGGTGATTTCTTATCCCACTGTTCGTGGGACAGAACCGTCGCGCGATCCTGGTTTCCGCCGACTGCCCAATACTTCACTCCCGCACTTGCAAGCACAGATGGATAGGCGCCCGTATATGAAGGCACATCTGTCGTGGTTGCATAATCAAACGGCAAGCCAAATTCGCGGGATAGGCCTTTTGAATAATAGAGCGAGCGATAGAGCGTCTCGAGCGATGCATATCCCGTCAAGAGATTGAAATAATCGGCAGGGACGCCAATTTTGTCCTGCCGGATCAATGGAAGAATTTGATCTTGCCGTTGCTGAGAGCGCGTTTCAAGCAATTGTTGTAGATTCCAGGATCCGTCCGTTGCGAAGCGGAAATCAGGGTGTTGGGTAATCATCTCCGCCGCTTCCACGAGCGTATGCGCTTGGGCTTCGGCTACCTTGCCCTGGTAGTCGGTGTAGCCAATGTCGACGTGTGTATGTGGGACGACATAGACGGTCCACTTGCGCTCTGCAACGAGCGACAGATTCAATGTGTGGCGCATTCCGGCGGCGATCTCCAGCTTGGCTGCAGCGGCGCCCTGCCATTCCGCAACCTCAAACTGCAGGCGTTCTTCCCCGCCATCGGTCGTTGCAGAAACGGCTGCCTTATAACGGCTGCCGTTTAGTGAAAGTGTCGCCGTGCCTGCAGAAGTGCTGTGGTGAAATCGCACATATGCATCGACCGTCTCGAACAGGTGCCCATTCTGCTCGCGATAGAAAACCGTTGGCACAACATAGGCGTCGATCGCCTGCTTCGCGTACTTCGCCTGAGGATCGCAGGAGAGACTTAGAAAGTCGTAAGCAACGGTCTCGTGTGTGACATCGGCCATTTCAGGGAGAGACTGGCTGCTCACAACCGATAACGTGAGGTCGTTGCCGCTCTTCCTGAAGTACTCTGCCGGAAATTCCACATTCAATTCATCCCCGGCGCGAAACCGCTGGTCCGAAAGATAGATTGGCTTCGGGTGCAGATAGAAGAGCTCCTTGTGGCCGTTGATTTGAACCTGCAGGGCCGGAACTCTCGGATACGAAGTGAGCGCCGAGACTTTGAAGTAAAACACTCCGCGAGGCGCCGCGTTAAGATCGAAGTGGATCTCGTAGAGAGATCCGTTCATTTGTTGGCCCGGCCAGTCGTGCTGCCAGTCGGACTTTCCGACCTCATAAACTACCTTAGCGGCCGAAGCAGCGTTGAATTCGCGGATCGACTGATCGAGTTTCCCGATCTCCCAAACGGTTTTCGTTTGATTAGGCTCTTGTCCAAAAGAAAATGACGCAACAAGAATCAATGAAAAAGACAAGATAACAAAACGCTTCATCGCATCTCTCCGGCCGGACGATAACTGTTCTAAATAATTCTCAAAACACAAACGTTCGCGGTACGGGCTAGGCGTCCGAGCAAATGTTCGGGCTCCCTTAATCACTGAAAGCGCTTTAAGATACCGCAATGGTGAAGACCGTTTCTCGATCTTCACCACCGCTCGTGAATGGAACCGCGCTTCGTGCGTCCCGCAGTAGGCTAGAAATAGAACTTCGCAGCTAACTGCACGATCCGGGAGCCTGTGCGGTCGCCGGTAATAACTCCGAATTGCCCCGCACTGGTTTGCAGGAAGTTCGTGTTGCTGGGATTGTTCCACGCAACGTGGTTAAGGGCGTTGAACGCCTCAAGGAGGAATTCGAATCTTGTGCCCTCGCCAGTATCGAAGTATTTATGAAGTGACGCATCGAGTGCAAACAATCCCGGACCGCGTATCTGGTCTGGTCTGGTGCCAAGATCGGACAGGATATTCTGCCCGTTTGCAGTCACAGGATTATATGGCGATCGAACAAATGCAGCGGGATTTGCCCACTGTAGCCTGGTCTTGAACCCCTTAAACGGATCCGTGCCCGATAGTGGCGCATTGCAGCCGAATCCGCCCGCAAAATTGTTCCCCTGCGTCGGGTTCTGGCAACCTACATCAAATGGCATACCGCTGTAATGCGTCATGTTGAAATCGAAATGCCAGCCACCGATGAAAGCATCTTCAACCGGATTGATTTTTGAGAGGTACCTGCTGCCCCTGCCGACCGGCACTGCAAGCTCCCCGTTGGCCTTCACGATTTGCTGCATGTCCGCCGTGCACAAAGCATAGTCCGCGCGCGCGCCCATCCCCGGCAGCCATAGCGCCCGGATGCCCTGGCCCAGACCCGTCTTGCCGATGTTGTCAGACAGGCATTTGCTGAACGTATAGTTCGCGGAAATACTGGAGCCGTCAGCGAACCGGCGATCGTACACAGTCTGCCACGAGTGGTAACTGCTGATCATGTTGTTCATCTGCAATTCGGAGCCGCTGCCGAGCGCATTGTAAGGCAGGAATCCGGTGCTGGCGCCGGGATTTGTCTGGTTGATGGTCTGAATGGCCGTGCCTGGAATCAGCATCTGGCTCACGCTGTTATGGTTCGTACTTTGGCTATCCAGGTGCCTGCCCAGCGTTCCCACGTACCCCGACTGGATCGAGTCGCGCTTGGTGAACTGCCACTGCAACTGGAAATTGAGCGAGATATCGTACGGCGTCTGGTAGTTGTAGTTCTTGCCCGTCAGCGCGATGCCGGCCGGGTTGGTCTGCGTCGGATTCGAGAGGCTGACCACATTGAAGGCGTTTTCCATGGTCGCCGTCGTGGTGGTGCCCGGAAGCTGCAGCGGTACCTGCGAAGTATTGGTGGAGGGCGAAGCGTAGGTGAATTGGAATGGATAGTTGGTGCCCAGTGTGCCGCCGTAGCCGATAGAGTCGAGCGCTCCAAAGGCAATTCCCGCGCCGGCGCGGGCCACAAAGTTCGGAGTGATGCGGTATGCGGCGCCCAGACGTGGAGCAAGATTATCGCGCTGCGCCTTGGTCACCGCATTGCTGGAACTGCAAACAATTGGAATCCCCTCGCTGGCCATCATCGTGGTAAAGGGCGTGCCCAGGTTTGTGTGGCAGGCATCATGGCCGATCAAATAATAGGCGCCGAGACCATTTCCGTCCTGGATAATCCCATTGCCGCCCATCACCAGATTTCCTTCCTGGCCGCCATCCGATGCATATGCGCCGAAATAATCCCACCGAATCCCTAGATTGATCGTCAGGTCTGGAGTAAGTTTCCAATTGTCCTGCACGTAAATGCCGATATAGGGGGAGTGGACATTGGTTTGAGCGAAGTTCGACCCCGAAAAAGCCGAGAGACCGCCTATCGTATTAGTCGCCGAGCTGATGCCGCCGTTGGTCGAGTAGTAGCTATTGGCTGCAACGGGAGTCAGCACCATGTCCGCCATCCCGGTGTCTCCGGAACTCGCGTTGGGAACATCCGAGTATCCCTCGGTCCACTGGAACCAGCCCTTCGGATATGCCGGTTGAATGATGTTCGACATGAGGTGGTCGTACTGGCCGCCGAATTTGAATTCGTGTTTGCCAACGATCTTGGTCAGGTTGTCTTGATACTCAAATACTCTTGCGGTTTGGATGGTAGGCGCAAACCGGTGGCCACCCCAATCGCTGATGACGCCGGTATGGAGAACCGGAAGGCCGCCATTGCCGGCAGTGTCTGGAATGCCTGGAATCCCATACTTCGCGGGTAGTCCCGGCACATTGGCGTAGGGATCAATGCGGGTGTTGTAGTTGTTGTTCACCCCAAACCGGAATTCATTGATCAGGTTAGGCGAAAAGATATGCGTCCAACTTGCGACGATCACGTAAATAGGCTGAGTTTGGGCATAATTGACTGAAAGCGCGCCCTCCGCCGGCCCCGGATATGCAGCGGTCGCGGAAGAGATCGGATTGTAATGGGAGTAACTTCCCCAGATGGAATCCTTGTTGCTGATCTTTTCGTCGATGCGCCCGTCGTATTGATCCGCGCTGAATATCTTGGTCGGAGTTGTATACCAGTTATTCGATAAAGGAGTAGAAGAAGTCACGTCTGGAGACGGCAACAATGCCAGCAGTGCCACCGCGTTCGAATCGAGGCGCGAAGAAGGCAGAATGTTCAGGAGCGCCTTCTGAGGGGTTGTTGTGTAATCCGTTGTGGTGTTGGCCGTCATGTTGTCGTTCACAGGGCAGCCACCCGTCGCCGTGCAATTGTAGAAGGGGTCCCGGACATACGATCCGGCTTTACCCGTGAGTCCCGTAACCGGATCGACTCCGCTCACGGGAATTACGCGCGTCGTCGCAGGATCGAAGATGGTCCCGTACTGAAACTTGCGGCCCAGCGCGTCAGTGTGGGTGCTGGTGCTCAGCGTAAACAGGTCCTGCATATTCGTAAAACCGCTCTTCTGCATCGTCGCCGTCGGAACCGTTTGCGTGTACGAGTTCGGCGAGGCGTGCATTGTCCGCTGGAAATCAAAGAAGAAGAAAGTCCTGTTCCGCCCGTTGTAATGGGGCAGCAACACCGGCCCTCCGAGCAGGCCGCCGAACTCGTTGTGCCGCAGCATAGATCTTGGCTTGGCGTTCAAGTTGTTGAAGTAGTCGTTGGCGTTCAGGTCCTCGTTCTGGAAGTACTCCCACACGTGGCCGTGGAATTCGTTTGTCCCGGTGTACGTGATAGCGTTGATCACCGCACCGGTTGAGTGCCCAAACTCGGCGCTGTTGTCGCCATTCATGAATTTGAACTCCTGAATGGCATCGGGAATGGGAAGAACGCTCGTACCCCCGTAAAACTCCAAATTGTCATCGACGCCATTGAACCGCACGTCAACCTGGCCGTTTTCAACGCCAGAAGCCAGGATCGTGTTCGTGTCGGGGTTGCCATTCGAGTAGACGCCGGGCGCCAGCTCCGCGAGAGTGGTAAAGTTCCGCCCTGCGCCGCCGCCCTGGATCGGCAGATCGTTGACCATTTTGCTGTTGATCGTCATGCCCACTGAAGCATCCTGTGCCTGCAACAGCGGCACGGCCGAGGTAACCGTGACCTCCGCACTCGCCGCTCCCACTTGCAGTGCCACGTCGGCGGTGACAATGTTCTGCACGTGAACCTGGATTCCTTTGAGCACATAATCTTTGAATCCAGGAGCTGCGACCTTCAGCGAATAGGATCCCGCTTTTATCGCCTCAAAGGTGTAGGCCCCAGCCGAGGTCGAAACGGCCGAATGGGAAATGCCGGTAGCCGCGTCGGTCAGCGTGCAATGCGCACCCACAACCAGTGCACCGCTCGAGTCCCTTACCGTTCCGGTCACGCTGCCTGTGTCGATCTGGGCGAAGACTTGGCCGCAGAAAACGACCATCGAAGCGGCACAAATCATCGTCACGAAGGTTCTTAACCTTGGAAATCTCGTTTCCTTGTGATTCATCACGCATGCCTCCTAAAAGCATGATTTCAACGGTTCGAACACAGTTTGGTTCAGGCTGAGGTCAGTGCCACCAGTTTGAAATTGAAATGATGGAAGTCGTCGCCGGATGACAGCCTTGTCTCATACCGGTTCGCAGCGCGGCCCCACACTGAACAACCGACAGAAAACGATATAATTCACGTGATCTATTGTCAATGATTAATTCATATTAGATGAGCGATATATAGAATTCCTATGCGTATTCGTGCTCACTCATACGAGCACCCAAGGCATGCTTTTCCCGTAAACTATTTATTATAAATTGTTTACACTGGCTCTCAGCCCCGACATGGTCCTTCGCGCGGCTCGGATCGGATCTCAGATGTCTACATGCCAAGAAGCCAGGCACCTCTGCCTCCCCCGGAGGGCGCTCGAACTCCTCGCAAATCGGATTAACCAACTGCGAAGACGGACTGCAGGGTACGTGTCACAGAGGAATTCCGTGCGTGATTCGCGGTCTGGATTCCTACGCCAGCGTTACCGCGATTCCCAGTTTCTTGAACCCCGAAATCGCCGCGTCACTAGCCCCGGTGTCGGTAATTAATCTGTCGATCCCGCGTGTGGGGCACAAAAGAAACTTGCTGGCAATGCCTAACTTGCTATGGTCCGCAACAACAACCTTCGTTTTCGAATGGCGAACGAGATTTCTTAATACTTCGGCCTCTGCCGAGTTCGTACAAGTTAGACCTTGCGAAACGTCGATTCCATCCACGCCAATGAACATGATGTCCGCAAAGAGCATCTCGGCAGCGGCATTAGCAAGCGGGCCGATCAGGGTGAACCAGCTCCCGCGCAGATGTCCGCCGGTCACGATTACGTCAATATCTTTGCGGTTACTCAGCTCCATCGCCACGTTCACGGTGTTGGTAATGATCGTAATGCCGCTTAGCGTTCTCAGGCTGCGCACTACCTCAGTGGTTGTAGTTCCTCCACTCAAGGCAATCGTTTGACCCGGCTGCACGAGCGCCGCTGCGGCCATAGCAATCCGCCGCTTCTCCTCAGCAAAACTGCTCACCTTATCCTGGAATGAAGTGTCGTGACGGAAAGGCTCGTAAAACAGCGGGCCGATGGGCACCGCACCCCCGCGTGTACGGCGAAGCAGCGATCGACCCTCCAGATTTTCAAGATCTCGCCGAACGGTCGCTATCGACGCACCCAGCGTAGTGCAAAGATCGTCGATTGTCACCGACCCTGCTTCCTGGAGCCGCCGAAGAATGAATTCTTGACGCGCAACAAGATTGTCGGTTTTGGCAGGCATAGAGGCAAATATACCAAATCTGCTTCAGCGTCCCGAACTGCCTGACAAGGACGCAGTAGTCAATGTCGTCGCAAATCCGGCACCAAGTCGATTACGCTTCATCCCATGCGCTTCCAGTCATAGACGACGTAGCCGTCGGCTTCACCTTCCACGCTCCCGCGCCCGCCGCTCCACGTCAGGCGTATTGATTTCTCGCCAAGCTTGAGCGTGAACAGCAGAGAACCATCTCCGTAAATGCGCGCGGTAATGCGGCGTGTTTCAGGCGCGTTTGCATATAAACCCACGTCCGCCCAGGGCACGATGCTTCCACTTTTTACATAAACCGGTATGCGGTCGGTAGAGGCGGGCAACGACAACTCTGTTCCGCCTTTGATCTCCTCGCCGCTCCAGAAGTCATGCCATGAGCCTTGCGGCATGACAACTTTGCGGCCTGCTTCTCCAGCGAACAAAGGAGCAACCATCATTCGGTCGCCAATCATAAATTGATCGTCGACCGTGTAGAGCCTTTCGTCGTGAGGCGCATCCAACACCAGCGCCCGGAACGGCGGAGTTCCGTCATCGGCGTAGCGCTGGAAAGCAGCCGTCAGGTACGGCACCAACTGCATGCGCCAGCCAATGATTTCGCGGCAGCGGGCTTCGAGACTCTGCCAATCTTCCAGCAGCTCGCCGGCATTGTTCTTGGCGCGATCCAACTGTTTCCAGGGAGGGCTTTTCATGTACCAGCAATCGACCTGGGCCAGCGGCGAGAACACCACGCTTTGCAAGCGCCGAATCAGGTCTTCTTCGCTTGCCGCTTGGCGAACTTCCGGGCACCAGAGCAGTCCGCTAAAGCCTGAGTTCACCAATGCACGAATGTATTGCCGATGATCGTAGAGATCGCTGTAAAGCACAAAAGGATATGGCGTAGCGAGCGCGCCGCTGGAGCGGACCATACCGTATGTCTCGTGGCCTCGGTTCCGGTATTCATTCCAGATGGCCATCTGGTAGCGCAGGCCGAAGACCGAATGCATCAGCTCGCCGTCAATGCCTGATGGAAATGCACTGAACTCGGGGAAGGACCATCCGCCGGTGTAATCGGAGTTATCGCATTCATCGAGTTTGAACCCGCTCACTCCCGCATCGACCAGCGTCTTGCCATGAAAGTCTCCGAAGGCATCTCGGCCCTGCGCACCGGCGAAATCGGGAACAAGTCCCTGCCACACACCGAAATTTCCCGAGCACGGTTCGATTGCCGGAAAGAGCGGGGATGCCGGATGTGTGAAGGCGTGTTCCCAAAGATTGATTTTGTAATTGAGATCGGATGTTGCGTGCAAAAAGCCCGCCGGATCAGGATAGCGCCCCTTGTCCCAGACAAAGGTGCAGGAATACGCATGAGATTGCCAACCCGGCTCGAGACCGATCACATCGCATGGGATCTTGCGATCGCGAAACTCGTTGGCCAAAGCGAGTACGTCCTGCTGATCGGCCTTGGCTATATTCCGGTACCAGAAGCCAAGCCCCCACTCGGGCGGCACAAAACCTCCGCCGGAAAAAACGTTATATCGCTGAACAGCGCTCAGCATATCCGGCCCGCCGAAAAGATAGACATCCACGCCGGCCGCAACCGGCACGTCCACATAGATAAATGCCGTCTCGGCGCCATTGGATTCGCCCGTATATTTCGGGGCGAGATTCGCTTCAGTAACTGCGGCGGCGGGATGCGTGGGCTTGGGATGTGCGTCGCCAAAATAAAAGTCTGCGTAGCGAGCAGTATCGACGAGAATCCCGATCCCCTCTGTCGTCACGTAAAACGGCACTGGCGCGTGAGAATCACCCGTGTCGAGCTTGGGATCGGCATTGACGCGCGCCACCTTCTTCTTTCCGCGCTGCGCAAACGACAGCAGCTGCAGCCCGAGGCCATAAATCTGCTCGTCGGGCCGCAGCGGCAGTTGAACAAGGCAGCCGCGCGTGGTCCGCTGGCCCTCAATCGGAGGAAGTGGTGCAATATCGACACTCGGCAATTTCGCAAAGGCTTCGTTCTGTGGAGGCACCAGGCGGCTCGAGACCGGAGTGAAGGCTTCCGGCGTGCCAATGGTCGTCCGCCATACTCCGGGGTGAACCCGGGTCCAGCCATTCGCGGCCAGCGGACCCGTGACGGCGGATTGTGCGCCGACCAGGCGGGAGAAACCAGCGGCGGTACCGCCTGCGGCAAGCGCTTTTGCAAGTGTGCGACGTGAGATCTGAATGCTCAAATTCTTTCTCCTGTTCGATACGAATGGTCAAGCGGTCGAGCCTCTTCGCGAATCACTAATCATCCTGCGGCGGAGCGTCCTCTGCAGCGCTGCCCCAGTTTACATTCGGCTCCGGCCCCATCGTCAGAACCAGCGTGGCGCCCTTCACCACGTCGCTGTGATAGATCCACGGCTTGTTGAGCGGTTTGCCGTTCAAAGTGGCGGATTGGATGTACACATTCTCCGGGGAATTGTTTCTGGCCTCAATGACAAACTGCCGTCCCGGATAATACTTCCTGTCGAGGTGCACGACAATGCGCCTGAACAGCGGGCTGCCGATCTCGTAAGTTGGCTTTTGCGAGCAGCCGCCGTCCATTTCAAATAGGCCCATCGCCATCAGCACAAAATAGGATCCCATTTGGCCTTGGTCCTCGTCCCCTGTGTAGCCGGAGGGCTCGGCGAAGTAAGAATGCTCCATGACTTCTCGTGTCCATTTCTGCGTCAGCCACGGCGCTCCCGCGTAATTGAATATCCAGGGCGCCTGCATGTTCTGCTCATTGCCTACGTCTACAAAGCCACGCGCGAAATCCGGCCGCGAGTCCTCAAAGCCTTGATTGAGCCGTCGAACCATCTCGTCTTTGCCCATCAGTCCGATCAGTCCTTTCATGTCGTGCGGAACATAAAAGGAGTATTGCCACGCCGTGCCCTCCAGGAAACCTCTTGTATGCATCGGTGAAAAATCTTCGACCCAACTGCCGTTGCGATGTTTTGGCCGGAAGTAGCCTGCCGACGCATCCCAAATGTTACGGTAATTCTTAGCGCGCTTCGAGAAGTACTGATAATCGTCCATTTTGCCAAGAGCCTTGGCCATCTGCGCTGCGCACCAGTCGTCGTAGGTATAATCGAGCGTCAGCGAAGTCCATCCGTTTACCTCCTCAACCGGTACGTATCCGAGATCGCGATAAGACGGAAGTTGCTCCATGCCGACCCACCCATCGATCCACCGTCCCGAATGGATGTCGTTGTAATACTGTTTTCCCGGAGTCGTCTGCACATGCTTGATGGCCGCGAATGCTTTCTCCCCATCGAAATTGCGAATGCCCTTCTGCCACGCTCCGACCAGCAACGCAATGTCGTGCTCGGCCACCATGACGCCGCTGTAGCGGAGACCTGCCGGACCTTTGGAGAGCCAGCCGCCGTCATCGTTGAGTTGAAGCTGCGAGCGCACCCATTGGCTCAGAATATCCGGCGTTACAAGTCCCCAAAGCACATTCAAATTCCAGAAGGTGTTCCAGAAAGCGTCGCAACCCAGCATCGGCGATTCGGGGTTCTCGAGCTGCCGGACTTGGCCGTTCGGGTCCACATACTTGCCGTTCACATCGCTGAAGATCGTTCGCGCCACAAAGGAGCGGTAAAGGTTGGTGTAAAACTTCGATCAGGTCGGCATCCGAACCGCCTTCCACTTCGATTTTCTTCAGCAAGTTATTCCAGGTGTCGCGGGCATTGCTTCGCACCGCATCGAAGTCCCACCCGAACCGATCCATTTCCGTATCCAGATTCAACCGCGCCTGTTCAATGCTCACAAATGAAATCCCGGTTTTCACCTGGATCGCTTCGCCTTCGGCCGTTTGATAGTTGACGAAGGCGCCCATGTCGCCGTTGCCGCGTAATCTCTTTGGCGTCAGGAGTAATACTCGTCCCCACCCAGCCGCCCATGGAATCGAACGGCTTGCTGAAGCGGACGACAAAGTGCAGCTTGTATTTCTGAAAGGTGTAGATTTTGTCGTTCGTCTGCTCCGATTCGCCTTCGATCTCCGTGCTGCTCACGCGGCGAATGACCGCAACCTTCACAACGTTGGCATACTCGCCGGGCACATCCAACGCCAGCAGAATGCGAGCCTGGTCGGCTTTCGGAAAAGTGTAGCGCTGGAATCCCGCACGCGTGGTGGCAGTCAGCTCGGCGCGAATTCCGTAGTCGTCCAGCGTCACCGCATAATACCCGGGCGAAGCGCTCTCAGTCTCCTGCCGGAAATGAGAGCGGAAACTTTCCGGCGAGCCGGACTCGGGCCCCTGAACTAATTTCAGCGGACCGGTGGTCGGCATCATCAACAGGCCGCCCATCGTCCAGGAGTGGATGTGGCTAAAACCCAGAATGGTTGGGATTTTGCGGTCGTAGCCCGCCCTGCCGCTGCCCGCTCTGCCGCTCCACGCCTTGTTGTCTGGGCTCAGCTTGACCATGCCAAACGGCATCGCAGCGCCGGGAAACATCATCCATCGCAGCCCAAGCCCAGTGGTTCCGATAAACGGATTGACATTGTTAACTACGGGACGCCGGCTTCCCTCACCAACTTTCTCGCTGGATGCGCGAACCGGGATCGCGCGCTGCAAATCTGCTTCCTGAGCCGGAGGTTGCGCAAGCGCAGACCAGGCAGATGGCGGCAGCAACGTCCCTCCAGCGACCGTCGTGAGTCCCTTCAACACTTCGCGCCGCTTCATGTTCCTTCGATCCATCTTGCCTTCATTCAACTCCTGCGCTTATGTCATCTTTTCAAGTTGCATAGCTTTTCGGTACGGTCCACGCTTCATTCCGTGCCACCGGTTTCACCGTCAGGTGCCTTTCTCAGCCATGTTCGCAACGTCTTAGAGATATTGTGTTCCGGCCAGAGTGTCTGGGTGCCAGAACCAATAGAGCAATTGCGCATGCCGCGCAGGCGGCATGGCTTCGAAATGTTGAATGCTTGCCTCGGCCAGCGGCAACCCTTCAAGCGGCACAGCCGCGTCAGTGAGAGCCGATTCTAATTCATCCTTTGAAAGAGTTTAAGCGCGTGCCAAAAGACCATCGACCCAGGAACCCACTCCAGCAAAGCACGCCAGCTTACGAAATTCTCGTCGATTCATCACTCGCGGCAATCTCCGTCGTATGCGGCCAAAGGGGTGAGTTCTCTGGTCGGAGCAAAGCGTGATCGATGTCGATCCTCCGCCCTTTTATTTTTCCAAAGGGAATTGTGCTCTCAGAATCTGGGGTTGGAACTCGTGCAACACATTTAATCTATACGCTCTTAACCGACGAATCCCGAGAAGCGGACGGTCTGGTGGGCCCGGAGGGATTCGAACCCCCAACCAAGGGATTATGAGTCCCCTGCTCTAACCGTTGAGCTACAGGCCCAGATTGTCAATAACGATTGTATCTTGTTGAATTTACATCCAGCATTACGCGGCCTCCTCAAACACCCTTTTGGGTTCCGGTGTCACTCCTGGTGTCCGTTCGTTTTTCGTTTCCCTCGCCAGTCTTACACAACTGCTCGACTGCGGCCGGCTCGTCGGACTCCGAAAGATACGAGTAACAGATCACCATCTGCGATGCTCGTTGCCACGGTAGTTGTGCCACTGTACTCGGATCGACGCTGGTCATGACTAGGTTGCTGGCAAAGCAACGTCTCAAATCGGGTCCGCAAAGTTCGACGAGCTTGGCTTCATTTACTGCGGCATCCCACCAGGTAACGCAGCTTCTCCAATGGCGAGCTACGTTTTCAGATAAAGACCCTGCGCTTCCAGATCTACACACCCGGATCAGGCTGGAGACGAAAAAGAACCAATGAACCCTGTTTGCTCGGCGAATCCCGATCCGCGATTCTCTTTTATCGCCGGATTTTCAAGGTCCGGCCGTTCAATAAGGTGCGGCTTAAAAGTGAGCAATATATCAATTTCCGTGGTTGCTTGAACAGTATTCTCCGCCGGAAACGGTCCTGTGCCGCACGACCGGCATCGTTGGGCGACTCGAATTCCAATTTTCAAATTGGAGATTCTGGGCCAACAATGACTGCATGCATCGTCAGGAAATTGCAATCCACGACCGTCATTTCTATGCCGCACTCACCGAATGACTTTGCTTCGCCTTTGCTCCGTCTCGATAAACCATCACCGGACGCCGACCGGGCACAAAAACCGTAATCCTTCCTTCCGCGACTGCTGGCCTGACTTCCTCTGCCGGACCGGTCGAGAGAGCCAAAGCACCGACCTCCGCTGCGTTCCAGCCTTCCGGGAGCGGCGCAGACAATTCGCCGGCGGCGAGGGAGTAGAACGCCACGCGCTCGTTGTCCAATTGGCAAAACGTACTTTGGTTGCGTGCGATTTCTACGCCCGCCAATGTCACTGAATAAGTCTTGTCGGCCAAATCGATCCAGATCCTGGAGTTTCCTTCCAGACCAATCACGACCTCCGAACCCAAGCTGCGATAAGTCTCAATGTTCCGGTCGTGCAGTTTGAACCACGGGATCATATGCAGGTAATACGCATCGCTGATCTCGGTCATCTCGTTCCCGGTTCTAATACCCGCGCTCCCGAAGAAGTTGAAGAACAGCATATTCAGGAGCCGATCGACGAACGCTTGATCCCTCGATCCTTCTCCGCCCCAGTTGGCCGTTTTGCGGTAGATTGTGGGCAGCAATGGAACCTGCGCGCCGCCAAATGGAGTTTCTTTGCCTAACCGGCCCTGCATATAACCATACGAACTCATTTTGCCGATAAACGGATATCTCAGTGCCTCCGATGAAACGTCCACGCCATGTTTTGCGAACTCATCAAAAACCACAAAGCGTCCATCCACCAGATCCTTAATCCCACTCGCTGGATGCTCGCGGTCCCAGTCATTGCGAATCGCAAAGTAAGAGAGCACGTCAATGTGCGTCGCTTCGCGCAGCTTGTAGTGGTCGCAGGTAAAGCGCACGCGCTCCAGGCCAGGGCCGCTCATGAATTTTGCCATTCCCGTTACGTAGGAGTTTTCACCCGTCCAATTGCGGCTCTCCCACAGTTCTCCGTCGGGGCGGCGAGCAATAATATCGGGATTCCACGCTGGGCTGCTTCGATAGGCGTCATCGTAATTGTCTGATAGCGTCACGTTGCAATTCGATTTGCGCCCCTCCTCCATCAAATGCATCATGGCGTCGTAACCGCCAAGCCGCTGATTCACCTCTGCCGTGGACGGATAACCCGTGTCCTTGCCGTGGAACTGCCAGCCCCATAGGTACACGACTTGCGGCGAGTTATCAAGCAACGCTGCTACTCGTTTAATATGCTCTTCGCACTGCTGAAAAGTGGCGACCGGCTCCGATAGCTTCGGAGCGTCACAGAAAATGCTGTAGACGAATTTGTCGTCGTAATAATGCGAAGGCATGCTGGGCATTCGGCCTCTGACCAGCTTGGCACCATCGAGCCAGTCCACGACGCCGTTCCCATCCAAATCACCGATGAAGTCCAGGCGGCAGGCCGACTTCTGCTCGATGAGCAGGTTGGGAGTCCGTTCGTTTCCATATACCCAAAGACCTCCGGGCGGCGCGTCCGTATTCATGGAATAGGAAAGGCTGCCATTGACCCGGTGCGCCTTAATCGTCCCCGCAGAAGCCCGCCGCCTGCCCTTGTCGCCCGACACAACCAGCTCCGTGCCGTCCATGAACGCAGTCACATTTTGGACGCAAACCGCGCGGTCTGTTCCAACCATCACCACCGGCAACGTTCCCAGCACTTTGCCCCAGAATGGATTGACGGGCAAGGATCCAGGCGTTGCTTCGTCTAAAGCGACGACGCTGCCGCCATCATCCGCTTGAGCCAGCCAACCGGGTCCGTCTTCTTCGCGAATCGTTACCAAACGCGGCATGCCAATCTCAATCAGTTCATAGCCGGCGTCTTCTTTGATGTCTTCCAACGTTATATTGAGCGTTGCGCCATCCACGGCGTAGCGGACGACGGCGGTTACAGCCGGCTGGCCGTCGTAACTGCAATGCAACTGAAAATCCGCCTGTGTATCCGTCGCATTAACTGTCGAAGCTTCAATTAAGCTCGTGACGAATCCCCACGTCTTGCGGCGGCAAAGCGTTGCTGTCATCTGGCCACCGAAATCTTCTCCTCTCATGCGGGTCTGGAGAGCCGGAAGCCGGTATTCATACGGCAAGCCGTCGTCGCGATCCAGAACAACCTCAAGTTGAGCGGATTTGATGACCACGGGATTAAGAGGCCTTCTGCGCTGAGGAGAATCCCCAAAAGCAAGCGCCCCCGCCCAGCGCGGTGCTGTTGCCAAGCTCGCCAAACCTGCACCGCTAACCTTCAGGAACTTGCGCCGATCGATTCCTGTTTTCTTCGTCGCCATGATTTATCAAGACCTCCTGACGTGGCCCTTGCCCGCGAAAGGCAGCTATTTCGCCAGACTTCGTGACCATCGCTCCCGCTGCACCCGAAAGCCGATTTTGAAGCTTAGTGAGCGCCGTCTCACGCTCCCAATAACCTTTGCTTAGCATCTGCCCCGTCGCGGTAGACCATCACAGGTTGGCGAGACGCCACAGAAACTGTAATCCGGCCGTTTTCAACGGCGGTCCGGACCTCCTGCGGCTTATCGATAGAAAGCGCTATGGCTGCGATCTTCTGGGCGTCCCACCCTTGCGGAATAGGCGCAGAAAGCCGGATCGGTTGAAGAGAATAGAAAGCGATGCGGCTGTCATCCACCGGGCAGAAAGTACTGCTGTCGCGAGCAATCTCCACGCCGCCTACGCTCACTGAATAGGTTTGCTTCTGCCAATCAAGTTCGATGGCTCCGCCTCCTTCGAGCCCGATCACCGTCCGCCCGCCGTCGCGCCGGAAGCTTTCGATGTCAAGGCCGCGCACTTTCAACCAGGGAAGCGTGTAGATGTAAATCCAGTCCGTAAGCACCTGTGGGTCGGAATCAAACGAGCTGCCCATCTGCCACGAATTCTGGCAACCGTTATGGAAGAACATGTCGAGCAGCGTTTCGAGCGGCCCATTGGTCTTTCCTGAACGGCCCCACACCGCGCTCTTGCGATAAATAGTGGCGAGCATTGGAACCTGTTCGCCGCCGAACGGATCACGGAGCGGTTCCTCGGTAAAGGGGTTCATCAGCGGCTGTTGCGCATATGCGAAATGGCTGACCTTGCCGATAAACGCGTAGCGCAGCGCCTCCGACATCACATCCACACCGAATGCCTTAAACTCGTCAAGAACTCTGTACCGGCCCTCCACCAGATTCTTGAAGCCGCTTGCTGGATATTGATGATCCCAGTCATTGCGGATGGGGTAATAAGTCAGCACGTCCACTAAGACGGTGTCGCGCAGCCGGTATCGCTTGCACGTGTACGCGGTGCGCTCGATGCCCGGTCCCTGCGTCGGCTCCCCCGATCCACGCATGTATTTGGCCATGCCGATAACGTATGAGTTTTCGCCGCTCCAGTTGCGGCTTTCCCACAGCCCGCCATCCGGACGTCGCGCAATGATTGCCGGGTCCCAGGCTGGGCTACTCATGTAAGCGTCGTCATAGTTGTCAGACAACGTGACGTTGCAGTTGTATTTCCGTGCTTCTGCCATCAGCCGAATCATGCCGCCGTAAGTGCCGACTCTTGCGTTCACTTCCTCCACGGCCGGATATCCCGTGTCAGTGCCTCGGTATTGCCAGCCCCACAAGACCACGACTTGCGGCATGTTATCGGTGAGCGCGGCGAAATTCTGAATCGGTTTAATAGCGTCCGTAAAAGTGGTCACTTTCGACGGTGGCCAGCTTGGTCTGTCCAGCCCGATCTCGTAAATTATCTTGTCGTCGTAATAATGAGTCGGAATGGCCGGCATGCGGCTGCGCACGAGCTTCGCTCCATCAAGCCAGTCCAATGCGCCATCCCCGTCCAGGTCGCCGATAAAGTCCAGACGGCAAGCCGGTCTCTGCTCCACAAGCAAATTGGGAGTCCGGTAATTTCCGCAGTTGCTGGGCTTCCCTTTGCCAAGGTTCAGGTCGTAACAGAGGCTGCCATTCACGCGGTGCACATGGCTGGTCCCGAGCGCGGCCCGGCGGTGCCCTCCCTCCCCGCTTACGGTCAGTTCGGTCCCGTTCATGTAGGCTGTCACTTCCTGCACGCAAATAGCGCGGTCGGTTCCCAACATCACCACGGGCAGGCTTGCATGCACCTTCCCCCAAAACGTATTAGGAGGGAGTTCACCGTTCTCCGCCTTGTCCAACGACACAAAGCCGCCGCCACTGTCCCCGTGCGCCAGCCACGCTCGACCGTCTTCTTCGCGGACGCTCGCCAGGCGGGGCATCGCCACATCAATTAGTTCGTAGCCAGGCTGCTCGACAACGTCCTCGAGCGTAACGAAAACGGTGGAATCCTCAACGACGTACCGGACAGTGAACTTCGCGGCCGGCTGGCCGTCAAAGGTCGCGGCGAAGTGAAAGTCCGCCTGAGAAGGCGTAGTTTCAACCCAGGATGCTGCCATCAAATCCGCGGTCTTGAAGGTCCAGGGCTCGAGCCGGCAGAGCGTGACAGCGATCTTCCCGCCCAAGTCTTCGCCGCGCATCGTTGTCTTTAGAGTCAAAAGGCGAAACTGAAAAGGAAGTGCGTCTTCCCGGTCAACTAGCAATTCAAGTTGCGGGGACCTGAGAATGACCGGATTGCCGGGCGTAGTACGTTCTTCCTGCACCGCGTTGTTCGTCAGGCTGAATAAACAAGGGGAAGAGGCTAAGCCAATCAGTCCTGCTCCGCCCGCTTTTAAGAAATCTCGACGTTCCATCGCGCTTTTATTTGTTTCCCACATTCGACCAAGCCCCTCGCGCTTGCCTCAATTGTTATGATTTGCTCTCTCAGCCCGCGAAAGCTCCAGCGCCTTGTCGCCGTTTTTCTTCGCCGAACAAAGACCGATTGGCCATTGCGAGAGCGCAACAAAGCATGGCAAAGATCCGAAGTGCCGTCCCTCCGCCATTCTCAGTGTTCAACTCATCCTGGCTAAAATTTGAATTTTGCCGCCAGCTGTAACTCCCGCGGCGTGCTTGCAATGGAGCTGATCGCGCCGGCCGTGCCGTAGCTAACCCCGCCCGACGATGAAGAAAAGCTGGGAGAGATACCCGCGCCCGGTTCGCCCCATACCACGTGGTTGAACACATTGAAGCCCTCGAACCGAAGCTCTACTGCCTTGGACTCCCGTATAGGAAAGTTCTTGATCAGCGAGAAGTCCACCGAGTTATATCTCTGCGTCCTCAATCCGCCCACAGCCGCGTTTCCAAATCCATATCCAGGCCCGACCGCCGATGAGGCCGGACTGACAAAGCAACCCGGGTTGTACCACTCGGATTCTCCCTGGCTGGCATGGAGGTTGCAGCCGGGGAGCACACTGGGCCGGCTGTATCCCGTGTACGAACTGCCCGGCACGGAGAGACTTGCCGGATCGCTCGAGGTCGTGGCAAGCCCGGCGATGGAGGTCGGCACACAGTTTGTTGTAGTTGTACCCGAGCAGATATTGCTGGCGCCTCCCCATGTCGGGTTGAACGCCTGGCCCGACCGTATCTGGAAGGAACCTGCCGCATTCCAGTTGCCCAGTGTCCACGCAAGTGGCCCATGCGTGAGCCATTTTCCATCTTTACCGAAGGGCAGATCGTACACGCCGCTGACGTTGAACTCCTGCGGAGTATCGAAGCCGCATACTCCGTACGAGAGTGATGGATTGAAGAAGTCCTCGACAGGATCGCCCAATTCACCGTTTTCAGCATTGAACCAGCCGTTGGTCGTCGACAGGCACTTCGACCAGGTATAAGCCACCAGCCCCGACAGGCCGTTGGAAAAACGCTGATGGTATTGAGCCTGCAGGGCGCTGTAATTCGAAATGCCGGTAGATTCCGAGTAGTGCCAGCCGGTTGACGAGAATGGCAGGTACTCGGTCAGTTGCGCCTGGGCCGATGTCACCGGTGTGGAGCACTGTGCAGTGTTCTCGCAGAACGGCCCTACCGGCTCGTTGGCCTGGCCGGTGAAGTCCAGTCGTTGTGTCGAGCTGCCGACGTAGGCGATCGAGGCCACTGCGCTCGGACCCAGTTGCCGCTCAATGTTGAACTGCCATTGCTGCGATCGCGGATTTGAGTAGTGTGGATCGTTCGTGTAGCTTGTGTTGGCCCAGGGAGTGGGAGTCACCACAGGGTTGGTCAAGCCGATCGCGCCCTCAAACGACGAGGAGGAGTATCCGGCAGTTGCGGCGCCGCAGGACGTCAGCGAATTGCAGATCGGGAACGTCGTCGTGCCCGGCGTGGCACCGATCGGAGCGTTATTGAAGGTGTCGGTTACTCCGCCGGTAAACGGCCAAAGCGATCCCGCCAACGTGTTTTGCACCCACTGGCTTCGTGCGCTCATGGTGTCGTAGTAAAGTCCGTAACCCACGCGGAGGACCGTCTTAGGGGTAAATTGCCACGCCACGCCGATACGCGGGCCGATGTTGTCTTTAATCGATCCGGCCACCGGCTGCTTCGATGAAAATGCGATCGATGTGTTGTCCGCGACGGCCGCCAGTCCGCCGGGGATGCAGGGCGGAACTACCGGCGAACCGCAACCGGAAGCATAGGCCGGGTTCGACGAGGAGCCCTGTATGATGTACTCGTGATCGGGCAGATCCAGCGCGTTGAACGTCTGCCCGTCGTTGGCAATATTTGCGACTGCGGGGATGAAATCGTACCGCAGGCCAAGGTTCAAAGTAACATTCGGCACTACGTGCCATTCGTCCTGAACGTAGCCGGCCCAACTCTGGACTCTCAGATGGATAACGTCATACTTTGGCAATGCGGCCGTGTAACCGGAAGGAAGGCCCAGCATGGCCGAAGCCAGAGCATTTCCCTCCGCGCCGCTGCAGGTAAAGTTTCCGGAACTATTCGTTGGGCACGTCTGGCTTGTGCTGAAAGTGAACTGAGAGTACAAATTCGATTGGAATCGCTGCTGGTAGATATACTGCAACCCTACTTTCACGTTATGCCTGCCGTGTATCCACGTCAGACTGCCGCTCCCGCTCCCTATCGGATTGCCCCGCAGCTCAGGTCCGATGTTGCCCATATTGGGGTAGCTGGATGGACTGATATAGACGCCTTGCGTCGGCGCGAGCCCCGAAAGCCCTGCGGAAGTCTCCGGTGTGTCGCCCGCTGAATTCGTCGGGTTAATCTGATACGGTTTCGAGTTGTAACCGCCGTGGACGTCGAGAATCAAATCCGGCGTGAACGCGTGGTCCCAACCTCCGCCATAGTTCCACGCATGAAATATGGTCGGACTTATCGACGTGGTGCCTGCAACGATTCCAGTGTCAGTATCCCAGAACATCGATGCACGGCCCCACAACGTGTCCTTATTCCCGAGATGTTCATCGATGCGCGCGTCGATGTTTTGGGAATTGTCGGTTGTCGGACGGCTATCCAGGCAGTTATCGACGTTGGTTGCGTAATTCGGCGTGAAGGCGCATGCCGTTGCCTGCTTTGACGTGTAGGCCGTTGCCAGCGCCGCCACTTTGGAGTCGATCAGTCCTGAAGGTATGACATTGCAGGGCTTTCCGCCCGACTGTTGCACACCGTAACCCACTGTCCCGTACGTCGCGGTGGGATTGAGCAACGGCTCCGGAGTGGGAGCCACGCCGGCTAAGCCAATTGTGTTCGGCACGCATGTGAACGGAACGGCGGAGTTGGCGCCCGACTCTGCGAACGGGTTGTAGAGCTGATTCGGCGTAATTCCGGTCTTCGTGCTATTCACCGTTCCAATCAGTTCCGGAGTCACCGCGCCGCTGAAGTCCCCGCCCAGTTCCTGAGAGGTCGGGTCGATGACCAAAGAATTGCTCGGCTTTGAGTAGCGCCAGCCTTCGTACGCGCCGTAGAAGAACGTTTTGTTCTTGATGATTGGTCCGCCGAAGGTTCCGCCGAATTCATTCTGCGAATAGCCCAGCGGTGACACGGGAGTGGTCGAAAGGGTCGAAGCGGCCTGAGCGGAAGTAATCGTGCCTGCGGTGACTTCGCCGGCGAGCTTGCTGGCAAGTGAGGCGCACTGGGCCGCGTTGCAAAATCCGGTAAACGGGTTTCGGGCGTCGAAGATCTGGCTCCTTGCATACTCCCAAGCTGAACCATGAAAGTTGTTCGTGCCACCCTTTGTTGCTAGATTCACCACTCCGCCCAGCACTCCTCCGTACTCGGCGTCGCTGTTGTGCGACTGGATCTTGAATTCGTCGATCGTGTCTTCGATCGGCAGGTAGGCATAGGCCGAGATTCTGAAATCGCTGTTGATAATGCCGTCCAGAAAATACTCGGTCGATCGGTTCACCTGGCCGTTAATCGAGACTTTGTACGTAACCGTGCCGGGTATCCCCATCATCGAGCCGTCGCTAGAACCCACACCCGACGATTGTGCCGTGGAAATCGGAGTCACGCCAGGCTGGTCGATCTCCGTCTCCGTAAAATTGCGCCCGTTCATAGGTAGCGCCGCCACCATCTGTGGATCGATCGTGGTGCCCAATTCCGCAGAAGAACTCTGGATCTGCACCGCCTGGCCAGTGATCGTAACCGTCTCCTGCGCAGAGCCGACCTGCATCGTCAGCTTTTCCGTCAGAATCTGGTTTACATCCAAAGTGAGCGCAGGCAGCGTGATGGTCTTGAATCCGGGTTTCTCCGCGGTCAAAACATATCTGCCGGGCAGAAGGTTGATGATTGTAAAAGTGCCGTCCTCGTTCGTTGCTATCTCACTCGTGATGTTCGTGTCCCGGTTGGTTACTTTCACCAAAGCTGCAGGAATCGTTTTACCCTGATCGTCCAGCACGACGCCGTTCACTTCGGCCGTCGGCGCTTGTGCGAACAGGCATGAACTGACAAACAGAAACACCGCGACGAGCAGTACGACTGATTCTCTCTTAAACAGCATCGGCCTCTCCTTAGCTTCACAAGTGCGGATCGCAACGTGGAACCAACTCGACGGGTTCTGGGGAGCGTCGAGATTCACAGCACGACAAAGGGGCCCCACTCGGATCTTGCTTATTCCCCAACAGCGATTGATGGAAGAATCCGCATTGAGTTCGGGACCTTCGTCAACGTTTACGTTTACGTTGGCAATGGCGACCACGTTACAGGAAACGAAATTCCACTGTCAAGCGAAAAGTCAAAACACTATGGGCGACCCAAGCCGCGCTTGCCGTTTGGCTTATTGGAATTTACCCGTCCTCCGCATCGACACGGCTGGACGTGTGCAACCCGGCTCGCCATCTCTGGTTTTTTCAAGTATGGAGTGATATACTTCCAATATTGGAGGATCTATGGCTGCTACCGCGAGCATCCCGCTGATCGCCGGTTACCGGTTCGATGTGGCTGCAAATCTGGCCGACACTGCCACAAGGAAACGCCTCAGCCCAACCGGGATCAAAGCCTTCCTCCGAATCATGGATCGGTGGGGAATTAAGGATAACGACGCGCGCGGCCTTCTCGGAGGGATGTCTTCCGGTTCTTTCTACAGTCTCAAGAAGGAGCCAGGCAGGCGCGCTCTCGATCAGGATACGTTGACACGAATTTCGTTACTTATTGGGATATTCAAAGCCCTCAACATTCTCTATAGCGATCGGCTCGCTGACGCATGGATGACGCTTCCCAATAGCAACCCGATGTTTCGTGGTTCCACGCCTTTGGCTTACATACTTCGACTTGGACAGCCGGGCATGGTTGAGGTGCGGCAGATGCTTGACGCTCGCCGCGGCGGCCAGTGATTCCCCCCGTCCGGGAGTGCTCCTTTCCAAATACTCATCGCCTCATTCCATCGAGGTACAGTCCTGAAGGGACTGTGCTCGGCCAGCTCAGCAATCGAGAGCAAGAGGTCCAGGAACTCATCGAGCTGGACGGGGCGACGAACGCCAGGCTGCTCGGCGAAGAGGGAATGCTACCGGAAATCAGCGTTCATGAACTGCTCTACGGCGTTGGTTACAGCGAGGTTGTGAATGCAGCGTTCACTCATGCCGCACCGAATGGAAGCAGGTTCAACAACGGCAGGCGGGGGGCTTGGTACGCCGGTCTTGAACGGGAAACATCCATCGCCGAGGTCGCTTTCCATAAGACTGAGCAGCTCAAGGAGGTTGGCTGGGAATCTGAAGAAGTATCCACCTATGACGACTACCTTGCAGACTTCGCCGCGGATTTTCACGATCTGCGCGGTAATCGCACGCAACTTAAGAAGTACCTCAAAGCAGGCCCAATTCCGCAGTGCTATCAAGACTCACAGCAGTTGGCTGCCGACCTGCTTATGCGCGGTTCCAACGGTATCGTCTATCCAAGTGTCCGGCGCATCACCGGAACCTGCGTTGCCTGTTTTCGTCCCGCGCTTGTCTATCATGTGCGTCGGGGTTCGCGTATCGAGTTGCGTCTTCAAGTTAGACGGAGCTTCACGCCTGATCAGGTCCGCGAAGTACGGCAGCCGGATTCGTAGCCGCCGGTCAAAATGACCCCGGCCTGCGCCGTCGCACGTCAGAGTTACAAGATCCGAGGATCGGTGTTCTTCCATTTGCATGGCAAGTCACACACCAGTGTGACCCTCGCACTTGCTTTCACCGTGCTCCATTGGTGTATTGCATATGTGTCATTCCATTTTGCGAATGAAACTACGGGGCAGCCTGAGCCGGTGCCGGCAAAAGGCGCTTGCGCAGCCGGGACCCGGAGTGCATCGCCGATAGAGGTATCATCCATCGATGAACGAAATAGAGATAAAGTCTCTTCCAGAGAACGCCTACGTTCCTCTTAAACCCGGCGAAACCTACACGCCCATCATTCAGGCTCGAACGCACGCGCCGGAGGCTACCGTCCGCGCCATCCTATGGGGCGCCTTTCTTTGCGTCGTGTTTACCATTGCATCGGCTTACTCCACGCTGAAAGTCGGGCAAGGGATGGAGGCCGCCATCCCCATCTCCATCCTCGCCATTGGCTTGTCCCGTGCCTACAAACGCCGGTCGAGCCTGCTGGAAAATGTCATCATCACCGGCATGGGCGGCGCGTCGGCGGCTGTTGTCGCCGGCGCCGTCTTCACCCTCCCTGCGCTCTACATTCTTCACCTCAATCCCCATCCTGTGGAGACGGTCTTCATCTGTCTCGCCGGCGGCTGTCTCGGCGTTCTCTTCGTCATCCCCTTACGGCGCTACTTCGTGCGCGAAATGCACGGCAAGTTTCCCTTTCCTGAAGCCACAGCGATCACCGAGGTGCTGGTCACCGGCGAACGCGGTGGCTCGCAAGCCAAGCTGCTGTTGCAGGCGACGCTCATTGCAGGACTCTACGACTTCTTCGTCACTACGTTTCACGTTTGGCGGGAGTACCTGAACCTGCAGTTCATTCCGCTGCTTCGGACTCTCGCCGACCGCGGCCGCATGGTCGTGAGCTTCGACGCCATCGGATTCATCCTCGGCCTCGGCTACGTCATGGGCCTGCGCGTTGGCCTCATCTTCTGCGCTGGCGGAGTTCTGGCCAACCTTGTCCTCGTCCCGATGATCTGGTTCCTCGGCAGCCACATGAACGTGGCCGTCTATCCCGGCACCGCGCCTGTTGCCGATATGACCGCGGCTCAAATTTACGGCAATTACGTGCGCTTCATCGGCGTTGGCGCCATCGCTACGGCCGGTATTGTGGGTGTCGTCAAATCGCTGCGCGTGATTGCCGGCTCCTTCGGCATCGCGATCCGCGCTTTTCATGTGAAAGCCGCGGTTCAGCCCGAGCGCACCGATCGTGACATACCGATGCTCTCTATTCTCCTCGGCATCGTTGCCAGCGCAGTTGCAATTGCAATCTTCTTCGGCCATCTTCAGATTTCATTCGCGGTTCTTGCCGGGGGCCTTGCGCTCACGTTGCTCTTCGCCTTCTTTTTCGCCTCCGTTGCCGCAAACGCCATCGCCACAACTGCAAACAATCCGGCATCCGGCATGACCATGCTCACCGTGATCATCTCTTCCGTGGTGCTGTTGAAGTTTGGCCTTTCAGGGACCACAGGCATGTTTTTCGTGATGGCGATTGCCGGTATGGTGTGCACGGCCCTCTGTATCTCCGGGCAATTCATCACCGATCTCAAAACAGGTTATTGGCTGGGCAACACTCCATCTACTCAGGAGAAAGTAAAGTTTCTCGGCGTGATTGCTGCGGCGGCCGCCGCAGGCCTCACCATCGTCCTGCTGGCTCATACGTTTCAGTTCGGCGAAGCTGCAGCCGGCGACGTACGGCCCGTTCTCGCCGCGCCGCAAGCTTCCATCATGAAGGCTCTTGTTGTAGGATTCATGAGCCGCCAACCCGTCACCTATATACTCTTCGGCATTGGAGCTCTCATCACGCTGGTCATGGAGATGCTCGGCACTTCATCGCTTGTCTTCGCACTCGGCATCTACCTTCCGTTGGCTTTAACAACCCCTATTCTCGCGGGTGGCCTTCTGTCTCATCTTGTCAACCGCCGTTCGCAGAAGGTCGGCGGCGAACCGGGCCACCGGATCCGCGAGCGTGGTGTCATCCTGGCTTCGGGTTTGATGGCCGGCGGCGCACTCGGCGGCGTATTCGGAGCGGCTCTACGGCTGTTCCCGGGATTTCACGAAGATCTCATCCAAACGCCCTTCTATTCCTGGGATTTGGCCTCGCAATCCGTTTCCGCGCTGCTTTTTGTTGGTCTCGGTCTCTATGTCTGGCTCAGCGCCTCGAAAATGGAAAAGGAGAAGTCATGAATCAACTTGACATGCATGTCGCCGAAGCGATCCTAGGTATCGACACACTCTGGGGCGGCGATGTCATGTGCCCCTCGGGCACGGGGCGCTTCATCGCCGATAGCTGGTTCTCCGATGAGCCGCTGCCCACCGCATACACTGATCCGGCGGCTGCGCGTGTACGGCAATCCGGTGGAGTCGCAGCCAAGCGCGTCGATCGGGCTGCAATAGAAGAGTACCTGCGCCACGTGAACCTTCCTGAAGCTATCGCCGGACTTCGCAAAGAAACTGGGAAGCTCCAGGGGCTGCGCCAATCTTTTCTGGCCGGGATGGCTGATTCTCTTGATACCATGTGGGATCTCGCTATGGAAGTTCTCGGTAAGGGCGACCCCGTGCCATACGCCCGCACAGTTGAGGCCTCCACCGGCATGCCGCCTGAACCATCCAGGCCGGAGAAAAAGCGGGAGCGCGTGGCCGAATTGCTCGGCCGGGCTGGGTACGCATCGTCCGATTCAGACGGGCTGCTGGCGGCTGTAGATGCCTGGCGCCGCGACCGCGTAACGCCGATGGCATCTGTCCGCGCTCTAGGCGCGGCTGTGATTGCGCATTTTGACAACCTCAGTGCAAAAAACCTGCTCCCCTACCTTCCCCGGGAACTTACGCGGGTACCACGAGCAAACATTGACTTCCTCCCCATCAAAGACGCCTGGTTCTCCGGCTCGATGAACTACATCGGCCGCGCACGGAACGCTGACGGCACGCCAAATTATGAAGCATCGTACGAAATCAATGCTTCGTTGCAGATTTCGTATCCCGAGTTTGAGCAGCTCGTCAGTCACGAAGTTGTTCCAGGTCACGTCACGACCTTTGCCTACCTGCAGGACTTGTATGTCCGCGGCAAGGTGGGCTTCGAAGCCTCGGTCCTCACTATGAACACGCGCGCCGCCACGCTCTTTGAAGGCATCGCGAACAATGCAATTCTGATCGCGCATGGCGTTACCGAGGTCGACCAGTTGCCGGACGAGGACTTACAGATCGGCGTGCTACTGGCCTTGTTGCAGGACGATGCCAAGAACCAGTCGTCTTACATGACTTGGGGTGAACTTAGACAACAGCCGGAAGTGGCTGCCGCGCTTCGGCGTGATTTCCTTGTCACCGAAGAGCGTGCCGATAAGCTATCCGGAGCCTGGGGACGGCATCCTCTCCTGGGCCGCATGTATCTCCCTGCATACCGCTCTGGCACAGATCGGATCGCTCAACTCCGGCGATTATACCCTGCCGAACAAGTGCTTCCGGCAATTTACGGTTGCAATGGATTAGTCGATATCCAGACCGTCGAGCAGGTTCTCAAGGCTCATACACCCTCGTAGATAGACGATCGCGACGAGCAGAGGATTCAGCACTACGGCTCAAAATCGAAATGTGAATTCAAAAAGCGAGCGGTGTTTGCGGTCAGGAAAGTAGCGCCAATCTCGCCGCCGGAAGTGGTAGGCACCGCGCGTTTCATGCCCTGCTGCAAATCCTGTACCTATGCGAGTTGCTTTGCCGCGGCGAATTTTCGCGCTGCAGCCAACATGCCTATCGCCCACTCCGGCGTTGCCGCGGCATGCAAATGCGTATAGCCGGCCATCACATTGTGCGTAACAATGCCATCGCGGCCCCGAAAGCAGCCTTCCCCGCGGACCACGTTGCAGGCCGACGATATCGTCTCGACGCTGCTCACAATCCGGGAGTAGTGAAACTCGTGCCCGCGCAAAACTGTGCCGCGCGGGAAAAATGGATTCGGCGCATCGACGAACAATTCAATGTAACCATGCCCCTGGGGCTTCACGAAGGCTTCCACGTCAACAGGAAAAACACCCGCCATGGGATAACGGATTCCCTCCCAATACAGGCTTCGAGCCAGCAGCATCAAACCGCCGCACTCGGCGTAAACAGGAAGGCCATCAGCGCAGGCTTGCCGCAGCCACGCCAGAAAACTCGTGTTCGCAGAAAGCGCCTGCGCATGCGTCTCAGGAAATCCGCCACCAATATAGAGTGCATCAAGATCGGTCGGAAGCGCAGTGGCCCTAAGCGCTGAAATCTGAACCAACTCCGCTCCCGCGCGTTCCATCTCCTCCAGATTCTCCGGGTAATAAAAACTGAATGCCGAGTCCCTCACGTATCCGATCTTTAGGCCCCGCGCATTCGGCAATGCCGTCGGCTTCTCTTCCGGCGGCTCGAGCGACGGCGCCCCGCGAGCAAGCGAGAGCAGCGCGTCAAGGTCCAGGCGGCCATCCATCCATGCAAGCAGCCTCTGTTCCACGCATCCCATCTCATCGTGCTCTTCTGGAGGAATAAGTCCCAGGTGCCGCTCCGGAAGTGGATTCTGCGCCATGCGGGGAAGCGCGCCGATCACCGGAATGGAACACACTGATTCAATTGCCTCGCGCAAGATGCGCTCATGTCTTTCACCGTTCACGTTGTTCAGCACCACGCCTTGAATCGACACCTGCGGATCCAGCTTTTGGCAGCCAAGCACCAGTGCGGCTGCAGTGCGCGTCATCTTCGTCGCGTCCAGTACCAGCACCACCGGTGCTCCCAGAGTCTCCGCAAGCGCAGCACTCGAATACGTGCCTCTGGCGTCAACACCATCGAAGAGGCCGCGGTTCCCTTCGATCAAATTAACGCCGCCGGAAATGGCGTGTCTCAGGAACAACCCGCGCGCGCGCTTCGCGCCCATCAGAAATACATCGAGATTGCGGGCAGGGTGGCCTGATGCCCACTCAAGCCACGCGGGGTCGATATAATCTGGCCCCTTTTTGAATGCGCGCACCTCCGCGCCGGCACGGCGGAGCAGCAGCAATAATCCCATCGCCACGATGGTCTTGCCGGATCCGCCGGAGAGGCCTGCCACAAGCAGGCGCGGCATGGCGCGCAGTGCACTCACAATTGCAGCGGCGATCAGCCCGCCGGCTCCGTTCCTTCTTTTGGGGGAATCTGAATATACGATCCCCCCAGATAGCTGTAAATGCACCGTCCGGAGTCGATGAGAATCCGGATGGCCTTCTTGCAGTCGTCCTTGCTGCAAGCCGCCTCGCCGTGTCTTGCGATCATCTCTTTCATCAAATCGCCGGCCTTCAAATTCTTCTTCCCCGCACACTCAGCCACCAGTTGATACATCTCTTCCGCCAATGTCTCGATGTGGCCTACGATCGTTTCTGTCATGCCTCTACCTCGTTCCGCGTTGAATACGTTGCAATGAGTTGTTGCAGCCTCTCACGAAGCCGCACCACCTCGCCGACAACCAATGTTGCCGGTGCTTCAATCCCTGCTCGCTGCACTTCCGCCGCAATGTTTTCCAATGTGCCTGTCACAACGCGCTCACCATCGCAATAGGCCATCTGGATCATGGCCACGGGCGTATCCGCCGATCGGCCCGCGGCGATCAGCTTGCGCGCAATCGCCTCAACATTGTGCACGCCCATCAAGAAAACCGCCGTGCCGATCCTCGCTACCGCCTCCCAGTCCACTCGATCCTCATGCCCGTCGCAGCTATGCCCGGTCACAATCACCACGTCAGACGACGCGTCACGATGAGTCACTGCGATGCCGGCGCTGAGTGGAGCCGAAAGGCAGGATGACACGCCCGGCACAACTTCAAATGGAACTCCGTGTTCCGCCAGAAATTCCACCTCTTCTCCGCCGCGGCCAAACAGAAATGGATCGCCCCCTTTGAGGCGAATGACTAACTTCCCTTCCCTGGATTTCTTCACCAGCAGAGAGTGAATCTCGTCCTGACGCATGCAATGGCCCTGCGGCTTGCCCATATAGATCTGCTCGGCACCCGGTCTCGCGAGCGCGAGCACTCCCGGATCGATCAGGCGATCGTAGATGAGCACATCCGCCTCTCGAATCCGTTGCGCCGCGCGCAGCGTCAGCAGATCCGGAGCGCCCGGCCCAGCGCCGACCAGCACAACCTTCCCGCATTCCGCCGTCTGCTCGCCAGCTATCGCCGCCGCATCCGTTCCGGTCGATTTATCCGCCATAGACATTCACAAAACTCCACGCCACTTCAGGGTTCGCTGCCCGTCAGCTTCCTTCCGCACTGCCAACGCAATCTTGTAAAACACCGTGATGAGAATGGCTCCCACTGCCCAGATTCCCGCGACAATGCTCCACTCCGGCAACGTGGGCGCGTACCGCGTGACCGAGCCCAGCGGCGACGGCTCAAACCCGCCGATAATTAATCCCAACCCTTTTTCCAGCCATAGCGAGGCGAACACAAGTACGCACCCCGCTGGCAGCATCCTGTTGCGCCACACAGGCGTCAGCAAAATAACGAGCGCCATAACCGCAAACAGAGCCGAGATCCACATCCATGGCGCGAGTACGTGATCCCTACCCGGCAGATACATAAACTCAAAATGTTCCATGTGCTCCGGAATCCCGGCATAAAACACCGTGAAGACTTCGACCAGGACAAAGAACACATTGATCGACATGGCATAGGTCATGATTACGGCGAGCTTCCGGATTGCTTGCTCTCCTGCATCGTAGCCAGCGAATCTGCGTAGCCCGAGGCACAGCAGAATCAACAGCGCCGGCCCCGCCGCAAATGCGCTCGCCAAAAAACGTGGCGCCAGAATTGCCGTAAGCCAGAACGAGCGCCCGGCTAGTCCGCTATAAAGAAACGCCGTCACTGTATGAATGCTGATCGCCCACGGAATCGAAATCAGCGCCAGCACTTTCATCCATCGCGGCGCATGAATCTCTTCGCGCTCCGCGCGCAGCGTCACAAACGCAACAATCACGTTCAGTAGAAAATACCCACTCAAAGAAATCATGTCCCAGAACATCAGTGACCGCGGGGACGGATAGAGGATTATGTTGAACACGCGCGCTGGCTGGCCGAGATCGACAAAAATGAATAGGATGCACATCACAACCGCAGCAATAGCCAGCAGCTCCCCGAGAATCGTAATGCGGCTGAAATGCTTGTCGTCGTGCAGGTAGTAGGGCAGCACCACCATCACCGCCGAAGCGGCAACGCCGACAAAAAACGTGAATTGCGCGATGTAGAGCCCCCAGCTCACATCGCGGCTCAACCCCGTGATCGCAAGCCCTTGGCTCAGTTGTCGCAAATAGAAGCAGAATCCCACTGCCATCACGCACGAGAGGCAAATCACCCATGTCCAGTAGCGGCGGCTTCCTTTCAGCGCTTTTTCCAGCATGAACATAGCATCAAACCAGGTAGTAGACTGACGGACCGGTCCCGAGTTCAGGCTCACGCTGCACCGCAAATCGTGCGCGCAGAAGTTGGCGCGGCTCCGACTCCGCGTCCGCTAGATTGCCAAAAGTAAAAACGCCTTCCGGACATGCTTCGACACACGCAGGCTTCAGCCCGCGCGCCAAGCGCTCCTCACAGAAATTGCACTTCTCCACCACGCCCTTTGTGCGCGTTGGGAAATCAGGATTGATGCTGGCGATAAACGGCCGCGGATCCTGCCAGTTGAAGCTGCGCGAGCCGTACGGACAGGCCGCAATGCAATAGCGGCAGCCGATGCAGCGATGCCAATCCATCATCACGATTCCATCCGCGCGTTTCCACGTCGCCTGCGTGGGGCACACGCGCGTGCACGGTGCATCGGCGCAGTGGTTGCACATCAGCGGAACCTTAACCGCCTCCATGCTCTCTTGCGCGTAGCCGCTTTGCGCAGCTGGAAAGACCGTGCCGAACGGCTCCGTCCAAATCCACTTCACCTCATGCGCGCGCTCCGTAATCTGCGGAATATTGTGCGCCGCGTTGCACGCCTGGATGCATGCGCTGCAGCCGTCCTTCTCCCGGCACTTCTTCAGATCAATCACCATTCCCCAGCGCACCGTCCGCGCACCGCCATCGCCAGCCGCTTCGCTTCCCTGCCCAATCGCGCGCGCCGCTTGCTTCGCTCCTGCAGCGATAAGTGACAATCCGCTAAGCCGCAAAAAGTCCTTCCGCGTGATCTTCATGGCATGCTCCTCGCGGATGTGGTCCTTGGATCGTTGTGGCAGTTCCAGCAATACGGACCGGAGACGCCCGAGTATTCGTGGCAGCGATCGCAGAAACTCGCCTTGTTATGGCACCCCAGGCAAGTCCTCGTAAGGCTCTTTTCATAAATCCTGCCGTTGTAAGCGACATAACGCCGATCGCCACGCCGTACCACATCCTCACGCCAGTCGAGCAGCAGCTTCATGTGTGCAGCGCGCATCGTGCCAACCGGAGCAACACATTCCTTCTGATTTACCGGAAGCACCAGATCCGGCTGCCTGGTCTGCGCCTTGGTATTTGCGCGCGCATACCAGAACGGCGTCGTCACCGCCGCAACGAAAACTGCCAGTCCTGCGAAAATCCACACACGATCACGCATGGCTTGCCTCGCTTGCCGCGCCCACGGTGTCCGCTTCGCGCGCAAAAGGCTCGCCTCGCAAGTCGGCGACCCGTTCTTTCTCGCCCGTCATTACCAGCGCGTTGCCCACCAACTCGTGTACACCGGCAACCTCCACTCCGGGAACCCAATACTCCAGAAGAGTCGGCAGTGTCGCTTTATCTATCGCGCAGATACACGTCAGCAGATTCACGCCGTGCTTTTCCTTCACATACTTCACGGCGTTCGCTCTCGGAAATCCGCCGCGCAGTCGCATCTCGAGGTTTTCATCGGTGCCCAGCCCTGCGCCGCTGCCGCAGCAAAATGTCTGCTCGCGGATCGTGTTCTCCGGCATCTCATGAAAATTGCGGCAAACGCTCTTCAGAATGGTTCTCGGCTCCTCCAGCAGCCCCATAGCCCGCGCTGGATTGCACGAGTCGTGATACGTTGCGACCCAGTGATCGTTGCGCCGCGGATCGAGCTTCAGCTTTCCATGATGGATCAGGTCGGCAGTGAACTCGCAAATGTGCACCATCTTCGTTGAACGTGCATTCTCAAACACGGTTCCTGTCACCGGCGAAACGGGTACCTCGAGAAAATCAGCCGGCCCGTTCACCGTGTCCATATATTGATGGAGCACCCGCCACATGTGACCGCACTCCCCACCCAGAATCCACTTCACTCCCAGCCGCCGCGCTTCGTCGTAGATCTTGGCGTTCAGCCGTTTCATCATCTCGTGTGACGAAAAAAGCCCAAAATTCCCGCCTTCCGAAGCATATGCGCTCACTGTGTAATCGAGGCCGATCTCGCGAAAAAGCATCAGGTAGCCGAGCAGAGTGTAGTAATGCGGCGTGCCAAAGTAATCGGCCGAAGGCATCACAAAAAGCACCTCGGCGCCCTTGCGATTGATCGGTACTTTAATGTCGAGCCCGGTAATCTCTGAGGCTTCGTCCGCCGCAAAATCGACGCTGTCTTTGAATCCATGCGGCTGGATGCCAAGATGATTTCCCGTGCGAAAACAGTTCGCCGCCGGCTCAAGCACCCAGTTGGTGTTGCAGCCTAGCAAGTTCAGCAGCTCGCGGCCCATCATCGTGATCTCCGCCGTATCGATGCCGTACGGGCAGAAGACCGCACAGCGGCGGCACTCGGTGCATTGGTAAAAGTAGTAGAACCACTCCTTGATCACGTCCTCGGTCAGTTCGCGGCCGCCCGCGAGCCCGCCAAATATCCGCCCCGTCAGCGTGAAGTAGCGGCGATACACTGAGCGCATCAGTTCCGCCCGCATCACCGGCATGTTCTTTGGATCCGCTGAGCCCAGATAGAAATGACATTTGTCTGCGCACGCGCCGCAGCGCACGCAGATATCCATGAACAGCCAGAACGAGCGATATTTCCTCAGCCGCTCCTTCATTCCATCCAAAATGATTCGCTTCCAATCGGGCGGCAGCTTCCAATCGCTGTCGAGCGGCTGCCAGGCACGCGGGTTCGGGAGTCCAAGATATGTCAGATTCTTCGGCGCGGCGCTGTAGCAAATCGAGCCTTTGCGAAACTCAACTTGCGGATCGCGCCAATCGCCGCGCGGCGGCTTTGCCTCGATATGTACGAGCTTATCCGGCATCTTCGGCCCCATCCTCAACATCGAGTGGAATTCCAGCCGCCTGCATCTTGTCGTGGAACTCCTCTTCCCACTCCGCGTATGTGTGTGTCTTCACCGGATAATTCCAGGGATTGACATGCCGCCGCCTTCGGCTGTCGTTCGCCAGGTTGCGCGTCGGGCTTAGGAACACTCCACCCATATGCATCAATTTGCTGAATGGAAAGTACGCAGCCAGAGCGCAGACCAGCAGCAGATGCACAAAAACAAGGACGCCCGGTGCCTCTGGTGGCACAGGCCTGAGCGCCGCCAGGCTCTGTGCAAACTGCTTCACGCCCAGAATGTCCACCCGCGTGAAATAACGCATCAGCACACCTGAGATCGCAATGCCCAGCAACAGGAATAACGCAAAGTAATCCGTGAAGAGTGATATAAAGCGGACCGCAGGGTCGCGAAATCGCCTCGCAAGCAGATAACCAATTGCCGCAATCAGGATGAGGTCAGAAAGATAGATCTGCGGCGCGCCAATCTGGAAAACTCCGTCAAGCCGCTCCAGCGCGTTCACAAACGACGGCACAGGCTCGAGAAACAGTCGCAAATGTCGAAGCAAAATCAACAGCAGCGCCCAATGGAAAGCGAGTGCACCCAGCCACAAGGTCCCGGTTTCGCCAAGAATCAGCCGCCCATCCCCGACGCGCGCCCGATTGTTTCGGAAAAGTGACCGAAAAAGAAAAATCTCCGCGGCCATGCGAACCGCCACGCCCCAACGCGTTGATGGATTGTCGATCTTCGCCTGCCTAATCCATTTGAGCGATTGCTGCTGGCCGCACGTGACAGGAATGTTGAACGGGACCGGCGACCAGGCCCATCGCGCAACGCGCCAGCAAAATCCCGCAAGGAAAATGCCTAAAGCCGTGTAGGGGATCACCTCGGCCAGAGCAATCCGCC
Source organism: uncultured Acidobacteriaceae bacterium (assembly GCA_963841095.1). Lineage (GTDB taxonomy): Bacteria > Acidobacteriota > Terriglobia > Terriglobales > Acidobacteriaceae > Telmatobacter. Next base: position 39,123 of record CAWJBE010000021.1, read on the forward strand.
CTACTCTGATTTGCGAGCCCACAAGGCCGGCAACAACAATCGCCAGCACCGCAAGCAATGCATAGAGCGCATTCATCGTCGCCCTCTTCACAGCGCCTCGCACTGCGCCCGGAACCGGCGTTCCTTCTCGCGCAGCCCGGCGATCTGCTCGCGGCAGGCCGAATACTTTTCGAGGGCCATTCGTTCCAGTTCGTCGATCCGGCCATTCATCGAGTTCGGGATGGGTCCCGCCATATCTGCGATCACCGTGCGCAGGTCGGCCATGAAGCGCAGAGCTTCAGTCGGCACGAAATCCTGCACCGCCCGCAACCTGACCAGCGCATCAATCGCGGGCTCCACGGCGCGTATATCCATTCCGCCAAGCACCTCGCGCGCCAGCGTGGTCAAATTCTCCTTAAGCGCGTAACCGGCCGGATTACGAAATGGGTCTGACACGGAGATCATCGACGAACGCGCCTCGGCCGGATATAAATCGAACGTCCGCTCGATCCACTTCTCCGCAACCGCTGCCGCAATCGCCGCGTCTTCGCTCATCGCAACCTACACGCAGCCTGTTGGCTTGGGCAGCCCCGCCAGCTTGCAGGCGCCCTTCGCCGGGCCAGATGGGAACAGTTGATAAATTTCGCCCAGCTTGTATCCGGTCTCTTTGCACACCTTGCGCACCATCGGCGCAATGCCAAACTGCAAATAATAATTCCGTATATAGCGGATGACCTTCCAATGGCCCTCGGTCAGCTCGTTGATCGATTCGGATTGGGCGAAGTCCGTCGCTACATCCTCGCTCCAGCGATCAGGCTCCTGCAGAAAGCCGTCCTCGTCGACATCGTATTTCTTTCCGTCTACTTCAAACGTCGGCACATCTCACCTCGCATTCAGTTCATTTCGATATATCCGCACGGACACGACTCCACACACTTCCCGCATCCATTGCAGAGATCAAGCTTGATCTTGTAGTGCTCGCCCTTCGGCAGTTTCACAAAGCAATTTTTGCTGCAATACATCCAGCAAGTCTCGCAATCCATGCACATGCCGCACGACATGCAGCGCGCTGCTTCGGCAAGCGCCTCGATCTCCGTCATGGCCGCACCGCCATCAGCGCGTCGCGCTCCCCCGTACCAATCGAGCTTCAGCTTGTCGTTTCGTATCACGGCAGGTGCAGTCGTCCCCGCTCCCGCGCGGCCATCAAGATAATTCGCAATCGCCTCGGCAACCGCGCGGCCCTGCGCAATCGCCACGCTCACAGTATTCAGCACTCGCGGAACAGTCTCCGTCGTCTCAGCGCTCGCAATCTCCGGCAGCTCCGCTGGCAGTTCGCCAACAATCGCCGCTTCGCCATTCGCCCCTGCGCGCAACTCAAGCTGCGCCGCCTTCTGCAGCCCCATGGCAAAAAACACCACGCGATATTCCCGCCGCAACTCGTCTAGCAAAACATCGCGGCCCACTAAGCACCCGGTCCGCAGTTCAATTCCGAGACTAAGAACGTTCTCAATCTCCGCGTCGAGCACATCAGAAGGAATAACAGCCCGTGGAATTCGATAGCGCATCATGCCGCCTGCCATCGGCGCCGCATCGATCACAGTTACCGCGTATCCCTCGCGCGCCAGATGATACGCCGCCGCCAGCCCTGCCGGCCCCGCTCCCACGACTGCGATTCGCAAACCATCGGCTTTCCGCGAAGCCTTCATCTCAACCCGCAACCCTTGCGCAATCGCAAAATCGCCAATGAACTGCTCCAGCTTGTTTACCGCTACCGGCCCATCCTTGGCTTTGCGATTGCAGTTCAGCTCGCACGGGTGCTGGCAAACCCGTCCGCAAATTGCCGGGAAAGGATTGTTTTCCAGAATCGTTCGCCAGGCAAGCTCAAGTCCCTGCGCAGGTGTGTGCCCGTATGCCTGATGTTGTGCCAGCGCAACCAGCCAGCCGCGCACATCCGTTCCGCTGGGGCAGCTATGGATGCACGGTGCGGTCTTCGCCACATAAGCAGGCCGGCGCGAACTCACCCCCGCGCCGTTCGCTCCTGCGCTGCGAATCACCGGCTTCTTCACATCTTTGAACAGCCCCATGCATCGCCTCGTACCGCCGGGCTCCGGCCCGGCTGTCCTGACGGCCTCCAGGCCTTCAGCGTGCTCGCGCCTACCTGCAAACCCTCAATGCCTCACGTGGGCCGAGCGCGCCAACGTCGTATTTGCATACTTGAAATCGTCAATGTGGTACCGCGTGAACTCGAAGCCCGTAAGCTCAAAGAACCGCGGCCAACCGATGCGATCGATCCACTCGCCCACGCGCTCATACTTGCGCGCCTCGCCGCGATACACATCCACAATCTTCAACACCGCCTCTACCACCTCAGGCCAGCGCGGCGGATTGTTCTGCAAAAATGGAATCGCCAGCCGGGAAAAACGCGGCGCGCTGCGCGCATTGCTCACTTTGCCGCCGACCCAGATCGAGAGCCCGTCATTCTCCGCATCGGCCATCCGCATGGCAGGGCAAACGCTGAAGCAGTTGCCGCAGTACATGCACTGCTCTTCAATCACCTCTACCGATTGCTTGCCTGCCGCCCCCGGCACCGGCCGGATGGCGCCCGTAGGACACGAAGCAATCAGTGTCGGCACCTCGCATACGCGCGTGAGCATTTCGCTCTGCACCTTCGGTGGGCGGCGATGCACGCCGAGAATCGCAATATCCGAGCAATGCACCGCCCCGCACATGTTCAGGCAACAAGCCACGGCGATCCTCAGCTTGGCCGGCAAATCTTCATGCGTAAAGCGATCAATCAGCGCATCCATCACGCTCTTCACCAGTCCGGAAGCGTCGGTGGCCGCGGCATGGCAATGCACCCAGCCCTGCGTGTGCACAATGTTGCTGATCGAATTGTTAGTGCCGCCGACCGGGAATTCCCAGCGCCGCCAACTCCTGTTTCAATGGCTCAATCAGCGCCGCGTCCACCAAAAGAAATTCAACATTGTTGCGGCTGGTAAAGCGCAAATACCCGCCGCAATACTTGTCAGCCAAATCCGCATACTTGCGCAGCGATTGAATACTCAGCAGGCGTGGAGTGGCCGCGCGAACCGTATACAGCCGGTCGCCCGATTCGGCAACATGGCACAGAACTCCCGGCCCCAGGTTTTCGTGATACTTCCATGCGCCATAGTTCTTCCGAATTACCGGCGGCAGATATTTGTCATACGCCGGAGGACCAATGTCCGTAATCCGTGGCTGCAGCGGAGTGGTCGTCATGCCTCGTCCTCCTTCGTCGGCTGGTAGTAGATGTACGGGTTGTCGCGCGGTGCTGTAACCATCTCCGGCACAGGGTCAATCCCAATGCCATCCAGAAACGCGGGCAGCCCCACTCGCTGAATCAATTCGCCGATGCGCTCGCGGTTCGTTCCGTATTCATCCCAGAAGTCCCAGATTCGTTGAATCAGCTCCTTCAGCGTCGCCAGCAGTTCATCCGCGGGAACAAAAGGAATCAGCACCGACGAGAGCAGCGCCCCTTGCAGAATCGGCGCCTTCGCACCAACCAGAATCACCGCGCCCTTGTCCGTTCCGGGCCGCAGCGCCTTCGGCATCGCGTTAATGCAGTGCATGCAGCGCACGCAGTCTCGATTGTTGATGCTCAACTGCTTGCCATCCCAGTCCATGCACTTGCCGGGGCAGTTGCCGCATACATCCCTCTGGATATTGACTCCGGCCTCCGCGTACTGCGCCACTTCCGCCTGGTCGATCCGAATCTCGTCCTTCCATGTGCCGATCACCGAAAGATCGGCGCGCGCGATCGCGGCTACGCAGTCGTTCGGGCACGCGGAGCATTTGATCTTGAATTTGTACGGAAACGCCGGACGGTGAATCTCGTCCTGGTACGCCATCGTCAGGTCGTAGCACAGCTTCATCGCGTCAAAGCATGCCCACTCGCATCGCGCCATGCCAACGCAGCATGAAGGTGTGCGCACCGCAGAGCCTGACCCGCCCAGGTCGAATCCCGCATGTGTCAGTTCCTGGAACGTCGGCTCAAGATGATCGGTTGTCGTGCCTAGCAGAATCATGTCGCCCGTCGAGCCGTGCATATTCGTCAGCCCCGACCCATGCCGCTCCCAGATATCGCAAACCGTGCGCAATGCTTCGCTGGAATAGAACCACGCTGCCGGATGATTCACGCGCAGTGTGTGAAAGTGCGCCACCTTGGGAAACTTCTCTCCCACGTCGCTGTACCGCCCGATGACGCCCCCGCCGTAGCCAAGCACGCCCACCAGGCCGCCATGCTTCCAGTGGCTCACTTTGTCTTCGTAAGAGAGTTCCAGTTGACCCAGCAAATCGCCCGCGCTATTGCTAGCGCCGGACGCGGACTTGATCTCCGTCACAAAGCTCGGCCACGGGCCCTCTTCCAGTTCGTCCAGCAGCGGCGTCTTTCGCTCGCCGTCCTCTAATTCCTTGGCGTCATCAGCATCTGCCATGGCCGTGCTCCTTTCGCCACAAATTACCGGTTACTTCATTCACTCGTAGGGCCTGATGACCAGCTTTTGCTCGATCACCAAAGCGCGTTAGGATTCTCCGAGCGAACTCCTGCACACCGCCGGACAAGCCAAATAGCTTCTCTGCCCGCAGCAAAAATCAATCACCATAGATTGAACGCGCCGCGCCGCGGCACTTGCCGTGACGGGTGTCACAACCAGCGCCCGTTCAGTGTGGGAATTTGAATCCTGCTGTAGAAGAACCGCGATGAAAACCTCTGCCGCCACCCACGACCGTTCTTTCTTCCCAATCCTGGTAAGCCTCGCAGGTAGAAAGTGCGTCGTCGGCGGCGCCGGCCGCGTTGCCGCCGCCAAGATTCAAGGCCTATTGGCCTGCGGAGCAGATGTGACCGTCGTCGCTCCGCATGCCGTGCCGGCCATTCAGAGCCAGGCGCGCGCCGGCACACTCATCTGGCGCCGCCGCAATTTTCTCGCGCGCGATTTGGATGGTGCATTTCTCGCCGTAGCCGCCACAAACTCCAGCCGCACCAACGCCGCCGTCTTTCGCGCCTGCGCCTCCCACAGCGTCTTGTGCAACTCAGTTGACGACCCCGAGCACTGCGACTTCATCTATCCCGCCGTTGCCCGCCGCGGCCCGCTTCAATTCGCCATCTCAACCGGCGGCCGCAGTCCCGCCCTCGCGGCCCGCCTCCGCCTCGAACTGGAACAGCACTTCGGTCCCGAGTGGGCCGCCTGGGTTGAAGACCTGGGCAAACGCCGCGACGAAATATTCCGCCGCCGAATTCCCGCAACCACCCGCCGCCGTCTTCTGCAAAAACTCGCCTCGCCTCAGGCCTTTCGCGCCTTCCTGCGCGAACATACAAAACTGCCAATGCGAAAGAGTTCTCCGCGATCCGCCCGATCTACCGCCACTCCCACTCAATAAATCCAGGCTTCACATCGGCCATGGCGTTCACCACCAGTTCCACCAGCCCGCCATACATCAGCCGATTCTTCTCCCACAGGTCGTAGTACGCAATCATGTCGCGAAACTGTCCCTTGCAGTTGCTGCACGGCGCGCAAAGATACTTCGGCGTCTCCGGCCCGATGCAATCGCCAAACGCGTTCAACACCTGCTCCAGCTTCTTGCGTCCCGACACATGAAAGCGCCAGTCCGGAAAATTATTCCCACTCATAATCGCAAACCCGCTTCCGCCGCCGCAGCAGTAGTTGTTCACGCCATGCGGCTCCATCTCGCGAAACTGTGGGCACAGCGCCCGCAGAATCTCCCGCTGCGGCTCAACCACGCCCATCAGCCGAACCATGTTGCAAGGATCATGCAGCGTTACCGGAAAATCGTTCCGCGCCGGATCGAACTTGATCTTTCCGCTCAGCACAATGTCTCGCAACAGCGGCAGATAACTTTCCCGCGGGACATTCATCTCCCCGGTCAAAAGCCGGTCGGCGATCACGCACAGCGCTTTGTGCGCGTGCCCGCATTCGCCCACAACAATGCGCTTGACCCCAAGCTTCTTCGCCGCCTCCGCATGTTTCAGCGCCACTCGCGCAAACTGTGCATCGTCGTACCACAGCCCGTAATTGATCGCATCATAGGCCGCCAGCTCCGACGACATCGTCCAGCTCACGCCGGCCATCGTCAAAATCAGCCCAAATGCGCCCGGATTCTCCGGCCACGCCATAATCTCGCCCGCATTATGGATCAGCAGCACGTCGGCGCCATTCACGTCCCACGGCGTGTGCACTTCAATGCCGGCGCGCTCGCTCGTGTCCTCGTCGATAAACGCGACGTTGTCTTTCACAATCTCGGCCGTCATGCCCGTGGACGATCCCGCCTTCAACTGCAGCATCGACCCGTTTTCGTGAATCTCGCGCGGCGCAATGCCCATCTCCTGGCTGAAAAGCTTCCGCAATTCGTGCGCGGCCAGCCCGTTGTCGCAGCCAATCGGACACGACTGCGCGCAGCGCCGGCACAGGTTGCACCGGTACGACAATTCGATCAGCCGCGCCACCAGCGGCCAGTTCAAATGGATGCTCCCGTGCTGCCACGCCGATAGCAGCCCACCGTGCCTTACAAATTTGAAGTAGAGCCTGCGCAGAACCTCCGTTCGAAATGTCGGCCGGTAGATCTCATTGCGCCCGCTCGCCTCAAAAATATGGCAGCTCTCCGCACACGTCTGGCATCCCGTGCAGTGCTCCATCGTCAGCAGCAGCGGCTGCAGAAACGTCCAGTTGTTTTGCTTATCAAACAGCTTGTCCAGCCCCGACAAAAACTTCGCGACAAGCTGTTTTTCCTCTTCGGCGCTCTTCGGCTTGGGTAGGTTCACCGCACACGTATCGTCCAGCCCGCATTCGTATTTGCCCTTGCTCTGCTCCGTCAACGCCGTCCACGCACGATCCTTCGCCGCACCGTCCAGCGGAGCCGGCAGCGGCATCAAATCTTCATTGTCAAGATGAATCAGCGGCTCGTTGTCCGTCCGCGACATATCGCTCAACTTCAGTCGGCCGCTCATTTGCGCACCTCCTTTACAGGATTGGCGCTCGCAACCTCAGCCCAGCTGCGTTCTCCATCTGCGCCCAAATGCTGTGCAGACCATGTCGGCTTGTAGCTCAGATTCGTGGCAATCGCTCCCTCCATCGCGCTGCCTCGCTCGTTGCGCCGGTCGTCCCACCGCACTGAATGCCACGCAAAATACTTCGCGATAAAGTGCGCCATGTGCGTAAATGGTATGTACGCCGCCAGCGCCGCTGTCAGAATCAGGCCCGCGCCGAACACGCCCCCGATTCTCACTCCGCGATCGAATCCGAACGCACCGCGCGCCACCTCGCCAAGCGATGCAGCGCCCGGCCCGCGCATCACGTATCCGCCCGCAAGCAGCGTAAAAGCCGCAATGAAGAAAATCAGGTTGAAGATGTCAGCGGCTCGCGTAGAATTCTTCATCCCCGCATCCGCTATGCGCCGGAACAAGAGCAGACACGCGCCCGCAACGATCAGCGCAGCCCCAGCCAGCCCCACCGCGCCGCATATCGCCGCCAACGTGCGCATCAATCCGCCGCCCCCCGCCCCGCCAATCAGGGCACGCGGCACTCCCGCAACAGCCGCCAGGCCCGCCGCCGCAATCGCCAGATACAGTCCGGAATGAAACATGAATGACGGAATCCACAGCCGCCGATTGAACTCCCGCAGGCTTTTCATCAGCAGAATCTCTTCCGCCATCACCCGCCACTCGTAGCCCCTGTCTGCCACCTGCGGTTTGCGCCACCACCCCTGCGCCTCAAAGTAGGAGCCGCCATACGCGGCGCGATACGGTCCCTCGTGCGGCACCGGATAAAGCTCCCACCGCAGGTGCAGCGGCGTCCGCGTGTACTGCCGGATTCGTCGCAGACAGCCTGCAACAAAAATCAGCAGGCCAAAATAAATTGCCAAATAAGCAGCGGCGGTCAACGTTCCCTCCCTGCGCCGGCACACTACCCGCGCGATTCTTTCACGTGACTCGGCCATCGTGCGCCGCAGTCTCCGCAATGCATCGCGCTCCACACGTCATTCTCCGCGCGGACCGATCGACAAGCTTCAAGGATTTTTCTGGCTTGACTGTAGCACGATATGTGACAATCGATCAATCGCCGGACCGCGCATCCAGTCCCGCGGCGCTCAAAGTAATCCGCTCGAACTGACCATTGACCACGAGCATCCATCCTGCCCCGGACCTCGCTGTCCGCACCAGAGCGCGCGTTACGCGTCGCCTCATTCCCTACCTGATGTTCGTTTACATGCTCGCCTACCTGGACCGCGCGAACATCAGCGTCGCCAAGCTGCAAATGCAGGCGGACCTCGGGTTCAACGACGCCATCATCGGCTTCGGCGCCGGCATCTTCTTTCTCGGCTTTCTCCTGCTCAATATCCCCGCCACCCTCATCGTCGAGCGCTGGAGCGCTCGCAAGCTCCTCGCGCAAATCATGATCGCCTGGGGCGTGGTTGCGTCCATGATGGGCTTCATCGGCCTCGCGAACTTCGGCGGCATTCACGTCAGCGCGCAGTTCTATGGGCTGCGCCTCTTGCTCGGCATTGCCGAGGCGGGCTTCTTTCCCGGCGTCATCATCTACATCTCTCACTGGTATCGGCCTGAAGACCGCCCGCGTGCCAAGGGGTACTTCATGGTCTCGCAATCCATCGCCATCGCCACCGGTGTCCCGCTCTCCCGTTGGATTCTCGACAACATTCACTGGGCAGGTTTGGCAAGCTGGCGTTGGATCTTCATTCTCGAGGGCATTCTTCCCTTTCTCATGGGCTTTGTCACGCTCTGGTATCTCACTGACCGCCCACGCGACGCCCGTTGGCTCCCCGACGACGAGAAAAAATGGCTGCAGGCCCAATTGCAGGCAGACGAAGCCCTCAAAACATCGGCTCACCGCGTCCGCATCGTTGACGCCTTGCGCTCCCCGCAGACGTTCCTCCTGACCGCAATCCTCTTTCTTCTCGTCACCGGCAATCAGGCGCTCATCTTCTTCCTGCCATCCATCACAGACACCATGAAGAGCCTGCCCATCTCGCTCCGCACTCTCGCGGCCGGCCTTCCCTACGCCTTCAGTGCGCTCGGCATCCTTCTCAACGGCATCTGGGCGCAGCGCACCGGCAAGCTTGCGCTCCACGCTGCGGTGCCAATGTTCGCCACCGGCATCTCTCTCGCCCTGGCCGTGCTTTCCCGCGAGCACATCTGGCTCATGACCGGCTTCTTTTGCCTCGCCGGATTCACCGCGCAAGCCTACATGCCTCCGTTTTGGACGCTCCCCACCACGCTGCTCGGCAAGTCTGCCGCGGCGACTGCCGTCGGCCTCATCTGTCTGGGAAATCTCGGCGGTGTCGCCGGTCCCTGGCTCTTCGGCTATTTGAAAACCGTTACGGGAAGCTACGATATAGGGTTGCTGGTCATGGCCGGGTGTATGCTACTCGCCGGAGCGCTCGCCACGCAGATCCGCACAGACCACGTCAAAAAAGGGGTTGCGCAATGACATCGAAGAAGAAGCCTGAAGAGTTACGCAGTTTCACCTGGTTCGGTCCGGACACGCTCCGCGGCTTCAGCCATCGCTCGCGCATGTTGCAGCTCGGCTTCCAGCGTGAAGACTTCATCGGCAAGCCGGTTATCGCCATCATTAATACGTGGAGCGAGATCAATCCCTGCCACGCCCATCTCCGCGAGCGCGCCGAAGCCGTCAAGCGCGGCGTATGGCAGGCGGGCGGCTTCCCTGTCGAAGTCCCCGCCATCACCATCACCGAAACCTACATGAAGCCCAGCCCCATGCTCTACCGCAATCTGCTGGCCATGGACGCTGAAGAAATCCTGCGCAGCCTTCCCGTCGATGCCGCGGTCCTCATGGGCGGTTGCGACAAAACCACTCCCGCCTTGCTAATGGGCGCCATGAGCGCGAATGTGCCGGCCATCTATCTCCCCGCCGGCCCCATGCTGCGCGGCAACTGGGACGGCAAAGTTCTCGGCAGCGGCACCGACGTTTGGAAGTTCTGGGCCGATCGCTGCGCCGGCGTGGTCAGCGACGAGGAATGGAAAGGAATCGAAATCGGCATCGCGCGCTCTCCCGGCTTTTGCATGACCATGGGCACCGCCTCCACCATGACCGCCCTCAGTGAAGCCCTCGGCATGACTCTCCCCGGCGCATCCTCCATCCCCGCCGCCGATTCCAATCACGTCCGCCTCGCCATGGATACCGGCCGCCGCGCCGTTGAGATGGCCTGGGAAGACCTCAAACCGGCAGACATCCTCACGCCCGCCGCCATCCGCAACGCCATCGTCGTCGACATGGCCATCGGCGGCTCGACCAACGCCATCATTCACCTGGTTGCGTATGCCCGGCGCCTGGGATTCGACTTGCCGCTCACGCGCTTCGATGAAATCTCCTGCAACGTTCCCGTCCTGGCAAATATCCGCCCCTCCGGCGAATACCTCATGGAAGATTTCTACTATGCCGGCGGCCTCCGCGCCCTCATGGCCGAAATCAAAGATCTTCTCGATCTAAGTTGCCTCACCGTCAACGGAAAAACCATCGGCGAAAATCTCGAGGGAGCCGTCGTCCTAAACGACAAAGTGATTCGCGAGCGTTCCAAGCCACTTATGGACACCGGCGGCACAGTCGTCCTCTTCGGCTCGCTCGCTCCCGATGGCGCAGTCATCAAATCTGTAGCCGCTGATCGCAAGCTCTGGCAGCACACCGGCCCCGCCGTAGTCTTCAAAAACTTTGACGACATGGAAGCCCGCGTCAATAACGATGATCTCGACGTCGATGAGAATTCCGTCCTCGTGCTTCAGAACGCCGGGCCGCTGGGCGCTCCGGGCATGCCCGAGTGGGGTCTGCTCCCCATTCCCAAAAAGATCCTCAAGCGCGGCATCCGCGACATGGTGCGCATCTCCGATTCGCGCATGAGCGGCACAGCGTACGGAACCTGCGTCCTGCACGTCGCCCCTGAGAGTTATCTCGGCGGCCCGCTTGCGCTCGTCCGCGACGGCGACATGATCACCCTCGACATTCCAAATCGAAAGCTGGACCTGCTCGTGTCGGAAGCGGAACTCGCGAAGCGTCGCGCCGAATGGCAGAAGCCTGTCGAAAAGGATCCTCGCGGCTACCTCGCCTTATATCGCGACCACGTCTCCCAGGCCAACGAAGGCTGCGACTTCGACTTCCTCAAGCCCGTCGGCGCACCCTCCTCCAAAATCTAGGCGCATTTACATAACAGTCAGTTAGCCAGCTAATTTAAGGTGTCATCCTGAGCGGAGCGCGCTCGGGGCCGCGTGATCGCCCGGCGATCATGGGGAAAGCGCAGCCGAAGGATCTGCTTTTCGCTCGCTACTCTACTGACCTCTATGCGAAGCAATTCTGGAATCCGACGCGTCATGATCGATATTATTTGGAACTGAATGTGTCAATCGCATTTCGAAAGGGGTGCCCCAGGTCTCGATTTTGAGACCTGGGATTGAAAATTGCTTGATAGTTATGAGCGAAGTTTGGCCGGTCACTCGGCCAAACGGAGTCGAAAGACCTGCTGTTGCGAGGCTGGATTGACGTAATGAGTTTTGGACACATCAGACGAAGACGCGCTCTGAAAATCTGTCTTGTGTCAGGGCACGACTTTAGTCGTGCCAAATGCAGCTCACAAGATCCAGGGCTTTAGCCCCTGAGGCCACCGAAGACCACCCGCTCTCAACCCCTCGGCGCCCCAGTCGATTCGCGCAGCACAAAGCGCGTCTTGTACTCGAAGCTGGTCTTCTTCTCCACGTGCTGTATCTCTTCAATCAGCGCCTTGAACGCCAGCCCCGCCAGCTCGCGTGGTGAAAACTGGATGCTGGTCAGCGGCGGCTGCGTAAACTGGCAAATCATCAGGTCGTCAAACCCGATCAGCGCCAGGTCCCTGCCCGCCTGCATCCCCCGCGCCGCCAGCGTCTTCAGTGCGCCCACCGCCGCCACGTCGTTGCAGCTCAGCACCGCCGTCGGAGGCTTGGGCAAACTCAGCAGCGAACCCATCCCCTGCGCGCCGCCCTCCCACGTGTGATCGCACTCCGCCACCAGGTCCTTATCGAACGCCGCTCCGGCCAGCTTCATCGCCTTGCGAAATGCCTCGAAGCGCGTCCGCATGCTGCTCCAGCTCATCCGCCCGCCAAGATAGCCAATCCGCTGGTGCCCAAAATCCACCAGGTGCTTCACCGCGTCCCGGAACCCCGGCAGATAGTTGATCCGCACATTGCGCACCCCGCGCAGATCGTGGTCCGCTCCCGCATACACCACCGGCACATCGATCCCCACGTTGGCCAGCTGCTCTTCCATCCCGAACGTCAGCGCCGCAATCCCTTCCACCTGACGCTCCTGCATCCGCGCCGCGCACACCGCGATATGATCCGGGCGCGTCTCCGTGTCGGCAAAGCTGATCAGCACCTCGTAGCCCTGCTCCACCGCCGCCCGCTCAAAGTACAAAATGATCTCCGAGAAAAACGGATTCCCGCCGGTGATCTCGGAAACAATCAACCCCACCGTATGGCTTCTACCGCGCGCCAATGCCCGCGCCTGGAAGTTCGGCCGGTAGCCCACCTCCTGAATAATCGCCTGCACCCGCCGTACCAGTTTCGGGTCCACCGTTTCAACCTGGTTGATCACCCGCGATACCGTCGAATGAGAAACCTTGGCCCGCCGTGCGATCTCTCGAATATTCACTCGCTTCCCTCATTCCATCCAACGCCCGAACCGCCCGCCCCACAACCGGGCTTCCTGCATCCCCCTGTTTCCCTGCTATAGACCGGCTGCCTCACCGTCCCGCGCACCCGCTTCGGCACAACCCATCCCCCCCCGGAAACAAGCAGTATAGCAGCACAAAAATCGCCATCCCTCGACGAGCAGGCTACTTCCCGCGCCGACGCGGCCTGAACTGCATCGTGTAGAACCCGCCAACAAGCAGCAGTACGATGCCGCCCCAGAACCCTGGATGATACTGCGAGAGAAGCGCCACCGTCGGCTTCGACCAATCCACGACTGACGTGATCAGAATAATCACCCCGTACATCGTCAACAGCACCCCGATAAAAAACCATACCGGCAGCATATGTCGCCGTTCGCGCATTCCCTGGCTCCTCTCTCTCGATTACCCGGCGTCTATCTTTTCGCCGCAACCGCCACCGGCCCAACCGGCGTCGTAAAACTCACCCACCACGAATCGCCGCTCTGCTCAACACTCGACCCCATCGGACTCTTCCCATTCACCAGCACATCCGCCGTCTCCGGCCTCTTCTCAAATGGCCCAAGCCGCACCGCCACCGCACCCAGCGCCCGATCCGCCGAAATCTCCAGACTCATCCTGCCCGCGGCCCTCCGCAGGTCGTAGCGCAGCATCGCCGTCTCCCGCTTTCCCTCGAGATTGACGAACGCTGGATATTTGTCCACCGCAATCTCACTCCACCCGTAAGGCAATCTCGGCATCACGCGCAACCGCTGCGGCTCGTTATCGTCCACTCCGATCAAAATTCTGAAGACCTTCACGATCTCCGCTTCCTGCACACCGTTGCCCAAGTCGCCCGTGCGAAAAACATATCTCCCGCTGGGATCGACCTGCGCGCCCTCCGGCACAACAAAAGAATGAATCTCAGGTTCGTAGACCGCTCTCGCCGACCAGTTCAGCATCGGCGTCACATCCTTCATGCGATCCAGCAGCAGCGCCGCCTGCGTCACAAACCCCTGTCCGTAGCCCATCGCCCATCCATAAAACCCAAACGGGCGATACGTGTCGATCAGCCGCTGATAAGCCGCTTCGTTTGCCGGCCTCCACGCCGGATCGTCGTCCTGCGGCGCGAATCCTTTGTAGTCCGCCAGAAAAATCAGCGGCCCCAGCACCGTGCTCTTGTTCGGCCAGCCTGCATCGTCCAGCGTCCACACTCGCCCATATTTCGGATCGTCAACCAGGTACCGCCCCGGAATCGCCTTCCGCATCTTCTCCGCTGTGCTTCGCCACAATTCAGCCGACTTCGTCTCTCCAATTGAATCCGCCATCTGCGCCAGCGCTTCAAGTGCGGTCATGCAAATCGCATCGGGATAAACTGAATATCCTTTGCCGCCCGCCGACTCGCCCGTCGTATACAGCACCCCGTCAGCCGCGCCCGTAATCTGCGGATGATCCAACTGCCACGGAATCCAGTCGCCTGCCGCTTTCACATCCGTCCAATGCGCGCGAAGCCATGCGTCGCGATCCGGCTCCCTCTCCCACAGTTTGTAAATGAACAGTGAGATCAATCCGTGCCCGTCGTTCTCCAGTGGCAGCGAAAAATCCGGGTGATTGATAATCCGGCTCCAATGCGGCGGCAGCGACGAGCCGTTGTACTTCAGCAGGGGATTCTCCGCCCACGTTCGTGAAGAATTCAGCGCAAAGTCCGCTACAGGCGTAGCCTTGCTCGAAGTAGCCAAGCTCCGTCAGCTCTTGAAGACTGCGCCCCAAATCCCTCGACCAGGCTTGCGTATAGTACACGCCCACATCTTTGCGATACGTTCCGAACTCCCCGCCCGCCGATCGCGGATCGCCAGCCCACGACAACGCATCCCGCGTCGAAGTGTGATAAGTTCCGTCCGCATCGACTTTGTCCAGCATGTCCTGCACATTCGCATAAAACGCATCTTCCAGCACGCTCGCTTGCTTTGTTCCTTTGAACGTGACCTGCGGCCCAGTATACCCATGCGGCACCTCCACCGGAATCGGCTGTTTGAAATCTGCCTCAGTCGAATAAAGGCCTCCCTCAAATCCTTCAGCCGCTACGTGCGATCCAGCTTCGTCCACTCCGCTCGCTCGCAGTGATTTCTCCTGCAACAAATTGGCTGAACTGCCGGCGAGAAATCGTTCGTCGGGATGCGCGTCGCTCCTGCAATCGACGTGTCCGGCGCTGTTTCCACCGTGATTCCCGCAATCGCCACCGAACCCTTCTTCTCTTTGGAACCCGTGATCTCAATGCTTGCTAGCGGCGCATCCTTCGTCGCGATCACCGCGACATAATTGCCGTCCTCCACCGGCGCCGCCGGATAAAGCCGCAGCGCTTGCTCAAATGCCAGCCGCAGCTGCGCGTCAATCGGGAACGGACTCTTGTGCCTGATAAAACGGCAGCCCCCACCAGACGCTCTCTCCCAGAATCAACGGAAAATCCTGCGTCGATCCGTCTTCATAGTGCAGCCGAATTTGCCCCAGCTTGTCGCCGACAATAAACCGCGCCGCATAACTCAGTGGATTCGACCACGCCGAGGGCCGCATCGTCTCCGTCATTCCCAGCAGGTAGATCTTCTTCACCGCCGATGCCCACATTCACCTGCAACGAGCCGCTCGCCGGCGCATTCCATGCCGTCTCAATAAATGGAACTCCATCCCGGTACAGCATCCTCGGCAGCACGACGCATCGCCCTTGGCAATCGGCAGAGCGAGAAAGCGATCGTGAGAATCAGGCTCGCCGCCGGCAGCCGCAAAACACTTCGCCCGGCCCGCAAACAACCCAATCGCAAGCAAACAAAAAATCGAATACCGCCATGCCTTCTTAAGATTCATCTCCACGCCCTACCAGAACATCCACTGCAGCACTGCAAAAAAGATCGCCACGCCGCACGCCCAGAAAATCGGCTTCTTCCAAAGCGGCACATCGCCTACCCTTGGAAACACCGTGTACTTCCAACACCAGGTCCCGTCAGTTCCTCCTTCGGACTTCGGTGTGGTGAACAGACTCACCGCGATGGTCACAAAAATGCAAATCAGCAGCGACCAGAGCGCGCGATAAAGATTCTCCGCCATGTCCTTCGCGTCAGGAGAAAGCGCCACGTAGCGAATCCATGCGGGATTGAATCTTGACCGCCGTATACATCGCAACCGACGAACCGGTGCCCGCAAGAAGCCCCCAGAACCCGCCCTTCGCCGTCGCGCGCTTCCACACCATGCCCATAATCACTGATGCCGAACAGCGGCGAGATGAAAAAGCCCACCAGCGCCTGCATGTAGTCCATGATGCTTTTAAAGTTCGTCACGAAATACGCCGTCCCGATGCTGAGAAATCACGCCGAGAATCGTGCACCAGCGCCCAATGCTGCACATAGTGCGCGTCCGATATGTCCCTTCTGCGAATATAGGGCTGATAAATGTCGTAGGTCCACACCGTCGCGAAGGCGCTCACGTTCCCGCCATCCCTGACATAAAGCCCGCAATCAGCGCCGTGATGCCCAAGCCCAGCAGCCCCGGCCCTGCATAGCGCGCCAGCATCAGCGGCAACACTTCGTTATAGCTGTGCATCCCCGGCCCCGCCGCGCTTTCGCGGAACCAGCTTGTACGGCAAGCACCGCCAGTCCCAGCAGTCCGGGAAGAATCACGATCAGCGGCACCACCATCTTGAAGTACGACGCGATGATCGGCGCCAGTTGTGCCGAGCGCAGATCCTTCGCGGCCATCGCGCGCTGCACCACCAGAAAATCCGTCGTCCAGTATCCGCACGCAATCGCGCCGCCAAGTCCGAAAACAATGCCCGTCCAATGCACACCCATCGGATTCGACGAGAATGACCCCAGCGTGCTCCACAGATGCACATAGTCGTTCGCTATGCATCCGTTCGTGAATTCTCGCTTCCAGGCCCTGACCATCCGCCAACTTCAATCAGCCCCAGAATCGGAATCACCAGCGCGCCCAGCCAGATCAAAAAGAACTGCAGCACCTCGTTGAAGATCGCCGAGTACAACCCGCCCAGCGCTACATACACAGCCACCGTCAGCGACGAAACCCAGATGCTGAAGTGAATGTTCCATCCCAGCACCACCTTCATCACCAGCGCCATCGCATACATATTGATGCCCGACATCAGCACCGTCATCACCGCGAACGAAATGCCGCTCAGCGCCCGCGTCGACTCGCCATATCGCAGTTGCAGGTAGCCCGGAACCGAGTGCGTCTTCGAGATGTAGTAGAACGGCATCATCACCAGCCCGAGAAACACCATCGACGGGAAGGCGGCGATCCAGTAAAAGTGCGCGGCCAGAATTCCGTACTCATAGGTCGAAGCGGCCCAGCCCATCAGCTCAATCGCGCCCAGGTTGGCTGAGAGAAAACTCAGTCCCGCAACCCATGCCGTCATCTCGCGTCCGGCCATGAAAAAATCGTTCGACGTATTCGCGTACCGGCGCAGGTAAATGCCGATACCCAAAACCATCAGAAAGTAGAGAGCAATGATCAGAATGTCGGAAGGCGCAAGCGTGATGAGACCGCCGGCTCCCGACCAGAGAATTACGGCCGTGAGTGAACTCGTGATTGCCATCGAACCTTCCTTGTACAGCTTTCGCCTTGGGTTCCGCTGGGGTTGCGGAGCATTGCGCTTTTCTCTATGGCAGGGGACTACTTCGCTTCGAAAATCTTCTCCATCAAAACCCACTTTTCGCCGGCCTGCGCAAAAGGTAGCGGCTTCTGATACTTCCACATCAGCTCTTCCCACTTCTGCATCTCGGGATCGCTGCCGTCAGCCGCGCGTTTCGCGTCCAGTGAAAAATCGTCCGTTGTCTGCACAATCATGAATAGGCGGTTGCCGGCCAGGTAAATCTCCTCGCTCACAACGCCATGACCGAGAGCCGACTCAAGCACATGCGGCCAGATTTTTTCCTTCTGGTGATACCGCTTGTACTCCTCAATGAGGCCGGGATCGTCATGCAAATCCAGCGCAAAACAATATGTCTTCATCGGTTCCGACCTGATCTGCGATTCACAGCCGCATTTGAAAGTCTGGCTTTGAAAGGGCACGACTTTTGTCGTGCCGTCAATGCCCCAAAATCACTGCGGCTTTAGCCGCCGAGGGAGGGTTTTCATCCACTCGACGACATTCTTCGCAGCCCTTCTAGCGCTTGCCCCAGAACCTGTCCTGAGCTTGTCGAAGGATCTCGATTCTGACACATGGGAAACCGAACAAGTCGGCGATCTGAACTCCTACTCCGCCAGCACCATCTCCTCGCACTCGCGGAAATACCGGATGCTTGTCGCCACAAGTTTATCGAGCTTGCGCTTGTCTGGTTTCCCGTGCATCGCGGGGTAAGGATCGCCGCCCGGTCCCAGCGGCTCGAAGGTCACAAACCTGTCGCCCTGGTTGAAACCAATTGCATAGAGAGCGCGAATCATTGTCGCCAGGTCCATCGAGCCCTCGCCCATTGCGCACCGGTTGCTGTCCGCCATGTGCAGGTTCACAAGCTGATCGCCCGCGTCCACAATCGCGTCGCCAATGTGCCGCTCCTCCGACTGCATGTGGTACACGTCGCCGTTAATGTGTCCCACGCCGGGATGATTCACCGCGGCCAGATACCGCTTCGCATCCGCCACGGTGTGCACCAGGCTCACCTCCGCTGACCGGATCGGCTCAATCGCAACCTTGATGCCGTACTTAACAAACAGGTCGCCGCGCATCGCCAGCGTCTCCGCCGAGCGCTCGAACTCCACATCGTCATACGCCTTCGGCCGTCCCACCGCGCCCGGAACTACCAGCAGATACTTGCCCCCCACTGCGCGCGTAAATGGAACTTCCCGGTCCAGATAATCGAGCGCCGCTTGCCGGTGGATGGCCCGATTACTGGCCATGTCGTTATCGGCTGAAAACATCCCGCACACGCCGGACACCTTTAGCCCATGATCCGCAAGAACCTTCAGCGTCTCCTTCACCTCGTAACCCAGGCCGGGTCCGTAGTGATTGCCGTGCAATTCAATGTACGGCACTTTGTTCTTCTCCAGCCGCTCGGCCGATTCCGCAAGCGATTCTCTGCCGAATCCCCAGTTGCTCCACGAAAGCTTGATCCGATCTTTGAGCTTTTTCGGAGAAGTCTTCTTCAGCTCGCTGAAGCGCGCCCGGATCTTGTCGTTGCTCTCTTCAAAATGCTGCTTCCGCATCTCGTTCCCCTTCCCCACGGGTGCTCTTTCCCCTCACACCGGGGTGCCCCATTCAAGCTCCGCTTGGGTGGGGTATGACTTCGGATTGTCTCGGTGCCCTACCCTCGCGGTGTTCTTGTTTTCGCCGCTAGGGTGGGAACCACTACCGCCAATGCCATCGCCAACCTTGGGTGCCCCAGGTCTCGATTTTGAGACCTGGGATACCACGATCCTTCAGATACAGCTTCACCAGCCGCTCCTACCGCATATGCTCTCCCACCTTCGGCATCTTCGCATGCACGCCCGGTCCAAAGTAGCGCAGCGTCACCAGCGGATCGGTCTTTGAATGATTCTCAAACGTCACGCCCGCCGCTGCCGCTTCGTGCGAAATAAACACCTCATCCTGCGTCATCTGCCCAAAGCGAATAATCGATGGGCAATCCACTTCGAGTTTGCCGATTCGCCCGTTGCCCTGCGTCACAATCACGCCGCTCGCCCCGGCATCGCGAATCGTGCACTTCGCTCCCGGCATCACCGTCAGTTCGCGTGCGCTGAACTTCTGCTCCCCGTCGATCGTCCCGTAAACGATCCACTTGTCCACATAACCTTCGCTCAAGGTGTCAGCCACCGCAATCGGCTCCAGATAATGATGCTTCTTGAACTCCGCATCCAGGTTCGCCGGATAGTCCACCAGATCCGCAAGAAAATCGAAATCGAAGTGCTTTTCTTCGGGAACATCCTGCGTCAGCAGGCTCCGCGGAACCGGGCGCCCCTCCACCATCGATTGGAACATCGCCAGCACATCGCTTCCCCACTGCGGCTCATATGTCAGCAGCGATCCCGGCGCATGAAGAATCCGCGGCGGCACCAGCCAACCCGTCCCCGGCTTCAGCCGGTACGCCTTCGAGTAATCCAGAATTCCGTTGTCGCCCGCGTCCCACCGCTCCAGGCACTCGCGAATCTCCTTCCGCGTCGTCCCCGGCTCGAGCCCAAAGTACGTATGAGGAAAATTGCCTAAAGTCGCGTTCTGCTGCGGAGGAAAATAATAGCCCTCCGGCTTGCCCTCGCGGCCCACCAGCTTCGCCTGTTCCTCGCTTTGATGAAGGTGGTGCATAATCGGACCGGAGTTGTCGAAGAACTTGCTGTAGACCGGCCAGCGATGATACGTCTCCCACATCGCCTTGCCGATCATCCGCGGCCCTTCCGCTTCCACGGCCTCTTTCAGCGTGAAGCGCTGGCCCTCCGACACCACATAACTGAACCCCTCATCCGGTGTGCGGTTGTCGTTCATCGCCGGCGTCGTCGATGCAAACCAGCGCTCGTCGATTCCGCCGCGGTGCGCGCCATATGCGTACAGATCGCGCTGGTCAAGCTTCAGCCTTCGCCCCGGCTGCAGATACACTCTCGGCACCCACGTCGGCGCAAGCCGCAAAATTCCCTCGCCCGCTTCCAGTGCCTGCCGGGTTGCCGTATTCACTGCTGTCACCGTCCCCATGTCCCTCTCCGTTCCGCTCCACATAAATAAATCGATTCCTTCGCCGCAACAATGCCCGCGAGCTTGCAACGCCAGCAACCGGTCTCGCAATCTGATCGCCAAAACCTTACAGCGCCCGTGCTGCCGCCGTCAAGCCGCTGCAATTCCCGCTCCCCGGGCAACGAACTACCACATTTGTTTTCAAATATATGCTGGATAAGGAGTTTTTCCAAGAACCATGCTCAGCACCAGTTTCACGTGGAGAGACCGGTCGCGATGATCAGTTTCCCGGCTGGTTTCCATATCCAGAGTAAATCACTGAAAATACAGGGTAAAATTGCAAGAGACCGTATTCTCATCCATGCCTTGACAAGCCCTCGCGCAGAACCTAAAATTCGCGCGTGCCTGCTCAGTAGATTTCAACCGGCAGAATCTCACGCTTGATGCCGCCGCAAAGATCAACTGGTCATCGCGAATTTGGGGGTTGTCACTAGGTCATCCGCAATGGAATCGGTTTCTGGCCCCATCGGCAAAACTCCAAACCAGCAACTCCTGCAACCAATCGGCAATAAAAACCAATGAGGCGAGGGCAATGGATCGAAGAACATTTAATAAGCTGGCTGGGCTTACGGCAATGAGCACCCTGGCCAATGTGGATCTGCAGGCGCAGCAGTCCGGCGATTCCCGCGAAGTCGTGCTGGAAGACAGCGCTTTTCTGGTGTCGTTCGACAAGACGTCCGGTGCGCTAACGCGCCTCGTGCGCAAATCGACGGGCTGGGTCATCCAGCGCCGGCCCGAGCTGGGAGTTTCGTTCCGCCTGCTCGCGCCACTTCCCCATCAACGCACCAACTTCGTCCTTGGCGAAAAGCAGCACGCCACCAGCGTCGAGAAAGTCTCCGATCACCAGGTGCGCCTCGAGTGGAAAAATCTCCTCAGCGAGCACGGCGGCGTTTTGCCCATCACCTTCACCGCCACCGTCACCCTGCAAGCCGGAGCCCTCACCTTTGACGGCACACTGACCAATGACTCCGACCTCGCCGTCGAAACCATCGACTACCCGTACTTCGGTGACCTCAGCGCGCCCACTCGCGAAACCCCCATGACCACCGAGCATATGTGGTACGGCAATCTTGTCGGTGACGAACTCTATCCCGTCTTCCACAACGAGAAAGGTTATTGGGGCGTCAACTTTCCCACCAAGTCGATTGAATCCAAGCAGTCTTTGTTCACGTTGATCCAGTCTCCCTCCGAAGGCTTGTATGTCGGTATGAACGACCACACACAGCCCTACCTCATGGAGTGGACATTCGAGCAGCATCCCGGCATATTGCAATCCATCGGCGATCCCGTTCCCCAGGAAAATACCCTCAGCGGTCTGCCCGTCTTCCTCCAGTTCCGCACCTGCCACTTCGTCTTTGTCCATCCTCACTCCGCAAAAACCCTCGCGCCTGTCGTCGTTCGCGGCTACAACGGCGATTGGCACTCCGGCCTCGACGTCTACAAGCAATGGCGCGCGAACTGGTACAAGCAGCCGCACATCGCCGCCTGGGCGCTCAATCTGCACTCCTGGCTGCAATTGCAAATCGACGGCGCAGAGCAGGACTACTCCGTCCCTTATCGCGAGCTTCCAAAGTACATCGACGAATGCGCCGCCAACGGCGTCACTGCTATTCAACTCGTCGGCTGGGAGATTGGCGGGCAGGACGGCGGCGATCCCTCTCTCAGCACCGACCCCGGACTCGGAACCTGGGAGGAACTGCATCAGGCCATCCTGCATGCGCGCAGCAAGGGCGTCAAAATGATCCTCTTCGGCAAGCCTATCTGGGCCGACATGACCACCGAGTTCACCAAGAAAGTGCTCTATCAATACGCCGCCACCGATCCTTACGGCATTCCCTACGAAACCGGCGGCTATAGCTACACCACGCCCACGCAGTTGGCGGGCATCAATAACCGCCGCCGCTACATCATGGACGTGCAGTGCCAGGCCTACCGCGACATCGCCACAAAGGAGTTTCAAAAGACCGTCGATCTCGGCGCCGCCGGTTGGCTCTTTGACGAAGTCTGCCATCACGGCCCGGTCGATTACTCATTCAGCGAGGGCCGCGGCTACCAGCCGCCCAGTTACATTTACGGTGGCGACATGCCCATGGCCAAACAATTCCGCGAAGCCGCCGACAAAACCGATCCCGATTTCATCTTTGCCGGCGAAGGCCCGCAGGACTGGCTCATGCAGTACTACCCGGTCTCCTACTTCCGCATCAACGCCGGCTCCCGCGCGGTCTGCCGCTACATCGACTCCAACGCTCCGCTGCTTGTCGCAGTCACCGGCTTTGACGACCGCGAAATGCTCAATCTCATCCTGCTCAACCGCTACATCATCAGTTACGAGCCCTACAACTTCAAAGGCCACGTCACGGATTTCCCGCTCACGCTGGCCTACGGCAAAAAAATCGACGCGCTGCGCGCCAAATATCGCGACTACCTCTGGGACGCTGAATTCCGCGACACCGTGGGCGCCAAGGTCACCTCTGCCGATGGCTCGCCCCACCATTCCGTATTCGTCGCCAAATCCGGCAAGCGCGCTGTCGTCGTCGTCAATCTCGAACAGAACAAGGCCATCGGAGTCACGGTCGATCTTCCCAATCCAGGCAAGCTGACCGTTGTCACGCCCGACCAGCCGGAGCAGCAGCCCACCAACGGAACTCTTCAGGTGCCGGCACGCTGCGCGGCAGTCATACTGGAAGTGTGAAAACTCAAGCCATGAAAACTACGCATATCTCACGGCGCGGCTTTATTCAGGGCTGCGCCGCCACCGCCGCGCTTGGGCCGGCCGTTCTCACTTGGGGCGATGACAAAAAGCTCTCTGCGCATTCCAGCGGACCGGCTCAGCACGTCGTCTCTCTCGATCGGGACTGGCTCTTCGGCGGCAAGCTCCAGCCCGCCGCAACCGATCCCGCCTTTGACGATGCGGCCTTCACGCCCGTCACCCTGCCTCACACCGTCATCCCGCTCTCCTGGCAAAACTGGGATCCGGCGGCTTGGGAGGACTCCTGGATCTACCGCCGCCACTTCACCGTCCCGCCCGAACTCCGCCATCTCCGCCTTTTTCTTCACTTCGATCGCGTCATGGAAGGCGCAACACCCATCGTCAACGGCCAGAATCTCGAGCCGCACCTCGGCGGCTTCCTTCCCTTCGATCGCGAAATCACTTCGCTCGTTCGCGACAGCGGCAACGTCCTCGCCCTCGCCGTCGATTCCCGCTGGCTCAATGTGCCGCCCTCCGGCTCGCCGCGCGGTCCCGTCGCTGTCGACTACCTCCTGCCCGGCGGCATCACCGGTTCCGTCCAGCTTCGCGCCGTACCCGCCATCTTCCTGCGCGAAGTCTTCGCCAAGCCCGTCGCCGTCCTCACTCCCAATCGCAGCGTCTCCATCACCTGCCGCATCGATGCCGCCGGTCAGCTTCCAGCCGCGATTCGCCTCACCGCCACTCTCCGCCGCGGCCCCACCGCAGTCGCCACCGTTTCACAAAGCGCGCAGGTCGAAAAGCCCGATCAGGAAATCCAGCTCTCGCTCGCCAATCTCCCCAACATCGATCTTTGGGATCTCGACCATCCCCATCTCTACGATCTTGAAGTCACGCTCTTCCACGGCGATCAGCCCCTGCATCGCTACGCCGCGCGCTTCGGCTTCCGCGAAGCCGCCTTCAAACTCGACGGCTTCTATCTCAACGGCAAGCGCACGCAGCTCTTCGGGCTCAATCGCCACGAGCTCTTTCCCTATCTCGGCTTCGCCGCCCCCAATCGCCTCTTGCGCCGCGACGCCGAAATCCTGCGCCGCCAGTTCAACTGCAACGTCGTGCGCTGCTCCCACTATCCCCAGTCCGAAGCATTTCTCGATGCCTGCGATGAATTCGGCCTCATGGTCTGGGAAGAACTACCCGGCTGGCAATACATCGGCGACGAAAGCTTTCAGGATCTCGCCATTCGCGACGTTGAAGAGATGATTCGGCGCGACCGCAACCATCCCTCCGTCATCATCTGGGGCGTGCGCATCAACGAGTCGCGCAATTTCCCCGAGCTTTACACCCGCACTCGCGCGCTCGCTCACTCCCTCGACGATTCGCGCCCCACCTCCGGCACCATGACGCCTTCATCGCGCAAAAACTGGGAAACCGAGTGGGCCCAGGACGTCTTCGCGTTCGACGACTATCACGCCAATCCCGATCACTCCGTCGGCATTCTCGATCCCGTCGAGGGCCACCCCTACATGATTGCCGAAACCGTCGGCCAGTTCAGCTACGGTGTCGGCCGTGGCTTCGACATGAAGTACCGGCGTGCCGGCGATATCGGCGAGCAGACCAGCCAGGCGCTCTACCACGCGCAGGCGCATAGCCGCACCGCCGACCATCCGCGCATCGCCGGTGCCATCGCCTGGTGCGCATTCGACTACGCCAGCCTCGTCAATGCCTATCACGCGCTCAAGTGTCCCGGCATCTCCGACGTCTTCCGCATTCCCAAGCTCGGCGCTTCTTTCTATCTCGCGCAGGTCGACCCATCCGTGCGGCCAGTCATCGAGCCGGACTTCTACTGGGACTTCGGCACACACACGCCTTCAGGCCCCGGCCAGCGCGCCGCCATCTTTTCCAACTGTGAGCGCCTCGAGCTTTTCATCAACGGCAAGCAGCATGCTGTCCTGCATCCCGATCGCGCCAACTTCGCGAATCTCAAGCACCCGCCCTTCTTCGTCGACCTCAACCTCGACGGCTCCGCGCACCCCGAGCTCCGTATCGATGGCTATGTAGGCAAATCCCGCGTCATCTCCCGCTCGTTCTCATCCGATCCCTCGACCGATCGCTTCTGGCTGCACGCTGACGATGCCGAGCTCTTTGCCGACGGATCCGACATGACCCGCCTGGCCTTCGCGGCCGTCGACAAGTTCGGCGCACCCCGCGCCTACGCCGGTGGCAGCGTTTCCCTCCATCTATATGGTCCCGGAACCATCGTCGGCGACAACCCCTTTTCCCTCGCGGAAAACGGCGGCGCCGGAGCGGTTTGGATCAGAACCATCGCTGGACACACGGGAACCATCCGCATTGAGGCAGAAAATACGATACTCGGCATAAAAGTCGCCGAAATCCAGGTCAGAGCGCCCTTCGCCAGAACCGCCGATCACCTTGCGACCTGATTCAGCGATACCGGTCTCCCAGTTATCGGTTATAATCGATTATCGGTTCGTCATTTTTTCCTGGGCCCCTTCAAGCTCCACCTTGTATCAAAAGTCATACCCCGGATTTTGTCTGCCGCGCCAGATAAAACCTGGGATTGGCGACAGACATCAAACTCAATGCGATAAGTCTCAATGCGATAACTTTCTCAGTCAAACAACGGAGTCCCTATGCCCCGTCCTCTCTCGCCCGGAAAACTGGCCGGATTGAATTCCATCTCCGATCAGCGCGGAGTCATCGCCGCCCTCGCGCTCGATCAGCGCGGCATCCTCCGCAGCGCCATCGCCAAAGCCAAAAACGTCGACGACGTTCCCGCCTCCGCGGTCGAAGAGTTCAAAGTCCATGTCACTTCGGCGCTCACCGCCCATGCATCGGCCATTCTGCTCGATCTCGAATACGGCATGCCCGCGTACAAACACCGCAACAAGGCAGGCTTGCTCATTGCCTATGAGCAGTCCTGTTACGACGCTGCTCCGCCGCGGCTGCCCATTCTTTACGACCGCTGGTCCGTGCGCCGCGTCAAAGAAGCCGGCGCTGACTGCATCAAAGTGTTGCTGCACTACACGCCCTTCGATTCCATTGAGGTCAACGGCATCAAGCGCGCCTTCACTGAGCGGGTGGGTGACGAGTGCCGCGCCAACGATATCCCGTTCGTCCTCGAGCTCCTCGGCTACGACCTCAATGGCAAAGAAAAGAGCGCCGAATACGCGCGCATCAAGCCCGACATCGTCACCCGCTCCATGGAGGAGTTCAGCAAGCCGCGCTACGGCGTCGACCTGTTGAAGGTTGAAGTCCCTGTGCAAATGAAGTTCGTCGCCGGAACCCGTGACTTCTGCGGCGAGCAGGCCTGTTCGCTGGCTGAGGCTAAGCGCCACTTTGTCGCAACTACCGCGGCCACCGATAAGCCATTCGTCTATCTCTCCGCCGGCGTCACCAACGCCCAGTTCATTGAGACGCTCGAGTTGATCGCCGAAAGCGGCAGCCGTTTCAACGGCGTTCTCTGCGGCCGCGCCACCTGGCAGGACGGTGTCGCCGTCTACGCCCAGCAGGGCCCGGATGCATTGGATGAATGGTTGAACACCACCGGTGTCGAGAACATCACCCGCGTCAACAACGCGCTCAAAGCCGCGCAGCCCTGGCAAGCCCAATTCGCCGCCCCCGCCGCCGTCTGATTCGCCAGATCGCGCTTAATTAAGGGACGTCTCGAAAGCAAGAGGGAGTCGAGTCAGGCCGCGCAATCCTGCATTCTGCCGCCATTCCAGGTGTGACTCATTCAGGCGTGGATTCACCAGCCTCCGGAATAAAAGTGGAAACGCAATTTGCGCTTCCATGCGGGCGATTGCGGCGCCGAAGCAAAAATGCGGGCCCCAGCCGAATGCCAGGTGCCGATTGTCGGCGCGCGTCAGGTCCAGCGTATCCGGATCGGCAAACTTGGCGGGGTCCCGATTGGCGGCAGCCAGCACGGCCACCACTCGATCCCCCTTAGCGATCTTCTTCCCGCATAGCTCCAGATCGTAAGGCGCGATGCGGGCCGTGTGCTGAACCGGCGATTCATACCGCAACAGTTCCTCCACTGCAGTGTGGATCAACTCGGGATGACGCCGCATCTGCTCGAATGCATTCTGATCTTCCATGAGCGTCAGAAATCCGCTCGCAATGAGATTGGTCGTTGTCTCATGCCCGCCGACGAGAGTGATGATAATGTTTGCGATCACGTCTTCGGTAGAGAGCTGAGAGCCATCCACGCTTGCCGCTGCCAGCGCTTGAATCATGCCGGCCGTTGAATGCGCGTGGGGACACCGCAATAAACCGTCGAGATAAGACTTCATGCTCTGCAGGCTCTTGAACAGAATTGCCAGGCGTTCCGGATCGTGTTGAAAGTTACCGAATAGCTCGGATAGGTCGCGGATCCAGATATGCACCTGCGCCCGATCCTCAAGCGGTATGCCCATGCAGCGAGCCGTAACGGTCGACGGCAACGGATCCGCGAAATCTGCAATCAGATCCAATTGGCCGCTCGCTGCGACGGCATCGAGCAAACCATTTGCAATCGACTCGATCTCTTCATGAAGTTTCTCGACCCGGTTCGGCATGAATGCAGCAGAACAGATGCCTCGCAGTTGTTTATGGGTCGGACCATCCATAAACATCATTTGCTTGCGCATCATGTCGCTGAACGGGCTCATCACCGTTAAACCAAGCTTGTTCAGATAGTCAGCCGACGGTATTCTCTCGGATGAGAATTCTGACAGCACCTGAACCGCCTCGCGATAGGTCGTAACCACCCAAGCGTGCATGTAGGGATCCCAATGTACCGGGTCATACTCTCGCAGCGCCCTGTAAAGTTCATGCGGGTGAACCAGAACCTCCGGTGAAAGCAGGCGCAGAAGGCTGACGTCTTTGTCTATCGCTGTTGGCATAATCCTTTGAATGTGTGCGTGGCGTCCGTCGTGCTTTTCAGTGGCTACGTGCCCAGGATCCCGCGCCTCCTCAAGTGAGCAGGCCTGGACGCAAAGAGCAAAGCTGAAGCTTCAACCAGAAGCAAATATGATTCACTTCAGTTCCACTCCAGCGTGAGCGAAACCTCCGGTACCGCCTGTTTCGCTTCTTTCGGCGTAGTGACCCTGGAGACAAGATGGAAACGGATTGTCTCTGCGACTTGATCCACCGTTGGCGACTGCGCCAACTCGCTGTGGTGGCCATCCACCACCACGTTTGTGAACGAACCGTCCACGAGGCCGTGCCATCCTTGCTCCGTGTGTTGGTGCGGGGGGCAATCGGATGCAAGCACCGAGAGTACGCGGCCGGCATACCGTTGGGGACGATAAGTGAGCCCGGCCGCTTCAACGATCACTTGTGTCCTCTCCACCTGGGTCTTAGCCAGGGCGCGAAGCAGGCTCTTTGGCAGCAGGCGGGATAAATCTTTGCAGGCGAATTGCAGGGTCTTCCGCGCTCCAAGCTTTCGAGCCCGGTCAACCAGATATTTTCCATGATCGAGAATGTCGCTGAAAGACCGATATCCAGGGCGATGACAAGGATTCGATGCATCGACCATGATGAGAAGTGAAACCTCATGGCCGGCAGCACGAAGCTGTGAAGATATCTCGTACGCAAGGATTCCCCCCAGGCACATTCCGCCAATCACATAAGGGCCGGCGGGTTGAACCTGCAGGATCTTCTTCACCATGCAGTCGGCGATAGCTCGCGCTGAAGGCCACCGCCCCAATACGGCAAGATCCTCCAGCGTTAAGCGAATCGCGAAGAAACCATATTCGCGGCCGATTGCTCTCGCGAGATTTCCGTGCAGATAATGAATCCAGAAAATAATGCCCCGGCTGGTATTTGGCTGCAAAATAGCGATACCCGCCCGAAGCCCGTTCATTCGCGAGAGAGGTGAAACCATTGGCGCGCTGGCTATGCTCGACGCTGATGTCGTCACTAGCAACCCGTTGCCAAGCTCGGCTTCTCCATTCGCCGCATTGGTTTCGCTATAAGTCGCTTGAACTTGGGCGACGCCGGTCGCCGAAGGTTCTGCCGCTTTGCGCGCGGACTCCAGCGCCCATTCAATTTCGGCGCTAAGCTGGTTCACTGTGGGGTACTCAAGAATCTGCTGTAACGATAGCTCCGCGCCAAACTCCTCCTCGATTCGCAGGATCAGCTGCATGCCGAGGAGCGAGTGTCCTCCCGCCAGGAAGAAATCGTCTTCTTTTGAGAGATTAGGATCGTTGAGCAGTTCCTGCATCAGTGTCAGCAATCGATCCCCAATTTGCGACTGCCACCCTGTCACCAATCTCGTTCCATGGTCGAACGGAGAACCCTTCTCGAGTGTCTTTTGATCTAGTTTTCCGTTCGTGAGCAATGGCACTTCGGGCAGCCGCACAAAATGCGCAGGCACCATGTACGATGGCAAAGTCTGAGAGAGATGCTTTCGTAATACATCCGCCGAGAGTGTCGCGCCTTCGCTCTTGGCCACGACATAAGCAATCAGACGAATCTCTCCGCGCGAACCAACTCGAGCCTGCGTTGTAGCAAACGAAATATCCGGGTGACGAGCAAGAACGCTGTCGATTTCGTTAAGTTCGACGCGCTTCCCGTATATCTTCACCTGGCGATCGATGCGGCCCCTGAACTCGATTTCACCGTTGCCGCGCCGTACACCCAGATCTCCTGTCTTGTACATCCGAGCGCCTGGAATAGAAGAAAATGGGTCCGGAAGAAACGCTGATCGTGTCTCGTCTGCAAGATGTCTATACCCGCGTCCAACGCCGTCTCCGCCGATATAGATCTCTCCGAGCCCGCCATCCTCCACCTGCTCGCCGTCTACGTCGAGCAGGTAAATCTTGGTTCCACGGATTGGCCTTCCGATCGTCGGAGTCCTCTCTGATCCCGCCATCACCGGACCGGAGCTCGCAACCACAGTACATTCCGTCGGGCCATAGTTATTGACCAGAACAAACGGAGTGCGCTTTCGCGGTCCTCGCG
This sequence comes from uncultured Acidobacteriaceae bacterium, assembly GCA_963841095.1. GTDB lineage: Bacteria > Acidobacteriota > Terriglobia > Terriglobales > Acidobacteriaceae > Telmatobacter. Next base: position 69,173 of record CAWJBE010000021.1, read on the forward strand.
GAAGAACATCCGCCCCCGTGAGCAAAAATCGTAATGCGATTCGCGATGGCCATTCCCGATCCATCAACGCCGTCGCCTGAATCGTTGGAACAAAGGAAATGGTGATCTTCTCTTTGATGAGCCACTGCTGCAGTAAATCGGTCGAGAGGCGCACGGGATCGCTCGCAATGCAGAGTGTTCCCCCGGCGCAGAGTGTAGGCCAGATCTCCCACACCGCGGCGTCAAAGCCCAGGCTTGCCAGGTGGCTCGTCCGATCTCGGTGCGTGAGGCGAAACTGTCTCAAATGCCAGTTGATGAGATGGCAAAGGTTCGCGTGCGTAATCTCCACACCCTTTGGATCACCCGTCGAACCGGACGTGTAAATAACATATGCGAGATCGTTCGGCTGAAAAAGATTCAAGTCAGCAGGCTCGCTTGAACGCACGCGCCACGCATCGTCGTGTATGTCGATCTCGCAAATCCCACATCGGAGCCGATCAAGCAGAGCCCTCTCGGCAACCACAGCCTTTGCGCCGGAATGCTGCAGAGCGAAGCTTATTCGCGCATCGGGCCATGAAGTGTCCAGTGGCAGGTAGGCCGCGCCGAGCCGCAAAATCCCCAGAGCCGCCACCGTCCAGTCGATAGAGCGTGGCATACAAATCGCCGCGAGGTCGCCGTACCGAACTCCGCGAGAGTGTAGATAATGAGCGAAGCGATCAGCCAGGCGATCGAGCTCCCGATAGTTGAGAGCTCTTTGGCTGTCCTGAACTGCAATGCGGGTTGGGTAGCGTCGCGCATTTGCATGAACCCGCGCAGGGACTAGCTCAGTCAATGTCTGAGCGTGCATTGATTCTCCTCCAAACCGGACAGGGCAACAACGACCGTATTGGGGCAGGCAGTAAAGCGTACGGCGATGTGGGTATTGCCACCGAACGCGACGCCGGCATTCCTTCTAAAAGATGCATTCCGTCTCGTTCGCGATGGCCGGATACACGAGGGCTCGTCTCACGATCATCGCGCGGTTCGAACGGCGAATTGAGGCCCTCGCCTAGGTGGAATCCACTAAACGTCTGAGACTGCAGAAGAACGATGCCAATCCCAGCACACCGATTCGCTCCACGCCCATTCGCTCATTGATGCCGTTCTGGCAGATTCTTGCCATACCGTCAGTGTCCTGCTTCCCAATGAGCGCCATCCAGATTCTGCGGGCAAACTCTGCCTCGCCTCCTCGCCGTCCGCCCGCGTCCCCTGCATCGAAAGCGTCATACCCATCTACGTCCGGGTGATTTCGCCCCGGTTTTCAACGATTTATCATCCCTTCGCAGGCTCTTCAAAGAGCCGTTTCCAAGCGGGGTCTCGAATGCCGAATCGGCCACGCATGGCCATCGCGCTCGCCGTTGGGCTGGCAGCAATCTGTGTGCCCATCCTTGCCTCCATCTATCTTGCTTGGCATGAGAGCCTCTCCGACGAAAAATCTCTAAGCCTCGTTTATGCTCATGAAGCCCTGCGGCGCGTTGAAGAAACCGCAAGCCAGTTCGCCGTTGCAAAACGCCGCGTAAGCGATGCCAATTTCCCTCCGTGCTCGCCCAGCGACATCGACTTGCTCCGCCAGATTGCCCTGGGCTCCAGCTACATTCAGGCCGCCGGCCGCACCTCCGGAGATACGCTCCTCTGCAGCTCTCTCGGCGTCACCTCCCCGGTTCCTCTCGGCCAGCCGAGTCTCATCTCTGCGCACGGCGTCTCCGAGTACTTCAACGTAATGCTGTTCCCGCAGCAGTGGCGCCCGCTTGATGTCTTTTCCGCCGGCGGCTTCGCGATCGTTGTCGAACCCAACCTTCCCATCGACATTTCCACTGAAGGGTCCGATGTTGAGCTCTCCGTCTACGTACCCTCGGCGCCAAACCGCGACCGCCTCTCCGTTCTCGGCCGCAACTTCCAACCCACCTGGTTCAATCCCGTCCCCAAAGGGAGCGAAGCGACCTTCCTCGACCACGGATATCTCGTCTCCCGCGTCCGCTCCGCGAAATGGGACCTCTCCGTCGTCGCGGCAATCCCTCAGCACTACATCTTTCAGCGCGTCCGCCACTTCGCCCTCCTCTTCACGCCCATCGGCTTGCTCTGTGGAATCCTCCTCGCCTGGGCAGTCAACTACATCGCCGCTCTTGCGCTCCTCTTTTAGCGCCATGCTCCGCCGTGCCATCAGGCAGCAAAATTTCTATGTCGAGTATCAGCCCATCGTTGAATTGCATTCGCGCCGCGTCGTCGGCGCTGAAGCCCTCGTTCGCTGGAAGAGCCCTCAGGGCAACGTGCAACCCGACCACTTCATTCCGCTGGCTGAAGATCGCGGCCTCATCCATCTCATCACCGGACAGGTCCTCAGCATCATTACTCAGGATCTGCCGCGAATCCTCGAAATCGATCCCAACTTTGAAGTCGCCATCAACATGTCGGCTGGCGATCTGCGCTCCGGTCGCACCATCGAACAGCTCGATCGCTTGCTCGACACCACCGCGGCCCAGCCCCATAACATCGGCATCGAAGCCACCGAGCGCGCCTTCCTTCACGATCCTGAAACTGCCGAGCTCATCGGCGTGCTGCGTCGCAAAGGGTTCCGCGTAGCCATCGACGACTTCGGTACCGGCTACTCCAGCCTCGCTTGCCTTCAATCTCTCTCGCTCGATACGCTCAAAATTGACAGGGCTTTCGTCGAAACCATCGACACCAACGGCGCCACCAGCCAGGTCGTCCTCCACATTATTGAAATGGCACGCTCGCTCCATCTTGAGATGGTTGCTGAAGGCGTCGAGACCGAAGAGCAGGCCCAATTCCTTCTGCGACGCGGTGTCCGCTACGCCCAGGGATGGCTCTTCGACAGGCCCGTTCCCATCGCCTCGCTTTTACAGAAAATTCAACTCCAGAAGACGACTCCTGCCCCCATCCTCGTCTGACGAGTTTCCTGCATCTAATATTTTTTCGCCTCCTGTTCAGCCCCGGAACTCCATCTTCGCGTATTCTCCGCCGCGTACCCAACCTTCGCCGCATCTTTGTTTTTGCCGTCGCGGGGCACGCCCTCATCGCCCGCACTCCATGATCCAAGCCACCATTTCCTCCATTCACCGCATCTGCCTCTATGACGAACGCTTGCACGCCACGGTATATTAATAAAAATCCAGGAGTCTTCTCCGGTAAAGAGAAGATCCTTCCCCGAGGCCCGCAGATACGCCAGCCGGGCGCCGAATGATCGACGATTTTGCTCTGGGCCGATTTTGCTCTGTGGTTGACCGATGAAGGAAGCCCCACACCGCCGCCTCAGTTGCATGTATCACTTCGCCAGACGACTTGCTTTGGATCTTCGATCGGAATTGAGGACCTAGTGCACTCTTCCGTCCCGCTGGGCCACAAGCTCATCGCAGTGGTCGTTGCCGTCGCCACCGGCTTGGGCCTCTACGCCTTTCTCAGCTACCGGGAGGCACAGCTCGCCCTCGCCGCCTCGCTCTCCTTTGACGCCAACGAGGCGCAGGCGCTGGACTCCGGTATTGCGCGCGCTCCTCATCCCGCCGTCGTCCTCGGCCAGTCCATTCTCAGTGACTCTGTCGTCGCCAGTCTCGCTCCCCAGGCCGGCCTCGGCGCGTCCTCCACCGCTGTCGCCATTGGCGAGTTCCGCACTCACGTCGAGCTCACCCAGCCGTCCGCGGGGCTCCTCTCGGTGCGCTATCGCGACCCCGATCTCAGCCAGGCCGCCGCCACCGCCAATGCAATCGCCAAAGCCCTCGCCGCGTGGACTCCTTCCACCGCCGGCACCGCTCCTGCGTCCAACAGCACTCCTTCTCCGGCCACCAGTGCTCCTTCATCCACCACCAGCACTCCTGCTTCCACCACCAGCGCTCCTGCTTCGACCACCAGCACTCCTCCATCCGCCACCAGCACTCCTTCTTCCACGAACACTGCTCCTCATCCGGCCGCGAGCGCCCAACCCGCACCCGCTCCCAGCTCCAGTCCCGCGCCCGCATCAGCCGCCCCGCAACAGGCACCTGCCGCAGAACCTTCGCTTGCCGCCGCCCTCGGAGAATTGCGCGCTCAGCTTTCCGCCGCCGATCAGCGAGCAGGCTCGGAATCGTCCTTGCAGTCCGATCACGATCGCCAGAGGTACCTTGAGTCCCAGGTCCGCGCCGCCCAGCAAAAGCTCGGTGATCTGCGCAGTCAGTTCGCCCATTCAAGCTCCGCTTCCGACGCTCAAGCCCGCCTGGGTGCTATTCAGCACGCGCTGTCCATCTTCTGGCCGTCTGTCGCAGGCCTCAACACCGCCGGAACCTCGCAAGCGCAGCTCCGCTACGAGCGCGAGCAGTTCACGCACATCATCGGGGTTGTCGAACAGCAGCATCAGGCCGCACAGCGTGAAGAAGCCGCCAACCCCGCCCGGCCAATTCTGCCGCCGCCAATCCTGCAGCTTCTGCCAATTCGCCGCAGCCATCCACGCCTCCCGCTTCGCAACCGCAACCCGCCCCGGCGGCCGCCGCCCCAACCCCACCCGATTCCGGCGTCAATGCAAATCCGCTCCGTATCGAGAGCATGGCTGGGCTCCCTGCGCAGGTGGTCTGGTGGCCTTCGGCCCTCATCGGTTGCTTCTGCGGCCTGCTCTACTGGGCTATCGCCTTCGCCCGCCATCGCTCTTCTGCCGAGTCCGATGACCTGCTCGATCAGTCCGATGAAACCGCCCCTCCCCCGTATTGCTTCATCAATACAGCCCCGCCCGCCCCAGCCGATTCAGGCGCGGAGCCTCTCGGCGCTCATCCATCCAGGACTTCCTCCCGTCGGCGCGCCTCCTTCGACCCCGACCCGGATTCCAACTCCGAGTCTGTCCCCGATCAGTCCCCGCCTCCCGAGCCAACCCACGCCTCCGCAACAGACACTGTTCGCGATATCCCGCCGGAGACCGCAGTGGCTCCAATGCAACCCGGCTCGGCGCAATCCGATTCCGTCGCCGATGCAGTTGCTCCCGTGCCCGCTCCGAAGCAACAGGACGAGGTCTTCCCCAGGAAGGAACAGGATGAAGTTCTCCAGGAGAGATTCCTAGAGACGGCCGATCCCTGGGGCGAGAAAATCCGCAGAAATCTCTCGCAAACTACGATTGCTCGCAAGCTGGATGCCCCGGCCACTTCCGAAGAAATCGGCGCCGGCAAAGGCCCCGCCCGCGACAATGGACATCCCCCCTCCCAGCCTGACCGCCGCGCCGGCTGACCGGGACTCGCCGCCCCTCGCCAAATTCAATTCCGCATAGCTCCGCGTTGGCGGGTGGCCTCGATCCCGATGACATTTCCGAACGCCGCCGAGGTGCCCCATCCAAGCTCCGCTTGGGTGGGTTATCGCGAGGTCAACTTGCAACGCCCGCTCACCGCACCACCCCGAATGCTTCGTCAAGGCGGGTGGCGCACCCTAAGCTTTTGCGGCCTCAACCGTCTCACAACTGTGGGTGCCCCATCCTTCGATTTTTTCTATCGAAGGGTGGGTTGGTATGAACTTCCCTCACTGTGACGGGTGTAGAGTTCCTCCGTCATGGCGAAACTTGTCCGCTACCAGCAGTGCGGATGTTTTCACTTTCTCACTTTCAGCTGTTATCGCAGACAGCCGTTGCTGGGCAGGGCAGAGGCGTACCGCGTCTTCGAGCGCGAACTTGAGGCGGTACGTCTACGGTATGGCCTCGTGATTGCCGGATATGTTCTGATGCCGGACACGTTCATTTACTTGTCGGTGAGCCGCGCCGGGCGCCGCTCTCGGTTGCGCTGAGGTGTTGAAACAAAAGACATCGCGCAGGTTGAAGCAGCAGGGAGAGGCTCAGTTCTGGCAGCGGCGGTACTACGACTTCAATGTGTGGAGCGAGGAGAAACGGATCGAGAAACTACGCTACATGCATCGTAACCCGGTCAAGCGGGGGCTGGTCGAGAGGCCCGAGGATTGGCCATGGTCGAGCTTCAGGCATTACCAAACTGGGCAGATTGGAATGGTGGAGATCGAATCGCAATGGACAGCCTTCCGGCGGGGGAACCGGCTACCGAAACATCTTCGTCACACCGAAAAGGCGGGTGAGCCTCCTGCTCTCCCACCCTTGCCGCGATAAAACTGCGTCAAGGATGGGGCACCCCGATCATGGGAGCGAACCGGCGAGCTAGGGTAGGCCAACCGCCGCAGTGAATAGGTATTCGTGAACCCCTTATTCCCCGGCATTATGGCGCCTGCTATTTCCTTTTCATCTCGCCGCGATAGCCGCCTGCCCATCGCCGCCTTTCTTGGGAAATGAGGGGTTCAAGATAACAAACCCTCCATGGCTGCGATGAAAATGGAATGGAGAGAGCGAGGTCGGGACTCAGCCCGTCCGTGTCGACGTCTGCCCGGTGCGAGAGGGCGACCGCCGTCAGGTCCGGGACTGAGTTGCTTCCCAGGTTGAGATACCGGGATCGTGCGGGTCGCCGACAACGAAACAAACCTCACCCATCGAAGTTTCCAGTCGTGACAGGTATGGTCTACTTACCCCGTGACGCAAGGTTGTCTCGGAAGAGGGCAAGCTCGGTTTGGCCGGTGGCGCACCCTAGTTTTGGGGTTTCGACCGCCCCATAATCTGCGGGTGCCCATCCTTCTATTATTCTTATCGAAGGGTGGCTGGTACGAATTTCTCTCACCTTGACGGGTGTAGAACTCCTCCGTCGCGGCGGAGGCGATTGGCTCGCCCTAACCGAATCTAAAAATCGGGGTTTCCCACTCAAGCTCTGCTTGGGTGGGTTATCGCGCAGTCAACTCGCAACCCCCGCCTACCGCTTCCCCCCATCGCTTCGTCAAGCCCCTGCGCCCCTAACCCGTTCCATCCACGACACTTCCATTTGCAGGTTAATTCCCCCTTTGAGCGCACAATATTCTTAGCTTCACCAAAGGCAGCGGATTGCTGACCACTGACAACTGTCTCTAGACCACTGACAAATACTTTTGACAATTGCCCATTTCCGGAGCACAACGGCGTAAACAACACAGGATAATCCCTTTGGATTGAATATTAAGATGGTTAACCCCTTTGCTATCAGTTGGTTAGCGTCTGGGGTCGAACATGCAAACCGTTGAAAGGAAAGCGCTTAACTCCAAAAACCACCGGGGCAGGGGGATAGGGGAAAATGGGTACCGAAGAGTAAACACCCAGCCGACCAGCCACAAAGAAAGGCGAACAACCAGCCGGCATCTCTTACCGGCTACCGGCTCCAGGCCAGCTCCGCCGCGAGCACCGGAACTCGGCAGCTGACAGCAAATAGCTGGAACCCAGACGCTGCCGCTTACTCTCCCATGGCTCCGGCGGCCGCACGATGCCCAGGCCGTTTGAGCAGAAGCACCAGCGGAATGCAGCCGAGAGAGAGATAGCCGAGCAGCCGGAAGTTGTCTGCATAGGCCAGAACCGCGGCCTGCTGCTGCAGCTTGACGTAGAGCGCGCCCAGCGCCTCCTGATGCGCGGTGGTCGCGCTGGCGCCCGAGACGAAGAGCCGTGCAGTCAGTCCGCCGATCGCGTTGTTCGTCGCGGGACTGCCCGCGCTCAGGTGCGCGCCCAGGTAATCCTGATGCGTCTGTGAGCCGCGCACCAGGAACGCAGTGAGCGCGGAGATGCCGATGCTTCCGCCGATGTTGCGAATCAGGTTGTAGATGCCCGCAGCGTTGCCGATCTCCTGCTTGCGCAGCAAACCCATGGTCATCGTGGTCAGCGGCACAAAAACGAATCCGCCGCCGAAGCCGTTGATGAAATTGGGCACGGCAACCGAGCGCATGGAGATATCGAGGTTCATGTCGCTGAGCATGATGGCCGACCAGCCGAAGATGGCAAAGCCGAATGCCAGCAGGAGGCGATTGTCGATCCGGCTCGCCAGCATGCCGACCACAACCATCGCAATCATCGAGCCCAGCCCGCGCGGGCTAACTGCCAGCCCCGCGTCGAGCGCCGAGTAGCCGATGATGGTTTGCAGGTACAGCGGCAGAAACGCCGTGACCCCGTAGAGCGCAAAGCCGTAGATGCCGGCGATGAACGTGCCGAACAGCAGGTTGCGGTTCGTGAGCGAGTGCAACTGCACAATGGGATCGCGGTAACGAAGCTCGCGGACGACGAAGCCGGCGAATGCAGCAATTGACAGAGCGGTGACCCAGCGAATCCAGCTCGCCTCGAACCAGTCCGCTTCCTGCCCCTTGTCGAGCACCAGTTGCAGGCTGCCTAGCCAGATGGCCATCAGCCCGAAGCCCAGGGAATCGATGGCGCTGCGCAGATTGTCGCGAAGGTACGGCGGATCCCAGATATAGAGGTTGGCCATGAACAGCGCCAGCAGACCGACAGGTAGATTGATGTAGAAGATCCACCGCCAGGAATAGCTGTCGGTGATCCATCCGCCCAGCGTCGGGCCGACGACCGGCGCCACCACAATCCCCACTCCATACGCAGCCATCGCCTTCCCATGCATGTCCGGCGGAAAGCTCTCCAGCAGAATGGACTGCGCCAGCGGCTGCAATCCGCCTCCGCCCGCACCCTGCAGCACCCGCGCCACGATGAGCATGGGCATATTGAGCGCCATGCCGCACAACATGGATGCCCCGGTAAAAGCCAGAATGGAGATCATCAGCAGCCGCTTACGTCCGATACGGCGCGCGATCCACCCCGATGCAGGAAGCATGATGCCGTTTGAAACCAGGTAGCTTGTGAGCACCCATGTGGATTCGTCAGTCGAAGCAGATAGACTGCCCGCAATGTGCGGCAATGCGACGTTGGCAATGGACGAATCGAGCACCACCATGAAGGTGGCCAGCATGACGCTGAGCGCCACCATCCAGGGATTCACCGCAGGCCGACCGTCCGCGAGCGCGGCGTCCGTACTTGGCATGGGAATGTTGGCTGTGCTCATCAGCCAGTGTACCCGAACTGCGGCTCACTCACCCCGCAACTGCCTCACCGAATACCCAGTGCCCCCTCGCTGACGGCAAAGCCATCATTCGAAACCGATAGCCCCCTCCTCACAAAAGACGATCGAAGTTGACACCTCGATTCTCACCATGTAAGGTTCCTTAAAGTTAGCGCTAACTAAATCTACGCAGGACGAATCTGGCATGTCGAAAACCTCCAATGCTCCCGCGATCGATCCAAGATCCGTTCCGCAGCGAAAGCTCTGGACCGGCGCCACGATACCTGCGATCGGACTGGGTACCTTCGGATCCGACCACGTGACAGCAAACGAGGTAGCCGACGCAGTGAAGGGCGCGGCCGCGATTGGTTACCGGCATTTTGATTGCGCATCGGTTTATGGAAACGAGGCCGAAATTGGCAAGTCATTCGAGGAGATTCTGCGCGGTGGAATTAAGCGCGATGAACTTTGGATTACCTCGAAGCTTTGGAACGACAAGCACGGTGAAGACGATGTGATTGCTTCCTGCCGGCAATCGCTGGCCGATCTGCGCTTGAAGTATCTGGATCTTTACCTGGTGCACTGGCCATTTCCGAACTTCCATCCTCCAGGCTGCGACGTGACTTCGCGCAGCGAGGAGGCCAAGCCCTACATCCACGAAAACTTTATGAAGACGTGGCGCAAGATGGAAGATCTGGTGGATATGGGTCTGGTGCGGCATATCGGCACTTCGAACATGACCATCCCGAAGCTGAAGCTGGTTTTGCGCGATGCGCGCATCAAGCCAGCGGTGAACGAAATGGAGTTGCATCCGCACTTTCAGCAGCCCGAGCTATTCCGATTTGTGGAACAAAACGGAATGCCTGCGGTTGGTTATTGTCCCATTGGCTCGCCTGGGCGGCCCGAGCGCGATCGCACGCCCGACGACACAGCGCCCACGGAAGATCCAGTGATTTTGAAGATCGCCGCGCGGCATGGAATTCATCCGGCCGTGGTGTGCCTCAAGTGGGCGGTGCAACGAGGGCAAACTCCGATTCCCTTCTCAGTGCATCACTATCGCGCCAACCTTGAAAGCATTGCGGGCAAACCGCTGACGGACGAGGAGATGCGCGAGATCGCCGCCATCGACCGCAACTGCCGCTTGATTAAAGGGCAAGTCTTTCTCTGGAAGGACGGCCAGACTTGGGAAGATTTGTGGGACCTGAACGGCGAGGTCACGCCGCCGTAAAATTGGTTGCGGCGCCTAGATTGCCGTTCGCGAGAAGTCAGGGGAAAGCTAAATGAAAGAAACGATGATTGCCGCGTTTCTACCGGGGAACTCGACTGTGGAGACGCGCGTTGTGCCCATGCCTGAGCCTGGCCATGGCGAAGTTCTGCTGCAGGTGAAGGCATCGACAATTTGCGGCTCGGACATTCGCTGCATCTATCACAAGCATCTTGGCAAGGGCCCCGAAGGGTACCAGGGCGTGATTGCGGGGCACGAGCCTTGCGGCCAGATTGTTGCAGCGGGCGAGGGCTGCCGGAGATTCAAGGCAGGCGATCGCGTGATTGTGTATCACATCTCCGGTTGTGGAGTGTGCAACGATTGCCGGCGCGGATACATGATCTCGTGCACCAGCGAAAAATATCGTCGCGCGTATGGTTGGCAGCGCGATGGCGGCATGGCCGAGTTCATGGTGGCCGAAGAGAAGGACCTGATTGCCCTGCCCGATGAGCTTTCCTACGCTGACGGAGCGCAGGTGGCTTGCGGATTCGGTACCGTGTACGAGGGACTCGAGAAGATCGGAATCAACGGAAATCATGCCGTGCTCATTACGGGGCTTGGACCAGTGGGGCTTGCTACCGCCGCGCTTTGCCGCAAGCTGGGCGCGCAAATGATTATCGGCATCGATGTGGTCCATGAACGCATGAAAATTGCGAAGGATTTGGGGTTGTGCGATGAGGTTCTGGCGTCCAGCTCCGATAACGTTGCCGATGTGAAGCGGTTGACACGAGGCATGGGTGTGGAGCGCGCTGTGGACTGCTCGGCGAATGATGGGGCGCGGGCGACGGCGATTCGCGCTACGCGCAAGTGGGGCAAGATTGTTTTCCTTGGCGAAGGCGGACGCGTAGAGTTCAATCCATCGCCTGACATGATTCACGATCAGAAGACACTTTTCGGTTCCTGGGTGACTTCAACCTGGCTGATGGAGGAACTGGTGGAACGGCTTGTACGCTGGAATCTGCATCCGGCTGACATCATTACGCATAGGTTTCCTTTGGAGCGCGCGGGCGAGGCTTACGCGCTGATGGCTTCAGGGAAATGCGGTAAGGTTGCTGTGTGTGCCGATGAAGAATTGAAGTAGGGTTGCAAGGAGGACCGGGAACATGGCCGATGCGCCAAGGCTTACGAAAGCGGATTGGGAACGTCAACTGAATCTCTTGCTGCCCCTCTACGGGCATCGTAACTGGATCGTCGTCGCAGACTCCGCTTATCCGGCGCAATCAAAGCCAGGAATTGAGACGATTGTCTCCGGCGCCGGCCAACTTGAGGTTGCGCGCAAAGTACTGGACGCGATTGATGCCAGCAGGCATGTTCGCACCAACGTGTATCTGGACGAGGAACTGAATTCCGTCGCGGAAGCAGACGCGCCGGGCGTAACGCGATACCGGAATCAGCTCGACGATCTCTTGAAGAATGCGAATAAGGTTCCCATGCTTCACGAGCAGATTATTGCGAAGCTGGATCAGATTTCGCAGGTTTTTCGCCTGCTCATCATCAAGACGGAGCTGACGATTCCGTACACTACCATCTTCTTCGAGCTGGGCTGCGCCTATTGGCCGGCCGATGCAGAGGAGCGATTGCGCAAGGTCATGGCTGCCGCTGGATCAAAATAGATCTCCGCGTTCCTGGTCAAATTGCCGAGCGGCCCTGACCTTCTGAAAAGTGATTAGACCGGTACGCCACGCTTCGCCGTTGGTTTTCGTTTTACTCGGCGTTTGGCCGTGCCCTCGGCGTCAAACATTGTCTGCCATCGCGTCGCAGGTGTTCTGAGCGCACTCCCGGCTTTTGCGATAGCCATGCCGGCAACATGCTCGACGATCCATTCGAAATTTTCCTCGCCGACCGAATGCACGTCGGCGTCCGGCACTGGATTCATGAAGTCGATCGCGTAAGGGGTTCCATCTTTCACCGCAAACTCGACAGTGTTCAGGTCGTAGCCCAAAGCCCGGCACAGCTTGAGGGCGTCATCTTCCATGCGCTTGAAGAGCCGTCTCGCCTTAAACGTGGTAGCTCGCGCGGCGCCGTGCCGGTAGCGCTCCGCGTGAGGCAGGCGAGGATCGTAAAGCATGATGCGAACCTTCTTCTGCGCGACCACGCAGCAACGGAAATACTCTGTAAAATCGACCTCTTTTTGATAGACCATACACAAGTCGCGCGACTGGTCGTAGGCGCGGAAGAACTCGTCGCGGTTGCGTACGAAATGCACATCGCGCCATCCGCCTCCATCGATCGGCTTCAGATAGCCATGTTCGCCAATGTCCGCAAACACGCTTTCCCAGTCGAGGGGAAACTCCAGATTGCGCATCGACTTGCCTGAGGTCTGGTTCGGCTGCTCTTTGTGGGGAAGGAGCACCGTGGGTGGTACAGCAACGCCGAGACGCGCGGCCAGCGCGTAGTTAAAAAATTTATTATCGGCCGAGGCCCAAAAGGGATTATTAATCACGACCGTTCCGTTGAGAACGGCGTGTTTGAGGAAGGCCCGATAAAACGGAATATCGTGGGAGATACGATCAATGATCACCGCATAGTGCGGGGCATCGGCGAGGTGCACGGCGCCGGTCAAGACAAATTCCGCCACGATGTCGTGAAGATTTCGCGCGTTGATCCGCTCGACCAAAGCGCTGGGAAAGCTGTTCTCGACGCCGAACAGGATGCCGATCTTCTTCATGCGCCGGCCCTCCGTGATGCCGTAGAGCGCCCGCGAAAGGTTATGCCACGGCGATACGCTGCTTCAGTGTACGGCAGGTCACAACGAGGAGACCTTGGCGGCCGATCGGCCGCGGGTCTAGAAGTCAAGGCCCGCGATCCGGCGTAACTGCCCCAGATGATTCACGTCGTGGCCTGCCATGGTTTCAACAATCGTCTGAAATGTCATGGTTCCGCGCTCGGGATGCGTGACGGGCCTGCTCGCAGCGGCCGGCAACGCAGCGCGAATCAGCCGCAGATTCCACTTTCGCAGAGATGAGAATGTTTCGAGCGCGTGGGTGGCCGGAACTCCGTGGTAGGTTGCGGCCCACTTTTCCTGGTCAAATGGCTGAATGGTCGGCGCGTCTTCGGCCAGGGTCTGGCGAAGGCGAAAGCCGAATACCAATTCGCAGTCGGCGAGATGGCAGACGATCTCTGCGGCGCTCCATTTGCCGGGGATGGGAGAAATCGTCGCTTTCTGAGGACCGATGGCCCCGAGATATTCTGCCAACATCTCCGGCGTCGAAGCCAGGATCGCGTCAACTGGCCGGCCTTCAAGGAACCTCTCGTACAGGTTGAGTTGATTCATCGCAATGTGTCCTCCGGATTCTTCGTTTAATCGGTCTCCGCTACATAATCTTGGTTGTTATAAGTACTTTTGCACCATGTGCTGCCAGGTTGGCCAGTCGTGGGAGTTCACGCTTTCCCATACATGAAGCTGATGCGGGATTCCCTTGGAGCTTAGGATGCGGTCGAGGTCCTGGTTCTGGGCTAGGCAACGATCATCCCAGCCGGTGGCCAGGACATAGGACCCAGCCTGGTATCGATCAAGGATCGAGCCGTCACTGAGGTCCGGCAGGTAGCGCATGGGTAGATGCGAGCGGCAATCCTCGCTGTCGAAGCCGTCGAGAAAACCGGAAAGGTCATACGTTCCCGAGAGGGAGAGGAATCCAGTGAAGATGTCCGGGTGGCGCAAGGCGATATTCACGGCATGATATCCGCCGAAGCTGATTCCAAGCGCTAACAGGCGCATGTCCTGGTTCTTTTGCCCGATGAGAGGCACAACTTCGTTCATCAAATACTGCTCATACTGTATGTGGCGAGCGATGCGGAGGCGCGGAGGGAACTTGCTGTTGTACCAGCTCTCCGTGTCTACCGAGTCAACGCAGAACAACTGCAATTGATCGGCCTCGATCTTTTCGACAATTGCTGCGATCATGCCGCGGTCTTCAAAGTCGAAAAAACGGCCGCCCGAGGTAGGAAATGCCAGGACAGGCAGGCCCGCGCGGCCGAAGATAAGAAGCTCCATGTCGCGGCCCAACCGTTCGGAGCGCCATTTTTGATATTCGCGATTCATCCTTCGCGTCCCGGAATGTCGCTCCGCTTTCCAAACGTCGATGGAGGCGAGGGGCAGCTTTGTCATCATAAGCGAGTATGGCGCATCGGACGAAAGGACGATGCCAGCTTTTTGGACGCTTCAAATGCAGGTTCTGCCTATAGGGCAGCAATTTGCCTCGAAGGCCTGGTTTCGGCGATACTTAGGTGTTGTCACGCATGCGACCGGTCGCAGCTTCCGGTTGGGTGCGTCCATCAAAGCAGACAGTCGCCCCGCAGGCTAGCTCCCTGAAAGCCGGCAGCAAGGTTCTGGAACCCGAAAGGAATTCTACTCACGTGGTTATGATTCGTTTGGCGCGTGTTGGCGCCCCTAAACAACCCTATTACCGGATCGTGGTCATTGAAAAAGACCGCGCCCGCAACGGACGCTCTATTGAAGTGGTAGGAACCTATAACCCTCGCACCAACCCGGCCACAGTCGATCTGAAGCACGAGCGGATCGCCTACTGGCGCAGCAAAGGTGCGCAATTCTCTCCCACGCTGGAAAAGCTCGTGGCCAAGAACCCGGCGCCAGTCGCGCCCGAGCCCGCGGCTGAGGTTTCTGGTCCGGCTGCAGCCTGACGATTTCCGGCTTCTGTGGGATTGCATGGCAGTCGCCGGGCCTGCTGGGATCACCACGAGCGGCACACAACCCATTGCTATGAACGCGTTTACATGATAGGATTCCGCACGGTTTCAGAGTCACCAAATTCCAAACGCAGGTGGTCAAAAGCAAGATCATGACCCAAGTCGAAATGGTGCAGGTAGACGAATTAGTCCGCGAGATTGCGCGGGCCCTTGTGGATGAGCCGGAAGCCGTTGAAGTGGAATCGGTCAACCGGGAAGAGAATACTGTCCTCAAACTCCGCGTTGCAGGGCCGGACGTGGGCAAAGTCATCGGCAAGCAAGGCCGTACCGCTCGTTCGGTGCGCACCATCCTGGGCGCCGTGAGCATGAAGCTGCACCACCGTTACACACTCGACATCCTGGAAGAGGACGAAGAGTCCTAGCATGGCCTTCGCCCGCGCTGCTACTGAGCTCGGGGGCCGGAGGTAGGCGTGCTGGAACTGCCGGGGCCATTGGTGTGGCTGGCGCGGATACGCCGCCCGCAGGGGCGTAAAGGCGAGGTCTTCGCCGAGATTCTGACAGATTTCCCTGAGAAGTTCTCCGCCCGGCGGCAGCTCTGGTTACTGCCGGGCGACGGTTCCTCGCGGACCGTCCAGCCGCCGGCTCCAGCAGCTTCGCGCCAGGTGGAGCTGACAAATCACTGGCTGCACAAAGGTGGCGTGGTGCTGCATTTTGCCGGGGTGGACTCGATCTCGGGTGCTGAAGAGTTGACCGGGCTGATTGTGGCGATTCCGCGCGCGGGCCGCATGGAGCTTGGCGAAGACGAGGTTTACATCAGCGACCTGATTGGCTGCATTCTTGTGGACGTGACGCAGACGGAACCTGTTGCGGTGGGCACGATCGAGGATGTGGATCGGACAGCGGGAACGGCGCCGCTGCTGGTCGTTCGTGGAGCGGCCGGCGAGGTGCTGATTCCCTTCGCCAAGAGCTACGTGAAGCGGATTGACGTGACGGCGAAGCGCGTAGAGATGGCGTTGCCTGAGGGCTTGGCCGACCTGAACGCCGCGGGAAAAGGCTGACGCCTTCGAAGTTCTCCTGACAGCGATTGCGGCGGCTACAGCAAAGCAAACACCTACTGAAACGCCAGCGGCTTCCACGCGCCGTCCTGTTTGAGTGCAAGCTGGATGGGGCGCGGCGGGCCGTTTGGCGGGATCGTGGTCTCAATCCACAGCTCGCTTCCCAGCTTGAGCGGGACCGGACTCGGCGCCTGCTCGGAGATGTAGAAGTCCACGGGGGATTCGAGGCGCATCTGGTCGCAGGGCGCGCCGGGCAGGGCGGCAACCTCTTCTCCTGCTGTGCTGTTCTCCTGGCCTTCTATGCGCAGGGCCACGAGCCTATTATTCTCCACCCTCAGGTTGGCGCGGAAGTAGACGGGCTGCGGGCGCAGGACAAATGGTCCAGGCTTTATGGCGCCATTCACGTCGCGTGGGAAGGTTGCGTCTTTGGCGGAGGGCAGCGTGCTTTGGCAGCCGTCGACGGTGAGACGGAGGCTCAAGTATCGACCGCGCATGGGCAAACGCGGATCGAAGGCAGCGGCGCGGGTCCAGACACGGGGGCAGCGCCAGCGCTGGTAGAGGTACTTGCCTGCGATGGACGACACCAAAAGCAACTGGAAGACGAGCAGCGCGACGGAGACACCGGAGAGCGTGAGACGGCCGATCTTCATAGCGCACCTCCGTTGGCAGCGGTGGGGTTTGTCGGCGCATTCGGCGGAGACATGCGCGCCAGAATGCCGCGGCGCATTTTTTCCAGCGCCCAGCCGCCGGCGAGGAAGAGGATGCCGAGGCCGATGAGGCCGAGCGAGCGGTTCATCGCGGTCATGACGTCACTGAAGTAGAACCATGCGACGGCGGAAGCAAATCCTACGATGCCGAGGTTGACGAGAGCGCGCGAGAGCCGGCGCACTCCCCACCAACAGAGGAAGACGGCGAAGGCGGCCGCCAGCGCGTGCGCGAGCAGGTTGGGATCGGTGCGGTTGTAGGTGGCCGTGGCGCCGTTGCCCCATTTGTGAGACTCAGTCCAGGAGCGGTAGCACCACGGCAGCGCAAGCGCGAAGCCGATGGCAGCGGCCACGGGAATAAGGCCCTTGTGGCCGTGAAATGCGGCGACGATCAGCGGCAGGGCTGCGATGGCGATCCAGGCCCAGACGCGCGTACTGAAGGGAATCAAGCTCTGCTGGCTCGACCACGAAGTCCAGTTCGATAGCATCATCACGATGCCTGTGACCGCGCCAATGACGCCGGCGGCGAAGAGAATTCCCTGCACAACTTTGCGGCGCGAGCCGAGAAAAAATGTGATGTAGAGGATGGCCCAAGTAAAACAAAGGCGGCCCATGTAGACGCCATCGCCGATGTAGCCATCGCTGCGGAAGCCGATCTCGCAAAAAATCCAGGCAGGAACGAGCAGCAGTGCCAGCGTTTGCTGTGCCTGGTCGTGCAGCAGCACCCAGCCGGCGAGCGCGGCCAGCGCCCAGAGAAGCACTGCGGCCGGCCAGTGCTCCTGAATATTGAAGATCTGTCCGACGAGCGCGATGGCTGCGCCGGTGGCCACGGTTCCCACCGCATGGAGCGCTGTAGACAGCCCGCGGAAACCGGTGCGTGCCAGGCCGCCGCCGATGTGGAAGACGGCGACCATCGCCATGACGAGCAGGTAGCGCGCGCCGGGAGCCATCTCGTCCCAATGGGCGGAGACAAACAGCACCACGCCGCAGGCCAGCAGGATGGCGCCGAGAATAAGTGCTGTAATTCCCTGCCACTTGAGACCGGCGGGTGCGCCTGCGGCGGATTGCGCCTCGTGGTCGCGGATGCGGGCAGCCGTCTCCGCATCGAGGACGCCGGCCGATTGCCAGCGCGTTAGCAGCGTTTCAATGTCGGGCATGTTCGTTGCCGAACATTATAGGAGCATAGAGCAGAGAAGCAGCTTCCAGCTTCTAGCTGTTAGCTGCCGAGTGTCGGTGCTCGTGGCGGAGCTGGCCGGTGGCCGGTAGCCTGTGGCCTGTAGCCGGAGAGAGATGCCGGCTGGTTGTTCGCCTTTCTTTGTGGCTGGTCGGCGGGGTGTTTACTCTTCGGTACCCATTTTCCCCTACCCCCTTGCCCCGGTGGTTTTTTGAGTTAAGCACCTTCCTTTCAACGGTTTGCATGTTCTCACCATGACGCTAACCAACTGATAGCAAATGGGTTATCCATCTAAATATTCAATCCAAAGGGGTTATCCTGTGTTGTTTACGGCGTTGTGCTCCGGAAAAGGGCAATTGTCAAAGGTATTTGTCAGTGGTCCAGAGACAGTTGTCAGTGGTCAGGTTTCAGTCGCCCGCTTCTTTTTGGTGAGGCTAGGACTATTGTGCGCTCAATTGGGAATTAACCTGCAAATGGAAGTGTCGTGGATGGAACGGGTTAGGGGCGCAGGGGCTTGACGACGCGATGGGGTGAAGCGGTAAGCGGGGCTGCGAGTTGACCGCGCGACAACCCACCCAAGCGGAGCTTGAGTGGGGCATCCGATTTTTAGATTCCGTTACGGCGGGCCAGCCGCCATCGCGATGGATCTTGGCAGTTCAGATTTGGTTATTTAATAGCTTATAATCTATCATAATTAGTAATATTAATAGTATTTGGACTATTGACTAATTAAGTTTTGATAGGCCATAATCTATCCGCAATCTCCTGATGAAGGCTTTGCACTATGAAAAAGCAACGTCTTGCCGCTCAAGCCCGCTTGCATCTCGATGACCGATTCGCATCGATCGGTCCAATTGCACAATTCACTCCTCCTGCGAGGGGGTGGATTAAAGCTGTGCGCGAGGCGCTCGGCATGACGACAGCGCAACTGGCGGCCCGCATGGGGGTCAAGCAGCCGTCAATCGTCGGCCTGGAGCGCTCGGAGGCGAAAGGCAGCATCGAGTTGGCGACGCTGCGGCGAACGGCCGAAGCTCTGGATTGCACGCTCATCTACGCGCTCGTTCCCAACAAGTCGTTGGAGACAACAGTGCGCGAGCGCGCGCGGGAATTTGCCCGCCGGCGGCTGGAACCAGTAGAGCACTCGATGCTCCTCGAGGATCAGAGAGCGCCGGAGAGGGACGCCGCCGCGCGCATAGACGAAGTCGTTCGCGAAACAAATCCACGGCTGTTCTGGGACTAACCTGTGGCCGATCTCTTTGAAAGTCGAGACGCCGCGGCGACTCGATTGATGCCGGAAGAAACGCTCGATCTGATTCCTTCGCATATCGCCTACCGCTCCGAATTAAATGCGGAACAGGAGAACATCGAGCGGGCGCAGACCTGGGCGCTCGCCCGCCGCCGCGACGTTTTGAGCGAGAAATTCGTGCAAGACCTGCACCGACGCATGCTGGGGGACGTGTGGCGCTGGGCTGGACGGTTCAGGACCAGCGAACGCAATCTTGGCATTGCGCACTGGGAGATTGCTGCGGCCGCGCGCATCTTGCTGGACGACACGAAGGCACGGATCGAATACAAGACATATCCGCCAGACGAGATCGCGGTGCGCTTTCACCATCGACTGGTGCAGATTCATCCATTTGCAAACGGCAATGGACGCCACTCCCGCCTAATGGCGGATCTGCTGGTGATGCAACTGGGGAAAGAGCGGTTCTCCTGGGGAAGGGGCAGCCTCAGCGATGCGGACATTGTGCGCGCGCGTTATATCCAGGCCTTACAAGCGCTCGATAATCACGAAGCTGGTCCGCTGCTTGAATTCGCGCGCTCGTAGCGGTGGTGTGCCTGAGGTTCGTGACTTAAGTTGAGAACACCAAATGCAGTTCCTTCGCCCGAGTTTGGCCGGGAACTCGGCCAAACTTCGCCCAAGATGACCATGCATTTATGGTCCGAACTTCAGAGAGAGGTCACTTGTGCCGGGCAGGAACGTGGCCGGGTGAGGCTCCGGCGGTTATCACCTCCGAAAGTTCCTTGTTTAGCAATCGTGCGAGCCCGCACGGAGAGCTAAAGCTCGCCGGAAGTTGTCACGGGCGCCATCTTCCTGCGGCCGAAGATGGAAAGTGCGCCCAGTGCGAACGCCGCGGCTGCGCATAGCCATGCGAAGGCGTTGCCGATGCGGGTATAGAACGTGGGGCCCGGGCCGAGCGGAAGATTGGCGACGACCATGGTAACGCCCGCGGGCACATCCTTTTGGGAGGCGACCAGACGCCCTTCGGCATCGCTGGCGTACACCATGCCATGATGGGCAGGCCTCACGACGGCAAATCCGTTTTCGACGCCGCGCATCACCGCCAGGCGCCCGTGCAGCCAGCGGTCGATGCCGAAATCGCCGCCTGGCACAGCCATCAACCGGACGCCATTGGCCGCGACAGGGCGGACCGTCGAGGGGACGTCCATATCAAAGCAAATCTGCACGGCGCGCCCGTCACCCAGCCAGCCCGAGGCATGGCCCGGAGTAAAGCGGTTCTCAAGGCCCGGCACCAAGTGGCGCTTGTCATAGCGTTGGATCGCTCCATCGGGGGTGATGGCGAGCGCGAAATCGGCTGCCGGCTTGTCCGAGTGGAAACCGGCGATGATCTGCACTCCGGTGTGGGCGGAAGCAGCGGCGAGTGGCGCCACAATGGCATCTTGCATTTCAGAGATCGACGCCATCCCGCCTTCCGGCGTAACTACAAAGGCGGCGCCTTCCTGAGCTGCCTGGCGGATCTCTCCTGCATAGGTCTCAGTGATCTTGAGGTCGTCCGGCACGGTATGGGCACGCCAGGAATTCGCGGCCGCCGATTCGTCCACGATCCCAGCGACCCGTATCACGTCCGGCTGCGGCTCTGCCAGGCGCACGAGTCCGAACACCACATTGGCTACGCAAAGGAAAGCGCCAACGCCGATTGCGACGGCTGCCTGCCGCTTTGCCCGCAACGCCATGGCGAGGGTATTGGCAAACAGACAGATCAGGAAGGTGACGGCGTACATCCCGAACAGCGAAGCGCTCTGGATCAATACTGGCGCGGACATCTGGCTATAGGCCCACGAGCCATTGGTTCCATTCGGAGCGGCAAGCTCGCTGAGGAATTCGAAGGCTGTCCAGCACGCCGGAAATGCGAACAGCGCAGCCAGCGGGGTGGCACGGTTCTGCACAAAGCGCGCGAACCACACCGCGATGCAGAACTCCGCGACGTAAATCGCCAGAACCGGGATGAGTATAAACAACGGTGGATGGTATGGATATTGCAGGATATAGCCCACGCCTGCCAGGGCGGCGGCAGCACTTGCCGCCATCACCTTCCACAGGGGCGTCTTTCCGTAAGCGAGCCACAACAGCGGCACGGGCGCGAACCAGGCCAGTGCCCACACATTGTCAAATCCCTGCGACAGATAGAACATGATGCCGCTGAGCACGGCCGCTAACACAGGAATCATTTGTGCCTCCCAGACGGTTTGTAGGAATCGAGCAAGTGTTGTTGTGCAGTGTGAAAGAGCGCACGGAACTGTTTGTCACTGGAAAATCGCCGGGCGCGATGCATGGAGACGAATCCCTGCCCGAAGGCCACGAACGCCAGCGCCATTTCGAGCGCGGGCTTGCTGCCCAGTTTGCCTTCAGCCTTGGCCTGATCGATACGCACCATGATCAGCGCCACCACCGGCGAACGGCCGGCCACGAAATCGTCGGGAAACTGACGGGCCTCGGGAGCAGGCAGGAAGAAGGCCGCATCGAAGCGATGGGGCTGGTGGAGCGCGAAGTCTAGATAGGCCTCGCCCACCGCCAGGAGCCAATCGATCGGGTCTTTGGCCCGGATGGCGCGCACCATCTTCTCCCAGGCAGCGAGGCCGTCCTGCATGAGGGCGTTGAGCAGCGCGTCCTTGTCGGCGAAATGGCGGTACATCGCCATCGGCGACATGTCCGCGCACTGGGCGACCTTGCGGATGGTGAGACCGGGGATGCCCTCGCGATCGAGGATGGTTTTGGCAGCAGCGAAGATGCGATCCCTGCTCATGCGTACAGTGTACACCAACAAATGTACTACGTATATTCAAGACTCCTAGCCGGGCATCGCAAGCACGTGCTGAACCTGACGGGCCGTGAGAATGTCGCTCAGACTGGCTGGAAGGCGTGGACGGCGAGAAAACCCGAGTTCCGCGCGGCGCATCCACCATTGAAGCGCTGAGGGCGGTGGCGGCGAGCGTCGCATCAGTGTTTGCCGTGCTGAGCCGACAGGCACGGGCGGTGAAGATTTTCTTTCGGCTTGATTGCATTGTCCTGGTTGACGTATCCATTCCACGAGCCACTCGCAGGATGAGTGGCGGCACGCCGGTAAATCAAAGACCGGCGCGGGCAGAAAAGGAGAAGGTTATGCGTTCAATGTTCAGGAAAGTCGGTCCAGTGTTGCTCGCGGCGGTATTCGCCTCACCGGTATTGATGACGGGTTGCGCGGTTCATGCGCGCGTGTACGACCCCTACTATCACGACTACCATGCGTGGGGTACGGAGGACGGCTACTACGTTCAATGGGAACACAACACGCACCGGGATCACATGGACTTTAATAAGCGCAGCGCGGCCGACCAGAAGCAATACTGGGATTGGCGGCACCACTCGGGAGACCAGCATTGAGGTGACGTGCCGATCGCGCTGCGGCGACGGGAATACGCGCAGGGGCTAGTATCATGCCTTCTTCCGGGGTGAAGCTGGCCGATTTTTGCGAGCTGTAACCCTGAAGGCCTCACGCGCTCCAATCCGTTGAAATCGCGCCCAAGCAGAGCCTGGACCGGGCACCCCGCTTGAGGCGCGACCCACTTCGTTCAAAAATGGCTGCGTGACGCCAGGCGGTGAGATCAGAAGACGCGCGGCGGCAATTTGGGATCGAGGACTTTACGAGCGCTTTCGGCGCCGCACACTGGCAGGCCGGCGGGAGAGAGCAATCCGACCTGCACCAGCACGCCAGCCTGATCCCAGTAGATGTGTTCGTGGGATATCCTGCCATCCTTGAACCCTACGACGACGGCCACCGCCATCTCAACGAACTTGCCGGAGGGAGGAACGCCGGGCAGGAGCCAATCAATCTGCGTCGTGTGGGTGAAGCTGATGAAGAGCTCCTCCACGATCTGATCCAGTCCGACCGTGGTTGAGACGTTCGTCATCTTCACATCCGGCGGAAAGAATTTTCCGACAAGATGATCGCGGTAAAAGGCACGCACCCCCTCCCGCCCAACGCCTCCGGCCATGGTGGGAACGTGATTGAGATGGGGATCGTCGCTCATCGTGTTCAACGTCGTGTCGAGGTCCCCGCCAAGCTCCGCACCCACATGTTGCTGGAACAAAGCGACCATGGCTTGTTGTTGCGCTGATAGAGCGGTCATCTCCAAATCCCTCCGACCTCAGTTTGGATCAATTTCACGCGCGACTCATTTCCGGCGCGTAAATGGGCGGGCGGCGCTAGGCTCCCGCGCGGACGAGGAGACAGGTGATGTTGTCGTGGCCACCGGCCTGGTTGGCGGCGGCGATGAGGCGCGCGCAGAGATCCGCGAGAGGAAGGTCGAGCTGCAGCATGGACTCGATGAGGGGATCGGACAGCTCGCGCGTGAGACCGTCAGAGCAGAGCAGGAAGAGGTCGCCGGGCTCGACCTCAAGCTCGAAGACATCGGGAGAGACGCAGTTCTGCGTTCCCAGGGCGCGCGTGATGACGTTGCGCAGCGGGGAGTGCAGCGCTTCCTGCTGGCTCATGCGGCCCATGCGCATCTGCTCTTCGACGAGGGAGTGATCGACGGTGATCTGCTCGAGATGGGAGTTGCGAAGGCGGTAGCCGCGGCTGTCGCCAACATTGATGAGCCAGGCGTGGCGCTCCTGCACAAGCAGGGTGACGAGCGTGGTGCCCATGCCGCTGAGCTTCTGGCTGCGCTCGGCGCGGGTGAAGATGGCCTGATTGGCGGCCGCGACGGCCACCTCAGCTTCAGCGGGAAATGCATTTTCAGGATTGCGGCTGGTGAGCCGCTGCATAACCTCGTCGACGGCGAGGGAGCTGGCGATTTCTCCGGCAGCGGCGCCGCCCATGCCGTCGCAGATGACAAAGACTCCATGCTCGACGGAGTAGGCAAAAGCATCTTCGTTGGAAGGGCGCTTGCGACCGCGGTCAGTGACCGCCGCGGCTGCGTAATGGAGAACCGCCGTCGCCAAGAAAGAAACCCCCGTCGCTCAGTGTACCTAAAAACCGGGGATCAGGGGTGGGAGACCGGGGTGAAGGGGTATAGAGTGCCTGATTAGTGAGCGGGGTGGGCGGCGGCGGTATCGGCGGGGAGCGGAGGGGGCGCGGGCAGGTCAAAGACCTGGATGACTCCCTCATTGATGAGGGCCACGCGGCGGCCCGAGGGGGAGATAGCGACATTGCCGCCGGCATCGAAGATGGGGCTGAGCGGCGAGACCAGCGCGATGTCTCCGTTGGCCGCGTCGAAGACTGTGACGGACTGCTCTTTGACATCGTCAGCATCCATGGGGGCATAGGAGTTGATGGCGCGGTCGGTATCGAGCGTTGCCCATGCAAGGCGCGAGCCGTTGGCCGCGACTGTGAGCCGGGGCCAGACCTCGGTGGGCGGCGCCTGGGAGATCCAGAGGGTGCGGCCGGCGGTGGTTAGGGCGACCAGCTTGCTTTCTCCGCCGGAGCCGCAGGCGCTGACGAGAATCTCCTGCTCGGAGAGGAAGTCGTCCTCGGGCTCGCAGGAGGATTCCACGCCGCCGAGCATTTTGGTGCCGCCGGTGAAGTAGCTCAGGTCGAGCATCCAGTTGGCGGCGCGGCCGCGAAGATTCTCAATATAGCCGAGGGAGTTGATGGGTAAATGCACGGCGGCGCGGACGCGGCTGACGAGCAGAACCTGGCCGGATTTGCGTTGCAGGACGCGGACGACGAGATCGGGCGGATTGCTGGCAGCGGCGGAATCCTGGGAGTCCTGGGTTGAGTCCTGGGCAGAGTCCGGGTTGGGGGCGAGGCTGGGCGCAGTCGTGGATGAAGTGGAGGCCTGAGCTGAGTCGCCGGTTGCAGGGGATTTTTGCGGCGGCGTTTCAGGCTCACGCGAGTTGGTGACGAGAAATTGCTGCGAGGGATCCATGTCAAGCCAAAGCAGGGCGCCGGGGAAGTCGAGGTAGGGCTTTAAGGTGAGCGAGGCGTCGCCCTCGAGGAGATTGTTGCGGTCACGTAGCAGGAAATGGCCGTTCGAGAGCATCCACAGATAGCGCACGCGATCGTGGACGGTCCATGAGGATTCGGCGACGACATTGCCCTGGGGCAGGGCAAGCACCACGGCGCGAATTTCGCGCTCATCGCTCTCCTGGTTGGCGGCGTCGCGGTGCAGCAGGCCGGGGATGCGGAAGGTGAAGAGCAGACGGTCCTCGGAGATGAAGTCGAGCGAGACGAGGGCGTTGCGGGAGCCGAGGTAGATGAGGCCCGGTGCGGTAAAGCCAAGGGAATCGATGGGGATGGTCCACTTCGGCGCGAGCGTGGGCTTATCAGGAAATTTGTTGATGAGGTAGCGCTGTTTGACCGGGGGCGCGTTGGGAGCGGGCGCATCGACGATTTGGGCGCGGGCGGACGGCGACGCGAGCATGAGAGCGAGAGCCAGGACTAAAGCCGCGCAAGACGCGGAGACCCCACGTTGATAACCAGTCCGCACGATTCCGAGCCCGCACACCATCGAAGAGTATTTTCGCCGATGGAGCCTTGACACTGAAAGTGCGGGGCCTGAGGCGATTGAAGTGGGGCGATTTGGGGTGTGGCCGAACGGCACGGCGGCTGCGACGCGCGGGGTGTGTCGAGGAACGAAACCTATTGCAGTGGCGTGTGCGACCCTAAAGAGGAATGTCAGGGCAGAGAGCGGAGAACGGGCAATTCAGGTTGCTGGGATACGGCGCGTGCGCGCTGGCGGGAACCTTTTGGGGGACGGGCTTTTATTTTGGCAGGCTCGCGCTGAATGAGATGAGCGTGGAGTCGATGG
This sequence comes from uncultured Acidobacteriaceae bacterium, assembly GCA_963841095.1. GTDB lineage: Bacteria > Acidobacteriota > Terriglobia > Terriglobales > Acidobacteriaceae > Telmatobacter. Next base: position 94,939 of record CAWJBE010000021.1, read on the forward strand.
TGCTGTACCGCTTTCTGTTTGCCTGCGTGGGCATGCTGCCGGTGATCCTGACGCATCGCGTACGTCTGACGGCAGGCGAGACGCGAACCCTGCTGCTGGCGGCGCTGTTCGGCATTCCCATCCAATTCTTGCTGCAGTTTCACGGGCTGGCGCTGACCACCGTGAGCCACGCGGCGCTAATGGTGGGCGCGATGCCGGTGCTGCTGGCGGCGGCCGCGGCGCTGTTTGCGGGCGAGCGGCTCGACTGGATTGGCTGGCTGGCGCTGTGCGGTTCCACATGTGGCGCGGCGATGGTGGTGCTAGGCGGTAGCCGCGCGACGACCGGGCGCGAGACGCCTTCCCTTACGGGTGATTTGTTCGTGATCGCCTCGCTTTTCACGGCTCTGGCGTGGATTTTGTTGAGCAAGAAGCTGATGAAGACGCACAGTCCGCCGGTGGTGACGGCCTACACCATCTATTCGGGAACGGTAATGCTGCTGGTGTGGATCTACGGATCGCACCTGCTGGCCCCGTGGACGGGCGAAAAAGTGCAGCCGATTCCGTTTGCGCATGTGAGTACGACAGCGTGGATTGCGTTGGCGATCAGCGGCGTGATGTGTACAGCAACAACTACGCTGCTGTGGAACTGGGGCATCCACCACGTTCCGGCCTCGCGCGCGGGGGTGTTCTTGAATATTGAGCCAGCGCTTGGCTCGGTGCTGGGCGTGGAACTGCTGGGCGAGCAGCTGGGTCCGTATGCGTGGCTGGGCGGAGCGCTGATTCTGGCGGCGGCGATTACACTGACGACGCGAGGCAACGAGCCGGAGGTCGCGGTGATACTGGAGTAGGGATCAGGGGTCAGGGATCACAAAGTTAGCGAAGCCCCGGACGGAGTGGTCTTCGCCCGGCGAGATGACGAGCGTTGAGTGCTGCGTGGTAACCGCCGTGTGGAATCGCTGCGGGAGATTGCATTAGCATCGGGGTCATGGAGCAGACCGCATCTTCGTCGCAGGCGCAGCAGATGCGTGTTCGCGAGCGTAGCAAGGTGCGCGAGTGGATTGAGATCGTCGTTGCTTATGGGCTGATCCTTTCTGTGATATGGACGCCGCGGCCCTGGCAGCGATTCCTGTGGATTGTGGCGGCTGCAGCGATTGTCGTCATTACGAGCATCTCGTTCGACGGCTGGAAGGCGATGGGCCTGCGCACGGCGAACTTTGGACGCTCGCTCTGGATCGCCGTGGCGGCGCTGGCGGTGGCTGGCGCGGCGGTTCTGATTGCTGCTCGGATGCACATGCTGCTGTTGCCGGCCGGCCCGCTGGCATTTGTTGCGACCTATTGCGCCTACGCCATCTGGACCGGCGTGCAGGAGTTCCTGCTGCAGGGATTTTTTGTGCTGCGGTTTTTGCGCGTGATTCCGAAGCCGTGGATTGCGGCTCTGACTGCGTCTGTGCTTTTTGCGGCGGCACATCTGCCTAATCCGGTGCTCGCGCCGATTACTCTGCTATGGGGATTCGTGGCGTGCCTGCTCTTTCTGCGCTACCGCAATCTTTATCCGCTGATGATTGCGCACGCGATCCTCGGCATTGCCGTGGCCATGACGATTCCGGGGCCGGTGGACCATAACATGCGGGTGGGGCTGGGGTATTTGACTTACGGCGCGCACAGCCATCCGCATCGTCGCTATCACCTAGCGCAGCCATAGGGACCAGATGGTATCGACCGTGGCATGCGTCACCGCCGAAGCGCCAACGCGACGCTCTTGCCGCCAGGCGCGACCGTAGAAGATTCCGGCAAGGGCGGCGAGAATGACGTAGCGCCAGTTGAAGCCCGTGGTGCGCTTGTTGAAGTGAGCGAGACCGAAGAGGCCTGCGGTGAGGAAGAGGGCGCCGTGGCGGCCGATGCGCTTTTCGAGCAGGTTCTGGAGCCAGCCGCGGAAGAACAACTCCTCCGGCACGGCGATGAAGAAGAAGGTGAAGAGCCAGGCGAGAATCATGAATACGAAGCCTCGCCACTGGCTGTGCACGTGGAGGAAGCCGAGCCATAGCCCAAAAACAAGCGCGATGGGGGTGTAGAAGGCGGCTTCACGCAGGCCTAGCCCCAAATCTTTGAGGCGCAAGCGCAGGTCAAAGCCGGTTCCCTCGAGTTGGCGTATGAGAACGAACCCGTAGATGCCCGCATCGAGAAGAAGAATCTTGTTGAAGATGGCGAGGTGCGGCGGCCATGCGCCCTCAAACCAGCGCAGATCGACGGACAGGCCCAGCACAATCAAAATAAGAAAGTCGCGCCAGTTGCCGCGCTGCGCCGCATCGGCACGTGCCGCCTGCCACAGCAGGAATGCGATGGCGACAGGAAGTGCTGCGTAAAGTGCGAACCATCCCCAGCGGAAGACGCCCGCGCTGCAAGAGACGATGAGATAGGGAATGCACAATGCGGCGGGAGATGCGAGCTGTGCCCACATGGGGAGCGTTCGCACGCGGGCGACCGCGGCCTGCGGGAAAAACGCCACGGCCAGAAACGGGATGAGCGTGAGGAGGGCGGCGACAAGGTTGGCGGGGGTGACCAGTTGCATCCATTCCGTTGAGTGCATCCATTCCATTGTGCGCCAGGCCGCAGGCGGCATGCGCCGGAAAAACCTTCGTCACAAACTTTTGCAGCGAGCTACTAACGTTTCTTCGCGTGTATCCGATAGATGCATTGGTCATTGGCGGAGGCTCATGTGACGCTTCTTACCTGGAATCACGCCTGCACTGTGGGCATTCGCGCGATGGACGACCAGCACGGCATTCTAATGGACGCAATCAACGAGCTGCGCCAGGCGCTGGTGCACGGCAGCGGGCGCGAAAGGATGAGTGAGCTGCTGGACCAGCTAATTGAGTTTACGCGCATGCACTTTGCAACCGAAGAGCAGCTGATGGCGCAGACCGGCTTTGCGGGGCTGGAGGAGCATCGCGCCGAGCACCACAGAATGTTGGCCGAGATTCTGCAGGCTGCGCATCGGCTGCAATACGGCGAAGCGCTGCCTTTGCGGCCGCTGTTGTGCGAGCTGCACCACGGGTTTCTGAACCACATTGAGAGCACCGATCAGGGATACGGGCCGTGGCTCCGGGAGCATGGCGTCAGGTGATGCGCATCGCGACAGGATTCGGCCGCCGGACGATTGGTTAGGGGGGCACGCCTCAACTTCTTTGAATTTTCTCCGATAACGTTTTAACTGGCAGCCGCCGGCGGGAGAATTCTTATGGCACTTTTGACGTGGGGCACGAACTTTTCGGTCGGGGTGGAAGCACTCGACGGCCAGCACACCGGTCTTTTCAAAATTGTGAACGAGCTGCACGGCGCCATGATGGCGGGGCAGGCGCAGAGCGTGACCGGTTCGTTGCTAAAGAAGCTAGTGAAGTATACGCGTGAACATTTCTCGTTTGAAGAGAAGTTGATGGAAGCCACGAACTATCCGGGCCTGGCGAGGCACCGCACGCACCACACCGACCTGACGAAACAGGTAGAGGAGTTTATGGCGCGCTATGAGCGCGGGGACGGAAGCATCAACATTCACTTGCTGCGATTTTTGAGCGACTGGCTCACCAAGCACATCCAGCACGAGGATAAGGAGTACGGGCCGTGGCTGAAACGGCACGGCGTACGGTGAAGGAGAGACGCATCGATTTGCGGGCAGCGATGGGGATGAGCAAATTCCGGTGAGGCCGACTTCGAATACATGATTTCGAGCTTAGCGATTGCCAATCCCAGGTCTCAAAAGCGAGACCTGGGGCACCCCTTTTTTGTACAAAATTGAGCCCCGAGAGACCTATGTCTCGAAGGATAGCTGCGACGAGGCCCACGAAGGCTGAGATGGTTTGGGCTCAGATGCGAGCTCGTAGACCAGCCGCTCGAGAACCAGACGCTTGTCTGGTGGCGAAGAACGCAGTTCAAGATCGGCGCGTGCTACGAGGCGGAGAGCGCGGGTGAGCTCGCGGCGGCTTTTGTAGCGTCGCGCCTGGCGGATGAGGTCGTCGGCGGCAAAGGGCGGCATGCGAAAGCCTTGCCACAGCGCCTGCCAGATGGCGCGCGAGTCGCGCACGTTCTTTTCCAGAATCACGAGCATCTGGCGGAAGGTGCGGGCCAGCATGTAGAGGTGGCCGATGGCCGAGTCCTCACCGGCGTCGGAGCTATTAAGCAGTCCCTGCAGCAGCGCCAGCGCACGAACGCGATCGTGGGCGCTTATAGCGTCAGTCAGTTCGTAGAGCGAGCGCTGCTTGGCGGCAAGCACCATCGTTTCCACGTCGCCCAGCGTGATGCGGGGACGGCCGGATGCATAGAGCAAAAGTTTCTCGAGCTCAGATGAGACGAGCATCATGTCCGCGCCGAGCGCGTCAACGAGCTCACGTGCAGCGTCGCCTTCGAGGCGAACACCGGCCTCTTGCGCGGTGGCCACGGCCCAGCGCATGGCGTCTTCTTCGTTGACGCGGGCCAGTTCCACCATGCCGCAGTGCTCGCCGAGCGTTTCTTTCAGGCGCTCGTAGCGATTCCGGTCGTCGAGATCCATGCGCCGCGTGTCTGACGGTATGCGCAGAAAATCGGCGATGAACAGGAGCAGCGCCTGCGGATTGGGAGAGCGGAAGTAGCGATCGAGCGCAGCAAACTCATCCTTTTTAGCGCCGCGCGTATAGAGCTGGCGCACATTGCGGATGAAGAGAACCTGGAATGGCGCCATAAGCGACGGCGTTTGCGCGCGGTCGAGCGCTTCAAAGATGGAGGTGGAGCTCAGGTCGAGATCGGAGAGGCAGAAATCGCGGAGATCGGGCGGCACAAAGGCCTTGATAACGGCGGCGCGGCAGCGATCGAGAAGGAAGATCTCGTCACCGGCCAATACGTAGCCATGCCGCAGTTTGCCAGTGCCTGCCGCGGCGGCTTCAATCTCCGAAACAAAGCGGTCGACAGCGGCGAAACCCGCGCCGGAACGTGAGGTGGTCAACGGCTGACCCCCTCGGGTCCGACCTTGCTGGGCGCGGCGCTCTGGGCAGCAATGCGAGCAGGCCGCCGAATCGGTGCATTCTTCATGCGCCTACAGGATACTGTGCCGACGGCGTGAAGGCCAGCATGGAAAAGTGGGCAGGAATCAAGAGAAGTGCGGGATAAGTGCGGTCTGCGGCTGCAATGCAAGGTGCGAATTCCGCTTTCCTTTCGCCGGATTATCACTTGGCGGCCAGTGGATGCGAGATTTCGAATTGCCTGATGACGACGCAATTGCCGAAGGCTACTGAGCCCGCCTATGCAACGCCCGCGCGATGTATTTCTTCAATGCGCTTGTTCTTCAGTGTGCTCGAATGGAGTTTTGCCGCTCTTTCTCAGGCGCGCTTCTTCGCGCGAAGTGAGCGCAACCGCGACGCCAGATTTGTTTCCGGCCTCATAAACATGCGTCAGAAACTCCTTGTTCCCGTAGCGGTTAAATACCAGCTCTGTGTGCTTGGGAGTGTGCGAGTCGATCGCCTCGCGCACAAGAAACTCGATGCCGGCGTTGCCGTCTGCGCTTGTCGCGGTCATGACGTTCGGATCGCTGCTACTCAACATGCGAAAGATATAGTGACCGGGCGGAAGGGTGGCGTCAGCAACGATGAAACGGTGATGAATATCGGCTTGGATTTGCCCTGTGATTTGCGCGAGAGAGAGAGAAGCAGGAAGGAATAACACAGAAATTGCAGCAACAAAAATTGCTGAAGCTAGTTTTGGACGCATTGCATACCCCCCACTTTTCCTTGATGCCGGAGCAAACTTTAACGTTGTCCCACTTGCGCCGGGCTGGGTTCAGAGGGCTTGCGCAAAAAGCAAATTTTGGGAGAAGTGCGTTTGGCCAGCGGATGGCGCAATTTTTCGGCTGCGGCGGCGCTCAGAAACCTTCGAGCACGTCGGCGACAAGCTGGCTGGCAAACTCGCGCGACAGGCGCTGAATGGCGGCCGGATCTTCCTGAAGAAAGGTGGGCAGATTGGTGGTGGACTGATATTGCTCGCGAAAGACGTAGTTGTTGTTCTTGTAAAGGACTCTGCCGTCTCTGGCGGTGAGCGTAACTGAGGCCACGACAGTAATCTCAAAACTGGACGACTGCTGCGTGGCGGCGTTGTAAGTAAGCGGCACGGTTGACTGCTTGAGAATTGTGCCGTGCAACACCGCGTCGGCATCGGGGCCAGTGTGGGAGATCACGCGAAAACGAGTGCGTGCCTGGAACTCGCGGATCACGGCCTCAGTCATTGCCGTTTCAGTGCCGCTGGTGTCAGTGCGGGTAGCGAACACAGGCACAGCAAGTGTTTTGACATCGGGAGGTAGATGCGTGGCCGCGCCGAGCGTGTGGTAGCCGCAGCCGACAACGGCAGGGACCAGCATTGAAAACACAAAGGCGCAGAATCGGCGAGTCATCCTGACCCAAGTATAGCGGCGCGGCGGAGCTGGAAGGTTGGTTGATGGCTCACTAAAGATCGCGCGTGCCTGAGGATTTTGGACGCTCGAACGCTTTACGAAAATGAACGCAGCGATCGACGACTTCAAAGCCCATGGCCTCATGCGCCCGAAGCGATACTTCCTCGGTGATCAACGCATCCGAGGCCATCTCGACGCAACCCAGAGCGCGAGCCCACTCTTCTGCGGCGCGCATCAGTTCGCGGCCGATACCCTGGTTGCGGCTTGACTCATGAACGAACCAGCCCTCGACAAATCCGACGGGCTGTGTGGTATCGCAGCCATCGGCGTGGGAGCGCAGGCCGGCATCGAGAAAACCGAGCAGAGCGCCGTTTTGATTTTCTGCAACGAAAATAGCTCCCGGAAGCGTGCCGGACATTTCCGAAGACATTAGGGCGTCGAACTCCTGCCGCTGCTCCTCAGCCGAGCTGCCGGGCCAAAGGAGCAGTCGCATCGCCACAATTTGATCTCGATCTGCTTGCTGAGCCTTGCGGATTCTATGCATCGCTTCTCTCCAATTTCTCAACCCACGCGGTAGCAAGTTTGCCCAGCCCAGGCGACGGGAGATGCAAGCCGTCGCTCCGCCCGGCAAAGTAGCGCGCGTTTAGTTGCGCAGAGTCCAATTGTTCGAAACGCCGAAACCCAGCGCGGCGAAACTCGGCGTCGAGGTCGTCGGGCGTGAAAAAGAGATGGAAAGGCTCACCCGCTTTTGCGACGCGCGCAGCCAGGGCATTGAACGCGATGCGCCGGAGCGGGCTGAATGAGTGCGGCGACAGCCCGTAATCGAAGCTGACGGCCGTTCCGGGGGGCAACGTGGCAATTGTCTCCAAGGTGGCGCGAAAGGCCTCAAGCGTAAGGTATGGAACAACGCCGAGCCAGCCAAAGAAAGCGGGTTTGCCGGCGTCGAATCCGACCTCGGCGAGTCCCGCGGCGAGCGTCTTGTGCTCGAAGTCAAGTGGAACGAAGGTGAGGCTGGAGGGCTCGGCGATGGCGGCCTCGCTGAGCAGGCCACGCTTCCACTCCTGCGTGGCGGGGAAGTCGACTTCGAAGACGCGCAACTGCGGAAAGGGATTGCGATAGGCGAAGGTGTCAAGCCCCGCGCCAAGGACGACGTACTGGTTGACTCCGTCAGCGACGGATTCGGCCAGACGGTCTTCGGCGTACCGGCTGCGCACGGCCATGAAGGCGCGAAAGGCGCGCGCCACGCGGCTGCGACTCGCGAAAGCGATCCATTACAAACCGGGGCCCGAGCAAGGGCACGGCGACGGGATCGTGGAGGACACAGGGCTGATCGAGAACCTGGTGGACAGCGCGCCGCAAGGCCACGCGGAGAGCAGTTTTGCTGGCGCGGCCTGTCTGCATGGATCCAGTTTATATGGCGAGTGAAATCAAAGACAGGTGGAGCAGTGAACCGCGTATGCTGATTGCCATGAGCTGGATTGGATGGGCATTGCTTGCGGCGGTATTTGCAGCGGCCACGGCCCTTTTGGCCAAGGTGGGCGTGGCGCATGTTGACTCGAACCTGGCCACGGCGCTGCGCACGAGCGTGGTGGTGGTCTTTGCGTGGGCGCATTGCGCTGGCGCTGGGCAAGCACGGAGAGATTCGCGACCTCGACCGGCGCACTTTGCTTTTTCTCACGCTCTCCGGGCTGGCCACCGGGCTTTCGTGGCTCTGCTACTTTCGCGCATTGCAGCTCGGGCCGGCCTCGCGCGTGGCGCCGCTCGACAAGCTTAGCGTTCCGCTGGTCATGATTTTTGCGTGGCTGCTGCTGGGCGAAAAGCTGAACGCTGCCGCGCTGATTGGCGGCGCGCTGATTACGGTTGGCGCAATTGTGATGGTGCTGGGGTGAGAGATACGGAGGAGATTGAGAACAGCTACTCCGTGTCGGGGTTGGGCAGGATGATGTCGCGGATGAAGGTGTTCATTTCAGCGACGGCGGCGATGAACTGACGGAGGGGCCGAGCACAATGTCAGCGAGCTGCCCGGAGATATGGATTAGTTAGGACCGGGGGCAAGGGAGCGAGGAAGCGAGCGAACGAAGGAACAGCCGGACTGATCTCACAGGTGCGAACAGACTTTTCTGTCCTGCTCGGCGGGAATGGGAATTTCCGGAGCAAAAAACACCCGTCGAAATTCCTTGTAACCGCAGGAGAAATGACAGAAACTGGTTTGGCTATCTTCTCCGACTCATCTTTACCGTCTTCTCACACGGATTTTCCTTTCTATACCTCTCGACGTGTGCAAAGGGTTCAAATGACGTACCCTGCCGGGCCTGCCTTTCTGCTCAGTTGAAGGCTTTGTGAGCAGACAACCTGCAAAACGCTTTGCACCAGTTCAGGAACCGTTCCACCCGGAGAAGGTGCCGTGGAAATTACGAGCAAGGACACGCAGGCTGGCGCGGCTTCCCCGGCGCTCGGCTCGCGGCGACAGATCGGCCAGTATCAGGTCACCGCCAAGCTGGGTGAGGGCGGAATGGGCGAAGTGTTCCGCGCCCACGATGCCAAGCTGGACCGCGACGTAGCTCTGAAAATCCTGCCTGCGGCCATGGCGCATGACAGCCAGTCCCTCGCTCGCCTGGCGCGCGAAGCCCGCACACTCGCCTCGCTGAATCATCCCAACATCGCAGTGATCTATGGCCTCGAAGAATCCGAAGGCCTGCGCGCGCTCGTGATGGAACTGATAGAGGGGCAGACACTGGCCGAGCAAATACGCGGACGCGCCGGAGCCAGTTCAAAAACTCTTTCCTCGGACGAATCTCTGCCCATGGCCAGGCAGATTGCCGAGGCGCTGGAGTACGCGCATGAGCGCGGCGTGATCCATCGCGATCTGAAGCCGGCCAACGTGAAGATCACGCCGGAGGGCACGGTGAAGGTGCTGGACTTTGGCCTGGCCAAGGTTGTCAGCGATCAGGACTCGACTGCGCAAGTCGTCCCGGCAAACTCGCCGACCATCAGCGTGCTGGCGACGCAGGCGGGAATCATCCTGGGAACGGCCGCTTACATGGCGCCGGAACAGGCCAAGGGCAAGCTGGTTGACCGCAGGGCCGACATCTGGGCGTTCGGCTGCGTGCTGTTTGAAATGCTCTCCGGAAAGAAAGCCTTCGATGGCGAAACGATTTCTGACGTCCTTGCTTCGGTCCTCAAAAGCGAGCCCGATTGGTCCGCGCTGCCCGCAGACACGCTGCCGGCAATCAAGAGACTGATTCGGCGCTGTCTTGTGAAGGATCCGAAGCAGCGGCTGCGAGACATCGGTGACGCGCGCATTGCGATCGAAGAGACATTGTCAGGCGTGGGCGCGGAAACGGAGACGACGGTCGGCGGCAGCCCTGTTGCCGAACGCGGACGACGCTCACTTCTGCGCGGCGCGCTGCCCTGGGCGCTTGGCGCAAGCACGGTGGTATGCGCCGCTGTCGCCGAGTGGCTCGTGCTCGAGCCCAAGCCACAGCAAAACGTCGTTCGCTTCTCCGTTTCTCCGCCCGAAAACGCGGAATTCCTTTCTGGCGGCGAAACCAGCCTTTCACCCGACGGCCGCACGCTGGCGTTCGTCGCCAGGTCCGCGACGGAAAACAACCCAGTTCTCTGGCTGCGCCGCCTCGACAGCCTTACGGCCAGTCCGGTCCCCGGTACGGAAGGCGCTTTTGGGCCCTTCTGGTCGCCGGACGGTCAGCAGATCGGCTTTGAAGCAGGCGGCAAACTGGAAAAGATTCCCGCCTCAGGCGGGACGCCACAAACGCTTTGCGATGCGAACGGCGTCGGCGCAACATGGAACCGCGAAGGCGTCATTCTCTTTGAGAACCAAGGCAGCCTTTACCGCGTGCCCGACACGGGTGGCACGCCCGCGCTCGTGCTCTCCCCGGATGCGGCGCGCCACGAGGCAGCCTACAGGCTTCCGCAGTTTCTTCCCGATGGCCGGCACTTCCTCTTTGAAGTGGTTATACTCGGCTCGCAACCCAGCGTCACGGGAGCCGGCTCGCTGGACTCGAAGTCGACGGAGATTGTCGGGCAGATCGCTTCCAACGTCCTCTACGCTCCGCCTGGCTACCTGTTTTATCTGGATGGAGCCACGCTGATGGCGCGGCCGTTCAATGCCAGAGCCGAGCGCTTCACCGGTCCCGCCGTTCCGCTGGCCCAATACGTCGGAGTCAGTCCGGGCTCAGCCTACGGGTACTTCTCCGTCTCCCCGGCGGGCGTGCTGGCATTTCAGATCATGCCCGGCAGCACCACCAACCAATTGGCATGGTTCAGCCGCACGGGACAAAGGCTGGGAGCGGTCGGCGAGACCAATATCTTCACAAATCCGGCGCTCTCGCCCGATGGCGCCAGGCTAGCCGCGGGGGTGGGGCCGCACGGCGACCGCGACATCTGGATCTTCGACCTGAAACGTGGTACTGCATCGCGGCTCACCCTCAGCCCCGCCGATGACCTGGATCCCGTCTGGTCGCTGGATGGAACCCAGGTCTTCTTCTCCTCCAATCGTGCCGGCCAGCTCGACATTTACCAGCAGGCCGCCAACGGTCTGGGAAGCGCGCAGCCGGTCTTTCAGTCGAAAGATCAGGGAAAGTACATTGACGATCTGTCGTCCGACGGTCGCTATGCCATCTATGACACGGGGTCCGGCCCGAATGGAACCCAGTTATGGGCATTGCCGCTTTTCGGCGACCGCAAGCCGGTTATCTTCGTACAGGGCAGCTTCGGCGCTCATAGCGCCCGGTTCTCGCCCAACGGCCGCTACGTGGCCTACGATTCAAACGAGACGGGAAGAAATGAAATCTACGTCCAAACTTTCCCGGAGCACACCGGCAAGTGGCAGGTCTCAGCGTCGGGCGGAGTCGAGCCAATGTGGCGGCATGACGGTAAAGAGTTGTTCTATCTAACCCCAGACAATCAACTGACGGCGGTCTCGGTCAACGCGGATTCTGCGACATTCCAGGCCGGCATCCCCAAGCCTCTTTTTCAGGCCCAATCGGTCCCGGTCTCGACGTGGAGAAACATCTACGTGGCATCGCCTGACGGCCAGCGATTCCTGATGCTCATGTCCGCGAGCCAGGCTAAGCCAGAGCCCATCACAGTTGTCGTCAACTGGCCGGCACTGTTGAAGAAATAGCGGTGGCTGGGGAGCAAGGGGCCGCAGGCTGGCGGTGTGGACACCGCCAGAACAGCCGGTCTAGAGACCGGCGCTACGCAGCACGCTATTCCGTGTCGGGGTTGGGAAGGATGATGTCGCGGATGATGGCGTTCATCTCCGCGACGGCGGCGATGAACTGGCGCAGGGTGCGGCGTGTGGAACCGAAGGTGTCGAACTCGGCATGTGACAAGCCATCTTCAGTGTAGGCGCGCTTGAAATCGGGGAATTTGGCGAGAAGCGTTTCCACGATGCGCGGGTCGACGGGCGTATCGATGCGGGAAATGACTTCGATGTCAGATTCGTTGTAGCGCTTTTGCCAGGCACAAGGCGGAGAGATGACGACGTCGCCGCCGATGAACTCACTCCAGTGCATGTGATTGCGGAATGCGGCCGAGAGAAGCCGTGCGCGGTAGCCGCGCTCGCGAAAGATCTTGTAGGCCTTTTTGAAGACCGCGACACCGGCCCACTCAAGGTAGCCGGGATCGACGGAGAGATTGTGCTTGTCGTGCAGAACCTTGAGCCAGTCGTCAAGGCGGCCGACCATGAGGGTGCAGATGGGACCCATTGTCGAAATATCGGCGCCTTCAGCTTCGCGCCGTTTAAGGCCGCGCTCAACGGCCTCGGCAACCGCGATTGCCTGAGGGAGGGTGAAGCTGACGGTGGCGTTGATGCTGATGCCGCGATATGTCGCTTCCTCGATGGCGGCGATGCCGGCGCGCGTGGCGGCAATTTTGACGATCATGTTAGGCGCGAGGCTGCTGAAATGGATGGCCTGCGTGAGCATGGCCTCGGCGTTGCGGTAGTTGCGCGGGTCAGTCTGGATGGAGAGGCGGCCGTTGCGCCCTTTTTCGCGCTCGAAGATGGGCAGAAGCAGACGAGCGGCGTTGGCGGAGATTTCTTCGACGATGCGCCAGGCGACGTCGTCTTCTGTGAGGTTCGGCTCGGCGGCGGCGAGCTCGAGGATGCGGGGCTTCCAGACTGCCATTTCTTTTTTGAGCACCGAGACGGCGATGGAGGGATTGCAGGTAGCGCCGACAGCTCCGTGCTCGATGGAATAGGTGAGATCGTCGATGGCGGCGGAGTCGTTCCAGAGGCAGGTGGGGGTGGTCTGCGTCATTTTGTGGAGTGGGCTTTTGAACTGGAGCGCGGAAACGGTGGGAGCCATGGATCCTCCGGGGCTGCAAACGTGTGCAGAAAAAACCCTAACACCGCTGGAAGTTGCGGGTCAAGATGGACTGCGGAGCGGCGCAACTGGACCTGGAGCATCGAGATGATACCGATGCACGACGGTTAAATCGGTGGTCGGCAGGGCGCGGAGATCGGCGGCGTTTTATTCTTCCTTTGTTCGCCCAACAGGCGGAGGAAGAAATGGCCACGAAGAGACCGATTTCCGATTGACAGGAAGGCGGGAATCGGAGATGATTCTGGAGGTGATGCACACGTGTGCATCGGGCCCCTGTTGTACTTTTGTCCGGACCCGACCCAGGCCGGAACTTTCATGACACCTTTCTTAAGGTGCCGCAGGAGAAGAAGATCAATGAGTGAATTGCTTATCCGCCCCGAAGCGTTCAGGAACCGGATCAACGACTTCGGATATGAGTTCTTGTCTTTTGAAACGCGCAAGCTGGAGCGTGGGCAAACGTACTACGGCGAGACGGCCGGCACGGAGCTGGCCATTGTGGTGTTGGGAGGAATTTGTTCGGTTAAGAGCTCGCGCGGCGAGTGGCTGAACTTTGGCAAACGCGCCACGGTTTTTGACGGGCTGCCTTACACGCTTTATCTGCCAATCGCCAGCTCGTTTACCGTGACGACCGATGCGGGTTGCGACTTAGCGTTTTGTTATTGCAAAGCCGAAGAGGAATATCCGGCGCGGCTGGTGACGCCGGACAAGGTGGGCATTGAAATTCGTGGCGGCGGCAACGCCACGCGACAGATCAACTCCATGTTGCCGCCGACATTTCTGGCGCATCGGCTGATTGTGGTGGAGGTATTTACGCCGGCGGGCAACTGGTCGAGCTTTCCGCCGCACAAGCACGACGTGCACAACCCGCCGGGCGAAGTAGATCTCGAAGAGATTTACTACTACCGAATCCAGCGGCCGGAGGGTTTCGCAGTCCAGAAGGTATACACCGCGGACAAGCGCATCGACGAAACGTTGACGGTGCGCGATGGAGAATTGGTGCTGGTGCCGGAGGGTTATCATCCGGTGGTGGCCGCACATGGATACAACGCGTATTATCTAAACGCGCTGGCGGGGTCGGCGCGATCGCTCGCGTGCTTCCGACGATCCGACTTACGCATGGGTAAAGAGCGAGTGGAAGGAAAAGGACCCGAGGTTGCCGATGGTGAAACGGTAAAGAAGCAGGGACCGAGGGAACAAGGGACCAAGGGAACGAGCAGGCAGCGCAGCGGGCAAAGAAAGCAGTCGAGGCGTTCAAGGGAGTGAGTATGAAGACGCGTCGCATGACGATGGCGCAAGCGCTGATCCAGTTCCTGAAGCAGCAGCATGTGGAGCGGGACGGGCGCGAGCATGCATTCTTCGCCGGCATGCTGGGCATCTTTGGACACGGCAACGTGGCCGGAATTGGCCAGGCATTGCAGCAGAATCCTGATTTTCCTTACATCCTGGTGCGTAACGAGCAGGCCGGCGTGCACATGGCGGCAGGGTTTGCCAAGGCCAGCAACCGGCTGCGCGACATTTGCCTGCACGTCGTCGATTGGGCCGGGCGCGACGAACATGATTACCGGCGCGGCGCTGGCGACCATCAATCGCCTGCCGGTGCTGCTGCTGCCCGGCGATATTTTTGCGCGGCGCAACGTGGCGCCGGTGCTGCAGCAAATTGAGTCGCCGACCACGCAGGACATTGGCGTTAACGATTGCTTCAAGCCGGTGTCGCGCTATTGGGATCGCATCTACCGGCCGGAGCAACTGATCACGGCGTTGCCGGAAGTGATGCGCGTACTGACCTCGCCGTCCGATTGCGGCGCGGTAACGCTGGCGCTGCCGCAGGATGTGCAGACCGAGGCGTACGACTATCCCGAAGAACTGTTCCGCAAAGCGCGTTTGGCTGATCCGGCGCGGCGAGCCCGACCAGATTTCGTTGGAGCGCGCGGTTGAGGCGATTCGCGCTGCCGAAGAGGCCGCTGATTGTTGCGGGCGGCGGCGTGCTGATGAGCGAGGCATCGCAGGCGCTCGACGATTTCGTGACGAAGACCGGCATTCCGGTGGCGGAAACGCAGGCGGGCAAGGGCTCGCTGGCATGGGACCATCCGCAGTGGTGGGCGCGATTGGCGCCACGGGCACGCTGGCGGCGAATCGGCTGGCGCATGGGGCCGACCTGGTGATTGGCATTGGCACACGTTACTCCGATTTCACTTCGGCATCGATGACGGCGTTCCAGAATCCCGACGTGCGCTTCGTCAACATCAATACGGCTGAGTTCGACGCATACAAGGTGGGCGCGATTCCGGTGGTTGCCGATGCGCGCGTTGCGCTCGAGCAGCTTGCCGCGGCGCTGGCCGGATAGAAAGTGAGCGCGGAATATGCGGCTGAAATTGCGGACCTGAAGGAGAACTGGGAAGCCGAGGTGGATCGGCTCTTGTTCCACCTGAACAATCCTGGACCGGCCAACCGGCACAGAGCGAAGTGATTGGCGCAATGTGGGAGGCTTCTGGACCGCGCGACGTGCTGCTCTCGGCGGCGGGCAGCCATCCCGGCGACCTGCACAAGCTGTGGCGCACGCGCACGCCCAACGGCTATCACATGGAGTACGGCTACTCCTGCATGGGGTATGAGATTCCCGGCGCGATGGGCGCGAAGATGGCCGATCCCAGCCGCGAGGTGTATGTGTTCCTTGGCGACGGCACTTACCTGATGATGCCCACGGAGATTGTGACTTCAGTGCAGGAAGGCATCAAGATCATCATCGTGCTGGTGGACAATCACGGCTTCGCCAGCATCGGCAGCTTGAGCCGGTCGCTGGGCCAGGAGGGATTCGGCACGCGCTACCGCATGCGCATGCGAAGAGCGGCCAGTTGGACGGCGAGCGTGCTGACGGTGGACTTTGTGGCCAACGCGCGCAGCCTGGGCGCACACACCATCAAGGCAGAGACGCTGGGCGAGTTGAAGAAGGCGCTGAAGAAGCCAAGACGCATGGATCGCACTACAGTGATTGTGGTGGAGACGGACACGAGCGTCGGCGTGCCGGGATACGAGTCCTGGTGGGATGTTGCGGTCGCCGAAGTTTCTGAAGTCGGCCAGCGTGCGCGAGGCGCGGGCCGGTTATGAAGAGGCGCGCAAGCGCGAACGCCATCACCTGTGAGGAGAGATACGAATATGGACAGCTTGCAGAATTTCATTGACGGCGCATGGCGCGCCTCGTGCGCGAACAGGCGCTGAAAGTGATCAACCCGGCGTCGGCGACAGTGATGGCGGAGGTTCCGCTTTCGCCTGCGGCGGAAGTGAATGCCGCCGCTGAAGTGGCGGCCCGGGCATTTGTTGCAGTGGCGGCGCACGCCGGTTGTCGAGCGCATCCAGCCCATGTTCAAGCTGAGGGAATTGCTGGAGCAGCATCGCGACGATCTGGCGCTAGTCCATTACCGAACGAGTGCGGCAAGACTCTGGCGGAGAGCAAGGCGAGATGCAGCGTGCCATCGAGAACGTGGAGACGGCATGCGGCATGCCGATGATGATGCAGGGGACGAACATCGAAGACATCGCGGCGGGCATCGACGAGCATATGATTCGGCAGCCGCTGGGCGTGGTGGCTGCGATTACTCCGTTCAATTTTCCCGGC
Source organism: uncultured Acidobacteriaceae bacterium (assembly GCA_963841095.1). GTDB lineage: Bacteria > Acidobacteriota > Terriglobia > Terriglobales > Acidobacteriaceae > Telmatobacter. The sequence goes on from CAWJBE010000021.1 coordinate 111,287, forward strand.
ATGATTCCTTTCTGGTTCCTGCCCTATGCGGTGGCGGCCGGGAATTGCTTTCTGCTCAAGCCGTCGGAGCGGGTGCCGATCACGTCGCAAAAACTCTTCCACCTTTTTGAGGCTGCGGGGTTTCCGCCGGGGGTAATTCAGCTGGTGAACGGCGGACGCGACACCGTGAATGCGATTCTGGATCATCCGGCAATTCGCGCGGTGAGCTTTGTGGGCTCGACGGCGACGGCGAAGTACATTTACAGCCGCGCGGCAGCGAATGGAAAACGCGCACAGTGCCAGGGTGGCGCCAAGAATCCGGTGGTCGTAATGCCGGATGCGGACATGGAGATGACGACGCGGATTCTGGCCGACTCTGCATTCGGTTGTGCGGGGCAGCGTTGCCTGGCCGCATCGGTGGCGATCACCGTGGGCGATGGGCGGCCAACATTCACGGATCAGATTGCGGCGGCGGCGAGGAATCGCAAAACGGGCTATGGCGCGGCTGCCGGCGTGGAGATGGGACCGGTAATTTCGCGCCGAGAGCAAGACGCGGATCGAAGGACTGATTGCGAAGGGCGAGCAGGACGGCGCACGGATTCTGGTGGATGGCCGCGGAAAGAAAGTGGATGGCTATGAGGATGGCTACTTCGTTCTGCCGACGGTGCTCGACGATGTTCCGCCGGAATCGGAGACAGCGCGGACAGAGATCTTTGGGCCGGTGCTGAGCCTGATTCATGCGCAAACGATTGAAGAAGCGATTGCGCTGGTGAATGGGCGCAGCTACGGCAACATGGCCTGCATTTTCACGACCGATGGCGCGAATGCACGGCGCTTCCGCTACGAAGTGAATGCGGGCAATGTGGGCATCAACGTGGGTGTGGCGGCGCCGATGTCGACCTTCCCGTTCAGCGGGTGGGGCGATAGCTTCTTTGGCGATCTGCACGCGCAGGCGCATCACGCAGTGGAGTTTTATACGCAGACCAAGGTGGTGGTGGAACGCTGGCCGAAGGAGTGGAGCCGAAAGTTCTGAGAGACGGGGAACAAGGGAACGAGGGAATGAAGCGAGGTAAGGAGAGCGCATGAAGGAACTGATGGTAGGGAATGCGCCTTGTTCTTGGGGGTTGCTGGAGAACCAGGACCAGAGCAAGGCGATCAAGTACACGCAGATGCTGGACGAGCTGGTGGAGACCGGCTACACGGGAACAGAGCTGGGCGACTGGGGATTTATGCCAACCGACCCGGCGCGGTTGAGCGAGGAACTGGCGCGGCGGAACAACGTAGTGATGCTGGGCGCGTTTGTGCCGGTGGCGCTCAAGAATCAGACGGCACATGCGGAGGGAACGGCGAGAGCTGTCAAGACGGCCAAGCTGATTGCGGCAGTGGCGACGGCGCAGGCGCCCTTTCTGGTGCTGTCAGATGACAACGGCACCGACCCAGTGCGAACGCAGCTCGCGGGCCGCATCAGGCCCAGCGTGGGACTGACCAAGGACCAGTGGAAGACGTTCGCGAGCGGCGCGGACCAGGTTGCGAAAGCGGTGTTTGACGAGACGGGGCTGCGAACGGTGTTTCACCACCACTGTGCCGGCCATGTGGAGACGCCGGATGAGATTGCGACATTGCTGGACCTGACCAATCCAGAGCGGCTCGGACTGGTGTTCGACACAGGGCACTACGTGCACGGTACGGGACGAGAGGAGGTCGACCTGGTGGCAGCGCTCGACCGCTTCAGGGAACGCATCTGGTACATCCATTTGAAGGACATTGATCCGAATGTTGCGCGTCGCAGCCGCGACGAGCAGTGGGACTATTTCACAGCGATGCGCAACGGACTGTACCCGGAGTTAGGCAAGGGATGCGTGGACTTCCCTGCCCTGCTGCGCTGGCTGAGTGCATGCGACTACAAGGGATACGCGCTGGTAGAGCAGGACATTCTGCCCGGAATGGGAACGCCGAAGGAGAGCGCTGGGCGGAACCGCGAGTACATTCGGTCGATTGAAGCGAATTTTTCGTAAATACAACTCTTAGGCGTTTGATCAAGCGAAGTTGTGTACTCAACTGAGTTCTAGGTTTTCCCATCCCAAGCGCAAAAACAAGAACGCGCCGAGGGTGGGGCACCCGATGAATGCATTGCATGGGGGGATCATGGGTAGCAAACGGCTTCATTTTGGAATTATCGGGGCGGGACGCATTGGGCGCGTCCATGCGGAGACGCTGGCATTCCGGTTGCCGGAGGCGGAGATTGTTGCCATTGCGGATGTGAATGGCGAGGCCGCGCAAGCAGTTGCCACACGCTGCAACATTCCCAGGGTGGCTGCGTCGGCCGAGGAGATTTTGGGCGACAAGACGATTGAAGCGGTGCTGATTTGCACCTCGACCGACACGCACGCCGAACTGATTGTGAAGGCTGCGCGAGCCGGCAAGCATATTTTCTGCGAGAAGCCGATTTCACTGAGCCTGGAGAAGATCGACAGCTCGCTGGCCGCAGTAAAGGCAGCAGGGGTGCAACTGCAGATGGGGTTCAACCGGCGCTTCGACTCGAACTTTATGCGGGTGCGGCAGGCGGTGGCGAGCGGCGAGATCGGCAAGCCGAGTTTGATGCACATCATCAGCCGCGATCCCGCGCCGCCGCCGATTGCGTATCTCGGTCCCTCGGGCGGAATCTTTCTGGACATGATGATTCACGACTTCGATATGGCGCGCTTCCTGATGGGCGAGGAGGTCGAGGAGATTTACACGTCGGGCGGGGTGCTGGTTGATCCGGAGATTGGCAAGGGCGTGGATCTGGACACGGCGCTGATGGTGCTGCGCTTCAAGAACGGCGCCATCGGGACGATCGACAACAGCCGCAAGGCGGTATCGGGTACGACCAGCGCGTGGAGATTCTGGGCAGCAAGGGGAAGATCGCCAGCGAAAACCGCTATCCAAACCAGGCTGTGGTCAGCGGCGAGAAAAATGTATACACTGATCTGCCTCTGAACTTCTTTATGCAACGGTACACGGAGAGCTTTGCGCTGGAGTTGCAACTGTTTGTGCAGGCCGTGCTGGAAGGCAAACCGACGCCGGTGACAGGGGCCGACAGCCGTATGCCGGTGGTGATGGCGCTGGCGGCGCGCAAGTCGTTTGATGAGCGAAGGCTAGTGAGCCTGGCAGAGGTGGCGGCATGAAGCGATCGAAATTGATTTGCATCCTCACTGACGTGCATCTTTGGGTGCCTGTGGTGATGTTGATTCTGGGAACTACGCTGCTGATGACCCTGAGGTAAGCGCATGAGCGACGGCACGGCCACCGCGTCAGCGCGGTCGACGATTTCACTGCACAAGCTGGGCGTTTTTTGCGGGTTGGCCGCGGCCGTTTGGCTGGGCAGCGCCGAGGCGCCCACCAAGCTGGTGAATGAAGGATTCTCCCCGTTCCTGATTTCGATGGGGATGGTGATGGGCGCGTTTGTGGCGCGCTGGACGGTGCCAACGCTGCTGAAGGGCACGGGATTCCTGTTCAACGACCTCAGAGAAAAGCCTCACCTGATGGTTTGGGCGCTGCTGGCCGGAATGCTCTGGGCGGTAGGCAATACGCTCACCATCTTCGCTGTGCGCAACGTGGGATTCGCGATCGCGTTTCCGCTGTGGAACACGAATAGCCTTGTCGGGCTCTCCTGGGGCTGGCTGCTCTTCAGGGAGTTGCGCGGATCGCGGCCGAAGGAGTGGGCCAAGGTGATTGGCGGAGCAGCGGCGATTGTTTTTGGCGCGGCAGTGCTGGCCATCGCCACGGCGCAGCGAACGCGGGCGCGCCGGGAAGGGCCGCAATCGGCATCATTGCGGCGCTGGGCGCAGGCTGCATGTTCGGCACCATGTACATTCCTTACCGCAAGGCCTACATCAGCGGCATGAACCCGTTGTCGTTCGTCACGATATTTACATTTGGCGAGCTGGGAACGATTCTGACGCTGGGATGGATTTTTTATGGCGGGACGACGCCGATGCTTGCAGAGTTGCACCGCGCGCGGCCCATGCTTTTCTGGCCGTTTCTGGGCGGGTTCTGCTGGGTCATCGGCGACCTGTTCCAGCAGTATGCGGCGAAGTATATCGGCATCGGACGCGGCATTCCGCTCTCGAACACGAACCAGCTTTGGGGATTGGCGTGGGGCGCGCTGGTGTTTGGCGAGTTCGCCGGCATGCCTACGGGCGGCAGGCTGCTGATTCTGACCGGATCAACGATTATGATTTTGGGCGCGGTGTCAATCAGCATGGCTGAGCCACCGCCGGGAGAGATGGAGAACTGGAACACGGCGATGCATCGCGAGTGCAATCGCTATGGGCTGGACGCGGAGAATGTTGCAGCCGTGGTGGGCGGCAACGATCCGCTGGCCGACCACAAGCACAAGTACCGCTGGTGGGAGGTGCTGATTGTGTGCGTGGCGACCGGAATCTTTGTCTGGCTGGCCGTGGGGACGCGGGCACAGCACATTTTTGTGAATGTGCCCTGGATGCTGGCGCTGATCGTGGGCACGATGATTCCGCTGGGACTTTGCGGAACGCTACTGTGGCGGAGAACGCGGTTTTCTTAGAGCGCGCCGGTCCCAGGATCGGAATCTGCGGAACACGCTTTGGCAAAAAAACGAAGCGGAGTGATGTGGTGGGACGTATGCTGCGGGCTGCTGACGCCGAATCCCGCTTGTTCGCAAGATTCGCGATTCGGCAATCCCAGGTGGCCATAATCCAGGAAGGAAGGCGTGGCAAGCTGCGCGAAGTAGCGCACAATATTCCTAACAAGCGGCACAAGGAACCGGGTCAATCATCATGTCAAGGCGTAGCACCAGTCCATTTGGCATTTTCGCCGGAATCATTCTTATCGGCACGGCAGCCTTTGTTTATCTGACACTGACTCCAAAACTTACCGTGACCCCAGTTCCGACGGCCGATCGTGGGGCTGTATTTGGCATGATGTTTAACCTGAAGAACTCCGGTTTGGCCACCTTACGCGAGGTTACCTCGACAGTTTGCGTGAACAATTTCATGCTGCCCGGCCGCAGCGAACCGGCGACGGGTGGTGTTGTGAACCATGGAAATACAAATGAAGTAGCGGGCCTGAGCGACCTTGAACACGGAGACACGGTGAGCCTGCCGTTTGAGAATGTAACGCCCGGACCTCCCGGCTCGAAGGTCGATCTTGTGTTCCTGATCCGGTTTCAGCCGGGCTGGTGGCTCTGGAAGGAAGAGCGGCGATTCCGGTTCAGCGGGACCCGAAACCTGGACAAATCATGGCTTTGGCAAGCGATGCCCCTCGGGGGACCGTGCGGCAGCGGAGCAGGCTGAATCGGCTACGATTCTATAGTCATCATATCTAAAAGAAAATATTATAGTTACCAGAATTTCCAGGCCCGGATTGGCCTGGATTGACAGTCCTATTCGACAGCGCGGCCGGCCGTGTGACCAACGGGAAGACGACGTGCCCTGCAAAACTGCCACTTAGAAGCGTAAATGCCGGTAGCGCAATGGTTTCCCTGCGCTGTTCATGAGTGAACCTTGTCACATCTGGAGCTGCGCGCCGGGGCATAGAATGACGGCGGTGCGAGAAGGCTGAGATGCGCCGGAATTGCACCCTATCGAGCGGCGCGAAGAGGGAATTTCATCCTTTCCCCCATGGAGTGCGAATGATTACGCAGGACGAGATCGCGAAGAAAAAGACGATCGGCGACAAGATTGCGGAGCTGGAGGCGAAGCGCGCGAAGCTGGAACTGGGCGGCGGCAAGGATCGCATCGATCGGCAGCATGCGACCGGCAAGCTAGCGGCCCGCGAACGCGTGGACCGGCTGGTGGACCGAGACAGCTTTGAAGAGATCGGGCTGTTCGCGAAGCACCGGGCGACGTACTTCGGAATGGCCGAGAAGGAGTTGCCCGCCGATGGCGTGGTGACGGGTTGCGCGACGATTGACGGACGACTCGTACACCTGGCGAGCCAGGACTTTACGGTTGCGGGCGGGGCAGCAGGCGAGACACATTGCAATAAAGTGGCCGACATGATGGCCATGAGCCTGAAGACGGGCAGCCCATTCATCTTTATCAATGACTCAGGCGGCGCCCGCGTGCAGGAGGGGATCGACAGCCTGGCCGGGTACGCGCGTGTTTTCTATCACAACGTGATGCTGTCAGGGACGGTGCCGCAGATTTCGTTGATTTGCGGACCGTGCGCGGGTGGCGCGGCATATAGCCCGGCGCTGACGGATTTTGTGATTCAAACGGAACTGGCGCGGATGTTTATCACCGGCCCGCAAGTGATCAAGCAGGTGACGGGCGAAGACGTGAGCTCGGAGGAACTGGGCGGCCCGCAATCGCAGATGCACTATTCGGGCGTGGTGCACCTGATTGCTCGCGACGACAACGAAGCGATTGAGCTTTGCCGGCGGCTTCTAAGCTATTTGCCGCAAAACAATCTTGAGGATCCGCCGCGGCTGCCATTCAACGGGCGGCTGAAGAGCGATTCCGGAATGAACGAGACGGTTCCCGTGGACCCGAAGGTGGCATACGACGTGCGCGATGTGATTGTGCGCGTGGTGGACAACGAAGATTTTCTTGAGATTCAGCCGTCGTTCGCTGCCAATGTCGTGATCGGGTTTGGGAGATTGCAGGGAAGGCCGGTGGGCATCGTTGCCAACCAACCTTGCGTACTGGCCGGCGCGTTGGACATCGACGCATCAGACAAGGCGGCGCGGTTTGTGCGCTTCTGCAATGCGTTCAACATTCCGCTGTTGACGTTTGTGGATGTGCCAGGATTTTTGCCGGGTGTGGAGCAGGAGCGCGGCGGAATTATCCGGCACGGAGCGAAGCTGCTGTTCGCGTACTCGGCGGCGACGGTGCCGAAGATCACGGTGATCCTGCGCAAAGCATATGGCGGCGCATACATTGCCATGTGCTCCAAGGGATTGGGCGCCGACCGCGTGGTGGCGTGGCCAACCGCAGAGATTGCGGTGATGGGCGCAGAAGGCGCAGCGGAGATTGTGTTCCGACGGGAGATTGACGCGGCAGAGGATAAATCTGCGCGACGCCAAGAGATGGTGGACGACTACCGCGAGACATTCTCGAACCCATATGTGGCGGCGGGACGACGACTGGTGGACGACATTCTTTCACCGGCGGATACGCGGAGATATGTAGCGCGGGCGCTGGAATCGCTGCACGGCAAGCGCGAGCTGCGGCCGCAGAAGAAACACGGATTGATTCCGCTGTGAGAGGCTGCAGCGGCGACGATGGCTGGTCGACGAGCGAGGCGAAAGGAGGCGGCGCGTGAAGCTGCATTGGACGGATGTGACAGTAGCGGCGGTGCTGGTAGGAGTGGGCTGCGTAGCGACCTATGCCGGATTTGCGCGGCTGTTGCGGCGCGCTGTGGCGGACCGGGAACGGGAGACTGATCAGAAAATCAATGCGATGGCAGCGACGGTGCAGGCGCTTCAGGCGCGCGTTGCGGAGCTTGGCCGGTTGCAGGCGGAGCGGATGGAGGATATCGAAGTTCCGGCTGTGACGACGATAGAGAGCGAAGTCAGCGAGAACGGCGAGCGGGTGAAGCCGGAGATTGTGGCGGCGATGACGGCGGCGGCGACGGCTTTCCTGGGCAAGAAGGCGCGCATTCGCTCGGTGCAGGCGCTTCCGGGTGCACAGGATACAGCGGGTGCGTGGGCGCAGCAGGGGCGGGTGATTGTGCAGACTTCGCACAATCTGCGCCAGAATGGATGAGTTTTTTGGCTGGCGTTTGAGGAAAGGAAGCGGCACGTTGAAGCTTCAAATCACGATTGACGGTAAGGCATACGAGGTCGATGTAGAAGTCCTGGAGGATGAGGACGGCGCGATGGCGCCGAGCCGCCCGACCCATCATGCCCCAAATGCGGCCACGCAGAGCTTTGGAGGCGCTTGGGACAGCGAAGGTAAGGTGTGCCAAAGCCCGGTGACGGGGCTGGTGATCAAAGTGAACGTGCGGCCGAGGCAGACTGTGGCTGCCGGAGAGCTGATGCTGGTGCTGGAAGCGATGAAGATGGAGACAAACGTGACGGCGCCGCATGCCGCAACAGTGAAAAACGTGTATGTGGCGCCGGGAGATCCAGTGAAGCTGAACCAGGTTTTGGTGGAGTGCGAGTGAGGGCGAGCGAAAAATGTTGCCGCCGATGAAGGACTGAAAGGCTGAGATGAGCGGTCTGCAGGACGAATTGAAGAAGGTTCCGGGGATCCGATTCGTGGATCACGTGGCAATTGCGGTGAAACAAGGCGAGTTGGAGGGCCAGGTAAAAGCCTACGAAGCGCTGGGATTCAGGGAGATACATCGCGAGGAGGTTCGCGGAACGGACCAGGTGCGCGAGGCGCTGCTCGAGATCGGCGATGGACCTAACCTGATCCAACTGCTGGAGCCGCTGACCGCGGAGTCACCTGTGCAGAAGCTGATCGACAAAAACGGCGGGCGCGGCGGGCTGGCGCACGTGGCGTTTCGCGTGAAGAACGCGCAGCAAGCGTTCGACGCAATGCGAGCAGAGGGATTTCAACTGATCGACGAAGCGCCGCGCAAGGGCTCGCGGGGGACGACAGTGTTTTTCGTGCATCCAAAGTCGAGAGCCGAAAGCGCATTTGGGTTTCTGATCGAGATGGTTGAAGATCCAGCGGGCAGGTGTGGACGATGACGACAGAACATCTGCTTGACGAGTTTCCACCGGTAAGCACCGCGGCGTGGGAGGCGGCGATTGCGCGGGACCTGAAAGGTGCCGATTACGAGAAGAAACTGGTTTGGCGGACAGAGGAAGGTCTGGCGGTAAATCCCTACTACCGGGCTGAAGATTTAGAGGGCCTAGCCTGCGTGGATGCCGCGCCCGGGGAGTTTCCTTACCGGCGTGGCGCGCGTGCGACGGGCGGTTGGCAGATTCGCGATGAGATTGACGCGACGGACGCAGATGAGGCCAATTGCGCGGCACGAGCAGCGGCGGCTGCGGGGGCCGATGGAATTGCATTCAGCAATCTTTTGGTTGGGAGTGCGACGGAGCTTGCAGTGGCGCTGGCCAATCTCGGCGAGATTCCCGTGCATTTTGGGTGCGCCGACGAGCGACTGATCCGGCTGCTGATTGATTGGCTGCACGGCAGGCGGAATCGGGCGACGATTTTGACGGGATGCGATGCGCCGGCAAGCGTGGAGTTTGCGGCAGAGGCAATTCAAGCGGCGCCGGCGGGGTTTGTGCCGTTCACGATACATGGCGAACGATTTGAGGAGGCGGGAGCGACCGCAGTTGAGGAGATTGGGTTTGCGCTGGCTGCCGGCATAGATTTTGTGGCGGCGATGGGGGAGCGCGGGGTTGATGTGGAATGCGTGGCGGCGGCGATTGAGTTCAGCTTTGCGATTGGCGCGAATTACTTTTTCCAAATTGCCAAGCTGCGCGCGTTCCGCATGGTGTGGGCTCGTGCGGTGGAGAGCTTTGGCGGAACGGCCGAAGCGGGGCGGGTACGGATCGCAGCGCGCACTTCGCGATGGAATAAGACTGTCTACGATCCGCACGTGAACATTTTGCGCGTGACGACAGAGACGATGGCCGCAGTGCTGGGCGGGGCGGACTCCGTGACGGCTGCTGCGTTCGATGAGTGCTACAAGGCACCGGATGAGGCGAGCCGGCGGCTGGCGCGGAATACGCAACTGTTGCTGAAACACGAGGCGTTGCTGGGGCACGTGGCCGATGCGGGGGGCGGATCATATTCGATTGAGGCGATCACCGAACAGCTTGCGTGCGAATGCTGGAATACGATGCAGGAGACAGAGGCGCGCGGCGGCTACCGGAAAGTGCAGTTGGAGATCGCGGCGAAGCTGGAGCGGAGGATTGCGGCGCGCGAGAAGTCCGTGGCAGCGCGGCGGCGCATTTTGATTGGGACGAATCAGTTTGCAAATGCTGCCGAGCATGCGCTGGGACGTGTCGACGAACGGCGGATGAACGAGCCGAAGCGTGGGGGGCTGCCTTTTGAGGAGCTGAGGCTGCGCACCGAGCGGCACGCAGCGGCGGGCGGCAAGGTGCCGAAGGTGTTGCTTGCTGAGATCGGCGAAATACGGATGCGCATGGCACGCGCCAACTTTGCTACGAACTTTTTTGCTTGCGCTGGATTCGAAATTGCAACGAAGCGATTCAAGAAGGCCGCAGAGATTGCGGCGGCCGAATGCGACCTAATCGTGCTTTGCAGTGCTGATGAAGATTACGCGACGCTGGCGGCGGAGTTGATGCCGAAGCTGAAAATGCTGGGGCGTAAGAAGCCAGTGATTGTGGCCGGAAACCCAGCGAACGCGGAGCAGCTTGCTGCCGCAGGGATTGCAGGTTTTGTGCACGCGCGTAGCAACGCGGTGGAAGTGCTGACAAAGTGGCAGGAGCGGCTGGGGATTGGGAAGCAGCTTCTAGCTTCGAGCCACTAGCTCATAGCTCGCTCGTGAGTAAACCAGCGAGTTTGGGTTCACAAATGAGGAAAGCTAGAGTACAGGAGTTGAATGGTATGGGCCAGGAGCAAGTGGCGCGACCGGATTTTACGAAGATCGATTGGAGACCGGCGGCCGGAAAAGCAGCACCGCGAGAGGCCGAGGAATGGCTTTCGCCGGAACATATCCCACTGAAGAGCTCTTATACGCCCGATGATCTAACGGGACTGGAACACCTGGAGTATGCAGCGGGAGTTCCGCCGTATCTGCGGGGCCCGTACAGCACGATGTACGCGATGCAGCCGTGGACGATCCGGCAGTATGCGGGATTTTCGACGGCCGAGGAGTCGAATGCGTTTTACCGGCGCAATCTTGCCGCGGGGCAGCGGGGACTCTCGGTGGCGTTCGACCTGGCTACGCATCGCGGCTACGATTCCGATCACGAACGGGTGGCGGGCGACGTGGGCAAGGCAGGCGTAGCGATCGATTCCGTTCTTGACATGAAGATCTTGTTCCGGCGAATTCCGCTGGAGCAGATGTCCGTATCGATGACGATGAATGGCGCGGTGCTGCCGATCATGGCGTTCTATATTGTGGCGGCCGAGGAGCAGGGCGTGTCGCCGGAGCAATTGAGCGGAACCATCCAGAACGACATTCTGAAAGAGTTCGCGGTCCGCAATACGTACATTTATCCACCGGCAGGATCGATGCGGATTATCGGCGACATTTTTCGCTACTGCGCGGCGAAGATGCCGCGGTTCAACTGCATCAGCGTGAGCGGATACCACATGCAGGAGGCGGGCGCGACAGCAGACCTGGAGTTGGCGTACACGCTGGCCGATGGGCTTGAGTATTTGCGTACAGGAGTGAATGCGGGGCTGAATGTGGACGATTTTGCGCCGAGGATCTCGTTCTTCTGGGGCGTGGGCATGAACCATTTTATGGAGATTGCCAAGATGCGAGCCGCGCGAATGCTTTGGGCAAAGCTTGTGCAGGGTTTCGGCGCGAAGAACCCCAAGTCGCTGGCGTTGCGCGCGCATTCTCAGACCTCGGGATGGAGCCTGACGGCACAGGACCCTTATAACAACGTGGTGCGGACGTGCGTGGAAGCGATGGCCGCTGTTTTTGGACATACGCAGTCGCTGCACACGAACGCGCTGGATGAAGCGCTGGGGTTGCCCACGGATTTTTCGGCGCGGATCGCGCGCAATACGCAGCTTTATCTTCAGGCCGAGACTGGCATTACACGCCTGGTAGACCCGTGGGCGGGGTCGTATTACGTGGAGCGGCTGACCCACGAGCTGATGCACACGGCATGGGATTTAATCCAGGAGATCGAAGGACTGGGCGGAATGGCGATGGCCATTGAAACCGGGTTGCCGAAGATGCGGATTGAAGAGGCGGCGGCGCGCCGTCAGGCCGGCATTGACTCGGGACGCGATGTGATTGTGGGCGTGAATTCTTATCCAGCCCCGCAAGAACCTGAGATACCGGTGCTGGACATCGACAACGACGCCGTGCGGCGATCGCAAGTGAAACGGTTGGAACAGTTGAAGCGCGAGCGCGATGGCAATGCGGTGCGCGAGTCGCTCGAGAGACTGGAACGGTGCGCAGCAACAGGCGAAGGGAATCTGCTGGAGAGTGCGGTGGAGGCGGCGAGGGCGCGCGCTACGCTGGGCGAAGTTTCGCTGGCACTTGAAAGAGTCTGGGGCCGGTATCAAGCCACGACGCGCACCATCTCTGGCGTGTACTCCGCGGAGAGCGCGAGCGGAGAGGAGTTCAAGAAAGCGCGGCGGATGGTGGAGGAATTTGAGCGCGAAGAGGGCCGGCGGCCGCGAATCCTTGTGGCAAAGATGGGCCAGGACGGGCACGACCGCGGCGCCAAAGTGATTGCAACAGCATTCGCGGACATTGGATTCGATGTGGATATCGGGCCACTGTTCCAGACGCCGCGCGAAGTGGCACGCTTTGCCATGGATAGCGACGTGCACGCTGTGGGCGTTTCAAGCCTGGCAGCCGGGCACAGGACGCTGGTGCCGCAGTTGATCGCCGAGCTGCGGGCGCTGGGCCGAGACGACATTCTGGTGATAGCGGGCGGCGTGATTCCCCCGCAAGACTACAAGTTTCTTTACGATGCCGGCGTGGCGGGAATCTACGGGCCGGGTACGGTGATACCGGTGGCGGCGCAGAAGATTTTGGAGATGCTGAGCGCCGCTGTAATTGGCTGAATTGGCAAACGGTGGACGCGATGAAAAGCGCCTTGCATGAACGGCCAGGTTGCGGAACGCCGCACCCAGGGGATCCCCGTCTCCCTGTTGCCGTAAGACGCAAGCCGCTCTCACGCGAAGAATATGTAGAAGGAATTTTGCGCGGCGACCGCACGGTGCTGGCGCGCGCGGTCACGCTGATTGAAAGCGCGCGCGAAGCGGATCGCGAGCTTGCCGAGCAGATTGTGGAAGACTGCCTGCCGCACAGCGGGCACTCAATCCGCGTAGGGATAACTGGCGTGCCCGGTGCGGGCAAGAGCACCCTGATTGAGGCGCTGGGCAAATACCTGATCACAGAAGGGAATCAGAAGGTGGCCGTGTTGGCCATCGATCCGAGCAGCCAGATTTCCGGCGGCAGCATTCTTGGCGACAAGACGCGTATGACGGCGCTGGGCGCGAGCGAGATGGCGTTCATCAGGCCTTCGCCCTCGCGCGGCATGGCAGGCGGAGTGGCGCAAGGGACGCGCGAGGCGCTGCTGCTGTGCGAGGCGGCGGGTTACCGCAACATCCTGGTGGAGACGATCGGGGTGGGGCAGTCAGAGACCGCGGTGCACGAGATGGTGGACTTCTTTTTGCTGATTACGCTCGCGGGAGCGGGCGATGAGCTGCAGGGGATCAAGCGCGGCGTAATGGAGCTGGCCGATCTGGTGGCCGTGAACAAAGCCGAAGGAGCGAACGGACCTGCGGCGGAGCGGACGCGCGCAGAGGCGCAAAATGCGCTGCACTTCTTCCCTGCGGCAGAGTCAGGCTGGACGCCGCGCGCGATGACCTGCTCTGCGCATTCGAACGTGGGAATCCGCGAGCTGTGGGGATGCGTGCTGGAGTATGTGACTCTGACGCGGGCAAATGGATGGTTTGCACGCGCGCGCCGCACGCAGCAGAAACGATGGATGCACGAGATGATCGGGCAGGCGCTGCAGCAGCGGTTCGATGCACATGCGGCTGTGCGGCACAGCATGGAGGCGCTGGAACGCGATGTGGCGGAGGGAAGGACAACGTCTTTCCGCGCGGCGCGAATGCTGCTGGAGATGTATTCGCGGCCAGCCGTAGAGTGAGCGAACAGCGGCGGCTCGCGAAATGCGCTCGGCGAGTGCGGCGAATTCCGATGAGCCCGCGAGGATAGAAATGGCTGAATAGCTTTCAGCTTCCGGCTTTTCAGTTTTTGGCTTTCAGCTTTTGGGCTCGGCTTGAAGGCTCAGAAGCGTTTCATCGAGCGCGTCTTGCCAGGTGGCGAGTTGAACGCCAAAGCGTTGGCTGAGTTTGGCGTTCGAGAGAACAGAGTTGCGGGGCCGGGCGGCTGGCGTGGGATAGTCTTTGGTGGCGATGGGAGTTAGTTGGGGCCAATTGACGCCGAGCATTTCAGCAGCGCGGGTAAAGATGGCCTGAGCGAAGCCGAACCATGAGACGGAACCCGAACACGTCATGTGATAGAGGCCGGAGTAATCGTCCACGGCGCCGAACTGGCCGGCCAGGACACCCTTGACGATTCGATGCGTGGCGTTAGCGAGCTGGATGGAGGTAGTGGGCGCGCCGATCTGGTCGTCGACGATGGAGAGGCGGTCGCGCTCGCGCGCCAGGCGAAGCATGGTGAGCAGAAAGTTGTTGCCGTGCGGGCCGTAGACCCAACTGGTGCGAAAGGTGAGGTATCTGCCGCCGACACTTTCGACGGCTTGCTCTCCGGCCAGTTTGCTCGCGCCATAGACGTTGAGCGGGCCGGTCGCGTCGGTTTCGACCCACGGCTCGGACTTGCCGCCATTAAAAACGTAGTCAGTGGAGTAATGGACGAAGAGAGCGTTGCGCTTGAGGGCTTCTTCCGCGAGAACGCGCGGCGCCTGCTCATTGATGGCAAAAGCTAGGTCACGCTCGGATTCGGCCCGGTCGACTGCCGTGTAAGCTGCTGCATTGAGAACGAGATCGGGCGCGGCGCGCTGGACGAGAGCGCGAGTTTGGTCCGCATCGGCGAGATCGACCGATTCGCGATCAACGGCAACGATGGGGCCGATGCCTGCAAAGATGCGCTCCAGCTCGCGGCCAAGCTGGCCGGCATTGCCGACGATGAGGATGCGGGGTGTTGAGGGCGGATTTGCCACCGGGGCGGGGGTCAGGCTTTCACTCATTCGCAGGAACTCCGAAAGACAGGGGTTGCACTGTCTGCATTTTAATCGGAGGCGCGGAGCCGGCGGCGAATCCGGGCCAAATTCGCACTGCCACGCGATTACCCGTACAATTTAATTGAGGAGAAATCTGAGATGCGCCCGGTCTACTGCGATGCGAATGCGACGACACCTCTACTGCCGGAGGTGATGGAAGCGATGCGCCCTTACTGGATGGAGGAGTTCGGGAATGCGTCATCGATTCATCTGGCGGGACAGCAGGCACGGAAGGCAGTGGACGAAGCGCGTGAAACGTTAGCGAAGTTTTTCAATTGCCGGGAGGCAGAGGTGGTCTTCAATTCGGGCGGGACCGAGGGCGACAATACGGCGATCTTCGGGCTGCTGCGTCCGGGCGATCGCTTGATTACGACGTCAATCGAGCACTCTGCGGTGCTGCGAGCGGCAGATCGCGTGGCGGAGCGCGGAGTGGAAGTGAAGTTTGTTTCGCCGACGCCCGACGGGCTGATCGATCCCGAGGAGATTCGGCGGGAGTTGCGGCCGGAGACGCGCAAGGAAGGCCAGAGAGTATTGATCAGCGTGATGCTGGCGAATAACGAGACCGGTGTGTTGCAGCCGGTGGAGGAGATTGGGAAGATCGCGGCGGAAGCGGGAGCTTTCTTCCATATCGATGCAGTGCAGGGCGCAGGCAAGATTGCATTCGACGTGCAGAGATTTGGGTGCCACTTGTGCTCCATCAGCGCGCACAAGATGCATGGCCCCAAGGGCGTGGGTGCGATGTACGTGCGGCGGGGCACGCCGGTGGAATCGCTGATTGTGGGCGGAAGCCACGAACGCCGGCACCGCGCGGGCACCTTGAATGTGCCGGGCATTGTGGGATGTGGCAAGGCCGCCGAACTGGCGATGGCGAGCCTGGAGGATGGGACTGTGGAGCGGGTTGCAGCGTTGCGCGATCGGCTAGAGGCAGGAATCCTCGAGCTTGCAGGAACAGGCGTGAATGGCGCGGGCGCTCCGCGCGCGGCGAATACGACCAATATCCGCTTTGAACAGGTGGAGGGCGAAGCGCTGGTAATTGCACTGGATTTGAAGGGAGTCGCGTTGAGCGGCGGATCGGCGTGCCACTCGGGTTCGACCGAGCCGAGCCACGTGCTGATGGCGATGGGCCTGGACAAGAATGCGGCGCGGGCGAGTTTGCGCTTCAGTTTGCTAAAGACGGCGACAGACGCCGATGTGGATTACATTCTGAAGGTCGTCCCTGAAGCGGTAGAACATTTGCGAGCGCTTTCGCCGGTGGCGGCGGGGACGGCGGGGTGAGTTTGAGATATCCCACCCTAGCGGCAAAGACAACGACGCCGCGACGGTGGGGCACACGGTTTGATCAAGTGAATTACTTCCCTATGAGTGAGCAGACAACGATTGCGGTAGCGATGTCCGGAGGGGTGGACTCCTCGACGGCGGCGGCAATGCTCGCGCGCTCGGGCGACGGCACCAGCGATCCGCGCAATAACGTGGTGGGTCTGACGCTGCAGCTTTGGGATCAGACGCGTCTGGCAGGCAAGCACGGCATTCCGGATGCGCCGAAGGCGGGGCGATGCTGCTCGCTGGATGATGTGTACGACGCGCGGCACGTGGCAGAGCAGCTTGGCATTCCGTATTACGTGGTGAACCAGGAAGAGCGGTTTGAGCGCGATGTTGTGCGCCCTTTTGTGGATGAGTACCTGGCCGGGCGCACGCCGATTCCCTGCTCTCTCTGCAACAACCACATCAAGTTCGATCAGTTGCTGAAGACGGCACGCAGCATCGGCGCGGAGCGGATTGCGACCGGACACTACGCTGTGAACGACTACGATGCAACTCGCGATGGGGGACGCGGGCGCTGGATTTTGAAGCGGCCGGCTGATCTCGCGAAGGACCAAACGTATTTTCTGTTCGGGCTGACGCAGGAGCAGTTGTCGCGCACGCTGTTTCCGTTGGGGCGGATGACCAAGCCGGAGGTGCGGGAGGCGGCGCGGCGGCACGGATTGAGACTGGCCGAAAAGCCGGATTCGCAGGAGATCTGTTTTATTCCCGGCGGCGACTACAAGCAGTTTTTGACCGCGTATCTTGAGGAACAGGGCGAGGCGGCTTCCGAGTCAGCGGGCGAGTTGGTGGCTTCGAATGGCGAGGTGATCGGCAGGCATGAGGGGATCTCGAACTTCACCGTTGGGCAGCGCAAGGGATTGGGCGTTGCGTCGTCGTCACCGCTTTATGTCCTGAATATCGATCCGGCGAGCCATCGTGTGACCGTTGGCGCCGATGCTGAGCTGGCGACGCGCACACTACGCGCGCAACGGCTGAACTGGATCAGCATCGCGGAGCTGACGGGGCCGATGCGGGTGAAGGCGAAGATCCGGCACCGTCATGATCCGGCGTGGGCCACGCTGGAGCCGGCCGGCGAAGATGAGGCCGTTGCAACATTCGACGAGCCGCAGCGTGCGGTTACGCCAGGGCAGTCCGCAGTGTTCTACGACGGCGATGAGGTTGTGGGCGGCGGATGGATTGCCTGAGACAGCGAGTCAGCAGGTCAGCAAGCCAGTGAGTCAGCACGAGAGTGCCGACTCAGCTATTTCCGCACAGCCCAGGCCATGCCATCGGGGTTTCCGCCGGGATGGATGCGGGCGACAATCGCAAAAGTCTTGAGATCGATCACGGCTAAATTGTCGTCGGGGCTGCAGGCGACGTAAGCTCGGGCTCCGTCGGGTTGGACGAGGACTCCTCCCGAGCCGTGGCCAATGGGAATGCGCTTGACGACTTTCTGCGATGCCACGTCGATAACGACAAGTTCCGGCCCGGCGGAGATGAGCGCTAGTTTGCCGCCGGGCGTGAATTTGAGGCGGTTGGCGCGCTTCGCGTTTGCATCGATGGTGCCCGTCACCATCTTCTCGTTTACGTCGATGATGTAGACCTTGCCGTCCACCGGGCTTACGGTCCAGGCCTGCTTCAGGTCGGGCGTGACGTCGAAGCCCTCATTGCTGGCTCCGCCGGGAATGTTGGTAAGCTGCCAGTCTCCTCCCGGCGGAAGAATCGGACCGGGCGGCGGGCCGGACATGCCTGCGCCCGGCGGCTGTGGCATCCGAGGAGGTCCACCGGCCGGATAGGTATCGAATTTGTCGAGAATGGTGACGGTGCCGGAGTTCACGTTGGTTGTGACGATGCGCCTTGCGCCGGGAAAGACGTAGAGCATGTGAGTGCGATTCTGGCCGATGCCCATAATCCAATCAATCTTGCCTGATGCGGGATCATAACTGCCGATGCAGCGGGCTGCTTCAGCGGTAAACCAGACTTTTCCGTCGCGAAAATCCAGACCGTGCGGGCCGCGAAGTGCGCCAAGATTGATGGTGGGAAGCGGCTTTTGCGCGACCAGGTCGACAACAGCAAGAGTGTGATAGGCGCCGAAGCCGTAATTAGAAACGTAGGCGGTTTTTCCGTCGGAAGAAGCAACGACTTCGTGCGGATCGTCGCCGACGGGAATCCGCGCGACGATCTGCAAAGTCGCGGGATCGACGATAGCAAGCGTGCGATCCTGCTTGGAGAGGATGAGCAGAGCGGGGTTGGGAGTGGGTTGCGCAGAGGCCCAGCTTGCGAGCAGGATGATGGCGGCCGCAAGCGGCCAGCGGAGATTCAGTCTCATTTTGTGACCTCGCGTTTGCCTTGCGTTCGAGAATAAACCCGGGAGCCGGCGGATGGCGGAATTGCACCAGACCGTTCGCTAACGACAGCGATTTTCACTTAGGCCGCTGCATTTCGAAACGGTCGTGTGTGCGGACGTATGTTGGCCCACCCATACGACCGATGGCCTTCAGCTTGTCCGGATCGATCTTGTAGCCGTCGAGGAGCGAGTCGAGCACGTGGAAGCGCAGCACCTCACCAAAGATCATGATGCCGCCACCGGGCTTGTCGCTTACAACGACGATCTGGTGCAAGCGGCACTCCATCTGCGCTTTGCTTTCAGCCACGCGGGGTGGTTTTACGAGGTCGCTGGCGATGGAAGTGAGCCCGGAAAGAGCAAATTCGTCCACCTCCGGCGGTACGTCGGCCGCGGTCATGTTCATCTGCCCAGCGATCTCTTCAGAAACGATGTTTACGACAAACTCGCCAGTGGCCCTTACGTTTTCAAGCGTGTCCTTATAGGGATGGGGCCCCGAGCGGACCGAGGTTGAGAAGCACACAACCGGTGGATTCGACCCACACGCTGTGAAATAGCTGAATGGCGCGAGGTTCCTGACGCCCAAGGCATCGACCGTGGAAACGAAAGCGATGGGTCGCGGCACAATCATCCCGATCATGAGCTTGTAGATGTCGCTGGACGCGATTTGGGCGGGATCGAGTACGCGCATTGTTCTCCTAGAACGAAAATGGACCGGCTCACGTGCATTCGCTCGAGTGATGCGCGGAGGCCTTAAACAAACATATCGTTATCGCCGGGGGTATTGACCGGTTGCGAGCGGGAGGGTGGCTCCGCGCAGCGCAACGACTCGACGACCGCCTTGGCGGAGGCCAAAATAGCGGAGACCTGGCGAACAGGCTTGGCGACGGCATCCGCCATAAAACTGCCGGCGCGATCCACCGTGTCCAAAGCACTGGTTATCAAACTATCGAGGCGGGTCACCTGGCCACGCACGCGTGTAATGATCTCGGTGGCTGCGGTTTGCAATTCGGCATTCTGCGCGCGCAGTGAGTGAGAAAGAGCGGAAAGATCGTCGGTGGTTTTTTCAATTTTGGGCGTAAGCCGGGTGAGCAATGCATGCGAGTTTTCAATCAATGGAGTGACCGAGGAGCGAATGCTTTCGATCTGTTCGCTCACGGTGGTGGCCGCCTTGCGCATTGAAAGGAAGAGGGCGATCAAAACGACCGATTGAAACAGCATGGCCACCGCAACAGCGGCGATCAGAACAAGCTCAATAGTCTGACTATCATGTGGCATCGTTAATGACCTCGCACAAAAAACCTGCGTGCGTGCGTCAACCCGATGAGTTGCGCTCACCCTGCAGTGGAAGCGCCACTCTATCGAGACCAGACGCGGCGACGCGTTTCCACGGCTCTGGCGTCGCGCACCGGAAGAGACGATAAAGAGACCTGAAACCGGGCATGGATTCTGAACGGAGAGAGCCGACTCTCAATACTCGTGCGTTTCGGGTTCACTTGTGGCCGACTGGTATGCCTGGCGGCCAGCATCAACGGCAGCTGAGACCCGGTTGGACTGGTCGGCAACAAGATTCTTGCCACGTTCCACGAACTCTTCCCACTGAGCGCGTCCGCGATCCACGACCTCACGGCCGCGATCGACATAATCACCCATTTGTTCCTTGCTCTTATCGACAAAGGCGCTCACGTGTTCCCTTCCCTTGTCGACTATCTCGCTGACGTTTTCCGCGGCTTCGCGGCTGCGGGCCTTCAGGTACTCCGTGCTCTCGCGTGCGCCTTTGGCGATGTCCTCGCGAGTCTCCTTGCCACTTTTGGGAGCATAGAGAATGCCGACAAGAGCGCCGACGCCTAAACCGGCCAGAAACCAGGCCAACCCGAAGCTTTTGTTTTCTTCTGCCATATCGAAACCTCCCCGTTGCTCAACCTGACAACTGCCTGAGCATATCGAGCCACTCCAGTTTAGCGCAATTGGGCCTGGGGGTTGTGGATTGACCGGGTGGAACTGGCGCAAAAGTGTGCCTGCGCGGGACCGCGGCGCATGGGGGTCGATGTTTGCGCTGAAGCCAGCCGCTTTGCGCGGGTTATGAACCGCAGCCGCAGGTGCGGGCCAGGACCTCAGCAAAGTGCAGAGCTCTCACGTGGCCAAGTTGATCGATCTGCTCGCGGCAACTGAAGCCGTCGGCAACAACGATCGTGGTAGGCCCGGCAGATTGCACAGCGGGAAGCAGTTCCTGGTTGGCGATGGTGCGGGACACATCGAATTTGTCGGCTTCGAACCCGAATGGACCGGCCATTCCGCAACAGCCGGCCTGTATAGCCTCAACGGTTGCCCCGGTTTTGCGGAGCAACGCGATTTCATTCGCAGGGCCGCCGAAGACGGCTTTGTGATGGCAGTGGCCGTGTACGAGAATGCGCGCGCCTTTTAACCGCGCGGAAAAGGAATCGGGCGCGTAGGCGGCGAGCCAGTCAGCCAGGAGCCAGACTTGCCGGCTCATGCGTATTGCGCGGGGGTCGTTTGGAAAAAGCTCGAGGAGTTCATCCTTGAAGACGCTGGCGCAGCTTGGCTCGAGAAAGATGAAGGGCATGCCGGCCTCGATCTGCGGGGCCATGCGGCTGAGGACGCGCGAAAGATAAGTGCGGGCTGCAGAGAGAAACCCGAAGTCGTAGAGAGGACGGCCACAACATATGTGCCCTTTGGGAACCTCAACCCGGAAACCAGCCTGCGTGAGGACAGCCTCAGCGGCGGCGAGCGTTTGTGGATGGTAGTAGTTGTTCCAGGTATCGGGCCACAAGAGCACCACCTGTGGTGGGGCAGCCTCCAGGACGGATCTTTCGAAGCCACTCGATGTGTTTTGCGTCTTTTGGAAGCTCTTTGCCGCCAAGCGCGGCAGGTGC
Organism: uncultured Acidobacteriaceae bacterium; assembly: GCA_963841095.1. Lineage (GTDB taxonomy): Bacteria > Acidobacteriota > Terriglobia > Terriglobales > Acidobacteriaceae > Telmatobacter. The sequence continues at coordinate 132,642 of CAWJBE010000021.1, forward strand.
CGCTGGCGCGCTACGCCAGCGATGCGCTTGACGAGCGGGCTGGTGAGCGGGCCGGTAAGCAGGGCGTTGGTGAGCGAGGGAGCGAGCGAGCCGTAGCGGGCAAGGCGATCGGCAAATCCGAAAATGTAGTGATGGAGTGGGTGCAGGCGGCCCTTGTAGTGTTGCGCCAGGAACTCGGATTTGTAGGCGGCCATGTCAACCTGCACCGGACACTCAGATTTGCAGGCCTTGCAACTGAGGCACAGATCGAGTGCTTCATGAACCGCCTCGCTCTGGAAGCCTTCGTGGCGCAGGGCGCCGGCGAGCATTTCCCAAAGGAGATGGGCGCGTCCGCGGGTGGAGTGCTGCTCTTCGCCGGTGGCGCGATAACTGGGGCACATGACTCCGCCCTGCGTGTTGCGGCATGAGCCGACGCCAACGCAGCGCTCGGTAGCGCGCTCGAGGGAGCCTTGTCTTTTGCAAACGCGAAGTGGGTCTCGACTTCTCGGAATTGAGACTCTTCGACAGGTCAGGCTGGCTCCGGAGCACTGACATCCGCTGCATGGCGGAGGTTCTCCGTAGGATCGTAGACGCGGACCGCATCGATGAGCTTGCCGGGATTCATGCGATTGTCGGGATCGCAGAGGACCTTGAACTCGCTTGAAAGCCTCCATGAGTTCAGGGCCGAACATTTTGGGCAAGAGAGCGGCGCGCGACTGGCCGTCGCCATGTTCGCCCGAGAGCGAACCGCCGAAGCTGAGGACGACGTCGGCGGCGCGACGAATGAACTCGCGGAAGCGGCGCAGCCCTCCCTCGGAGTGAAAGTCGAAGTTGATGCGGGTGTGGACGCATCCCTGGCCGTAATGACCATAGAGCGGGCTGCGGAAGCCGTATTCGGCCATGAGGCCGTGATGGCGCGCAGGTAATTGCCGAGCTTCTCGGGCGGAACGGCTGCATCTTCCCAGCCCTCGTGGCGATCGGGCTCGCCGGGAACGAAGACCATTGCGCCAAGCGCGGAATCGCGCACTCGCCAAATACTGATGTTGCTTCTTCGCGTACAGATGCGGGCGACGGGAGGGAAGGGCCAGGTCTGGCATGCGTGAGCCAATTGTCTCGGCTTTGTCGCGGACCTCTTCGGCGGTCCATGCGCCCAACTCAACGAGCAGGAAGCTGACGCCGGAGGGAAGCTGAGCGAGATCGCGGAGAGCGAGGCCTTTGCGGCGCATGAAGTCGACCAGTAGATGGTCAAAGCCCTCCAGCCCAATGGGGCCATGCTCGAGAGCCAGGGGAACGGCGTCGGCGGCGAGGAAAGGGTCGGCGAAGCCAAGCACCGTGAGAACGCGGTAGGGCGGGCTGGCGGTAAGGTTGAGCGTCGCGGAAACAATGTTGGCGCAAGTTCCCTCGGAGCCAACCAGGGCGCGCGCAACGTTGAAGGTGTTCTCGGGGAGCAGCTCATCGAGGTTGTAGCCGGAGACGCGGCGCGGGATGCGGGGAAACTTCTCGCGAACCAGCTTGGCGTAGTTGTCGCGGATGCAGGCGAGACCGGCATAGATTTGGCCCACGCGGCCACCGGCGTGGATTTTCGCTGTCGAGCTCCGCGGGGCTGGTAGCGCCGACAGTCATGCGCGTGCCGTCGTAGAGGACGATGTCGAGGGCTCGACATTGTCGACGACTTTGCCGCCCAACAGCCCGTGGACGCCGCAGCTGTTGTTGCCGATCATGCCGCCCAGCGTGCAGCGGGAGTGGGTGGCGGGGTCGGGCGCGTAGGTCAGGTGATGTAGCTTCGGCGGCGTCGCGCAGCCGGTCGAGGACGATGCCCGGCTGGACACGAGCGAGTTTTGCATCGGGATCGATGGAGGTGAGGGCGTTCATGTGGCGGGAGTAGTCGAAGACAACGGCCACGTTAACGCATTGGCCGGCGAGACTGGTTCCCGCGCCGCGCGGCAGAACGGCGGCTCCCGTCGCGCGGCAGGCGGCCAGTGCGGCTTCAACATCCGCCGCGTCGCGGGGAAAGATAACGCCGATTGGAAGCTGGCGGTAGTTGGAGGAGTCGGCCGCGTAAAGCGCGCGCGAGCCAAGATCGAAGCGAACCTCGCCGTGGAGAGATTTCTTCAGTAGATGCCTCAAGCTCGCGATGGGCCGCAAAGCCCTCGTGGTCCAGCGGCGGCTGGTTGGAGAGGATGGAAAATGATGGCGTACTCACGCTGAAATGGTAGCGCGTCGGGGTGGTTATTTGAAGCATTGCAGCGGCAGCTCTTCGGGCCAAAAAGATTCGGGCGTTACAATGGCGCAATCAGGAGAATTCGATGAAGAAGGTCCTTGCTACGGGATCATCAGGCCTAATTGGATCGGAAGTATGTCTTTATTTTGCCGCTGAAGGCTGGGAAATCCACGGGATCGACAATAACCAACGCGCTGTGTTCTTCGGCCCGAGGGGCGATACCCGCTGGAACCAGCAGAGGCTCGAACGCTCGATCAGAGGTTTTGTTCATCACGAACTGGACATTCGGGACCGCATGGGATTGTTGGACGCGATGAAACAGATCAGGCCCGATGCGATTGTCCACACGGCAGCACAGCCAAGCCATGACCTCGCCGCTTCGATTCCCTTCGACGACTTTGATACAAACGCCGTAGGCACGTTAAATCTACTGGAGGCAGCGCGGCAGTACGCGCCTGAGGCTCCCTTCGCATCGATGTCGACGAACAAGGTTTACGGCGATGCGCCAAACGAGCTGCCGCTTCATGAGCTTGAAACCCGATGGGAATATGCGGACCAGACCTATTGGAATGGCATTCCGGAGACTTTCCGGATTGACCAGTCGAAGCATTCGATCTTTGGCGCTTCAAAGGTTGCCTGCGACGTGATGGTGCAGGAGTAGGCCGCTACTTTGGCATGCCCACCTGCGCTTTACGCGGAGGATGCCTCACCGGGCCCAATCACTCGGGAGTCGAGTTACACGGGTTTCTGAGTTATCTGATCAAGTGCAACCTGACGGGGACCAAGTACAACGTCTACGGATACAAGGGCAAGCAGGTGCGCGATAACATCCACTCACTCGATGTTGCGCGTTTTATTGCTGCCTTTATTCGCAATCCCCGGTCTGGAGAGGTTTATAACATCGGCGGAGGCCGCGCTAACAGTTGTTCCATTCTCGAGGCATTTGCGAAGATCGCCGCTATCTCAGGCAAGCAGATGGTCTATGAATATCAGGAACAGAACCGCGCAGGAGACCATATCTGTTACATCAGCGACCTGCGCAAGATGAAAGAACATTACCCGGAGTGGGATATTCGGAAGTCGCTGGACGAGATCTTCCTGGAAATCCACGCTTCATGGGCGGATCGGGCGAAGGCAGCCGAACAAATGGCTGGATAAGTGCGCCGCGGCAATATGCGCAATCTTGACCATCTATATACGTTCCGCCGGATCATGGCGCAGGCGCCGAGATCTGTCATTAGAGTGGTATCAGTAACATCAGGTTTCGGCATCCCGGCAGGGGACGGCAACGAGTCCATGCAGGAGATCGTCAAAATCAGAGAATTGCGAGATTCGCGCTGGTTAAAGGCTTAGCGGCATGAAGATCCTCATCTCAGGGGTGTGCGGTTTCGCCGGCAGTCACCTGGCGCGCTGCCTTCTGGAGTCGCGCGAGAATATTTCAATCGTCGGCATCGATAATCTTGCTCGTTCGGGCAGCGAGACGAACCGGGTTCCCCTCAAACAGATCGGCGTGCAATTGTTCCATGGCGATATCCGGTTGGCGAGCGATCTGGAGACGCTTCCGCTTGCCGATTGGGTCATCGACGCGGCCGCGCAGCCCAGTGTGCTGGCCGGGCGAGACGGAAAGACCAGTACGCGCCAATTGCTTGAACATAACTTGTTGGGGACGATCAATCTACTGGAGTACTGCCGCGCATCGCACGCCGGCCTTATTTTGCTGAGCACCAGCCGCGTTTATTCGATTGCGGCGTTGTTAAATTTGCCGCGCCGTATTGAGTCATCAGCATTTGTTCTCGATTCGACGCATCCCTTGCCCGCAGGAGTCGGGCAAGGTGGTGTGACCGAGGAGTTCAGCACCGATTCTCCAATATCTCTTTATGGCGCCACGAAACTGGCGAGCGAGCGACTTGCGCAGGAGTACGCCGCGAGCTTCCAAATGCCACTCTGGATTAATCGATGCGGCGTACTTGCTGGAGCCGGACAGTTCGGGACTGCCGAGCAGGGGATCTTTTCTTACTGGGTCCATGCCCACTTTGCCCGGCGCATGTTGAAGTACCTTGGCTTTGGCGGTCATGGATTCCAGGTTCGCGACGCATTGCATCCTCGCGATCTCGCTTCAATGGTGGATCTCCAGATGCACAGTGGGGCGCCAGGTGGACTCTTCAACCTATCCGGCGGAGATGCGAATTCCATGTCATTGGCGCAATTGACCGCGTGGTGCAATGAGCGCTTTGGCCCGCACCAGCCGGTGGAGGATGGTTCCGACCGGCCTTACGACGTTCCGTGGCTCATTCTCGACTCGGGTAAAGCGATTGCGGCTACTGATTGGCGGCCCCAGATCAGTCTTCAACAGATTCTTGATGAGATTGCCGAACATGCAACAAGTCATCCCGATTGGCTGATGCGATGCGAAGGATGAATACTCCAACACCGGGACTGCCTGCACTCAAGCTCTTGTCGGTAGTGATTCCGGCGAGAGATGAGGAGGGCTGTATTGCATCCACGGTCGAGCATCTCCATCTGGAATTGCAACTGCACGACATTGCGCACGAGATCATTGTGGTTGACGACGGCAGCAGTGACCGGACAGCGGTGATTGTGACCGGACTCTCCGATAAGATGCCGGAGGTGCGACTGGTGAGGAACGGGCCGCCGCACGGGTTCGGCCGAGCGATTGCTCAAGGACTGCTGCAAATGAATGGCGACGCTGCAGTCGTGATGATGGCCGATGAGTCAGACGATTGCCGCGATGTGGTGCGCTATTGGAGCAAGTTGAACGAGGGGTGGGATGCGGTCTTCGGTTCGCGCTTTATGAAGGGCGGGGGAGTGATTGATTATCCCTGGCTCAAGCTGCGCCTGAATCGAGTTGCCAATCTTTTCATTCGCATCTTATTCGGCGTGTCGCTCAATGACACTACAAATGCCTTCAAAGCATACCGCCGAACAGTGATTAACGGTTGTCTTCCGCTGCTCTCCGCGCACTTCAATCTAACGGTTGAGCTTCCATTGAAGACGATCATCCGAGGCTACTCGTGGACGGTCATGCCGATCACGTGGCGAAACCGGAGAACGGGAGTTGCCAAACTGAAGATCCAGGAGATGGGGAGCCGTTACCTGTTCATCTGCCTTTATCTTTGGCTGGAGAAGCACCTGAGCCGCGGCGACTACCGAAAGGATGTTTCGTGAACTGTTGCGGACATTCATTACAAGCTGCATTGAGAAGAGCCTCTTCCGAGGAGGAGGCTTGGGCGAGACATTTCGCCTAAGCGAGCTTAGGGCGCGGCGCCTGCAGGCGCTCAGAGTCAAATGGTAACAAGCGGGTACAGACAACGCTCGCGCTTTGCTCTACCGCGAGGGCCACTCTTCCACGACTACGCCCAGGTCGTTAAGCTGGCGAATAACGGCTTCGACATTGCGGCGAACCATGGGGCGGTCGCTTGGCGCGGCGGACGGGGATTCGGCGACAGCGATGACGCGTCCGTAGTGCCAAGCCCCGGCTGGGATGTCGGCGACAGCCTGATCAAGATTGGAAAGGCGCAATGTGAGTTCCTGGCGGCGCGCGGCCACGGGGCGGAGAAGGCTTCCCTCACCTGCGGGGCTGGGATTCTCATCGGGCAGAATGATGCGGAGCCTTAGGGTGTCAGCACCCACGGCAAGAAAGGGATTGGACCAGTTGGAGGGGTCGTGGATATCGATGTAGAGGCTCTTGGTGGGCAGAGGAATCTGGTCAAGCTCGGCGCGTTCCTGGTCGTGCTCAGTAGCCGCGGCCTGGGCCTGATGTTCGGCCTTGGCGGCGTCCTTTGCCACACCCTCAACGACCTGCTCCTCCTTGTGGCAAGCAGTGAGCGAGAGGGCCAGCAGCATGGCCATAGCAAAAAGACCTTTGAGGCGGGGACGAAGAATCACGGATCAAGAATAGCAGGAAGGATGCTCGCCGGGTGGGGCACGGGCTCCCTTTGGTAATGGGTCGGTTTGAAGAAATTCTTCCTCAAAAGCTGAAGCCCACAATCACTACCATGCAGATGGTATGCGGGCTACAGCCCGAATGCCTGTACCGAGCCCGCATCGTTCAAACCAAGCTGTTGCAAGGCTATGCGCCGCGCAGGCAGTCTCGCGGATTTGTCGCTGTGTTTCGTGAGCAGGATCACGGCGCAGTGCGTTTGAGCTGACCTACTCTGGAGCAGTTTTCGGAAATAATATGGCCGGCGAGCAGGTTCATCAGGGTCGTCGCTTCGTGGTGCTCAGACCCCAGGGTGGTCGCTCCGACTCAGAGGCCGTGAATGTTGATAAACCATTTCCGAAACTAGTTTAGCCGCAACCAGGATCGGAGGAGCGAATGGGCACTCGAGTGGTGGCGATTGTGGGTAGTTATCGCAGAGGCGGAGCCACGGACAGCGCCGTGGAAGCGATTCTTGAGGGTGCGCGATCAAAGGGCGCGGTGACGCAAACCTTCCGGCTGAAAGAGCAGCACATCGAGTTCTGCAAGAACTGCCGTGCATGCACGCAATTGCCCGGCGCGGAACGTGGCCGCTGCGCTCAAGAAGACGATTTGGAGTCGATGCTCCAGGCAGTTGAGGCGGCGGATGCGGTGGTGCTGGCTTCGCCGGTGAACTACTACAACGTGACGGCGCTCTTCAGGCGCTTTCTGGAGCGGCTGCTCGGATATGCCTACTGGCCGTGGGGACAGAATGGTCCTGCGCTGCGCAGCAAACAGCAGGCGCGGAAGGCCGTGCTGGTGGCGTCGGCGGGGATGCCGGGATTCCTGATTCCGCTGACTACAGGCGCAGCCCGCGCGTTGAAGCTGGCGGCACGGATGCTGGGCGCAAAAACGGTAGGCAAGCTGTGGATTGGCCTGGTGGCGGGTGCACCGCAATCCGCGCTCAAAGCGCGCACACTGGAGCGGGCGCGGCAGATGGGGATGAAACTGGCGTAAGCGCGATCCAGAGATTCACTTGGCGATGAGGCTACGTGCGATGGAGTCCAGGATGCCGTTGAGGAAGTTAATGGATTCGGCGGCGCAGTAGCGGCGGGCGATTTCGAGAGCCTCATTGATGACGACTGGAAACGGCGTGGACTTGAAGCCGACGAGTTCGGCGACGGCCATGCGAAGAAGGTTGCGATCGACGGCGGGCATGCGTTCGAGGCGCCAGTGCTTGGAATGAGCCACGATGAGCGCGTCGATTTGCGGCTGCTCTGCCCGAGCGACGCGGAAAAGGTCCTCGGCAAAGCCGCGAACCTCGGGCTCGACGGGATCGCCGGCCTTCCAGAAGGTGTCGCGAACCTGTTCATCGGATTGCCTGCCCATGTCTGCCTGAAAGAGCATCTGCATGGCGAGCTCGCGGGATTTGCGGCGATGACGTGAGGTCAAGCGGGGCCGCCTTGCTGCAATTTTCTGCGCAGGCTGACCGTCTCAATTGCAGCCGTGGCAGCCTCAAAGCCCTTGTTACCGGCTTTGACGCCCGCGCGATTGAGCGCCTGCTCCAGGGTTTCACAGGTGAGCACGCCAAAGCTGTGCGGGATGCCTGTTTCCTGCTGTGACTGGCCGATGCCGCGCGCGACTTCGTTGTAGATGGCTTCGTAGTGCGCGGTTTCCCCACGCAAGAGACAGCCCAGGGTAATGATGGCGTCGACGCTGCCGGCGTTGGCGCAAGTGCGCGCGGCGGCGGGAATTTCCCATGCGCCGGGCACGCGGACGACTTCAATATCGGAGCGCTCAGCGCCGCTGCGAAGCAACGCGTCAAAAGCGCCCTCGAGCAGGCGGTCAGTGACAACAGCGTTCCAGCGCGAGACGACGATGGCGAACCTCATGCCAGCGGCGGAGAGATCGCCTTCGAGGGCTACAGGCTTGCCCTTTGCGGGATCGGACCACGCCCAGAAACTGAATCGGAAGCCCGGCTCAGGCTCAACTGTGAAAAGCCGCGATTTCCAGTGCGTCTCCTCGATGGGCAAGATGCGGCTGGCGGGCTCGCCAGTATTATCGTTGGCGCGGAGCCAGGTTTCGGCTGCCTGGTGAATGGCGTCGAGCGAGGTGACTTCAATGAGGATATCGGCCGTGGATGGGAATTGGCCGTCGACAAATTCGATATTGCCCAGCGGAGCCAGGAACGATGCGCCGCGCGATCTCTCTTCCTGCCAGCCTTTACCGGGGGCAAAGCCCAGTGCGCCAAAGAAGCCCGCCAAGCGGTCATAGGCCGCCGCACTGCCGGCAGCGCGCAGAAAAGAGATGCCCTTGATCATGAGTTGATTGTAGCGAAGCGAGCGGGCTTGGCGGGGTTAGCGAAGTTGGCCGAGCCGGCGGATTCCGCGAGTGTGAGGGCCGACCGATTGGCATGGGGACCATATATGAAAGGCCGGCCCGTGGCCGGCCTTCATCGTTTCAGGAGAGACTGGCCGCGGGTCCTACGTGACCGAGCGCGGCTTGACAGCGATGACCGTGGCAGGGACGACAGCGTTCGGCGCCGGTGCTGTTGGATAGAGGCAACCGGCGTCAGTGCCACCGGCGGAGACTGGTGTGCAGGCGGGCAAGTTGGGGCTGATCTGCTGGGTGTCGGTCGGCGGCGTGGCGGTGCTTACATTGGTAGGAATATTGATCAAATGAATCTCGTTGTCGCCTGCGGTGGAGACAAAAAACATGGAATTATCGGGCGAAAATGCGCCTGCCAACGGCGCCGTAGGCGGCGTGGCGGAGGTGCTGTCGGCGAAGGAGATATAACCAAAAGGACCTGTACCACTTGCCTGCGGCAGGTAGAAAGGAAGCTTGGCCGCTGTTGTGGAAGTGGATGGCGTGTTGTACGTGATAAATGCGATAGGGGCGGCCGTGGTGACAGAGGCGGTGGTCGGCGCCGTGCCGGTGACAATTTGGTTGATGGCAGTTGCAGCCGTGACGCCGGTCAGGTTTACGGTTCCGTTCATCGTGGGGCCGGTGGAGAGCGGCGTCATGGTCTGCACCTGATTGGGAGGCGTGCCGGTCGTTGTTTCAGCGCATAGGGTGGTTGGAATTGTGACCCCGATATCGTCGAGCGTAATGCTCGTGCCATTCAGCGACGCGCCGAGAATGTGGCTGCCGTCTGTGGTCGCACCAAGCACACTGGTGAGCAGATTCACCGAATCGCTCTGGGGATAGAACTGAATGCTGGCATTATTGCCGACAGTGCCGGTGGGGCACCAGGTGTGAGCGACGGTGGGATTGCCTGCGAGAAATGCGCCGATGCCGGGAACCGTAACGGCCAGACTTTGCGAGCCACCGGAAGCGTTCAGGCTATAGGTGCTCCAGCCAGAGTTGTTGTTGTGGACGTAGAGTGTATTGGTGTGAGCGCCACCAAAAGCAGCACTGTCGACGATATAGAGAGTATTAGAATCCGGCGTCCACGCGGCCGCAACACCGAGGCCACCAAACGAGGACGACGCGCCGCCGGAGGTGCTGTAGAGATAAAAGACATTGCGTATCTGATCGTTAATGAGCAATTGGTCGCCGTCCGGAGCGACGGCGAGGACCACCCCGGGAGCGCCGGTATCCTGCTTGGTGATGGCGTTGCTGGCTGTGGAGTAGACCATCAGCTCACGCGGCGAGCCGAAGAAGAGATTGTTTCCGAGCTGGTCCATGACCATTGAGTTGGGCACGAAGGGCAGGCGCACCGTCGTCCCCGGAGTGCCATTGAGAAGTTCAATCGACGAAAAGTAGAGTGACTGACCAGGAGCCGAGAACCAGGCAAAGTCGCTGGTGGTGCCGGGCACGATGATACTAACCGGATTGGAGGAGATGGACAGCCCCGTACCGTTAAGCCCGAGTTCGTTGATTGGAGAGGGGTTGCAAGTGGCCGGGGCGCAAATCGCGTTCACGCTCGCGACGCCCGGATACGGGGCGCTTATGGAACCCGCACCGCTGGCAGTAACATCAATCGGATTGGTGGACTGGTATTCCAGCGAAAGGCCCGTGATGGGGTTGCCCAGCGTATCTGTGACCGTGGTTGTCAAATTCTGCTGGACACCTTGCGTGACGATACCTTTCGTGGATCCATTGGCGAGAGCGACCTTGATGGATGCAGGGGGACATGTGGAGAAATAGCCTGCCGAAGACGCCGACTGCGCAATGGTCGCGTTGATGACCGTGGTGCCGGGTTGCTGCGCGGTAATCACGTTGGTAGAAGGGTTGATGGTGGCCACCGAGGCGTTACCTACCGAGAAGTTGAGCGTGCCAATGGAGCTGGAACACTCCGGCAAGGTGGCGGAGCCTGGAGCGCAAAGGAGCGTTTGCGCTCCATTCGTGCTGTAGTAGGCGTTGGCATCGAGCTGCGCCTGCTGGTTCTGCGAGTAACAGCCCTGTGCGGATGCGCCCGAGAGGGGGGTGGTCACCAGACTAATACTGGAAATCGGAGCATGAATGTAGACCGTGACTGGGTTGGAGGTGACCGAGTCAGCAGTGGCCGTTAGGTAGGCGATACCGTAGGGCAAGCCCTTGGTCGATGGCAGTGGGTTGGGGAAGTTGCAATAGGTGTAATCGGCGATGCCGCCTCCCGTGTTGCGGTTCCAGGTGCCGGCGCAGATATCGCCGCCGGGCGAGATGTCAACCAGTTGGTTGTTGGTGGTGCCGTAGCTGATGAGGTTCGAGGCAATTGAAGCTGGTTCTCCCTTGCAGGTGGTCGCGGTGGGCGTTTGAGCCTGAATCGTCTGCCCGAAAGCGAGCGAAATTCCCGCGATCTGCGGCTGCAGCGTGATTTGGGCGACGGCGGTATCCTTCAAACCATAACCCTGGCCGTTGCAATAGTTCCCCGCCGGGTTGCGGGTGCAGCCGGAGATCGAAATCCCTGCCGGAATTGCCAAGCCTAGCAAACAAACAAGCGTCAAGAACCGCCGCATGAATCCTCCCCGCCCCGCGCCGTCGAACCGCGGAACGGTCTCAAAGAACACGTAAAGAAAAATGAGTTATATCCGCCCTTCGCTTGCCCATGGCCAGGCCGCGACATGCTGGTCGCAGCCAAGCCGCAGGAACCCGGCGGCACGCTGCCGCATGTGGCCGGAGAGGCGAAACGCACAGTAAAAACTCCAAGAAAAAAGTGTATCAGGACGGGGCTACCTCTGGCATTCGGCAAACCCCAACGCAACTCTGTTAAATAGACTGTCACGGCGCCGGATGGGGAGCAAAACGAGGGTCAGGAACCGGGCGGCATGTAACGGGCGAACCAGTCTACGGTGCGCTGCAAGACATCGCGGCGATGGGCGGGGTCAGAAAGCCCGTGGCCCTCGTTCGGGTAAACAACCAACTGCGTGGGAATGTGCAGATCGCGGAGAGCATGCCAGAACTCGAAGGACTGAGGGGCCGGGCATTCGCCGTCGCGATCGCCAACGACAGAAAGGGTGGGGGTGGTGACGTTCTTGATGAAATTGATGGCGGAGCTTTTGGCGTAGACCTGCGGGTCGTCGTAAACGGAGGCTCCGAAATACGGAATCATCCACTGGTCGATGGAGTTTTCACCATAGTAGGAGAGCCAATCGGAGATGCCCGCGCCGGCCACCGCCGCACGGAAACGATGGGTCTGGGTGACAGCGAACATGGTCATGAAGCCACCGTAGCTCCAGCCTGTGATGCCAATGCGCTTGGGATCGACCGAATATTTGGCAAGAACGGTATCGACGCCGGCGAGTATATCGCGAAGGTCGCCGTAGCCAAAGTCTTTACGATTGGCCTGGGTAAAAGCCTCACCCTGGCCGTAGCTGCCGCGAGGGTTGGGCTGAAGGACGAAATAACCCAGATCGGAGAAGACCGCAGGGCTAAGCGGGCCCCCCATACCCCAGCGGGAGAGCACAGACGCGGCCGGGCCGCCGTGAACTTCAACGATGAGCGGGTATTTCTTTGACGGATCGTAATTTTCAGGCAGCAGCAGCCAGCCTTGAATATGGAGGCCCTCGTTGGTCCAGGTGAGCGAGACGGATTTGCCCCAGGAGGGCTTGATGCCGCTATTGAAGTGGGAGAGTTGTGTGACGACACCGAGACTGCTGGGAGGAAGTGAGGGGGTCAGGTCCGCGCGAGCCGCGAAGATCTCAGGCGGCTTATCAAAGCTACTCGCCTGGAAAACGAAGAGGGAGCGGTCTGCGGTTGAAGAGAGGCTCCGCTCCATATGCCCGTCGCCGACCGTTCCAGAGATGGCGAAGACGGTTTTCGCTGCTGTCATCGATATCGAATTCGAGCCGTCACCCTCTTTGACTTGCCACCGGACCAGGCGGCAATCTCCCCCGGCAACGTCGCTGACGTAGAGGGCGCCGTTTTTGCCCCAGGTGATCCACTCCGCCGTAGAGGGTTGGTGCGGCGTAAGGTCAACCGGTTGACCGCCAGTGGATGGAACGATCCAGACGTCGCCGCCGGTGACACCCTGATCGCTCATGAGGCCGCCGATAAAAGCAATGGATTTTCCATCGGGCGACCAGCGGGGAACGGCGATCTGAAGGCCATGCAGCGGGCCGGAGATGTTAGAGGGAGCGAGGACGGCTTCGGGCGCGCCATCAAGTTTCTGCGCATAAAGCTTTGCCACCCACCAGTTGTTTTCGCCGGGAGGGTCAGAGGCGATGTAGGCCACGGATTTTGAGTCGGGCGACCAGTCGAACTCGAAGACGTGGAGGTTGCCAGGTGAGATAAACGCGAGGGCGGCGGATTGGGGTGTATCGGCGTCGACCATAGCCACACGTTGGACGTCGATGTTTTCTTTGCCGATGACGCCGGAGGGCAGATTTTGGGCCGCAAGAGCGCCGACGGGGCGAGTGGCTCCTTCAACATACAGGAATGCAATGTTCTTTCCATCGGGAGAGAAGACCGGTGCGGCCACATCGCCGTGCAGCGCGGTGAGGCGGCGCGCGGGGCTGCCGTCGAGGCGGGAGAGATAAAGGTCGGACTGCGCATCGGGATCTGCGCAATCGGAGAGGAATGCCACAGCGCTCGAATCCGGCGACCAGGTGAGATCCGATTCATCGCAGAACTGTCCGGGCGAGGCCGCGGTCACTCTCTGGCTTTGAGCGAGGTTACTGAACGGGGCGATTCGCAATTCGCCGTGCTGTGACCAGGCAAGGCGCTTGCCGTCAGGCGAAATAGCGACTTGTCCGATGAATTGCCCTCCGCCAATGCTGGCAAGAATCTGATCGACGCGGGCCGTAGAAGGCGCCGGGGGCGTTTCCTGTGGGTAGGCGGGAAGGATAACAGTGGCAAGGAGGAGCAATAAGAAAGCGGAGCGACGAAAGCAGCGCAGCGAAAGCGAACACATAGGAAAAATGGTAACAGCGCGGCGAGTCAGCGTGCGGCGCCTTTACGCTGTTTTCCGCAAACAGCACGGCAAGTGCTGGCGCAGCGACGGAAAAGGCGCTGCGTGTTGTAGATTGTGGAGGTTGCAAAGTTGCGGCGCGTGGAGGCGGCAAATGAGCAAAAGAAGGACGACTGCGGCGATAGCGGCAATTTGCGTGGCATCACTAACTTTGCGCGCAGGTTTGGCATGCGCGCAGACACAGATGCTCGCGCCGACGCCACCGATGGGATGGAGCACGTGGAACCACTTCCGCCATGACATTTCAGACGCTCTGATCCGCACGCAGGCGGATGCGCTGGTGACTAGCGGAATGCGCGACGCCGGCTATGTGTACGTGAATATCGACGGTGGATGGGAGGGATACCGCGACGCTGACGGCGTGCTGCATCCGAACAGCAGCTTTCCTGATATGAAGGCATTGGGCGATTACATCCATTCAAAGGGATTGAAGTTTGGGATCTACACTGGGCCGGGCCCGAAGACATGCGGGGGCGCCGTAGCGAGCTACGGATATGAGGCGCAGGATGCAAAGATGTTTGCCTCGTGGGGCGTGGATTTTCTGAAATACGATTTGTGCACGTATCGCCAGATCATGAAGGAAGATTCGGGCGGGGACGTGGAGAAGTCAGACGCGTTGATGAAGGCTGCGTACGAAAAGATGCACGAGGACCTGCTGGCGACGGGACGGCCGATTCTTTTCAGTCTGTGCCAGTATGGCTGGGGCGAGGTATGGATGTGGGGACCGGACGTAGGCGCCAGCATGTGGAGGACAAGCGGTGACATCAACGACACCTACGATCGCATGGCTCTTAATGGCTTTGGCGAGGCCGGGTTGGCGAAGTATGCGAGCCCGGGACACTGGAACGATCCCGATTTTCTCGAAGTGGGCAACAGCGGCATGACCGGAGATGAGCAGCGAACGCACTTCAGCCTTTGGGCCATGCTGGCGGCGCCGCTGATCGCGGGAAACGACCTCGCGGCGATGACGGCGGAGACCAAGAGCATTCTGCTAAACCGCGAGGTGATAGCGGTGGACCAGGACCCGTTGGGCAGGCAGGGCGATCGCGCGTATAAGGAAGGACCGCTTGAGGTGTGGACAAAACCACTTGAAGGCAACGCGATGGCTGTGGCGCTTTTCAATCGGACAACCGGCACGACCCGCATGACGCTGCAGCTGAAAGACGTGGGTTGGAAGGGACGGGCGGCTGCGCGCGACTTATGGACGCACGAGGATGTTGGCGAGGTGAATGGCGAAACGACAGTGACTGTTCCTGGGCATGGCGTGGTGATGCTGAGGCTCACGCATCCGAAGCCATGATCGCAGCAAAACCATGGGGAATTGGGCGGTTTGCGGGACGCGGGACGAGGCACTCACAATTGTTGTCAAATGACTCAAGGGCAGTGCGTGGCGTAAGTTGTTGAGAATACATCGCAAATAGGTTGCAACAAAATTGCAGGGAATATGTGATGAATTCGGTAAGCTAAAAGCATTCGTATTGAATTTAAGCTGACCGACGGAAAAGCCAACGAGACTTATCCGAGATTTTTAGGGCCATCAGCACGTGGCGCGCGGAGTTAAGCCAGCAGTAGAAAGAGTCCAAATAGGGGCAACTCAGCCTTTGAGTTGCCCTTTTTTATTTTTGGGACGAGAAACGGAACCGCTTGGATCGGTCACAGAGACTCGGGCGAGGATAGCGAAGTTCGGAACGAACCCGCCTTCTTGCAGTTTCCCGAGCACGCGGTCCCCGAACGCTGACTGATCCTGGAATGGTGGCCGGAATGGTGGACAGATGAAGAAGAGTAGCGCTGACAAGGAAAAGCGGGAAAAGAAGAGCAAGATCGAGAAGAAGCCGGTTACGGCGGGCGGAGTCGAAAGAACGACGTCAAGTAAAAATTACAGTGAAAGCCTCGCAAAAGAAATGCCGGAGGGAGACAAAGACAAGGCACCAAAGAAGGACGACAAGGCAAAGCACGCAGACGCGAAGAAAGCACTGCGGGTGGCAGTGAAGAAGGCCGTGAAGGAGCGCAGCAAGAAGCTTGCACAATCGCTGGTGGGCCGCACCGAGAACGGCGACATGCGCGGTGCCGCGATGATGCTGTCGTTGATGGAGAAACAGAAGGACTGCAAAGAAGAGAACAAAGAATGGGATGGCCCGACTGTAGCAGAGTTGCTGGAGTCAGAGCCGGAGTGGGACGAAAGTATGGAGGATAACTCCGAGGGCGGAATGGACGGGGATGAGCCGGTGTGATAGCGAATTCGCAAGTTAGTAAGTCACTTAGTTGGCGGGCCGGCGAGTTTACGAGCAGAGATTGTGAAGAAACACCTTGCTAAGTTTCGGAATCCCGATGAAACATTGGGAAATGCGGTAGGAAGAAGGATGCGATGGGAATGAAGCTCATGAGAGACGAGCGGTTGCATGCAACCACTCTTTTCGTACTGACTACGAAGTGTATCGGTTATGGGATTGCCGTGTGGCTGTTGGCAATGTCACTGGCGACGGCGCAGGCAGTAACTACCACGACAGTACAGGGCACGGTATATCTGGCAAACGGGCAGCCGGGTTCGGGGACACTGGTGGTTAGTTGGCCCGCGTTTACGACCGTTACAGGGCAGGCAATTGCCGCAGACCGAACGACGGTGACGATCGCGCCGGACGGCTTTGTCAGCGTGAATCTTGCGCCGAATGTAGGCGCTACGCCCGCGGGAGAGTACTACACAGCCGTTTTCTACATGAGCGACGGTTCGACGAGCACGCAGTACTGGGTGGTGCCAGCTGCTGCACAGGCGAGCTTGGCACAGGTACAGGCCCAGGTGATGCCGGCGGCGCAGGCCGTGCAAGCGGTGAGCAAGGCATATGTGGACCAATCAATCTCAGAACTTACGCAAAGCTTGCTGACTGCGTCGGGCGGAACACTGAGCGGACCACTGTATTTGAATAGCGATCCGACACAAGCCTTGCAGGCAGCGGATAAGCATTATGTCGACGCGCAGGTGGCAACGGCCGTGCCGCTCTCTGGGGGGAGCATGACGGGCGCCTTGACCGCGCCTGCAATCAATGACGTGCAGGCGCCGGCGGCAGGGACGCAAATGAGTCTGCAGGCGGCCATGAATGCGGCGGGGGCAAATGGGGCGATGGTGATTCCGCCAACGTACGCGGGCACCGACACCTTCACAAATTCGAACGGTGTACGTGTAACCGATCTGCGGACAGGTGGCGCACAGCAGGCGGAGCGGAGCGTGAAGGAGTTCGGCGCGGTGTGCGATGGCGTAACTGACGATACGAATGCACTGCAGGCTGCGCTGAATTACGCCAATGCCCATGGAGTGGCGTTGACGATTCCGCAGGGAACGTGCAAGACACGGTCGCTTAGCTGGCATGGGGAGTCGATTGGGGGACTGGGCAAGCAGGTGTCAGCACTGATGGGATTTCCGGGACAGGATGTGCTGGAGAGCGGACCGGACACGGTGAATATGTTGAGTTCCACGCGGCTGCACGATATGACGATCTATGTAGATCAAAGCATGGATGTATCCTGCGCGCCTGCTGGGGGCCGCGCGCCTGCGGGATCCTGTCAGGTGATCCGGCCGATGGAAGTGAATTCCATTTTTTCAAGTGGAGGAGACGGGTTAACGGGCGCCGCCGGCACTGGCGCGGGCTGGTGGGTTGGTAACTGCGCGATCGCAATGCAAGCCGCAACAGGTGTGGGCGGAAATGGGCTGCGCGTGGCGGAGATGGAAAATGTTGCAATCGCAGCGGCAGGCGCGGATCCGATGGCGGCTCAGTTTGTGGGAGCGCACTCGACGCATACCTGCGGAATGTACATGGCGCAGTGGCCACAGTGGAGCGAATTCCGGAATATCGATGTGCGCGGAGTGCATACGGGAATTGCAATTCCGGCGTTGCCGGTGACGGCGCCGGTGGGGTTGAATGCGGATTCGAACCGCTGGCAGAACGTAACGATTCAGGCAGCGCACGCGTTTACGGCGGCTGCTGGATCCAACAACGTTCTGGATAACGTGGTGGCAATGGCAGGAAATTCCGCGGCCACCGGCGAGCCGCCGACAGGGTTGGTCCTGGACCTCAGCGGAAGCGCGCAGGGATGGACCGTGCGCAACGCAGTCGTGATGCCGGCATGGAATGCCGTTCAGCCGCAGTTGTTGGTTGCAGCAGCAGGCGGCGGAGTGACGAGCGTCAGTTTAGGAAGCGACCACGGGCTGGGATGGGATCCCTATGGGACGAGTGTGCCAGTAACATTCAGCGGAAGCTGCACGGCGCAAGCGACAGGTACGGTGAATACGGACGGATCGGTTGCGAGTGTGACCGTAACGCAGGGCGGAGTGGGATGCTCGGCGACCACGACTGCCAGCGTGAAAGCTGCCGGAACCTGGGATACAGCAGCGCCGGTGAATTTGATCGGCGGCCAGGATATGTCGTTCTTTGCCGGAACTCTTCTGAAGGGAGCGGGCGGCTACACGGTGTGGAATGCGGCAGGCTCCGCGAGTTATGGAACGCAATTGGATGGTGGAGGCGGAACACTGCCAGGCGGCGGCACTTATGCGGCACTGGCCGGAAGCAGTCGAGTTGGGTCAGCCTTTCAGGTGGATCAATTTCCCGGTGCGGACCTTGGCGCCAAGATCCAGGCGTGCGTGAACGCCGTGAGTTCTAGTTATGGCGGGACATGCGACGCGCGTAACTTTACGGGAAGCCAGTCAATGGGATCGAACCTGACGATCTCGACGGGCAACACGGCGGTGCTGCTGCCGTGCGCGACAATCGCGACGGCGAATCAAATCGTTGTAACCGCCGGGACGCGGAATGTTTCGCTGCGCGGGTGCGCATTGCGAGGCGGGTCCGCCGCAAGCGGAAGCCAGGGCGGCACGGTGTTTGCCTACTCGGGGACGAGTGCGATGGTACAGGTGGGCGACTCGACTTATGCCGCGGATACGCCGGGGTTCCATATGGATAACGTGGTGATCAACACCACCGGTACAATGAGTGCGACGGCGCAAGGGCTGATGGCGTACCGGACGCAGGAATTAGATCTGGAGAGCTTGTACTTGCTTGGTAACTCGAACCAAACGGGCATGACGCTCGACGGGACCGGAAACTACACAGGCGGAACATTCCTCGATGACGAGTTTGGGGGATTTGGAACCGCGGTAAACGCCGTTGGACACCAAACAGTAAATCCAGCGACGACAGACTGGATGAACGCAAGCGCCTTTGTGAGATTGCACATCGACTGTCCGACGAGTAGCGGCAATCCGATAAACGGGACCTATGGGATCAACTTACAACAGGGAGACGGAAATACATTTACGGGAGGAGACATAGAGGGATGTGCGACTGCACTGCACTTAGGACCGAATGCGCAAAACAATACAATTGTCGGACTACGGAACGAGAACTCGACAAATCAGGTTGTGGCGGATGCAGGAAGTGCCTACAACAACTGGATCACGGGCGGAACGATGTTCACCGGGAAACTGGCCGACAACGGAACCCGGAACAGCTTCCTCGACACGTTTCACCGGAGTTTCAACGGATTGAATGGTGATTGGTATGGCAGCCAACAGGACGCAACCGTGACCAATCATTACCGGCTTGGAACCGGGAGCGGGAACGAGCGCGGATTGTTGAATCGCTACCAAACCGACTACGGCTATCGATGGACGACGGGGCTGAGCGACGCAGCGGCTGGCGAACAGTTCTACCAGATCCTCGACGAGTTGAACAACGTCTATCGTTTGTCGATTGGGCAATACAACAACGGACAATCGAGCTCCAATAATCAGACCGTGATCAACTCCGCGGGAACAGGCTCTGTAGTGCTGAACGGGTCAAACAACGCTGGAACTGGCGGAGTGGTTTTTGGTTCGGGCGGACCAAGCGGAACGACTGTGGCGACGGTGAGCAATTCCGGCAGTGCACAGTTTAACGGAACCCTGCAGGTGGGTGGAACGGCACAGTCTACTGGCACAATGACAGTACGCAATAACTCGGATACAGAGGTTGATTACTACCTATGGCCAGGACTCACGACCAGTCAGAAAGGATCTTTCACTTACAAGGACTGGAATGGGAACAGCCAATGGTACATGGTGAAGGATGCAAGTAATAACTGGGCTTTGAACTCGGCTACCGGAGGTTTGGATAGCTTTAAGGCTTATCAGAATACCAACACGGGAGACACTTATGTTAACGCAAGTAACTCAACCGGGCATATCCGCTTGAATTATGAGAGCGGATCGGGAGCGGAGACGGATATCTACTCCGGATCGAGCGCAAATCTGGATGCCGCGTTTCTTGGGCCAGCGAGTATCAAATTTCCGGGGCTGGCAGCCTCATCAGGGCACTACTGCCTGCAAGTAGATTCATCGGGCTATCTCACCAATACCGGGGCAGCTTGCGGTACTGGTTCGGGAGGCAGCAACGGCACAATCAATTCGGGTAACTCCGGCCAGATTGCTTATTACACCGCGAGCGGCACAGCCCTCGCAGGCATGAATGCGGTACCGCTTTCAGCGGGCGGGACGGGATCGACCACAGCGTCCGGAGCGCTGGCGAATTTAGGCGGCCAGCAGACAATTCCTGTCACGGCATATGGCGCAGCAGGCGACTGCAACTCTAACGGTCCGACCACTGCTTGCACTGACAATACGGCCGCAATCCAGAGTGCAATCAATGCAGCATACGTATCGGGCGGATCGGTGTTTCTTCCGATTAATCCTGTGGAGGGCACCAGCCAGACCATCTACTATGTCGCGGGCACATTGGATCCCAAGGGCGTAAGCATCTACGGACCTCCGGGCGCTGGAACCCATAATACAGGGACGTTCTGGCCGCTTGTGGGTATTCGCGGAGCGCCCGGCAAGGATGTATTCGCGACAGGAGACCCCACTTCGGTTGGTTATGTTGCTCCCCGATTGTCATTTGTTTGGAAGGACTTCGGAATCATCGTCGACGACTCAACGGACACCAGTGCCGGCTTCACGCATCGGAAACCTGGCAAGACGTGCAATGACGTGCTGACGACAAACGGCAGCGCGGCAGTTGTATCTACAAACCAGTGTGAATTCAATCCTGGCGATGTAGGTCAAAACGTGACCTTGACAGATGGCACAAACACACTGACAACTACCATCGCGTCTGTAGGCTCCGGGAGCGGATATGGCTCGCCGAACGCGACCTTATCTGCAAATTGGAACTACCCGACCCACGCCAACTCTTCGCTCTATGTGTCAATTATGAACCTGCCAATCAGTGCGAGGGTTGGGAATTGCGCCCTGGCCTATGATGACACGGACTCCATCAGCTCCACCGGTGGCCCGAGTCAGGCTGTATTTAGAAATATGGACATTGTTACTACTTCGATGACCTCGCAAAACAACTCATGTGCTTTCTTCTTTCAAGGAGTAGCGGGACAGCCATACGCCTCCACATGGGATAACATTTTCTGGCGGACGATGTGGGGATTCGTTGCAGTGGCGGCAGATGCGCCGACGAGTGGAATGAATGGCGCCCTTGGCGACTTAAACCATTTCAACAATCTATTTATCGAATCTAACTACCCGTTGGTGACTTATGATGGCGGCTGGACACGGTGGGATGGCGGCCAGATAGCGGACGGATGGTTCGGGCCGCAAATTCTGGAGTTCGGCATCCCGAACAATGAAAGCATCTCGGCATACTGGACGATCACGAACGAAGAGTTTGAACAGCAGGGTGCGCCTTCGTCGGGCGGCGGCTGGCGTATAGAGGGAACAGACCACCGCATAAGTGGTTCCACAGTTGGAAATTCCGGCGTATCCAATCCGGCTCAATGGGACGCTTTCACTTCGCGCTGCACCAATTGCATTGTAACTGGAACACTGAATCTGGCAGGTTCGCTCAACAGGATCGAGCTTGGAAATGGCTCAGAGCCGTCCCAATTAACCGTCAATGACACGGGATTCGGAAATCAGTGTTCAAGAGGGAGATACTTCAATCCGCCGAACGGTCAGGAGCCATCTTTGTTTACTTCTTGCGGCGCCGTGGATTCGCGCCAGCAGATCGCTTTCGCGCACACAGCGGATTTCGTGGCAAACGGAGACGAGCTAACCCCGTACAATAACCAAGCTGACCTATGGGCATGGCCGCAGGACTTATACGGCAACGCTGGGTCAACGCCCCCCGTTGTTACCGACTCATCCAGTGAAACCGGAACGCACATAGCTGTTCCTGTGGGGACGGAAATAGGGTTCAACATCCTGAACGGGGGCAGCCTTGTTGTCGGTCCATCAAATACCGGCCCTAATCTGCCCGCGGCCAAAGTCCATGTTTGCTTTCGCGCCAAAGCGGACTCTGGCAGTAATGCCACAGTATTCATGCTGTGGGCAAACAGCACGACCATTGCCCAGGTGACACCAACTTTGACAACAACATACTCCACGTCTTGCTTTGATGCCGACCTCTCAACCTACTCAGGCCAGACACCCATGTTTGTCGTCTACACACCAAACATAACCACCGACATAGCGTGGATTTCCGTGCATCCATGGCCCGAGGCAGAAAACGTAAATGGCCCGGTAAACGCCACGAGCTTTCGGGTGAGCGGGTCACCATTCGGCACCGGCAACCTTAGCGACTGGACAAACTCCGGCGTCGCCAACGGCGAGGTGCCGACGTGGAATACCTTGACAAGCACGTGGACACCGGGCGTCGTCAATGCTTCACAAGTAAACAGCGGCACTGTGCCCGCTTCAGCCAATGTTCTGGCGACGAACTCGATCAGCCAACCGGTTGCGGCTACAGCCCACAACCTCTCCGTGCCGCGAACCTGCTCGACGACAAATAGCGGTAACGCCTACAGTTGCATAACATCGCCAAGTTTTATACCGGCTGTAGGAGACGTGATCTCGGTAGATTTCAATGTGGCGAACAGCGGGAGCGCGACGCTAGCAGTAAACGGCGGCACTGCCTATGCGATCTACAAGAATGGGGGTATGCTGACGCTCGCTCCAGGCGATCTGCAGTCGAATCATTGGGTCTCTGCAATTCTCGACTCAAATAATCACTGGCAACTTGAAGGGCAGTTAGGCAACGTCAACGCAACGCAGATCAACGGTGGCTCTGCTCCCACGAGCGCAATGGCGCTGGGTACAAATAGCAGCGGCCAGTTAGTAAGTATGCCCGTGCCGACACTAACTTCCGCGTCTTCTACAACCTCAACCAGTTTGACTTCGACAGGCATCGTGCTACCGAGTGTTCCTGCCAGCACAACAGTGCACGGCACCTGCGCAATTATCTGGGAGGGCAGTTCAACATCCTACTCGACGACCTTTGGGCTCGGCGCCAATAATGCCCCGACAGATCTGTGGGTTATAGGCACGATGCACGGCGGATCGAACGGCGGAACAACGGCCGATAAGTACACGACGATTACCAATACCACTGCGACGGCAATCACTACGGCGGGAACGCCTGGAGCGGCAAACACCGGTTACCGCGTAGACATCGATTTCACGCTCGTGACAGGTTCCAACCCTGTGACGCTGACGCTCGACTACGCCAGCAGTAACAGCTCGGGCACCAGTTATGTGGAGCCGGGCAGCGCGTGCTGGCTGATGTAGAACCAACTGCGCAGATTGGCAACGGAAAGCCCGTCAGGGGCAAATAACCAGTAGTTCTATTGACCGTTATGGCGTATGGGCCCCCGGTATCTTGAAAAGCCGGGTGCCCGTCATGCCGGCCGGTGAGTGCATTTTTCGGAGGGCATGGGTGGCAGAAACAGAGGAAGAATGCGGACTGGAGGCGCCACGATGGGCAGCATGCCTGGAACGGCGCGGTCGTGAAGAGTTGGAACGGTACGGGAGGATTCTGGACCAGCGCCGCAAAAGTTTGCATGGGAACACTGCCGGAGTAGTGCTTGCAGAAAGATTGCTCATAGTGAGAACGCGCGAAGGAAAACCGGCGAAGCTGAAGGCGAATAAGGTACAGAAGGAGTTTGAGCGGCGGCGGGGCACACGGAATATTGTGCTGAAGGCAAGGCAAATGGGCCTGACGACGTGGGTGGCGGCGCGGTTCTTTCTGAAGACAATTACGCAGCCGGGGACACTGACGCTGGAGGTAGCACACACACAGGAAGCGGCAGAGGAGATCTTCCGCATCGTGCACCGGTTTGTAGATTGGCTGCCCGACGGACTTCGCAATGGTTCGCTCAAAACAGCGCGATCGAACGTGCGGCAGATTGTATTTCCGAAGATGGATTCACAGTACCGCGTGGTGAGCGCAGCGGACAAGAACGCAGGACGTGGACTGACAGTACAGAATCTGCACTGCTCAGAGTTGGCCCGGTGGCCAGGCGATGCAGCCGAGACGCTTGCGGGCTTACGCGCGTCGATGGCGCCGGGTGCAGAGCTGATTTTGGAGTCGACGCCGCAGGGCGTGGGCGGATGCTTCCACGAGGAGTGGCTTAAAGCAGATGAGACGGGGATGGTGCGGCACTTCTTTCCTTGGTGGATGGAGCATCGGTACCGCGCGGCGGCGGTTGACTCGGCAAGCCTCACAGAAGAAGAGCAGGATCTGGTAGCGCAACACGGGCTGAATCTGAAGCAGATCGCGTACCGGCGGCGGATCAGGTCTAATTTTCGCGGATTGGCGCGACAGGAGTTTGCCGAGGACGAGGAGAGTTGCTTTTTGGCCAGCGGCGAAAGTGTGTTTGAGCTGGCGGCTGTGGAGGAGCGCATGAAGACGGCTCCGGAGCCAGTGATGCGGCGATGGAATGCGGAGATGGAGATCTGGCTGCCGCCGGTAAAGGGGAAGGAATATGTGGTGGCAGTGGATCCGGCTGGTGGCGGAAGTGAGGGCGACTACTCCGCGGCGCAGGTGCTGGAGATGGAGACGGGGCTGCAATGCGCCGAGTTTGCCGGACACGTCGGCGGGCTGGAATTGGCGCGGTTGGCCACGGACCTGGCCACAGAGTACAACGGAGCGTGGCTGGTGATCGAGCGGAACAACCACGGCAGCGGAGTGCTGGCGCTGGCAGAGACGGCGTGCAAGTATGGGCGGATTTACCGGCAGAGCGGGCAGCCGGGTTGGCTGACGACAAGCGTGAGCCGGCTGGCGATGGTGGGGCGGCTGGATGCAGCGTTAGTCGAGGAGCCGGAGCGATTCCAAAGCCGGCGGCTGCTGGGAGAGTGCCGGAGCTTTGTACGGCTGGCAAATGGCGGTACGGGCGCACAGGCGGGGACGCACGACGACCGGGTGATGGCCATGGCGATCGGGCTGGCGGCACGGGCGGAGCTGGTCACTGGAAAGCGAAGGCCTTAAGGATCTGCAGGTTAACAAGTCAGCAAGCCGGCAAGTCGGCGAGTTCGGAAACGGGCAAATCGATGCCCATACATATCGAGGCAGACGGGTTTTCATTTTTGTTTCGATGGCGAAACCGCAAAATCCGAAGACCGGCTGAAAATCAGAAAAAATCCAGAGGCCAGGCTTTGACAGGCGGGGTGTCTTGGCGCTACATTAGGCGAACAAAAGGCGAAAAACTTAGAGCTGCCTCGGACCATTTATGCCTACTGCCGCCGCACTTCGTTTAGAGATTGAGCACACACTGGAACGCAGGTTTCCGGCAGCGCTGACACCCGCACCCCGAACCGTAAGCGAGGTTGCGGCGACGGGGATCGCTGCCGTTGATGAGCTTTTGCATGGCGGGCTGCCGGTGGGGGCGATCAGTGAGCTGACGGGAATGGCGTCGTCGGGCAGGACGAGCCTGGCGCTCAGGTTTGTAGCGCAGCGGACGGCGGAGGAGCGGGCATGCGCGTGGGTGGATGTGAGCGATGCGTTCGACCCGGAGTCTGCGGCGGCTAATGGGGTGCGATTGAAGCGGTTGTTATGGACGCGCTGCCGGGATGAAGCCGGGTCGGGCGCAGCATCGAGAAAGATCACGCGCGGGGCGAACAAGCCACAGGCGCGGACCTCGTGGACGAGGCTCGACCAGGGGCTGCGGGCGGCTGATCTGTTGCTGCAGGCCGGTGGATTTGCGGCCATTGTGCTTGACCTGGGCGACACGGCGCCGGAGCAGGCGAGCCGCATTTCGTTGGCCACGTGGTTCCGCTACAGACAGGCTGCCGAGCGCACGCAATGCAGCCTGGTGGTACTTGGCAAGCGGACGTATGCGCAGTCGGCGGCGGCAGTGGTGCTGGAGTGCGCGGCGGCGTACGCGGTGGTGGGCGGGACCGTGCTGCGCGGGTTCGAATTTACAGTACGGCGCGCGCGCGAGCGGTCAGCGCCAGTAGAGATCACAACGCGTAAGCCACCGACAGCGACGTGGCAGGCTCATGCGGCGTGGGATGCGGAGGCGCGTACATGAGCCTCTATGCGTGTGCGTGGGCGGCGGAGTTTTCCGCACAAGCATTGCTGCGACTCCGAACGGATTGGCAGACGGAAGCGGTAGTGGTGCTGGATGGACGCGCGCCGCAAGAGTGGGTCTGCTCATTGAACCGGCTCGCAGTGAGGAAAGGCGCGGCGCTAGGCATGACGCGCCTGGAGGCGGAAAGCATGGGTACGTTGCGGCTGCTGAGGCGATCGGCTGAAAGCGAGGCCGCGGCGAGGAAGGTATTTCTGGAGTGTGCGGCGAAGTTTTCGCCGAGGATCGAAGAAGCGCGCCATGACGCAGCGGGCTGGAGCGATGCAGTCAAGATCGAAACTGACCAGGGAACGGCGTGCGCATTTGTGCTGGATATTACGGGAACGGAGCGGCTGTTTGGGCAGCCCGTGCAGTTGGCCCAGCGGCTGCGCGAAGAGTTGGCCACGGCGGGCTTTCGCGCATCGATTGCGGTAAGTGCGAATTACGACGCGGCGCGCATGAAAGCAGCCGGCACGCACGGAATTGCGGTGATTCCGGAGGGCGCAGAGGCGGAGGCGCTGGCGAAGCTGCCGATTGCTGCATTGAGCCTTGGCGAAGAACATGCAGCGACCTTCGCGTTGTGGGGCATCGGTACGCTGGGTGAGCTGGCGGCACTGCCTGAAGCGGAACTGGTAGCGCGTGTAGGGCCGCATGCGCGCCGATGGCGTGCGCTCGCGCGCGGCGCAGCGGAACATGCGTTCGAGCCCATCGAGCCGAAATTTTCGCTCGAAGAATTTTGCGAGTTCGAGTCACCGGTGGAGCAGATCGATTCCCTGCTCTTTGTGGGCGCGCGGATGATCGATTACCTGGTTACGCGCGCCGCGGGGCGTGCGCTGGCGCTGAGTTCGCTCACAGTGCAGATGGGATTAGAAGGCGGAAGAACGCATTGCTGCGCGATAAGGCCGGCGGTGCCGACCGTCGACCGGAAATTTCTGCTCAAGCTGCTGCAACTGGAGATTGGCACGCATCCGCCGCAGGCCGCAGTAGTTGCGCTCACGCTGCGGGCTGAGGCAGGGCAGCAGAGCAAGGTACAGCTTGGGCTGTTTGCGCCGCAGATGCCGGAGCCCTCGCGGCTGGATGTGACGCTGGCCCGGTTGCGCGCACTGGTTGGTGACGAACGCGTGGGGTCGCCGGTGCTCGAAGACACGCATCGTGCGGGTGGATTCCACATGGAGGATTTCGCGGCAGACGGCGGAAGCGATGAGGAGACGGAGACGAGCGAGCGGATGGCGCTGCGGCGCGTGCGGCCGCCGCAGCCGGTGCGGGTGATGATCCGCGGAACGAAACCTGCGGTCTTTCGCGACGAGGAAAATTCTTACGAGATTGCGGCGGCGTATGGACCGTGGCGAACAAGCGGTTGCTGGTGGGCGCTGGAATCGTGTGACGGTTCGTGGGATTGTGATGAGTGGGATGTGCTGGCTGCAACGCGCGAGGGCAAATCCGTGGCGTGCCTGTTGACGTGCGACCGCGCGCGCAATGCATGGCAGCTGGAGGCGTTTTACGACTGACGGCAGCCCCCATGTTCCGAATGCGCGCTCGCCGGGGACGCCGGTATGTCATCCCAACGACGAGTATCGGCAGCCTGCGCCTCGGGAATCCGCCGGCGCTCGCGTTCAGCGGCAATCATCTGCGAACACGAATGACAGCGAATACATTGAGTTGCACGCCACAAGCGCGTTCAGTTTTCTTGCAGGCGGCTCGCAGCCGGAGCGCCTGATTCAGCGCGCTGTTGAACTGGAGATGCCGGCGATCGCGCTGGCCGATCGGAACGGAGTGTACGGCGCAGCGCGTTTTCATACCGCAGCGCAACCGTGCAAGGTGAAGGCGCACATTGGCGCGGAGATTGCAGTGTCTAGTTTCGGCAATCGGCTCACTCCGCCGGGCTGGCTACCGCATCAGTTTCCCGATGAACCGGCGCGGGTGGTGCTGCTGTGCGCGTCGCAGGCGGGCTATCAGAATCTTTGTCAGTTGATTACGCGCTTCAAGATGCGCGAAGCAACGAAGGCGGAGGGCGCGGCAACGGTTGAGGATCTGGAAGAGTTTGCAGGGGGATTGATTTGCCTCACGGGAGGCGACGAAGGACCACTGGCGGCGGCGCTCGTACGCGGCGGTGAGCACGAAGCGCGGAAGACTGCCGAGCGGCTGGCTGCGATTTACGGGTGCGGCAATGCGTATATCGAGTTGCAGCGGCACCAGCAGCGCGAAGAGGAGTGCCGCAATCAATCGCTGCTCGGCATTGCGACAAGCATCGGCCTGCCAGTGATTGCAACCAACGGCGTGCGCTACGCAGAAGAAAAAGACCGCGAGCTGCTGGACGTGTTCACATGCATTCGCCATCACACGACGCTGGACAAGGCGGGCCGTCTTCTGGCGGTGAACGCGGCGCGGCATCTGCGCACAGCGCGCGAGATGGCAGCGCTCTTTCGCGATATTCCCGAGGCGATTGCAAACACGCGCATTGTGAGCCAGCGCCTGGAGTTTACGCTCGCCAGCCTGGGCTACGAGTTTCCGCATTATCCAATGCCGGAAGGCGAGACGATGGACAGCTTTCTGGCCAAACGCGTGGAGGAGGGCGTGCGCAAGCGGTACGGCTCGCCGGCGAAGCGGCACTTGCTCAGCAAGGCGCGCACACAGGTGAAGCACGAACTGGCGCTGATCGCGAAGCTTGGCTTTGCGGGATACTTTCTGATTGTGTGGGACATTATTCGCTACTGCCAGTGGCGAGGATTTCTGGTGCAGGGACGCGGATCGGCCGCGAACTCGGCGGTGTGCTATGCGCTCGAGATCACAGCGGTGGATCCCGTGGGGATGGAGCTGCTGTTCGAGCGGTTCCTGAGCGAGAATCGCGGCGAGTGGCCCGACATCGACCTCGATCTGGCTTCAGGCGACGAGCGCGAGCAGGTGATCCAGTACGTGTATGAGCGCTACGGCGCGCTGGGCTCGGCGATGACGGCAAACGTAATCAGTTATCGCGGGCGGTCGGCGGCGCGTGAGGTGGGCAAAGCGCTGGGCTTCGAAGAGGAGCAGTCAGCGCGGCTTTCAAGCCTGATGGGCCACTGGGAGTGGCGCGGCCCGAACGACACGATGGGCAAATATTTTGCCCAGGCGGGCTTCGACGTTCGTCATCCGCGGATCGCGCGCTATCTCGACCTGTGCCTGCGCATGAAAGATCTGCCGCGGCATCTGGGGCAGCACTCGGGCGGAATGGTCATCTGCGCAGGGATGCTGAATCGTGTTGTCCCGATTGAGCGTGCGTCAATGCCCGGCCGCACGGTAGTGCAGTGGGACAAGGAAGATTGCGCTGACCTTGGGCTGATCAAGGTAGACCTTCTGGGCCTGGGAATGATGGCGGCGATCAAGGAGTCGATCGAGCTCATCCCGCGGCACTACGGCAAGCAGGTGGATCTGGCGACACTGCCAGAAGATCCGCTGGTGTATGAGACGTTGTGCAAGGCAGACACGGTGGGCATGTTCCAGGTGGAGAGCCGCGCGCAGATGGCATCGATTCCGCACAATGCGCCGGTGCGCTTTTACGACCTCGTAGTGCAGGTGGCTATCATACGGCCGGGGCCAATCGTGGGCAAGATGATGCACCCGTATATGCGGCGGCGGCAGGGCAAGGAGGAGGTGACATATCCGCATCCATTATTGGAGCCGGTGCTGAAGCGCACACTGGGCGTTCCGCTGTTTCAGGAGCAGTTGCTGCGCATGGCCATGACGGTGGCAAGTTTTACTGGCGCGGAGGCAGAAGAACTGCGGCGCGCCGTGGGCATGCGGCGCTCGATGCAGCGGATGAAGGATCTGGAGGGGCGGCTGCGCTCGGGGATGACACGCAACGGCATCAGTGCCGAAGCCCAGGAAAACATTGTGCAGGGAATCTCGTCGTTTGCCATGTACGGATTTCCTGAGAGCCACGCGGCTAGCTTCGCGCTGATCGCGTATGCCTCGGCGTATCTTAAGGTGCATTATCTGGCGGCATTCACTTGCGGCCTGCTCAACAATCAGCCGATGGGGTTCTATTCTCCCGCGGTGCTGGTGAAGGATGCGCAGCGGCACGGCCTGCGCGTGCGGCCCATCGACGTGCAGCGGTCGGAGTGGCTTTGCACGCTGGAGGCAGAGCAGGATGGAGGGATTGCGCTGCGGCTGGGAATGAATTATGCGAAGGGATTGCGGCAGAGCTCGGCTGAGGCGCTGGTGGCGGCGCGTAGCGAGAGCGGTTTCAAGTCGGTGGACGATTTGGCGCAGCGCGTTCCAGTGCTGAATCGCAAGGAGCTGGTGGCGCTGGCGCAGATTGGCGCGCTGAATGCGCTGGGCGAAGTGGAGCACCGGCGCGATGCACTGTGGCAGGTGGAGTGGGCGGGAAGGCCGGTAGGTCCGCTGCTGCGCGGAGCAGAAGCGGCGCGCAAGATTGATGCGGCCCACGCGAACGGACGCGGCGGTGCTGCTGAGCCAGGCGAGGCGACTATGCGGAGCGACAACGCCATGCCGCTGAGGCAGATGACGACGGAGGAGCGGCTCGCCGCGGATTATGCCGGCATGGGGTTAACAACGGGACCACATCCGATGGCGTATCACCGCGCAGCGCTGCGGACGGAGGGAGTCTATTCGGCTGCCGAGCTGGCGGAGTGCAGGAGCGGCAAATTCGTGCGCATTGCCGGTTGCGTGATTGCGCGGCAGCGGCCCGGAACGGCGAAGGGATTTGTGTTTTTGTCGCTCGAAGATGAAACCGGGATTGCCAATGTGATTTTGACGCCTGATGTGTTTGAGCGCGACCGGCTGGTGGTGACGCGGAGCCGGTTTTTGCGCATTGAGGGGCCGGTGCAGAACCAGGAGGGCGTGATTCACGTGAAGGCACAGCAGATTGCACCGCTCGAGGTGACGCGGGTTGACGTAACGTCGAGGGACTTTCGGTAAAGCAGCTTTTAGCCCTTAACCATTAGCTTTTAGCATTTTCCGTATGAGCCCCAAAACGCTAAAACTGAACATTTTGTCTCAACAGGGCCAGCTAAAAGCTAATGGCTAAAGGCTGTATTTCCGCCTCCAGCCCCGTGTTTGCCGAACCGGACGAATCCCCCTACAATATGGATAGAGAAGAATTGCAGGAAAGGTCTGTCTTTCGATGCCCAAGGAAAAGATTCATCCCAACTACGCTGCAGTGCGGGTGATGTGCGCCTGCGGAAACAACTTTGAGACCCGGTCGACCCACAAGGGCGACATTCACGTGGAAATCTGCTCGGCTTGCCACCCGTTCTTTACGGGCAAACAGAGGCTGGTGGATACGGCGGGACGCGTTGAGCGGTTCCGGCGCAAGTATGCCAAGAGCGACAAGGCGATTGCGGCAAACGAAAAAGCCGTGGCTGCAAAGTAAACCGGCGAGAATGCCCGGTCGGTTCCAGTGGGCCTCCGCCGCGGCGGGGGCTCACGTTTGTTTGGGAGCGAAGATACATTGAGCTATTCGCTGTTTGTGCAAACCAAACATTATTGCGTTCGGCTGAGCGCCGCAACCGGAGAGACAGAAAGAATGAAACAGGAACTCAAAACCGTTGACGAGTACATCGCCGCCCAGCCTGATGCAGTGCAGAGCGTTCTCCGCCTTGTGCGAAGCACGATTCGCAAGACCGTGCCAAAAGCTGAGGAGACGATCTCTTACAAGATCCCCACGTACAAGCTGCATGGCGACCGGCTACTCTACTTTGCAGGATGGAAGCAGCACTACTCGCTCTATCCCGCAACCAGGCGGCTGATAGCAGCTCTCAAAAGCGACCTCCAGCCATATGAGGTGGTCAAAAGCACGGTGCGGTTCTCGCTCAATGATCCCGTGCCAGTAAAGCTGATCTCGCTCATCGCAAAGTTTCGTGCCAGCGAAATCACTGAAAGCAAGAAGAGCTAAATGCTCGCCGGATGATTGCTATGCCACGCCGAGGATTCACGGTGAAGAAGAACTGGGACAATCCGGTGGAGCACGCGATGCCCGCGGAGGCGCGGGTTCCGGCAGAAGTGCGGCTGGGCTCCGTGGTGGTGCGGCCGGCGACGGTGCTGGCGCCGATGGCCGGCGTTACCGATACCGTGTTCCGGCGATTCATCCGGCACGCGAGCATATTCAGCAGAGAACAGAGATCAGAGAATAGAGATCAGGGATCAGCGACGGAGCAGGTTGACGCAGCGATCAGCAATCTGGAGTCTGGTTGCGGGCTGCTGATGACGGAGTTCACTTCCGCCGATGGCCTTAGCCGCATGCGCGAAACGAAGCGGCGGCGGTACCTGACGTTTTACGATGACGAACATCCCATCGGAGCACAGTTGTTCGGGTCGAATCCCGAGACGCTGGCCGATGCCGCGCGGATTGTGGAGGAGACAGGCTTCGACACGGTGGACTTGAACCTTGGCTGCCCGGCGAAGCGCGTCGTGGGATGCAATGGAGGATCGGGCCTGCTGCGCGATCTGCCGAAGATCGGCGAAATCTTTCACGCCATCCGCAAGGCGGTCACGATTCCCTTCACCGTAAAATTTCGCATGGGCTGGAACGAGTCGCAAATTGTGTGCGTGGAGCTGGCGAAGATGGCGGAGAGCGAAGGGCTCGACGGCCTGGCTCTGCATGCGCGTACGCGCGAGCAAGGCTACAGCGGACAAGCGCAGTGGAATTGGATTGCCGCAGTGAAGCAGGCGGTGCGGCTGCCGGTAGTCGGCAACGGCGACATCCGCACGCCGGAAGATGCGGTGGCGATGGTGGCGGAGACGGGCTGCGACGCGGTGATGATCGGCCGCGCGGCGCCGGCGAATCCCTGGATCTTCCGCCAGATTGCGCAATACACGGCGACCGGCAGCTATGAACGTCCAACCGCGGACGATCGCTACCGGATGATCCGCGCTTATTTTGAGATGCTGCTGGCCGAGGCCGATGCGACAAAAGATCTGCCGCGTGACGCGAAGATGGGCGACCCCGTAGGAAAGATGAAGCAGTTTGCAACATGGTTCACGCACGGCGTGCCGGGCGGCGCAAAACTGCGCGCAGCTATCTACCACGCACACAATGGCGCCGAGGTGCTGGGCGAAGTGGAGCGATTTTTCGCCGCGCAATGCGAAGTCGGCGACATCGCTGCTGCCGAGCCAGAGGTTGCTGCGGAGGATTTTCCCGAGACGGCGCTGGTTTGCGATTAGGGATTCCGGTTTCCCGCTCACCTTTCATGTGCAGCCTGCGAGAAACTGGAATTGGCGCGTGCTCATGATAATTCATTCGAACTAAGTGAGCCTTATCACACAACCGATTAAATTACTTGAAGATGCGGCAATCCAGCGCTACGCTTCCATCATCCAGCTCCGTTAAAAGGATCGCTATGAACGACCAATCATGTTCTTTTGCTCTCCGCCTTGGTTCCCGTTGTTCGCATTTTCTGCCGGCAGTCGTGTTTTCGCTGGCCGCGTTGTACCTGGCAGGGTGCGGCGGCAGCAGCGGCAAGGGGACAGGGGCGACTTTCAGTGGAAACACCACTGTCGTCCTCTTTGCATCAAGCACAGCGAATGATCAGTTGTCGTCGTTTTCGCTTACGATCAAGAGCCTGACCTTAACGAGCAAATCAGGTGCGACGGTCAATGTGCTTGCGTCGCCGGTAACCGAAGAGTTTATTCACTTGAATGGTCACGTGGACCCGATAGCCACGGTAAGCATTCCGCAGGGCGACTATGTTTCGGCAAGCGCGACCTATGGAGGCGCCAATCCCGTATGCAACGGCCAGGCTCCGGGATCGGATCTAATCGACGGTTTGACGGGCGGGGCAAGCGGAACCGTCAACCTGGCGAATCCCATTACCGTCACCGGGACAGCCATGGGACTCGTTCTGAACCTCGATGTGGACCGCTATCCCGAAGCGTGCCCGACTCCGATCGAATACGTGACTGCTCCGCCGGTTGTGGCTTCATTCAATTTGACCTCCCTCGCCATTGCGGCACAACCAACCAGCAGCGCCAATGGCTTGGCGCTGGGGCTTGACGGAATGATTGAATCAGTGGGCGCGGGCGGAAGCGGGATCAGTGTGAACGCTCTTGTGGACGGCAGCACTCCGCCTGTGTGGCAGGCCAGCTTCAACAACAGCACCGTTTTCCAGGGAGTTTCGGGTCCATCTCAGCTCGTTGCGGGGATGCCGGTAGACATGGATGTCGCCATTCAAACGGACGGCTCGCTCGCGGCTACACGGGTTTCGGTAGTCACCACAAACACGACAACCTTAACCGTAGCCACCGGACCATTGATGTTGGTTTCCGCGGCGGCACCGGTCACGTTCGTCATTGGGACAGCGCAACAGGGCTACCTTCCCGCTGCAGGGGGCGGATTCGGCTATGCGAATTTCGGCAACGCGCAATTCCAGATTCCGGAACTGCTCAAGAACCTGACGTCGCTTCCCTTCACTGCGAGTTTCAATTCGTCCAACATTGTCCCCGGGCAGAACGTAACGATTACAACACAAGCGACTGCCATCGCCGGCGGACCTGCCTATATCCCACTCACTACCATCACCTTGCGGTCTCAAACAATTAACGGAACGGTAAGCGCCATATCGAGCATAGGGAATTTCACCATCTACACGGTAACGCTGGCCGAGTACGATCTGTTCCCGCAGTTCGCTGTTCAGCCCGGACAAACGACGCTCCTCACGAATCCCAACACAGTTGTCGTCTACTCCGATAGCAACACGCAGACGTTGAATTCGGGCTCAATCGGCGTGGGCGGAGTCTTCCGCTTTTATGGACTGGTCTTTAACGACAACGGAACTCTGCGCATGGATTGCGCACAAATCAACGACGGTGTGGCACTGTAGCGCTGCGCGCGGGAAGCCGTAAGAGTGAGCAGCCGAACTAC
Source organism: uncultured Acidobacteriaceae bacterium (assembly GCA_963841095.1). Classification (GTDB taxonomy): domain Bacteria; phylum Acidobacteriota; class Terriglobia; order Terriglobales; family Acidobacteriaceae; genus Telmatobacter. The sequence goes on from CAWJBE010000021.1 coordinate 167,374, forward strand.
CGTTTCTCCTCGCAGAAAGGCCGCGCCGAGGAAAGCGGCTGCAGCAACAAGCTGACGTTCACGTGAGCGCCAGATACTCGTGCGCGAGCCGCACTACCATTGAACCTTCTCCGACAGCAGACGCAACGCGATTCATCGCGCCGGCTCGCAGATCACCTGCAGCAAACACTCCGGGTACGCTGGTTTCGAGAACCAGCGGTTCGCGCTGCTCCTTCCAGATGCGCGCGTAACCATCCGCCGCCATCAGGTCCCGCCCCGTAAGCACAAATCCTTTGGCGTCGCGCAACACTTCTGCGGGCAGCCAATCGCTTCTGGGGCGCGTGCCGATGAAAACAAAGAGCGCGTCAACTTCCTCCGTGTGCGTCGATCCATCGGCGAGCGACTTGAGTGTAACTTTCTCAACATGGCCCTCGCCCTCAACACACTCAACTTCAGTGCGGGGGCGCACACGGATATTCGGGGTCTTGTCGATCTGTTCGATGAGGTACTGCGACATGGTCTCGCGCAGGCTATCGCGGCGCACAACAATCTCTACCTCTTTTGCATAGCGCGCCAGGTACATTGCGCCTTGTCCCGCCGAGTTTCCGCCGCCGACAATCAGCACGCGCCGGTCGCGAAAGGCCGCTGCCTCAGTGGTCGCCGCGCCATAGTAGATGCCCGCACCCGTGTGTTGCGCGATGCCGGGCGCAGGATGTTCGCGATAAAACATTCCGGTGCAGGCAAGCAACACTCGCGTTACAATCTGGCGGCCGTCGCTGAGCGAAAGCCGCTTGTACCCACCGTCGATGGCGAGTCCGGTGACTTCCAGAGGCGCCAGAAACTCCGCGCCTAGCCGCTGCGCCTGCGAAAGTGCGCGCCGTGTGAGTTCGCTTCCACTCACGCCGGCTGGAAATCCCAGATAGTTCTCGATGCGTGAGCTCGTGCCCGCCTGCCCGCCCGGTGCGTGACGATCAAGCAGAATCGTACGCAACCCTTCTGACGCGCCATACACGGCGGCGGCGAGTCCAGCAGGTCCGGCTCCAACAATCGCAAGATCGTAAACGTCGAACGCAGCCGTCATCGGTTTGCCCAGGCGTTCGGCCACCTCCCGCGGCGCGGGATTACGCAGCGCCGGTGTTCCATCGTCAAAGAACAGCGCGGGAAGCTCTTCCGCGCTCACTCCGGCCGCATCCAGCAGAACGCGTGCGTCGGCGTCGCGTGACACATCGAGCCAGCGATAGGGAATCAAGTTGCCGGCCAAAAAATCCTTGATGGCATGGGATTGAGGAGACCACTGATGTCCCACCAGGCGCAGTCCCTTCGCTTCAGGCAAGCTCTCCGCCTGCCATGCATCCAGCAGATCGTCGACTGCGGGGAACAGCCGTTCTTCTGGCGGCTCCCATGGCTTTGATAGATAGTGGTCAAGATGCGCTTCGTTGATCGCTTTCACTGCCGCGTCGATATCGGAGTAAGCCGTGAGCAGAACTCTGCGCGCCAGCGGGTAGATGGGACGCGATTGCGCCAGCAGTTCACTGCCCATCATGCCCGGCATGCGCTGATCGCTGATCACCATGGCCAGCGAATCGCTGCGGCTCTTCAGTTCGCGAATGGCATCGAGCGCTTCTTGGCCTGACGCCGCGCTCATCACCGTGTAGTTCTCGCGGTATCGCGAACGGAGATCACGGCGCACTGCGGCCAGCACCTGCGGATCGTCGTCCACAATGAGGAGAACAGGCTTATTCATTGCGTTGCTCCCCTGCTTTTGGTCTCCGCAATCAGTAGTGCTACGCGGAATTCCGTTCGGCCTGGCTGCGAGTCAACTTCAATTGTGCCGTCATTGTGGCGGACCAGGCGCCGCACGATGTCGAGTCCGAGGCCGGTACCCTGGCCCATCGGCTTGGTCGTGAAAAACGGATCGAAGATACGCTCGCGGATCGGCGCTGGAATGCCCGGCCCGTCATCCACGATGCGCACCACCACACGTTGGCCTTCGCGGTTCGCCTTCACTTCCACATGGCCGCCATCAGGCACTGCGTCGAGCGCGTTGTCGATCAGGTTTCCCCAAACCTGATTCAATTCGCCCGCGAAACCACGCACGCACGGCAGGCCTGCTTCCACCGCAATCGCCACAGCCGCTGATTTCTGTCCTGCCTTCGCCTTGAGTACAGTGACTGTGTTCGCCAGGTTAGGTCCCAGTTCCACTGGCTCGGCCACCATCGCCTGATCCATGTGCGTGAATCCCTTGATCGCCGTCACGAGGCCGGAGACACGCATCGCCGCATCTTGAATCTCCGAGGCCAAATTGCGCACGGCACAGCCGGCAGCCGCCCAACGCAACACAGCGTCCAGTGCTGGCCCCTGCACCGTAGCGGCAAGCTGATCGAGTGCCTCGAAGGTCACTTGTGTATCGCCAAGCGCTTCTGCGGTAGCCGTACCAAGATCGTGATCGGCGAGCCAGTCGGCAATCGCTTCTTCCCGCTCGGCCTGCTGCACGGGCGACCGAACTCCTTGCAGCACTTTTGCCAGGCACGCCGTACGAATCGCGCTCACGGCGGCAAGTTGCGCGTCGCTCAGCCGGGCCATACCCAATGCTTGCGTCGCGTTCTCGGCCTCATCCAACCTGTCCTCAAGCAGCGTCGCGCTGCGCTCAATAGCTGAAGCTGGATTGTTCAATTCGTGCGCCAGGCCGGCAGATAGCTTGCCCAGTGAGATCATCTTCTCGTTTTGCAGGTCGCCTGAAGTAAAAAGCCGCGCGCGATCGAGCATGATGTGCACGAGAATCTTTGTCACCTCAAAGCACTCGCGGGTCAGCGCTTGAAGCTCTTCCCGGGGCAGCGCCAAAATCTCGGTTGGTTCCTCTGCTACTGCGTCTCCCGGCGCAGACGTCAGCCGCGAATAAGGCAATATTCCGGACACCTCGCCTGTGCGCCAATCAATCATCTTCTGCGGCCCGGAGCCTCGATCGACCGACAACGAAACGTGCCCTGACAGCAGGACATATAGTCCCTCAACCGGAGCACCTTTGTGCGATAACACGTCGCCGGTATCGAGGTGTCGCAACGTCCCATGCGCCGCCAACCACGCCAGCTCCTCCCTCGGCGCTGTGCCCAGCGTCTTGTGTTCGGCAAGCCGATCGATTAGGTCCATAGCTGTTCTCAGCAGAGTTTTTCGGTTTTGGGGGACGGGGGAAGCCTCGCTCAAAGGTAGCAGACGGATTCCCTGCCCCGAAAGTCAATTTTCAGGTTGAGGGCACTCCGATGCGGCTGTTTGCGGCCTCCGCATCGCTCGAGGCCAGCGAAGAAAGCACGATTATGCAAGCATCGCGTTGTTGCGCACAACATTCTTGCCGAGCACCGCGCCGCGATTCGGCCCCATCCACGATTGCTTGAAAGAGGAGACTAATGCAAGTCGGGGTAAGTCCGGTAAGCTGTCACGACGGTGGCGAAAGGGGTATCGCTGGCCTGCGAAGTCTTGAGCAGAACTTCAAAATATGGAAGCGTCGATACGTTCAATTTCTTCTCGAAACTCGACAGTTGAGTCTCAGAGAGGAGAAAGTCCCCGCCAGCCTCAGTAGCTTCCGAGGAAGTCCCCTCAATGAGCAATACCTTGCCCGTGTGGTCTGGATTTGGAAGGTACGCCACGATGCAATATCCCAGCGGATCGGCATCCGTACTGTAGACCGCTTGTTCGCCGGGCGCAGGAGCACGGTTTTGGATGGGGTTCATGCGGCTGCTATCCGGCTCTTCAATGAAGTTCATCCGGCTGGCGAAAAGTTGTTGCCACGGATTTGAAATGGGGCCGCCGATGAGGATGACGTTGTCGCGCGCGAGAAGCGGCGACATATATTCGCGAGCGCTATACAGGTGAATGCTCCTCCCTTGCGGGTCAAGCGCCAGAATCCGCTGGCCGAGCCGGAACTCACCCATGCTGCCGATGTTCTTGCTGGCGATCAGATCAAGAACCGTGCGCATATCGGGACTGAGATTCGTAGCTTGCAGGCGATTCACATAGCTGCGGTTCAGATATTCGTTGAACGAAAACACCTGCTTGTCGATGTTCTGTACAAGCAGGAACGACTGGTCGGCAATCACCACGTCGGTGCCGCGGTTCCCGTCAACAAATTGCGACCACAGCGCCGAGACCGCCGGCTCGCCCTTCCAAGGGTAAAGTGACTTATACATCCCTCGATTTTGAATCCATAAATAGACACAGCAACTCGCGAGCGCGGTCATGCCGAGCGCGATAAGAATCCAGCGAAGCCGAAAACGTCGCGAATCGGTCTCAGCATCCGCGGCAGCCGCCGGGAATGCAGGATTGAATGCGGGCACAACCGATTCGGCCGGCGTAGGGCGAAACCGGAAGACCGGGACGTAACTTCCCCTGGGGATCTCTACGACTACAGGCTCCTGCGTGCCTTCCGACTCGAAGTACGCCTCTATGCGCTTGCGCAACTCAGTGGCATTGGCGCGGACAATATTGTCCACGCTGGTGTCATATGTATCGGGCCGCCCAAAGACAGCAATGCCGATTTCCTGCTCGTGGATCTGAGTGCAGCCATCGTGCAGCGATCGCCGGGCAACGTAGTCGAGGAACTCGCGCAAGCGGGGCGCGCGACGCAACCCAGGACTGGCCCCGATACGTTCAAGCAGGGCCCAGCAAACATCCACAGCCGGCGTTTCGGTTTCCCTTGGAGTCGAAACTCCCATTGATAACGACCTTAAAGCAGTTTTTGGAAATACCGGCAGCCAGAGCAGCCGGCAAAGGAAATTCACTTCCTGGAGCCCGCAAGAAACTTGAGATTCGTGAACGTGCCCGCGCCACTTCAGAAACTGCGCTTGCCCCTAGCTTCTGACCTCAAAAAGCTTACCACAGCGGAGAAATCTTCCGATGCAGCCGTAGTGCGCGACCGCGCGCGCCGATTTTGAGACCTGACATGTGGGGTTTTCAACTGCCCCACAGTTAAGAGGAGGGCGATTTCAGGGCTAAAATACCGGACCGCGCCCTGCGCTGCGCTACGGTTTGTGCTCGCAGACAAATTGTGGCTCCAGCGTGCCTCGCTTTCAAGACAAAGGCAATATTTGCAGCCAGTTACGTGTATTCAGCACTCCGTGCGGCAAAGCTTAACTTTGGCGTCTGGCCAGAGGCCCGAATCGCGGTCCTGCGGCACTTCGGCCTCCTGCGCAGAACCTCGCCCTCATTCGCCGAACCCCCACAGACACCAAAACCGTAAATTAACTTGCTCCCGCTCGTTTTGAAAGAAGATTCTTCGTTGTCCTCGAATTGTCGATCTTGAAAGAGTTGAAATTGAGCAAGATCCGGCCCGGCAATCGCAGCTTCCAGCACATCCTGGCGATCGGCACACGATGCACCAAGGCTGGATAGCTCAAGTGATGTTTGAACCTCAGTTATGTGCACTCGGCTACAGACAACAAGCGCCAATCACCGGCACGGTAGACATCAACAGGTGGAACTTCAAGGAGGAACAGACGATGCAATTCTCACTCCAAAAGCAGAGAAAGCGGCATAGCTTCATAAGCACGCTCGGCTTGGCAGTGCTTTCGATCGTTTCCGCTTGCCTCGCGCTTTCGACTGGCGCGCGGGCACAGACTACGCAAGGCATTACCGGCGTGGTGACCGATGCCACGGGAGCGGTCATCCCCAAGGCCAGGGTCACCGTTCACAACGAGGCGACGGGCATCGACCAAACCGTGATCACCACGGGGACGGGCAACTACTCCGCTCCGTTTCTCAATCCCGGCGTCTACGATGTGACGGCCGAGGCAACCGATTTCAAGCCCATCAAGAAGACGAGCATCACCCTGCTCACCGACCAGACGGTGCAGGTGAACTTCGCGCTCTCTCCCGGCAATGTGACCCAGGAAGTTACTGTGAATGCCTCAGCCGACGTGCTCGACTATGTAAAGCCGGACCGTGGAGACGTGGTGGAAGTCGATCGCATTGAACAACTGCCGGTGCTGGCAGGCGACCCCTTCAACCTGGCCGGACTGAGCGCCGGAGTGGTGAACACGCTTGCGGTTGGCAATTACAACCCCTATAACCAAACCGCCCAGAGTCTCTCCATTCACGGTTCGGGCATTGAATTGAACCTCGATGGCATGTCTAACCTGAGCATGACCGGCGCGCAAAATTACGAATACGATCCGCCGAACGATGCCGTGCAGGAGTTCAAGATCACCACCAACCCCTACGACGCGCAGATCGGCCGTTCTCCGGGCGGCGCGATTGACATGACTCTCAAGACGGGTGGCTCGCAGTTGCATGGCGACGCGTACGAGATCATGCGTCGCGGATTTCTCGACGCAAACTCATCCACCAACGACGCGAACCGACTGAAGAACGGGCCTCTGCCCACTTACAATGTCCCCCAACATACACAGGATTACTACGGGTTTGAGCTGGACGGTCCTGTCGTCATTCCGAAGATCTGGAGCCGCGTCAAGAAGACGTTTTTCCTTATGTCCTATGAAGAGATCAAAAATCTCAGCGGTGGTTCGGCGACGGGCTCGGTCCCGCTGCAGGCCATGATCGGAAATGGAAGCGCCAATCCAGGCGCGGGCGATTTCAGCTCACTGCTTACCGCTAACGGCGCCACATACAACCAGCCGATCTACGATCCGCTGTCTGAAGCAGCCTGCACGGCAAACAATACTGACAACGGGACCTATGCCGGCAAGAATCCGCATGTCTGCCGCTATCAGTTCGGCTATGGCCCCGGCAGCGGAAAGGGACCCCAGGGCAATCCCGTGCAGATCGGACCTGCTAACGTGATTCCGGCGAACCGCATGGACGCCACGGCGAAGGAAGTCCTCTCGTGGTATGCGTACCCGAACCAGGCGGCAAGCCCCTCCACCGCGAATGACTTCAATGCGAATTACGGGCAAAACAATCCGACCACCGCCTTGGAGAGGAACTATCTATTCAAGCTCGACCAGAACATTGGCGACAACGACATCTACACGATGGAGCTCCGGCTCTTTACGGAATTTGGCACCTCCATCAATGGCGACCCGCGGAACAATGTGAATTCCGCGCATCCCGGAATCAACTGGGCGGGATATGGTGCGCATTACACCAGCCACTACAAGGATCCAAGCCTCCTTGTTGGCTGGACGCACACGTTCGAGCCGAACCTCATCAATTCGGTGAAAGCTTCGGTCATGATTACGGACCAGACGGACAATACGGGTCCGGCATCCGGCTACAATCCCACCAATCTTGGATTCGCAGCCAATCTGGCTTCCGCCAATCCCAGCTACTTCAACCGCTTCCCATCCGTTACGCCGGGCAACTACAACGTCCTGGGCTCAATTCCCGGGCTTGAGCGCGGCGACAATGAGCTGGCAGTAAACGATGTGCTGAATTACATCCATGGCAACCATGCGTTCCATGTCGGCGGCTATGCGCGGCCCGGCCAATACTCGCAGCGCATCAGCAATGCCGGCGGAAACGGCATCAATCTCTCAGTTGGCAAAGGCTGGACGCAGCAATGGGACACAGTGGTCACTGGCGGCGCAACGGGCATCTCGACTCCTGCCGGATATAGCGGAAACTCGGTCGCCTCGATGTTGCTGAGCACATGGGACTCCGGCAACGCCACCACTCAGCCGGCGAACTACTATTCGCAGTATTACTACGCACTGTTCTTCCAGGACGACTGGAAGGTGCGGCCCAATCTGACGCTGAACCTCGGCGTGCGCTGGGAGGACTTCGGAGGCGGCGAAGTCGACCGCCACAATCGCCAGATTTATACATTTGACACCCACGACACAAACCCCATCAACAGCCTCGTCAACACCTCAGGACTTCCCATCAATGGCGCGTTGCTGGGCGGCATTACCTTTGCCGGCGTAAACGGAAACCCACGCCATCCCTTCCAGACCGTTTACTACGACTTTGGGCCGCGTGCAGGATTCGCGTATACCGTAAACCCGAAAACTGTGGTACGTGGAGGCGTGGGCGTCTACTTTGTCGATGATGCTAACGGCGGCGCGGGCAACAACTTTGCGCCTGCGCAGACCGGATACTCCTCGACAACGACCTACGTCGGCTCGAACGACGGCGGCCAAACGCCGCTGCAAAACCTTTCGAATCCGTTTCCAATCATCCAGGCTCCTCAGGGAAACTGCGGCGGCAACGCAAGCCAATGTCTGGAGACAAACGCCGGGCAGACCCTCTCATTCATCAATCCGCATTACCATCCACCGCTTTACGTGCAAGGTTCGTTCGGATTCGAACGTCAGATTACGAATCACGACACCCTCGAGGTCTCCTACACAGGGACGCGCGGGTATGAGACTGCTTATTCCATCGACCTTAATCCCATCAGCGCTGCCGCCCAGGCAGCCTGCGATCCGGAGCGCGGCGGAATGGAGTCAAACTGCACCAGCGGCGCCAGCACAGGAACAATTGGCTACATTACGAATCCGTTCAAGGGCCTTGCGCCATTTGCGGCCGCCGGCAACTATTACACGGCCGCCACAATCCAGCGCATCAACTTCACCCGGCCGTTCCCGATCTTCAATAGTTCTTCTCTGAACAGCGCAAGCGTTACAGAGAGCAGCGTGAATGGCGGCAAGTACTGGTACAACGGTCTTGAGGCCACCTACAATCACAGGACCTCGTTCGGTCTCACGTTGCACGGAACGTATACCTACTCCAAAGCTATCTCTGCCAACGGCTACGCTGATACGGTCAACTTGGTTCCGTCGCGCACCATCTCGGGAACTGATCTCCCGCACCGCATTACGATCTCGGGTATTTATCACTTGCCCATTGGGCAGGGGATGGGCCTTTTCCCGCATATGAACCGGATTACCGACCTCGTTGTGGGAGGCTGGCAGGTCGCTTCTATCTTCACTTACCAGTCCGGCATGCCGTTCAGCATTGGCGGTTATGAGATCAACAAGAGCGCCAACGGCGGTTACATCCTGCCGCGGCAAAGATACTGGCCGGGACAAGCAAACGCTAACTGGACCGGCAAGTATGCCTCCACCAACTCCTACATCCAGGCTTTCAAGCCATGTGTCGGTACCCGCGATCCCAACACTGGTGTTGTCACACTCGAGGCATATTCGGTTGCAGCGGGCTGCCAGCAGGCGAACTTTGTACAGCTGCTGAGCGGTTATAGCGTCACACCGAACGTGATCTACTCGGGCGTTCGCTTCCAGCGAATCGTCAACGACGACGCCAATGTCAGCAAGAACTTCAAGATTTTTGAACGGCTGACCTTCCAATTGCGTATGGATGCATTCAATGTGCTGAATCACGTCATCCAGAACTCGTCCGGCTACGACACGACGGTGGGCGACTCAAACTTCGGCACCTACCAGATGGGCACGTCGGGCGGTGGAAACTATACAAATCGCCAAATCCAATTAAGCGGACACCTGACTTGGTAGCAGCGAATCCGCGGCGGCCTAAACCAACTGTGCCGGGGGCTCTGATGAATGAGCCCCGGCCAGTGGCTCGGCCGGTTGGTTCCGGAATGAGTCGCTCCTGCCAGTGAAGAATGAACGTATCTTTCACACCGGCTAAGCTCACTCCTCATTTTTCAAAAGGGCTGGGAGAGTAGGTAGATGACCTCCAATCGCTTGTTGTGCCGGCGCTGGTTTGCCGCGTTTTTGATCATCATTGCAATTTTCTTTCTTAAAGAACAAAGACGCGCTGAAGCTCAAGCGATCCAGCCTGCAGCAGATTTGCAGCCAAAAGATCGCACCGTGATTGCTCGTCTGGGCGAACTGAATCAACTTCCGCAGGGCACTTGGCGCGTTCATGCAGGCGACGTCGCGCATGGCGAGGATGTGAGCCTGGATGATTCCTCCTGGTCCGCAGCGCAACCGGATAGCGATTATCCTGCCGATGCGATCTGGCTTCGCCAGTGGATTCAGGTTCCCGCGACGCTTCACGGCTACGACCTCACGGGCAGCCGCATCTGGTTTCAACTGTTCGCACATGCCCATGGCGCCACGCCTGAAATCATCTACCTGAACGGACGTCGCGTTGCCATGGGAGAGGATCTTGAGCCGGTCGTCTTATTCGATCAGGCTCAACCCGGCGATAAGGCGCTGGTTGCGGTAAAGCTGCTGCCGACAGTTGGCGAAAAACATTTCACCGGCGCTGAATTTCACGTGGAGTTCTCCGCCGGCCGCCCCAACCCCGGCAATCTGCGCGATGAATTCCTTGCCGCGGCCCAGCTCATGCAGAATCGCGCGGACGATCCGCCGTCGGACGAAGCTGTATTGTCGGCAGCGATCAGCGAAGTGGATTTGAAGGCGCTCGATGCGGCGGATCAGAAAGCATTTGACGCTTCGCTGCGCGCTGCGCAGTCGGGCCTTGAGGCGCTGCGCCCGCTGTTGCAGAAAACGACGTTTCTTGAGACGGGTAACTCCCACATCGACGCAGCCTGGCTTTGGCCGTGGACTGAGACCGTTGACGTGGTCAAACGCACGTTTTCTACCGCGCTGCAACTGATGAACGAGTATCCCACGTATACCTTTACTCAGTCGGCAGCGCAGTACAACGAGTGGATGGCCGACAAATATCCCGAGATCAACGACGAGATCAGGAAGAGAATCAAAGAGGGTCGTTGGGAGATTGTCGGCGGCATGTGGGTAGAGCCTGACCTCAACATGCCCGACGGCGAGTCCATTGCGCGCTCTATTCTCATCGGCAAACGCTGGTACCGGCAAAACTACGGTGTCGATGTGCACATCGGCTGGAATCCCGATTCCTTTGGCTACACCTGGCAACTGCCGCAGATCTACCGGCTTTCGGGCATCGACTCTTTTGTCACGCAGAAAATGGCATGGAATGACACCAATCCCCTGCCGTTCAAACTCTTCTGGTGGGAGTCGCCTGACGGAAGCAAGGTGCTCACGTACTTCCCGCACGGATACGGAAACACGACTCTCGATCCAGTGCGGCTCTCGGCGGATTTCGAAGTCGCGCGCCAGGACGATCCCGGCATGATCACGATGATGGATCTCTACGGCGTCAGCGATCACGGTGGCGGCCCGACCCGTGCAATGCTCGACGCCGGAATGACCTGGATGAAACCGGGCATGGTCGCTCCCAATATGCGCTTTGCGACGGCAGGATCGTTCTTCTCTGCCGTAGAGAAGAAGATCGCGCCCCAATCCGAGACTTGGAACTATCGCTCAATCGCGAGCGGCTATCGCAATCCTGCCGCGCCTAAGGCCGGAGAGATATCCATTCCAACTTGGGACGACGAACTCTATCTCGAATTCCATCGCGGCGTTTTTACAACCCAGGCGATCTTCAAGCAGGAGATGAGAGAAAGTTCCGAGCAGACACTCAATGCAGAGAAGCTTGCTTCGCTCGCGTGGCTCGACGGCGACCCATATCCTGGCGCTGAATTAACCGAGGCGTGGAAGAAGGTCACCTTTAATCAATTTCACGACCTCGCCGCAGGCACCGCAATCGGCATAGATTACAAAGATGCTCGCAACGACTATGCCCAGGTGCGAAGAATGACAGGGGAGATTTCACACAAGGCGCTCGGCACGATTGCCGCTCGAGTCGATACCGCTGCATGCGCAGGCGTTCCTCTGTTCGTCTTCAATCCGCTCGGGTGGAATCGATCCGGAACCCTCACCGTCAGCGTTCAAATGCCTGATCCTGCGGCTACCGTTTCCGTAATCGATTCGTCCGGCCGCGTACTGCCCTCAGAGGTTATCTCAAAAGATGAAAGCACGCACACATTCCGCTTGCTTGTGGCCGCGGACGATGTGCCCTCAATTGGATACGAAGTGCTGCACGTCGTGCCTGGCGAGAGGCCCTTCGCGAGCGATCTCCGCGTGAGCGGAACCACGCTCGAAAATGCAACCCTCCGCCTCGTGGTCGATCCGAAAACGGGCTGCATCACGAGCCTCTACGACCGCAAAGCAAACTTCGAGACGCTCGCCGCAGGCGCGTGCGGCAACGAACTGGAAGCCTTCCATGACTTGCCAAAGAAATACGATGCCTGGAACATCGATCCCGGTACTCTCGACGCACCGCCGATTCGCCTTACGAAGGCCGACTCGGTGCAGGTGATCGAAAAGGGGCCAATGCGCGCCGTGGTGCGAGTTACACGCACTTGGCAAAGTTCCAGGTTCGTGCAGGATATTGTTCTCACCGCAGGCAGCGACCAAGTCGTAGTCGTGAACGACATCGACTGGCACGAGCGGCACATTTTGCTCAAGGCGGCCTTTCCCCTTGCATCAACAGGCCCCTTCGCCACGTTCGAAATTCCTTATGGGACTATCCGGCGCCCGACAACGCGGAATAACAGTTGGGAGAAAGCCAGATTCGAAGTCCCCGCGCTGCGTTGGGCCGATCTCGGCAACGATCGCCAGGGATTCAGCTTGATCAACGATTCAAAGTACGGTTATGATGCGGTCGGCGATCTGCTGCGGCTTACATTATTGCGCTCGCCTACTTATCCCGACCCGAATGCCGACCAGGGCCACCAGCACTTTGACTATGCGCTCTACCCCCACGCCGCAACCTGGAAGCAGGCGCTGACGATGCGTCACGGATATGAATTCAACTATCCCCTGGTTGCTACACAGGTTCAAGCTCATGCGGGCCTCATGCCGGCGCGGCATTCGTTTATCGCAATCGAGCCTGAAAATGTTACGCTAAGCGCGGTCAAGAAAGCAGAAGACAGCGACTCGCTGATCCTGCATATGTATGAATGGGCTGGCAAATCGGAAGACGTAACCATCGCAGTACCGCCTGGGGCCGCCGGCGCGCAGCAAACAAATCTGATGGAGGACGCCGATGGCGCCGCGCTGCCTATTCAGAACGGAGCGATCCATGTTGCCATCCGCCCCTACCAGATACTGGCGATTAAAGTGAATTATCCTGTGGCGGAAAGCACCGGCAATAATAGACAAAACGGGGCGGACGCCTCGCTCCATTGAGGTGAATGGTTGAAGCGTAGACGATTTTTGAAAACTGCCGCCGAAGTGGCGGCCGCAGCGTTGATTCCTCATCGTGGGCGCTCCGCAGGCGCCGAAGAAGCCGCCGATCAGTCTCTCACTTTCACATCGAACAGCATTGAGGCGCAACTATCGCCGGCGGCGCCCGAGTTCATGAGCCTCAATATCGATGGGCTGGGTAAAGGGAAGCGCGGTGCCAATATCGTGGAGCCGCCAGGTATGGCGGGATTCACGGCATCCACACGATCGCGCGGCGGCGCGACGCATCGAGTCGAATACCGATCGATCGACCAAAGCCCCACAGACCCACCGATGTGGACGGTCGAGCTTTCTGACAAAAGAATCCAGTTAACCACGGAATGGAGCCTGGGGCCGACGATGGCACCATTCGTCTTTCACTTCAATTTGGCCAAGTGCCATTCAACAGTGCTTGGAATCTTCGCAGACGACGGAGGCCTTCGCCTTCCGGCGCTTGTTCATCTTCCGGGACAAGGCTCCATGCGGCTAACTGCCGATGGAATCGGCGGAGCCAGCATCGGATACCACTCTGAGCGTAGATCGACTCTAGCGACACTCACGTTGCCCGCCGCCACTACGGCAAACAGGCGAATCGCGTACAAGCTCGAAGTCACTGCGATCTACCCACGCTTGCCTGGCATCGGAGACGATCCTCGTTTTGACGCATTCAAGCGAAACTGGCTCAACGTGCTGCAATTGAATCCGGAATTGAGAGCTCTCGCCAATAACACATCGAGCACAAGCTGTGCCTTCTGCTATTACGAGTACGCTGACGTTGCCGCGCTCACTCCGCCGCTGGCCGAAGGACTCACGGCATTGGACGTGGTTCGCCAGACGCTCGACCGAATTCTTGCGGGCGGGACGGCCTATGGCTTGCCTGCGCCGGGCAATTTCCCAACGCCATCTTCCGACACCATGCCCTCTATGCTCATTGCAGCCGCCAATTGCGTACGTGAGGGCCGTGGTGACATCTGGCTCGCCGCGAACTACGACGGCATCCGCGGTTGGGCTGAATCCATGCTCGCCACCGACACCAATGGCGATGGCTTGGTGAAGTACAGCATCAGCGGCAACTCCGGCATTTGGCCCGACGGCTTTCCCAAGGTCAGGCCGTCAAACTGGTGGGACACCATCGGCTTCGGGCACGAAGACGCTTATGCGAATGCATTGGCTTACCGTGCTCTGGGCAACATGGCTATGCTCTCCGCGCGGCTGCAGAAAAATGAAGACGCAGCACGCTATACCGCGGCAGCCGGGAAGTTGCGCAGCATCTACTACAAAAACTTCATCGACCCTGCGACCGGTGTGCTCGGCGGCTGGCGCAGCGCCGATGGAGAGCTTCACGACTACTACTTTCTTTGGGTGAATGGCATCGCGATTCACTACGGGCTCGTGCCTAGGCCACAGGCAAACTCCATCATGGATAAGCTCATGGCGAAAATGAAAGCCGTCGGGTACGACGAATTCAATATGGGGCTTCCCGGCAACCTGATCACGGTGACCCTCAAGGATTACGTCCACAAATCTCTGAATGTCGGCGGGGGCGTGCTCCCTGATAACTCTGACGGTTTCCAGAACTATGAGAACGGCGGTGCAACCGGCTGCTTCGTATTCTTCACCCTGGCAGCGCTCTACGATCTAGGCCGCAAAGCCGAGGCCGATAAGATTCTGTTCGCGATGCTGGGTGAATACGATCGCGGCGGATTTGAAGGCCGCGGCGCGAAGGGCAGATCAAACGACTGGAGGCGGTGGGATGGCACCCCGATGGGCTATGAAGGCTTCCTCACCGACAACTACTACACGCTGATGGCGGTCCCACTGCGCCAATCTGAAACACGATGGCTCGAAGGATTTCGGCCGGAGACAGAACTGACTTGATCGTTCTCCGGTTTGACTACGCATCAGGCGGCAACAGATAAGAACACGCTCTGAGGTCTTTATATGCAGTATTCATTTCGGAAAGCTGCGCGCCAACTTCTGCCGAGTGCGGTTTTTCTTTCCTGCGCCGTATTTGCCGGTGTACTGACACGGGGAGCTTCGGCCGCGCAGGCGGGCGCGTCATCTGTCAGCACTGCTATTCGCATTGACGCCCGGGCAACTGCGCCCGGAAAGCCGCTCGTGCATTTCTGGAGCAAGGTTGTGGGAGCGGGCCGAGCAAATGAGGGGCTTCGCGCCACTTGGCAGGAAGAGTTGGAAACGGCCCATAAGTACGACGGTTTTCAATATGTACGTTTTCACGGACTGTTTCATGACGACATGTTCGTCTACCGGGAAGATGAACAGGGCCAGCCGATATACAACTTCCAGTACATCGACGATCTGTTTGACCGCATGCTTGACAAAGGTGTGCGGCCATTCGTCGAGTTGAGTTTCTCTCCCAGCGAATTGGCGACGGTGAAGAATACGACATTCTGGTGGCAAGCCAACGGCAGCCCGCCGTCGGACTACAACAAGTGGGCCGATCTGGTGCGCGCGACCGTGCAGCATTGCGTCGATCGCTACGGAATCGATGAAGTACGGCGCTGGTACTTCGAAGTTTGGAACGAACCGAACTTGACGAAGCCGTTCTTCCGTGGAACCCAACAACAATACTTTGATCTCTACAAAATCACCGCGCAAACCATCAAGGCGATCGATCCACAATTACGCGTCGGCGGTCCAGCCACAAGCAACTTTCACATGGACCGCGATGCACTCCTGGCGGCGCAAGCCTCGGGCAAGCCCTTTGACCCGCTCACCATTCCCTGGCACCCAATATGGATTGAAGATTTCCTCACCTATTGCCACGCAAATAACTTGCCGGTCGACTTTGTCTCCGCCCATCCCTACCCACAGGATTTCGCAATCGACGAGCCCGGCATGCCACATGGGGGACATTTCCGCCGCAGCATCAACTCGACGCGCGACGACCTGCGCACACTGCGCAAAATCATCGACGCCAGCCCTTACCCGCACGCTGAGATTCAACTCACCGAGTGGAACTCAAGTCCGTCGCCGCTCGATCATTCGCACGATTCGCTTGCAGCGGCAGCATTCATCGTCAAGACAAATTTGGACTCCATCGGGCTAGTCGACTCGCTTTCATACTGGACATTCACGGATGTCTTTGAAGAAAACCGCAAAACCGACTCTGTGTTTCATGGCGGATTTGGGCTGATCAATTATCAGCAGATTGTCAAACCGGCCTTCCATGCCTACCGCTTTCTGAATGAACTCGGCGATCAGGTGCTTAGCCGCACCGACGGCGCCATTGTCACCCGGGACAAGGCTACAAGGCGCATTGTCGCGATGGCTTACAACTACCCTCCGGAAGAAAAGGTCTCGTTGCCGCCGACGAATTCTCTGACCGCCGCAGACGCTATCGATTCCAGCGGCAGTGCGCGCGATCTGACGATCGACCTTCGCGGGCTCCCGGCGAACGCTTCGTTCCTCATCGAGACCCTCGACCGCAGGCATGGCGACGCTGTTGAGGCGTGGGAGGAGATGGGACGGCCGGAGCCTCCCAATCGTGATCAGACCGCAGTGCTTCGCAAGGCAGCGTGGGCGACGGCGAAGGAGATCGTGCACGCTGACCAAAGTGGCAGCCTCGCGATTCATCGGCCGATTGCGGCCTGGAGCCTGGTGCTCGTAAAGCAACTTTGAATACTGCGCGAAATCTTCCACCTGGAAAGAAGCAACACAATGAACATCACACGACGTTCTCTTGCTAAGGGATTGGCAGCAACCGGAGCGGCCGCCGGGATTGCCGGAGTGCTGCGTGCCGAAGCGCCAAGCTCGCCCACTCATCCCGCCACTGCGGCCTGGAAGAAGATCCATCCCGGCGTATGGCGCGCCACCATCGGGACGCCCGAGCATTTCACTCCCGTGTCGAGTCGGCTGGTTCCTCCCCAGACCGGCGCATTTGAGCGCCTTCCGCAGGTAGACGCCGCTCCTCTTTCACCCATTAGCGGCAAGCGCACCGCGCGCGGGTGCATCCTCAAGCTGCCGCTGCGGCCCGGCGAACAAATCTACGGCCTCGGATTGCAATTTCTGTCATTCAGTCAGCGCGGCAAGAAGAAAGTTACACGCGTGAATGCCGATCCCAAATTGGATACAGGCGACTCGCACGCGCCGGTTCCCTTCTACGTAACAACCGAAGGTATCGGCGTGCTGATCGATACCGCGCGTTATGCAACCTTCTATTTCGGCGATGCGCGGCCCGAGCCAACCCAGGCCCTCGCCAGCGTAACCAACCCCAATCCCGACCCGAATTACACCCACAACATCCAGGACGGTGACGTGGGCACGGTGACAGTTGAAGTGCCCCGCGCCAGCGGTGTCGATGTTTATCTCTTTGCCGGGCCGGAGATGCTGGATGCGGTCCGACGATACAACATCTTTTCCGGCGGAGGTATTGTGCCGCCCGAGTGGGGGCTGGGATTTTGGTACCGGACCGCGTCGCGTGCAACCGCGCAGTCCGCAATCTCGCTTGCCCAAGAATTTCGTGAGCGCAAGATTCCCTGTGACGTAATTGGATTGGAAGCAGGATGGCAGACGCACGCATACTCCTGCACATTTGTATGGGACGAGAATCGATTTCCGGATCCGGCAGGTTTTGTGCGCTCGGTCTCGGAGATGGATTTCAAGGTAAACCTCTGGGAGCATGCATTCACGCATCCTGCTTCGCCGCTGTTCGAGCCCATCAAACCGCACTCGGGCGACTACGGCGTGTGGGGCGGACTCGTACCAGACTTTGCCGGCGAGCCGGCGCGCGCTGCCTTCGGCGCTTACCATGCCAGGACACTTCTCGACGAAGGAGTGAGCGGATTCAAGCTCGACGAGTGCGATAACTCCGACTTCACGGGAGGTTGGTCGTTCCCCGAGTGCAGCGCATTCCCATCCGGAGTGGATGGCGAGCAGATGCACTCCGTCTTCGGACTCCGCTACCAGATGGCCCTCTGGGATGAATTCCGCAAACGCCGCCAGCCCACTTACAACCTGGTGCGCTCCAGCGGCGCGCTGGCCGCGCCCTACCCCTTCGTGCTTTACAGCGACCTCTACGATCATCGCGGCTTCATTCGCGCCCTGGCCAACTCAGGATTCAGCGGACTGCTCTGGTGCCCCGAGGTTCGCGACGCGGTCAGCGAAGAAGACCTCATTCGACGCCTGCAAAGCGTCGTGTTCTCGCCGCTTGCCATGGTCAACGGATGGTACATCAAGAATCCGCCCTGGAAGCAATTGAACCGCCGCCTAAACAATGCCGACCAGTTGCTTGACGATTGGGAGAAGCTCGAGGCGCGCTGCCGCGAAATCATTGGCTGGCGGATGCAGCTTGTTCCCTACTTGACGGCGGCCTTCCAACGCTATGCCACCGACGGCACTCCGCCCTTCCGGGCGCTGGTGCTCGACTCGCCTCAAGATAAGAGTCTCTATACCGTGGACGACCAATACATGATCGGCGACCGCATGATGGTTGCACCCATCTTTGTTGAAGAGCCAGGCAGCGCGCCGCAGGTTCCTTTCCGCAGAAATTTCGACGGTGGCCGAAGAATTGTACTGCCGGAGGGCGCTTGGCATGATTTCTGGACCGGCGAGCCGCTGAAAGGTGGAACGGAAATCTCCGTGCCGGCCTCAACCGAAAAGATTCCGGTGTATGTAAAGAGTGGCAGCATTGTGCCGTGGGCCGATGTGGGCCTGTTCGCGGGCGCGCCGGAGTCTCGCCGCCTCACCGCACGTGTCTATGGAAACGGCTCAATTCCATTCACGCTCGTCACCGGCGATCATGCGCTTCACCTGACCTGGAGCAACGGCAAGGGCAATGCCTCCAGCGCCTCCGTCTACGATGTGTATGCATGGGCGCAGATTGGGTAAGTGCGAATGAGATCCGACGGCAGCGGAGCTAGAACAAAACAGAATGACCCGATTGACTTCGCGTAGAGGAGACGAATTGAAAAGCAGGCTTTACTTGCTGGCCGCGCTTACAACCCTGGCGCTGATAGCCTCCGTCCAGTGTTCCGCGCAAGATGTCATCCGCCCAGGCGATCCGTGGCTTGACAGCCGCGGGCAGCGCATTCAGGCGCACGGCGGCGGAATCACTCTATGGAACGGCGTTTACTATTGGTTTGGCGAAGATCGCTCGCAAACCAACGATCCTGACAAGCGCTACGTCGCCTGCTATTCCTCGCGCGATCTTGTCCACTGGAAGTTCCGCCGGCAGGTGCTGGCTCTCGCCGATCCTGAGCACCTGGGGCCGCACTGGGTACTGGAGCGGCCCAAAGTGTTTGCCAACGCGCGCACCAGGAAGTTCGTAATGTACGGGCATCTCGATGATGCGCACTACAAATTTGCTCGCGTCATGGTCGCCGTCAGCAACCGCATCGACGGCCGGTACACATTTGTGAAGAGCTTCAGGCCGCTCGACGAGGAGAGTCGCGACATCGGCCAGTTTGTTGACGATGATGGCTCCGCATATCTGATCTTCGAATCGCGCCCGACCAAAGGCTTCTTCATCGCCAAATTGACTGGCGATTTCACCAGCGTGGAAAAGACATGCTTCATTCCGGCTCCGCTTGAGGGCGGCGCGCTGGTGCACTACGGTGGACTCTACTACGTGGTGGGTTCGCACATGACCGGCTGGCGCCCTAACCCGAATGTCTACGCCACTGCGCCGGCCATCACGGGCCCCTGGACGGAGTTCAGGAATCTTGCGCCCCCTGAAGCCAACAACTACGACTCGCAATCGACGATGCTGCTTAAGGTCGTGGGCTCGAAGATGACGACCGTCATTTTTATGGGCGACATCTGGCATCCGCGCGAGCTTTGGGATTCGCGTTATCTCTGGATGCCGCTTCAAATCGAGAGTGGCTCAATGCATCTGCCTCCGCCCCAACCGTGGACACTGAACATAAAAAGCGGAGAATCGGTCATTCGGGCTGACCGCAAGTGAGCATTGTATTCCGCAGGTTCTCTCCGAAGCTCCTTATAGTTCCCAGCGAATCTATTTGAGTTTCGATATATCGGCGTCCGTCACCATCGGGATCGATAAAGAACTCTACGAACTCTTCGTGAAAAAGACGAGCTTTCCGTTCGGTGACTGTCGCCCATATCTCCTTATCGAAAACCGTGAATGCCAGATATATATTCTCTTGACCCCAGAGCACCGCGACCTGGATGCGCTCGCGTAATGGAAGACCGTCCTCCGGTTCGTGACGATTCTTTAAAAACCCAATCGGCGCCGCTCTTGAACGCTGCCGCGCACTGCTCGGCAGCGCGACTCACTTCACCCCAGGAATGAGCAGGCGTGAAAGCGTCAAGAAGGCGGTTCACACCCACCGAAAATATCGATCGGTAAACGACTCGTCCTCGTATTTCCCGAAAGAGGTATGGCGAGGCCGCATGCCTCCTGAGCGAGTTCTTCGACGCGTGGAACGGGAGATTTGGCAAACGCTCTTTGCCGCATTAACCAGAGGTATATACTGCAAATGACGGTACTAAGCTGCTTGTCTTGCGGCATTTGCCGCAATAGAGGCGGGTCGAAGGCAGCTTTCTTGACCACACTTTCATAGCTATGTAACTGCGTGGGCGGATCAGGCATGAACGACCCAAAAGAGCAGAAGTACGAGCCGGAAGCTCCGACGCTTGTAGTGAGTGACGGTGTGTCTGCTCCGAGCGCTTCCGATGATGATAAGACTGCACGGCTGTCTGCCCCGCCGGTCGAATCATCCGGCAGTTTTTCCGAGACTCCTACCATCATTGTTGATGGGTCGGCTCCAACTCTCGCCATCACGGGCGGCTCCGATCAGTTTGCGGCCGGCATCACCTTGCCTCCGACGGCTTCTGCGCGGCTCACACGGGATACCGGAGACGCACCAAACAGCATGTGGGGTGGCGCTCCCCTGCAGCCGGGAACCGTTTTTGCCGGCCGCTACAAAATCATCAAGACCCTCGGTGAAGGTGGCATGGGCGCTGTATACAAAGCGCGAGATCTGGAGCTTGAAAGGGAGGTCGCGCTCAAGGTCATCAAGCCCGAACTTGCCAACAATCCCGAAATCCTGCTGCGCTTCAAGCAGGAGCTCATTCTCGCCCGTCAGGTGACCGATCGCAACATCATCCGTATCTTCGATCTCGGGGAAGCCGGGAAGACCAAGTTCATCACGATGGAGTACGTTGACGGCCAGAACCTCCATCAAATTCTGCGGCAGCGTAGCAAGCTGGAAGTCGCCGAAGCCGTCGACATTATGGAGCAGGTGGCTGCCGGACTTGCGGCTGCCCACCGCGAAGGAATCATTCACCGCGATCTGAAACCCGGCAACATCATGCGCGACCTGAACGGCCGGGTGGTGGTAATGGATTTCGGACTAGCTCGCACCATCAGCGGCGACGGAATGACTCGCACCGGCGCCATGCTGGGGACGATCGAATATATGTCTCCGGAGCAGGCGCAGGGCAAGGAGCTCAATGCCAGCTCCGATATCTTCACCGTCGGCCTGATCCTCTATGAGCTGCTCGCCGGTGTCACGCCTTTCCATGCAGAGAGTGCGATCGCCAGCCTGCTGAAGCGCACGCAGGAGCGCGCCGTGCCATTGGCGGAGATTGACAGGAACATACCGGGAGCTCTCAACAATATTGTATGCAAATGTCTTGAGAAGGATCCCGCAAAGCGTTATCAGAACGCGGAAGAACTGGATGCGGATCTTCGCGCGTGGCAAGGCAGGAGCGGAGGAAAGAAGGTTTCCGCTTCGTCGCTGCGGCTGCGCTTGAACCGCATCCGGGAGCTGCCATGGCAGCGTTTCGCGGTTACGGGCGTTCTGATCGCAGCCATCGCAGCCGGCGCCTCCTGGTACGCGATCAAAAGGCAGCAAGCTGCGAAATCCGGGACGCATGTTCCGGTTTCCGTGCTGGTTGGCGACTTTCAGAATAATACCGGCGATCCGGTCTTGGACAACACGCTGGAGCCGATGCTTGGCCTGGCCCTGGAAGGCGCGAGCTTCATCAATGCTTACAGCCGCGGGGACGCGCGTAAGCTGGCCGAGAAACTCCCGAATCCCACAAACAAGCTTGACGAGCAATCGGCGCGGCTGGTCGCCGTCAACCAGGGCGTGAACGCGGTGATTACCGGCGAGATTGACTTGCGAGGCGACGGTTACGACATATCGGCCACCGCACTGGACGCCGTGAGCGGCAAGGAGATCGCGAAATCCGAAATTACCGTCGCAAATAAACAGGACATTCTGAAGAGCCTTCCCGAGTTGGCTGCGCCAATTCGCAAGGCTCTGGGCGACACCACGCCCAGCTCGGTGCAGTTCGATGAAGTGAGCGGAGGCTTTACCGCTGCATCCCTCGAAGCTGTTCACGAGTCCGCGATCGCTGTGGACCAACAGTTCGCCGGCCATTTCCAGGAAGCATTCGACTCGTTCCAGAAAGCCACGCAACTGGATCCGGATTTTGCGCGAGCTTACACCGGCATGGCGGCCATGGATCAGAACCTGGGGAAATCCGCGGATGCCGTAAAGTACATGAAGCTGGCGATGGAGCACATCGACCGCATGACGGATCGGGAACGCTATCGCTACCGCGGACTGTACTATCTGACGACAGGCGACTGGCAAAACTGTGTTCAGGAAAACACGCAGCTCGTCACTCACTATCCCGCGGATCGCGTCGGGCAAAACAATCTTGCAACCTGCTATACAGAGTTGCGCAACGCGCCGAAAGCACTTGAAGCGGCCCAACATGCAGTGCAGATTGTCCCCAAGGGCGTTGGACCGCGACTGAACCTGGCATTTATCAGTTCTTTTGCCGGAGATTTTGCTGCAGGCGAAAAAGAGGCTCGCACCGCGCTGTCGATGAGTTCGACGCCGCTGGGATATCTGGTGCTCGCCGAAGCGCAGCTTGGGCAGGGGCAGATCGACAACGCAGGCGCAACATACCACAAGCTTGAGAGTTTTGGTCCTGAAGCCACATCGACCGCAACTGCTGGACTCGCCGATCTTGCCTCTTATCAAGCAAAGTATGCCGACGCAGCGCGCATTCTGGCGCAAGGAGCCACAACTGATGTGTCGGCCAAGAACTCCGACAGTGCAGCCAGGAAGTACGTTGCGCTTGCAAACATCGAGGAAATCCAGGGAAAGCATGCGGCCGCGCTCTCTGACGTTGATACGGCGTTGGCTAAGAGCCAGTCAATGCAGATTGAGTTTCTTGCCG
This sequence comes from uncultured Acidobacteriaceae bacterium, assembly GCA_963841095.1. Taxonomy (GTDB): domain Bacteria; phylum Acidobacteriota; class Terriglobia; order Terriglobales; family Acidobacteriaceae; genus Telmatobacter. Next base: position 190,518 of record CAWJBE010000021.1, read on the forward strand.
CGAGGACTTATGTGGATGCGGGAGAACTCGCGAAAGCGCACAAACTCGCGGCGAGCCTCTCCTCCTCACTGACAAACGAGTCGCAGGCTTATGGCAAAATCGTCGACGGCCTGATTGCACTCAAGCGGAAAGACAACAATGAAGCGATCAGGCAGCTCACTGCCGCGAACAACCTGCTGGATACATGGATCGGCCGCTTCGATCTGGGCCGGGCCTACCTGGAAGCAGGAGCCTTCACCGAGGCTGACTCAGAGTTCGATCAGTGCATGAAGCGGCGTGGCGAAGCGATTGAACTTTTTGACGATAACGTGCCAACGTATGCCTATTTTCCGCCTGTTTATTACTACCAGGGTCGCGCACGTGAAGGAATGAAGAGCGAAGGTTTCGCGGACTTTTATAAGACGTATCTGAGCATCCGCGGGCAGTCTTCTGAAGATCCTCTTGTCCCGGAGATCCGGCGTCGTCTGGGCCAATAGTGTTTGGGTTCGATCGAGACTCCGGCAGCTGCCTGATTTTGTTCAATCGGTAATTAGCGGGCTCCAGCGGCGACCGAGGCGATTCCGCGATTGCTATACCCACAACTCAACCTTCATCCTGTGAGCCTGAGCGACCGAGCGCTTTGATGTCGCCAGGCAACGGAAAGCGGGAGGGAGTCGAAGGATCCGCGGTTGCTTCGCTCGGCATCGTTCGAAATGGCAGCGAGGGGCTGCGCTTGGGTATAGCAACTCCGGAACCTCTCTAGAATTTCGCACACTGACCCGTTTTCGAAGCCGCAGTGTTTCCGCTGCCGGTGATCGTGGTGTTGCTCGAGCACTGCAGGGCTCCGGTAATGATGTTGCTTATAACCTGCGTGGCTCCGGTGTTGCTCTGGTCCTGCAGGGCGCCGCCGACGGTGTTTCCATCGATCGTCGTTGCGCCACTGTTGCTCTGCACCTGCAGGGCTCCGCTAATTTTGTTCGTGTCCATCGTCACTGCCGCGCTGTCGCTCTGCACTTGCATCGCCCCGCTGACTTTGTTCGTGTCCATTGTCACTGCCGCGCTGTTGCTCTGCACCTGCATTGCCCCGCTGACCGTATTGCCGTCCAACGTAATTGCCGCAGCGTTGCTAATCACCTGAAGGCTACCTTTGATCGTATTGCCTGCACAGGTCTGTGAGCCTGAGCCGATGAGGACGGGAGCCTTATTGCTCTGGAACTGAAGATTGCCGTTTATCGTTGTGGCGCACACCTGGTTTGTGGCCGATCCTGACGGTAGGCTCTGGATTTGCAGGTTGCCCTTGATAGTAGAAGAGGGGCCGATGGAGAAAGTACTACTGCCGGTGATGGTGACGTTGCCGCCGACAGTAGCTGCACTAAGGACGAGGTCGCCGCCCGATTGGGTAATGTTCCCTGATGCCCCTCCGCCCACAAAGACGCAGGCCTGCGTGCCGGTGACGGTCAGATTGCCGCTGAACGTGCCGCTGTAAGCGCCGTTGCAAGCTGTGCCGGAAGCGGGAACCGATCCGGTGAACGTAACGGTCAGGGTGCCATTTACAAAGTTGAAAGAGTACTTGGTTGAGGCCAGGCTCCCCAGGGCCGCAGTAATCGGGTAGCTGCCGGGAAGACTCGTGGTAGTCGCAGTTGTTGTCAGGCTCGGGCTACCTGTAAACGCCATCGCTGCGGTGTCACCATTTACGTATGAACCGTAGCTCGCGCTAAATGTTGGATTCGCCGCGCCGTAGGCCCGCGAAGCATTCGCGGCGGTCACGGTAAGAACGGCTTTGTTCACTACGATGGTCCGTTGCACCTGCGCGGCTGCGGTGTAGTTCGTGTTCCCCAACTGATTGGCGTCGATCACCAACGTGCCGGCTCCAGTGATCTTTAACGCGTTGCCCGAGATCGTCCCTGTCGCCGTGCTGCTGGGGTCAATCGTAAACACCACTGGCTTGCCCGAAGCGCCCCCGGTCGCCATAAGCGTAATTGGAGACACTCCGTAAGTCACTGGCGATGTCGGCGCCGCGAACGTGATGGTTTGGCTCGCCTGCTGAATGGTCAGTGTCCCGGGTACGTAAAGGAAAGAGTAATTCGCCGCGGCCAACGAGCCGGTCGTTACTGTGATCGGATAGCCGCCCGGATTACTCGATGTCGTCGCCGTCGTAGAAAGCGCCGGTGTGCCGCTTACCATAGCAGACGTATCGCCATTCACAAAGGTGCCAAACTTGAATGTCAACGTTGGCAGCGGCTGCCCATAGGTAATCGTCGGGCTATTCGCCGTTACCGTAAGAACTGCCGGATAAATCGTGAATGACTGGATCACCGAAGCGGCGCTATAGGTGCCGTTCCCTGGCACCGACGCCGTAATCGTGCACAAGCCGGCCGCGTTCGCGAAGCCCGTCGCCGTGGTCGTGCCGCCCGTGGTGGTGGTGCCCGTAATTGTGCATGGCCCCGAGGCTGGTGCGTTAAAGCTGACTGTCAGCCCGGAGGAGGATGACGCACTGAACGAGAATGAGTTGGCATATTGCACGTTCGGCAACGGCGGGAAGGTGATGCTCTGCGATTGCGTGTTGGAACCCTGAGAAAGGATTGTGAACGACCCTGACACAGGAGTGGCTGCATCGTAGGTGCTCGAACCCGACTGCGATGCAGTGATGTTGCATGATCCGGTGCTGTTGAGCGTTACGTTAGCCGTGGAAATGCCGCTTGAGATCGACTGGCTCCCGATGGAGCAAGTTCCGGTCGCGATAAAGTTCACCTGCAGCCCGTTCGCGACGCCGTTTGTCTCGGCAGTGGCGTTGACGCTGGCGGGCGAACTTGAAAGCGAGACGGAACCCGGCAGAGAAAGGCTGATCGTCTGATAATTCTTCATCACCGCCGGCGGCGAGGGTTGACTCTGGCGTGGAGTCGCACCGGGAGTGTCGGGAACGAGGGTCGTGGTGATCGTATAAACCACGGTTTGTGACGTCAGATCAGGGTTCGTGTCGGTAAATGTAGTCGCGGGCGGATTTCCATTCAATCCACTGACACTGCCAATCTCTATCGGCGTCGCGCCATTCGAGCTGCGATAGATGGTGTAGGTTTGAACGACGCCGAATGCCGGCGCATTCCAAGTCACGACGACGCCTGTCGACGTGGTTGTATAGCCAGGTGAAGACGGCGGGCGAACGATCGAGTTCGCGGTGCTGAAGTCCAGCTCGTTGGTGCTGGCGCCGCCGGCACCCAGCGTGACGTTGCCGCCGGCACCGAGAGTCACGTTGCCGCCTGCGCCAAGCGTGACATTGCCGCCGGCACCCAGAGTGACATTGCCGCCAGCGCCCAGAGTGACATTGCCGCCAGCGCCCAGAGTGACGGTGCCGCCGGCGCCCAGCGTCACATTCCCGCCGGCGCCAAGCGTGACGGTTCCGCCGGCGCTGACGGGATACGTCCCTGGCAAAACTGATGTCGTGGTTCCGCCGCTCGTGATGGTGCCGCCGGCGCCCAGCGTGACGGTGCCGCCCGCACCAAGTGTGACAGTTCCACCGGCGCCCAGCGTGACGTTGCCGCCCGCGCCAAGTGTGACGGTTCCACCGGCGCCCAGCGTGACGTTGCCGCCCGCGCCAAGTGTCACATTGCCGCCCGCACCAAGCGTCACAGTTCCACCAGCGCCCAGGGTCACGTTGCCGCCTGCGCCAAGCGTCACATTGCCACCGGCGCCAAGCGTGACGGTTCCACCGGCGCCCAGCGTGACGTTGCCGCCCGCGCCAAGCGCTACGGTGCCGCCTGCTCCCAGCGCGATGGTTCCTCCGGCGCCCAGGGTCACGTTGCCGCCTGCGCCGAGTGTCACATTGCCGCCTGCTCCCAGCGCGATGGTTCCACCGGCGCCCAAGGTCACGTTGCCGCCCGCGCCAAGCGTCACATTTCCGCCGGCACCCAGCGTGACGGTTCCGCCACCGCTGGGAATGGTGTAGGTTCCCCCGGCGCCAAGCGTCACATTGCCTCCGGCTCCCAGCGCGATGGTTCCACCGGCGCCCAACGTCACGTTGCCGCCTGCGCCGAGCGCCACAGTGCCGCCGCTTGCATAAGTGATGGTCCCGGCGCTGCCGAATGTTACTGTATTGCCGCCGGCGCCCAGAGTGACGTTGCCGCCGTTGCTCAGGGTGAGGGTGCCGCCGTTGCTTAGAGTGGCCATGCCTCCGTTGTTGAGCGTCACACTTCCAGCGCTGATCGTGCTGGCGCTGCTGAGTGTTAGGTTGCCGCCCGCGCCTAAGGTCACGGTGCCTCCGGCGCCAAGGGCCACGGTGCCGCCAGCGCCAAGGGCCACGGTGCCGCCAGCAGCGACATTGAGCGGCGATATGTTGGAACCAAATGAAAGCACGTTTGCCAGCGACGCGAATTCACCGCCAGTTGCGCCTACCTGGCGCAGGTCGAGGTTGGCCACATCGTTGTAGCCATGCAACTGCGAATACGGTACGCCATCGAAGGTAATATTCTGCGCATTCATCCACGCCGGAGCGATGGGAGCTACAGTCCCACTCACGCGATAACCTGTATCGCCGGTCAGCGGAGTTCCATCGCAATGCAGCGTGGCCGGGCTGGCCGTCGTACTTGGCGCATTCGCGGTGTACCAGGCTGAGGTCGAGAACGTCGCGGGACTGCCCACAAAGCCCGGGTCTGTGTCCGTAAGCTGAGTTACCGACGCTAACGAAGCGTCAGACAAGGCGGTGAGTGTCTGGTTGGAGTAGGCCACGGCTGCGTTCGGCCCCACCCCATCGAGTTGGAACAGATAGTTCATCACGCTCTGATAGTTCGGCTTGCAATTGGCTTCGAAGGTCGGGACGTAGCTGCCGGGCCCGCCGTCATAGTAAAGCCCGCCGTGGCTCAGGCCGAGCGTGTGGCCGATCTCATGGAAGAGCGTGCCTGCGATGACATTCGCGCGCTTGCTCATGTCCTGGCCGGAAGTCTCCCAAAGACCGAGAGTGACGGCCGAGTCCGCGCCGCCCAGGTCGGAGTAACCCGAGATACTTGTCACCGTGCCGGAAGTGACGCCAATGACAGGTTCGGGCGATGTTGCGTTGGGATAGCTCCAGGGGCTGATGGCGCCCGCAGGAGTTGCGATGTTCATCGTCGTCGTACCGCTGCACGAAGTTGTGTTGTACACCCCATTGAGATTCGGATTTCCGATCACGCCGGAAATCGTGATGCGGCTTGGGCAGGCGTTGGCGCCTGTGCCCAGGCCGGTGGTCGTGATGGTTGTTGTGCCGCCCGAAACCGTTATCCCGGTCAGAGTCCCGTAGCGTGTGTTCCAGGCCGGGATCGCCAGAGAGTGACCGAAGAGAACGTAGTGATAGCTGTCCTTCTGCCCGTATGGGAAGCGAGGCGAGCAATCGCCGCCCGCTGCGCAGGAAACAAAGTTACGCGGCCAAAGCTTGGAAAATTCCAGGCTGTTTTTCCAGCCGATCACACCCGGCTGGTTGGGGAACTGGCACAGTTGCGTTGAAGTGTCTGTGCAGGTGCTTTCAGCAACAGCATTTCCGATTTCGAGGTGCAGTGCAACTCCGCTTGCGGCGAATGCCTTCGTGACGATCGCCAGCGGATCGTTGCCCTGGGCGTCAGGTGAGGGGAAGAGATTCTCTTGCGTGGGATCGCAGATGCCTGTTGCAAGAACGTTGCCGCACATGTAATCGAGTTGAACGAACAGGTCTTTTTCGCCATGTGTTGCGCCCGGCAACGGTACCCACGATCCTGTCTTCACGTCGTAGTAGCCCGGCTGTCCTGCATGGAAATCGCCAGACGGAGCGCCGCTTTTCCATGCGTTCAGAATTCCGTCATTATCGGAATTGGCCACGGGCGTCGAGAGAATCACCGCGGCATAAGCGTTCCCGGCATTCAGCGGCGCGCTGAACTGACTTGCATCGGTGTTGAGTGTGGCGGAACTGTTGCTGTTGTTCCATGTCCCTGAGGCGTTCGAGCTTCCGGGTGCGTAATAGAGGATTGTATTCTCTCCGGAGCCCGTTCCGCCAACCGCGTCATAGAATCCCTGCACGTTCTGACTCGTCGAGGAGGTTGGTACCGCCGAACCGTCGTAGATGACGATCGACTTGAGGGGGTAGGGCGGAGGGTTTGTAGAGTTCGGAGCCACCAGGACGCGATAAATAACAACCAGGCTCGCGCCCTCAGCGAGCGGGAGTTTACTTCCTCCGCTGTCGGGTAACGAGACAGTGAAATTGCCCGAACCGGAGCGCAATCCGCTGCCGTTCGTCGCCACCGGAAAATAGGCATTCACATCGGCGCGATAAACGCGCAGCGTCCCGGTAAACGCACCGTCAGTAAACGGCTGGTCCGTTCCGATCTGCTGACCGGTGATGGGATATCCAAGGAAGGTTCCATTGCCGCCCGAAGCCGTCGGCGTATTCTCCAGCACTTCCCAGTAGAGGTAACCATCGATGATGTCGGCGCCGGTAGGAACACTTTGGCTCGTGTTGCCGGCGGGGATGGTGATGGTTCCAGCGGCCATGCCGGTCGCGAGCGAGCCTTGTCCTCGCAAAGTGACTCCGGCAGCGGCATAGTCACCGGTGACGAAGTAGTTATTCAGCAGGGTGAGCGGGTTCGGCGCCGCCGGTTGCGGCTGACCCGATGAGATAAGCAGCCGGACCGGGGCTCCGAGGTTGACTTGCGAACCGGCAACCGGACTCTCTTCGCTCACATTGCCCGGAGGCACCAGGCCGTTGGACGCTTCGCTCACCGTTCCCAGCATCAGACCTGCGCTGGTCAGGGCGGTCGTCGCCGCAGCCTGCGTGAGCCCGACAACGTTGGGGACGGTAATCCCGACAGCCTGGCCGTTGAGGCCGCCGTTGCCGCTGAGGTTGACGGTCTGTAGAGAAACGGAGGGAGAAAGGTTGAACGTGTTGTCGCTGAAAAACGCTGAAGCCGTGAGAAAGCCCGTGGCTTGCGGCGTGAAGCTGAAACCCTCAGAACAGATTGCGCCCGGCAGCAAGGCGAAGCTACTGCCGCAGGTAGAGATTCCATTTTCAAGAAAGTTCGTGCTCTGAATCGGGGGGAGCGATCCAGTCAGCTTCTGGTTGCCGATGTTCTGCACTGAAACCAATTGCGGGCTGTCGCCGCTGGTGCTGTATTGATTCGTGAGGGCAAAGCTCAACGATGGCGGCAGCGCGCGGATAAGCTCCGACACCTGGGCGGAGATGGTCGATGCGGCGAAGACATCTCCCGCTCCATCCAATGCGATGCCATAAGGCTGACCTGTTCCAGTACTCTGCACAATGGATTGGCTGCCACCGGGCGTGACCTCCAGAATGCGGTTGTTGCCCGCGTCCGCAATCAGGACGTCGCCCGCTGTGTCAACAGCCACGCCTTGCGGAGAATTCAGCGTGTAGCTCCCTATGTTTACCAGGGTCGGCGAGCCGGTCGCAGGAACCTCAACGATACGGTTTTGTGTAGAATTCAAATCCGCGATAAAGAGGTCGCCTGACCCATCCACGGCCACGCCGGTCGGTTGAGTCAACGCGTACGACCCGGTGTTCACAAGCGTCGGCGTGGCGCCGCTAGCTGGAACTTTTACCACCTGGCCATTTCCGGAAGACACAATAAAGAGATCTCCGGCGCCATCCACCGCCAGACCTTGCGGCGTGCTGACAGAGATTGACCCGGTGCTCACGAGGCTCGGCATGCCCACAGCAGGGACTTCAACCACGCGGTTGTTGGAGGAATCCGCGATAAAGAGATCGCCCGTTCCGTCCACCGCAACTCCCGCTGGATGTTTCAGCGAGTAGGAACCCGTGCTCACCTGGACAGGCGCGCCGCCTCCTGCCGGAATCTTCTCGACAATATTGTTCTGGCTATCGGAGACAAAGACATCTCCTTCCGCATTCACGGCAACGTCTTGCGGACTACCCAGGGCGCCGGCGTTCACTGAGATTTGGGTACCCGGGCTGAAAGCGGCCACCGGTGCCTGACCAATGCCGTAGACCTGCGTGGACGCCACGAGGTTGCCCGTGTTGTCGAAGAGGCGCACCGCACCCGTGCGCAGCCCAGGCGCGAGCGGGGTGAACGTTACATAGACGGCGCAGGAATTGCCTGCGTAAAAGGTGCCGTTGCAGGTGCTCCCACTGCCGAGCGAGAAATCGAGGCCGCTAATGCCTTGCGTCACCACTTGGATTGAGCCAATGGTCGTTGTCGCCGTCATGTTGAAGGTAAGCGCGTACGTCTGGGTGCATGGTGCAGGAGTGCTTTCTCCCGCGGGGCAGACATTGACGTTGCCGAAGTTCTGCGGAACAAAATCTGCGATCACATTCGACGCCGGGCCAACGACCACGTTGCATACCGGATTGGTTCCAGCGGGAGTGCACGTACCGCTCCAGCCGTTGAAGACAAAGTTCGGCGATGCAGTTGCCGTCAGCGCCACCGTCGATCCGCTCGGATAGCTCCCCAAACAGGTCCCGGAACCGACTCCGTTGTTTACGCTGCAGCTAATCGGTCCCGGAGTGGATGTCACCGTGCCGACTCCCGTACCCAAAGCCGTCACACTCAGCGTGTAGGTCGGCGCAAAGTTCGCGGTAACACTCGCGGCTCCCGTACCTGTCGATATCGTCAAGTTGCACGTCGCGTTCGTTCCGGACGATGCGCAGGCGCCGCCCCAACCAAGGAATATCGAGTTCCCGGTCGCGCTCGCCGTCAGAGTGACAGGAACTCCGGGCTGATAGCTACCCTGGCACGTGCCCGTCCCGGCTCCGCTGGCCAGGCTGCAGCTAATCGGCCCTGGAGTGGCTATCACCGTGCCGGTGCCCGAGCCCACTCCAGACACTGACAACGTGTAATTAGCCGCCAGGCCAACCCCGCTGAGGGCGACGGATTGCGTAGCCGGAGCGGCGTTCAGAGCGTTGTCGGTCAAGACCGCTGTGCTGGTAAGCGGATTGCCCGCGCTTTGCGGCTCGAAGCTGATACTTAGATCGCAGCCCGCCCCCGGCAGCAGCGAGAACGATGTGGTGCAATCGGCGGGAGTTCCGGAGCCGATAGCCTGCACGAAATTTTGTCCGACGACGAGTCCGGGGCTAACCGCATCCAGCGTCTGGTTGCCTATATTTTGGATCGTAAGCGAATGTGGACTGTCGCTGCTCGTGCTGCCCACAGTCGTTGAGAGATAGCTCAACGATGGCGCCTGAGACCCATTGACCACGATGACCTGGTCGCTGTTGGGGTCTGAGCTGACGTTGGTGTTGAGGTCAGGAATGAAGACGTCGCCCTTCGCGTCCACTGCGACGCCATATGCAAGAATTCCGCTGATCGTGATCTGGCATGCGCTGTTTGTGCAACCGGCGGGGACTTCCACTACCTTGGACGCTTCGTCCGCGACAAAAACATCGCCCGCCGCGTCGACGGCCAGGGCTTCCGGTTCATCCCATCCGCTTCCCACTGTTGTCTGGCAGCTGCTGCTGGTGCAACCGGCCGGAATTTCGACTACCTTTCCGGGGGCGGTATCAGCAAAATCAGCAATGAACAGATCTCCCGCTCCATCCACCGCCAAACCGACGGGATGAAGCCCCGGTCCCGCACTGTACACCGGGGTCGCACAGGCGCTGGTGGTGCAGCCGGCTGGAGCCTCTGCGACCTCGCCGGCATTGAAATCACTGACGAACAGATCGCCCGCTCCATCCACTGCCACTCCCAACTGAGCGGTCAAGCCGAAGCTCATCTCGGTCTGCACGCCGGCAGGTGTAACCTCCACCACTGCATTTAAATTGTTATCCGCTATGAAGAGATCGCCCGCTCCATCCACCGCCAATCCCTGAGGGTACTCGAGCCCGGAACCCACGAGAGTCTGAGTCCCGTTTGCCGCGACTTTCACAACCAGGCCATTGTTCGATTGCGTTCCCTGGTTTTCTGCGATGAACGTATCGCCCGCCGCATCCACAGCTACGCCGCTAACCGCATATGGAGAGTTCGCGGAATAAACCGGGGTTTGCGTGCCCGGGCTAAATGCAATTGCCGGTCCTTGACCAATCCCGTAGATCATCTTGGTCGCTAGCCGGTTACCGCTGCCGTCCAGCAGTTCTACGGCACCCAGACGAAGACCAGGAGCTTTCGGCGCGAAGGTGACGTTGACCGTACAGGAGGTTACGGAGCCGGCGCAGGTGCTGCCGCTGCCAGGCTGAAAGTCGAGGCCGGTCGCGCCTTGTGTCACCACCTGAACCGAGCCGATGGCCGTGCTTGATGCGAAGCTGAATGGCACCGCCAGCGTATTGCTGCAGGGCGCCGGTGTGGACTGTCCCATCGGGCAGACGTTGGCGTCGCCGTAACCGTGCGGCGCAAAGCTGAAGCCCATCAGCTCATGCTGCTCGTAACCGAAACCCGTGGCCGCGGTGAACCCAAGGTAGGCAGTCCCATTGTTAACGTTGATGTATTTGGTGATGTCGAACGGTCCCGAGAAGAGGGGCGTCGATCCAGCTACGGGCGTGTGTGTGCCCGGGTTGAACACGGGGTCAAGGTAGACGTAGAGATAGTTGGACGGCGAATCATTGGGACCGTTATAGACAATCACAACCTGATGCGGATTGCCGTCATCAACTTCGACTGCACCGGCGGTCGAAGAGGAAGCCGGATTGGAGGCGATCGTGTTCTGCCCATTTAGCGCAACGAGGCAGCTGGTCGGCACCAGGGGACTCACAAGGTTGGAAGAATAGTGGGCGGGCGAGTTGGCGAGTCCGGGCCCGCAACCTTGCAAGGCAATGTGATTGTCGTTGTAGTAGTACTCCCCGAAGTCCCACGGATCATATCCGTCGGCGAACGTGTCCGCCTCAAGGGCGATGCTGTTGTCGATGCCACCATAGCCCATGCAGCCGCCGCCCGGACCAAGGGCCGTAAGTCCTGAGCCGCTTTCGGCGCAATTTCCGAGAGGGTCCGATCCGTTGCCCTTCGCGTTTTGAATGACAAAAGCGAGTCCATCGCCAGTATTTGGGGCCATTCCGCTCGTGGTGATTTTGAATGCATACCAAACAGTGAAGCCATTTGCCACGTTTTGCGGGGTCGAATACCACACGCTCGAGTCCTGACTCGCCGCATTCTGCGTCAGCTGCAGTGCATAAGCCGAGCCGTTGCTTGCGTTGGGATCAATCGAAATCGTGTAAGAGTTGTCCTGGATGAAGCTGAGGCCGGCTCCCACTGAATTGAAGCAAAATAAGACGCCGGAAGCGGCGCTGTTCGGGCTGCAACTGGTCGAGGTCTGGCCGGGTGAGGCCGCCGCGGGACCGTTGAAGTCATAGTAGCTGACCTGCTGAGCCGCACACCGGCCCGGGAAGAGAGTTGCGAAGATCATCGCACACAGAGCGACGATCAGGTAACGTTGAATCCTCCTGAACCGCACTGTCATAGCTGAGCGGGCGCACTGCTTGGTCATAATTTAAGGTCTCCCGGGAAACCGGAGCTGAAGGCGAACACGCCTTTCCTCAGCCCTTTAAGCGCGAAGTTGCAGGGGGTCGATCAGCACTTGCTAAGCCATGAAATTTACATGAAATAAACAGAGAGACTGTCCGAAGTTCGGCGCGGATCTCCCATTGACAAGGGCAATCGCCCAGCCGCTCGGCACAGTCCTTCTCGTCGCCGATTCAAATATTCAATTTGCCATTGGGGAATGGCACCGACTTCCAGGCTATTCATGCCACACAAGTGGACCAATCCGCCGGCACTTATGGGAGTGAGCCTTCGAGATGCGTTGAGAATAGAAACTATTGAAGCGAGTGGGTTTTGTCAAGATACATTGCCGAATTCGGGCCGAAATTCATATTCGATTGCAGCCACCCTTCGTGAACACTTCATGCATTGATTCAATCGGCGTCGAAATCAGCCAACTGTTAAGCCCCGTGGTAACCACCGTAGAAAACCTTCGCCCCAATTACCATCGGGTACCAATGGACGCACTCGCGGATGAGCGCGTAGGGAAAGCGCCATTGCTTCTACCTGCCCGGCAATGACATCGAGATCGAAGCCACCGATGAGCGACGCAAATCTCGTTCAGCTGCACCGCTCAATTTGTCGGACAGCGATTACCCGCCGCGAGCAAAGTGAGCTGTTTGGGGGCTAGGCGGGAATCCACTCCAATGCGGCTGGAGCGTCGTTGCGTGAATGGGGAGTGCATGAACGGGGATCCTCGCAAATCTTGACTCATTCGCCGCATTTTTTGACGAATGATGCTGAAACAAGTCAGCCCGAATGAAAGTGCGTCTCCGTCAATCTTTGAATTTTCCAGCCATCCGGCGTCAACAAAGCCATCCATGAACGCTCCCGAACGAGCGCGATTAATCAGAGGTCGCTCCCCGTAGACTTAAAGTATGCCGCCGATCCTGATCGCGCAGAATATCTCCAAACGCTTCGGCGCTGCTCCTCTTTTCGACAACATCTCCTGCGCAGTCCATGACGGCGATCGCATCGGCCTCATCGGTCCTAACGGCGCCGGCAAATCCACTCTCCTCGCCATCCTCGGCGCGGAACAGCGTGCCCGACTCCGGGGAGGTTTCCTTCCGCAAGGGCGTTCGCATCGGTTACGTCCATCAGATCTCAGACTTCGCCCCCGAAATCACGGTCCGACAGGTCATCGAGGCCGCACTCGAGCGCGCCGCCGTTCCGGCTGATCGCCCGCGAGCAGCGGCTGCGCGAAACGCTCGGCCGCGCCGGCTTTGCAGAAAGCGACACTCTCGGCAATCCCGGCATGGACCGTGAAGCCGCGAGCCTAAGCGGCGGCTGGCGCAAGCGGCTCGCCATCGCTGAAGCTCTTGTCACCGATCCCCAGGTCCTTCTTCTCGATGAGCCCACGAACCACCTCGATCTTGACGGCATCGAATGGCTTGAAGGCCTGCTCCGTGCTGCCAGTTTTGCCTTTGTCGTCGTCACCCACGACCGTTACTTCCTTGAGAACATCGCTTCCCAAATCGTCGAGCTCAACCGCATTTACTCCGACGGCCTGCTGCGCGTAAAAGGTAGCTATTCCAAATTTCTCGAAGACCGCGACGCCTACGTCGAGTGGCAGCAGCGCGCCCAGGAGAGCCTGCGCAACCGCGTCCGCGTAGAGATGGAATGGCTCCGCCGCGGCCCGAAGGCCCGCACCACCAAAGCCAAAGCCCGCATCGACAACGCCAACTCCCTTATCTCCGAGCTGCGCGACTCCGAATCCCGCACGCGAATCGCCACGGCCGGCATCACCTTCGACGCCACCGGCCGCCAGACCAAACGTCTCATCGAAGTCGAGAATGCCGCCGTAACCCTTGGACGATCGCGAAATCCTCCGCGGCGTCAGCGTCACGCTGACCAACGGCCTCAAGCTCGGCCTTGCCGGCGCCAATGGCTCCGGCAAAACCACGCTGCTGCGCGCCATCACCGGCGAAATTACACTCAGCGCCGGTGAAATCCGCCGCGCACCGGGCCTTCGCATCGTCTATTTCTCGCAGATGCGCGAGCTGGACACTTCACTCACCCTTCGCCGCACGCTCGCGCCCGACTCCGACTCGGTCATCTATCAGGATCGCGTCGTTCACGTCGCCGGCTACGCTTCGCGCTTTCTGTTCACCAGCGAGCAGCTCAATCAGCCGGTCGAGCGCCTCAGCGGCGGCGAGCGCGCCCGCGTCCTCATCGCCCGCCTCATGCTTCAGCCCGCCGACGTGCTCATCCTCGACGAGCCCACCAACGACCTCGATATCCCCACGCTTGAGATTCTGGAGGAATCGCTGCTCGAATTCCCCGGCGCCCTGGTCCTCGTCACGCACGACCGCTATCTGCTCGATCGCGTCACCAACGCCGTTCTCGGCCTCGACGGCCGCGGCAACGCCGTGCTCTTCGCAGACTACCTCCAATGGGAAGCATGGCGCGGCCAGCAGACACGTAGCTGCATCAGGTGCAGCCGCAGAAGAAAGTGCCGAAAACGGCACCAGCCGCATCTCCTGCATCTCGGAACTCGCAGAAAGCTCTCCTACATCGAGCAGCGCGAGTACGACACCCTGGAAAAACGCATCGACGAAGCGGACGCGCGCCTTCGTGCCGCCGAGCAGCGCATTCAGGTTGCTGGAGTCGTTATCGATCCCGCAGCCCTCAGCGCCGCCCTCGCCGAACTCGAAACGGCAAAAGCCGAGCACCATGCCGTCTACGAGCGCTGGGTAGAGCTAACCGAAAAGATCGGCGGCTGAAGCCGTTTACGCACAAATCATTGGCAAATCGTTCGCCTCAAATCCGGCGATACCGGCCTGCTGCAGAGGATTGGCTTTTGAGAATTTCATTCGATCAGGAGGCGGAAGCAATGCAGCGCATTCGCCGGCCACAGTGCGCAGGGACTTACGGCCCCGCATGGATTCATCAACATGGAAGTCATTCTGATAGCTACAGGCTGCCGGTGCTCCCGAACCCAACCACGAAGACACCCTGTTCGAACTGATCCAGCTGAGTCGTCACTCGTGCTTCAAGCCTCAAACTTCCTTCGATTGATACATCGGCATACCGGACGAATTGCTGCAGGGTCCGATAAATTTCCTTCAAAACCGCTAAGGAGCGAATTGCGATCGCTTGCAATTCGTTTTCCGACGTGTCGGCAAAGCCGACTGATTCAAACGTGGTAGGCGAGGCGGGGCTTGAACCCACAACCCCCGGCTTAGAAGGTCAAACATGGAGTAATTTCCCGACTTACCTCCACTTACCACCACTTACTTTTGTCCAATGTTTATGCGGCTTCCAGCGATAAGTCAATTACTATGTTTACCCATGAGTTACTGTGGGGACTCCCCCCATTTTCACCCACACTCCCCCCAATTTCACCCACAGTTTTTCGGCTCATTTTTCATGCCAAATTCGAGCCAGAATCCCCCACAGCGGGCCGCTGGAATTCAGGAGGCACAATCCCCCACCGCTGATGGGCTAGAGCCACAGCGAGGCACTGGCGCGGCGGGTTGGCCGCTTCTGGCTCAGGTCGTGAATGCTCGTCGTGGGGGATGGACGTTACCGAGCAACTTCAGATCGATTCACGCGGCAACTCCCGCACGGCCACGCTTCGTGTTGCCGATCCTTGAGTCCGCGCTCAGCCCGTGCCCATTGTGCTCTGTGATTGGGAAAATTCAGAGTACCGAAGCTTGGTCCGCGACCAACGGCGATTCGCCTAAAGTCTTCACACCTTCTGGGAGTTTCCTCGTCGCCCTGGCGCTTTGGGTGGCAGCAGTCTGCACGCTCTTGGCGTTGCTGACTGCATAGAGAACCAGCTCGACGCGGGAGGAAACGCCCAGCTTGTCGAAAATATGAAATAAGTAATTCTTGATCGTATGCTCGCTAAGGTTTAGTTCCTTGGCGATCTCTCGATTCTGCATACCCTCGGCGACGAGACGCACCACTTCTTCTTCACGCTTGGTCAGCAGGCGCATTCCGTCCGCGTCCACTACCCGCATCGGCGCCAGTTGGGTTAACGCCTCGACGACTTCGACAAGCTCGCTGCTGTTTGCCCAGATCTGGCCTGCATGGACCTGCTCCACGCACCGGTATAGCAGCTTGGAGGTACTCTGCGAGAGGCAAAAGACACCTCTTGCGCCGGCGCGAAAAGCATCCGCGACGATATGGCATTCAGGGTTGTAGTACAGAATGACCGCCCTCAAGTTCGGAGAATGCTCGGAAATCTGCCGCAATACCCCTATACCGCTCAGCGGACTATCGGACAAGGACGCACTGATCAGTGCGACGTCTATCTCTGACGAGCGCACCGCATCAAGGACTTCTTGTGCGGTTGTAGCGGTCGAGACTACGTGAACGTGCTTCTGCCGGTTCAGTGCCTGCATAACCAGATCGCGTGTCAGTGCGTTCGGGTTTGCAAAAAGAACGGAAATAGATTTTCGTTTCTCAGTCATGGCCCTCGTGTCCGATTAGTAGCTAAAGGTGCTACAAGTGAACGCAAGTGGAGCCGACCTACTTGCAATTTGCACGGGGAAGGACAGTGAGGTCTTAAATTCCGGGTTCAAGACGCGTTGCACAAGCGCCAACGTAAAGCGGTGCGCCTACATAGAACCGAACTCCAGGACCCCCTGGGAGGTGAAAGTATTGTAGCCCACATTATAGAGAACATTTAGAGAAATCGACGCCCGGTGTGATCTTTTCAACAGATTGTTACCAGAGTCACCGTCTGGCTGGCACCGTTGGAGACGTTTGAGTTCTTTATTGGCCAACCGCGGATGGAGACAAATTACAGTCTGTCTCAATTCGCGGCAATCCATGCGTTTACGGAGCAAGCGGCGACCGCTTGTGGCGGGTCCTGACGCTCCCGCCCGACTTCTTTGTTCCCTTGGCGTGCTGCGCTGGGGCAGTCTGCAGGTTCTTGGCGCTGCTGACCGCATACAGAACCAGCTCAACTCGCGACGAAACGCCGAGCTTATCGAAGATACGAAACAAGTAGTTCTTGACGGTATGCTCGCTTAATTTAAGTTCCCTGGCGATCTCTCGGTTTTGCAGGCCCTCGGCCACCAGGCGAACTACATCTTCTTCACGCTTGGTGAGCAACTGCGTTCCATCTGAGCTTACGACCCGCATGGGCGCAAGTTGCGATAGTGCATCGACAATTTCCGTAAGTTCGCTAGAGCTTGCCCAGATCTGCCCCGCGTGGATCTGCTCCAGGCACTTGCGTAGCAACTTGAAGTTCGATTGCGAAAGGCAGAAAACTCCTCTTGCGCCGGCCCGAAAGGCGTCCACTACGAGATTTTGCTCACGGCCATCGAGGAGAACGACCGACCTCACCGCGGGAGCTGACTCACAGATCTGGCGCAGAGCCGCGAAGCCGCTGAGCGGGCCCTCTGCCAAGGTCGCACTGATCAGTGCGACATCCACATCATTCGATCGCACCGCGTCGAGGACCTCCTGCGCGGTTCTCGCACAGGCAACCACGCGAAAACGCTTGTGCCGGTTCAGCGCCTGCATAACCACATCGCGTGTCAGTAGGTCAGGGTCTGCGAAAAGAACGGAAATGGAACTTCGTTTTTCAGTCATGGCTCACACATCCCATCGATCGCCTTCGATGTTTCAGGCCCTGAAGAGGCAATAGATTCCGGGACCAAAGCGCTCGCTGCATGGTCTCCAGGTGAGGAGATGCGACCGCGAGACCAGGATGCGATGGACCCGTTGCGGATTCGCTGCGCAGGGCATATCGTCCACGGCGGTCCCAAGAGGTTATGCCGCGAACGACGAAGCGCAGAATCAGATCCAAGAACGAGGTGCGATCAGGCCAAAGGTGGAGGACGATCCTGGATGGGGTCAAGGGCGGGTTTGTCGAGAGCGAACGACGGTGAACGAAGCGACACGCTGAGACGCTGGAAGGCAAAGCTCAACTCAGCGACGGCTGGTCTGGGGCAAGCCGCATTTACCGTGAAAGCGGAGTGCGGATCGGTTGCACAGTGGTCGTGATGATCGAGGATGTCAATTCCTGCCGGATTTTGAGTCGACCATAGGTCATCGTTTATCGAAATCACCGGAAATAGAATCACGTTGAGCAGGAACAGACCTATAAACCATACATACCGACTCGCCGGCCTGCGCCGCCCAAGCCGCTTGCACAGGCATACACTGGCGATTGCCACCATTGCCCATACGGAATTGAGGATTAGCTGCATGTTCAACTTCGATTTTTATGCAAGAGACATCTAGATTTAGTAAAGATGTGGACTCAACGTTGAGCAAGCATTCCGTCGCCAACCGAAATCCTGCCGCAATCTTTTTATCCGGAAGTTCCGGCTTGCTTTACGTATTACGAACCACTATAACGCCACTTGCCTCCGCATGCTCTCTTTTTTACTTCTCAGCGCCGAAGATCTGGGCGCACCGTCTGGTCTGCTTCGGGGACCAAGAGGCGCCACTTGCAGATCTAGAGGCGAATTCTTTCTTTAGCTCTGCATGGCGCGATTCTTTGTGCGGCATTCCACGGGTGGCCCGCTACTCCTGCGCCTTCCCCTCCCACACG
Source organism: uncultured Acidobacteriaceae bacterium (assembly GCA_963841095.1). Classification (GTDB taxonomy): domain Bacteria; phylum Acidobacteriota; class Terriglobia; order Terriglobales; family Acidobacteriaceae; genus Telmatobacter. Next base: position 208,446 of record CAWJBE010000021.1, read on the forward strand.
CTCTGCAAAAACTGCCACTGGTCCCTGTGCTGCGCCGGCTTCGCCTCCGACTGCGCATCCAGATTCATCGTCTCGTATTCATCGGCCTTGTCGTATCGCGGCCACTCCGGCAAACCTGGCCCGTTTGGATTCCCTGTCTTCGCGAAATTCGTCCAGTACGTCTGCATCAGGTCGCTCAGCTTCCGATCCTCTGGCTGCCACGTGGCTCCCACCCGTGAGTCCAGTGTCCCAAACACATATTCGATCTCATCCGAGTGAAACGCTCCCGACCCGGCCGGATGATACTTATCTTCCGGCGCCGGCCGCTCGAAGTGATAACGATACGCCACCCCGCCGTCCGCTACCTGCGCCTGAAGCCACTCCCACGTCGCCAGCGTCAAAAACTTCGCCCCGTTGTAGTCGATCGCCGACCGCACCGCCTCCGCATCCGTCGTCGCCGGATATACGTTCAGAAATTCCGCCGCGCGATTCCCAAAATCCTTTTGCGCCATCTCCTGGAAACTCTGCACGGTCGGCGGCTGAGGATTGTTCACCGCCAACGCGCTCGGCTCGTCGCGATTCCACCCGGCGAGCAGTGGCACCTGCGCCTGCTTGTCTTCCCTGAAAATCTGCGGCACGCTCTCCGGCAGAAAATATCCGTCGATATCTGGAGCGTCGCCGCCCCGCACGCGCGGCGAGCCCAGCTTTCTCGCTGCAGCCGCCGCAGCCATCTTCTCCATTAGGTCCTGCGCGGTCATCGCCCGTAGTGCCTTCAGGTCCGAGGTCCCGAACGTCGCCAGCGCCCACGCCGGATCGCTCTTCTCCCGCCCCGCCAGCGGCAGAAACGACAGGCTATGGCTGTCAAACGCCGCGCCGCTCTCCCCGATTGCCCGCTCAAACAATCCCCGCGCCAGTGGCGACGCCATCTGCACGCTCACCGAAAACGATCCCGCCGATTCGCCAAAAATCGTCACATTGTTCGGATCACCGCCAAACGCCGCAATGTTCTTCTGCACCCACCGCATCGCCGCCGTCTGATCCATCAGCCCGTAGTTGCCCGCCGCATGCTCCGGCGACTCGGCCGCCAGCTCCGGATGCACAAAGAACCCGAACACCCCCAGCCGGTAATTCATCGAAACAACCACCACACCCTTGTGCGCCAGATATTGCCCGTCCTGACGCGGCTCCGATGTTGCTCCCGCCGTGAATCCTCCACCAAAGATCCACACCATCACCGGCAGCTTCGCGTGCTTGTCCTTTGCCGGCGTCCACACGTTCAGGTTCAGGCAGTCTTCGCTTTGGCCCGGATCGCGAAAATGCATGTCGGGGTAAATATCCGGCTGCACGCAGCGCGACCCAAAATCCGTCGCCTCGCGCACGCCGCGCCATTTCAGCGTTGGTTGCGGCAGCTTCCAGCGCAGATCGCCCGTCGGCGGCGCTGCGTAGGGAATGCCGAGAAAGACGCGCACCTGCCCGTCGGTGCTCAGCTTGCCCCGCACTTTGCCCTTGTCCGTCTTCACCACCAGGGGATTGCTCGCCCCCGCCGGCAGCGCCAGCATAAGACAACCTGCGCAGGCCGCAGTGAATGCACACGTCTTCACAAAGCGCATCGAACACTCCCGCTTCCGGACGAACTTATCAGTGCTTCAACCGGAATATCCATTTTGCTTTCTCGGCGGCGACAGTATATCGCCAGTACCCGCTGCTGCAAGCTGGTCAACGACCACGTGTACAAAATGACGTACGCATACTGTCTCTCAGAGTATTTGCGCTATCGCTAACCATTTCCGAACTGCTAGAGACAAACTACTCTAGCCGGCGATGAGTCAGAGTTCTCTCAACGTTGCCCTGCTAAATGGCCCACCGTACACATCGCAGCATGAATCCATACCCGAAACCTACTTCTCTTGCTCTGCGCCTCTCGGGAGGGAAGAAACGCTCCGAGGGCTTCGATCACTTGTGATCGTCTTCCAACTGCCTGTACATTTGAGTTCCTTAATCAAGATTCCACTGTTCACCGGTTGCGGATGAATTGAAAGTGACCGTCACATGCAAAGTGTCATTGAACTGCGAAAGACCAAACGCTACCGGTTGAGCGCCCCGGTTCTTTTTATGTGTGCACCCCAAGACGGGAAATCACAAAGTGGTAAGGGCGTCACTCATGACATCAACGCTTTGGGAGTCTACGTCCTAACGGATATGTTGCCGCCAGTCGGAGCACGCATCCAACTGGACATCTTACTCCCCAAACTGGAAGATTCCGGCTTCGGAATGTCCTTGGCTGGTGAGGGCGTGGTGCTTCGCGTAGACCCCCGCGGCTCTCGAGGCTTGGACATCAGCAAAGTAGGTTTCGCCGCTTCAGTGTTGTTTTACCCCGAAGAAACGGCATCAGTTCTTTCGCGCCTGGGGACTCAAGGCTAAGTTGTGTAAGCCCAGGATTACGAGCGGGCGCGCAATGTTTGACGCGCCTCTTTGATCAGCAGTTTTTCCTTCGAAGAGGTTGTGGAAAAGGGAACTTCCGAGTAAGGATGGCGAAGCTTTGTCTGAAATCGTCGAGCGAGTACCGGGCATAGAAAGCTACGGAGCATTCTGCGCTGGTGTGGACACCTCGCCGCGATGGTTCGCTCTGTACACCACTCCCCGCCATGAAAAGCATGTGTCCGAGATGCTGACTCAGCGCCAGATCGAAACCTTCCTGCCGCTCTATCGGACGACCCGGCGATGGAAGAAGAGCCGCCCTGTCGAACTGGAGCTGCCGCTCTTCCCGACTTACGTTTTTGTCCGCGTTGCCCGGCGAGGCTCGAGGCGCGGTTCTGGGAGTGCCGGGAGTGCTGTCGATTGTGGGCTCTGGACGAGAACCTTGGGCCCTGCCCGATCCAGAGATCGAAGCACTACGTTCCGGCCTTCTAGAGCGGGAGATCGAGCCGCATCCATACCTGACCGTGGGCGAAAGAGTGCGAATCAGGGCTGGCGTGATGACAGGCGTCGAGGGAATTTTGGTTCGCAAGAAGAACGACTTCCGCGTTGTCCTTTCGCTTGACGCAATCATGCGTAGCGTGGCAGTGGAAGTAGATGTCGATGATATCGAGTCTGTTAACGCGCCGCCCGTGAAGATTGCCTGTTAAGAAAAGGGCGGGAGCCCGTCGCCCACGCCACATGATGGCACCATGAAGCACTAAACACGAGAAAAACAAAATGGGTTCCGTCAAGCTTATAGATTCGGCTGTGCCGTTTGAGTCGCCCTATGCCTTCTCGGCGTCGGCGATACCGAATAGCTATGAGCGGTTCGAGATAGCCACCGCTTTCGTCGAGCGAATGGTCGACTTGACTGTCGTCCTGGCGGCAACGACGCTGGCGTATGCTATGTATCAATTTCTGAGGATCGGCCGGCAACTTCACTATCCCGCCAGCACCGTTTTTCTCGTTGGTTTCTGTTTCGCGGTGTTGTTTGTGTCGATGCTTGATCACGAGGGGGCTTACAAACGGGCTAACAGCCTTCTACGAATCCGCGAGACCGAGCGCATCCTTCGAGTCACTGTGCAATCATTTGCCATAGTGTTTCCGGTCACCTTTTTCTTTTCGCACCCGTTTTCGCGCTGGATTGTCGTGCTGGCTGTTGTCTTCGTTCCGCTCTTGGCGATCATCGAAAAACAGCTCATATTTGTACTGATCCGGAATTTGCATAGCCGCGGCTACGGTTTGCGGAACGTGCTGGTATACGGCGCGGGGATCACGGGCCGGCGCGTATTTTCCGCGATTGTCCGTTCCCCCAAACTAGGGCTCAATCCAGTCGCCATCGTCGACGACGATGAGAAACTTGTCGGCAATAAAGTTTACGACGACGGCTACAAGCACGAACGCTCTGCCCAAGTTATTCCCGGTCCCCTAACAACCACCTTGATTCGGGATTTGAGCATCAGTCTCGTGGTGGTCGGAATCCCTTCGTTATCGAAGAAGCGCCTCAAGGAAGTCGCGGCCGAGGCTTTCGCGGCCGGGGCCAACGTCGCCTTTGTCCCCCAGCTTTCCTACAGCTCAGAAACTCCCACGAACTACGTGGACATTGATGGGGTACTCATCGCGTCCATGGATTTACCAGCGCGCAAACGTCTATATGAATCCAGTAAGCGCGTTTTCGATCTCGGCGCCGCGCTTGTCCTGCTTGTGCTAACGTCACCGCTTTGGGCGGTTCTCGCCGCGCTCATTCGATTCGATTCGAAAGGACCAGTGTTCTTCCGCCAGGAACGGGTGGGACGGAAGGGCAAGCTGTTCGATCTTTACAAGTTCCGAACGATGCACGTGGATGTGCCTAAATTTGGCCTGCACCCCACCACCGCCGATGACCCCCGCGTCACTCGTGTCGGACGGTGGCTCCGCCGCACAAGTCTCGATGAGTTACCGCAGCTTATCAACATTCTGAAAGGCGACATGTCGCTGGTTGGCCCGCGTCCGGAAATGCCGTTCATTGTAGAGCGCTACAACTCCCGCCACCAGCAACGACTGCAGGTAATACCCGGGCTCACGGGGCTCTGGCAGCTTAGTGCCGACCGCTCGTTCTTGATCCACGAAAACATCCAGTACGACCTCTACTACATCCGAAACCGGAATTTTTTCATGGATCTCGCCATCCTGATGCATACCGCAGTATTTGCGATGAAGGGGATCTAAGACGCTGATCCGACCAATCGATCCTTTGAATTGCGATTCTCGCACAGCGTTTTTGTAATCGGAGATAGGCTTTGAAAAGCAGGTGGCCGGAGAAACAAATGCGGTTCCACAAAGCTCAGGAGTCTTAAGGCAACTCGTACCGCTCGACTGAACCTCAGAGGTGAGTTTCGAATGAAGCACTCAATCGTCGCTTTGGCAGCACTCATCGTGACAATAGCGATTCCAGCGGCAGGGCAGAGCACTGTAACCTCTGCCACGGCGAGGGCTGGTTCGTCTTCGATTGCTGTCGCATCGACGGACACGGCCCCGGGGTTTCACGAACGGCATCCACGCTATCAACTCCGAAAAGGCGACACGTTCGATCTTGATTTTGAACTGTCTCCTGAGTTCAACCAGACGGTGGCCGTTGAACCAGACGGCTATGTGACCTTGAAAGGGGTTGGCTCGATATTTGTCGAGGGCAAGACCGTGCCAGAGCTAACGGAATCCGTGAAGACCGCTTACACGAAGATTTTGCACGACCCCGTCATTACGATCGCCCTAAAAGACTTCGACAAGCCCTACTTTATCGCGGCTGGTCAAGTGGCAAAACCAGGCAAGTACGACCTCCGCGGTCCGCTCACCGTCACAGAGGCGGTAGCGATCGCAGGAGGCTTCAACGATAGCGCCAAGCATTCACAGGTGGTGTTGTTTCGTCCAGCGTCGAACGGGATGTTTGAGGCAAAGCTCATCAATGTAAAGAAATTGCTTGCATCGCGCAATCTGTCTGAGGACATTTATCTTCAACCCGGGGATATGCTATACGTGCCTCAGAGCGCCTTCTCGAAGATCCGCCCGTTCATCCCAACTGCAAACATGGGTGCGTATGTTAGTCCAACGATCTATTAAGCTCATAGTTCGACCCTGAGCTGTAATACTGAATCCTCGGCTCGTCGATTTCGTTGATTGCTTTGACGTCATGGTGGTGCGACCGCAAGTGAAACCTTTCAGAGGTCAGATTCAATGGGTCAAATGCACGGCCGACCATCTCAGCCTTCGCTCAATTCCCCTCATAGGGCCGATCGCCGAACTCTTGGCAATTCGTCCAGCGGTTGGCAGGCCCCCGTATGTGAACAAAACGAGCGAGAAGGAGTCCTTAGGTGGCTATCCGCTCTTTTGCGTCAGAAGCTTTCCTGGTCTCCAGCTCTGGTTGCGGGTGAGTTCTGGCGGTTCCTTATCAGCATTGGTAACTACTATAAGGTAGTTAGAGTCCTTAAGCTCCGGCCATTCGATGAAGTTGTTCAAAATTGGCCTTCATTCGCTTTCAAATATGCCGCCCCCGAATACCTCGCCAAGGGCCTCACACTAAGGGAACGCTTGTCCTGTTTTGTTCATCACTACAGGCGCCTGCATTCCACTTTCCGAGAGGACTTTCTACGCCAGGTTCTGCTCGGAAATGTTACGCTCTATGAAATCTCGAATCATGCCAATTGTTTTACCCTGACGATGAACTTTCCGGAACTTCCGGGTCGTTTAGAGGGCGAACTGTCTCTTGACCTGCGAGTGGACGGGGAGAGGGTCTTTACTTTGTCGTTCATCATCGTCCCTGGGTGGGTGGTGAAATCAGAGGTTGCCGAAACTCTATTAATTACGCGGGTTCAGGGGGCGTCTGGATCACTTCGAAAGATTAGACTCGCGCGGCGAGTCCTCCATGAGTTTTTCCTCGGAAAATTAGCTGTCGCGGCATTGCAGGGCGTTGCTAACGCCCTCGGAATCGGGGAATTGCACGCAGTCTGCGCGACAAAACAAAGATCATTTGAAAAGGAGCGAGCTGCCAAATTAGAAAGCATCTATGATGATTTCTTTGACAGAGTGGGGATGATCAAGAGTGCTGCTGGCTTCTATTTCGGCGCTATCCCTCTTAGGGACAAGCCTCTGATACTAATTCAGGGGAGAAATAGATCGCGGGCGAGGAAAAGACGTGCACTGAGGCAAGAAGTTCAGTCGGTCTGCGCGGCTTTCCTATTGGGCGCGGCCCGTCGGACCGCTCAGGCTTCTTCCAGCACAGCGATTCCCATTGCACTCCGGGAAGCCACGGAATCAAGCCTTCGCACGATTTCTTGTACCACGCGGAATAACAGGTTAACTCCATAATTTAGCGACTTACCAATCTTTCCAGAACGAAGAAGTTCACAGCTCGGCGGAACATTCTCCCAAGCACTTTATGAGGTGAGGCGCAACATGAGAATTGACGAACTGGCAATCAGACCGGACGACCTCGCGATTGATCGGTACACTCGACAACCATTGCCGACCTTGCGCGACATCGTCGCAGTGATGTTTCGACAGCGCTGGGCAATGTTGGCCGCATTTGCGCTTGTGGTAATCGCGGTCGCTGTATCCGGCGTGTGGGTCCCAAAATATGAAGCCCAGATGAAAATCCTGGCTTTGCGCCAGCGCTCGGACGCGATGGTAACCCCGTCGGCTAATGCACCTGATCAGTTCAGCAACGACGAAATTAGCGAGGAAGATCTAAACTCTGAAGTTGAATTACTTAACAGTGACGACCTGCTGCGCAAGGTCGTTCTTGCGACGGGGCTGGCTGGTCCAACCGGTTCGTCTGTCAACCGTGGTAGTGAAGTGCGAGTCGCAGAGGCAGTGCGCAAACTTAGCAACGATTTAAAGATCGAGCCCGTTCGTAAAACCAACGTGATTTCGGTGAGCTATCAAGCGCGTGATCCGGAGACAGCCGCCAAGGTACTTAAAGCGCTGGCAGCAGCGTACATGGAAAAACACCTGGAAGTACATCATCCAGTCGGCGAGTTTAAGTTCTTCGACCAACAAATGGAGCAATACAAACAGGGATTGAATCAGGCGCAAGATAAACTGATTAACTTTACAAAGGGAACCGGCGTCGTCTCCGCCGATCTTGAACGCGACTCCGCGTTGCACCAAGCCGACGATTTCGATGCCACTGCGCGGCAGGCCCAGACGAGTTTACTTGAAACGCAGCAGCGTATTCGTGCTCTCCAAGCTGAACTGCAATCCGTCAAGCCAAGAATCACGACCGTGGTGCGCAACTCTGACAACCCGCAACTCCTTGAACAGTTGAAATTCACCGTGCTAAATCTGGAACTCAAGAAAACCGACCTGTTAACCAAATATGAGTCTACTTATCCGCTAGTGCAAGAGGTTGACCAGCAGATTGCAGATGCAAAGGCCACCATCAGTACGGAGGAGAGCAGGCCGATTCGGGATGAATCCTCCGACCAGAATCCGGATTATGAGTGGGTTCAGGCTGAGCTGACGAAGGCAGAGGCCGATCTCAGTGGTTTGAAGGCGCGCGCTTCAGCCGCAGCTGCCATTGCCGCAAAGTACCACGGTGAAGCTCAGCGCCTCGGGCAAGACGACATCGTACAAGGAAACCTTGTGAGCGCTGCCAAGACGCAGGAAGCCGATTATCTCCTGTACGAGCAGAAGCGCGAAGAAGCGCGCATCAGCGATGCGCTTGATCAGCGTGGAATCCTGAACGTCTCTCTGGCTGAGCAACCGGTCGTTCCCGCGCTTCCCAAACGGTCCCCACTCGCCGTTGCCCTTCTGACATTGCTGCTGGCCGGAACCTTCAGTCTGTCCACAGCGTTCGTCCTCGATTTTATGGATCCAACTTTCCGCACGCCCGACGAGTTGGCCGGCTTCCTGGGTACTCCGGTGCTCGCCGCACTGCCGAAGGGCGGAGATTAGCGTGATGTTGTTGCAATACTTTGGACTTCAACGAGATCCATTCGGAACCAGCCCTGATCCGCGATGCTTGTATCTCAGCCACACGCATCGGGAGGCAGTGGCATCGATGGATTACGGCTTCTTGAGCAACCGCGGTTTTACAGCCATGATTGCGCCCCCAGGAATGGGGAAAACAACGCTTTTGTTTCGATTCCTCGAGAAGTTCCGCGAGTCGGCACGCACTGTATTCCTCTTTGATATTGATTCCCATTGCGAAGCGCGGGAATTCGTCAGCTACATCTTGCGTGACATCGGCATCACCCCCGCACAAAGCAGCTTCGAGATGCACGAGCAATTGACCGGAGCTCTGATCAAAGAGAATCGCGCAGGGCGGAAATTCGTGATCGTGATCGACGAGGCGCAGAATCTGTCGGATGCTGTCCTGGAAAGAGTTCGGCTGATCACCAACTTTGAAGCGTCCCAGGGCAAGCTAATGCACATAGTCCTCTCAGGTCAACCGCAGTTAGCCGAAAAGTTGATACAACCTTCTTTGGTACAACTTCGCCAGCGAATATCGACCATCTGTCGCCTTGAACCACTTTCGGCTGAAGAGACAGTTGCTTACATCGACTACCGGCTGAAACAGGTGGGCCATGAGGGCAAGCCGCTGTTTGCAAAAGCTGCACTCGCGATGATCGCAGAGGCTAGCCAGGGCATTCCCAGGAACATCAATAATCTGTGCTTCAACTCGCTGTCATTGTGTTGCGCATTGAAGAGCAAACAGGTAGATGATCGCATGGCAGCCGAAGTGATCGGCGACCTGCAGTTGATTCCTCAATTACCAAAGCCTGTCGCGGCAGTCGGCGAAGTAGCGGCTCGGCAGCCCAGTGAACGTAAACAACAGAACCGGACCAAACGCTCGCAGAAGTTCTGGATTCCAGCAGCAGCGACTCTCCTCGTCATTTGCGTGCTGGGGACACTCGGGCTCGGCAGACTCCGCATCTCTCAGTCGCACAGTACGGCCGACTACCAGTCCTTAAATCTGAAAGTTCAGCCAGCGTCAGCCCCTGCGCCAGCCGCGGCGGACGTCGGAGAAACCATCAATCCTGCATCTGCACCAATCATTGTGCCAGTCGCGATCACGGTCGAACCTGGACAAAAACTTCGAGATATCTCAGAGCGATACCTGGGAGCCTACGATTTTCAGCGCCTGCATCAGATCCAGGCGCTCAATCCGAAGCTGATCGACCCGGACCATATTGAAGTAGGGCAAAAGATCTGGCTTCCGGCGCCGCCACCAGTATCGACAACGAATGCGGAACCTCCAGCCAGCGTGAGGAAGCTTCCATGAGCCGTAACTTCGAATTAATGACGCAGCTTGAGCTCGAAGCGGGCGTACTAAATAAACCCCAGCCAGAAGCGGCTAATAGTGTCGCCGCAAGGCAGATTGTCCCCATCCTTTCAAGCCGTGCCGGCAATGCGAGCGGAGAAGAAATGTTGAGGCTGATCCAGCGCATATTCTTGTCTGCCAATGGAAGTGCTCCCCGACAGGTCGTTCTCTGCGGTGTGGAAAATGAGAATGGCAGTAGTTCTATCTGCGCCATGGCGGGTCGGAGTCTCGCTGCTAACAGCTCGCGGCCAGTTTGCCTAGTCGACGCCAACGTGCGTTCACCGCGCCTCTCCGGCTTGTTCGGGATCGAAGGCACGAATCCCTTCTCCTGCACATCCGGTCCCCTGCGCGACCAATGCGTGAAGATTGGCGGCAATCTCTGGTTGGCCGGACCGAGCATCTTGGCTGACAATAGCCGGGTACTTCTACCGCCAGTTCAGCTCAAGGAGCGTCTCTCGCAATTGCGCGAAGAGTTTGAGTACATGCTGATCGATGCCCCGGGAACAAGTGTTTGCGGAGATGCCCAGTTGTTAGGTCTGGTTGCAGACGCTGCCATTCTCGTTATCGAAGCTGGCCGCACGCGTCGACTTACCGCACGCAAGGCAAAAGAAACCCTAGACGCGGCGGGTGTTCGAGTATTGGGAGCGGTGTTGAACAGTCGAATTCTTCCAATTCCTGAATTAATCTATCGAATACTTTGACCTTCCGTAGGACTCTGCACCAAATGATAAGGCCCCACAGAGTCTTCACTGCACCTGAGCGACCACGACTGCCAGAGACAGAGAAGCCGTTTAAATCTGCCGCAATCACCTCGAAATCAGTTCAGACCCTTCCGAACCAGCAATCGATTCGGCAAAGTAACCCCGATGACTCGCCAAAGAAACGTTGAAGAGCTTCCAGTTTCAGCTCGGCGAGTCTTCGCTGTTCCCAACAATCACGGAACTGCGCGCTTGAGATTGTAAGGGAGGCAAATGGAATATAAGGAGCCAATGCTCAACCGCCACATTCTTGGCATGAGAGTGGATTTCTCCTCTTATGAAGACGCTGTCGCACGTGTGCTGCGCGCCGCGGAGGACCCGCGACCGTTCTGGTTGTGCCCCGCCTCCATGCAGACTGTGATGGAAGCCCACCGAACACCTTCGTTCCAGGCCGTGATGGATAGCGCAAGTCTGGTTACTTCCGACGGCATGCCCCTGGTGTGGACATTGCGTTTAATGGGTATTCGAAACGCATCGCGCGTCTATGGACCGACGCTGACGGAAAGAGTCCTAGAAGCTGCTGCCGACTCCGGAGTCCCCGTCGGTTTCTATGGCAGTTCTCCAGAGACTCTGAGTAAACTGCTAGCACGAGTGCGGGAAAAATGGCCACGGCTCAATGTTGCTTATGCTTTCTCGCCTCCATATCGCCCTCTTACTCAGGAAGAGGACTGCGAAATCATTGAACGGATCCAATCCTCTCGTGCTCGTGTTCTTTTCGTGGGCCTGGGGTGCCCGAAACAGGAGGTATGGGCTTGGAATCACTATCACATCTTGAACGTTCCCATCCTCGCTGTCGGGGCAGCGTTTGACTTCATAGCCGGAGTGAAGCCGACGGCACCAGCGTGGATGCAATCCGCTGGGCTCGAGTGGTTCTTCCGCTTGATTTCCGAGCCACGTCGTCTTTGGCGCCGGTATCTGTTGTTGAATCCGGCATTCACATTTCTACTTCTTTCACAACTGACGGGTCTAAGGCGGTTTGAGCGTTAGCTTTGAAATCAACTAGAAGGATCGATCTATGCCTGAAAGAGTTCTAGTCACTGGGGCGGCCGGCTACGTCGGTTCCATCCTATGCGAGCATTTGCTGCACGCAGGATATCGTGTTCTCGCGCTCGACAATATGAACTTCGAGCCGAGCTTCTTGCACTTATGTTTCAATCCGAATTTCGACTTCATCTTGGGCGATGTCCGCGATGAACCGCTCATGAAACAAGCTATGACTGGAGCGGATGTAATCCTTCCCTTGGCTGCGATCGTTGGAGCCCCAGCTTCAAAACGTGATCCGTGGATGACGACGGCCATCAATCGGGATGCGATACGCTTGCTCACGAAGCTGCGTAGCCCACGCCAGTTGATTGTTTATCCGACCACTAACAGCGGTTACGGAACGCAGACGGGAGAAATGTACTGCACCGAAGAAACTCCCTTGGAGCCAATTTCCCTGTATGGAGTGACCAAGGCAGCGGCAGAGCAGGAAGTGCTGTCGAGCGGAAACTCCATAACACTGAGATTAGCGACGGTCTTTGGCGTGTCTCCGCGAATGCGCCTCGATCTTCTCGTCAACCACTTCGTTTATGCGGCTGTGACTGATGGGTACATAGTGATTTTCGAGAAGGACTTCAAACGCAACTATATCCACGTCCGCGACGTTGCTGACTGCTTCGTTCATTGCATCCGGAATTATCAAAAAATGGTTGGCCGTCCCTATAACCTGGGATTGGACTCGGCCAACCTCTCCAAACAGGAGCTCGCAGAAAAGGTCCAAAAGCAGGTTCCCAAATTCTTCATTCATTATTCTGAAATTGGCTCAGATCCTGATAAGCGAAATTACATTGTTTCCAATCAGCGACTGCGTGAAGCGGGTTTCGAAGCCACCCGAACCATCGACGACGGAATTCGGGAATTGTTGAAGGGATATCGAATGCTTGGTCGCGGTCGCTTCCAGAATGCGTAACGGCAGCAAAGGCTGATTGGATGGGAATGACTACACTATGAATGCCGTCATGGCAACAGCATCGGTTCTTTATGACCGCCAGCTGGTCAACAACAGCACAGTTATTCGTGCTAGGGCGCCTCTTCGCGTCAGCTTTGTTGGCGGCGGCACCGATCTGCCGCACTATTACGAGGAGCACGGCGGGGCCGTTTTGTCCAGCACGATCAATCGCTATGCATTCGCCACTTTGCGGCCACGCAATGACGAAGCGATCCGAATCACAGCCCTAGAGTCGGGACAGACCGCTGCTTATCGCTTGCACGACGACAGCTCAAATAATGACGGCGTATTCGACCTAGTCCGGGCGGCCATCCGTCGTGTAGGAGTACATAAGGGGTTTGATCTGGACCTACGCAGTGATGCTCCTCGCGGCAGCGGATTAGGGGGCTCCTCAGCGATGACCGCAGCGATCTTGGGGACCCTGATTGAGTATTTGGGCGTCGTGCTTGACGACTATGACATCGCGGAGTTGAATTACACGATTGAGCGCATGGACCTTGCCATTGCGGGAGGAAAGCAAGATCAATATGCAACCACCTTCGGTGGATTCAATCTGATCGAGTTCTCTAAGAACCATGTACACGTCACGCCCTTACGTTTACCGTCGCACGTGCTCCACGACCTCGAACAGCATCTCGTTCTTTGCTACACGGGCAAAGTTCGACCCACCTTAGGTATAGTGCAAAGTCGCGTCCGCGCGTATCAGCAAGGAGAGAGTAAAGTCTTAGATGGCATGCGTCGTTTACACAGGATGGTATATGAAGCCAAAGAATTTCTTCTCAAAGGGAAGCTACAGGACTTTGGTGCGCTGCTAGATGAGGGTATGGCCATCAAGAAGAATATAAACCCCGATGTCAGCTCGCCCTTTATCGACGAACTATATGAAACGGCGAAGAAGAGTGGAGCAATTGGAGGTAAGTTGCTTGGAGCTGGAGGCGGAGGCTATCTCCTTCTTATGGTGAGTGAACGCCGCCGTTTTGAAGTACTCGAGAATCTGCTAAAGACAGGCGGGGTAATCACAGGCTTTTCGTTTCAAGACGGCGGCCTCAAGGCTTGGCGCAGCCATTGCTTCTGAGGCAAGGGGTTTGCCTGCGGTGAACGCATTTTCTTGTTTTGGAACCTGACTGAATAGTAGGAATTCCAGTCGATCTGAGACGCTGCGCGAGGTTGCTTAACGCCGCCCTATTTCGTGGCTGCAGGACCACTCATCGGGAAAGATTAGCAGAAGGGATGATGCTCGATCTTCTATGAACGCCATTGAAATGATAGAACGACATTTGCTGGATAGCGCGTCAGTCAAACAACAACTGTCGCATGTGGCAGCTCCCGCAATTGCCGAAGCCGGGCGACGTATTGCCGAGCGAGTCGCCGGAGGAGGTAAGATCATGCTCTGCGGCAACGGCGGCAGCGCCGCCGATTCGCAGCATCTAGCTGCTGAGTTCACCAGCCGGCTAAGGTCCTCACTGGAGCGCCCTCCGATTGCCGCTCTGGCCTTGACCACCGATACCTCTTTTCTAACGGCGCGAGCCAACGACTACGAATTCGCGGAAGTCTTCGAGCGCTTGGTAGAAGGGCTGGGCCATTCCAGCGACGTGCTTATCGCCATCAGCACCAGCGGGAATTCCGAAAACGTAGTTCGTGCTGTGCACCGTTGCAGAGCAAAGGACATTTTAACCGTGGGAATGTTGGGCGGTTCTGGTGGGGAGTTGGCCGGGCTTGTGGATATCCCCATCATCGTTCCGAGCGACAATACGCAATACATTCAGGAATCACACATCGCCATCGGTCATATCGTCTGCGAACTAGTGGAAGAGACTCTGTATGGCGGCAAGAATTCAGAGTTCTTTGGTTTCACAACAGAGGAGGTTTACAAGCGATGAGTTTCTGGGAGAATAAACGCGTTCTGCTCACGGGCGGAGGGGGCTTCTTGGGCAGCCATGTTAGGCAGGCACTGGACGCGGTCGGATGTCCGCATGTCTTTGTGGTGCGCAGCGGCGCCTACGACATCACCCGAGAAACGGAAGTTCAGCGGCTGTTTCATGATCTAGAGGCGGGAATAGGGGGTTGGCCCTCCCACTTCCATGGCAACACGGCCCCGGTGGATATCGTGATTCACTTGGCTGGGCTGGTCGGTGGCATTGGGGCCAACAAGGCGAAGCCGGCTGACTTCTTTTACCGCAACTTGATGATGGGAACGCTCATGATGCGGTATTCGCAGCTGGCTGGTGCGGGCAAGTTCATAGCGGCAGGCGCAGGTTGCGGGTATCCCGAACACGCGCCCATGCCACTCAAAGAGGCAAATTTCTGGGATGGCCTCCCTCAAGAGGAAAGCGCCCCATATTCGCTCGCCAAACGCATGCTTCAGGTGCAATCCATCGCCTACTGGAAACAATACAAGTTCCCAGCCATCATCGGAATTCCCGGTAACATCTATGGACCCTACGATAACTTCGATCTAGAAAACGCGCATGTGGTTCCCGCTTTAGTGCGCAAATTCGTCGAGGGCGAACGTGTAGTCGTATGGGGGACCGGCAAGCCGACCCGCGACTTCGTATACGCCGGCGACGTTGCTAGAGGTTTGCTCCTGGCTGCCGAGATCTATGATCGAGCTGAACTCGTCAATCTATCGTCGGGTCGTGATCATTCTATTCGCGAGTTGATCGAGACACTGATCGAGATCACTAGCTACAATGGCGGCTTCAGTTGGGATCCGTCGCGTCCAGACGGTCAGGCTCGGCGTCTTTTTGATGTGTCTAAGGCAGAAAGAGACCTGGGATTCCGCGCCACGACCACCCTCCGAGAGGGTTTGACAATAACTGTGGACTGGTATCGCGCTAACCGTGAACGGGCGCGCAACTTCGAACCGGTGCCCGAGATGGCGACCGCGCTTTCCTCCTGAAACCCGAGCTTCGGCGATGATTAAGGCCGCAAATCTGAGCCTAGAATGCGGCCACGATCCTTGACGCACAAGGGGCGGGCTGTGCTTTTCTGAACCAAATGAACACATTCACAGAATAGCGTAATCGGCTGCAGGCAGACCTCTGGGCTCACGCTGAGTGTGCGGCTGTTTGGTCATCTTCGCGGAGAACACTTTGTGTCGAACATAAGCGACAAACACTGCGTTTCGGCAAAGCCATCCATGATTTGCTGCTCGACGAGAAACGTCGCGCAGCCATGTTAGGCAAGGAGGCCGATGCGCTGCAGGTGTTTCCTGAGACTCAGGAATGTCCAGGTAGTCTGATTTGATCGAGGAGATTTCATAGCGGATTAGCCTTCGTGCATCTTCAGCCACATGAGTTGTAAGCCGTCAACCAGTCACCGTGCCAGATAATGGTGATTAGGAGGAGCAAACAATGCGCCGCCGGATACTAATTGCTGCACATGCAGTGTGTCCACATGCCGGATCGGAGGCGGGGATGGGCTGGAACATCGTTTATCGGCTTGCGGCCAGTCACGAGGTTTTGGTCCTTTGCAACGCCGTACATCATGACTCATTTGGCTTTCTCAAAAACTGGGATTGTCGCCGAGAGATCGAATCATTCACGGCCCATCATGGACTGCCCGATGGCTTGAAGTTCGTCTTCGTCGATCCTCCAATCCTTCATCGACTCCTCCACCGTGAATCTTTTCCCCTACGACAGAGCCCCCTCTTCTATATCGGGTACGCAGCATGGCAACGTGCAGCTTACCGAGTAGCTGTCGAACTTCACAAGCAGCGACCGTTTGACCTGGTTCATCAGCTTAACATCACCGGGTTTCGGGATCCCGGGCACTTGTGGCAGCTCGGATGCCCGTTTGTATGGGGACCGATAACGGGCACCCAGACGATTCCATGGAGTTTTCTGAAGCAGTTCAGTACTGTGGATCGCCTGTATTACTCTGCGCGCAACATGGCAAACGGTATACAGGTGCGTTCAAAGCAAAGTTCGCGTGCTGCGGCGCGCCGATCCCAACATATTTGGGTTGTGGCTGAGTCTGACAGGAAAATGGTGTGCGAGCTCTGGGGCTGTTCTACTGAGAAGGTAGAGATTATGTTAGAAACGGGAACTAATATACTCCTTGGTGTTAGCGCAAGAGCATATAATCCGAGCCGTCCACTCCGCGTCTGTTGGAGTGGAGCACACCTAGGCCGGAAAGCCCTGCCAATTTTGTTACATGCGATAGACCGCTGTCAGAGTCCATCGCAGGTCGAACTCTCGGTTTTGGGAGAAGGAGCTGAGACCGACCGTTGGAAAAAGCTGGCAAAGTCCCTCAGCAGCAAGCCTTCCGTGAGGTGGCTAGGTCGGCTGGAGCACGGTGCCGCAATTGCCGAGATGAATCGGTCGGATATATTCGTACTATCGAGTCTTCAGGAAGCGACCTCTACGGTAGTCATGGAAGCACTTTCGTTGGGTCTCCCAGTGCTTTGCCACGACGCATGCGGAATGGCTCAGGCCGTCACTTTAGAATGTGGTATCAAGATACACTTGAGTGACCCTCAAACAAGTATTGCCGGATTCGCAGCGGCTCTCGACCGCTTTCTTCAACACCCAGAAGAAGTCGAGCGATTATCCCAGGGGGCCTTACAACGCGCGAAGGAGCTGACATGGGATTCTAAAGTCCAAACTATCCTTTCCACCTACGCACGAATCTGTGGGCAAACCGACAGGTCAATAAGTCTCAGAAAAAAGCGCGCGGTCGAGGTTTCAATGTCCGCATAGTTTCAGTAGGGCAATTGCAAACCGCTGCCTCTCAGCCAGTCTGGAACTTCGCTCAAATTGGCGCTCAGAACCTCTAACATAGGTTGTACTTCCTGTGAACGTGGGTGCTAGGCAGTTACGAGGCCAAGTTTGTGCCCGATTCCAAAAGTTTAGGAAATGCATCGTGAGTTTCAATGGGCAAATGAAAATTTGTTTTTGGGCCCACTACACTTAAGCCGTTCTAGAAAATGAGAGCTGGGGATGACTTCGAAAGGCTTCCGAGGCAGATTGACTAGGCTGAGTGGAGGCAAAGAACTCTTTGCGCTTATTGATCAAGCGCTTGTGAGCGGTACGAACTTCGCCACAACTGTGATTCTCGCGAGAGCACTGGGAGTGAAGGGCTTCGGAGTTTTTGCACTAGCCTGGATGGCAGTCCTCCTCGTTAACAACCTGCAGATTGCATTCGTCGTGTCGCCGATGATGAGTGTAGGACCGAAACAGGAGGCTCATGATAGGCCCCGCTATTATGGTGCGGTTCTCGCGCAGGAGATTGGCTTTGCCCTATGCTTCGCCGCCTGTGTGTGGATCGCAGTGGTGATGCTGGATGCGCACTTTCTCCAATGGAAGATTCGTGGCCTCGGGTTGCCACTGGCATTTGCTGCGTTAACCTATCAATTACAGGATTTTCTCCGACGCTATTTCTTCTGCACCAGGCAAACGAAGTTGGCGCTGATCTGCGACTCGATCAGTTATCTGACCCAGCTTCCGATCATCCTCTTCATTGCACGTATGCCCTATTTTTCGCCTGTCGCTGTACTGTGGGTGATAGGAGCAACCTCGATCGCGGGTTTCCTGGTTTGCTCCATATGGTTTGAGCCCGTTCGGCTTGAGTTCCAATCCGTGCGGCAGGTCGCTCTCCGCCACTGGAGAATTTCCCGCTGGCTCGCCCCTTCGGCGTTCATGGAGTGGAGCTCTGGGAACCTTTTTGTGCTGGTTGCTCCACTATATTACGGTGCGGGAGCGGCGGGCATCTTGCGCGCTTCGCAGAATATCGTCGCCGTAGCACATATTTGGTATCTGGGACTTGATAACGTTGTGCCTGCAGAAGCGGCTCGCCAACTGCACATCGGAGGCGTTGAAGCGTGCATGAAGTACGTTCGCCAGGTCGCTTACCGCTGGGGATCGATTACGACCACGTTTTTGTTTTTGATCTTCATTCAACCATCGTTTTGGCTTCGGCTCGTCTACGGTTCCGCGTACGGCGTATACGGCCACATCGTGCAACTGTACGCAGCTCTCTACCTGATTGTTTTCTTCGGCTGCCCTCTCCGTGCAGGGCTTCAGGCGCTGGAGTACACATCCCCCTTGTTTTGGTCATATCTAACGATGACGATATTTGCAGTTACTTTTGCCGGTCCTTTCGCGAAAAACTTTGGCCTCGTCGGAGCGATGCTGGGGATGATTGCTACCCAGATTCTCTTTCAAGCAATCGTCTCCGTGGCATTCGTCCTTCGCACGAGACGAATGAGACAGGCCGAGATTTTGAGCGGGCAAGGCGTTCTAGGATAGTGATCGCCATACAGTCTAGGTGAGTCGTTCTGCAGCGGGGATGGAACGCAAGCGCTCATGCCCTGAGATCAAGTTCGTTCCCGATTTGAGTAGCCTCTAGCGCGTTGGCTTCGCGGATAATGCGGCCGACATGAGTACTTCCTATGGATTTCAAGTTACAAATCGCGGCAGGCGCAAGACGAATCTCTAGAGGAGTGATTCGGAGAAAGCGCCTTCCCGTCGAATTCGGGAAAGCCCTAATCAATGTAACAACCCGTTCCGATATACGCTTTCTCTGGCCCGGTTTTCATCGGAGTTCCGGAGATTTATTGCAGGTTGCCGCAGCGTACATCCGCAGAGGAGATTGCATTTGGGATCTAGGATCAAATCTTGGGATTTTCTCGTTTTGCGCCGCCTGGAAAGCCGGGCCTCCGGGAACGGTCTTTTCGCTCGAGCCAGACCCCTTCTATGTCAACCTTCAACACAAAACCATAACCTCCCTTCCGGCTGGTTATGCGTCGATCTTTCCCCTCTGCGCGGCGGTGGCCAACAAGCCAGGAATCCTTGCCCTCTCGATTCCCAAGCGCGGACAATCACGTAATCATCTGTCGATCGTTTCGGGAAATGATCCAGGCGAAACGGAACTCGAAAAGTTAGTCGTCACTATTTCCGCAGACTTCTTGTTGGACCATTGGAATCCACCGACCTTCGTCAAGATTGATGTCGAAGGTTCGGAATTACTATTCCTTCAGGGCGCAACACGCTTATTAACAGAAATCCGCCCTATTTTATACATCGAAATCGCTGATCGCAATCGAGAAATCGCTACGGGGATACTGTCGTCCTTTGGATATAGGTTCTTTACTAGATTTCCAAATGGAGTTGAGACAGAGCAAAAAACATGTGTATTTAACACCATCGCGAAACCACCGTCTCACACTAGTTGAGAAGTTATCACAGGAGCTATAACGCGTGATTGTGCCGATGAAGTTCACCTCGACGGTATTTGGTCGCATAGAACACTTTAACCTAATCATAGTCGACGGATAGCTTTCGAGGGCCCACGAGCGGTTGAAAGTTGTTCCGCTGTTCTCGCATGCACTTGCATCTTCGTGTCCTGTAACTGATTACTTGGAACATCTCTGAGAGCCATATTCAGTGACAACGGCACACGGCCTTTGAATGCTTCATCGCTTTGTCAGGAACGCGGCAATTTCATTCCGCGAGCCGGACAAGCGACAGGCAGGTTGAACAGAGATACCGAAAAAGCATTAGTGGCGACAGGAGGGGACTACTTCAATGTCTGACGCGGCTGCAACACGCGGCGCGACTTCATGGAGAAGGGGCGAGCCCGGTTTGCCGGTCTCGTCTGTGCCCTTTTCCAAACCGAGTGCCAGGCATCTTTCCTTGCTGCGCATCTGGCTGATTTTCCATGCCACTATTCTTTTGGGATATTCCCTTTTGGGACGAGGCTTCGCTTACATCGGTATAGGCCATGTCTACATTGGCGAAGTATGCCTGGGATTGGGGATGATCTGGCTTGCAGGATTTCGACAATGGCCGACTCTATTACGATCCGCGCCGGTACTCGCCATCTTCGCGATGCAGATCTGGGGCGCGGTTTGCACCATACCTTATCTCCAGCAGTACGGCTTCGATGCGCTGCGGGATGCAATGCTCTGGGGTTACTCATGGTATGCCATCCTTGTGGCCGCTGCGACCTTATCTGCGCCTCGCATTCTCGAGCTGTTCCTTCGCCGGTATCGTTCGTTTACCCGCGTGTTCCTTTTGAGCGCTCCGGCCCTCTGGGTTGCATATTACCTGTTTTCGTCCAGAATTCCGCAGTGGCCAGTGTCCGGTGTACCGCTTATCGACGTCAAAACGGGCGATATGCTAGTCCACTTGGCTGGAGTGTTCTCCTTTTTCGCAGCTGGGCTTGGTGGTCCCTTCGGACTGATCAATGTTGTGCTTCTTGTCAGCAGCGTTGGGATGGCAGGCTCGATAAGCCGCGGTGGATTTGTGGCTTTCATTGCGAGCGCTTCGTTAGCCAGTGTGATGGGGATATCCAAGCGAATTCCGGTCGCATGTCTCTTGGTCGCAGTGACGACTGCGGCTGTCATGTTCGCTACAGACTTCCAAATCAGATCAGAACTGAGCGAAAATCGTCCGGTATCTCCCCGAGAGTTGCTTGTCAATCTGATTAGCGCTGTGACGGCAAGAGGGAACGCAGGGAATCAACAGGACACCAAGGAGTGGCGCCTCGCATGGTGGGAAGACATTTACAATTATACAGTCCAGGGACCCTACTTCCTTACAGGTAAAGGCTATGGAATTAACCTGGCCGACAGCGACGGCTACCAGACTGAAAGCGATGACTCACTGCGCAGTCCTCACAACAGCCATCTGACATTTCTTGCGCGCTCGGGAGTTCCAGGATTTGTCATTTGGATCGGCCTCCTGTCTTTGTGGTTCGCCAAGATGGGTGTGTCATACTGGAGGGCGCGCCGCTTGCATCTCGAATCGTGGGCGGGAATATTCCTCTTTGTGGTTTGTTACGTGCTTGCTGCTGTCGTTAACGCATCTTTCGATCCGGCACTTGAAGGGCCTATGTTGGGTATATGGTTCTGGTCCGTTGTAGGGCTTGGTATAGGAGCGTCCCAGGTCTTCCCACTTAGGCTCTCCTCAAAGAGAGCGCTGAATTAAGATTTCACAAACTCCTGGCTTACCGCTTGATGCAATCCGTACAATTCGCATTGAACTTGGAAATTCGAAACTAATTGCCGAGAACGAACAGTCAACGACTCGGCAATATCGTGCAGAGTTTGCTTTCTTGGAGGACTATTCCGAAAAGCTATGCGGTATTGGAGAATGGTCCAGCTATTCCCAACCTCATGACCATGATGACATTTGTGCAATCATATTTCTTTGACGTATTAGGTTCCGATCGAGTCGACAAATAGATGTCGCGCGAACGAAAGATGGTGCGTCGTGCCACAATCACAGAAAGCCGAATTCAAGAGTCTTGAATCATTGCGCTTCATTGCAAGCGCTGTCATCGTGCTTTTTCACTTCACTTGGTATCTCGAGAAGCGCTTCCTGTTCAAAGGATTCCTCGCAGTGGACCTGTTCTTCGTCCTTTCCGGGTTCGTGATTGCGTACTCTTACTCGACCCGTATCGCCTCTTTCCACTATTATCGCGTCTTCATAAAGAAGCGGCTAGCGCGCCTGTATCCTTTACATCTACTAACACTGTTAACTTATGTCTGTATAGGGCTAGCGTCCCTTTGTGGAACCTTCACAGTCATCGGCCCTAACAAGTACAGATTTTCGTCACTCCTATCCAATATCACACTAACTCAGGCGTGGGGATTCTCGGCAGCGGGTTCCTTCAACACCGTAAGCTGGTCTATAAGTGCAGAGTGTGCGGCATACCTTTTGTTTCCCTGCATCCTGTACCTTGTCCGCCGCCGCTTTGCCTTAGGAACCTTTGTTTTGGCCTTACTATACGCAGCATGTCTATATTTGTGTCACCGGGTGTTCAAAGAACCCTTATCCGAGCTGGCCTGGAACTGTGGTTTCATCAGGGCTCTCCCAAGTTTCACATTAGGCACGTGGCTCTATCTCAATTTGGATCGAGTGTCGTCGCTGTTTTCGAATCAAGCAGCCGTTATCCTTTTTTGGATCTCAAGTCTCTGGTGGACCGCAACTGTCTCTCTTTCCCTAAACGACTATGAAGGTCTGGCATCGGCGTCCTTTGTTGTGATTTTCGCCGTGATCGCAGAGCACCGCGGGGCACTTCGGTACATTTCCCATCCTTGGCTTTCGCGTCGAGGAGACCTGACATATAGCATCTACATGCTACATCCCGTGCTTGCTACGGTAGTCATTTCGGGAATTGCGCCCAAACTCCTGGGACGATCGCGAGAGGGCATTATCGGGGCAATTCTCGTCGCAACCGCGGCAACTTACGTCCTCGCGAAGGTCAGTTTTAAGTATTTTGAGACTCCTGCACGGAAGTGGTGGATGAGATCACTCGGTCGGACAGATCATCCAGCAAAAGCGCAAGTGCAAGGTGCGTGTTAACTGGCGAGCCCGAAACGCCTACACCGTTGTTGGGTTGAGGTATTACCTGTGGAGTGCGGTCATGCGAGTATTCTGTTTCTGGCTCTCGCACGCGATTGCGAAGCCAGTCTGCCCGCGTTCTTTTCTTACCTTGACACTCTTCGAAGTCAGGGGTTCCGCTGCACTGCCATTATTGGCGAGAACGGATCGAGGGACCGGACCCGTGATTTAATAAAGCAGGCGGCAGCGCAAGATGTCGCGTTGCTTGATACGGGATTCATTGAAGTGCAAGATCGCCGAGGTGTCCGGATCGCGATGGGCAGACAAGCTCTCCTTGATTTGGCAATGGGGGACGGTGCTGACCAGGAATTCATCTGTGTCGCAGATCTTGACGACATCATCCTGGAACCCCCTAAGCCAGAAGCGGTAATCAAAGCAATCCGGCGTCTGAGGACTTTCGATCATCTCTTCGCAATTGGGGCAACGTCAGCGCCTGTCTACTATGATCTGATTTCCTTCAGAGCTCCGGGACACGATTATTCAACTCTGAGAGCAGAGATCAGGGCTGCGAAGAGAAGACCACTAAGCTATTACCAATTCTTTCGCGACCACATTTACGATAAACAAAAGCTGATGACTCGTCCAGATGCAATCGTTTGCACCTCGTCGTTCAATGGGTTTTGCATTTATAACGCATCTGATTATTGGCTGGGAACATACCGCGCTCAGAACGAGGCAGATGTCTGCGAGCATCTTACGTTCAATTTATCAATTGCGCAGGCCACAGGAAAACGTATGCTTGTTTTGCCTGAACTCACTGTTAGCGCCCCCACCGAGCACACTCCGGTCGGCTTTTTTGGCTTTTGGCGAGACCGGATTGAAAGAGGATTCTCGGCATTTCGCACAGGAGTACAGGGCATGCGTCGGGCCTGAGGCATCTGGTTGGCGCCCATCGCAACCGCCCGGGCCGTGTTCTCAATCATTGCAGAAGCGTGTCCGTAACAGCTGTTCAGCAGGCCCTTTATGTTCGAACTTCGGATTTAGCGACTGCCAGTACTTAGATTCGGGGGGCATACCGAACTGCAACCTAGCGGCACTTTTCAGCGGACCGACAAAGGCGTTGAGCATGTCGATAGCTTCGTAGAGACTTCCTAATGTCAATGCGCGATTGTTGAACTTGATCTGTTCGCCAATGGCCGTTTATGGATCCGATTGTAGGTTCGCCATTTTGCAAAAGCCGAAGTGAGGCATGCTAGTAAAAAAGAAGCGACGCGAGGCAAAAGCATCGATCAGTTACAGCAGACCCCGTGCGTCTCTTGCCCTAAAGCCCGAAGCGCGGGCCAAGTCACCACGTTAAACCATTGCCAGTGGGTACTGCCGCCATTCAGCAGAATATAGTGGTTAAAGTCAAATTGATTATTGATTGCGGTATTTCCTCCCGTGTCATCCGCTATCCCCGAAATCCCGGCAGCACCCATATACGTGATAATGTTGTCATGCACATAATTGTTGGCTGCAACCCACGGTCCGAGAGTTCCGCTGCCGCGGTTCTGATTGATCAGAGCAATTCCATTTCCTCCACCCGACGCGACTTGCACTGTATTCCCGTACACCTCCACGTTCGAAGAGTTCTGCACGGCTATTTGCCCGTTCCAAAGCCAGGCAGTTTGGCTATTCCCATTTCCCATTACGGTATTGTTTCGGATAATCGCGTTATAGCTGATTTCATGAAGAATTCCCATACCGTTATTGTTCACAACGGTATTCCCGTCGTAAATTGTTCCTACATTGTTAAAGTCCGTCCACAGGCCTGGTCCATTATTGTCATGAACATAGTTGGAGTCGACGGTGAGGTTCGTAGTAGACCAGAACTTGCTTCCTCCCGCCTCCCAGCCCGGATCGTAGTTTGCATAATTGTTCCAAGAAATTTCGTTGTTTTTTGCCTGAGAGTTTGTTCCATAAAGGGTTATTCCTAATTGGCCGTTGTGGTGGATAAACGAGTTCAGTATTTGCGAGCCGGACCCCAGTGAGATGCCCCTGCCATGATTCCATCGTGATTCAACATAGTTAACGATCCATCCCGTCCCAGATGAATCGCCACCTATGGCTCCGAACTGGGCCGGCGTGGCATACTTCTCAACTATCAAGTAACTCAACTGCACGCCGGTTGCACTGCCAAAGAAGGCGAATGACTGCATACCCAATTCGACTAGATGCCCAACGGGGTTACTCGGGAGATACACCATGTTATTTCCGCGATCGAAATACCAAGTCCCTGGTGCGAGGTTCTGAGAGGTGGATGCGGGCACCTGCAACCGATTGTCAATGAAAAGGTCTTGGGGATATCCGCATAGAGGGTAGCCAGTTTCACAGGATCCGGTGGCGGAAGTTGTCGCGGTTGCATTTGCTATCCACAAACCGCTTCCTGAATGATCGGCCTGAAATGACAAGATCGTTGATCCATTGAGAATGACAGTTCCTTGACCATTGAAGATGTCGCCGTTTTTTGGCTGCACACTTTGCATTCGATAGAGACCTGCAAGCAACGTGAAGGTTGTCCCTGCCGGAGCGGAATCCACTGCGGCTTGAATGTTGTCTCCGGGTGAAAGCGTCACGACGGCAGGCGCGGGCGTCTGTCCTTCCAATTGAGTTGCAAATGCCAAGGACAACAGCAGGGTGCAAAGGGTGAGTCCTTTGGCCTTTGAGTTAGACATTGTCATTTGGCTCCGTCATACATGATTGAAATCATACTTCTTTCATGATCTTGGAACTGATCGCGGTTAGTTATTCCCTGCATCGACACCATTCCAAATCCTCAGTCTGCCGACATCTGAGATATACAGAATATCTTTGCCATTCACCTTTCCTCCCCACGCCAGGGAATACCAGACTAAATTGGGGTTCGTAGAGATCGGCCAAAGAACCAGGCAGCTACCTTCGCTTGCAGTTAACTCAAATCGGCTTATCGCGTCGGTTAATGATTCCGTTGATTGCTGTTGAACAGAGATGTCTTTGCATCCGTAGCTTGCCGCAGCCGCCGCGACGCCTGCCAACCATTGATTTTGTGTACCGACAGTCGAGGGATCGGATATCGTATCGATCGCAGTCCCGAACGCGCTTGGGTCGGCCACACTTGCGGCCGAGATCGAGATAGTTGCAGGAGACGGTACTGTCGTCGGAGCAGTGTAGAGCCCATTCGAAGAAATCGTTCCGCAAGCTGTTCCGCTGCAACCACTTCCTGACACCACCCAAGATACCGCCGTGTCTGAACTTCCAGTGACGGAGGCTGCAAATTGCTGAGTGCCTCCAAGGGAAGTGGAAGCGGTCGGGGGAGTCACTGCGACGGTGACGACAGGCGCTGCCGTACCCGTACCGCTTAGGTTGATCACAGAGATGTCACTGGTCGAAGAGTTGCTGGTGACAGTCAGCTGACCCGTCAATGCACCTACGGCGGTGGGATCGAACATTAGATTCAGCGTCGCCGATTGGCCTGGATTCAGGGTGGCAGGGAACGCAGCGCCCGACATCGTGAAGCCCGCACCCATCACTGTTGCTCCGTTGATTGTTACTGGTGCGACGCCTGTGGAAGTCAAAACTACAGACTGCGTCGCAGATGTGTTAATCACCACATCGCCAAAAGCCACACTGGTCGCGTTAACGCTCAGCGTCGGCACCGCGGCGCCAAGTTGCAAGATGAAGGTTTCAGACACGCCGCTGGCAGTGGCCGTCAGCGTCACCATCTGGGCGGTGATGACCGAAGATGCCGTAGCTGTGAACCCAACGCTGGTCCCGCCTGCGGGCACTGCCACGGCGGTCGGCACCGTGATCGCGCTATTGCTGCTTGCCAAACTGACCGTCAGGCCGTCGCTGCCCGCCGCCGCATTCAAGGTTACAGTGCATGCGTCAGCAGTTGACCCCAGTAAGGCACTGCTCGTGCAGCTCAACGAACTCAATGATGTCGTGCTCGCGGTCCCGCTTGCCGAGCCTGTGCCGCTAAGATTGATCACCATCGTTCCGTTGCTGGTGGCGTCGCTCGCGATCATTAGCTGACCTGCCGCCGCTCCCGTCGCGGCCGGAGAGAACTTCACGTTGACGTTATAGGATTCGCCAGCTGCAACCGTAATGGGAAGAACGCTCATACCGCTGACAAGGAACGACTGCCCGGTCAAACTCAACTGGGTGACTTGCACGGCGGAAGAGCTTTGATTTACGAGAGAAACATTCGCGGTGGCTGTCTGGCCGAGGGGCACCGCGCCGAAAGTGACCGCGTTCGGAGATGCGACGAACTCGCCTGTACTTGCGCCCTTCACCAGAGGAGCAACACAGCCGGAGAGGGCGAGGGGGAGGCAGCAGGAAGTGGCAACGAGTAGAACTCTGAACCAGGCGCTAAGGCGAAACAATTGAACGCGACCGCGTGCCCGGCGTCGCTCCGGTAACTGACGGCTGGCGCAGGAAAATGCAGCAGCTTTTTCAGATTCAGGATCCGATGAAACAGGAACCAAGACTCCGTACACGGCTTCACCCTCGCGAGTACTTCGGCGATCCAGTACTCCCAGGCCCCCTTCGTTTTTCGGAAGACGTCTGTAAGAGTTTAACAACGCCTTTGGTGCTCAGGTAATCACTTATGTTACCTTAGTGAAACTTTAGTACTATAATAGATAAGATTAACAATTCCCAATAGTTGCAAGAGATCCGTGCGGGCCAATTTCTCTCGGATCGCCCTCGAAAGCAGCAAAGAAAGTACTCTGGTGAGGAAACTCCCACGGATGATCGGCGCCCGGCTTGCGGGATTGCTCGGGCCCAAGCGTATGATTCCGCACCGTCGGCACGCCCACGACGCTCAGCCTGCACGAGTTAATCTCCAGCGAATTGATTAGCCATCCGATGGGCACGGCAGGAGCCTGAGCTCGATTCTCGCCTGAACCTTCGATTTATCCAGAAATTAGCCCGCGTTGGACAGGATGGACCGCCAAGGTCTCGCCTGTTTGGCGCGGGCTTTTTCTTGTACCCGATGGTGCGGGTGGTGACGAACTATGGTAGTGATCTATTTTGACGCGCAGTGAGAGATCACGCCTTAAAGATATCTCTCGGAAGGATTTTTCGAGAAGTTACACTATTTCTGGGAACGGGCGTCTTGCCGGGTTTTGATTCTACGGCACTCGAAGAGACTCAGCCAGATGCTCACCCTCTCTACCGATTGGTGATCTAAATCTTCGTCGACCGTATCGGCCAGCGCATCACTGGCCACCACATCTCCCAAGCACCCTTGAGTGGCCCATCGGAGCCTGACCCGAAGAGCGCATGAGCATTTCCTCTCCATTTATTCACCGGCCCGTAGGCACCACGCTGCTCACGGCCGCGGTAGCCCTTGCGGGGGCTTTCGCCTATACCGTGCTGCCTGTGGCGCCTTTGCCCGAGGTAGATTTTCCCACGATCAGCGTCAGTGCCAGCTTGCCTGGTGCCAGCGCGCAGATCATGGCAGCCTCAGTGGCCACACCGCTGGAACGGCAGTTCGCCCACATCGCCGGCATTACTGAAATGACGTCGTCAAGCGCGCTGGGCAGCACCAGCATCACTCTCCAGTTCGATCTCGGCCGCGATATCAACGGCGCCGCCCACGACGTGCAGGCCGGAATCAACGCCGCGCGCACCTACCTGCCGACGAACCTCCTCCAAAATCCCTTCTATCGCAAGGTGAATCCCGCCGATGCGCCCATCCTAATCCTCGCCCTCACCTCGAACAAATACGACATAACCAAGCTCTACGACCTGGCCTCCACCGTGTTCGAGCAGAAGCTGTCGCAGATCAACGGAGTGGGCCAGGTTTTTGTCGGCGGCGGCGCCACGCCCGCTGTGCGCGTCGAGGTCAATCCGGAGAAGCTGGAGAGCTTCGGCCTGACCCTGGGCGACGTTCAGTCTGTCCTGAGCCTGGAAAACTCGGATGCGCCCACCGGGCAGATATCCAACGGCACCACTGCGGAAGATATCCTTACCAACAGCCAGATCTCTCTCGCCCGCCAGTACAAGCCGCTGATCGTCGGCTACCACAATGGCCAGGCCGTTCGCCTTAGCGACGTGGCTGATGTGGTGAACTCCACTTCGAACGTCCGCACCGCGGGCTTCATAGACGGCCAACCGGCCGTGTCTATCCGAATCTTCCGGCAGCCGGGCGCTAACATCATTCAGACCGTAGACCGCATCCGGGCGCAATTGCCTTTCCTTGAAGCGATCCTTCCCAAGGGCGTCAACACGATCATCGCGCACGACCGCACCACAACCATCCGC
The DNA here is from genome assembly GCA_963841095.1 of uncultured Acidobacteriaceae bacterium. GTDB lineage: Bacteria > Acidobacteriota > Terriglobia > Terriglobales > Acidobacteriaceae > Telmatobacter. The sequence continues at coordinate 237,501 of CAWJBE010000021.1, forward strand.
GCTGGCGTGAGCGCTGTGGAGCAAAATCTGCTTATAGCGATTGTGCTCGTTATCCTGGTGGTCTTCTTCTTCCTGCGAAGCCCGCGCGCCACGCTCATTCCCGCCGTCGCAGTTCCAACCTCCCTCATGGGCACCTTCGCGGCCATGTATCTGCTGGGCTACAGCCTTGACAACCTTTCCCTGATGGCGCTCACCATCGCCACCGGTTTCGTGGTGGACGACGCCATCGTGGTGATGGAGAACATCACCCGCCATCTCGAAAGCGGCATGGAGCCCTTTTCCGCCGCCCTTAAAGGCGCGCAGGAGATCGGCTTCACGGTTCTCACCATGAGCACCTCGCTGATAGCCGTTTTTATTCCCATCCTCATGATGGGCGGGATCATAGGGCGCCTCTTCCGCGAGTTCGCGATCACGCTTTCCTGCGCCATCGTCATGTCCCTGGCGATTTCCCTTACGACAACGCCCTGCATGTGCGCGCACTTGCTCAAGACGCCGCATTGAAGGAGAGAAACACAACTGGATTTTCCGCGCCAGCGAAAGGCTCGTTAATGGCCTGCAATCGACCTACAGGCATTCTCTGTTGTGGGCGCTCGACAATCCCACCCTAATGTTGATTGTGCTCGGGCTCACCATCGCGCTAAACGCCGTGGTGATCTTCAAGATTCCCAAGGGCTTTTTCCCGCTACAGGACACGGGGGTGATCCAGGGCGGCGTACAGGGGCCGCAGGATGCTTCTTTTCCCTTCATGCGCAATTCAATACTGACGCTCGTGAACGCCATTCGCGCCGACCCCGCGGTAGAGCATGTCGATGCCTTTACCGGCGGCGAAGGCGCCAGCAACGCCGGCGAAATGTCCATTGTTCTCAAGCCCCTCGGCACCCATGCAAAGAGGGCCCGAAGTGCGATGTGCGGCAGACCGGTGCCATGAACGTCATCAACCGCCTGCGCCCCAAACTCAACCGGCTGCCCGTGGCCTCCGCCTACCTGCAGCCGGCGCAGGACATCCGCATCGGCGGCCGCTCCAGCAGCGCCTTGTACCAATACACCATCCAGTCCAACAACATCGAAGACTTGGCGCACTGGGGCCCCATCCTCCTCGCTCACATGAAGTCTCTTCCCGGCTTCGTCGATGTCAATACCGACCAGCAGAACGGCGGCCTGGATGAAAGGTCTTACCTACGATCGCACCACCGCCGCCCGCTTGGGACAAACGTCGCAGTCGCTCGATTCCTCGCTCTACAGCGCCTTCGGTCAGCAGGAAGTCTCCGTTATCTATGCTCCCCTCAACCAGTATTACGTCGTGATGGAAGTGGCGCCGCAATTTTGGCAGAATCCGTCGGGCCTGAATGACATTTATTTCTCGCCGGCCCAGGCGCAGGGCGCGGGCCTCAACTCGGTTTCGCCTCTGCTCAGTGCGATGACGGCTCATACCAGCACAACGCCGCTCCAGGTCAACCACACCGGGCTTTTCCCTTCCGTCACCGTCTCCTTCAACCTGGCCAACGACTACTCGCTCAGTGATGCCACGCGCGAGGTCGGCGCAGATGGAACAGAACCT
>CAWJBE010000022.1:0-120675 GCA_963841095.1 uncultured Acidobacteriaceae bacterium
GCAGAGCATGGCGCCGTTGCTGTGGCAGCCCAATTCGTCAAACTGCCGCCCACTCATGCGCTGCAGCAACTGCTGCGTCTCCAGGGAGTAGGCGCCGTGGTAGAGGTCGTCCTCCGATGCACGGTTGAGAACATCCGTGAACCAGTCCACCGACTCTGCCACTCCCAGCACAAAGTCGTACTTCTTGCAGTCCACCGCGCCTGCGTAATCCATGCCTGTGAGGCGGGATTGCTCCTTGATGACGTCGCACATATGTTTCGCGTCTTCCTCTGGCTTGCGAACGGCGTAGAGCCGCCAAGCCACGCCACCCACCAGCCCGTTGCCGGAAGGGATGTAGGTGCGCTCCAGTGGAGGCTTTGGCGGCAACGGCGGCAGTGACGCAGGCTGCTCGTCCGGAACCGAGGCGTTGAAGGCATTGCTGCGCGCGATGTGGGCCTGCAATTGCGAGAGCAATGTCGCGCGAAGTTGCACACAGGCCTTATACGCTGGCGAGTTCTCCTCGACGCTCGAACATTGGGCTGATTCGGCGTCGACGCGAGCATGCAGGCTGGCGCGCTCGGCCTCAATCGCCGCACGCTCCTCGAAAAGATCGGGACGCGACGCGACGAGGTTGGAGGGAATCTGCTTAAGCGCGGGAACCGTCTGCGCAATTACAGGCAGAGCCACGAGAAGCAGCACGGGAAGAAACCAGCGAGCCTGGCAGAAAATGTTCATGAGTCTCCTTTGGGTAGCTCTACTGATTTGGCTGAAAGATCGAGCCGCACGCTCTCACTGGCCATGGCAATCTCCGCATCCAGCTCTAAATCGTTGCCTGCACTTCCCCTTGATCCGCCGCATGGTCTTTGAAACAAAAGCTGATCTGGTACATCCTGCAATTCCGTTTGGCGCGGCGGTAAGCTCCACCAGGTTCTTAAATCGCCCACAGAGCGGCAATGGTTCGGCAGATTGGTGACGCGTTACGAATTTCATGCCGAAAACCTCCTCTCTACGGCGCAGGCACAGGGATTCCCATTTTGGCATACCGGCTGTCGATGTCCGGTTGGATGGCCTTTGCGGTGGCGATGTCCGCGTTGGAAGCCGCTGTATCGCCCTTGATCTGCTCGGCCAATCCTCGACTATAAAGAGACGAGGGCATCTTGGGGTTGATGGCCAACGCGGCATCACAGTCGGCAATGGCCGCATCGGGGTTATTCATCTTGAGATAGACAAAACAGCGGCTGTCGAGCGTGTCGGCGTTGTTCGGGCGTAAGCTCAGCGACTGGTTGCAGTCCTCAAGGGCCGGTCGCAGTTGCCCCACGATGGCGCGGTCGTAGCAGCGGCTGTTGAGGCCGTCGGCGTTATTGGGCTGGAGCGCGATCACCTGGCTATAGTCCTGGATCGCCCGATCGTATTCGCCCTTGTGCTCGTACGCGTAGGCCCGGTCCGTGAATGCCGCGGTATAGCTCGGATTGAGCTTGACAGCCTGGTTACTATCCTCGATAGCCTCATCGTATTCGCCCTTCTGCAAGTACGCGTTGCCCCGGTCTCCGAATGCCTCGGCATAGCTCGGATTGAGCTTGATCGCCTGGGTATAGTCCTCGATCGCCTCATCGTATTCGCTCTTCTGCCCGTACGCGATGCCCCGGTTGTTGAACACATTCGCGAGGCTAGGGCCGCTCAATTGGCCCGACTGAATGAGGGACGTGCAGCCGGCAATGACCTGGGCCGTATCCCGATCGTCGCCATTACACCAATCAATGGCACTGGCCATGGCAATCTCCGCATCCAGTCGCTCAATCGTTGCCTGCACCTCCCGGTCATCCGCCGCATGGTCTTTGAACGCAAGGCTGATCTGGTACATCATGCAATTGCGTTTGGCGCGGCTGTAGGCTCCGCCAAGCTCGTAAATCGTGCACAGATTTCTGAGATACACAGGGACCCACGGCGAAGCCGACTCGGCCTGCTCGTACTCGACGGCGGCCTGCAGCACCTCGCTTCGCGTTTTCGCCTTGGCATAGAGAGTCAGGGCTGCCTGCTCGTGGGCAACGGCTTCCGGCGACGGAGGAGGCGGCAAAGCCATGCAATTGGCAGCCTCGGCAAGCGCCGTGCGAAGCATGATCGACCCGGGGTCTTTCCGATACATCGGAATTCCATCGGCCAGAACCCTCTCGCACATCCCCGGACGATCCGCGGGCTTCGCACTCTCCACAGGAACCATCGCGGAAGCAATAAAGCCTCTTGTGACCTTCCGCGTCTTGATCGCCGCGACCAGCAGTTGCCGCGTAGCGAGGCTACCACGATCAGAGATGCTGAGGAGGGCCTTATTCACCGAATCGAACTCTTCCAGCGGCGTCCGCCCTGCTTGGTTCTTGCCCAGCAGATCGACGCCGTAGTCGATCAGCACCCGGTACACACCTGCAGCGTCCGCCATGTTTGTCGCCGCCATGTCCAGCAGGAAGGAATCGGGAAACAAGGGATTGACGCCCGGCTTGATCGGCGAGGGAAGATCCGCGCCGGCATCTATCAGCAACTTCACCTTCATCGATGCCGGTGCAACACCCGCTGCGTGGGCCAGTGGAGAGCGTGCCGATTCGTCTTCGTCGTCGGGGATCGACTCGGAATGCGCCGAATCCAGATAAACGCCGACATCCACCAGCGCAGCCAGGTTCTCCTTGGTCAGGCAATCATCGTTGTCAGCTACGTTTGCGCTTGTCTCCCAGTTGAAGTCCACGCCGTAACGGGCCAAAAGCTTGATCCGCTGCGGTCCGTAAAGACAGGCTTGGCTTGCCAGCGGCTCGTCTGCCGCACCTGCCCACTTCCAGTCCGCTCCCGCCTTCAGTAAGGCCAGGGGGAAATCGGGGTCGCTGTTTTGCAGCGCGTAATACAAGACAGGAACCTCCCCGAGCCCCGTGCGCGGTTCTGCCGTGTTCGGATTCGCGCCTGCGGCCAGCAAAGCCAGAAACAACTGCTTGTTGGCGTTTTTGTTGAAGTCCGGCATGCCACCCTCCTCGCCAGGGGTACCTAGAGCATTGGCCAGCGGAGAGAGGCGCTCCGGGGAACGGCGATTCGGGTCGGCGCCGTAAACGAGCAGAAGCTCGACGGTTCTCAGCGCAGTCTCCTCTTTATGGTCCTTATTGACTACCCAAGCATCGTTGAGAGCGATGCTGATTGCGGTCCAGCCCGCGCTGGTAGCCAGATTCGGATCGGCGTGATTTTCCAGCAGCAGCGCAATCATCTGCGTGTTCTGCGGCTTCTCCGCGGCAACAAGCAGCGGCGACCAGTCGTCAGAATCGGTCCGGTTGGGATCGGCCCCATGATCCAGTAGCGCCTGCGCGGCTACGAGATCATTTTTTTTAACGGTCTCTTCCAGCGCTGTCCAGGTGTCGGCATTGGCGATATTGGGATCGGCGCCGCGATTGAGCAGCAACACGGCAATATTGTCATGCCCTTCATTGATGGCATAGTAAAGCGCCGAGTTTCCGGAGTAAGCGGTGTCAGCGGAACAGCCCTGGTCCAGCCCGCTCAGCACTGCCGATAGGTCGCCGGAATACGCGCCGTACGGCACCACTTCGCAGTCCACTGCCAGGGTGGCGCGGGGGCTCAGCGCGAGCCCCGCCAAGATCAGACCCGCAAACATTCCTTTACGCATTCCGATTCAGCTCCTGGTGAGGGATGATGTTCATGCCCTCACTGCTTGGCCGGCGGTTTGGGAGCCTGCTCGCTCCACGTAAGGCCAAGGTTGGCCATGCGATTCTGGATGGCCGACTGCGAATCGTCCTCCTGCTTTTTGGCGCGCTGCGCCTCACCATTCAGGTCCGCTAGGTACGCCCCCAGAACTTCCTTGTCTCCGCCCGCCTTGATCTGCGCGGTCACGTCGGCCGCTTTCTGCTCCTCCTCTTTGCGGAATGCGTCGGCGGCTGCGTACTCTCGCAGCCGCTTCTGAATCTGCTCGTCCCCCAAGCCGACCGCCGGAATGTGCGAAGCCAGATCGGCGGTATTGGGATTCTGCTCCGGTCGCGGATACGCAACGCGGTCCACCTTCTCGCAGGGCACCCCGTCAATGCCGCAATTCGAGAGCGCCTTTGCCAGGTCCAGGTCTGTCTGGCTCAGCGGCTGGCCGGAATGAGACAGTGCAATCTGCGCCGCGTCCTGGCTCGATTGCGCGATGCTGATCAGGTCCTGGAGGTTGGAGGACATGGTGGTCGTGGAGAGCACGGACGGAGCCAGCGCGGGAAGCGGACCGTTGACCGGGATGCCGAAAAGCGCGCTCCCGGCGCCCGTGGGCTGGATGGCCATCGCCTCGGCCTTCGCCTCGAGTTCAGCCACGCGGGGCGAGACGGATGCATCGATGCTGTTCACGCGCTGTTGGAGGCTTGCCACCTGTTCCTGGACGTAGTCGGCAACCCACTTCTGGTAATTGGCCAGAAAGGCTGGATCGAGCCAGCAGATTTCGCAAACCTGATGCGCCTGATTGAAGAAGGCCTGCGCTGCACCATCATTGCCGGCCTCTTCTGCGACAATGCCTCGCAGAATTGCGACATTGCCCTGGTCGACATTCGTATTGAGCATCCTTTGTGCCGCTAGATACAGATCGAGCGCCTGCTGGTAGTTCTTGTTGCTCCAGGCAGCCGACGCCTGGTCCAAGGCCGAGTGATATTGGTCATAGAACTTCTGTTCCTTCTTGCTCAGGGGCTCGGTGCGCACCGCCGGGGTGCTGGACGAGGACGGATTGTTGCTTGGCTGCCGGTAATTCGGGCGCGGGTTGGGGCGCGGAGGAGGAGGTTTCGGAGCACAATAACCACCCTCGCTGCATGGGACGGCACAAGCCCTGGGCGCGAAGGGTTCTTCAAAGCATTGCGCATTCAGCCGCCAGCAGAAAACCAACCCCAGCAGCACCGCGGCTGACAGAAAATAGCCGATCCGCATCCCTCCACAGATTAACGGCCGGGAGATCCTTCGGAATCTCTCTTCTGGATTCAACATGAACCACCTCTGCACTAGGAACGGGCCATGAGACGGGTGTTGCAAGATTTTTGGGGGCCGCTGCGCGAAACGGGTAATTCCGGAACCTTCCGGTTGCTGGTGGAGGATAAACTGCCTACCGTCACGGACGCATTGGGAGTAATTATTGGCGTTGTGAAAAAGAAATGCAAATCGTTCGCAGAGGTCACGGGAGCCAGCGCTGTCTATTCGTTTAGGGACGTCGTTTACGGACGCCGGTTTGGTGCCGCCGGCACCCATGTCTCCCCGTGATCGAGACTCATCCACCGTTCTCCCGTCGCACAGACGGCTATCACCACATCGTAGACGGGCTCTGATGGAGTTTTACCGGACAGTGCAGCAGCGCTGCTTTGCGCCTCTGTCCCGCCTGCCGCCGGAGCCGCCGCTGGCGGAAAGCCAACCAGTTCGTAGGCTCTGCCCACCCAGGGAGTTTTCATCCTCCGCCAGTGCTGGCCCTGATCGTCAGAGGCAAAGAGCGCGCCGGCAGTATCGAGAACCAGAATCCGCCCTTCGATCTCGATGCGGGATGACACTGCAAGTCCACTGGGCAGGTGCATTTCCGAGTCAGTGCCTGGTGCTTGAGGTTGCAGCGTTACGACGGGCGCAGTGCCTTTCGAAGCGCTATCGGCCGAGGTGTTCGATCCATTTACCTGTCCGATGGAGGGCAGCAACCGCACGCCACTAAGCGTAGGTATGACGGCGCGCGCGCCGGCTGCTGGGGCGGAATTGTTCACCTGTTCCGCCGGTTGCGCAGACGCTTGTGCGGCTGCTTGCTCTCGCCACCGCATTTTTTCCTGCGCTTCAGCCTGCTCCGCGGAGTTTCGCGCTTCCGGGGGCGGCAGTGGATTCTCCATTTCGCGCGTCGATGTTTGAGGCATCGAGATGCCGGTGCTGGAGTCGGCCCCTATCGAAGGGATCGAAGGAATGCGTGGAACGATCTCAGCCGGAACAGGGAGTGGCGGCTTGCGACGGGTGCTTTCCGGCGGTCTTGTGATTGCTGGAGGAGAGATCGCAACAGGGGACGGATTCAGTGGTGGCCGTAAGGCGGCCGTCTCGGAGTCGCGCGAGCGATTGCCGAGGCGATGCATCCCGGCGATCACGCCTATGACCAGCAAGCATGTGGCTAGCCCTGCCGTGGCCAGCGTGAAGATCAAGCGCCTTTGCCAGAGACGCGGGGTAACAGATTTTTCCGGCTCAGCGGGCAACTCAGATCGTTGAGCCAGAAATACAACATCGCGGCAGCGCGCGCACTCTCCCAGATGGATCAAGAGCGATGCTCGCTCTTGCGCTGTCAGCGCGCTATGCGCAAAGGCTGCAAGCAGGCTGGTCTCGGGATGTTTCATCGCGGCCGATTCGTCACGCATCGCTGCTGCCTCCTTCCGCTTCAATGGCTCCACTGAGAGGGAACGTCTCGCTTGAAGACAGTTGCAGAATCTTTTTCAACGGAATTTCCAGATCGCGCACATCGACACTCAGAATTTCCTGGGCCTGTCTCCGGTCAAATCCTGCCCGTCGAAGATCTTTGAGGACATGCTTGCGTAGTTGCGCAGTCAAACGCTCCAGACGGCGATGAACCGTGGATGAATGAGTCATCAGCAGAGGCGCCAATTCGCGCAGAGTCCTTCCATCAAGATAATATGCCGTCAGCAGAAAACGCTCTTCGGGGTTGAGATCATGGAGAGCACCTTCCACGGCCTTGCGCAAGACTGCCCCACCGGCACTGAAATCTCCATCCGAAGCCGTCTGCGCGTTGGATGAGGCGACCGGTTCCTCGTGTTCGTCTAGAGGGGTTTCACGGCGATGGCGGCGATAGTGGTCCACGTAACGCTGAGCAAGAACACTTCGCAGCCATGCGGCGAGCGGACCGCGACCGTGATAGTGACGCAGGGGGGACTGCCGCTCGCCCTCTTTTTCGCGCAGGCCAAAAAGATCGGCATAAAGCGAGTCAGCCAGTTCACGGCCGAGCGAGTCCGACCCGGCAATGCTACATCCGGCCTGATACAGGGTTTCGCGATAGAGAAGAAGGAACCGCTCCCACGCGATCTCACTGCCCTGTGCGCAGGCGTAGGCAAGTAGCAGGTCTTCAAGTTTGATCTCGCGCAGAAAACGAACTTGCTCCCCGGCCTGCGTCGTCTGCCTCTCAGGATGGCCGAAGCGATAGCGTCTTCCTATCCCAAGCAGCAGCCTCTCAAAATCTTCCTTTCCGATCCCCAGTTCTCCAGCAGAACAGGACTTCCACAACTCAGCCAACGTGCGCAGCGTCGCCTCGGAAACCTCTGCGTCTTCACGAAGGTTGGCGGCGGATTCCATGGACGCGTCCTTGCTGGTTGGCTATGTTACGAGACTAGCTGCTGAAAAAAAACAATGCAACACCCTCCCCATGATTCGTTCATCCAGTGAGGGCGGATCCATTCTGCCTGATGAGGAGATGCGAAATGATTGGAATGCGGGCTGCTCTTGCTTGTGCGTTTTGCACGCTGCTTCTGGGGCCTTTCGCCAGTTTCTGCGGCGCTGCACCCGTAGAAGAAACCAGCAACTACCGTGTCATGGAGCCAATCGATTCGGGAGGTCTCATCCTGTACCCGATTGCAAGAGTCCGCGCCATTGCCGCCGCCTCGCATTGGCGTTACCTGACCCTCGACGATGGCTTGCGAACAGGACAGGTAGTCATTGAAGAGGCCGGCAAAGCGCGCGGGCTGGCGCGCCATCCTTCGGCAAGCGGTGATCTGGCAATGCAGCCCGAAGGCGATCAAGTAAATACCCTGGTGCTGGTAAACAATTCGAAGTTGCCGCTATTGCTATTGGCAGGTGAGATTGTGACAGGTGGAAAGCAGGACCGGGTGATCGGAAAGGATCGCATAGTTCCTCCCCATAGCCAACCGCTGGACCTATCGGTCTTTTGTATCGAGCCCGGACGCTGGGACGAAAAGACACCTGTTTTTCACGCCACCGGCGAAAAGGGGGAGATGAGTTTTATGGTTGAACCATCCGTTCGCGCGCAGGCCATGGTTGAGCAGGATCAGTTGAGGGTATGGAGCGCCGTGCGGGATTCTATCGCTGCCGAGCGTGCAGGTGTGCCGACTCCGCATCCGGATTTTCCGAGCGGTGGAGTCGAGGAAAACGGCCGTCAACCCATGCCTGGGGTGCGTTACTGGAACTTGCCGGCGACAACTTCCTATGCCGCAACCATGGCGTCTCCTCTGGCGGCCACTCAGGTAGATGCCGTCGCCAAGCCGGTGCTTGGAGACGACAATAAGACAATACAAATGCTGCTCAAGGAAAATGTTGTCGGTGTAGTGGCGGCAATCGGTGGACACATCGTCTGGGCTGACATCTTCGCCACGCCAGAGATGCTGGGCGCCTACTGGACCAAGCTGGTGCGGTCCTACGCGGCCGAATCGTTGCATGCAGGTGGGGAGCTCGGTCCCGAAGCGTCGCCAGCGAACGCGCTGAGATTTGCAGAGAGTCCGGTAGACGGCTATGAAACCAGCGAAGGCATCAGCACGATTTATCGGTATAGCGAGGTTCACGGACAAAACGAATCGCTATTCGTATTGACACAACGAACGCTTGACCCTGGATTCGAAGTGCATCGCACAAAAGTATGCAAGGTAGAAGCCTCATCGACCCCTCCAGATGCGCTTGATGAGCCGGTCCGCCAGCCGCCACCTGTCAGGATGCCACGATGACAAGTCTCTTCCTATCACGCGATTTCCCCGGCTACAATGATGCAATTCAGCAGGAGACACAGAGATGATTGGGAATGATTTTGGACGCCTGCGACTCGGAGGCACGATCAAGCTTTTGCTTTCCGCGCTTCTCGCTTTCCCGGGCAGCCATGCTGCTCTAACTGCGCAGCCGCCGTCAGCTAGCTCCGATCAGGCAACACTCGTTCAGGGCAACAATGCCTTCGCCGTTGACCTCTATGGCCAATTGCGTCAGCGGGACGGCAACCTCTTCTTCTCGCCGGCGAGCATCTCCACCGCCTTCGCCGTCGCCTATGCCGGCGCACATGGCAACACCGCCTCCGAGATGGCCGCCTCGCTCCATTTCATGCTACCTCCGGATCGTTTGAATCCGGCGATGAGCGAACTGCTCACCAACCTCAACGTCGCCCGCGAAGGTTACCAGTTGCACCTGGCGGACGCCCTCTGGGCCGCGAAGGAAGAAGCCTTTCTCCCCGATTTCCTCAGCCTCACTAAAACCGATTACGGCGCAGACTTCAACCCCATCGATTTCAAAGCCGCTCCTGAAGCCGCGCGCGTCACCATCAACAAGTGGGTAGAGCAGCAAACCGCAGGCAAGATTATGAATCTGCTCCGCCCCGGCTCCGTCACCCCGGATACTCGCCTGGTGCTTACGAACGCCATCTACTTCAAGGGCGACTGGCGCGACCCATTTCCCGCATCCTACACGCGAACCCTGCCCTTTCATCTCTCCGCATCGCTGTCTGTTCAGGCTCCCCTCATGTATCGCTCCGGAAATTACAAGTACTTTGATGGCGGAACGTTTCAAGAATTGGAGCTTCCCTACACCGGCGAGGCGCTCTCCATGATTGTCTTTCTGCCCAATGACATCGCTGGCCTTCCCGCGCTGGAGAAATCATTTACGGCGGGAAATGTGCAGAAATGGCTCTCCGAGTTGATCTACCCCTACAAGGTGATTGTTATGCTTCCCCGATTCAAGATGGCCGCTCAGTTCGAACTCAATAATGCGTTGGCCGCGTTGGGAATGACGATGGCATTTCAACAAAGCACTGCCGACTTTTCCGGCATGACCGGCGACCGCAATCTCTGGATTTCGGCGGCCATCCACAAGGCATACATCTCGGTCGATGAAAAAGGAACCGAGGCCGCGGCGGCAACTGGATTGACCTTCAAGGCCACGGCGATGCCCCATGAACCACCGCCGGTTGTATTCACCGCCGATCATCCCTTCCTGTTTCTGATTCGTGACAATCGATCTGGTGGGATTCTCTTTATCGGTCGCGTGATCGACCCGAGCAAATAGAGGTTGTATCCCTGGCGGCACCGAGCCAAGGATCATGGGATCGACCTTCGATCGCTCTTTGACGCCACCGCGGCAAACGGCCAGCAACTGCGTATCAACGGCCACAGCGTGCACTGCCACCAAGCGGTAAATGGTGCGTTCAACTCAAACCAACTTGAAAAGTGAAGGTGCGTTTGGAAATGCTCCAAGTCCGTCGCATTGATTTGTCCACAACATGTCTCGGCTTCAGCAATCCGGGAGGATGGTCGCCGATGGGGAAGTTTCGCTTCCATTTTAGACCGCTCCCGACTTCCAGCTCCCGGTAAACGGATTCAATGGATCTGTGGCCCCGGAGGCGCCACGGGGATGAAGTAAGAACATTTCAGAAATGAGAGAAAGAAACCAAAAGCCATCCTGCGGCTTCCTGATCTTGAGGTCGCCAGAACGTCCGTTCTACCGAGTCTCTCGAGCCCAGACTCCCAACGCGGGTATCGGCTCAACTTCCATCACATCCGTCGTGAACCGTACGCTGATCCGGCATCAGCTATCTCGGGCTGTGTCCCCTCCTATTTCGCGGTCTCAAGGTGGCCTGGTGTGCAAAAAGTGGGCCGAGAAAGTAGAGAGCGGATCTGTCGCGAGTACAAGTGGCGGGTACCTTGGTCAGCTACATGGCGAAGCGATCGTTGTTCATTGTTTATCTCGTGATTCGCATTTCTGGCCGGACAGAATTGAATCTTCTCGCTCGCCATCACCTGCGAGTTGGCAAATATGCACGCACCGTCTCAACGTTGCGACAAAGCCGCAGGTCTGACGTTTATTGCAGAGTGATGCGTGCTGCTGGCTCACAAGCGCTTCGACGAGTTCCTCCGAATCTCGTTGCCTGGACCATTAGTTTCGTGGCCCTTGCGGCCGCCGAAAACTATGGAACGATAGGTCGAAGGCCGACAGCAGGGAGAGGCAGCTCATAGCCACATGCCCTCCGTGTACAGCGGCCCACTTCGGCTTGCGAAGCAGCTCATTCAGAGCCTCACCGACAGTATCCACCACATTGGCATCACCCCTCGTAACTGGGAGAGCATTTCAGCCAGCCATTACCGAAACGTCTTCACCAATCGTATTTTTCGTCAATAATGGGAATATAAATGCTCAATAATGCCTATATTTGGGTATAATAATTCTCGTTATGCCAAAGGTGATCCCAGTCTTACTTCCGCGAGTCTCACGTTTGCTCGAAGGTTTCGGCGAGAATCTGAAGCTGGCCCGGCTTCGGAGAAAATACTCTGCTGACTCTGTAGCACAGCGCGCCGGCATTACGAGACGAACTCTCTCCAAAGTAGAGCGTGGCGATCCTGGGGTTGCGTTGGGTGTTTACGCTCGCGTGATGCAGGTTCTGCGACTGGAAGATGATCTCTCTCGCTTGGCTATTGACGATGTCCTCGGTCGAAAATTGCAGGACGCTGGAATCACTCCGAAACGCCGTGCTCCCAAGAAAGAGTCTCCGACTTCTGATTCCGCAGGGCTCCCCGGAAGCGAAGCGGGGAAGGCATGAGTCACTTCGATACTGCCTATGTCTACGCCGATCTCGAACGCTTTCATGCACCTTTTCTGATGGGCGAATTGCACCGACAAAAGAGCCGGTCCGGTGACATTTTCTCTTTCCACTACGAGAAAGCGTGGCTTGCAAGTGAAGCGGCGTTTGCATTCGACCCTGATCTCGCTCTGGTTACAGGCCATCAATATCCCGCGCCCGATCGCGCAAATTTTGGGATATTTCTAGACTCTTCGCCAGATCGCTGGGGCAGAGTGTTGATGCAACGCCGTGAGAACCTGCGCGCTCGGCAGGAAGGCCAAAGGCCCCGAACCCTGACAGAGTGGGATTTTCTGTTGGGGGTGCATGACGAAACTCGCCTTGGAGCACTACGCTTTCGCGTATCGCCTGATGGCCCCTTTGTTGATAGTGACGCGCGGCTCGCGGCTCCGCCGATCACGTCGCTTCGTGAACTCCAGGCTGCCAGCCTTCAATTTGAAGAGCATTTCAACGAGGAGGAGCACCCAGAGTATGCGAGATGGCTTGCGCAGCTTTTTGCTCCGGGAACCTCTCTGGGTGGTGCGAGGCCCAAAGCTTCTGTACGAGATGAACAGGGCGTACTCTGCATCGCCAAATTTCCAAGCCGCCAGGACACACGCGATATGGGTGGATGGGAACTGGTGGCAAACAGCCTTGCAGCGAAGGCCGGTATTGTTGTGCCGGAAGCACGTCCACTCCGACTTGAGGGCAGCCCGTACACAACGTTTCTTGCGAAGCGATTTGACCGCAATGCGGACGGAAGGCGGTTGGCCTTCGTTTCCGCCATGACTCTCACGCAGCATAAAGATGGGGAGTCTGGTGCCAGCTATCTGGAGCTTGTCGATCTTCTGCAATCACGAGGCATGAATACCGCAGCGGACTGTGAGCAGCTATTCCGACGCGTCCTCTTCAATATCCTGATCCACAACACGGACGACCATCTCCGTAATCACGGCTTCTTCGTTGATGAGCAGGGTATACGACTATCACCGGCCTACGATATGAACCCCTCTATAGATAGGACCGAATTAACACTGGCTATCAATGAAGTCGAAACCGCTTGCGATGTGTCCGTTGCAATGGATGCGAGCCGGGATTATGGACTGGCAGCGCAACAGGCTTCCAGAGTTTTTGACGACGTTCGAAGGGCAGTTCAGAATTGGCGTGATGAAGCCAATCAATTTCATATCCCCAAAGCAGAGCAGGACCTGATGGCATCGGCTTTCGATTCGTAAGCCAATTTGCATGTAGCCCAAAAGGCTCCCTTATCGTGGAAGGTCGGATACCATGATGTCAGGGCAGCTTTGTAAGCAATTCTCGAAATAAAGGCGCAAGTATCCGCATCCCGCTCACCCGCCCGAGAGCAAATGCGCGGCCAAGCACGCCACCGCTTCACAAATCTTCTGTCCTAAAATCTGTCCCAAGAAAATATGAAGCAGGCGAAACCTGCGAAATAGGCGAAATCCTTCGGTGTTTGTATTCAATAACTTACTTATTTTCAATGCGTTAGAAGGAGGAGGAAGGGAACGAGTCCTACCTGAGGAGCCAAATCCATCCCTAAATCTCCAGCCTTTCACATCGAATTCCCAAAATCTGGAATGTTTTGGTGCGCCCGAACGGCTTCGCACATTTTGAGCCAGGGGAAGGCGCCAGCATTTGACCGCTTGACCACCTCGAATCGGCCGTTTGGGTGTATGAAACTATAGGAAGAGCGCAGGCTCTTTCGCGCGCATCTGGGGGCGAATTGAATATGAGCTTTGCAGGCAAGGTGGTTCTGGTGGGCGGCGGCACTGGGGGACTGGGGAGCGAGGTGAGCCTGGCTTTCCTGAGGGAAAAGGCGACGGTGATGGTCCCGTATCACGCGGCAGATTCGTTTGCCGCGCTGCAACGTGCGGCCGGTGCTGATGGTTCACTTTTGCAAGGGCAGCCTGTGGATTTGACCGATGAAGCAGCAGTTGACCGTTTCGTAGAAGGTATTGTTCCCGAGCATGGCCGGCTGGATGCAATGGTCAACACGGTTGGCGGCTATGCCGGCGGCGTGAAGCTGTGGGAGATGGAGACCGAGGTTTTGGATCGGATGCTGGCACTTAATCTGCGCGCGAGTTATGTTCTGGCACGTGCCGCGATCAAGCCCATGCTCAAACAGAAGCAGGGATCGATCGTAAACGTGGCGGCGAAAGCCGCGGTGGATCATGGAGCTGGAGCCAGCGCTTATGCTGCTTCGAAAGCCGCCGCCGTCGCATTGATCGATTCGCTGGCGGCGGAGGTGAAGGGAACAGGTGTGCGCGTGAATACCATTTTGCCGAGCATCATCGACACAGCGGCAAACCGGAAGGCGATGCCTAATGCCGAATACGCGACGTGGCCGAAACCCGAGGATATTGCTCGCGTGATCCTGTTTTTGTGCAGCGACGATGCGAAGGTGATCCACGGAGCGGCAATACCCGTATACGGAGTGAGCTAAAGGTTTCCAAAATTATGAGATGGCCGGGCGCTATAATCCTGCGCTAGAGGCCGGTGTTGCGTTTCCGGAGCTCAAAAATCTCTCTGGAGCAACATGCCGATGCGATTCCTGTTAGTCATATTTCTGTTGACGGCCCCATTGCTGGCTCAGCCCGCTGCGCCACCTGCCACACTTGAGCTTGACGGCGCTTTTCTGGCGCAGGTCAAGGCACATCCAGATCCGGCGATTCTCGAAGCAGTGCGCGCCGACGCCGATCGGGCGATGAGCGTTGGGCCCTATTCGGTGATGGACAAGAAGGAAACACCACCGAGCGGCGACAAGCATGACTACATGAGTCTCGCGCCCTACTGGTGGCCGAATCCAGCAACAGCGAACGGCCTGCCCTATATCCGGCATGACGGCGAGACGAATCCGGACCGCTACAAAGTGACGGACGACCACGAATTCAATGAAGTGCAAAGCGCGGTGCATGCGCTGGGGCTGGGCTACTATCTGACAGGCAACGAGGCGTATGCGGCACGGGCCGTGCTGCTGCTGCGCACATGGTTTCTCGACCCGGCGACGAGGATGAATCCGAATTTGAATTATGCGCAGGCAGTCTTGGGCGTGAATACGGGTCGAGGCACAGGGCTGATTGATGTGCGCGGCATTCCGCGGCTGTTGGACGGAATCACGCTTCTCTCTGGATCGGCGGCGCTCACGCAGCAAGACCGGGCAGGCTTGCGAAAGTGGTTTTCCGAATACCTGAACTGGCTCGAAACCAGCAAAAATGGCCACGATGAATCTGACGCGAAGAACAATCACGGGAGCTGGTTCGACCAGCAGATTACCGGGATTGCCCTGTTTCTGGGCGATAAGGAGCTGGCGCGCAAGGTGGACGAAACCGCGAAGACAAAGCGCATCGAACTGCAGATTAAGCCCGACGGGAGCGAGCCTCTGGAACTGACGCGCACCAAGTCGTTCTCCTACTCAGTCTTTAACCTGACGGCCCTGGAATGGCTGGCCGTGGAGGCGCGGGAAGCTGGAGTCAACCTTTGGAGCTACCGAGCTCCGGACAGCGCATCGATACGGCTTGACCTGGAATATCTGCTGCCCTATGCGGAGGGAACGAAGGTGTGGACCTACAAGGCGATCAATGGAGTGGACGGCGGGAGCGTGGCTGAACCGTTGCTGCTGGCCGCCGTGAATTACCACGACCCTGCATACCTGCAAGAGGCTGAGAAGCTCGAAAAACATCCGGGCGCAGAGACGTTGCTGCTGGAGAAGCAGGCGGAAGCGATGCTTGAAGCGCACGCGACTAAGGGACAGCAATGACAGAGAGATTGCTGCGTTCATGCCGATTTGCATTCGGCTGCTCGCGCCGGTCCATTACGATATGAAGAGCTGATGTCCAGGCATTCCGACTACGATAAGTTTCCATTTGTCGCGACAGGGGCCGCGGAAAAATGCAGCACCGAGAGCACTGCCGGGGCAGCGGGTTTGAGCCTGGCTGACAAGTTCGTGTTTCTTGCTATCCAGGTTTAGGATCAAATATAAATAGAGTAAAGCCCCCAAGATTTTCTGGTGATTATTGAACCCTGGCGCTGAAACGCCGGGCTGAAAATGAATGTGTACCACTCGTCGCATAGGGTTTCCTGTCGCTCGCCCATTATCTGAAGATGAGGAATACGTATGAAGCCGGGGAAAACCAGCATCGCCAAACCGCTGACGACAAACAAACACCTCATTCGCTGGGTTGAAAAGATGGCTGAGTTAACACAGCCGGACGCCATCCACTGGGTGGATGGGAGCCAGGCGGAGTACGACTGGCTGTGCGACGAGATGGTGGCCGGGGGGACGTTCGTCCGCCTGAACCAGGAGAAGTGGCCGGGGTGCTTCTACGCGCGCAGCGATCCGCGGGATGTGGCGCGAGTAGAGGACCGGACATTCATCTGCTCACTCTCAAAGGACAATGCCGGCCCGACCAACAACTGGGTGGACCCGTATGAGATGCGGCGGAAGCTAAAGGAGCTGTTCAACGGCTGCATGCGGGGACGGACGATGTATGTGCTGGCCTTCAGCATGGGGCCAGTGGGTTCGTCCATGTCGCGCATCGGCGTGCAGTTGACCGACTCGCCGTACGTGGTGGTGAACATGCGCATCATGACGCGGATCGGTCTGCCGGTGCTGGCCGAGATCGACCGCGACACGCGGCGCGTAGTGCCATGCATGCACTCGGTGGGAATGCCGCTGGCTCCGGGACAGAAGGATGTGCGGTGGCCTTGCAACGACCAAAAATACATCGTGCATTTCCCGGAGACGCGCGAGATATGGAGCTTCGGATCCGGCTACGGCGGCAACGCACTGCTGGGCAAGAAGTGCTTCTCGCTGCGCATAGCCTCGAACATCGCCCGCGACGAGGGTTGGATGGCGGAGCACATGCTGATAGTGGGTCTGGAGTCACCGCAAGGAGAGAAGACGTATGTAGCGGCGGCGTTTCCCTCGGCATGCGGCAAGACCAACCTGGCGATGCTGGTGCCACCCAAGGCGCTGAGTGACTGGAAGGTGACGACGGTTGGCGACGATATTGCCTGGATCAGGCCGGACGCGAACGGGCAACTACGGGCTATCAATCCCGAGACAGGGTTCTTTGGCGTGGCGCCGGGGACTAGTGACAAGACGAATCCCAATGCGATTGCCACGCTGCGGAGGAACTCCATCTTCACCAATGTGGCGCTGACGCCGGATGGAGGTGTGTGGTGGGAGGGAATGACGGATGAGCCACCCGCGGAGTGCCTGGACTGGCGTGGCGAACGGTGGACACCGGAGATAGGGAAGCAGACCGGAGCCAAGGCTGCGCATCCGAATGGAAGGTTCACGGCGCCTGCATCGCAATGCCCGTCGATCGATGGGGCATGGGAAGATCCGGAGGGCGTGCCGATCAGCGCGTTCGTCTTCGGTGGCAGGCGATCGACGACGATGCCGCTGGTGTTCCAGGCGTTCAACTGGAGCGCAGGCGTATACGTGGGTGCGACGATGGGTTCAGAGACCACGGCGGCGGCTGCTGGAGCGGTGGGAAAGGTGCGGCGGGATCCGATGGCGATGCTGCCGTTCTGCGGTTATCACATGGGAGACTACTTCAGGCACTGGATCAAGATGCAGCGCTCGCTCAGCTCGACACCGCGTATCTTCCACGTGAACTGGTTCCGCAAGGGCGAGGATGGGAAGTTCCTGTGGCCGGGCTTCAGTGAGAACATGCGCGTGCTGAAGTGGATTGTGGACCGCGTGCACGGGCGCGCGCAGGGGAAAGAGACGCCGATCGGCTGGACTCCATATTACGACGATATGGAATGGGCGGGACTTGACCTGGAGCGCGAGCAGTTCGACGAGATGCAGGTCGTCGAACCAGCAGCGTGGCGCAAGGAGATTATCGGCCACGAAGAGCTCTTCATCGACGTGCACGATCATTTGCCGCCAGAGATGATTTACGAGCGCGAGCTGCTGATCTGCAGACTGTAAGCGGGCGAGGCACAACAGAGAAAAAACCGAAACTCAGTTTGTCCGCTCAATTTTTGGGCGGAGGCCAAGCTGCGTCCAGAAATCCATCAGGAGGGCCATGGTCTCTTTGCTGGTGGACGGGGCGGCGCGGAGGAGAAGATCGGGATCGGAGGAGGCAGTCAGATCCACGGGCGAAGCGGCGATGGCGATGCACTTTTCCGGTCGGTTGGTGCAACTTGCCAGGTCGGCGATGGAGAGATTTGTTGTGGGTGTGGCGATGACCGTGCGCGGGGGGGCCATGCGGTCGACCAGCCAGAGGATTTCCAGCTTCGATTCGAGCTCGTCGGGCACGCAGTCGATGACCAGGTCGGCCTCGCGCACGGCGTCTTCGATTGTTGAAACGAAGGCGACGGCGGGCAGAGCCTGGGGGCCCAGTTGCTGGCGGATGGACTCGCGGGCGTGGTGAAGATTGCCGGGCATTACGTCTTCAAGCAGGACGCGAAAGCCGGCGCGAGCCGCGCCGAGCGCGAGCCAGCGGCCAAGGGGGCCGGCCCCGATAATCGCGACTGTGATCACGAATCTTACTTACTTTGCGGTGAGGGCGTCGGCTACATCCTGGGCGCTGGGCCTTGCCTGAATGAGATGCTCGGCGACCTTGGCGCGCTCTTCAGCAGAGAGAGTAGGGATTGTTGCGAGCACCCTGCGCAGGGTGACGGCAACGTCGTCAATGTAATTCATCAGGCGGATAGCTTCTCCGGAGAGCGGCATGATTTTCCTCGAGGGTTGAGTTCAGTTTCTATTGTAGTGGGCGGAGGGCGAGGAACAGGGAAGCAGCCTCTGGCTGCTAGCTACCAGCCGCTAGCTCTTAGCGGCCAAGTTGGGAGTTAGCGCGTTGGCGGAGTGTTTACTCTTCGGTACCCCTTTGCCCCTACCCCGGTGTCTTGGATTCTGCGAGTAAGCCGGTTGTTTTCATGCCTGTATGGAATGTCATCGCTGCATCTTATAGGCAGGTAAAGAGTTACTTGCAGCATCCACATAGCAAAGAAGTTACGGCGGTTGAAGACAGAGAACAGAGAATAGAGAACAGAGAATAGAGAATAGGGTGCAGTGATCCGCTGCTTTTGTGATCCCAGGTATATTGTGCGCCGAGAGGGGGAAATTACCTGCAAAGAAAATAGGGATCAGGGAACAGGGGTCAGGGGACAGAAAAGCAACGAGTTCGGGAGGAATTGGCGGCGGCGTTGAGGCACCGGGGAGCTTGACAGAACGCGATACCCCACCCAAGCGGAGCTTGGATGTAGGCCCTCTTGCCGTAAGCGTAATCCCCGGTCCCCAAATGCGAGGGACCGGGGGCACCCGGCGCGCGGCTAGAGTCACGCGTTCTGTCGGCTCGCTTTCAGGGGTCTGAAGACCCCTTTTCCCCCCATAAGTGCTAGTAACGAGTGTGGTATTAGGCGGTATGTCCTGCGGCGGGAAAGCCGGGGCCGTGGTGTAGAAATCTGAATAGCTACGTGCGCGATTTTGAGCAAACCCGAACGGAGTTCCAGGAGATTCTGGCCAAGCCCATTCGCGAACTCGGGCTCAAGCTCGAGGGCTCTCCGCTGGAACGATGCGTGCAGCAGCTTTATCGCGAGCTGGAGGCCAAGGGCATTCACAAGTTCCGGCCGCTTTGTTATCTGACCGACGAATGGGGATGCCCGTCGGGCGAGCCGGTGATCGGGATGCCGTTTTATCTGGCCAACCCGGACCTGGCACAGCTCGAGCGCGAGATGAACGACCTGGAAGATGCTCGCGAGATCATGATGTACATGCGGCATGAGGCGGGGCACGCATTCAATTACGCGTACCAGTTTTACAAATCGGCTGAATGGCGCGACCTGTTCGGTCCGTTCCGGCGCGCGTATCGCGATAATTACCGTCCCATACCGTTTTCGCGAAAATATGTTCGGCACATGGCGGGGTGGTACGCGCAGAAGCATCCGGACGAGGATTTTGCAGAGACGTTTGCAGTGTGGCTGACGCCTCACTCGCAGTGGCGAAAGCGCTACAAAGGCTGGGACGCACTGGCCAAGCTGCGCTACGTGGATCGCATGGCGCGAAAAGTGGGAGATGTGGAACCGAGCCGCCGCCGCGGGCGCACCGACTTCACGGTGGATGAGATGGAGTCGACTGTCGGCGAGTTCTATCGGCTGAGCCTGCCGGAGGAGGTTCCGGTGCAGGAGCTGGCGCTGGATGCGGACCTGGCGGACATTTTTAATATTTCGCGCAAGCGGCAGAAGGGAGTGCGGCCTGCCGCGGAGATGCTGCGCCAACATCGCAAGGCGCTTGTGGACAAGGTTGCGTATTGGAGCGGGGTGCAACGCCCGATTGTGAAGCGGCTGGTGGAGGCGATCTGCAAACGTGTTGAGGATCTTGGGTTGCGCGTGGACGTGCGACGCGAATCCGAGCACCTGACGGAATTTAGCGTGTACACCACCGCGCTCTCAATGAATTACCTGGCGCGAGGAAAGTTTATTCATCCGTGAGGAATGGCGGACGCCGCCACTCCGATTGGAGGACGCATGACTGGAACGAAGTTGAAAGTAACTGTGCTGTACGACTTGTGGGAAGAAGAGCCCGAAGAAGCACAGGAAGAAGAGCCCGCACCGCGCAAGCGCAAGGGGCAAAAGAAGCGCAAGAAGAAGCCGGTGAAGCACGACCGCGAAGAGATTTTCGAGGCGCTGGAGAAGCTCGGGCATGAGCCGTCGTATTACATTCTGGACGGCCGCACGCAATCGCTGCTGGGGCTGACCAAATGCGGCGCGGACCTGATCTTCAACCTGACGGAATCGTATGCGAGCGATGACACCAAAGAGATGCACGTGACGGCGTTCCTGGATTTGCTGGAGATTCCTTACACAGGGGCCGGACCGCACGCGCACATTCTTGCGCAGGACAAGTCGATTGCGAAAAAGATGTTCGCCTTTTACGGCATTCAGACGCCCTACTTCGCGACGGCCTATCGGGGCACGATCGACCACGCGCACGACATCGCGTTCCCGTTGATTGTGAAACCGACGCTGGAGGACGGATCCATCGGCATCGATGCGAGCTGCCGTAGTGACAGCGTGAAGGAGTTGATGGAGCGCGTCGATTATATCCAGACGGAGTTCGATTCTCCGGCGCTGATCGAGGAGTACATCGAAGGACGCGAGATTTACGCTGCGATCCTGGGCAGCTACGAGAGCGCACGATCGCTGCCGCTGGTGGAGCTGGATCTTTCAAAGCTTCCGAAGGGGACGCCGAGGATCGCCAGCCAGGATGTGAAGTTCGAGAAAGACACGGAAGCGTACAAGCTGACGAAATCGCCGATCGCCGACGATCTGGACGAAGAGACAGCGGCACAAGCTTGCCGAGGTGGCGCTCAAGGCCTATCGCGCCGTGAAGCTTCGCGACTATGGGCGCATTGACATGCGTTTATCGAACAAGGGCGAGGTGTATGTGATCGAGGCGAATCCGAATCCGTGGCTTTCGAGCGGGCAGGAGTTTGCGATGGCGGCGAAGAAGTCGGGGCTGAGCTATACGCAGATGATTGGGGAGATCGTGGACCTGGCGATGGCTCGCTACGCCTGAAGGGCGGCAGATGAAGCCGCGCGCATTCTGAATGTAGAGTTTTTCGGAGCCGGTTAGCACTACAGCTCTTTTTGATTCGGAGCGGCTCAATCCGGGCCTGAAGGCCCAGATCATTGAAGCCAATTTCAGGGGGCTGAAGCTCCCTGCTCCCTCCGTAACCGCTATCTAAAATTGTAGTTTCTGCGCTGATACTTCCCCGCGTGCGGATGAGTCTTCCGGCTGCGAGCGCGATCGGGTCTGGGCCAGAACGGTGGTGGCTGCGATCAGCCCTGATATTGCTCGTCGCTGACGTGCTCAAGCCAATCGACGGTTTTTCCGTCGAGGGCTTCGTGAATGGCGATGTGCGTCATGGCTGCGGCGGGGGCGGCACCGTGCCAGTGCTTTTCGCCGGGCGAGAACCAGACGACATCTCCGGGATGAAGTTCTTCGATGGGGCCGCCCCAGCGCTGCGCGCGGCCAGAGCCGGAGGTGACGACGAGGGTTTGCCCGAGCGGGTGCGTGTGCCATGCGGTATGCGCTCCCGGCTGAAAGGTGACACTGGCGCCTTGAACGCGCGCGGGGCTGGGCGGGGCGAATAGCGGGTCGATGCGGACGCTGCCGGTGAACCAATCGGCTGGGCCGGGGCGCGAAGGCTGGGAGCCGCTTCGTTTGATCTCCATGATTTTTGGTCCCCCTCAGGTGATGTGTTTCATTGGCTGTTCTCCGGCAGGTTGCGAAAAATGGGGAACAGCAGGCGGATTTGCTAAAGAACATTCCTCAGGGCCTAAAGGCCACATTGATTTTATTCCGTCAGCGGCACGACTCAAGTCGTGCCCTGACACAAGACGGAGCCTCGATGAGGTCTTTCAGCAAGGTGAGAAGCCGTGCTGTTTCAAGAAATCGAGTTTCCAGCAAGGTGCGAAGCCGTGCTTTATCAAGACATCGAGTTTTCAGCGAAGTGTGACGACGTGCTGATTCAATCCCCGATGCGTGCGATGGGGTTCAGGATTTTTGCAGGAAGGCGAGCAGTTCCTGATTGATGGTGCCAGCGAGGGTGGTGCACATGCCGTGTGGCGCGCCGGGGATGATTTTGAGCGTGGCATTTTTCACGATCTTCGCTGTGAGCTTCGCTGAATCCTCGATGGGCACGATCTGATCGGCGTCGCCGTGGAGGACGAGCGTGGGGACGTCGATTTTCTTCAGGTCCTCGTTGAAGTCCGTCTCAGAGAACGCCTTGATGCAGTCGTAGGAGGCGACGATGGAAGACTGCATTCCCTCGCGCCAAAACTCATTCGCGCACGCCTTCAGAGATTTTTGCGCCGGGCTTGTTGTAGCCGTAGAAGGGGAGGCTGAGGTCTTTGAAGAACTGGGAGCGGTCGGCGACGACGCCGGCGCGAATATCATCGAAGGCCGACATTGGCAGGCCGCCGGGGTTACCGGGTGTTTTGAGCATGATGGGCGGAACGGCGCCAATGAGAACTGCCTTGGCGACGCGTTTGGCGCCGTGGCGGCCGATGTAGCGGGCGACTTCTCCGCCGCCGGTGGAGTGACCGACCATGGTGATCTCGTTCAGGTCGAGCGCGTTGATAAGTTCGGCGAGATCGTCGGCATACTGATCCATATTGTTGCCCGATTCCAGGTTTGGCCGGAGCGACCATGGCCGCGGCGATCGTGCGCGATGACGCGATAGCCATGCTGGCCGAGAAAGAGCATCTGGGCGTCCCATGCGTCGGAACTCAAGGGCCAGCCGTGCGAGAAGGTGACGGGCTTTCCGGCGCCCCAATCCTTGAAGAAAATCGAGGTGCCATCTTTGGTGGTGATGGTGTTCATTTTCTTACCTCCAATGTTGATTAAGGATGCAGGGAAGAGCGCGCGGGACTGTGAATATCTTGCGGTTCCACGGGAGTCCGCAGCGGGGAAGAGGAGGTTGCGGGTTAAAGCTCGGAGAGGATCTGCCGGGCGAGGGTCTTCTCCATTGCGCGCTTCTGATCGAGGGACTCCTGCCCGTAGATGGCGATTTTGAAGACGAATGTGCCTTTCTTTACGAAGAGGCCGATATTTTCGCCGACGGCGAGGTAATAGGCATCGTCGCCAAGGCTGCTGACCGTGGTGTCGACGATGGAGCCTTTGGAGGGCAGCCTGGCGGACTGGAAGGCGTCTGGGTTGGTGATCATCAGGGTGATCCATCCGCTGCCAGCGGCGTTCCAGGAACAGGTTGTCTTGAAGGTTGGCGCTGTCCAGACTCCAGTGCCGACGGAAATGCCAATGGCTGAGGTGATTTGGGCAGTTGAGAGAAGAGTGCATGCATCGCTGGTGGAAAGCGCGGCAGCGGCGGGGACAGCGGCGACGCCGAGGATGAAGCCGGCGGCGATGACTGCGGCAGCGCGGGTGATGCGGTGCACGGTTGTACCTCCTGTGAAGGATGTGGCGGGGTTAGTGTACTACCGGAGGGTTGGGGAGGGGGGCAGAGAACAGGGAACAGGGGAACAAGGGAACAAGGGGAACTAGGGAACAAGGGAACTAGGGAACAAGGGAAACTAGGGAACGAGGGAACAGAATCTCAGAAGTCGCGGTGACGGTCAAGGAAGGTTGGGAGGTCGGCGGGTGAGACGGCTGGCGATTGCTCGCTGGAAGCGGAGGCGTTGGACGCCTCGGTTTGGGCGCGCAGCTGGCCACGGCGAGCCAGTTGTCCTTGTGCGGCTGGTCGGCGATCCAGGGCGGCAGCGGCATGCAAAGATAGCCGGCCCAGCGCTTCGGCATAGCCCTCGTAGAGGGCGCGCATGTTCGCAGCCGCTCGTAGGAGTGGCCGTCGCGGCAAACGTTGACGCCGCTCTGGCAGAGCAGATTGTAAAGCTGCTCGTAGCGCTCGGGCGGAAGCCGGTCGGGAGCGTTGCTGACCGGTGCGAGCGAGAAGATCTGCGCCAGGTCGACCATGGCGTGGCGAGCCATGGCAAAGGTGAGCTGAGCCTGGCGCGCTTCGTGGCCCTGCACGCCGGCGATGAGCAGCGCCGAGGTGTCGAGCATGGAGGTCAGCGCGCTGATCCAGCTCTGGTTGTTGTGCTGCGAGCGGAAGTAGCAGAGCAGCGGATAGGAGATGTGGCTCTCCAGCAGTTCCGCCGACCAGCGCTCCCACTCCGACAAGCAGCGAGAGTCAGCGCCTGTTCGCGCGCCTTCGTAGGAGTGGCGGCGCATGAGCTCGGCGGCGGTGGGCGGAGAGCCGGCGCGCGCATCGAGCAGCGAGATGCTGACTTCGCGGCGGGAGAAGGCGCTGTAGAGGACGGGGAAATAGCCCATGACGACGGCCAGAAAGCCGAGGCCGGTGCCGGACTCCAAAATGATGAGATCGCGGGCCCAGGCGCTGCGCGGGGTGACGTCGCCGAGGCCGAGGGTGAAGATGGTGGTTCCGCTGACGTAGAGGTCGGAGTGGAAGTCCGGAGGGCTGCGCGGCGTCGTTAAAGGGGCTGCCCAGGGCAATAGAAGATGAGGGCGAAGCCGAGGACCATGGTGGCCGCCCAGACCACCAGCAGAAAGATCAAGCGAAGGGGGCCGATAGAAGCTGAAGGCGGTTTCGCGCTTGCGAGGATTGTGCAGGCGGCTGGCGAGGAAGCCCCAGGGGCGCCAGGTGACGATGTAGAAGATGCGGGTGAGGCGGAAGCGGCCGGAGGCGCGGCGCGGCAGGATGATGGTCTGGAAGGCGTCAAGCAGCACGATGAAACAGACAGAGAATGCCGGCGATAAGGGCGGCGACGTGCATGGGACCTCTTTCCGTTGGGGAGCCGCTGGGGAAGTTAGAGCGTAACCACTGGTTGCATTGTATGAGAACAGGGAACAAGGGAACAGGGGAACAAGGGAACGAGGGAACAAGAGAACAGAGAACAGAGAACGCATTGGCGGCGTGGAGTGGGCGAGTGAGGCTAGGGATGCTGGTCGATGGAGATGGGGACGGCGGCGGTGTTGCCTGAGGCGGCGATGCCGAGGAGGCTGGACGCAACGCCGGGGATGGAGGCGGGGATGAAGGTGACGGAGCCATCGAGGGCGGAGGTGGCGTTGGCGATTTGCGTGGCGAGGAGCGCGCCGGGCACGCAAACTACGTGCGGAGCGCAGGGCGGAGTCCAGGCATAGAGAGCCTGGTAGAGAGTGACGGTGCCGGCAGCCATGGGATTGCCGTCCATGTCGAGGAGGCGAAGGGCGATCTGGCTGGGCGTGCCGGAGGAGGCGAGAGATTGATTGACGCCGGAGATGGGCTGTAGGAGTGCGTATTCGGGACGCGCACCGAAGGCGGTGTAGGCGACGCACTGGCTGGTTCCGTTGAGGCAGGCGTTGATGGTGACGGTTTGGCCTTCGGCGAGCGGGCCGACAGTGAGCGTTTTGGCTGGCGATGCCTGAAGAGGTGGTGAGAGCGCTGGCGGAGCCGAGGGGAGAGATGCCGCCGCCGGTAGGGTGTTTGCCATGCGACGGACTGGTTGCCGAGGGCATGCCGTTCGAGAGCACAAGAGCCTGAACGGTCCAGGTAAAGGTGGCGCCGGCGGCGAGCGAAAGCTGGGGCGTGAGCGCGGAGAGAACGGGCGGCGTTCCGCCGACAAACTGCGCCTGGAGGCTGGAGCCGTTGGTGAGCGAGGCGGTGACGATGGACCATGTGCCGTTGGCGGCGGTGACGTTCATGGTGGCGCGGCCGTCGCCGGTGGCGGTGACGGAGCAGACGGGAAGCCCGCAGGCGAGGGTGGCGGTGCCGCTGGTGACGGAGTAGATGACGGTGACGCCGCCGGCGGGAGCGAGATTGGAGCCGAGCGCGGTGACGGAGAAGGGAATCGGCACGCCGATGGGGACGGTGCCGGAGGGCGCGGTGAGGAGGGTGAGCGCGTCGCCGGTGCCGGAGTCGTAACTGATGCCGCCGGAGATGATGGCGGCGGCGTAGAAGGTGGGCAGGTCGTCGACTTCGACGTCGACGGAGCCGGTGACGCCGGCGGCGGCGGCTGGGGCGATGGCGGTGATTTCGATTGGGCGAGATGCTGGTGACGAGTGGCGGGCTGGCCGCCGACCAGAGACCGTGTCGGCAAGGCGAAAGCCCATGCCCTGAATGACGATGGGGCCGCCGGAGGCGGGAAGGCGCGCGGGCGAGACGGTGTCGGCGTAGAGGACCCAGCCGTTGTAGGCGTAGTCGGGGCGGCCGTCGCCGCGCAGGTCGGCGATGCCGATGCGAACCATGTCGTCGCCGTCGGTGGCGACGCGAAGCCAGGTTTCGCCGGTGGCCAGGCCGTTGAGGCCGGGGGCTGCGCCGACGGCGGTGGCGCCGATGGGATCGAATGCGTCCCAGACGCCGATGGAGGGCATGGCTTTGGATTCGGTGGGCGCGCCGGTCTCGTCGAGGGCCTGGGTGACGATGGTGAAGATGCGATTGCCGCGGACAGGGAAGGTGAACCAGTCAGCTTGGCCGACCTGGCTGAGGCGGCCTACCCACAGGCCGCTGGCGGCATGGGGCGCGGCTGCAGACTGGGCGCCGATGGCGTCCTGATAGCCGCCGACGGCTGAGCCGGATGCGGTGACGGTGAGGGTTTGCGTGCTGCCGGCGGAGAGATTGGGAAGCGTGACGGACTGCAGCGTGCCGGAAGGCGTGACCTGACCGGCAACGTAAGGGCCGACGGAGTCCGTGAGGATGTAGAGCGGATCGATGGCCTCGAAGGTGATCTGGTAGCCGGCGGTTGTGACGCCGGGAGGCAGCGGGATGCCGCTGAGATCGAAGGAGCCCTGGAGCGAGGGGTCATTCGATCCCCACATGGAGAGTGGATTGCCGTCGGCGTCGGTAAAACCGGTAACGGGGTTGCCGTGATTGCCGCTGAACGCGGCTCCGAGTAACAGCGGTGACGGTGTACTGGTAGAGCGGATTCCCGTTGGAATCGAGCGGACGCGCGACGACGTTGACCCCCTGCATGGGATAACCCGAGCTGAAGCTGACTGTGCCCTGAATGGAGACGGTGGCGGAGGCGGTGATCTGCTTGCCGGGGAAGTTGGCAAGATTAGCCGAGGTAATGGGGTAGATGCGATTGAGGGCGGCGATATCGTCGTAGCGGAGGACCGAGGGATTGGGGATGCATGCGCCGCCGCTTGCTCCGCAAACCCCGCTGAGGGGCTGCATGACCGGCCAGCCGAGTGTGCCGCCGAGCTCGCCGTTGGCGAGTGCTCCGGGATTGACCTGAGAGTAGTCAAGGCCAAGGATGCGGCCGAATGCGCGCTCGAGCTCGAAGCTCATCATCTCAAGGAGATTGGGATTGGCGGCGCAGAGTCCGTTGAGAAGGATGATGGCGTGCGCGATGGTGGCGTCGGGGTTGACGTTGTCGATCCAGACGTAGACGCCGTTGTTCTGGCACGCGTCAGGTTGGCTGGCGGTGGGACCGTAGATGGTGTTGATGATGGAGCCGTCAGCATCATAGAGGACGGCGAGCGGATAGTTAGCAGCAGAGGGCGTGACGTCAGAAGGCGCAGTGATGACGCCGGAGGAGCTGACCTGGATGTTGGATGCGCTGACATCTTCATTGAGCGAACCTTTGTCGATGAGCGAGACGGCGGCGGTGGGAACGGCGCTCCAGAGGGCCGCGGCTGCATCGACCATGGCGGTGGCCTGCTGATTGGAGACGGAGCTCGAGAGCGAACCCTGATCGACGTAGTAGTTGACCTGGCCTCCGGCCCAGTGGATGGGTTGACCCGTTGCCGCAGGATTGAAGTAGGAGGTTCCGGCAATGTACTTGGGACCGCCGGCGCGGGCGGCAGCGGGAGCGAGGAACAGGAGGAGCAGGCCGAAACAATGAACGGCACGATGGAGAACGGCAGCGGCGCTGGATTGAGCGGAAGCAGAGGGATTCATGCGGGCGTTCCAGACGAAGGGATTGCGGCAAGTGGGCGGCCAGCGGTTTGGGGTGGGGTTTAGAGATTTCCAAGATGGCTTGGCTTCGAGATTAGAAATTTCTTATGCAGCGAAAGCCGGGAGCGATTGCTGCACGAGTGCTAGAGTTAGATGTTTCGAGAGAGAAGATTGCTGGATGGACGCTGAGACGGCTCCGAAAAGGGCGCCCTGGGCCGGATGGATTTTGCCGGCGTGCGCGGCTGTGGCTGTGCTGGTGCTGCTGATGGAGATATTTGCGGCGAGCCGATGGCCGCTGGTGCATGACGCGGCAGTTTTTCAGTACATTCAATTTTTGATGGCGAACGGGTTTGCGCCTTATCGCGACATTCCCGATTTGAGCATGCCGGGTGCGCTGATTCTGGAGAATCTGGCCATGCACGCGTTTGGCGGCGGGGCGAGGGGATGGTTTCTCTGGGATGAGGTGGGAGTGGCCGCAGTGGTTCTGGGGTCGGCCTGGATTGCGGGGCGCGGACGCCGCTCGGCGGGTGTGATCGCCGGGAGTGTGGCGAGCGGTTTTCATTTTTCAGACGGAGCATGGTTTGTGGGGCAGAGAGACTGGGTGGCTGCCGCGCTGTTGCTGCTGTGCTTCGGATGCCTGTTTCGGATTTTGCGAGGAGGGCGCGCCGCATGGTGGAGCGGAGTGACTTTCCTGGGCGTTGCGGCAACGTTGGTGAAGCCCAGCGGTCTTTTTTTCTGCATGATCGCAGCCGGAGCGGGCGCGTGGATCTACCGCAGATCTCTACGCCGCCTTGGCGCGATGTTCGCTTGGATGATTGCGGGTGCAGCAGTGCCCATGGCAGCGGTTGTGATTTTTCTGGCGCAGTGGCACGTATTCGATGACTTTGTAAACACCTGGAGATTGCTTGTTCCGTACTATTCGACCTTGATGAGGATCTCCGTTCCGGCGTTACTGTGGCCATTGCTGGGGCGGATGGGCCAGCTCTTCGTTGTCGTCGCCGCGTGTGGGCTGGTTCTTTTCGCACTCAACCGGTCGTGGCGTTCGATTGGTTCAGTGATTCTGCTGCTGGGAGCACTGTGCGGGGTATTGTCGTATGTTTTGCAGGATAAGGGGTGGGCCTATCACCGGTATCCGGCGATTGCGTTTGCGTCGCTTTGGATTGCACTGGAGATTGAGAAGGGGCTGCATGCGCGGGGGATACGCGCCTGGATTGCATGGTCCCTGCTGGCGAGCATGGCGGTTGCGCTACCGCCAGCAGCGCTCGCGCGGCAGCGATCGACGCGGTATCCGACGGGCACGATGCAGCATCTGGAATTCGATTTGAAGCGAGCTGGGGGAAGTAATTTGTCCCACCGGGTGCAATGCCTGGACGAGACTCACACGGACTGCTTCAGCGTGCTCTACAGGTTGAATCTGGTGGAGTCCACTGGGTTCATTCACGACTTCTATCTTTTCCCGGAGCGCACGGCGCCGGTTACGGATTCGCTGCAGAGCCGGTTTTTGGCGCAGGTGAGGGCGAGGCCACCGGAGTTGATTGTTTTAAGCGAACAGGATTGGCCGGGCGGGAAGAGCGGTTACAAACAATTGGCGCGGTGGCCGGCTTTCGCCAGCTTTCTTGCGCAGAATTACCGATTGGAAACGCAGTTCAATGCGGGTCCATCGGATTTGGCGGGATACCGGATTTACGTGTTGCAATCGCAGGGTGGTGTGGCTCAAGGATCTCCGGATTGAGATGGAGGCCGTGTCGGGGGCTAGATGCAGGTGGAATTTGATGGCCGGAGTCGAGATTGGGGCGTATGGCATCCTATGTGGAGTGACGGGAGCGAAAAGCGGTCATACAGATCCGGTGCCGCAATGCGGAAGCGGGACCAGAGCCGGTGACGCTGACGGGCGCAGGGGCTCATCCAACTAAAATCGACACGGGAAAACAATCGGGACGGGAAACCTTATGAGTGAGATACACGAAACTGTGATTTTAGGCTCCGGCTGCGCCGGATTGACGGCGGCGCTCTACACGGCGCGGGCCGGATTGAAACCGCTGGTTCTGGAGGGACACGAGCCTGGAGGGCAGCTCTCGATCACGACTCTGGTGGAGAATTTTCCAGGCTGGCCGGACGGCATTCAGGGGCCGGAGCTGATTGAAAACATGAAGAAGCAGGCGGCGCGGTTTGGCGCGACGTTTGAGCACGCGCTGGTGGAGTCAGTCGAGGCGGGGGCGAATCCGATCAAGCTGCACACGTCGATCGGCGAGATTGAGACGCGGACGCTGATTGTGGCGTCGGGCGCGAGCGCGCGGTGGCTGGGGCTGCCGAGCGAGCAGGCGCTGATTGGGCACGGGGTATCAAGCTGCGCGACGTGCGACGGGTTTTTCTTCCGCGACAAGGATATTGCGGTGGTGGGCGGGGGCGACTCGGCGATGGAGGAGGCGATGTTTCTGTCGCGGTTTGCCTCGAAGGTGTCGCTGCTGCACCGGCGCGATGCCTTCCGCGCGTCGAAGATCATGCTGGAGCGCGCGAAGGCTAATCCCAAGATCGATATGCACACCAACACCGTGGTGGACGAGGTGCTGGGCGTGGAAGACAAAGAAGTGAAGGGGCTGCGTTTGCGCGATGTGGCAAGCGGCGAGAAGCGCGAGATGGCGGTGAGCGGAATGTTTCTTGGAATCGGACACGAACCGAACACCAAAATGCTTGCGGGGAAGATCGATTTAGATGAGGACGGCTACATCAAGACGACGAACAATGTGTTCACGACATGGAAGGGCGCGATTGTGCCTGGAGTGTTCGCGTGCGGCGATGTGCAGGACAGACGATACCGGCAGGCGATTACTGCCGCGGGATCGGGGTGCATGGCGGCGCTGGAAGTGGAGAAGTACCTGGAGGAGCGCGGGCACTGAGGCGGCAGACGGCGCAGATTCCGCGCGTGTGGAGGGGACCGCATGTTGCACAAGCTCACGCTGTTGCGCGACCGCGTGGAGAACTGGGAGAGTTATCCATTCTGCGTGCCGGTGATCCGAAATCTGGGTGAAGTTACATTCCGATCCCGCGTCTGCTTTTTTGCCGGCGAAAATGGGACGGGAAAATCCACACTGCTCGAGGCAATCGCGGTCCATTACGGATTCGGCGCAGAGGGTGGCAATCGAAATCTGAAGGCGGACACGACCGAGTCGAACCGATCGGTCGAACCGCTGGTGCGCGCACTGCGTTTGGCATTCAACCTACGTACCGGGCGTGGGTTCTTTCTACGTGCGGAGAGCTTTTTTAACACCGCGACGCTGATCGACGAACTGGATTCGATACCCAGCAAGGCTCCGCCGGTTTCAGCTTTTTACGGAGGCCAAAGCCTGCATTCGCGTTCGCACGGGGAGACATTCCTGACACTGCTTGAGTGCAAATTTCGCAATAACGGCCTTTTCCTGCTCGACGAACCGGAGGCAGCGCTTTCGCCGCAGCGGCAGTTGTCGTTCCTGGTACTTATGCACGACGTTCTGAAGAAGTTCAAAGATGCGCAATTCATCATTTCGACGCATTCGCCAATCTTGATGGGATTTCCCGACGCGCAGATCTTCAGCTTTGACCAAGAGAAGCTGACGGAGATTGACTACGAGAGCGCCGCTCCGACACAGATTGCGCGGCACTTTATGAATCATCGGCGGGAATTTCTGGACGAACTGCTGCAGGAGACGCCATCGCTATTTAAAGAGGAGGCTTGAGAGAATGGTGTCGCTTAAGGAAAATCTCGAACGGCTGGAAGCAGCGATTGATGCGGCATGCCGGGCGGCGGGGCGCGGGCGCGGCGAAGTGGAGTTGATGGCGGTTTCAAAGATGTTTCCCGCAGAGGCGATTGCGGAGG
Source organism: uncultured Acidobacteriaceae bacterium (assembly GCA_963841095.1). Taxonomy (GTDB): domain Bacteria; phylum Acidobacteriota; class Terriglobia; order Terriglobales; family Acidobacteriaceae; genus Telmatobacter. The sequence continues at coordinate 31,778 of CAWJBE010000022.1, forward strand.
CTGCTGCGCTGGGACTGACGCTGTTTGGCGAGAATCGAGTGCAGGAGTTTAACGCAAAGTTTTTGGATGCGGCGGAGCGTGGGACGTGGGCGGTGCGAGAGAGGCTGCGCTTTCACCTGATCGGGCATTTGCAATCGAATAAAGCGGCGCGGGCGGCGGAGATTTTCGATGGAGTGGATTCGCTGGACTCGTTGCGCCTGGCGGAGCGGCTGAACGAGGCGGCTGGGATGACAGGCAAGCGGCTGCCAGTGCTGATCGAGGTGAAGCTGAGCGGCGAAGAGACGAAGACGGGATTGGAGCCGGAGAGCGACGAGGCGGCGCAACTGCTGGAGCGGCTACCTGATTTGCTGGATCTTGAGGTGCGCGGGTTGATGACGATTGCGCCATGGGGCGTGGCTGAGGATGTGACGCGGGGGTGCTTCAGAAGTTTGCGCATGTGGCGCGACCGGTGGGCCGCGGCGCATCCGAATTTGCGCATGGACGTGCTGTCGATGGGGATGAGCGGAGATTTTCGGCTGGCCATCGCGGAAGGCGCGACGCGTGTCCGCGTAGGTACGGCGTTGTTTGGGGCGCGCAAGCCGGTCGCGGAGCAGGTGTGATGCTGCAGGCGACATCGGCGGGCGTGACGCTAGCGGTACGGGCGCAGCCGGGCGCTAAGAGAACGGCGATCACGGGCACATTCGGTGAAGGCGCTGCGGCACAGCTCAAGATTGCGGTGCACGCGCCGCCATTGGACGGGCGGGCGAATGCGGCGCTTGCGGAGTTTCTGGCGGAAACGTTTGCCTTGCCGAAGAGCGGCGTGGAACTGATACGGGGCGAGGCTTCGCGGAGCAAGACGTTTTTGCTGCGAGGCGTGACCTTGGCGCAGGCAAAGTTAGTGCTGGCGCAGGGGACAGACGTTTGAAGATCATGCCATCCCAGTTCTCATCCGCCGCGGCGGACGAGACCCTGGGGCACCCTGTGTGATTTATTCCTTTTCGCTCTGCTGGCGCCGAAGTTCCGTTGCAAATGCCTGTTCGCGATCGGCGATGTAGGCTTTGTATCCGGCGGGATCGATGAAGGCGTCGCGGTCTCCATTTTTCCATCGCGCATATTTATCAATGAGGCCGAAGTAGCCGCCATGCGCGCCGAGAAAGATATCGCAGGGCAAGTTCTTGAGGACTGCAAAGCCGTGCTTGTAGTCCGAAGCGATTTGCGGATAGGCCTTGTTGCCGACGAGCTTGTAGCCGGGGTTGACATTGGGACTGCCGACGATGACTACGTGCAGGATGCGGCCGTGTACCTTTTCGCCGGATGCCGGTTCATCGAGGGTCCACGTGGTTGTGCCCCTGGTGTGTCCTGGGGTGAGGTGCGCGGTGAGAACTGTGCCGCCGAGGCGGACGGTGTCGCCATCGTGAAGGACGCGATCGACGTGGGTGGACGGGAATTGCATGGTGCGATCAGCGCCGTATTGAAAGTCGGTTTTGCCGCCGGACTCGATGACGGAAACGTCGGCATCCATCACGAAGTATTTTGCGCCAGTGAGGCGAAGGATTCGGGCGCTGCCGGCGCAGTGGTCGTAGTGCGCGTGGCTAATGAGCAGAATCTTGATATCGCTGAATCGGAAGCCGAGGGTCTCAACACTTTTCCGGATCAACGGCACAGACGACTCGAGGCTGCTGTTGATGAGGATGAGGCCTTTGGGCGTGGCGATGAGATAGGACGCGAGGTCCTGACTGCCGACGTAATAAAGATTGCCAGCGATACGGAACGGCGGAAAGGGGTGCGTCCACGCGGGAGGGTATGACGCGGCGAGCGCGGTGATGGATGAAAGCGAGATGAGGAGCGCAATGCCGGCGGCGAAGTTGCGAAGTTTCATTGAACTGTGGATGCGGCGAGTTGTTTTCTGGCTATATCGATGGCGCGCTCGAGGTGGACACCGCGCGAGCCTTTGACGAGGACGACGTCGCCGGGGTGGAGATTCTGGACGAGCCATTGGCCGGCGGCTTCAGCGTCACGGAGGAAAATTGCGGAGACTCCGCCAGCGCAGGCGGCGGTAGCAAGGTGCTCGGCGTTGCCCTGAACGGCAACTACGATGTCGAGGCCTGCTTCAGCGGCGGCCTGTCCGCAGGCGGTGTGAGCTGCGAGACCGTGCTCGCCCATCTCGAGCATTTCACCGGCGACAAGGATGCGGCGGCCATCGGCAGGGCGCGCGGCGAGGGTGCGGATCATGGAGCGCAGCGCCTCGGGATTGGAGTTGTAGCTGTCATTGAGGATGGTTGCGCCGGCGATTTCGATGACCTGGCCGCGCTTGTCACCAGGGGTGAGTGAAGCGATTGCGGCCAGAGCGGCTTCAAGCTCGACGCCAGCTTCGAGCGCGACGGCCAGGCCAGCGATGGCGTTGGAGGCGTTATGCGCGCCGAGCAGATGCAAAGTGAAGGTACCCTGACGCCGGCCGAAGCGGTAGCGGATGTGGAGGCCGTCGAGATCTTCGGTTGCGGCGAGGATTTGCGGGTCAGCGCATGGGCCGCTGCCGAAGTAGACGACACGGCCGGGAAAATCGCGGCCGAATTGTGCGGTATACGGATCATCACAGTTGAGAAAGGCGACGCCGTTTGAGGGCAGCGCCTCAACCAGCTCGAATTTGGCGCGGGCGATGCCGGCCTGGCCCTCGGCAAAGTTTTCAATGTGCGCGGTGCCAATGTTGGTGATGACGCCCCAGTCGGGCGCGGCGATACGAGCCAGCGCGGCAATTTCGCCTGCGTGATTCATGCCCATCTCGATGACCGCGACTTCGTGCTCCGGCATAAGGCGCAGGAGCTGCAGAGGCAGGCCGAAGTGATTGTTCAGATTTCCCTGAGAGCGAAAGACTTTGAACTTTGCGGAGAGCGCGGCTGCTGTGGCTTCCTTGGTGGTGGTTTTGCCGGCTGAGCCGGTGATGGCGACGATGCGGCGGCCCCATTGGCGGCGCACATGCCCGGCGAGGGACTGCATGGCAACGAGGGGATCCTCGGCAATGAGGAGCGGGCGGGCGAGAGCGGCGTCGGGGAGGGAAGCGGCGCGCGCGCGTGAGACGACGGCAGCGATTGCTCCGCGATCGAGTGCGGCGGGGACGAAATCGTGGCCATCGAGGCGCTCACCCCGAACAGCAAAGAAGAGCTCACCGGGCGCGACGGTGCGCGAGTCAATGGAGTAGCCGGAGGCTACGAGCGCGCCGGCGTTGGACACGCTGGCGGGGGCCTCCATAACAGCTCCAGCACCCATTGCCGCTTCTGCGAGCGAAAGATTCATTACTCCTCATGAGAACTGTGGACAGTGGATTCAGTGAACAGTGAACAGTGGACAGTGGACAGTGTGTGATGCAATGCCCTCCACGATACGGCGAATTGGGGATTCGTGCAATGGCGGCTGAAGCTGGGCGGGTCACATTCGTAACTTGCATGCGCCTGGGGCAGTCAGGCCGCAACGAGACACATCACTTATGATGCTAAATTCCTGTGGACTCGCTGTAGCCCAATTCGGCCAGAGCGGAAAGGGTGACTTGGGCATCATCGAAGGGGACGGTGCGATCGGCGAGGATCTGTTCCTTCTCATGACCTTTGCCGGCGATGAGAACCACGTCACCGGGTTTTGCTGCCTGGAGGGCGAGGCGAATGGCCGCGGCACGATCGACCTCGATGGTGTAGGCGACGCCGCTGGACTGCAGGCCCGGCTCGATCTCGGCGAGGATGGAGGCGGGATTTTCAGAGCGAGGATTGTCGCTGGTTGCGACGATGAAATCCGAGCCATGGCCCGCGGCGATGCCCATCCGGGGACGCTTGGAGCGGTCACGGTCGCCGCCGCAGCCGAAGAGAGTGATGACGCGCGCGGCGGGAGTGCCGGGCGCTGATGGGGTTGAGATCATCTTGCGGGCGAGGGCGGTGAGATTGCGGAGTGCGTCGTCCGTGTGGGCGTAGTCGACGATGACAGTGAATGGTTGACCGGCGTGGACGGGCTGGAAGCGGCCTGGGACGGGCGCGAGTGCAGGGGCGGCCGCAACGAGCGTGGAGAAAGGGACACCGCGCGCGTGGGCGGCAGCGAGAGCGGCGAGGAGGTTGAGGATATTGACTTCGCCTGCAAGGCGCGAGGTGAGTTGGGCCGAGCCGTCGGGAGTTTCGAGGCTGATGATTGCGCCGGCGGGCGTAAGGGTATATCGGTCGGCTCGCCAATCACCGATGCCGATTCCGTAGGTGCGAATTTCCGCGCCGGCTTTTTGCGCGGCTGCGGCCAACTCTTCGCCGCGCGGATCGTGGGCGTTGATGACCGCAATGCGCGGAGCGGGATAGACTGTGCCGTCAAAGAGAAGGCGCTTGGCGGCGAAGTATTGGTCCATCGTTTGGTGATAGTCGAGGTGGTCTCGGGTGAGGTTGGTGAAGACGGCGACGTCGAAGGGGATTCCGGCCATGCGGCCCTGGTCGAGCGCGTGGCTTGAGACCTCGGTGACGAGCTCGGTGGCGCCGCGCGAAACGCCTTCGGCCATCAATTCGAAGAGGTCACGGGATTCAGGCGTGGTGTGGATGGAAGGGCGGGTTTCGCCCGCGACGTGATACTCGATGGTGCCGATGAGAATTGTTGAGCGCGCGGCGGCGTTGAGAAGGGATTCGATGAGGAAAGCGGTGGTGGTTTTGCCGTTTGTGCCCGTGATGCCGGTGGCAGCGAGCCTGCGCTCAGGGTGACCGAAAAAGGCGGCAGACGCCTGGGCGAGCGCGTGGCGACCGTGCTCGACTTCGAGGATGGGCAGGCCGGGATGATACGCGAGCAGATGGTCGAAGGTGTGTGCGGAGTCGGTGACGATGCCGAGCGCACCGGCGGCAATGGCTTTGTCGACGAAGCGGTTGCCGTCAGTCGATCCGCCTTTCATCGCGACGAAGATGGCGCCGGGACGGACGCGGCGCGAGTCGTATTCGATGCCGGTGATGGGCACGGACGAGGCGCCGGCAGAACCGACTGCCGTGATTTCCGCGGTGAGATCGTTCCAATTCATCGTCTGATTGATTGTAGATTGCGGAGCGCGGAAGGTTGAATCGCTGGCGCGATCCAGGACGAGGAACGCGTGGACCGTCATGTGAAGCGATGCGGAATTCCGGGGCCCGAAATCGGGACCCGGGATTCCGTGTGGTGCGAGATCAAATTGGCTGGCGCTATGACCTCGTGATTTCGAGCCAGGCGATTGCCAATCCCAGGTCTCAAAATCGAGACCTGGGGCACCCCTTTTGAAACAAAACGAAGCAGTCAACGCGCTAATGCGATGACCTTGTGATTTCGTAATGATCCTTCGGCGCGTGCGGGCGTAGACGCCCGCACTGCAGCCGGTCTGGAGACCGGCGCTACGCTTGGGGTGTTACAAGATCGTGCAGGTTCAGCACTAGAACAACGGGAGATTGAAGTCGAACGTGGTTACACCCGGGCCAGAAGGTGTGATGTTGGAGTTATCGAGTCCAACGTTTGCGTACTGGCTGTTCTCCTGCGCCGTAGAGTCGAGATACACATTTGCGAGGTAAAGCCCCAACGGGTTGGCCGCGTTGTAGCCCTGGAACTCAGAGTAGGCACCGGATTGCGAGTTGATGGCCAAGACGCCATCAACCACGATGTCCTGGTAGTAGGGAATGCCGGGTGTACCCGAGCAAGTGCCGTAATAGGTGTTGAATACCAGGAGGTGCTTGACTCCAACCAATATCGTGTTTCGATAGGTGACCTGGTTGACTTCGCCGCCGCAGGTGGCATCGGATTTGATGTTGATGCCGTTGTTGTCAGTGGAGACGTTGCCGAACTTATCAGTACCGAACACGACGTTGTTTTCCCAGAGCACATTGGTGACGCCCTCGAATGTCTGGCTGCCGATGGACATGCCATGTGTGCCAAAGAACAGGTTGTCGGCCACGGTGATATTCGAGGCAGCGGCGGAGTTGGTCTTAATGGCAACGCCGTCGTCGCCATCTTCGAGGGAGGAAGCAAAGACGGTTGCATCGGACAGGCTGTCGAGATCGATGCCGTCAGTGTTCTTGGTATTGGCAGGAGTGGCGACTGTGAGGCGCCAGATGGTCACGCCGGATCCATCCTCAATGTAGAGGTGCATTTTGGCGGCGTGCTCGAGAGTGACGTTATAGACGGTGAAGTTGGTGATGTGCTTTACGTTGATGAGGCGCGGCGTGCCGGAGATGAGGTCTCCGCGGCCGTCGATCGTTCCCGGCCCCATGATGGCCGCATTGGCGCCGCTGACAGAGATGAATTGACTGGTTCCATAGTTATTACCGAAGAGCGTGACGCCGTTAGCGACCACGAGCGCTTCACCGCTGACGGTAAGTGCGCCAGCGTAGAAGGCGTCGTTTGTTGAGGTTGGAACGAGAAGGACGCTCTTGCCGGTGCCGGCGCAACTGGTGAGCGCGGCCTGCAGGCGTGCAGTGTCGTCGGAGGATGGTGGAGTAGCGCGCAGCGAAGAGCTGAATTGCGCGGTCAGGACCGTGCAAACCATCGGGTAGCGGGGTTCGAGGACATGGCGCGGATCTCCCGTTGCCAGGGTCTGCGCAAGGAGTGAAGGCGTGAACAGGACGAGAGCTAATCCTGCCCCGAGGGTGCCAAGGGAACGAAGCAAACGCATCGTAGCGACCTCCGGGCGGCAGGCCACATCGTTCAATTCTATCTATAGTGGTCTGACCACTCTGGCGGCGAGATTAATGGAGCGGAAGAAAGGCTGTCAAGGAAAAATTGTGCGAGGGCCGGCACCGAGAAGCAGAGAGACGTGATCGATCTAACGTTGGCAGCGGACGACGATTTTGGTTCCAGGCGGGACCATGCTACCGGGAGCGGGGGCCTGCTGCCGCGCAGTGCCGTTGCCGGTGACGTCCACTTGAAGGCCGGAAGCGCCAGCTTGTTCGATAACTTCGCGCACGGAGAGGCCGATAAGGGATGGGACGCGGAGCTGTGCGGCGCTGGCGATGACAACAGAGTGAGCAGCAGGGGGAGAGCTGGGCTGCGGCGATTCCGGAGATTGGAACGCGGGTGAGCGCGGAGAATGACTTAACGCTTCAGGAGGCGAAGCAGCTGCATGGCTGGAGGCTTGAGCAGACGGCGCGCCCGGGGGCGCCGCGGGGGCAGGAATAGCGGGAGGATTGCGCAATGGATCGTCGCTGGGCAAGTCGTTGACAGCCTGGTAGAGCGCCTGAATATCTTCACCGGGGGCCGGGGCGTCGTCTTCAGTGACGGGCGGTTCCTTTTTGGAGGCGGTGGTGACGGGACGAAGATCGATGTCGTGGGGAACGCCGAGATATTCGAGGACTTCCTGCGCAACCTCAGCGAAGACGGGCGCGGAGACCGCAGTGCCGTAGTAGGCCCCTTTAGGAGAATCGAGAATCACAGCCACGGAGATAACAGGATTGTTAACTGGCGCGAAGCCTGCGAAGGATGCGATGTGCATCGTTTTCGAATAGAGATGCGTAACCGGATCGATTTTTTGCGCGGTGCCGGTTTTGCCTGCGGAGGAGTAGCCGTCGAGCTGCGCGGGCTTGCCGGTGCCGTAGAGAACGACGCCCTCCATCATTTTGCGCATCTGTGCGGAGGCGAGTTCGCTGATGACGCGATGCGCGCCGGGCGGAAGAGGGTTGGGGAGATCCTCGTCGGGCTTAAACGGCGAAGGATGCAAAGGCATTGAAACTAGTTTCAACTGCGGCTGATCCGCTTGCGCCGCCTGCAGTGGGGCGGCCGGCTGGACCGGTGTTTTGTTTGTCACGGCCTGGCCGGGCATGAGGATGTGCGGCGGAAGATACATGCCGCCATTGGCGATGGTGGAGACCATGCTGACCAGTTGCAGCGGCGTGACAGCTTCTTCCTGGCCGATAGCGACGTAGCCGATGGAAGCCGGCTGCCAGTATTTAACTGGCCGCAGCAGCCCGCGCGTTTCGCCGGGCAGCTCGACGCCGGTACGCTGTCCGAATCCGAAAGCGCGAATGTAGTTGTAGAGACGGTCGGGTCCGAGTTTGAGCGCAAGCTTGATGGCGCCGACATCGCTGGAGCGGGCGAGAGCAGTGGCAACGGATACGACGCCGATGCCACGATCGCTCCTGTCATCATGGATGACCCGGCCGTAGAGATTAATCTGCCCGCCCTGGCAATCAATCATATCGTCGGGCGTGGCGACCTTCGCGTCCATGGCTGCAGCGTAGGTAACTAGCTTGAAGGTAGAGCCGGGTTCGTATACATCGCTGACCGCGCGGTCACGCAGAAGGTCGGGGTTGGTGTGGCGAAACTGGTTGGGATTGAAGGTGGGCCGGATGGCGAGCGCGAGAATCTGACCGGTGTGCGGATCCTGTATGACGATGGTGCCGTTGAGCGCCTGCGTTTTTTGCATGGCGTGATCGAGAGCGCGCTCGGCCATGAACTGGATGTTTTCGTCGATGGTGAGCTCGAGGTTGCGGCCGGGCTCGGGGTCGTGCTCGCTCGATCCCAGGACTTTGCGGCGCGCGTCGACCGCTGTGTACATGAGACCGGGACGCCCGTGTAAATCGCTGTCGAGTTTTTCTTCAAGGCCGCCGAGGCCATCGTCGTCGACGCCGACATAACCAAGCACCTGTGCGGCGAGCTGGTTGTCTGGATAGAAGCGCTGAAACTCCTTTTGGAAATAGATGCCCTTCATATTGAGGGCTCTGATACTGGCGGCGACCTTCGGGGTGACGCGGCGCGCGATCCAGGCGAAGTTGCGGCCGGCATTGAGGCGTGCGGCTATCTGGTCAGGAGTGGTTCGCACATCTTCAGGATTGACGTGCACGATGGCGGCAAGAGTGCGGGCGGCGCCCTGCTTGTCACTGATCTCGCTGGGATCGGCATAGATGCTGTCGACGAGGACGGTCATGGCCAGTCCGCGCATGTTGCGGTCATAGATGATGCCGCGGCGAGGAGCCACCTCAAAGGTGCGCTCCTGCTGTTTTGCAGCGCGCTCGACGAAATCCTGATGGCGGACGATCTGGAGCCAGAACAGGCGCCCGCCGATGGCGCAGGCCCAGATGAAGAAGAAAAGACAGATGGCGAAGAAACGTGACCGTTTGAGAGGAACGGCACGCGGGGTAGTGCCGCGACTACGGATGGCCTGAACGGCTGACGTCGACATAGCTTTCAGCTCTTAGCTCTCAGCTCCTAGCTTCGTCATGTTTGGGTTGTTCCTTTCCTAATCCGCCAAGGGCAATCGCCGTTTCTCGCCTATGTTTCATTGTTAACGTCAACAAAGCGAGAGGCGATTGTACAAATCCCATATCGGCTGCAAGAGAACGCCCTCAGGGGCTAAAGCCCCATGTTTTATGAGCCTGTTTGCGGCACGACTAGAGTCGTGCACTTTCAAAACATCGAGTTCTCCGCAAACTGTGAGGTCGTGCCCTTTCAAAAACCCTTCAATGCAGCCAGTTCTAGAAGCATAAGACTGCTTATTGTGCGGCGGGCGCAGGGGTTGCGACCTGGGCCAGCGTGGGAGTACCGGAGTCAGGACGGTCGGTAGGATAAATAACCTGACCAGGCTGCGGCTCGACGAGTCCGAACTGGCGGGCTATCTGATCGATGCGGCCGGGCTGAGTGAGCTGAGCTTCACTGAGGCGGAGCTGGCGATTCTCTTCACGCAACTGATCGAGCGCCTGCTTTTCGCTTTCGACGCGGTAGCTGCTTTCAATTGCGGAGAAGTGTTGCAGGCCATAGATCATGATGAGCGAAAAGAGCACGGCGACGGCGGCGGAGAAGACGCGCATTTCGCGCACACGAACAGGATCGGAGGCCTTAACGAGGCGGGAGTTGTCAAAGTGCCGGGTAAAGTAGAACTCCGGAGTGCGCACGCGACGGCGACGCTGCGCCTGCTGGGCCATCAACTCGGCGTTGCGCTCGGCAATCCGCGCGCCCCAGCCGCGGCCAGTCTCAAAATAGGTTGTTACACATGCCGCCATATTTCCTCCAATGGTCAGTGTTCAGTGGTCAGTCTTTCTGCTGCCCTTAGCTTTGCGCTGCGCGAGCGCGGGTTGCGGTTGATCTCTTCTTCGCCGGCAATAACGGGTTTTCTGGTGAGAATGTTCCAGATCCCTTGCCGTGCTCCTTCACGAAAACTGTCTTTTGCGATGCGATCTTCTAAAGAATGAAAGCTGATGACTACGAGCCGTGCGGAGGACTTAAGCAATGCAGGTGCGGCCTCAAACAAAGCCCGGATTTCGTCCAATTCGCGATTAACGAAGATACGCAATGCCTGAAAAGTCCGGGTAGCCGGGTGAATCTGTCCGAATTTCATTGGCGGAGCGGCTGAGGCTACGATCCGGGCCAAATGCCCTGTTGATGTAACCGGCCGCCCCCGCACAATGGCTCTGGCGACTGTCCGCGACCTCCTTTCCTCACCGTATTCGTAAATGAGATTTGCCAGCTCACGCTCACTCATCTCATTCACCACTTGTCCGGCGGTTGGCTGGGATCGCGTATCCATACGCATATCCAGCGGGCCGTCCGCCTGAAAACTAAACCCTCTGCGCGCCTGATCGAACTGCAGGCTGCTTACACCGAAGTCGGCCAGGATGCCATCGACCGAAGCCGGCTTGATGCGCTCCGCGATCCGGCTAAAGGCCTCTCCGACGAACTCGACTTGCGGCGCCTGGCTGCCCAGCTCATCAAGAACGCCGGTCAATCTGGCTTTTGCCAGGTCGAGCGCTTCGGGATCGCGATCAAACCCGATGAATCTGCCTGCGGGCCCTAACTGCCGGACGATACCCTCGGCGTGACCTGCAAGGCCCAGCGTGCAGTCAACGTACGTTCCACCGGGCTGCACACGGAGAAAACTCAGCGCTTCATTAAAAAGAACCGGCACATGGCGTGCTTGCTGCTGCGTCATGCGATCCCCCCTGAGGGGATTACGAACTACTCCTGCGGCTCAAAATCACCGCCACCGATTTGCGATCATCCGAGGAAAGAGCGTTGGCTGGGAGTGCCTCCTCAAACATCGCCAGATTGTGCACTTCAAGGTGGTTGATTTTGCCCATGACGGCTACCTCGGCAGTCGAGCTTTGCCGTGCCGCGAAGAATCTGCGGCAGGAGGACCCGAGTCTGGCTGTCCATCTCCACCTGCTGACCGTAGTAGCTGGTCAGGTTCAAATACTTAGCCACGGCGTCGTCCATGGTGCTGGACTCGGCCAGCAGGGCCTCCTGCTTTTCCCACTCGGGCAGGGGCCAGATCTCGGCGCTCTTGCCATCAACCGAGGTGATGTAGAACTGGGTGACGTGCTGAGCGTCGAGCAACTGCTTGAAAGCAGCCGGAAGCTTGAGCCGTCCCTTCTCATCGACCTTCGCCGGATGGTTACCGCGAAACATCTGCTTGCCTCTTCACTTTCCGCAGCCAAATGGGGATCCGGGCCGCGGGCACAAAATCTCAGGCACTCGACCCCTGTCCGGGTTAGCCAAGCTGGTTCCCCAAGCTGATTGGCACCCGGAAATCCATTGCCGAGCAGGGAAGCGGAGTAAACTTGAGATGAAAGCGGTCCAACTGCTCCAAGAAACTCCACTCGACTCCAGAATTTCCCACTTCGGTCGATAGTACCCCTGAAAGAGCACTCCGCCAAGCGAAAAATCGGTGGAAAGCGTGGAAAAAGCAGGCTGTTAGGGGGAAAGCCGACTAATAGTTCAATTTTTTCTAATCACCACAAGATGTAGTGTTTACTGCTCTGATTCCTGGGCTGGACAGATTTCTCGAGGCGTGATAGGAGAACAAAAAGCGAAGATGTGAGGAACAGGTTGAATCGCTGTTCGGAATCCGAGGGTGAAATTTCTCTTCGGGCGTTAGAGGGGATGGTGCTCGAGATCAAGAGCGAGCTCGTGTCCGATACCCGAAAAATCACCCTGGATCTCTCTGGCGCGGACAAGGGCATCCTGCACGTGGGGCAACACGTTTTCAGGGCCGACGAGCTTGAGGAAGTCAGAGCGCGAGAGGAGTTGCGACGGCTGGTCGCGCGCGCCACAAAGCAAAAGCGCTTTGCCGGCTTTATGGAGACGGTGAGAGAACCGCTCCAGCGCGTGAATGCCGGTAGCGTCGAGCGCAGTCATGTTGCGGAGACGCAGGATCACGACGTCTCCAAATTGCCCCAAATTCCGCGTGGCTTCGTCAAGCTTCTCAGTGGTTCCGAAAAGAAAGGGGCCGTGGATGCGGAGGATGGTCACGTTTGCCGGGATGTCTTTGTCCTGGAGGATGTGGGCCTGGCCGTCGCGGAGGTATTCGCGCGTGACGGGGGCGACGGTAGTGGTTTCAGCAATGCGATAGATATAGAGGAGCGCGGCGAGGGCCATGCCGACACCGACGGCGACAGTGAGATCCGCAAGTACGGTGAGAGCAAAGGTGGCGAGCCAAACGGCGATATCCGTGGCGGAAAGACGTAAGATGGAGCCGATCTCGCGCCACTCGCCCATGTTGTAAGCTACAACGAACAAAACGGCAGCGAGAGTGGCGAGCGGCACGAAGCGGGCCAGGGGCGCTGCGACAAGAAGAATGGCAAGCAGCGTGAAGGCGTGAACCATTCCGGCGATCGGCGTGAGAGCTCCAGAGCGAATATTGGTAGCCGTGCGGGCGATCGCGCCGGTAGCAGGAATACCCCCAAAGAGCGGCGAAGCAATATTGGCGATTCCCTGCGCCACAAGCTCGACGTTCGAGTTGTGGTGGTCGCCGCTCATTCCGTCAGCTACGACGGCGGAGAGGAGGCTTTCAACCGCCGCGAGCAGCGCGACTGTGAAAGCGGATGGGAGCAAGGGCAGGATGTGAGCCGCATGAAGAGCGGGAAATGAAAGGTGCGGAAGTCCCCGGGGGATGCCTCCGAACCTGCTGCCGATGGTTTCGACGGGCAAATGGAAGAGAGCCGCAGCAGCCGTTGTGAGCAGCAGCGCGACGATGGAGCCGGGAATACGCCGGGTGAGCCGGGGCCAAAAGAGAATGATAGCGAGCGATGCCGCCGCTACTGCGACAGTTTGCCAGCGAATGGTTCCGATGGAGCGCAGCAGCACGTCGATGCGTGCCAGAAATTCGCTGGGAACCGGAAGTGTCGTGAGCCCGAGGAAGTCTTTGATCTGGGTGGACGCGATCAACAGCGCAATGCCGTTGGTGAAGCCGATCGTGACGGGACGCGGGATGTATTTGACGGCCGAGCCCAGACCTGAGAATCCCATGATCAGCAACAGCACGCCTGCCATGATGCCGACCAGCGCCAGTCCGGCGACACCAAACCTGGCGACGATGCTGGCGACGATCACGACGAAGGCGCCCGTGGGTCCGCCAATCTGAGTGCGCGATCCGCCCAGGGCTGAGATGAGGAATCCGGCGACTACGGCGGTGTAGAGGCCAGCTTGCGGAGAGACGCCGGAAGCGATGGCGAAGGCCATCGCAAGCGGTAAAGCCACCAGGCCAACCGTGACTCCTGCGACAAGATCCTGCCAAAACTGCCTGTGCGTGTAACCGTGCAAGCACTGAATGGAACGGGGAAGCCGCTTGTCCGGAGGATTCAATGGACAATCTCCGGGGATTGGTCCATCTCGTCCAGCATCCCCGAGGCTTCTTTCAATTGGGTGTGGAAATAGGTACGCATGAGATTCAAGACCTCAACGATGGTGCGGTCGCGGACGGAATAGAAGACCTGATTCCCTACTTTCCGGTTGACGACAAGGAGCTTGGCGCGCAAGACGCCGAGGTGCTGCGAGACATTGGCCTGCTCCATGCCGAGCTTTTCGATCAGCGCTCCAGCCGATAGCTCGCCTTCGCTCAGGAGTTCGAGGATGGCGATGCGGGTGGGGTGAGCGAGAGCCTGGAAGATATCGGCTTTGAACCGTCGCAATGAATCTGGCATAGAAGAATATTAATATATTCGAATTTACTATGCAAATGAAGAGAACACGCCCAATTCTGTATCCCGTGTAGGAGCGGATGAAATATCCGAATGCAATGGGGTGCAACTGATTAGGCGTGTGTGGTGGCGTAGGCAAGCAATGCAGTGAAGTGGGGATCGCCGCGGAGGGGCTTGAGGTCGGGATCGTTGGGCATGGCTTTGACGACCCAGCCGGCGAGGCCGTGGTCGACGGCGTCGCGGAGGAGGCGAAGGGCGTCGTCGCGATGGCCCTCGCGGAGCTTGAGACAGGCGAGGTTGTAGGTACTGAGAGCGGTAGCGGGATTATTGAGGCCGATGGCGCGGACCTGCCCGGCCTGGGCCTGTATGAGGAGCTGTTCGGCGCGCGCATAGTTGCCGCGGCGAGTGAGAATTTCGGCGAGATTGCTCATGGCGGAAAACGTGAGCGGATGATTGGGGCCTAGAAGGCGGATGCGGGCGGAGCGGACCTGTTCAGCGAATGCTTGTGCTTCTTCGAGCTTGCCTTCGTCGGTAAGAACGGCGGCGAGCGTGTTCATGGTGCGAACGGTTTCAGGATGGTCGGGACCGAGGATGCGGCGCTTGACCGCCAGGGTTTCGCGAACCATGGCTTCGGCTTCAGCGAAACGGCCTTCGCGATAGAGGATGATGCCGAGATTTTCGGAAGCCATCAAGGCGTGGGGTGAGTCATTGCCCTCAGTGCGGCGGAAGATGGCGAGCTGCTGGCGGTCGAGGCTTTCGGCCTCAGGCCATTTGCCTTCACCCTGCAGCGCGAGACCGAGATGGTTCATGGCGGAGAGGGTTTCAGTGTTGGAGTCGCCCAATGCGCGGCGGCGCGCGTCGAGGACCTGGCGCTCGAGGGTCTCGGCTTCGGCGGCACGGCCTTCTTCCATGAGGTCGACGCCGAGGTAGCTCATCACGGCGAGCGTGTCAGGATTTTTGGCTCCGTAGCGGCTCATGCGGATGGCGAGCACCTGGCGAAGAAGTGTTTCGGAGTCGTGATAACGGCCGCGGCGGAAAATGTCCCAGCCGAGCGCGGCTTGCGATTTAAGGGTGTCGTCATTATTGGGGCCGAGGCGCTGCAGGCGGATGGTGGCGGCCTTGTCGTAGAGTGACTCGGCGCGGTCGTAAAGGCCGAGGTTCTCGTAGGTCAGTCCCATGACCATCATCATTTGCGCCTGCAACTCGGGGTCGCTGGCGAGACCGGACTCGATTTGCGAGGAGGCTTTGTCGAGAATTTCGCGGGCGGTAACCTGATTTCCGCGAGCCTGGCCGGGATCGGAGACCTTGAACATGTTGGTCATGAAGTCTGTAATGCGGCTGGCGCGGTCGCGCTCGCGGGTGATGCGGCGGAGCTGAATGGCTTCAACAATAGCGAAGGCGGCCAGCAGGACGACGAGGACGGCAGCGACGCCGACTGAGACGCGGTGGCGGCGGACATATTTGCGGGCGCGATAGCCAACGTTGGCGGGACGCGCCAGGATGGGCTCGTGGTCAAGATGGCGCGTGATATCAGCGGCGAGTTCAGAGGGGGTTCCGTAACGGCGCCCACGATTTTTCTCGAGCGCCTTCATGGTGATGGAATCGAGATCGCCGTGGAGCAGGCCGCGCAGTTGTTTGGGATCGGTGGAACGCAAGGGAGCGGATGCCGCGGAGAGATTCTTTTCCGATGCGAGGCGCGTGCTGGGGCGCGGGGGGTCCTGCTCGCGCAGTTGGCGGAGAACTTCATCGAGAGGCTGCTTGCGCCACTTTTCGGTGTCGAAGGGAAGCGAGCCGGTAAGTAGCTCGTAGAGAATTACGCCGAGCGAGTAGACATCGGTTCGGGTATCGATGTCGAGGCCGGCGGTCTGCTCCGGGCTGATGTAGCCGGGGGTGCCGGCGATGCCCCAGGCCCCGGTGAAGAGCGATTCGCCCGCAACGAAGGGCTCGGCGGCCTTGGCCAGGCCAAAGTCGATAATGCGCGGGGCCGGTTTTCCGTCAACTTCGACAACGAGAATGTTGGCGGGCTTGAGATCGCGGTGAATGATGGCCTTTTGATGGGCATGCTGCACGCCGTCGCAGACCTTGATGAATAGCTCAACGCGCTCGCGAATGGAAAGCTTCTTGTGGTCGCAGTAGGCGGTGATGGGCTCGCCGGGAACGTACTCCATAACGAAGTAGGGCTGGCCGTCGGGCGTTGCGCCGGCGTCGAGGACTTTGGCGATGGCAGGGTGGTCCATGAGCGCGAGCGACTGGCGCTCGGCCTGGAAGCGGTGGAGGAGCGCATCGTCAAAGGCACCGGAGCGAATGAGCTTGAGCGCGACCTGGCGACGAATGGGCTGGGACTGCTCCGCAAGCCAGACCTGGCCCATGCCTCCCTCACCGATTTTGCGGATCAGTTTGTAGGGACCGATGGATTCGAGGGGCTGCGCTTCATTGGTTCGCGGGATGGGGAGCGCGGGGCAGGAAAGGCAGCCGGAGCTTTCGTAGGCGGCGAGCAGGGATTCAAGTTCTTCGCGAAGTGAGATATCAGAACCGCAGGCACTGGACAGGAAGCCGGCACGCTCAGAGGGATCGCGCTGAAGAGCGGCGTCGAAGAGCTCCTTAACCTTCTCCCATTGGCCGGTCTTCTCCATGAAGGCTTCTCCCCACCTCGCGCGTGAGCCAGGCCCTGGCCATATTCCAGTCGCGCTTGACGGTGGCAGGAGAGATGTCGAGTGCGATGGCGGTTTCTTCAACGGTGAGGCCGCCGAAGAAGCGGAGCTCGACGATTTTTTCCTGCTGCGCGTCGCGACGGGAGAGCCGGTTCAGCGCGTGATCCAGTAAGACGATATCAACGTTCTGTGATGCGGGGAGGTAGAAGCTCTCGTCGAGTTCGACTTTATATTGAGGGCCCCGTTTAGCGGCGGCACGGCGACGAGCGTAATCGACGAGAACCTGTCGCATTAGTTTAGACGCAATGGCGACGAAGTGCGCACGATTTACGGTGGAGGGCGGCCGGTCGCCTGCGAGGCGGAGATAGACTTCGTGAACGAGATCAGTGGATTGCAGAGTATGGTCGGGGCGCTCGGCGCGGAGGCAGCGATGCGCGGCCCGCCGCAACTCCTTGTAGACAAGCGGGATAAGAGCCTGCAGAGCCTTCTGATCCCCGCTGTGCCATCGAGCGAGGAGTAGAGTGGCCGATTCAGTCGGCTGCGGCACGATGCGCCTCCGGGGGGCGTTCTATTGATACGACGATAGCTTTGCCGCAGGAGGAGCGTCAACGGAAAGGCGGTGGGTTCTGCGTTTCCAGCGGAGTTGGGGAGAGAGGAACGAGGGAACAGAATGGCGCGGCGGCGGGCTAAGAGGTGCGGATTTGGGGACCCGGGAAAAATAGTTGAGCTCTTTTTGGCATGAATTCCGCAACTAGTAAATGAAAGCCGCAATCGGAGCGTGACTCGAAAGGGATTCCGGGGGGAACGGAGCCACGCTCTTGGCTTTCAATGCAAGCCAAAGAGGAGGTCATACAAATGAAACTGCATCGTGTCACGTCCGCAACCTCGTCGCGCCACAAGTTGATTTCCCGCAGCATGCCCGTCCGGCTGGGAACGCTTGCCGTGGCCGTTCTATTCACCGCAACCCAGATGCCGGCGCAGCGCGCGCCAGCTACAACCCAACAGGCCACTACTCAACAAAGCTCCGCTGCCAGACAGAGTTCCAGCCAATTGCCGGCGACGAGCGGGACTGCAGTGGCGAATCCCGACGCCGTCTCTTCAGCCAGCAGCAAGGCCGAAATGAATGCGCTGCCGGAGGCGCCAGCCGCGCAATCGGAGACGAGCGAGTCAGCAAGTCTGAATATGTCGCCCGAGTTAAAGGCGATGATGGACGATGCGAGCCAGAGCGCGGAGAACCTTGAGCCGACCGTCAAGCCCAAGAGCAAGGCAGTTCAGCGGCCGGGAATGCTGGTGCTTGGAATCGCTGGAGTGCCGCTGATTGTTCTGGGCGCGATGATTTTCTCACTCAATGTGGGTACAAACGGCAAAGCTACCGGATTGAGGAATGGTCTGGGTACCGCGTTCCTGGCGCCCGGCGCAGCCATGTCTGGATTCGGGTTCTACTTCGCGTTTCACAAGAAGAATCAATAAAGCTACAAACGTCCAAATGGAATGAGGGGGTCTTCGTTGCCCACGAAGACCCTCACCCATTTTTGTGCATTTTTTTGTGCGTCGCAACTTACCTTCGCAGAGTCTTTGCGCGGTGGCGTGCGCGGCCGATGACTAACTGGAGCAGGTAGATGAAGATGAAGATGTTGATGGCGAGCAGGCTGACGCGGACCCAGGTGAGACGGCGGGAGATCTCAACAATCTCAAGAGGCAGGAACGAGGCGGTGATGGCGAGAGTGAGGAACTCGCCCCAGGCTCTTTCAAGATAGAGGCCGATGCCTTCAGCGAGGGAGATGCCGGCGTAAGCAAAAGCGACGAAGCCGATACGGCGCAGGGCGGGGTCGTTGAGAAGCGAGGCCTTCTCAAGGATGAAGTTGACGAAGCGGGATTCGGGATCGAAGCGGAGGTGGTCAGCGAGAACGACGATCTCGTCGGCGATGTCTTTGTGAAGCAGGCGGCGCGCGCCGATGCCGATCGCGACGAATAGCAGCGCATGAAAGAACTTCTCTGCCGCAATGAGAACGAGCCAACGGTTGTGATGCTTACGACCGGATTGGGATTTTGAGGAAGCTGCGGACATGATGGGGGAATCGATCTCTTACTTCAAGGGTAAATGATGAAGATGGGGGCGCGGAGTTAGTAGAGTGAGCGGAGTTGGCGGAGCTAGCGTGGTGAGTCCGAAGTTCATTGAAAGACAAATGCAGGTCCTTCGACTCCGTGCGCCATGGCGGACTTCGCTCAGGATGACCAGATTATTATTGAACGAATTTCTGACTCAGGACACTAGCGGAGTTAGCGAATTAGCCGCGAGTGAGCACCTGTGAAATTCAAGGTCTCACAATCGAGGCCCTTCGACAGGCTCAGGACGGGCGCTGGAGCACCCATATTCATTGGGCTCAATTATTGACGGTTGAGTTTGGCGTTTTCGAGAAGAGTGATGGGCTCGCCTTCGGCTGCCTTGACCGTGAAGTTGTGCGCGGTGACGGTGGCATCGCTGATGGTGAGCCCCTTTTGCGCGGTGATGTGCACATTGCTGAGGGAGATGGAGGTGATGGGGCTTTCAGGGAGTCCGATGATGACGCCAGCCTGTTTGGCGCCGGTGGCGGTGAGGTCGCGGATGCGAATGTCGTGAAAGCGCGGAGTGAGGCGGGTGATGGGATGCGGCGTGTCGTGACTGGGAATGCGCGGGTAATATTCCGTGATGAGGATGGGCGTGCCGACGTTTTCCATGGTGAGGTTATGGAAGTCGAAGTTGCCGATGTCGCCGCCGCGGTCGCGATTGGACTTGATGCGGACGCCGCTGGCCGTGCCTACGAAATGAATGCGCGCGGCGCGGACGCGCTGGACGCCGCCGGCGATTTCACTACCCATCGACATTCCGTGCCCGTGCAGGAATGTGCAGTCGGTGATGGTGATGTCGGTAGAGGGTGAATCGGGGCCGGGGGACCCGGGCTGGCCGGATTTGATTGCGACGTTATCGTCGCCGACATCGATGGTCATGTGAGAGATGGTGACGTGATTGGATGAGAAGGGATCGATGCCATCGGTGTTGGGCGAGCGCGCGGGGGCGAGGATTTTGCTGTCGCGGATGACGACGTCACTGGAGTAGTAGGGTACGACCTGCCATGAGGCGGAGTTCTGGATGGTTACATTCTCGATGAGCACGTGCGCACAGTGATCGAAGAGGATGAGGCGGGGGCGCATGGCGGCGACGAAGTTGGATCCGGCCCGATGGGCGTAGACGGCGTCCCACCAGGGCTTGCCGTTGCCGTCGATTATTCCGCCGCCGCGAATGGTGACGTGCTGGGCGTTGGCCGCGCTGATGAGCGGCTGAAGGGCGCGCTCGCGGAGCTCTGTGACTTCAGGATAGTCGGCGTGGTCCTGGCTGCCGAGGAGTGTAGCGCCGGAATCGACTTCGAGCGTGATGCGGCTCTTGAGCACGATGGGGCCGGTGAGAAAGGTTCCGGATGCAAGGCGAACTGTGCCTCCGCCCCTGGCAGCACAGGCGTCGATGGCGCTCTGAATGGCACGCGTATCTTTGGTGACGCCGTCGCTTTTGGCTCCGTAGGCGGATGCGTCGCAGATGCGCGCGGCAGATGCGGAGGCGCTTACTGCAAAAAAGGCCGCGAAGATAAATAAAGCGAGAAGGATGTGCGACGCGGCCGATGCGCGGCGAAGCCGGAAGAGTTTGTTCATGCCGATTTCCTCTTTTGGATGATTCTGCGAGGACGGACCTCTATGGGGGTACGAGTATTTTGCGCGGAAAGCGTTTTGAATCGCCGTGCAGAGTTCTTGTACTATGGCGAGGCGGGTGAGATCAATATGAATTCGACTTTTTGCCGACCAACGAGATGCAGGTGGAGCGGTGCGGCGTGCACGATCGGCGCAGGAATTTTGCTTCTGGTGGTCATGCCACTGCAGGCTCAGATGACAAACGCGAAGGCCCGGCAGCTGCGGGCGAAGATTCTGGCGGCGCTATATGTGCCGCAGCCTTTGCCTGCGCTGGATGCGAAGAGCTACGGCAGTTTTGCGCCGGAGCCGGGCGTGATTGCGGAACGGGTGACGTATGCGACGGAGTATGGGCTGCGTGTTCCTGCGATCGTGTACCGGCCGGAAAAGATTCACGGCAAGATTCCGGGAATTGTGATGGTGAACGGTCACGGCGCCGATAAGACGAGCTGGTACTCGTGGTACACAGGCGTGGAGTATGCGCGCGCGGGCGCGATGGTGGTGACGTATGACCCGATTGGCGAAGGCGAACGCAACGACGACCACAAAGACGGGACGGGCGAGCACGACAAGCTGATCAATGTTCCCGGTGTGCCACAACGCATGGGCGGGCAGATGGTGACCGACGTGATGCAGGGCGTCTCCTATCTCATCAGCCGGCCGGAGGTGGATTCGCGGCGGATTGGCGTGCTGGGATTTTCGATGGGATCGTTTGTTGTGTCGTTGGCGGGAGCGGTGGATGACCGCATTCACGCGGTGCTGCTGACGGGCGGAGGAGATCTGGATGGGCCGGGCGGATATTGGGACTCAAGCCACGCGGTGATGTGCCAAAGCGGGCCGTATCATGCGCTGGAGTTTCTGGGCGACCGGCCGGCAGTGCTGTTTGCGCTGCAGGCGAAACGGGGGCCGACGTTCATCATCAACGGGACAGACGACACGGTGGTGGCGATTCCGCAACACGGACCGGACTTCTTTGCCGATTTGAGAAAGCGGACGATTGCGGAGCTCGGATCAGACAAGAACGTGTTTACGACGTACTTCGATCCCGGAGCAAGCCACAGGCCGGCGTGGGTGACGAAGCTGGCGGCGAAGTGGCTGGACGACAACCTGCATTTTGCCAACTGGAAGAGCAATCAGATTGCGGCGCTGCCGACGATCCGGATTGGCGAGTGGGCGGCGAAGAACGACGTGTATCTGAACAAGAGCGCCGCGCGGGAAGATCGCGATGCAGGGCTGGTGGCGATTGATGTGGGCGTGCCGAAGCTGACGCCGGAACAGTTAAGCGTGCTGCCGATGGCGGAGTGGGAGAAGCATCGCGATGAATTTGTCTACTCGGTTTGGGCACGGGACGCGATTGCGGATGCGGAGAAGCAGGAATCAAAGAACTAGAGCTGGTTGCATAAATGGTTCTGCGTGGTTTAAAAGCGACGTCCCTCAGGGGCTAAAGCCCAGCATTTACGAGTCTTTTACGGCACGACTAAAGTCGTGCCCCTTCAAGACGGGTATTTATGAAACCAGGTCTAGGGACCAGGGAACAGGATCCTGCGAGGTCATTTTTTCAGGTGGAGAAGGGAGTCGCGGTCGAGGACCTCGCCATTGAGGATGAGGGTGGAGATGCGGCGGGTATTCCAGACATTGACGGTGGGATCGCCGTCGAGGACGAGGATGTCGGCGCGACGGCCCGGCGCGATGAGGCCGAGATCATTCCATCCGAATTGGAGGGAGTAGTTATTGGTAGCGGCGGCGAGTGCCTCGCGCGGCGACAGGCCGAGACGGACGAGCAATTCAAGCTCAGTGTGCAGGGAGATGCCGGGCATGGTGCCCATGGCATCGGCTCCGGAGCCGGCCAGATAGTGGGGAAATGCGGAGAAGATGGTTTGGTTGATGCGCCAGAGGCGCATGGCTGACTGAGCGGCTTTCTTCTGCAGATCCTGTTCCATCCAACGCTGAGCGACGGCGGGCAGGCGATGCGACCAGGGCGGAAGCGGATACATCATGTCGCCGGTGGCTGGGTCAGTAGGCTCGAACATGCGGCCCGGATCGAGGAGGGCAGCCGCAGGCTCCGTCCAGAGGTCGCGATGGCCGGGCAGTTGAACGTAGTAGAGGCTGAAGGCGGGCAAGAGCGCAGTGTGGTGTGTTCCGAGGAAGTGTGCGTAAACGCGCAGGCGGCGGTCAGTGGGCGGGATGCGCTCAGAGTAGTCATATGCGGTAGCGGCCGCGGAGCCGTCGGGATCGTCGACGAGCGGGGTCTGTAACTCATCGGGGATGACGCCGAGGTCGTAGCGATCCATGCGCACGAGCGCGTCGACACCGGCCTCAACGCCGACGCGGTAGGGAGTAGCGACAAACATGCCGTAGGTGACGAGGCCCAAGTCGTGAGCGCGCGAGATGATCCATTGCGAGTTTGCGGCGGTGAGATGGGCGGTAAGGAGTAGGACGCGGGTGCCGAGGTGCGCGGTGTCGGCCATTTGGCGGGCTGTATCCTGCGGGCTGAGCTCGACGGCGTGGGCACCCTCGCGCAGCTTTGAAACCCATTGCGGTTGACGCGCCAAGAGGCTCCAGTTGTCGGTGACGCCAACGGTATCGATGGGATAGATTTGCGGACTGGGCTGGGCAGTGAAATCTATGAAGCCGTGCTCGCTGTCAGCGCGGGCGACTACGGTCGTGACTCCCATATAGAGGTTGGCGTTGGCCTGGGCCTGGGAGTTCATGCCGGCATAGCCGTCAATGAGGCCGGGGATGATGAACTTTCCCGTGCAATCAATGACGCGCGCGCCCTTGGGGATGGGGATATCGCCGGGAAGACCAACGTCGGTGATGCGACTCCCGCTGATGACCACGATGGCGCCGGGAATATCGCGCGCCGAGTCACCCCATTTCGTGAGATCGACTACCGTGCCGCCGGTGAGAACGAGCGGAGCGGGAGGCGCCGGGTTTTCGGGTTGGGGATAGGCCGTAAGAGAGGCCAGAGCCAGTCCGCAAGCGAAGGCAAGGAAATAACGATCAAGTCGCATCGGAAAATCGTACTGAAGTGAATTGTAGAACAGTGGTTAGTGAACAGCGATCAGTGGTTAGGGGTGAATGCCTGAAGAACAAGGGTTTACGGGTCAAACAGTTGAGTAAGTCAGATGCGAAATTTTCGCGGCTTTAGCGAAGAGCGACCGAAGATCCCTTGGCTTGGTCCGTCAGAGCGGACTTCTCTCAGCTGGCGACGAGCTTGGGACGGCGGCGGGTGGCGAGGAGGGGCAGCACCTGGGCGAGCGCGGCTTCGGCGGTAAGGCCATAGCGGGCGCGGAGCGCGATCGACTTTGCCGTGCTCGATGAACTGGTCGGGCCAGCCGATGCGGACAACTGGAACGGTGCTGCCCATCTCATCAAGAGCTTCAATGACCGCTGTGCCGAAGCCGCCCATTTTCACGTGATCTTCAAAGGTGACAAAGGCGGCGACGCGGGAGGCAAAGTGGGCGAGCATCTCGCGATCGAGGGGCTTGATGAAGCGGGGATTGATGACGGCGGCGGAGTATCCATCGCGATCGAGGCGGGCAGCCAGGTCGCCGGCGAGGGAGATCATGGGGCCGAGGCCGAGGATAGCAACGTCAGAGCCGTCGGCGATGACTTCGGCTTTGCCGATGGGGATGATTTGCGGCTCGGGCTTGCGGGGTACGCCCGCGACGGCTCCGCGAGGATAGCGGATGGCGCTGGGGCCGGGAATCGTGAGGCCGGTCTTGAGCATGTCGGCGAGCTCGTCTTCGTCCTTGGGCGCCATGAGAACAATTTCGGGAATGCCGCGCAGATAAGCGATGTCGAAAAGGCCGTGATGCGTGGGTCCGTCGTCGCCGGAGAGGCCGGCGCGATCCATGCAAAAGAGTACGGGGAGTTTTTGCAGGCAGACGTCGTGGACGACGGGATCGAATGCGCGCTGGAGGAAGGTGGAGTAGATGGCGCAGACGGGCCGGTAGCCACGCGTGGCCATGCCGGCGGCAAAGACGACCGCATGCTCCTCGGCGATGCCGACGTCGAAGTAGCGTTTGGGATGGTGGGGCCGGAAGTGATCGAGGCCGGTGCCGTTGGGCATGGCGGCGGTGATGGCGACGATGCGCGCGATCCTTTGATGCTAATTCGGCGAGCGTATTAGCGAAGACCTCTGCGTAGGTGGGGAGGCCATCAGCGGTTTTGCCGGTTTCAGGATCGTAGGGGCCGAGGCCGTGGAATTTCTTTTGCCCGTCGATTGCCGGCTGAAAGCCGCGGCCTTTCTGGGTGAGGATGTGCAGCAGGACAGGATGATCGAGGGTCTTGAGAAATTTGAAGGTTTCAACGAGCAGCGGGAAGATTGTGGCCGTCGATGGGGCCGAAGTACTCGAGGCCGAACTCCTCAAACAGGATGGAGGGCCACAACATGCTTTTGGCGGCTTCTTCAGCGCGGCGCACGACTTTGATGGCAGTTTTGCCGCCGAAGCGCTCGATGAGGCGCTTGGCGCGGTCGTGCAGGTGCTGATAGTGCTCGTTGGTGACAATGCGGTGGAAGTAGCGAGCAACGGCGCCGACATTGCGGTCGATGGACCACTCGTTGTCATTGAGGACGACGATCATGCGCCTGGTTTGGCCGGCGATGTTGTTGAGCGCTTCAAATGAGATGCCGTTGGTAAAGGCAGCGTCGCCTGCGACGGCGATGACGTGTCTCATGGCCGCCGGCGAGGTCGCGGGCGACGGCCATGCCCAAGGCAGCGGAGAGCGCGGTGCCTGCGTGGCCGGCGCCGTAGCAGTCGTGCTCGCTCTCAGTGCGGAGCATAAAGCCGTTGAGACCGCCGGGCTGGCGGATGGTTCCGAAGCGCTCGCGGCGGCCGGTGAGGATCTTGTGGACGTAGGCCTGATGGCTGACGTCAAAGAGGATTTTGTCCTGAGGCGTGTCGAAGACGGCGTGCAGCGCGAGGGTGAGCTCGACTACGCCGAGATTGGGGCCAAGGTGACCGCCGGTTTTGGAGAGAGTTTGGATCAGGAAGGCGCGAATTTCCTCCGGCAAGCAATAGCCATTTGCTCGGATTGTTGAGGAGTTTAAGGTCAGCAGGAGAATGGATGGACTCCAGCAGTGATCCCATGTGCGTCCTTCTCCCGGAGAAAGGCCGGGCGACAAGGGAAGAGCCCTGATGTAAAACGCCCCCTGAAGCGGGGGTCTCATGATTCGGGGTTTTGAGGCCCCACGTGCTGTCAATTCCTAGTATACCTTCGCACCTGAGTGCAGTTTGGTGGATTAGACGGCTCCCGCGAGGCAGGGTTACGGGCGCAGGCAGGCGCGGCGCCGATTTGGAAACCAGCTATACTTGTGCCGCGGAAAGACAGGCGGTTGGGCGATGCGCAAATGGGCGATTCTGCTGCTTATGGCGGGAACGGCGTGGCCAGCGATGGCGGCAAAGAGCGTCTCAATCGAGCAGTTTGAGCAGATGTTATTCGCTAATCAGGGAAAACCGGACCAAAAGGTTGCGGACCGAATTTCGGATGTGATGCTGACGGAGCGAGTGAGCCCGGCCCGGCTGGCGAAATGGGAGAAGCAGTTCCAAGGTAGCCGCACACGCGCGGAGTTGACGGAACTGGCCGACGAAGCGGCATTTCTGGAGCCGCCGGTGGACGACGTGCTTCGCGATCCAGCGCCGGACAATGAGACACAAGAAAGGATGCTGGCGCTCACCATTGATTATGTAAGGACAACGATCAGGCAACTGCCGAATTTTTACGCAACACGCGAGACCGCACACTTCGAGGACAACCCATCGCAACAGATGGTTTATTCGACTGGAGCAACGTCAACAGGATCGGGGATGCGCGCGATGCGAATGCCGGCGGTCGGCTTCGGCAACACGGATTACAAGTCGATGCACAGCACGGGAACGACGAGTGTGATGGTGACCTACCGGGATGGAATCGAAGTTCACGATACGCAGGAGGGGAAGGGCAAAAAGGAGGATCGGCCGCCAAATGGATTGACCACCAGCGGTGAGTTTGGGCCGATTCTGGCCGTGGTGGTGGGCGACGCGATGCGAAGCGTGGTGACGTGGGCCCGCTGGGAGCAAGGAACAAGCGACCCGGTAGCGGTGTTTCGCTATGCGGTGCCCGAAGACCAATCGAACTACTCGGTTGGAATTCCGAATGGGACGAAGATAGAAAACATCTATCCCGCATATCATGGCGAGATTGCGATCGATCCGGCGACGGGCGCCATTTTGCGCCTGAGCGTGATGGCGGAACTGGCGCCGCCGCACGAGGCGTTGCAGACCGCGATGCTGGTGGAGTATGCACTGGTGGAGATCGGGGATAAAACGTACAACTGTCCGGTGCACGGAGTAGCGTTTTCGAAGATTCCGGTGGTAAACACCGCTCAGAAGGAGAGCCAGACGGTGACGATGCAGACACAGTTGAACGACGTTGTGTTCAGGCAGTATCACCTGTTTCGAACGGAATCGCGAATCGTAATGGATGGGGGCAGCAAGAGCGAGGCAAGTCCGGCTGGACCGGATACGACGCCTGCACCGGCGGGCGCGGGTCCGGAGGCGCCTAAGGCATCTTCGAGCGCGCCGCCGGGAGATGGCGGCCGATAGCGGCGCGGCAGGCTGGGTGAGATGCCAAAATGCGGGGAAGGGTCCGCTGCCGAAATTTCCACCTGAGTGCGGGACAAAAGCGACAATTAGATTCGGACATCTGTTCGGAACCAGGTGATGGGAGGGCATTGGCTCGGCTGCTCACCTTGGTGCTCGCATGGAGTCCAGCATTATAGGATGGCGCATAGACATCGCGTTGGATGGAGGGCGCGGGAACGTGGCTGGAAAACGGAAACTTTTTGCTTGCCTGGTTGCGATTGCTGGATTTGCAGCGGGAGCGGGTTCGAGGGCGGCACAGGCGCAGTTGCCCGAACCGGGAATGACATCGGCGGCACCCAATCCGCTGACCGACACGACGATGAAGCCGGGGAAGATGCTGCTGTTCGACCTGGAGGCGCGATTTGCCAAGGATGTGCTGGAGCGCGGCGGAGCGGGATTTGCATCGTGGTTTGCCGACGATGGAGTGGCGTTGGGCAACGGCGCGGCGCCGCTGATCGGCAAGGTTGCGATTGCAAAATCGGCCAACTGGTCGCCGAAGGACTATCAACTGACATGGACGCCGACCGACGGCATGATGGGGCCATCTGGCGACATGGGCTATACGTGGGGCCACTACGAAGGGCGAAGCAGAGACGCGAATGGAAATCCTGTGCTGACCAGCGGCAGGTATATCACCATGTGGCGCAAGGAGCCCAATGGAAGCTGGAAGGTGGTGCTGGATGCGGGCGCCAATGAGCCCCCGGCGGCGGGCGACTGCTGCAAGCTGCCGACGCCGTGAAGGACAGGGAACAGGGGACAGAACTGCCATTCGGCGCGGGATCAATTTTTGGGCGAGGTGTGTGGATTGAGATTCCGTGAGAAGGCGGAGGTTGGCTGCGGTGCGCGGGCAGCGGTGCCGCGTGGAGGATTTGTGGGCGGAGAGCTTGCCGAGGCCGCGCGATTTAAGCGGGCCGGGTAACATGCAGCGAGTGTCTATAGTAATCTCCGATTGAATCGACAAGCCGAAAAAATGCAGGGTACTTGGGTTGTACCCTGTTTTCCACTCCTTAACCGAATTGTGGAAGAGCCAAGTTGGTCAATCTCCCCGATACTGACAGTCGGGTACGTCTATTTATGTGCGCGATGCTCGGTTCGCAAGCCGGAGAGAACCAGGATGCCGTGGTGCGTCCGGAGTTTAGCGTCTTCGATCGCAACCCAGATCCTGCCTTGGACGAGCTGACCGAGCTGGCGGCGGTGCTGTGCAATGCGGACTATGCCTACATCGGCTGGATGGATTTCAACCGGCTGTGGTTCAAGGCGCGGTTCGGATTCAAGGCGACCGACCAGCCGCGCGCGGCGACGGCCTGCCAGTGGATGCTGGAGAAGGGCGAGCCGCTGCTGATTGCGGATGCGGGCCAGGATCCGCGCTTTCCTCCTGAGGGGATTCCGCTGTCCGGCGCCGGTCCCTGCCTTTCGTACGCGGCGGCGCCGCTGATTTCGAGCGATGAGCAGACGATCGGCACGATGGCGGTGCTGGCGCGCGAGGCCGGAGCAGTTCAAGCCGGAACATCTGACGCTGCTGGAGATTCTGGGCCGCCAGGCGGTGACGCGGCTGGAGCTGTACAGCCGCATCCGGTTGCAGGAGCAGGCGCAGCGGCAGCGGCAGCGCACGGAGCGGGCGCTGGCGATGGAGCGCTGCTTTGTGGCCGCGACGCTGGATTCGATTCCCGCGCTGGTGGCGGTTCTGGATACTGCAGGGCGCGTGGTGCGGATGAACTACTCCTGCGCGCAACTGACCGGGCTGAGCCTGGCCCATGCTGTGGGCCGGCCGTTTGTGGAGGAGTTTCTGGAGCCGGACGACCGCGCGTGGGCGGCGGGCAAGCTGCGCGAGGCGGCGGCGGGGCAGGTTTCCGGGCCGCACGAGACGGTGTGGCGGACAGCGCGGAGGCGCGAGACGCGGCGCGTGAGTTGGACGCTGCGGCCGCTGCAAGGACCGAACGGCGAGATCCAGTACCTGATCGTGAGCGGCCAGGATGTGACCGACCAGCGCGCAGATGGAGAAGGCGCTGCTGTCGAGCGAGGCCCGCTATCGCGAGGTGGTGGAGAACAGCCTGGGATTTGTCTTCACCTGCTCGATGGAAGGCCGGCTGACCTCATTGAATGCGTTTACGGCCGAGACGCTGGGCTATCGCGCCGAGGCGCTGGTGGGGCGGCTGGTGACGGAGTTGATGGACGCGGCGGGAGCGGCGGCGTTCCAGGATTGCCTGCGCACGCTGGAGACCGCAGAGGAGTGGCAGGGCGCGTTGCCGCTGCGGCGCAGCGACGGCGTCTATCGGCGCATCGCCTTGCGCAGCCGGCGCATGCAACTGCCGGGCGAGCGGCCGTTTGTGCTGAACCACGGCATGGACGTGACCGAGCAGCACGAGGCCGAGGAGGCGCTGCACATGGCCACGCGGCAGCGCGAGCTGATTCTGGAGTCGGTGGGCGACGGCATCTACGGCATCGATCTGGACGGCAAGCTGACGTTCATCAACGAGGCCGGCGCGCAGGCGCTGGGTTACACGGCGGAGGAATTGATCGGGCCGCGACGTGCACGACGTGATCCACCACAGCCACGCCGACGGAACGCCGTATTCGAAATCGACGAGCCCGATTCTGCAGGCGCTGCGGCGGTGCGAGCCGATCCGCATGCGGGACGAGGTTTTCTGGCGGCAAGGACGGCACGGCGATTCCGGTGGAGTACAGCGCCAATCCGCTGATGGACGACGGGCGCATCTCGGGCATGGTGGTGGCGTTCCAGGATGTGTAGCGAACGGCGGCGCCTGGAAAAGATGAAGGACGAGTTCATCTCCACGGTGAGCCACGAACTGCGGACGCCGCTGACTTCGCTGCGCGCGTCGCTGGGATTGATTCAGTCGGGGTCGCTGGACAAGCGGCCGGAGAAGCAGCGGCAGATGATCGAGATGGCCATCGGCAACTGCGACCGGCTGATCCGGCTGGTGAACGACATTCTGGACTTCGACAGCGTGGAGAGAAGGGACGGCTGCCGCTGCGATCGCAGGCCGGTGGAACCGATGATCTGCTGCGCCGCGCGGCCGACGTGGCGCACAACGCGGCGGCGCAGGCGCGGATCGATTTCCGCATCGAGGCGAACGCGCCGCCGGTGCTTGCCGACGAAGAGCGGGTGCTGCAGGTGCTGAACGAGCTGGTGGCCAATGCCATCAAGTTCTCGCCGCCGAAGGCACGACGATCCGGCTGGCGGCGCAAGCCGTGAGCAGCGAGCGCAAGGCACGAGCGACTCAGGAACGAGTGAAGTGTGTTTCATGGTGGAGGACCAGGGGCGGGGGATTGCGCCGGAGAAGCTGGAGCGCATCTTCGAGCGGTTCCAGCAGGGCGACGCATCGGACTCGCGCGCGCTGGGCGGAACAGGGCTGGGACTGGCGCTATGCCGCAGCATCGTGGAGCAGCACGGAGGGCGCATCTGGGCGGAGAGCGAGCCGGGCAAGGGAAGCCGGTTCCTGTTCACGCTGCCTGCGGCAACTGCAGCGGGGGAACAGCGGTAGACGCAAACCAACCGTTGACTGCAGGGAGCGCGGGGCGCGACGCTCGCTGAATGCAGGATTCCCAACAGAAGAACATCCGGGATGACACGCGGTGACGCTTGCCGGCTGAAGGCAATGCGGCTGCTGGGAATCAGGCCTATAATCAGGCTGCTAATCCCATGAATGTTCAACGCGCAAGTTCGCCTTATCCAGGACGTGTGCCGGCAGCTACCGCGGGCCGGTCGCCCCTTCGGCGCGTGCAGAGTTTTTGGCGGCGCGTTTCAGAGGGGATGAAGCTTAACGAACTGTGGAACCAATTGCGGAGTGACGCGCACTCCACATATCGTCTCTATTCCCGTGAGATCGATGCGGCGCGACCCGCCGGCGCCCGCAAGCAGAGACATTTCATCCAGGTGGCTAAGCAGTTTTTCTGGGCGATCTTAGAAAAGCTGAGCCCGGCAAGGCGAGTAGTGTTGCTGGCGGCGCTTTTGCTGCTTCTTGCGCCGGTATTCACGATGGGTGGCGGTCACGGCGATCCGTCGCAGTACCGGTATGAGCCGCGGCTCCTGGGCGGTCTGCTGATGTTTGGGCTGCTGGTGCTGGAGCTGACGGACCGCGTGGTAATGAAGCGGGACCTCCAAATTGCAAAGGAGATACAGGCGTGGCTGCTGCCGGCGCGACCACCGGAGGTGCCGGGATTGGAGATCGCGTTTGCGACGCGTCCGGCGAATACAGTGGCAGGCGATTACTACGATGTTTTTCCGCGCCATTGCTACGATGCTGCCAGTTCGGACGCAGCAAAGGAGAGTTTTCTGATTGCCGTGGCCGACGTGGCGGGCAAGAGCGTGCCGGCGGCGATGTTGATGGCAACCATTCAGGCGAGCCTGAGAACGCTATGCACGACGCCCGGATCGCTGACGGAGCTGGTGGAGCGCATGAACAGGTACGCGTGCACCAACAGCCAGAACGGCCGCCGGTTCACCACTGCATTTGTTGCGGAATACGAGCCTGGATCGCGTGTGTTGAGTTATGTGAATGCCGGTCATAATGCGCCTATTCTGCGGCGCCAGTCTGGTGCAATGGAAGAACTGAGCACGGGGGGACTTCCGTTGGGCGTGATGGAGAGCGCGAGTTACGAGAGTGGCGCCGTAACGCTGGAACCGGGCGATTTGCTGGCGGCGTTTACCGATGGCCTGGTGGAGGCGGAGAACGCCCGCAGCGAGGAATATGGTGAAGCGCGCTTCCGCTCTTTGCTGCAATTCAACGCGGCAGCCCCGGCAGACGTGATCCTGAGCAGCGTTTTGATCGATATCGATCGCTTTGTGGGCACCGCACCGCAGCACGACGACGTGACACTTATGCTACTGAAAGCAGACTGAAGCTCGGACCGCTACCAGTTTCACGGAGATGCGGGTTCTTGCGGTTCGTGGCCCGCGTATTGCCGTGAGACACTGGCTTCGGCGGCATTCCCCGCGACAATTCCGAGCCGCCAAAATTCCCGATGAGTGCAACCACGCAATTTCTGAATCTGCTTTTTGGGCGGCCGCTCGCGACCAGCGAGGAGCGGGCCGAACATATCGGTCCGTTGGCGGGAATTCCGGTGTTTGGGTTGGACGCCCTGAGCTCGGCGGCGTACGGACCTGAGGCGGCGCTGACGCTGCTGATTCCGCTGGGACTGGTTGGGGTTCACTACATTGTGCCGGTGAGCATGGCGATCGTGATTCTGCTGACGATCGTGTATTTCAGTTACCGGCAGACGATCGAGGCATATCCGCAAGGCGGCGGCTCGTACACCGTGGCCAGCGAGAACCTGGGCAAGGGCGCCGGACTGCTGGCGGCGGCGGCGCTGATGATCGACTATGTGCTCACGGCGGCAGTGGGCATTTCGGCGGGAGTGGGCGCGCTGATCTCCGCGGTGCCCAGCCTGCAGCCTCATACGCTCGAGCTTTGCCTCGCCGTGCTGGCGATTTTGACGTTGGTGAATATGCGCGGTGTGCACGATACGGGCGTCGTGTTCATGATCCCGACGTATCTGTTTACGGCGACGCTGCTGATTGTGATTGCGGTTGGCGCGTGGCACACGGTGGGGGCGGCGGGGCATCCGCATGCGATGACAGCGTTGCCGGCAATGGCGCCGATGACTGAGGCGGTGAGTTGGTGGCTGCTGCTGAAGGTATTTTCATCGGGCTGCACGGCGATGACGGGAGTGGAGGCGGTGAGCAACGGCGTGATGGCGTTCCGCGAGCCGACGCGCAAAAACGCCAAGACTACGCTGACGATCATTATCGTGCTACTGGCGACCCTGCTGGCCGGGATCGCGCTGCTGTGCCGCGCGTACGGCATTGCCGCGACCAGGCCGGGGGGCGAGGGCTACGAGAGCGTGCTCTCAATGCTGACGCGCGCGGTGATGGGGAATGGATGGTTCTATTACGTCACGATTGCCTCAGTACTGCTGGTGCTGGCTTTGAGCGCGAACACGGCATTTGCCGATTTTCCCCGACTGACGCGGGCGATTGCGCTGGACGATTACATGCCGCACGTGTTCATGATTCGCGGCCGGCGGCTGCTTTATTCGTGGGGGATCTACGTGCTGGTAGCGCTGTCGGCGCTGCTGTTGATCATCTTTGGCGGCGTGACGGACCGGCTGATTCCGCTCTATGCCATTGGCGCATTTATGGCGTTCACGCTGTCGCAGGCGGGCATGGTGATGCATTGGAGGCGGCAGAGGTCAGGCAATGAAGCTGGCCTTGTCCCGACGACCGCGGACAAAGAGAATGCACCGGCGGCCCCGGTTGCCGTGAAGGGAGCCAGGTCAGGCACACGGATGCGCATCGTGGTGAATGCGGCGGGCGCATTGGCGACGGGCATTACAACGCTGGTCGTGCTGGTGGCCAAGTTCGCCGAGGGCGCCTGGATCACGGCGCTGCTGGTGATCGTGATGATCCTGTTTATGCGCGCGGTGAAGCGCCATTATGTGCGCGTGAACCGTGAGATTGACCTCGACCGGCCCATTGTTCCAGCCGAAGTGGGCGAACCCATCGTAGTGGTGCCGATTGACCGCTGGAGCCGCGTGAGCGAAAAGGCGCTTTCGTTCGCGCTGTCGATGTCGAGCGACATCCGGTGTGTTCATGTGCGAACCAGCGACGACCCCGATCCCTTTTGCGATGCATGGGAGAAGGACATTGCGGAGCCGCTGCGCTCGGCCGGACGGTGTGTGCCCAAGCTGGTGACCCTGAAATCACCGTACCGCTATGTTCTGCTACCGATTGTGGACTACGTGCTGAATGTGGAGCGCGAACGCGAGTCCTGCAAGGTGTGCGTGCTGGTTCCCGAACTAGTGGTTAGGCATTGGTGGGAGGGCATGCTGCATAACCGGCGGTCGGACCTGCTGAAGGTGGTGCTGCTGATGCGCGGCAACCGGCGCATCATCGTGATCAATATTCCGTGGTACCTGGAAAAAGGGTGAGGGCAAGCGTGCGGGCTGCGGCGCGGGACGAGGGTATGGAGCGGAAAACGAGGCGGGGAAGATAGGCGTCTTTTTGGGGCGGGGGCAGTCCAAGACTTGGACTGATGCTGAGCCAGCGGGACTTCTTGAAAGGCGGGGTGAGAGGGTAGTCTAGGAACGTACCGGAAACCAGCCAGGAAGCCAGCTCCGGAGCAAAACCGGGAGCGGCAGGTTTGTTTGAACGCGGATTGGATTGAGGAGAGTTTTCAAGTTGAAGAGGACGTTGTTGTTTCTTTTTTTAGGCGCGCTGGGGATCACCTCAGGGGCGATGCCGGCCGCCAGCCAAGTGAATCCGGAGGCGGCACCGGGACCGGCGCAGGCGGCACCTTACAAGTACGAGGCATACGTGGGCGTTGCCTATTCCCGGTTGAGGCAGGTGCCCGTTTCCTACAGCGGCTTGCTGGGCGGCAAAGTGACAGTGGCCCGCGATTGGGGAAAGTATTTTCAACTGATGGGATCGGTGGACTACTACAAGCTGGGGCTAGGCCGCAGCTATCTACCGAATCCAGGCAGCCCGTCGATCTACACATTTATGGTTGGGCCGGGAATCCACGCTACGCTCTATGACAACCTGAGCGGATCGTTTTTCGCGGAACTGGGCGGAGAGCATACCGGGGGCGAGAGCATGACGCCGAGCATCTCCTTTGCCGGCGGCTTTGGCGGAGGCGTGGCCTATAGCCTGAGCCGCAGGTTTGGCGTGCAACTTACCGCCGACCGCGTTGCCGCGTCGTTCTCATTGCCCAACAACACAGCGCAGCTGGGCAACTCGACCCATAAAACATGGAATGCGCGCGCAACGCTCGGCGTGGTGTACCGGTTCTGAAGAACAGAGAACAGAGAACAGAGAACAGAGAACAGAGAACAGAGAACAGAGAAGCAACTCCTAGCCACTAGCTCCTGGCTGCCGGGTTGCGGTGCTCGCGGGGTGTTTACTCTTCGGTACCGCTATCTCCCCTAGCCCCCTACCCCGAGGGTTTTTGAAGTTAAGTGCTGTTTTTTCAGTAGCTTGCACATCAAATCCCCGACTCTAACCGTTTGAAAACAAACGAGTTATCTCGTAAAATATGGTGCTCAAGGGAGTTAGAGGCGCGCTTCGGATGCCTTTTGCACCGATTTGTGTGCATTCGTCTGAAACTGCTGCAAATGTGCGGTAGATCGGGTCGCGAGCCTGGGTCGACGGGCGGGCGGAACGGGGAGGCCGGCCTGCGCGCCAGCCTGCCCGATTCGCTCGCATTCGTATCGCAAAGATGCGACCTGGAATAACTATAGCGATTTGGCGGAATTAACCTGCAAAGAAAGTAGGGATCAGGGGACAGGGGTCAAGGGACAGAAAAACAACGAGTTAGGATGGAGTTGGTGTCAGCATTGAGGCACCGGAGAGCTTGACAGCGCGATATCCCACCCAAGCGGAGCTTGGATGGGGCACCCGGCGTCGTAACGTTATCCCCGGTCCCAAAGGCGAGGGACCGGGGGCACCCTCAACTGTGGTTTGACAAGCTGGAAGAACCGGAGTCACCCGCCGGGGGAATAGGTATCATGTCCCCCTATTTCCCCCTATTTCCTTGGACGATAGCACCGGGAGGGGAATATGTATCATGTCCCCCTATTCCCCTATTCCCCACCCTCACTTCAGCGGCGGGTCAAGGGTGCGCCACCCGCCCGCAGACGCACCAGACTCTGAGCGGAGATCATTGGGCTACGCGGTAATTGAGAGACGGGTAGGACAGATTTCGCCGCGGGTTCTGTGGTAGATAGAGAACGCACACTCTTTCACCTATTTCCCGGCGGCTCTCGGACCACCCGCTCCCCTTTGTGATACTCCCATCTTGCGTACGAAAATCGAAGTTCACCGAAAAGCCCCCTCTACTTCCAGGAGTACATCGCGTAATCTCGCCCACCGCAGGTAACCCTCCGATAACCAGCCTGCGCTCTGAGCGCAACGTCGCAAACAGGAATAGGGCAAGCGCCAACCCTATGATCGGAGCAACGAACGAATCCCAGTCCAAAAGGGCAGACCATTCCCAGGCGGCCGGGTGGTTTACAGCGGGATTCGCAGGGAGATACCGGATGGGTAGTGTATTGGATTCGCTGAGACTAGTCACCAATTGGTTCGGTACTCGTGCCTCGCCCGCAAAAGACACTCCGTTGACGGCGAAAGTGTAACTAACTCGGGTTTTCAGCGAACGACTTGCCGACCACAGCCGTGTGATTTTGCCGACAGTTTCCCTGCCCGTCCGGCGCAACGCCGCTCTATGCTGCAGTTGCTGCACACGATCTAATCCGATCCAGAAAGCAAAAGCTACGGCGAGTACCAACATGATTGCAGCCGCAGTTGCCATCCGGTTCCCATTCCTCGATAGACGCAATCTTCGCGGCAATGGGCCAGTGAGTTCGCTTGGAATCGACGCTGCTTCGATGGGGGAAAAGTTGGCATCCATGTCAAATCTCTCCATCACTCCAGAGCTATAGAACCTAGAGTTATTGCACAACCTCCAATGCTCCCAAACAGGTCGGCATCAACTTTTTGCAAGTCGACCTCTGCCTTTTCATAGTTTTGACCGCTTAAGTCATCAAAATAAACGTTCTCGGCTTCATACGCCTGGTACAAACCCCATGCGCATCCGGCTAAAGCGATTGCATCGAGTCCGACCTGTACTCGGCCAGTGGCCGATACAGTCATTGTCAGACAACCAAACGCCGTGAAAGCAGCACCCGTTGGATCGCCTCCGAGAACTTCTATGAGGGTGCCTGTTGCCAGTGAACTGCCAATCGAAACGCCACACCCAATGGCATTGAGGATCACTGTTGCCTTGACGGTTCTAAGCGCCAATATGGCGTAATCAACTAGCTCTTCGCGGCCGTTTGGGTCGATGCGGTTCACCGGATCGCCACCCGCGTAGAGATACTTATGCAGCGTGGCGGGAATGCGCCGAAGACCATCGAGAGGATCCCTGCTCATGAACCTCCCAGTGAGCGGATTGTAGTATCTGGCGCGGAGGTAGTAGAGGCCGAGGTCGGGGTCGTACTGTTCGCCGCGGTAGAGATAGTTGTTCGGCGTCGTGCCGCTGACGGTGCACTTGTTTCCGAAAGCGTCGTATTCGTAGTGGTCGGTCACGGTTCCGGCGGAGTTGGTCAGCTGACGAACGTTGCCGCCGCCGTCGTAGCCGTAGAAGCTCGGCGTCCACGTGCCACTGATCGAGCTGGTATTCGCTGATGCGCTGCAGGCCGTAGGTATACGTCCGCGTGACCGCGCCGTTGGTGAGTTCCTCGACCACTTGTGCGTAGCCGGTGGGGTTGAGGTCATCGACCAGATAAACGCGTGGTGACGCCATTCACCGTTTTCGACACCCGATTGCCGTCGCCGTCATACACGATACTCGCCGATGCTCCGCTCCCTGTCATGGACACAAGCTCGTTTTGCGAGTCGTAGGTGAAACTCTTGCCGCCCGTGGCGATGGTGTTGCCGTTCTGGTCGTAGGTTTCGCTCGATACCTCATCGTCGGCGTTGTAGCTCCAACTTCCGGAGGGCACCCCGGAAAGCGATGAAGAGTCTGTACTCCTGTTGCCCGCAGGGTCCAGCCCATAACTCACGGTGCCATTCTTATTGCTTGGCGCACTGGCAATGGTTTCTCCAGTCAGCCGGTATACGCCGTCGTAGGTCCAGGTCACCGAACGGCCGTTCAACTCTAGCGCACTGGTTGGGTTGCGTATTGGTCTGCGTTCCTACGGATACATCTCGGGCGCCGGCCAAACAAATAGGTGGGCGTCTGAAATTGGGAAGGCTGGATCCAAATTTGTAATCTTCAGCTCGAGAACATACATTTTACCTCTCTTACCCTCGAAGCCTCCAAGATGGAGCTGCTTCTTGTGTTCACCCGCCACGTCGCATTCGCTGGAATACTTAAGCGCCTTACCGCTGGGCCCTTGGGCCACAAGCTGCGAGCCGTCCCATAACGTCCAACTCACTTCGAGTCGGCGGGTCGGATGGCCTGTGCATTTCGGATAAACGCCGTTGGCCCGATCTGCCTTTATTCCGCAGCACCAATCTTCGAATGAGAGATCGGTCCTTACGATCAGATCGACAAGATAAGGCCGCGAATTCACCTTGAACGGCGGAGTCTTTATATGCCCATTTTCAAGCTGAAACGGCATCATAATTCCTGTTTTCTGTTGGACCGGCATATCGATTCCCACCTTTCCGTGCTGCGCCGCGGCCGAGTACAGGGGCCACATGATCGTGAGAAATGCGACCAAAGCCGATCTTCTGCCGATTGAAATCCTAATCATTGTTTGCTGCTCCCTTCCGTGCACAAATGCAGCCTCATATTGCTCGTGGATCTCACCTTGAATCCGTCACGCCCATCTGAATGTGCTCCTTGACAGGTTCAAGGAACCCACCTAATTTTGCGCGCCTGCATCGGCTGCCAATATAGGGAAAAGCACTTGGGGCCAGAAGATCTGATGGCCTGGCACCCCTGGCACCTCTGCTGCATGCAACACATCTTCGTCTAACTCTCCGCAATTCCGTGTGTAAAGGTTGTAGAAACTCGGCGGGGTTCCGCTTTCACTCATCCGCTCGTTGTACGCGTCCATGGCTTGACTCGCTTGCTGCTTATTGACCTTGAAGTACGCATCAAGGTGCGGCTCTCTCCATCCCGTGTAGGTGGAGGCGTCGTCCCTAAGTACGCCGGGATGTATGTCTTTGTGCTGGAGCCACAGCATCTTGAATTTCTGTGCCCCACTTGGCTCGGGGTTCCAGAATTCCCATCCCGGCGCCCATCCATGCGTATCATTGTCCTTGACCCCGGGTGAATCACCCACTGCCACTCCCATATGACCGCCGAGAATCTTTGCTCCCAACGGGTAATAGGAGATTGTAATCCAGTATGGTTTGCAATCGTTGCCGCTGCAAGGTGGAGGCGGAGGAGGTGGATTACTAGGCGGAGGACCGCCGGGCCCACCGGGACCACCGCCGGGTCCGCCGCCAGAATCCGCCGGAGCCCCCGCACGAAGGAAGCGAGTCGCTTCCCGCAAGGCCACACGAACCCGGAAAAGTCACATGAACGAAGGGTAGCCGTCCGGGATAGAAAGTCAGCAGTGCCCATTCGACGATTGCCTCATCGCCGGTGGGATCGGCCTCGTCCACCGGATCGGCATCGGCGTATTCGTAACGACGTTGACCTTCCCCAGCCAACGGGTCCACGCTCAGAAGACGGCCGGATGTTGGGTTGTAGTAACGTGCCCTCAAGTAGTAGAGATTCAGGTCCGGGTCGTACTGTTCGCCGCGGTAGAGATAGTTGTTCGGAGTGGTGCCGCTGACGGTCCATTTGTTGCCGAAGGCGTCGTATTCGTATCTGTCGGTGACGGTGCCGGCGGCGTTGGTCAACTGCCGCACGTTGCCGCCGCCATCATAGCCGTAGAAGCTCGCGGTCCACGTGCCGCTGATCGGCTGGTATTCACTGATGCGCTGCAAGCCATACGTGTAGGTGCGCGTGGCCGTGCCGCCGGTGAGTTCCTCGACAACCTGCGCGTAGCCGGTGGGGTTGAGGTCATCCACAAGGTATTGGGTCGTGACGCCGTTCACGGTTTTTGAGACGCGGTTGCCATCACCGTCATAGACGATCCCGACGGATTTTCCGGTTGCCGTCATCGACAACAGTGTGGTTCTGCGAATCGTAGGTGAACGCGTTCCCGCCCTCTGCCGTCACGTTGCCGTTCGCGTCGTAAGTCTCAGACGAAACCTCATCGTCGGCATTGTAGCCCCAGCTTCCCGTTGAAATGTCCGGCAGGGACGAAGTGTCAGAGAGCCGGTTTCCGACCGGATCGAGGCTGTAACTGACGGAGCCGTTGTTGTGGCTGGAGCGCCTGAGCTGATCGTCTCACCAGTGAGACGGTAGATGCCGTCGAAGCTCCAGGTGATGTTGCGGTTGCTCGATTCCAGCGCGCTGGTCAGGTTGCCCGTGGGCCCGCGCTGATACGCATAAGCGGAGCTCCCCGACGCCGCGCCGGAGACGCGGTTGAGCTTGTCGTAGGTGAAGGTGCTCTGGACCTGGTTGGGGTAAGTCATGGTCGAGAGATTGTTCGCCGTGTCGTACTGGTAGCTGGTCGTGCCCAGGCGGCTGTCGGTCACCTGTTCCAGCAGGTTGAGGCTGTTCCAGGCGTAGCTCACGTTGACGGCCCCGTCCGCCGACTGCATCGAGGCAAGATTGCCCGCCGCGTCGTAGGTATAGCTGAGCGTGCCTTCGGGTGTCGCCTTTGAGGAGAGCCGGTCCATGGAGTCGTAAGTATACGTCGTGGTGCTGACCGAGTCGTGATAATCGAACGACAATCCCGCCCTGCAGCCGCTCCGACGCCGGTACAACGTCTTGATCATCTACAGGCACCCGACTTTTAGATTTGGTTAGGACGGGCCACCTGCCGAGTGAAATAAACCCCGACACTCGATTCGAGAGATCGATGTGGAGAGAAGCGAGCAGGGTTTTCTTACTGCATCGACGTCTCGATATTTACTACGTTGAGTCTGACTAACTCTGCCGATTTGTATTCAATAACACAGAAGTAGCAGCGCGAGAGACTGCGAGTTTCACATCGCGAAATATGTTCTGAAGCTTCGCGCTATAATTTTTTCATAGACGACTGGTGTTTCACAGTTGAGTTGCATTGCAGGCCGCCATCTTCTGGCAGCTTCCCATCAGCCTCATGTTCACTCAATTCGCTGCGCTGCGGTGCGGCACGATCAGTTGATCTGTGTTCGTGGACAAAGCGTGAGGCGAAAACGTGTCGGAGAATTCTGGGCGGCCGGAGAACCGTGCCTACCGAAAACGCGAACTTTTCGCACTGGCTCTTTTGACGGGGCTGGCGATCGTGCTGTTTCTTTTCGTCGCCGGCCTCTCCCGCCTATATCACTCACAAGAAGGGTCGTTAGCGACCCAATGGTCGAATCAGGGCTCCGCGGATCTTAAGGCGCAGCATTTCAAAGATGCGGTTTCTGATTATCGCACCGCGCTGCTTTACTCCCGCGGCAACTATTCCTACCAACTGAACCTTGCCGAGGCGCTGCTTGGCGAGGGCCGAACGGATGAGGCAAAGGCGTACCTGGTGAACCTGTGGAGCCGTGAGCCGGAGGATGGGATCGTGAACCTGGAGCTGGCGCGGATTGCAGCGCGGCAGGGTGAAACGGAAAGGGCGCTTCGTTATTACCACAACGCGATCTACGCGACCTGGCCCGGCAATCTGGAGATTGAGCGGCGCAACGCGCGCCTGGAACTTGTGGAGCTTCTGCTGCGGATCAACGACAAGGCGCAGGCGCAATCCGAGTTGATTGCACTGGCAGCGAACATTGTGAACGAACCGGCGGAAGAGGCCCAGGTGGGCGATCTGTTTATGCGGGTGCAGGACTACCAAAGGGCGCTTGCAGAGTACCGCCTAAGCCTGCAAGGGAACTCGCAGGCGACGGCAGCATTGGCAGGCGCTGGGCACGCGGCATTTGAACTGGGCCAATACTCGGCGGCGCAAAGTTATCTGCAGGCCGTGGTGACGGCTGTGCCGAGTGACGCGGCGAGCGCGGCGCGCCTGAAGACTACGGAGATGGTGCTAAAGCTGGATCCGTTCCGGCAGCAGATTCCGATTGCGGAGCGCGACCGAATTGTTGTGGAGGCATTTACGGCGGCAGGGCAGCGGGTCAATTCCTGCCAGGCTGCGAGCGATGCTTCTGCAGCGCGGCTTGGGCCGGGACTGGCGCAGCAGTGGGCGAAGCTCGCACCCGAGGTTACCGAGCGCGGACTGCGCCGAGATCCGGACCTGGTGAATTCCGCGATGCAACTGGTGTTCACAATCGAGCACCAGGCCAACGGCGCGTGCGAAGCGCCCACGCAAGCCGATACCGCGCTACTTCTGATCGCAAATCTGCATGAGGGGCTCTAACTTGGCGTCGTCGACTGTACTCAAATCCGGAACGCTGGTGGTAGAGGAAAAGAGCGCAGGTGCAGCGTCGCGGGTAGAAGGCGCCACTGGTTCTCTGCTGCGATCCGTTTTCCGCGAGGACCGGTTCTTTCTGGTGTTGTCGGTTTTCATCGGAATATTCTCAGGGCTCGCGGTTGTATGTTTCCGGTTCGCGATCGACTGGTGCCAGATCTATCTGCTTGGATCCGGAGCGCAGGCGCCGGCCTGGCGCCTGATCCTGGCGCCGACGGCTGCAGGACTGGTGATCGCAGTGCTCGTGATTCGCGTGTTTCCGCTGGCGCGCGGGAGCGGCGTGAATCAAACCAAGGCGGCGCTGTTCATCTACAACGGCTATATTCCGTTTCGAACCGCAGTGGGAAAATTCATTACTTCGGCGCTCGCCATTGGGTCGGGATTTTCGCTGGGCCCCGAAGATCCATCGCTGCAGATCGGCGCCGGGCTGGCGTCTGCGCTGGGGCGGCGGATGCGGCTGTCGCGGGACCGCATGCGACTGATTGCCCCGGTGGGCGCGGCAGCCGGACTGGCGGCGGCATTCAACGCTCCAATCTCCGCGGTGTTGTTCGTGATTGAGGAAGTGATCGGGCGCTGGACGGCGGGAATTCTCGGCTCGGTTGTGCTGGCTGCGGTTTCAAGTGTCGTGGTGATGAGATGGTTTCTCGGATCGGAACCTCTCTTCCGCATTCCTTCAGTGGAGTTGCAAAGGCCCTCCGAACTGATTGCGTATGGGATTCTCGGCATCGTGGGCGGGCTGGCTTCAGTGGCGCTGGCGAGCGGCATTGGTTTTCTGCGGCCGAAGTGCAGGGATCTTCCGGCGTGGACCAAGTACTTTCAACCGGCGGCGGCCGGATTGCTGATCGGATGCATTGCGGCACTGGGCGCGCCGCAGGTGATGGGCGCCGGCTACATCTATATGGACGAGGCGATGCACGGGCAGTTCACCTGGCAGTTTCTGGCGATTCTGGCAGTGCTGAAGATGGTGGCCACGTTCCTGTCGTTTGTGAGTGAGACGCCGGGCGGAATGTTTGCGCCTACATTATTTATCGGGGCCATGTTTGGCGCGGCCGTGGGTGGGGCCGAGCACGCGCTTCTGCCGTATCTGAGCTGGTCGCCGGGCACATACGCCTTAGTGGGCATGGGCGTTCTGTTCGCCGGATTCCTGCGGGCGCCGATGACTTCGGTCTTCATGGTGCTGGAAGTGAGCGGGAACTATTCGATCATTCTCCCGGTGATTGTGGCGAATACCTTTGCCTACGTGATTTCGCGCGCATTCCTTCCGACATCAATATTCGACACGCTCACTCGCCAGGACGGGCTGGAACTACCGTCGATGGAGGAGCAGCGGGAAGAGAGCATTCTGCGCGTTGAAGACGCGATGCGGCCTCATGCGGGCCCAGTGCTTGACGCGGACGCAATGGCCGGGTGGACCGCGCGGCTGGTCGATCGCAGCGCCCCGGATGTTTTCCTGGCACGCCTTCAACCCACGGGGTGGAGCACTGTGACCAGAAAAGAGATTGAGACGCTCATCGATGAAGACGTGGACGGAAGGGTGCTGGGCGCCGCACTCGCAGAGCGGCAGATTCCGTTTCTGCATCCCGATCACCCGCTGGAAATGGCACTGCGCTATGTAGATCGATGGCCGCTGGTGCCGGTGGTAAGCCGTGCCGACTTCAGAAAGCTGGAAGGAGTCATAACGCAAGAAGACGTGCTGGATAAATACCGCGAATTTGAAGGGGAATGAGATGCCGGTTCTAGTTGAAGAAGATGTAAAAACGACGAATGCGACCGTTACGAGGATAGGGAAATTGGCCGGAGCCGCGATGGTCTCAGCTCTTTTGTCGATCACGATTACCGCAATTTTTCGAAATTCAATCGGCCGCATGGCCTCGCACTTTTTATTCGTCATTGTTGTGGCGGCAATCGGGCTGCTGATGTACTGGACCGGGCACATGATCGATCGCTTCGACGCGGGGCTCATGCTGGTGGTGTTCCTGTTTGAACCGGCCGGGCGGATTCTGCTGGGAATTGCGTCCGTGCCGACGGGCATTCTTCTGGCGTTGCCGCTGGCCCTGGTGGCCGCGTTTTTCCTGGGGCGCCATCAGCCGACAGGATGCCATGAGGAGACTGAGGTCGAACTGGCTGACTGAGGGCGCGACAGGAGAAAGAGCGAGTCGCGATCCCTTCAATCGGAATGCCGGCCGAAGGGCGCATGGCGTAAATGCAAAAGCGGAGCGGGTGCGCGCTGCCGAGACAGATCAGGCGGTGTGTGGCGTATCTGTGGGGCCGATTCGCTCAGGGGCTTGAAGACCGTACTCTTCAACTGAAGCACGTACCCCTCAAAATGCGCCCTTAATCCCTCGTTGGCGCGGCTGAGTTTCCGATTACAATCAATCGAGATTCCCCTCTTCCCCATGGGCCAATTAGGAATCGATCCCTAAACGAGGTCAAACCATGTCAGCAGGAGCTTCTTCTCCCCAGGCGCCCCCTCCACAAGCTCAACTGATGCAGATGTCGGCGGGCTACAGCGCCGCATTTATGCTGCGCGCTGCCGCACAGGCGCGCATTGCCGACCATTTGGCCGGCGGACCAAAGACAGCAGAACAACTGGCCGCCGAGACCGGCACACACGCGCCGGCGCTCTACCGGTTGCTGCGGAGCCTGGCCGGGCTGGGCATCTTCAGCGAAGACGAGTCGCGCCGATTCTCGTTGACGGCGCTGGGCGAGCCGCTACGCTCCGATGTGCCGGGTTCGGTGCGGACTTCGATTCTTTCGTTGACGGGCGATCTGTTCATCATTCCGTGGTCGAAGCTGCTCTACTCAGTGAAGACGGGGCAGCCTTCGTTCGATGAGCATTTTGGCGCGCCGTTTTTCGAGCACATCTCAACCAAGGCCGACGAAGCCGCGTGGTTCAGCGACATGCTGATGGGG
Organism: uncultured Acidobacteriaceae bacterium; assembly: GCA_963841095.1. GTDB lineage: Bacteria > Acidobacteriota > Terriglobia > Terriglobales > Acidobacteriaceae > Telmatobacter. Next base: position 76,496 of record CAWJBE010000022.1, read on the forward strand.
TTCAACAGCGCGGACGCGCCGGCCGTGGCAGCCGCGTACGACTTTTCGCCGTTTGCCAGTGTCGCCGACATCGGAGGAGCGACGGGGCACATTCTTACGACCGTTCTCGCGAGCCATCCGGGACCTGACGGCATTGTTTTTGATTTGCCGCATTGCCAGGCTGGCGCCAGGAAGCTGATTGAGTCGCGAGGGATGGCGGATCGCGTGACGTTTGTGCCGGGGAGTTTCTTTGAGAGCGTGCCGTGCGGCCGCGACCTATATATGATGTCGCACGTGATCCACGACTGGAGCGAAGAGCAGTGTCTGACGATTTTGGAAAACTGCCGCCACGCCATGCCGCGCACCAGCCAACTGCTGATCGTCGAGCAAGTGCTGCCGGAAGGGAACGCGTTTCATCCCGGAAAGATGCTGGACATGACGATGCTGACCCTAACGTCCGGCCAGGAACGCACCGAATGCGAGTACCGCGAGCTGCTTGAAAAAGCGGGCTTCAAGCTGAACCGTGTGATTCCGACCGCAGCCGCTGTGAGCATCGTGGAGGCGGTTCCTGCGTAGGAGCGAAAAACAGGGGCCAAGGGACAGGGGTCCATTTATTCTGACTGGGACCGGGCGCCTGTCTTTTGAGCTCACACAGGTTTCGTCCGGCGCGGCGGACGAGACCCTGGGACGCCGGGCGATCATGATTTGCAAAAGACCGGGCTGAAGATCTCTCGAGGAAAACAGACGTGGGAACAGTTATTCCACTTGGGGACGCATCGCGGCGGACACGCCGGTTCGCGGTGATGACGCTGCTGATTATTCTGGCGAACGCGTATATGTTTCTGCGCGAGCTTGAGGGCGGAGACGCGTTCGTCGGGAAGTGGGCGGTGATTCCCGCGGAGATTGTGAGCGGCCACGGATGGATCACGATTCTTACCGGGATGTTTATGCACGCGGGCTGGCTGCACATCCTGGGGAACATGGTTTTTCTGTGGGCGTTTGGCCCGGAGATTGAAGACGCCATGGGCCGGATGCGCTACCTCGCGTTTTATTTGGTGGGCGGTGTGGTGGCCATGCTGGCGCAGGTGGCGGGAAGCCCGAATTCGACGATTCCGTGTTTGGGCGCGAGCGGCGCGATTGCGGCAGTGATGGGCGCGTTCATTGTGATCTATCCGCGAGACAGGATTCGGACGCTGGTTTGGATATTAATCATCATCCGCGTGACGTATATTCCAGCGGTCCTGCTGATCGGGGTGTGGTTTGTGATTCAACTGCTGAATGTGGGATCGATCGCGACGGTGCAAACGGGCGGCGTAGCGTACCTGGCGCATGTGGGCGGATTTCTGTTCGGCGTGGTGACGGCGCGGCTGTGGGTGCGGAGATCAGCTATTCGCTATTAGGCGCCGGACGCTGATGTTTTGCCGCTCTGGCCGGCATACGGTGACGCGAATCGTGGCTGGAATGACGGCCCCCGCAAGATTTGTGTGCCGTGCCGCTATGATCGTGAGTATGCGGTTCGACATTGTGACCATCTTTCCGGGGTTCTTTGAGAGCATCTTTGCGCACGGAATTGTGCGCAGGGCTCTGAAAGAGGGACTGGTGACGGTGGAGGCGCACGACCTGCGCGCATATGCGCACGACCGGCACCGCACAGTGGACGACCGCCCGTTTGGCGGCGGCGAAGGGATGGTGCTGAAACCGGAGCCGGTGGCGGAGGCGCTGGAGGCACTGGGCGCCAAAAGCAGAGATCAGAGAGCAGAGACCAGAGATCAGGGGACGCGGGTGATTCTGCTGTCGGCGCAGGGGCGGCTGTTTACACAAACAGTGGCGCGGGAACTGGCTACGCTGGAGCGCGTGGTGCTGGTGTGCGGGCGATATGAGGGCGTGGACGAGCGGGTGAGCGAGCTCTACTGCGACATGGAGCTTTCAATCGGCGACTACGTGCTGAGCGGCGGCGAACTGGCGGCGGCGGCGGTGGTGGACGCGACGATGCGGATGATTCCCGGAGTACTGGGCAACGAGGCTTCAGGCGAGTTTGAGAGCTTTGGCGCGGCGGATGCTGAGATCGATGTGGACGTCGAGGGGGTTCCGCGGTCGCAGCACGGCGCGGGAGGGTTGCTGGACTATCCGCAATACACGAGGCCGGCGGAGTTTGGCGGGCTACGCGCGCCGGAGGTGCTGATGAACGGCGATCACCTGGAGATCAGGCGCTGGCGGCGGGAGCAGCAGTTGCGGAAGACGCTGAAGAACCGGCCGGAGCTGCTGGAGCGCGCGATGTTGAGCGCGGAGGATCGAAAGCTGTTGGACGCGATGCGGCGTGAAGGGCCGAACCCGATTGCGGAGAGCTGAACTCAATCGCGTGCGATGAAGGGGCGGGGATGCCGTAGCGAGAGCAAAGGCTTCCTGAAGGCGAGCTGGTTAGCTCGGCCAATCAGATGCTCTCGTACAGCATCCCAGCATGCGGCGGGGTTACTTGGAGATGTTGACGGTGAGGTTGAGGTCGACCGGGGTGGGTTGCTTGTCGACGGTGCCGGCGCGGTAATGGAACCGGCTGACGGCATCGACGACGCGGGCATCCCAAAACGGGGTGAGGGACTTGACGACGTGGATGTTCTGAGGGCGGCCGTTGGCATCGACTGTGAGGGCAAGGCCGACCTGAGCGTCAGCAGGCAAGTCACTGGGGGTGAAGCCATCCGGAAGGGACAAGTTGACGGAGTCGAGGATGATGGGGGCGACGACTCCGGAGCTAACGCGTGTGGGGGTTGGGGCAGTGGCGTCGTCCACGGGCGTGCTGGCAAATGCCGCTGCGGGGAGAGTCAGCGAGGAGAGCAGGATGCTGGTCGCTAGTATACGGCGCATGTAGTACCTCCATGGCGACGATAGTCACCGTCATCATTCTCAAACTAAAACTGCACAATTGTCAAGAAAAAAAGTGAATATAATTATTTTCAACATTTTAATGACAGATTGATGCTGGATTCTTGACAGAGAATAATTCATGTGGAGGAGTTTTCCACAGGGTAGTTGAGGGGAGTGTTCAGGCGCGGCGCGTGCCTGGCCAGGCGGGGCGGGGAAGCTGCGGATCGGCGGGAGAAGCAGACTGAGGGTGTATCGACCTATACGGGTAGGCAGCGACGGGAGCCATTTTTTCTCAGATCGAGGAATGAGGAGCGACGCATACCGGGGCCCCCGCGGACGCGCCCTTTGTCCGTGGGGTGGATACCGGGTGTCTGCTAGCGACGAAGGCCTGTCGCTGGGGACCCCGGCTTCGTCTGGCCGGATTTTCCCTCGCAACGCTGCCCATCCGTATAGGTCGAGACACCCTAGAAGGGTTTGACTGGCTCCGGCTGGTGGGGACCGACCTGCCCGGCGGCGATAGCGGCAACGTAGAAGTTTTCGCCGCGGATGGGGCTGCCGGCGAGGCGGCGGAGCATGGCGAGCTGGCCGGTGTGGGTGAGTGCGTCGGCGATAGGGCCTTGAAATAGGCGCTCCGCTGGAGCCTGGAGCGGCGCGGAGGAGGCCAGGTAGGCGTCGAATGCGGCGAGGGCCGCAAAGAAGCGCTGCTGTTCGGCTTGCCAGTCGAGGGGCTGCGAGTTTTGCCAGCGCTGGTTTCCCTGAGCGATGGAGAGCGCCCAGTGGAGCAGATCGCCCATGTGGGCGAGGATCTGGATGGGGCGGCGGCCGGCGCCGTCGAAATGGGCGAAGGAATCGGGCGCATTTTCAAGGGTGTGGGCGGCGCGGTAAGCGAGCGTGGCGAGGGTGTGGCGGAGGAGATTGCGATTGTCGTTCATGGGCAAAACCTCGGCGCGGCAAATATGCACGCATGGCGGAACTATAGCGCAGGAGCGCGGGTTTGAGGGGTGGGCGATGACGCCGTCCGGGATTAGGCGATGCGGGGAATCTTTTGATAAACTGAATGTTCTGAGTTCAACCACAGGAAATCACAGAGAAAGTCCAATCGCAGGAAGAAACCATGTCAATCCATCCCGTAATGCAGCGCCTGGCTGACAAGCTGAAGCGCACCGATTTGCCGGAGTTTGTGCCCGGCGACCAGATTCGCGTGCAAGTGAAGATCAAGGAAGGCGATAAGGAACGTTTGCAGGCTTTTGAGGGCCTGGTGATCGCCATAAACAAGGGCGCGCAGGGGACGTTTACCGTGCGCAAGATGAGCTTTGGGCAGGGAGTGGAGCGGATCTTCCCCTTCAACTCGAAGGTAGTGGACAAGATCGAGAAGGTCCGCAGCTACAAGGTGCGGCGGGCAAAGCTGTTTTATCTGCGCGGACTGCGCGGCAAGGCAGCGCGTCTGAAGGAAGTGGATCGCGTGACCGGCAAGGTGCGCGTGTAAAAACAGGGGTCAGAGATCAGGGATCAGTGGCCCCGATTCGTATGCGATGAAGAACAATTTGCGAAGTCTGAAAAGAACCCCGGCTACGGCCGGGGTTTTTGCTGCGCGGGGAACAGAGAGCAGAGAACAGGGAACAGGGAACAGGGTGCAGAGAACAGAGAACGGAGATCAGCGGACTGGTACTGGAGTGTGCTGCGGTTTCCACATGGGATTGAAAAGAGGGAGCGCGCTGCGGGGCGCGTGGTTCCTATACTGGGTGCATGGCGAGAGCCGCAGAATGCGCGCCGGAATGCGGATGGAAGCTGGAGCGGGCCGCGTGGCGATGCGGCGCGTTGCGCGTGGCCGGGCTCGATGAGGTCGGTCGCGGACCAATGTTCGGGCCGGTGGTGGCCGCAGCCGTCATTCTCAAAAAAGGCTGCCGCTTGCAAGGCCTGACGGATTCAAAACAACTGACGGAAAAGCAGAGAAACGTATTTGACGCGGCGATCCGCGCCGCGGCCGCGGCGTGGGCGATTGCCGCGGTGGATGTGGAGACGATTGACCGCATCAACATCCGGCGGGCGTCGCTGCTGGCAATGCGGATGGCTGTGGAGCAGCTTGCGGTTGCGCCTGAAGATCTGCTGCCCGACTATCTGCTGATTGACGGGCGCGACATGATTGACTGGCCGTGCAGGCAGCAGGCGGTGATCGGCGGCGATGGGCTGAGCGTTTCAATTGCGGCGGCGAGCGTGCTGGCGAAGGTGCATCGCGACCGGCTGCTGGTGGAACTGGATGCGGTGTATCCGGGTTATGGGCTGGCGCGGCACAAAGGCTACTGCTCGCATGAGCATATGGAGGCGCTGGCGCGGCTGGGGCCGACACCGCTGCATAGGAAGAGCTACCAGCCAGTCGCGCAGAGGCTGCTGGAGTTTGGGTGAGGTGGCGGAATCAGCGAGCTTGCGGAGATAGCTGGGGGGCGCGACTTTTGCGGCGCTGCATGATGGAGAGCACGGGGCGGGCGAGGAGTAGCACCGCGAGGATGATGGTGATCCTGAGCGGGGTAAGGACGCCGGGTTTCAACTGCCACCAGTAGTGAATCACTCCCAGGATGGCGGCGGGATAGATGAGCATGTGCAGGCGGTTCCAGCGCTTGCCGCCGAGTTTGCGAATGGACCATGCGGTGGATGTGAGCGCGAGAGGGAGAAGCAGAAGATAGGCAGCCGCGCCGGCCGTGATGAAGCGGCGCCGGGCCACGTCGCTGAGCATGAGTGCGACGTTGAAGCCGGAGTAGAGGGCCACATACGTGAGCATGTGCAGGGTGGCGTAGAAGAAAGCGAAGAGGCCAAGCAGGCGGCGGAATTTGATGAGCCAGTTGAGGCGGGGCCAGATGCGGCGCAGGGGCGAGATGGCCAGCGTGATGACGAGCAGGCGCAGAGTGGTGCGGCCAGTGGCAAAGGCGATCGTTCCGGTGGGGTTGGGACCAAGGTTGTTGGTGACCGCGCCCCATGCGAGCCAGACAACGGGCGCGAGGCAAGCGAGCCATGCGAGCGTTTTGAGAAGGATGAGGGCTTTACGGTTCATGATATGTAAGGCAGCGGAGGTAGCGAAGTTAGCGGAGCAAAGGATCGACGCCCGGGCGAGTTAGCTGATGATTGAGCTCGGGATATCCCACCCTGGCGGCAAAAACAAAGGCGCCGCGAGGGTGGGGCACCCAGTTTCTGGTACCCGACCTCTGATTGCCAATCCCATGTCTCAAATTCGAGACATAGGGCACCCACTTTTTATGTCCTATTCTGTGCTTCCAGTTTCCTTTCCTCTTTCAGAAATATTTGCGCAGGTCCATGCCGGAATACAGTGAAGCGACCTGGTCCGTATAGCCGTTGAACATGAGCGTGGTGCGAAGCTGATCGTAAAAAGGCAGTCCGATGCGCCGCTCCGTTTTCTGGCTCCAGGGGACGCGGTCGACGCTGGGATTGACGTTGGAGTAGAAGCCGTATTGGTAGGGAGCCTGATCGTTCCACGTGGTGGGCGGCTCCTTGTCGACAAACTTCACGGTCACAATCGACTTGGCGGATTTGAAGCCGTACTTCCACGGCACAACGATGCGGACGGGCGCACCATCCTGGTTGGGGAGGGTTTCGCCGTAGAGACCGAAGGTGAGCAGGGTGAGCGGGTTCATGGCTTCGTCCATGCGCAGGCCCTCGGAGTATGGCCAGTAGATGGTTGCGTCCTGGTCGGCCCATCGTTCGACGTTGCGGTCGAAGTAAGAGATGAACTGGACGTACTTGGCCGAGGGCAGCGGATTGCACTGCTTGATGAATTCCGAGAGCGAGTAGCCGACCCAGGGAATGACCATGCTCCACGCCTCGACACAGCGATGGCGATAGACGCGGTCTTCAAGCGGGCGGAGCTTGAGCAGGTCGTCGATGCCGAAGGTGAGGGGCTTGGCGACTTTGCCTTCGACCTTCACTGTCCATGGGCGAGTGGGCAGGCCGCCGGCGTTTTTTGCGGGGGCGTCTTTTTCAATGCCGAACTCATAAAAGTTGTTGTAATGCGTGATGTCCGCGTAGGTAGTGAGCTGCTCGCCGGTGGTGGTGAGGGGGCTCTGGACGGTTTGGAGCTTGGTTGGGTCGGCGTGGACTTTAATGCGCGGCGAAACGAGTTGGGCAACGCGATCGGCGCCGAGGAGCGCGACACCCGCTGCCGCTGCGCCTTTCAGAAAACGGCGGCGGCTGAGGTAGCGGAGATAATCGCCGCGCGGAGTGATTTCAGATGACGGAATGTCGGGCGGTTTGCCAATGAGCATGTATGACCTCGCAAGGGGAAGCTTGCGGCTGCACTTATTAGACAGCAGGCAGGGGGCGGGAGTTACAGGAAAAGCAGGGAACAAGGGAACGAGGGAACAAGGGAAGGAGGGAATAGGGACCGGGGAGTCGTTTTGAACTGGGGCCGGGTTCGTGGTTTTGGTTGCGTGTGGGCGATCAGGCGGGTTTTCGCCAGGCCATCACCACAACCGGGTATACGATGCGGATGGCTCCGGCTTCGCGCCGTGCTGCCACGCCAAGAGAGTCTGTTGCGGCCAGGATGTCTGCCTCGAACAAGGCACGAATTCTGTCGGCGTCGCCGGGTTTGGGGAATGATCCGGCCAGCATGTCTTCAAGATCGCGATCGAGACTGTAGTTTTCTTTGCGGCGAAGAACGAGACCGGCTGATTCTCCCAATGCTTCCAACTCGGCCTGCGTGAGCGCGCGCGTGTGCGATGGATCGCGCAGGATCTCCCAGTGATTGAAGGCTGCCTGCGCGTCTTTGCGCGGGACCACGTCGCAGACCAGGACCGTGCCACCGGGTTTTGAGACGCGCTTCATCTCTTCGAGGGCCTTCTCGGGCTCAAGGAAGTGGTGGAAGGAGAATCGCGTGACGACGCAATCGAATGTGCCGGCTGCAAAAGGGAGGCGGGTACACGGGCCCAGCTGCCAGGTGACGTTTGCGACCTGCTGTTCGGCCTGAAAGCGCCGGGCGCGCTCCAGCATGGCGGGCACGACGTCGAGGCCGGTGACTTGGCGAACACGTTTGGCGAAGAAGCAGGAGATGATGCCGGGGCCGCAGGCGATGTCGAGGACCGTGTCTTCGGGCCGAACGGCGGCGCATTCGGCCATCAAGTCGAGCATGGGGTCGTTGCTGTAACCGTGACGCTGCGCGAACGGGTCGGCCTGGCGCGTGAACTGGTCCAGAATTGTGGCGTCGTGGAGAGTGGTGTCGTGGTGGGAAGTACTCATAGGACGATTATGCCGGTTTGGTCTTGATATTGATTTCAGATTTTGATTTCGGATGTTGGTGGGGCGGCGAAGGGCCACTCGCTCAGGCGATGGGCGCGAAGGAGATAGAGGAGGGTTCCGGAGGCGGCGATGGCTGCGGCGACGGCGAGCTCGCCGATAGCGTGGGCGCGGTTGACGAGGATGAAAGCGAATCCCGCCATGGCGGCGAGCGGCGGCAGCGGGTAGAGCGGCATGCGGAAGGGGCGAGGCAGGTTGGGGCGCTGGATGCGAAGCAGGATGACGCCCGACCTGCTGGAGAAAAAACTGCAGCAGGATGCGGGTGATGACGAGCATGGTGATGACCTGCGTGAGCGAGAAGAAGCAGAAGGACGATGCCGACGAGGCCGAGGGCGATGAGCGAGCGATGGGGGATGTGGTGTTTGGGATGGACGGCGGCGAGGAAGCGGAAGTAGTTGCCGTCGCGCGCGGCGGCGTAGGGGACGCGCGAGTAGCCGAGGAGCAGGGAGAAGACGCTCGCAAAGGCGGTCCAGACGATGAGGGCGGCCATGGTGTAGCCGGCCCAGCGGCCGAAGGCGGAGCGTGCGATATCGGCGACGAACTGCACCCGGAGCGCGGCGGACGAGCGCAGCATGCGAAGCCGCTCGCGGCAGAGAGGCAGCGCGGCGAGGTTCATGGCGATGTAAAACGCGGAGACGAAGAGAACGGAGAGCAGGATGGCGCGGGGGATGGTGCGCTCGGGGCGGCGCACTTCGCTGCCGAGGAAGGTGATGTTGTAGTAGCCCCAGTAATCGTAAGTGGTGATGAGAGTGGCCTGGGCGAGGCCACCGAGAGCGAGCGCCGCGGAGGAGCGCGGGTGCGTGCGGGCATGTGCCAGCCGCCAGTGGCCGCGGCGTGGGCAAAGCCGGAGACGATGACTCCGGCGATGGCGGCGAGGACTCCGGCAAAGAGCACCCAGGCGAGGCGGGTGACTGGAACTGAGATTGCGATAGAGGAGTGCGGTGACGCAGCAGGCAGGCCGCTGCGGCGGCGAAGTTGCCGTAGTGGAGCGCGGGGACAGCGGCGATGGGCGCGGATTCCAGGCCGGGCCAGAAACAGCGAGAAATCTGGAGAGGCCGATGCAGCCGGAAGCGATGGAGAGCGGAGCCGAGAAGCTCAACTGCCAGACGTAGAGAAAGCTGAGCCAGTTGCCCGCGCGGTCGGGGCCGTAAATTTCCCGCAGAAATGCATACGAACCGCCGGCGCGCGGGAAGGCGGCGCCGAGCTCGGCCCAGACCAGGCCGTCGGCTACGGCGATGGCGGCGCCGAGCACCCACGCCCAGACGGAGAGCCGATAGCCCGCAGCGGCGATGACGAGCGGTAGAGTGATGAAGGGGCCGACGCCGATCATCTCAAGCATGTTGAAGAGCACGGCCGAGCGGAGGCCGATGCGGCGTTCAAGTGTGGCGGAGGTCGTAGGAGATTGGATCATCAGGCGACTGCGTACAGATTACGGTGCGGGGCTGAGGGCGAGAAAGCGGGAGCCGGTTAAGCGGCGCGCTGGACCGTTGTTTGCGTGAGCCGGGGCATTGACGGATGCGCGTGCGTTGCAGGAGACTGGGGCATACCGTACACGTGTGCAATATGGAGTTTTTGGCATGTTTGAGAAGGACAAGGGCAGGACGGCGGGCATCGCGCAGATGGGAAGCGGGAAGCGAGCGCCGCGGCAGCCCGTGAAGCAACCTTCAATCAAAGACATTGCGCGGCTGGCGCGGGTTTCGCACCCGACGGTTTCGCGCGCTTTGCAGAACAGCCCGCTGGTGAATGCGCAAACCGCGGCCAAGATCAGGAAGATTGCCGTCGAGACGGGATACCGCGCGAGTGCAGTGGCGCGCGGGCTGGTGACGCGGCGGACGCGGACCATTGGGCTGGTGGTGACTACGGTCGACGATCCTTTTGCCGGCGAAGTGGCGTGCGGCATTGAGCAGGCGGCCAACGATCACGGGCACGCGGTATTCCTCGCCAACTCAAACGCCGATCCGGAGCGGGAGCGCCAGGTAGTGCAGGCGCTGGCCGAGCGGCGCGTAGACGGCATCGTTGTGACTTCGTCGCGCGTGGGCGCGCTGTATCTGCCGCTGCTGAAGGAGCTGAACGTTCCCATCGTGCTGGTGAACGATCAGTATCCGGGCGAGTTTGTGCATTCGGTGATGATTGAGAATGTGGAAGGCGCGCGAGCGGCGGTGGAACACCTGATCGGACTGGGACACCGGCGAATTGCTTACGTGGGCGACCGGAGCGGCTATCACTCGGACGCGGAGCGGCTGGAAGGCTACAAGCAGGCGTTGGCCGCTGCGGGAATTGAGTTTGTTGCCGCACTTGCTGTGAAGGGTGACAGCCGGCCCGAAGGCGGGATTGAAGCCGTGGACGCGCTGCTATCGCTGGCAGTTCCGCCGACGGCGATCTGCTGCTACAACGACATGACGGCTCTGGGAGCGATGCGCGCCGTTCGCGCGCGGGGGCTGCGCGTGCCGGAAGATGTATCGGTGACGGGATTCGACGACCTGTTTTTTGCGGCGTATCTGCAGCCGCCTTTGACGACGGTGCGGCAACCGATGCGGAAGATGGGACAGATGGCGATGGAGAACCTGCTGAAGCTGATGTCGGGCGAGGAATCGGTAGAGCAGATCAGGGTAGAAACGGAGCTGATTGTGAGAGGGTCAACGGGAAAGGCAAAGGCACGTGGCGAGGAGAAGCGCCATGGGTGACGGCGGAGCAAAGAACGGGACGCCGGTGGCGCTGACGCCGTTGAGTGTCTTCTGCAAGGAGTCGCCGATATTGCCGGCGATTCGCAAGCCGGAGTTTCTTGAGCAGGCGATCGCGTCGCATAGCAAGCTGATTTATCTGCTTACCGGCGATCCCGAAAACGTGGAACCGATGATTCAAAAAATCGTTGGCGCCGGGAAGATTGCGATTGTGAATCTCGATCTGCTGAACGGATTCTCGCGCGACAAGTATGCGGTGAATTATCTGAAGCGCGTCGGCGCGGGCGGCATTATTTCCACGCATCTCGATCCGCTGCGGCATGCGCTGGCTATCGGGCTCTACGGAATCCAGCGCACGTTTCTGCTGGACTCGGGCGCGATGGACACGATTACGAACCAGCTGAAGAATTCGCCGGTGCACGCGCTGGAGATTTTGCCGGCGATGGTGGCCCCGAAGATGCTGGAGCGGGTGCGGGCAATTTCGGCGGATCTGCCGGTGGTCGGCGGCGGCCTGATCCAAACCATGAAGGAAGTGGAAGAGTTGCTGGCGCAGGGTCTGAGCGCGGTGTCGACCAGCCACCCGGAGATGTGGATCAAGTAAAGACAGGGAACAGAGAACAGAGAACAGAGAACAGAGAACAGAGAACAGAGAACAGAGAACAGAGAACAGAGAACAGAGAACAGAGAACAGAGAACAGAGAACAGAGAACGGCTTCGTGGCACGGCCTGCTGGCCGCTGCTGGGGCTCTCCTATACTGGAACGAATGACCGCGTCACCTCAGGATCAGTCTGCAGACCTTCTTTCCCCGCGCCGCATTGTGCTGACGGGCTTTATGGGCTCGGGCAAGACGACTGCCGGCCCAATGGTGGCGGAGCGGCTGGGCTGGCGCTTTGTTGACGCGGACGATGTGATTGAAGCTGAAGCCGGCTGTACGATTCCGGAAATCTTCAGGCGGGATGGCGAGGCCGCGTTTCGCGAGCGAGAGCGTACCGCCATTGCACGGCTGGCCGGCGGCGATGGGCTGGTGCTGGCGCTGGGAGGCGGCGCGATTGAAGACGCTGAAACTCGGTCGTTGCTGCTTGCTTCGCCCGAAACACTGCTGGTGCACCTGGAGATTGAGCTGGAGACGACGCTCGCGCGATGCCGGGGCACGGAGCAATTACGGCCAATTCTTGCCGACCAGGCCAATCTGGCTGACCGCTACGCGAGGCGGCTGCCGCTTTACCGCACGGCGCATGTTTCTATCGCCGTCGATGCGTTGACGCCGGAGCAGGTGGCGGAGGCCGTGGTTGATGCGGCGCGGCAGGCTCGGCATGGGAGTTGGCGATGATTCGCGGATAAATGAAATGCTTGCGCGGCGAAACGCTGAACGAGATTCGACAGACCACTTCGTCCAGACTCTTGACCTCGAGATTTCGAACTTATCGATTGCCGATCCCAGGTCTCAACATCGAGACCTGGGGCACCCCCTTTCGTACAAAACTGAGCGGTCACATAATCAAGAGAAGTGTTCCCAGCCCTGGGGGGCGAGCGGCTGCGCGCCTTGCGCGGTAATCAGCGTGATCGTCGGATTGCCGCGTTGCGGCCGCAGGATGCGCCCGATACGGGTGACGGGAACGCTCTCGATGCTGCGCGGCACGCGCGCGTCTGCAGGCGCGGTGAAGAGAAGCTCGTAGTCTTCGCCGCCATGAAGAGCCTGTTCGATTGTCGCGCCGCGAAAGAGGGGCAAAGCGGCGGCATCGATTTCGGCGGCGACGCCGGACTCTTCGCACAGGTGTGCGAGATCGCGCGAGAGGCCGTCACTGATGTCGATGGCGGAGGTTGCCAGCGAACTGCGCACAAGCCAGAGGCCCTGCGCGATGCGGGGTTGCGGATAGAGGTGCGGCGCAAGCAGAGCTCTCAAGCGCGGCGGAATGAGCGGACGATCCTTGTCCCGCACAGGTAACCCTTTTTGCTCCAGGGCTGCGGATAGTTGCGCGATGCGAGCGAGGCCTGAAGCAGAGCCGCCAAGGCTGCCGGTGACGTAGAGCGAGTCGCCGGGCCGCGCACCGGAGCGCAACAGCGCTTTGCCGCTGGGAACTGCACCTGTCAGGACGATGTCGGCGACTGGGAGGGGAGATTCGGCCAGATCGCCGCCGGCCAGCGGCGTTGCGTAAGCCTGCGCGAGATGGAGAAAGCCATCGAGAAAGCGGTCGAGCCATGATTTATGCCCTGACGGCCCCGGCCACATATTTGGCACTTTGGGGCCCAGCCCGGTCTCATGCCCTTTTCCTTTTTGGGTGAGCGAATGCGGCAGGCCAAGCGAAAGAAAGGCCGCGACAGGGCGGGCGCCCATGGCGGCCAGGTCGCTGAGGCCGCGGGCCACGGTGCGATGGCCGACGGACTCGGGGGGGTGCCAGTCGAGGCGGAAGTGTCGGCCGGCGATGGACAGATCGGTGGTGACGGCCAACTCCTCGCCGGGGCGCAATCGGACTAGGGCGCAGTCATCGCCGATGCCCAGTTGCAGGTCGGCGGCACGCATCTGCGACGCACGGGTGCGAATTGCGGCCAGCAGGGCCAGTTCGCCACGGCTGCCGGATCTCCCCGGATGAGCAGGTTTCGAGGGCATGTTATTGAGGATAGGTCATGGCGCCTTGAGGATAGGCCGCGACACTGTAGAGGAGGACTGATGCCGGTTTCGCCGCGGCCAATTTTTTGAGGGCGGGCACCGATTCGGGCCAGGGATTCTATGGAGAGATTTTTCATGCCCGGCGGTATGGCGGTCCGCGGCTAGGAACGCACAAAGGTAACCTGATTCTCTGTGGCCGGAGGCCGATCAGGGGATTGAAGAGGTTGAACGGCCATTTCTCGCCGCTGAATTTAATGCCGTTACGGGATAAATAGTGCGCCCGTGGCATGGAACCAATTTGGGAAGTGCCAGGTTACCGCTGGGTTTTGCGTTGACCGTCAGGGGTGGTTCTGTTAGCCTGACTTCACGTTCTCGCGTCTACACCATTGTGGGCGTTTGTTGTTTTACCTGCGTGCACTCTGCGCATGCTGCACTCTCCCCCGATCTGGACCGATTTTGTTCGCTGGCGGGCCGCCGGGGAATGTAGGCAACGATGTTACGTAAGCGATACTACATACTTTTTGTAGCCAGAGATGAGGACGGCCAGCTACGGAAGATTCCGCTTCCGCTGAAGTATGCCTATGGGTTCCTGGCCGCGGCAATCGTGGGAACGTTTACGATTGTGGGCCTGGCCGGCTCCTATACACGCATGTTGCTGAAAACCGAGAGCTACAACCAGGTACGCGCCGAGCGCGAAACGCTGCGCCAGAACTATCAGCGCATGGCCGAGATTGCGCATAACCGCGGCGTGCAGGTGGCGTCATTGGGCGCGCTGGCGAATGAAGTGACCGCGCTCTACGGGCTGCGGCAAAACAGGCTTGAAGCGGCCAAAACGGCTGCATCCGCGAGCGCCACGGCTGCCGAGCCCACTCCTACGTCAATTGCGCAGACCGACGATCCGAGTCAGCAGCAGGTAGCCAGCTCAATCGACACGTTCTATGCCCTGCGCACTGAGGCGCTATCGGGCGAGGTTTCGCGGGCCCTGGAAAGCGGACTGACACCGAGTTTTGCCGGCGACTGGACGGAGCTGGCCGACGCGCCTTCGATGTGGCCGCTGGAAGGGCGCATCGCTTCGAGTTTCGGCGAGCGCCAGGATCCGATCAACGGCGAAGGGGCTTTCCACTCAGGCATCGACATCGACGCACCCTATGGCACGCCCGTACGGGCAGCGGGAGATGGAGTGGTGAGCGGAGCTTCGGTGGGCTCAGGCTATGGACGCGCGATCGTGCTGGATCACGGCCACGGCGTGCAGACTGTGTATGGTCACCTTTCCGCGATTGCGACGTTCGCCGGGGAGCATGTGACGCGCGGTCAGGTGATCGGCTATGTAGGCGAGTCGGGCCGAGCCACTGGGCCGCATCTGCACTACGAGGTGCGGGTGCACAACGTGCCGGTCAATCCGTATAAGTATTTGCATATGACCTACGAGCAGGCCGCGAACTTCGATTCGGGCACATCTTCAGGTCAATAAGCGAACTTTCTGCGATATGAAAATGGCTCCCGACGATCGGGAGCCGTTTTACTTTGGGCGCAGGGTAGCGAACGGTGGGCCGGCCGGCGGACCGGCGTATACGCAGATTCTGAAGGTGCTCTAGTCTCCCGCGGCGGGCGATGGCTCGGGGCTTTTGGTCACTGCGAGCTGCCGGGGATCTTGCATCCAGGAGCGGATGCTGAAACCGTACACGCCGATGCAGAAGAGGTTTGCCGGAATAAAGCCAAACTGCGAAGTGCGCAGTCCTATGATGCACACAATCACGCTGTTGACACTGGCAAGCACGAGGCCGGTCCAGTTTTTTCGTCCCAGGAGGATGGTTGAGAGCACGGTAAGGCAACAGGAGACGTAATCTAAGCGGAACATAGGGGAGATTCGAAACCTCCGCGGAAAGAGTGCAGCAACTCTCTGGGAATCTGAGTGAGATATATCACTCGCCGGAATTCGATTCAATAACACTTTCGATGTGTCCGATCAGACGGCCTTCCTGCCGGGTTGTTACGGTTTGGATTGTTGCGGTTTGGACTTGCCTGGGCGGCCTGCGAAGGCGCGAGCGGTGCGTGTTATTGTGGGCTGGTGTGCGATTCCGAGGGGTCCGCTGTGCGCTTTCATATTGCTTTTATTGCAGTTCTGATGGGGCTTGCGATGCCGGGCGCGGCGCAGGACCGCGCCGCCGGGCTGCAGATGGCCGCAACCCGCGCACAGCACTTGCGGCACGGCATCAACGCGTCGAGTTGGTTCGCGCAATCGAGCGATTATTCCGCCGCCAGAACCAACAGCTACATGAATGTGCAGGACTTTGCGCTGATTGCAAAGCTGGGCTTCGACCATGTGCGGCTGAGCATCGACCCGGCGCCGCTGGAGCAGTACCCGCGCGGGGCCGACGGGCTGAACGCCGACTTCGTGAGCCGGCTGGACCGCGCAGTGGACGCCATGCTGAGCGACGGGCTCGCCGTGATCATCGATCTGCACCCGCAGGACAGCTACAAGCAGCAGTTGCGCAGCGGTGACTACGGCGTAACGCATCTCACGATGCTGTGGCGCGAGCTGGCCGCGCACTACGCAAATCGCGATCCGGATCGGGTCTTCTTCGAGATCATGAATGAGCCGGAGGTGAGCGATCCTTACCGCTGGGCCGGCATCCAGGCGCGCGTGGCGGCGGCCATCCGCGAGGTTGCGCCGCGCAACACGATCATCGCCACGGGAGCAAACTACTCCAATATTCCGGACTTGCTGGCGCTGGAGCCGCTGGCCGATGGCAACGTGATCTACAACTTCCACTTCTACGAGCCGCACCAGTTCACGCACCAGGGCGCTAACTGGGGCCTGCCGTGGTGGAGCTACACGCATTCCATTCCCTATCCGCCGACCGAAAGCTCGATGCAGGAACTGCTGAAGGAGGTTCCCGATGCGGCCGACCGGTACGACCTGGAGAACTACTGGCTCAACGGATGGAATGCACAGCACATCCGGCTGCTGATTGACGAGGCAGCGGCATGGGCGCGCGACAACCACGTTCCGCTCATCTGCGATGAGTTTGGCGCCTATCGCGAGCACGCCGATGCGGCGTCGCGCGACAACTGGATTCGCGACACGCGAACGGCGCTCGAGGCCGACGGCATTGGCTGGGCGATGTGGGATTATCGCGGCGGATTCGGTGTGGTGACCAAGCAGGACGGCCAGCCGGCGCAGGTGGATGACGCGGTGGTGAAGGCGCTGGGGCTGAGCGGGCGGTAAGCCTTCAAGCGATAAGCGGCGAGGTGCGGGCCAGTCGAGGCGAGTTGTCTGGTGCTGCAAATGGATGAATGCTGCCGCGTGCTCCGGGAATGGGCTGGCGTTTGAGTTCCGCGCTGGCGGACGGATCATCTACCGCTTCGCTCTGGAGGCTTCGACAAGCGATGGACGGTTTACCAGAGGCTGACGGGCGGCCAACAATCCACCCAGAACCCGATATGACGCGCATCCCTGTACATCAGGGCCGTGCAGTAGAGAGAGATCGCACACAGGTTTTAGACTGAGGCACTTGTTTCACTCAGAACAGGCTCGCCTACTCGCAGCTTCAAATCGGTCCGGATCACTGATCCGTAACGCAGGTGATGTTTCATCCTCATCACTGGCCGCTCAATCAGGAGATAACTCAGCAAACCCAACGCCAGGGTCGTAGCAAAGGCCAGCCCGCCAGAGAGCAGGATCGCAAATGACAGCCGCATGTGCCTGGCAAGTTCCGGCATCACGGTTCCCATGAAATAAGCCGCAAACGTTAAATGGAACACGTACATGCTATAGCTCAACCCGCCAAGCCCGCATACCCACCGTTGGCTGCATAGGCGATTCACGAAGCTACCTTCGTCCATCACCATCATCACAATTCCGACCGCTGTCAGATGTGAAATGGGGATCAAGATCTCATCGCCCCAATACGTCCACGCCCACAGTTCGCCCTTCCACACAGCCAGCAGGATCACCGTGGCGCATCCGGAAGCGACAACCCATTTAGCGAACGGCTTGATTCGGTTGTAAACCGGACCTTCGCGCAGCAGCCCCAGCAGGACTCCCGCCAGGATGGCGTCCACTTGCGTAGGCGTGAAAACCCTGATATCGGATGGAGTCATAGAGAACAGCGGGGCAGCGAGCCGCAATGCACAACTGGCCGCGATCAACCCGCTCGCGATGGCGATCAGCTTCCGCCGTTCCGGAAATAGCCACACCACGAGCGGCCACAACAGGTAGAACTGCTCCTCCACCGCCAGCGACCAGAAGTGAATCGTCCCGATCGAACCGCCCATTCTATGGTGGGCGAAATCCGGGACCAGATTCTGAACGTAAAGAAAATTCAGCAGGTAAATTCGACTATTGAGATGAATTCCGCGGTAGAGCGCAAAGCATCCTATCGTCAATAGCGTTATATAGAAGACTGGAAACACGCGAAGAATCCGACGCGTATAGAAGATCTTGAAATATCCTTCCCGGTGGCGTGTGTGATACAGGATTCCGCCAATCAGATAACCGGAGAGCACAAAGAACGACGGCACTGCGAACAGTGCTATCGACGAAAGCGCAGTGAGCGCCTTGAGGCGGATCGTGTCAGGATGCCCAAGTTGTCTGGCAATAAAATAGTGCCCACAGAAAACCAGAAGAAACCCGTATCCGCGAATACCAGCGAGGCACGGCTGGTATCTTTGCACTCGTTCGATCGACTGGTTGTGTTGCATCCCCTCACACCCGCTTCAAAAACCGATCGATCTCCGGCTATCCGAGATGACCCTCATCGCCCATTGAACAAATCGAGAACATCCGGCGTGGCGGAGCCGGATCGTTGCAGGCAATCAAACGGAAGAATGGAAGCTAATCCGGGGAGATTATCTAATTAGATTTGCTTTCGTATGCGGTGGGTCCGCTGCTGTAATTCCAAACAAATTAACCTAACTTTACCTCTGCATTGAGTGCGAAGAACTTCCACGAAAGTTGTAATTGCCTGCCTCGGTTCCGGCCCAAGCGCCCGGCTGCATCGCGCATTCGGTTGGAGCGGCATTCAGGTAAATGATGGTCGCAGGCATCCTAACGGGTATGCATGGCAGTTCCGCTTTTCCGGTGGGAGGTGGCAACGCCAACCCCTTGGCC
Organism: uncultured Acidobacteriaceae bacterium; assembly: GCA_963841095.1. Taxonomy (GTDB): domain Bacteria; phylum Acidobacteriota; class Terriglobia; order Terriglobales; family Acidobacteriaceae; genus Telmatobacter. The sequence continues at coordinate 95,035 of CAWJBE010000022.1, forward strand.
ACAAGGGCAGTTTCCGCAAGTTGTGTGTGTGCCATTCCAGAGAACGATGGGAGTTTTTTGATCTTGTTGTTTGGGAGTGTCTGAGGTGCGTATCCTCGCGGGTTCCGGTCGAGTCTCCGGCTAACCGGAAATAACCAGTTGAGTAGCATCTCGTCATGCTTTAGAGGGATTGATCGAACGCGGCGAAGAGAGAAACTGCTGGTCGAAATTCGACGCGGGCCCGGCGGGTCTCAGGGGAACTGAGTTGCGGCGACACAATCTATAGGTCGACCAGTACGGCCACGGTAATTCACGCGCTGACGCTTGAGGCCGGCAGGTAATCATCCTCCCCAATGCGGCACGGAAATGGATGCATGGGTCTCACGCCTTCAACGTGATGCTGCGCACCGACAGAGAAAGCGGGCGCAGATTAACACGGTTTCTGGAGGTGTCGCCTTGACAGATCATGTCGCTGAGCTACTTCGCGATCGAATCCCATACATTCTCTTTGGTACAGTATTCCTGTTTATCGGATTGTGCGTCTGCGGCATCGCCGTGATGCGGCGCCGGAGCGGGAGAAGATTCTTCATCTGGCTCGGAATCTGAGGTGCGATTGAGGAAACCGAATACTTGTTTGGTTCGTTGGCTGACCTCGGACTTTTGCCGAATTGGCTTTTGGCCAGTCTTCCATACGTGGGGAATATTCTGTCGTTCTCGGTGGTGGTGATAGCTTTGCTGGCATTTCTCGATCTAAGCCAAGACAAACTGCGGCTCTTTCTTGAAGGAGCGATTGTAGCGGGCCTCGCGATTGCTGTGGCAGGCGTTGCCCTTTTCTTATTTACCGGCTCCTCGTTCAAAATCATGCCATACAATCATCTCCTCGCAGCCATTTCGCTCACGGTCCTGGCGATCGTCGTCGCCGTGCCAAAACTCTGTCGGAGATTCCTCGTCCTGCCCAGCCGCACTGTCCTTTCTGCAGGCATCCTTCTTTTCGCTTTGGAGGCGGTTTACGGCAACTTGTCGCTTCCATTGAGGCTCCCGAGTCCGCCGGAGATCCTGGACCCGCTGGGGTTTGCTGTCCTCCTATTTTGCTTTGTATATGTTGCCGTGCAGAGCTTGGAAGTGAGCTCGCCGCCTTCCGCAAGGTTTATCGCCTAGGGGCGAATTGGGTTGGAATGTGCAGTTCCGGGCGGATCGCCGCCCGACCGGAAGTTGATCAACGTCCCGTCACGCCTCAGACGCGGACGCAGCGAGCTCGAGATTCGCTGCTTGTGCCTGAGGATCACGCGCTGCGGGTGTGAACTACGACGCGCTCGGCGACGGACTCGATGATCTGCTCGTGGACTTCGTCGATGGTCAGGTCGCCTTCAATGAGGACGACGCGCTCCGGTTCGCGGCGAGCAATCTCGTGGTACTTTTCCCAGACGCGGCGAAAGAACGCATCTTGTTCGGACTCGAAGCGGCCTTCGTCCTTGCCGGTCTCGGCCTCGACGCGGTTGTTGCGGTGACGCGCTCGCGCCAGTGAGGCCTCAAAGCTGGGCAGCAGCAGGAGCGTGAGGTCGGGCTGCAGGCCGCCGCAGACGAGCCGGTGCAGTTCGAGAACCACCTGCGAGCCAAGTTCGCGGCCGCCGCCCTGGTAGGCTTCGGTGGAGTCAGTAAACCGATCGCAAACCACAACCTTGCCCGCGTCGAGAGCCGGCTGGATGACTTCTGCGATGGCCTGCGCGCGGTCGGCAAACATCAGCGCCATCTCCGTCATGGGAGCCACGCCGGCGGAGCGGGAGTCGAGCAGGATCTCGCGAATGCGGTCGCCGATTGCGGTGCCGCCGGGCTGGCGCAGCACGACTGGCTCCATTCCCCGCCGCGTGAGCCAAGCCGCCAAACGCTTGATCTGGGTGGTCTTGCCCGACCCGTCGAGGCCTTCGAGCGTAATAAAAACTCCGCGCGGCATGGGCTGAGTCTACCACTGCAATCCGCGCTACAGACAAGCGCGTTCGAGTTGTGTTACAAGAGGTTCAATTCCCCAAGAATCTGCTGTGGGCGTGTATCTAGAAGGACTGCGTCCGTTTGGAGTTGACGATGAATCTCCGTGTCCCGTTCAAGCTCTCCCTATGCGCGATGCTTTTTGCCGCGCTGCCGGCTGGCCGGATCGCTGCACAAAACCTCACGCTGGAGGGCCAGACGGGCGGGTTCCTGACGCCGACTGCGTACGTGGTCTATATGGAAAAGGGCCAAACCTTCTCGCATCCGGCCATCGCCTTCCATTTCATCCGTGCTGCGACGGTCATCGGCGATATTCAAACCTTCAGCATCACCGAGGGCTTTGCGAACCGTGCAGAGGCCGGCTACACGCGCAGTGTCCATGAGTATGGAGAGCAGCCCACGGGTCCGACTTCACCGCTCGGTCTGAGCAACCTGTGGAACTACTCCGGCATGAACGTCTTCCACGGCAAGGTCGTCGCGATCAGGGACGGGCAATTCGGCGCGTGGATGCCGGGTATTGCGATCGGCGGAGTCGTCCGCACCAACGACCACTTTGTGTCGGGCGCGGCCAATAAAACACTGACGGGAACGGACAAGTCGTACACCAACGGCGACGCGTACGTTGCCGTGACCAAGACCTGGGCGAAACCTCCTGTGCCGTTTTTGGTGAACCTGGGATGGAAGGCCACCAATGCCACCATCTTCGGCATCGGCGGCCAGAGCACTCGTTTTGGCGGGCGGTTCTTCGGCGGCTTAGGCATTCCGCTGCCCGTCGGCCATGGGATCGTGGCGGTGCCCTCGGCGGGTTTCACGCAGCAGCCCAAGACCGCGGTCAATCTGAACACGCTGCTGAACGCGGCGCTCTATCAGTGCGAAGCTGCACTGGTTTGCAATCCTGCATCGTACCCGCTGATGAGCGCCCACATTCCAACAACGCTGGACTACGCCGTGCGCATAACGCAGCGGGACAAACCGCACTTCGCGTTTGACATTGGCGTGGGGCAGGTGGCGGGTAACATCGGATCGATCTGGGTTGGAAACCCCGCCTACAGTCCTTACATCCCCACGAACGGGCCGCCGATTTTCACGATGCCTGTAAATCTGCAGGCGCGCAGTGTGGTGGGAATGGGGCTTAGCTACAGGTATTAAAGCAGTTACACATTGATGAAAAGGCCCCTCACGGGCAACTTCTCCGCGCGGGAGGGGTTCCTAATGGCATAGACTGGATGCGGCTTTTTGTTCCAGGCATCCAACCGAACTGACAGGAGGTTCCCCCCATGAAAGTCCTTCGTTTTTTGCGCATTCGATCTTGGCATTGCTGGTCACAATGATCCCGCTGTCTTCTCACGCGGCAGTGTTTATCAGCGTTGGGTTTGCCCCGCCGGTGCTGCCGGTTTATGTGCAGCCGCCTTGCCCCGAACCAGGCTGGATGTGGACCCCCGGCTACTGGGGTTATGGGCCTGACGGCTACTACTGGGTTCCCGGCACGTGGGTTCCGGCGCCTTATGTTGGCGCGCTGTGGACGCCCGGCTACTGGGGCTGGGGGAGCGGCCTGTATGTGTGGCATCCCGGCTACTGGGGACGGCACGTGGGCTACTACGGCGGCGTGAACTACGGCTTCGGCTACATGGGCATCGGCTTTGCGGGCGGCGTATGGGCTGGCAAAGCCTTCCGCTATAACACCGCGGTGATGCGCGTGGGCGGCGGCATTCACAACACCTATATCGATCGCACGGTGGTAGAGCGCAACACAATCGTGAACAACCGGCGCGTGGCGTTCAGCGGCGGCCCGGGCGGCATCAATCACTCCGCCGACACGCGCGGAAAACCAGTTCTCGCACGAGCAGCACATGTCTGCCACGTCGTACCAGGTGCAGCACCGGACAGCGGCGATGCAGGACCACTCGTCCTACTTCAACAGCAACCTGGGAACCCGTCCCATGCGGCAATGGACAGGCCGATGGGGTTCAGCGCGCACGGTTCGGCTTCTGGCGGAATCAACAACTCGCGTCCGAATAACGGCAGCTTCGCCGAGCACTCCAACGCCCGGGGTAATTTTTCGGCGCAACCGGCAAACAGGGGCGGCAATATGGGCGGGCAGCAGCATGCTCAGCCGCAGATGCACGAGTCGCGGCCCGCGCCGCAGATGCATGAATCGCGCCCTGCTCCGCAGATGCACGAGTCGCGGCCAGCTCCGCAGATGCACGAATCGCGGCCCGCGCCGCAAGCTTATGAATCGCATGGCGGCGGGGGCGGACAGGATCACGGGCATGATAAGGGCCGGTAAGCAGAATTATCCAACCGCAACAAAAAGGCCCACGGCAATCCGTGGGCCTTTTGTTCGGAGTGTGGAGGCTTACTTATCCGGAGTGGACGCGTAGTAGCCTTCACGCGTTTCCACCGTATAGTCGCCATTGTTCGCCTTGAGCAGAATTCTGTGGAACTGGTCGTCGTTGTCGTCCTTATCAGGTGTGTACGTCAACAGGTACTGCTGGCGAAGCGCGTTGGCGATGAGATTGTAAATGTCTTCGAGATTTTCTTTCTTCTTGGCTTCGAAGAACTGGCCGCCAGTGCGCTGGGCGATCTGCTGCATAATCTTTTTGCCGTCCACTCCGGCTTCGCTGGCGGGGCCCCTGCGCCCGCCACCGCCTCCGGGATAGCCGCCTCCGCCGCCAGGCCAGCCGCCGCCTCCGCCGGGGTATCCGCCACCACCCATGCCGCCGCGCCGCCCGCCACCGGGAAAGCCGTTTTGCTGGCGTTCCTGCTCACCCTTGAAGTAAATGGTGCTGACTTCAAGATTGGCGCGGTCGGCCGCGTCGATGGCGTCGTTGAGCGTTTCTTTGCTGCCGCGATCCGCGCCATCGGAAAAGACCACGAGCGCTTTGCGGCCCTGCTTGGGTTTCATCAGTTCATCTGAGGCCAGATAGATGGCGTCATAGAGCTGAGTTCCGCCGGAGCGGCCGCCATGCGTTTGCCCATATCCGCCGTTACCACCGCTGGTCTCAGGGCCCTCGGGATTGTTCTTCTCCTGCGATGTCGGCCCCATGGCGTCGATCTCGCGGTCCAGCTTTTCGCGCGAGCTGGTGAAGTCCTCAAGCAGCTCGACCTCGCGGTCAAAATGGATGAGGAAGGCCTCGTCGCCGCGAACGCTTGTGTTCGACGCCGGCGATGAAGCCGTTGCGCCAGAGGCTGCCGCGCTCGGAACGGGAGGGAGCATCAGGTCAATGAATTTCTCCGCGGCTTTGCGTTCGGCATCCATCGCCGAAGAGACGCTGCGGCTGGTGTCGACAAGCAGTCCGAGGCGGAAGGGCATGTTGCTTTCGGTGGTAAAGCTCTTGATCACCTGCGGGCGGCCATCCTCGGTGAGCGTGAAGTCTTTGGCCGTGAGATTTTTTACCAGAGCGCCTTTCTTGTCGATCACCGTGACAGGCAGCAGGACTTCGCGCGCCTGCACCTTGATGGTGGTCATGGGCTGCTCGTGGAGGGCTGCTGGGCCGCGGGCGGAACTGCACACGCAGGGAAGGGCAAGCAACGAAAAAGCGAGGCAAAGAGAAGGTTGAATTTTCATAGGATTTAAGGAATACGCACAGTCAACCGTTTAGACGTGGCAAACCCAGGTCCGTTGACTCTCTTCATAGTCTCATTGCGGGGCAGGGGCTACGGGGCCGGAGTTGACGGCGGCGGATTGCCCACGGCCCAGTGGCCGGGAGCCATTGCCATGGTCAGCACCAGGCGGCCGCCCGCGGCGATTTCGCGATGGCGAAGCCAGGCGCGATGGAGCGGCTTGCCGTTGAGCGTGGCCGCGGTGACGTAAATGTTTTCGGCTGACACGTTGCGCGCCTCGATGACGAAGTCTTTGCCGCCGGCAAGATGCAGCGTGGTCTGCGGAAACGCGGGGCTGCCGATGAGGTACACGTCCTGGCCTGCATTGGGAAAGATGCCCATCTGGCCGAAGGCGTACCAGGACGACATTGCGCCCGAATCGTCGTTGCCGGGCAGGCCGCTCGGTCCGGAGTGATAGCTATCGGCAATGATCTGGCGCACGTGCGCGTCGGTTTTGTCGGGCCGGCCGGCCCAGATGTAGAGGTAAGGCGCAAGAAATCCCGGCTCGTTGCCGACATCGTAGCGGCCAGGCACGCGAAAAAACGCGTCGAGCCGGCGCACGAAGGTTTCGGGTCCGCCGGAATTTTCGATGAGCGCAGCGACATCCTGCGGCACGAACGTGGAATAGGTCCAGGAGTTGCCTTCGTAGAACGTGTCTCCGCCCCATGTGCAGCAAATCCATCGCGGTGAACGGCGAAAGCCAGCTTCCGTCGCGATGGCGCGGGCGAATGAAGCCAGTGAAACCGCCGTCGGAGAAGTCAGGATCCCAGAGCTTCTTCCAGTTGGCCGAGCGGTGCGAGGTATTTCTCGTAGTCCGCGTTGTCGCCCAGACCTTTGGCGAGCAGGGCGATCTCGAAATCGTCGGCGGCGTACTCCATGTCGACCGAGCCAGGACGGTCAGAGCCCTCGATGGAGACGTAGCCGAGATTGTGCCAGTCGTCGAGGCCGCCGCGGCCTTCCTTGAGATGATCGGCGGGCGAAACTTCGGCATCGTGAATCTCTGCGGCGAGGGCGGTCTTCCAGTCGATGCCTTTGAGCCCTTTGACATAGGCGTCGGTCAGGAGAAATTCGGCATTGCTTCCGCCCTGGGTGCGGCCGTTGTAGTTGCCGCTGCGCGCATCGGGCAGCCAGCCCTCGTGACGGTAGAGATCGACGAGCGCGCGGACGATGGCGGTTTGCCGCTCCGGTGCAATCAGCGTGAGCAGCGGGCCGGAGGTGCGGAAGATGTCCCAGATGGCGTAGTAGTCGTCGTAGTAGGGCTCAGCCGACTTCCACAACGGATTTTCGCCGGTACGGTCCGTGGGCATGAGCATGGTGTGATAGAGCGCGGTGTAGAAAATCTGCTCCTGCTGCGGTGTTGCGCCCTTGATTTCGATATTGCTGAGAGCTTTATTCCATTGGGCGACCGCAGCATGGTAAACACCGGCGAAGTCGAAGGCAGGAATTTCGGCGGCAAGATTCTGCTTTGCCTGCTCGACGCTGATGAACGAGATGCCGATCTTCATCATGACCGGGCGGCCCGTTTGCGGCGAGAATGTGAGCCAGGCGCCAGCCTTGGAGTTGGCGTCGCCGAGCGCGCTCTTGCTGCCGGGCGAGAGTTTGCCATTGAGCCATGTACCCGAAAAAACGGACGGCGTGTCGGTCTGCGCGTAAAAGTAGACCGTGTAGGGAACAGGCTGCTTGTTCCATCCGCCTCTCAGGCTCGTGGATCCGCTGACCTCGGTCGGGGAAATGATTTGAACCTGCGATGCGGTGAGAATTTGATATTCCCCGGTTCTCATGCCGGAGAGAAGAAAATGGCTCACATCGAAGAGCAGGTTGGCCTGCGCGCCGGGAGGGTAGTGGAACAGGTAGAGGGCGCTGCGGCGCGACGCGGCGATCTCCACGCTGATGCCGTAGCGCGCGAGCGTGACTGCATACAAACCAGCAGCGCCGTGTTCGCCGCCGCGGGGCGATGCAGCATCGAGCGGTGATACGTCGCCCGTAGTGGGCATGACGAGGATGTTGCCGTATTTTGCTCCGCCGCCGGTGCCGCTCACATGGGTCTGGCTGAAGCCGCGAATCGCACCGTCGGCATTCCATCCGGCGTTGGCGTCATGGCCTTCAGGCGCCACCATGTCAGGGCCCGGCTTGATCATCCCGAACGGGACAACCGCGCCTGGGAAGACATTGCCGCCGCCGGAAACGCCGAGAAAGGGATCGACAAATTTGGCGAACTGGCCGTGGGCGAAGGAGGCAAACAGTATGACGGACAGAACTGAGACGATGCGGAGAGAAAGCTTCATGCTTTGTGGGTTGGTGCACGAGAAGGATACCACCCGCGCGGCGAGACGCAGATGCGGGGCGGCGGGCTAGCGCAAGAGATCTTCGAGCGTGGTGCTCAGGTCGGTTTTTTCGTCGCGATACTTTACGATCACCGCAGCGTAGAGGCTCAGGCCCCACTCCTTCCCTTTGCCCTTGTTCACGGCGCGCGCGCCGGGCACGACGACTGCGTTTTCAGGAACGATGAGCGGCAGGTTGCCATCGGCACGCAGCATGTGACCATTTACGAGATCGAAGACCGGAGTTCCACGGGTGAGGATGGTGCCGGCAGCCAGTACTGCGCCTTTGCGCACGATGGCTCCTTCATAGACACCGCAGTTGCCGCCGACCAGCACGTCATCCTCGATCACCACGGGGCCCTCGTTTACCGGCTCCAGCACGCCGCCGATTTGTGCAGCGGCGCTCAAATGCACGCGTTTGCCGATCTGTGCGCAAGAGCCCACGAGCGCGTGCGAGTCCACCATTGTGCCCTCGTCGACATAAGCCCCGGCATTGATGTACATGGGCGGCATGCAAACCACGCCGCGGGCAAGATATGCGCCGGAGCGAATCGAAGAGCCACCGGGAACCACGCGCACTCCGTCGCCGGATGCGAAGCGTCGCGCCGGATAGGTGTGCTTGTCCACGAAGGAAAGTGCGCCCGCTGAAGATTCTTGCAGCGCGCCCAGGCGAAAGCCGAGCAGGATGCCCTGTTTGACCCAGGCATTCACCCGCCAGCCGGTTGGTGCGCCTGAATCGGGTTGAGCAGCGCGGAGTTTGCCCGCCTCAAGAGCGGAACGCAGCGCCAGAAAGGCATCCATGGCCGCGGTGCTGTCGATGGCGGCCGATCCCGCGGCAAAGTGCCGCTCGATCTCTTTTTGAAGCTCGTGTGTGGCCATTGCAATCCGAGTGTATCAAGTCAGGGAGCAGGGAGCAGGGAGCAGGGAACAGAGAACAGGGAACGGGGAGGTTCGTCGATGGCGGGGCGAGTGCAGACGAGAGTTGTCGCGTGTTCTAGTTTTGTTCGGCCACGCTGATCGGCTCAGGCGTTGGCCTCAATCTGAGCCGGCCGTTTCTCGAGAGGGGCTGCAGGCGAAAACAGTTTTTGCCTGAGGGAACCAGCGCCAGCGGAATGGGCGCCTCACCCGGACGGCCGTTGAAGTTTTTTGACTCGAGCCAGGCGGACAGACGGGAATCGCGAATCTCCGTTTGCCCATGCCAGAAGCCGGGCGGCAGGCCGCACTGAATCAAAAGGTGGTCAAGATGCAGCTCGATGGCCTCAATTTCTTTCGGAAAGTATCGACGGACGTTGCCGGCTCCCACTTCGACACCGGTAAACGAGTGTCCCTTGCATTGCGTTTTGACCACCATAACTGCCTGCCGATCGGTATCTGATTTTGAGCGGATGAAGGATGAATGTGGTCAGTCTAAAGAGGGTTGCAGGGGTGGGTGCGCCGCGCCTCGCGGAAACGTGAGCGACACTTCCGCATTTGAGACGGCAACCAACAAACGGCCGATTCGGGAAGCCGCATTTTGCGGGATTTCCTGGGCCTCCTGCGGCTCTGGACGGGCTCAAAAGGCTGGTGCGGTGTGGAAGCGCGATGCAAAGCCCGTATGCGATACTCGAAACGGAATGTATAAACGGATCGTACTCAAGCTCTCAGGAGAGGCGCTGGCAGGAGACCGCGGTTTGGCCTCGATGCCGAAAAAGTGTCGGAAATTACCGGCGAACTCGCCGAAGTCCATGCTCTCGGCGTGGAGATCGGCGTTGTGGTTGGCGGGGGGAATTTTTTCCGCGGCGTGGAGGAGCAGGCCAAGGAGATGGACCGGGTGAGCGCCGACAACATGGGCATGCTCTCCACAGTCATCAACGCCATCGCTCTGCAGGACGCCCTGGAACAGCGGGAGTGCAGTGCCGCGTGATGACCGCCGTGTTCATGAACCAGATGGCCGAGCCGTACATCCGGCGCCGCGCCGTGCGGCACTTGGAAAAGGGCCGCGTGGTGATCTTTGCCGCCGGCATCGGAAACCCGTTCTTCTCTACCGACACGGCGGCCAGCCTGCGCGCCATGGAGATCAAGGCCGACGTGCTGCTAAAGGGCACCAAGGTGGAAGGCGTTTACAATGCCGACCCGGTACTGGTAAAAGACGCCGTGAAGTACGACGAGATTACCTACATGGAGATCCTGCGCCAGGGGCTGAAGGTGATGGACCTGACCGCCGTGAGCCTGTGCAAAGACAACAACCTGCCGATGATCATCTTCAACATGAACCAGCCGGGCAACATCCGGCGCGTGGTGATGGGCGAAAAGGTGGGTCGCTGGTAACGGCGTAAAGAGCAGGGAATGAGGGACAAGGGAACAAGGCAGGAAGCAGCTTCTGGATTCAGGCTGAAAAGAGATTTTCAATTCCACACTGCAAAAGTTTCAAGAATTACGTCCCCGATTAGCCAGTCCTTGTCCTGAACCTTTAATCTGCCCCTCGGCGTTGGGAGTCCGTTTTCTTCTTCCCTGATTCCTCGTACCCCTGTTCCCTGCCCTCGGAGACGTCTAACGGTTAGTGGAAACTCGCAAGCCAGCACCGCTGAAAGCACTGACAGGCTTGCGCTGTTTCGCGGCCATCAACATCGTCTTCTTTCATTTTTCCAATCCCAATGGTTCGGCTTTCTGGCGCCGGTGGTCAATGCCGGATTATCTCGGTAAGCTACTTCATTCTGCTCTCGGGGTTCGTGCTGGCCTATAACTACGCCGAGCGAGCACGAAACGGGCAACTGGACCGCAAGCGTTTCTGGGAGGCGCGATTCACGCGCATCTATCCCATCTACTTTCTCAGCCTGCTGCTGAGCCTGGGGCAGTTGAAGTCGGAGTATCCGAGCGCACACGCACGACATGTTCTGGACCGGCGTGGTGCTGACGCCGCTGCTGCTCCAGGGCTTGGTTCCTGCCGCTCGCCACCTTCCTGAATACGCCGGCCTGGACCATGTCGGCGGAGGCTGCTTACTACGTGATCTTTCCCTGGCTGGCCAAGTGGAAGCGCCCGGAGCGCATTGCGCCGCACCTGGTGAAGATGGCGGGCGTGTGGGCTCTGGGCCTGGTTCCCGGCGCGCTCTACATGGCATTCAATCCCGATGGCATTCCGCATGGCCCGACCGCTGGAGCTACGGCCCCTGGCTTGTGGGCGCTCAAATACACGCCCTACTCGCACCTCTCCAGCTTTGTTTTCGGCGTGATGCTGGCAAGCCTGGACCAGATGATCGAGCGCACAAGCCGGCTGCGCCTTTGGCTCGGGGTCGGCGGCTTTGCCGGGATCTATGCGCTCCTGCAGCCTGGGGCCGCTGGTGCCCTACGCGATCATCCATGACGGCCTGCTGATGCCGCTGTTTGGCTGCATCATCCTGGGGCTGGCCGGAAAGAATCCGCTTGCGCGTGCGCTGGGTGTGCGGCCGCTGGTGTTTGTGGGCGAGGCCAGCTACTGCCTTTACCTGCTCCACTTCAACTTCTGGAACCTGATCCATGACTCGCATGTGCTGGATGGGCTGGGCTTGATCCGATTCGACCCATGGATCAGTTATGTATTGCTGATCGCGATGGCCATTTTGCGCTGCACTTCATTGAGAAGCCGGCACAGCGCAAGCTGCGCAAGTGGATGGGCGCGACGACGGTGACGCGCACTTAGCAAAAAGCCCGGCCGTTAGGGCCGGGCTCATCTGCGCCAGATCAGGCGAGCATTTCTGAACTAACGGGTAACAGACTGCAGGGAGTGGTTGCCATGAGGAGTCGCAACCATGGCTGCGGGGTTAACGCCCGTGGGAAACGGAGTGGCCTGCAATGTTGAGAGCGCGCCAGTCTCCGGGTTGAGCCGGAAGCCGGAGATGGAGTTGCCCAGATAGTTGGCCGTATAGACAAACCGGCCGAGTGCCGGGTCGATGACAATCGACACCGGATCGGTGTCGGTAGAATTTCCCGCGGAAGCGGTGGAGTTCACAATCGTTGCGGGAGTTCCGGTGGGCAGCGAGATGGTGTAGGCCGATACCGATGAATCCAGGGAGTTGGTGAGGTAGATATAAATGCCGCGCGGATCGATCGAGATGGAGGTGGGTTCGTTGCCGGTTTTGAACGGACCGTTGACCATGAAGGTCAAGGTGCCGTTAGACGCCACGCTGTATCCAACCAGGTCGTTTGAGGCGTAGTCGGTGACGAAGACGAAGCGGCTGGTGGGATCAGTGGCGAGCGCGGAGGGCTTAACTCCGGACTGGTAAGGGCTGCCGGAAGTGGGGCTAAGTGCGCCGCTGGAGCCGACTGCGTATCCAAAGATCCAGCCGGGATTTGCATTGCTCGATGTCGTTCCGCCCGGATTGTAAGCAGATTTGTCGTAGGCGGTGACGTAAACGGCATCGCTGTCGGCCAGCACGGTAACGCCGGTGGGCACCAGGGTGTCGGTGGGGAATCCTGGAAGCGTGAGAGTCGTGGTTGCGGCTGCGGAACCAATCACGCCGTTGGTATCAATCGGATACTCGGTGAGCGTGGCCGTTGTGGTGCCGGATAAGACGTAGAGATACGTATTGGCTGAGTTGACCGCGATTGCTACCGGCGTGGTTGCAAGAGTCACTGACTCTTTCTGCGTGAGCATACCGTTGAGATCGATGCTGAAATGAACTACGGTCTTGTTTCCCGCATTGGCAACATAGAGGTGGTAGTAGTTTGCAGTCGTAGCCATCGCAACCGGGCTGGTTCCACCGGAAGATACGATGGGGTGTCCCTGGCGCAGCGTGCCGGACTCGGAGTCAACCGCAAACGAATAAATCTCCCCGGCGCTGCCGGCCGTATTACCCGCGGAACAGGCTACGTAAACATAAGCGATGGTGACAAGCTGGCAGGCTGTCAGGAGAGAGGCCAGGATCAGGCCGATCGAAGAGACCAGAAGAAGCTGGCTCAATTTGTTGAACTTCATGCGCTTCCTTCGTCATGGGCCCGTCGGTGCAAGCCCCAAGAAAACTCGTTTAGGTTGCCCCCGCCGTTATTGTAAAAGCCTCATGCGGGGTGTTGCCAGCCGCTCCAACGCTGGAGCGGGATGATTGCAGGTTCTCGCTACTGAACTCCGGCCCCCGTGCCGTTGTGTGGAATAGCAGCCACAGCGGTCGGATTGTCGTTGCTCGGAAAAGGTGAGAACTGCGAAACCAAAAGCGTTCCGGCGGTGGCGCTTAGCTGGTAGCCGGAGACGTCGTTGCCAAGAAAGTTGGCGACGTAAAGAAAGTGACTCGTCGAGGGATCGATTCCGATCGCCCCCGGTTGAAGGCCGGTAGCGTAGCTGCCAAGACGGTTCAGGGCGCCGCTGCTCATCGAATAGGCCGTCACGGTGGCGTCAAGCGAGTTGGTGACGTAGGCATACGGGTAGGATGGGTCGACCACGATCCCGGCAGGCTGGTTGCCGGCGGGGAACGGGCTGCCGGCAAGCGGCGTCAAATTGCCGGACGCGACCGAGAATCCGCGCACGTTACCGGTCGAGAAGTCGGGCGCGTAAACGTAGGTGCTGGTCGGATCGCTGGCAATTGCCGATGGCTGGACACCGGCAGAATACGGTGAGCCGCTTAAAGGTGTAAGGAGCCCGTTCGCGCCGACGGAAAATCCAAAAATATATCCAACGGAAGGCGTCACCGAAGAGTCGTAGGCGGTGACGTAGACGTAGGCGCCTGAGGCGAGCACATTTACGGCAGTGGGCACGAGGACGTGAGATGAGCTTGTGCAGTGGCTGGTGTCGGTGTTTGTGCCGGGCAGCGCCAGCGGCCAGTAGTTGCCGCTCACTGCGGAATCAACCGCGGGCGAGCCGAGCGTCGCAGGTGTGCTGCTGGTGGCGGCAGTAAGCGGATACACGGCGATGGATCCCGAACACGGGTGCGCGGTTGAAGCGATGGGCAGCGGCTGGTAGGTGTCAACGACGAAAAGGTTTGACTTGTTGGCCGCAACAGCCATCGGGTAAACGCCGGGCGTGTTCACCGTGTTGTACGGATAGAGCTTGCCATCGGAGCCGATGACAAATTGAACGATGGTGTTGTCGTCGTGATTGACCACGAACAGGCTGCCATAGTCGGCCGAGACGGCCTCAGCTACCGGATTGCGGCCTTCTGAGGGAAACGGTGAGGAGGGAATCTGGCGCATGCGGCCCGACTCGGAGTTGATCTCGAAAACGTTGATCTCGCCGTAGTTTTCGGCGCCGGCGGCCTTGGCGCTGGTGACAAAGACAAAATCGACGGTCAAAGTCTGTGTCAACTGGGAACAGGCAGTAACCAGCGTAGCGGCCAGAAGGCTGGCTGCAGCGACCAGCACGAGCTGGCTCGATTTCGTGAACTTCATGCGCATCTTTCGTCAACGGGGCCCATACACAGGCCCTTCATCTATCGGGTTTAAGGATTCAATCCCGGCTCAGGCGTCAGGCGCCGCGCCGCAATCCCGTTTATGTCAGCAGACCCTGAGCTTGCGCAGATTCCGGAGCTTCCGGAATCCGCTGTACCCGCCAGCCCGCGTCTGCTCACGCCGGCGGGTGCCGCGCGGCTTTAGCCAGTGCGCCCATCCACCAGGCACCATGTTGGCGGACCCTCAAGTTTGTAGGTGCTCAGCACGCGCATTGGGTTAAGATCGCCCGTGTTTGGATCAAGCACGCGCCCGGTTACGGTTGAATCGTATTCGTTGGCTTCGTAAACGAACTGGTTGGAGGGATCCTCGACGATGCACTGCGGACCCGATCCGGATGGGAACGGCTCATCGAGAGTGAAGTTCAATTGATAGGCGGGCGCGGTCGTAAGGAAGTAAGCTGCGATGCCGCTCTCCGGGTTTGGCCCGGCTATGTTGTTCCCCTGGTTCGCCACATACAGATAATGGCCCTTGGATTCGACCATGACGTAGATGGGGTTGGAAAGAGTGGGGTCGTCGGGAAACATACCGCTTGGCTCCGACTGCAGCGCGCCGCCGCTGCCCACTGTATACGGCAGAATCTGGCTGAGGTATGTGCCGGCTTTGAAGTTCCCAGAGCTGATCGTGACCGGTTCGTTATCCAGAACGTAAATCACGCTCGAAGCATTCACAATGGCGGTGCCCTGCTTGATGCCCAGCGGCTGGGCGCTGTTCTGGCTCAACGTCAACTGCCCGGTGGAGCTCGCGTAGTTGTAAGGGAAGACCGACGTTGCCCCAACGTAGGGGTAAGAAGTGGGAGTTGGCGCGCCGCCCAGAGTGAGTATGTATTGCCCGGTCAAGACAAAGTCGACGGGGTTTGCCGGAACTGGAAAATAAGTGAGCGGCTGGCCGCCGGCCGATGTCACCTGGGCATTCACGACCACTGACAAACGGCCCGTGGTTTGATCGATCTTAAAGACTGTAATATCGCCGCAGGTCGTCACCGTAGATCCCAGGGCAAGTGCGCAGTTGTCTTTGCTTGAGGGATTGGCGTTGTCGGGAGCGTCGTGGTCCAGCACGATCAGGAAGTTGCCCGAGCTGTCAGTGAACATTCTGAAAGGGTTGATGCCCTGGGTATAGAAAGTCTCCTGCGGACTGAGCGTGCCATTTCCGCCGACGGCAAATTCTTCAATGTTGGCGTTTTGGCAGGCATTGGCGCCGGTTCCATAACAGTTGCCGCTGCCCGAGCCGTTGACGCCGCGATTGAGGACATAGAGGAAACGGCTGCCGAGGGTCAGATAAGCCCGAACCGGGTTGGCGCCCCCCGAAGAGACAGGCAGGGTATTCATGGGGGTCAACTGGCCGGTATTGTGGTCGATCTTATAGCCGGAGATAATGCCGTTGTTCCCGGACGCGGCTGTGACGGTTCCCGTCACATACAAGAAGCCAACTGTATAACTCTGTATGCAAGACGTCACGCCGAATACAACGCCCACTGAGAGTGCGCCGATCCAAAGCGCCTTGCCGAATTTCGTGAACTTCATGCTATTCCTTCATCCTGGTCAGGCATGCGCCGCCAAGTTTATCGTTCCCGAGCAGTGCTGGGTTGGGATGGAATCCCTGATGAATTGTAAAAGGCGAGGGCAGGTTGTGCCTAGCGTTCACCTCACATTGGGCAAAACCAAGTATCTTTGAGAATTAGGTCGGCTCTAGCGCGGCCATATTCCGCGTCCTCCCGCCGTGATATTCAGCTTCTTGAGGTGCAGTCGGCGGTTGGACGGTTTTTGAAGGCAAACGTCACCGGCCGCGAGACCTGCCGGCCCGCGATTGGGCAAAAAACCGCCGCCGGAACGAGAGAGAATGGACACATGCGCAGCCGATTGCCGATGACCCTATGGATTTTGGCCAGCTTAAGCCTTGCAGATCTCACTTGTATTGAGGGCGCGGCCCTCGCGCAGGACGTTCACGTGCGGGTTTCTCCCGAGGTGAAAACCGGTGTCGAGGGCATCACCGAGTTTCCCACCATCCAGATGGCGATGGACCATCATCCCTTTGCCGGCATCGGGAAGGACGGCAAGCCGGGCCGGGTGTATATCGAAATTGCGCCGGGCGTCTATCACGAGCGGGTAATCGTGACGCAGAACCATACCAACATCACGCTGGTGGGCATGGGGAAGACTCCGGCCGATGTGGTGATTACCAACAGCCTGAACGCAAAGCAGGCCGGCGGAACATTTTTTACCGAGACGGTGGAGATTAACGGCAACGGATTCGAGGCCGACAATATCACGTTCGAGAATACCGCCGGCAATACCGGGCAGGCGGTTGCGGCGGCGGTGCGGGCGGACAGGGCCGTCTTCAAGAACTGCCGGTTCCTGGGCCACCAGGACACGCTCTTTGCCGACTACGGGCGGCAGTACTATGTGGACTCGTACATTGAGGGCGGCGTCGACTTTATCTTCGGCAACGCCGCGGCAGTTTTCGATCATGATGAGATTCATGCCAACGGACCGGGGTACCTGACCGCGCAGTCGCGTACTTCGCCCGATCAAACCACCGGCTACGTGATTATTGACAGCAAAGTGACCAGCGGCGTTGCGCAGGCAGAGGCGGAGCCGGGTGCGCCCCAGCGCAGGGACACCATCGGTTTGGGCAGGCCGTGGCGTCCGTACTCGCGCGTCGTCTACATCAATACGGAGCTTCCCGCCGATGTGATTCCGCAGGGATGGAATGCGTGGGGCAGAACGGCAGGCACGCCGCTGGCATATTACGCGGAATACCACGACACGGGACCCGGCCCGAACCCAACGGCCCGCGTGGCATGGTCGCACCAGCTTACCGCCGCGCAGGCTGCCGAGTACCGTCCGAGGGTGTTTCTGGCGGGCAAGGACCACTGGAACCCGATTGCCGCGGCGGCCAAGTTGCCGTAGCCCTCCGGCAGCCCCATTCTTGAACCCAGTCGGCATTTGCCGTCTTCATGAACGCACTCCAAGAAGCAGCAGCACAAAAGCTGCGCTGAGTGCGATCACGCGGGCGCGATGCAGCATATCCCACCGCTGATGCTGGCGATGCGCCTCATCGCGCGAGAGCCCACTGTCCTGACGGGCCAGGCGGTTATTGATAGGGACAAGAAAGATCAGCGTCAGGATGATCACGGCAGCCCAAATGCCCGCCGCGGTTCCAAGCAGTCCGGCAGCGGCGTGGCTGCGCAGAAGAAATGCATCCACTACGAGAAGCAGAAAGTTGCCGGCATACCAGAAGGGCATCACTTTGCCGAGCTTCCTGGCGAAGAGACGAATTGCCTCCTCACGTGCCTGAGCCTCGAGTTTCTCCAGAATCGGGTTGATGAAAGCCCACACTGTGAACTCCGTGCCGACCATGAGGCCGATCGATAGAATTGCCGCGATATTCAAATAAAAATTCATCGTCTTCTCCTGCGCTTAAGACGCAGCACAGGGATATACTGACTCAGATGTTCGTACTGACAAAGTTGTCAGCGCAATCGGAGTGCCGCCGGGAGTGTCGGCCAAGCTATGCCGGTATCGAAGAAAGAGATTTCCGAATGCCCCATCGACGCCATGCTTTCCGTGATTGACGGGCGATGGAAGGGAACCATCCTGTGGCGTCTTTCTGAGGGCCCGATGCGGACCAGCGCGCTCCGCCGCAGCATTCCTGGAATTACAGAGCGCATGCTGATTCGGCATCTTCTGGAACTGGTGCGAGACGGCATTCTTTTGCGCCGGCAGGCAAGAACCGTGCCGCCATGTGTCTGGTACTCAATCTCCGATTACGGGGTGACCCTGACGCCGGTGCTCGAGTCGATTTGCGTATGGGGAAGAAAACACATCCGGCTAAAGCACAGCGGCAAGATCTCCTGATACGCGCACCCTAATGTTGAAAAACCGGTGGCAGAGCGTCTTTACACTCCGCCCCGCCCCCTGCCACACTGGAGCGTGGACACCCAGACAGTCGTCATCCTCGATTTTGGCTCGCAGTATACGCAGCTGATTGCGCGGCGCATCCGCGAACAGAACGTCTTCTCCGTCGTGCTGCCGTGCACGGCGCCGCTTGACGAAATCCAGGCCTACAAGCCCATCGGGCTGATCCTTTCGGGCGGGCCGTCGTCGGTGTACGACGCCGATGCGCCGGCCGCCGACCCGCGTGTGCTGACGCTGGGCGTGCCGGTGCTCGGCATCTGCTACGGACTGCACTTCATCGTGCATCACCTGGGCGGCAAGGTGCGCTCGGCGCCCAAGCGCGAGTACGGCCACGCCGAAGTGACGATCGAAGATGCCGAAACGCCGCTGTTTGCCGGGCTGCCGCCAACGATCCAGGTGTGGATGAGCCATGGCGACGAGGCGCTGGAGCTGCCGGCGGGATTTCGCCGCATCGCCGTCACATCCAACGCGCTGGCCGGCATTGCCAATGAGGAGCGCCGCATCTGGGCGGTGCAGTTCCATCCCGAGGTGCACCACACGCCGCTGGGCCCGCAGCTGATCAAGAACTTCTCTTCAAGATCTGCGGGGCGCGCGGCGACTGGACGCCGGCGCACTTTATCGAGACGCACGGTGGCATCGATCCGCGAGAAAGTCGGCGAAGGTCACGTGATCTGCGGGCTCTCGGGCGGCGTGGATTCGTCGGTCGCGGCGATGCTGGTGCACAGGGCCATCGGCAGCCAGCTGACCTGCATCTTTGTGAACAACGGCGTGCTGCGCAAGAACGAATTCGCCGAGCGTGCAGAAGAATCTGCGCGACAAGCTGGGGCTGAACATCGTGGCGGTGGATGCCAGCGAGCGCTTTCTTGAGCAAGCTGGCCGGCGTCACCGATCCCGAGATCAAGCGCAAGCGCATCGGCGCGGAGTTCATCGCGGTCTTCGAGGACGAGGCGCACCGCATCGCGCAGGAAACCGGCGGCGTGGACTGGCTGGTGCAGGGCACGCTCTATCCCGACGTGATCGAGTCGAGCAGCGTGAAGGGGCCGAGCCAGACCATCAAGAGCCACCACAACGTGGGCGGCCTGCCGGAGCGGATGAAGCTCAAGCTGATCGAGCCGCTGCGCGATCTCTTCAAAGATGAAGTGCGGCGCATCGGGCGCGACATGGGGATGCCGGAAGAGATCCTGGGCCGGCAGCCGTTTCCCGGGCCCGGGCTTGGCGGTGCGCATCCTGGGCGAGGTGACGCCGGAGCGCGTGGCGCTGCTGCAGGAGGCCGACGAGATCGTGGTCGCGCGAGATCAAGGCGGCCGGGCCTGTACACCAAGATCTGGCAGAGCTTTGCGGTGCTGCTGCCGGTGATGAGCGTGGGCGTGATGGGCGACCAGCGGACCTATGCGTACACCTGCGGCGATGCGCGCCGTGCACTCGGAAGACGGCATGACCGCCGACTGGACGCCGCTGCCCTACGAGGTGCTGAAGCGCATCTCCAGCCGCATTGTGAACGAGGTGCGCGGCATCAACCGCGTGGTCTACGACATCACGTCAAAGCCGCCGGGCACGATCGAGTGGGAGTGAGGCTGGCCGTCGAGGCATACTCGCCTGCAGCGCTATTCGTGCCGAGACATGCCAATCAATTTTGCATCTCCTAGTGCGCACCCTGTGCGGCCTTGGCGAAGTGGAAGATGCAGTTGACCTGATGTGTTTCCGGGTCCGGCTTCACGTCGTAGGTGGTGATCATGGTTTGCATCCACTTCGCCAGAACTTTGTCCTGTTTCTGCGCGCGCGCCGCGAAAGTTGATACGTAGCTTTCGTCGAAGGCATCGCCGGGCGCCAACTTCCAGAGGCGCGTGAGTCTGGCGGTCATGGCATCGGGGGCGCCGTCGAACTGAACGGTTCCCATCTTGTAGATCGGGCCGGGAGCGATCTCGACGCTGTAATTCACGATGTGTGTGGCTTCGTTGAACGATGGATGCGAGACGATGGAGCAGTCGAGATAGCCCCGGGCATGATAGGCGTCGCGAACAGCCAGCAGAAATAGATCGAGCGGCCTTCCCGAGCCGGCCTGGTATTTGGACAATACCTTCTGAGCCTCTGCGCGCGGAACGAGCGCGTCTGGCGGATAGGTGATCGAGCCAAGCTTGTAGACTCCGCCTTCCCTGATCGCGACCGCATAGGGTATCGCGACGGCCTGATCCGAAATGATGGGAGGCTCGACCTGGGTCACATCGACTTGCACGGCTGCATAGCCTTCGTCCTGGTAGAGATTCTCGAAGGCGTGCTGAAGACCGGCTGCGGAGTTCTCCGTGTCGAACTCGTTTCCGGTCTGGCTGGCGACCAGGGCGTTCGTCTTGGCCTGCATGGCAGATGAAACGCCGGAGAGCTGGATTGAGCCGATGCGCACCGCCGGCGAGGTGACCGTGAAGTTTATCGCCGTGATCTTTTTTGGTCCCAGATCGCTGGTTAGAGCGGCTTTTACGGTTGCTTTGATGCCCTGGGCCGCCAGCATGGCTTCAAAAGTGCTGCAGATGCCTTCGACCATCGAACCGCTGGCGGGCACAAGGCCGTGATAGAGCGGGAAGCGCTCGCGAAGCTTGGCGTCGAGCTCCTGGCCTGGCTTGAGAGGAAGATTGTCCAGATGAATGGGGAAGATCTGCGTGGAGGGCGTTAACGTGAAGAGGAGCCCCTTGCTGTCGTTGCTGAACTTGACCACCGAGAAGAGGCCCGTATCGTTGAGCTGTTTGGCGTGAGCTTTTATCTCGATGGAAGTGAGGCGCGCGCCCGGCTTCAGGCCGGCGGCGGCGAGCAGCTCGTCTTGCGTGTATTGGGGTGCGCCTTGAAAGCGGATCGCCCTGGACGGAACCTTCTTTTGCGCGAGTGACGGAAGAGAGCAGAGAAGCAGGCTCGCGGCAATCAATAGAGCTTGTTTGATCATGCTGCGCCAAGATTAGCAAACCGTGAACGGCGCGGCCAGCGTTATTCCCCGGCTCTTCAGCGAAGTCCGGAGCTCCTGCAATGAAGTGCGGGCCGATAGAGCGGGACTCGCTCGCGCCTCAGGGCTGCTCCTTCATTGCGGCAATCTGTCGGCTCATGGCGTCGAGCCGCTCCAGCAACTCCGCGTGCTGCTTCTCTGCGGGCGAGGGCTCGTAGGGTTCGATATAAAAGGTGCCATTCGGCTCCAGCTCGCAGCGCTTCACCTGGTGGAGCCCTTCAAAGCCCTGACGATGAACGACCGCGACCAGCTCCTCGCGCGTGAGCGACTCGCGCTGCAGGGCCTTGCCGTCGACCTGGCCATTGCGGATGAGCACGTCGGCGCGGCCCTCGAACAACCGCGTCAACCGCGGCGAGCGGAAGAGCACACGCACCACCAGCCAGTTGATGGCCAGCAGGCTGAGGGCGCCGATGATGCCGCCGCTCACCGAGTTGTCGTCGCCGATAATGGCGTTCTGCACGGTGTTGGAGAGCGAAAGCAGAACCACCAGGTCGAACGGGTTCAACTGCGCCAGTTCGCGCTTGCCAAAGATGCGCAACAGCACCACCAGCGCCAGGTAAACGATGACAGGACGAAGCAGCTTCTCCGCGATCGGAAGCGGCATGTGGAACATGTGGTAGAAGATCATTGAGTGCACCATGGAGATGAGAATAGCTGGCGGTTGCAGCGTTGTGGGCCACTGTTTTCAGCGCCGTTTTGCCGTAGCGGGCGCGACCGGGCGAGGCACCGCCATCTGCTAAAGTGAGGAGGGCGGCCGCGGCACGTCTGCGAGGCGGCAAGCGGTGAGCAAGGTTTAGATAAGAAAAGGGTTAGAGAGCAAGCGTATGGCAGCTTCTGGTCAGTCTTCGGTTCCCGGTCTCGCGCCGTTTCGCATCGACCCGAGATTTACCGCTCGCGTTTGGGGGTTCCGCGACCTGCGCCCCTGGTACGACCGCGTGGCCGAAGGCGATCCCATCGGCGAGGTGTGGCTCACGGGCGACGATTGCCTTATTGCGACCGGTCCCCATGCCGGTGAACGGCTTGGCGCGCTGTTCCAAAGCAGCCGTGCCGAGTTGCTGGGCGAAGCTGCAGCATCTGACGGCTCGCCGCTGCTCATCAAAGTCATCTTTGCCCGCGAAAAGCTGAGTGTGCAGGTGCATCCTGACGACGAGATGGCGCGGAAACTCGGCCTGCCGCGGGGCAAGACGGAGTGCTGGTACGCGCTGGCGGCCGAGCCGGGAGCGCAGGTGGCGGCAGGCCTCAAGCCGGGTGTGACGCTCGCCCAGGTGGAGCAAGGCATCCACGATGGAACGCTTGAAGCGAGCCTGAACGCACTACCGGTTCACAAGGGCGACATGATCTTTGTCGACGCCGGAACGGTGCACGCCATCTGGCCGGGATCGATCCTGCTGGAGACGCAGCAAAACTCCGACATCACTTACCGCATGTACGACTACGGCCGCCCGCGTGAGCTGCACATTGAGAAATCGCTTGAAGCTACGCGGCTGACGACACACGCTGGCAAAGTTCCGCCGCGCCAACTGGCCGACCGCGCGATTCTCATCGATGCGGAGTACTTTCGCATGGAGCGCATTCCAGTAAAGGGCAGCCGGACCGGCGAAAGCCTGCGCAGCCCAGGCGAAGGGCGTGGCCTCGCCTATCTGTTTGCGGCAGCGGGAGCGGGGTGGCTGAAGGGCGCGGGATTCGAGCCGGTTGAGCTGCCCGTGCGAGGCATTGTGGCCGTACCAGCGGCATCGCCCCAGTTTGACCTGGAAGATCAGGGCCTTCCCGGCGGGAGCCTCGATGTGATCCGCATTACCCCAAGGTGGCATGGCAAGACCCCGTAACCGGGAGCAAACTCAGGTAACGTATTTCTTTGTATTCCGCCTATCCTCAAGATTTTCACAATCTTTGCCGCACAACCGAATTTTTCAGGGAGAATCGTAAGTATTATGAATTTTCGACTCGACGTTCCAACTGACCTTCGTGGCGCTTTGGATGCGGCGGCCGCCGATTGGCAGGCCAATGAGAAGGTCGATCGTTTTTGGAAGAAGGACCCCGGACTTTGGACTCGCGATGGCGAGGAGCAGTGGATGGGCTGGATCGATATCGTCGAGCGCCAGCAAAAGGATCTATCGTCGTTCGCGGGGTTGGGCGGTGACGTGCAGAGCGCCGGCTTTGAATCAGCCCTCCTTCTCGGCATGGGTGGGTCCAGCCTGTGCCCTGAGGTGCTGGCCAAGACCTTTGGCACGCAGCCGGGTTTTCCGGAGCTCCACATCGTCGATTCCACTGACCCGGCGCAAGTGACGGCCGCCTGCGACGAAGTGAACCTAGGCGAGACGCTCGTGATCGTGGCGAGCAAATCCGGTTCCACGCTTGAGCCCAATATCCTGAAGCAATTCTTTTATGAACAGATGACGAGAGCTGTGGGCGCCGAGGAGGCCGGGAGCCACTTCCTGGCCATCACCGACCCCGGCTCAAAGATGGAGGCAGTAGCAAAGGCGGGCGGCTTCCGTTACGTCTTTTATGGCGACCCGCAGATTGGCGGCCGCTACTCCGCGCTGTCGAACTTCGGCGTTGTCGCGGCGACGGTGGCCGGGCTGAAAATCGGCAAGCTGCTCGATGAGGCGGCCAAAGCAGTGGCCAGCGCCAAGGAGTCCGTGCAGAACAACCCAGCCGTGCAGCTTGGACTGCTGCTGGGTACGGCCCATAACGCAGGGCGCGACAAGATTACGTTCTTTACTTCGCCGGAGATCTACGATGTGGGCGCATGGATGGAGCAGCTCATCGCCGAATCCACCGGAAAACAGGGCAAGGGAATCACACCGGTAGACCGCGAGATGATCGGGCCGCCCGAAGTCTATGGAAATGACCGCGTATTTGCCTACATACGTTTGACGGGCACGGCCGACACGAGCCAGGACGCGAAGGTCGCGGCACTCGAGGCTGCCGGCCACCCGGTCATCCATTTTGAGATCTCAGACCTCTACGAGATTTTTGGCCAGTTCTTTACCTGGGAGGTTGCCACGGCTGTCGCCGGGTCGATGATGGGCATCAATCCCTTCAACCAGCCTGACGTGGAGTCGGCGAAGGTGGAAACCCGCGCGCTGACCGAAGAGTACGAGAAAACCGGAAAGCTGCCTGCGCGGACGCCTGTGCTCACTGAAGCTGGGATCGAGTTGTATGCGACGGAGACCTACGCCGCACAGCTCAAGTCGCTGGCGCAAAAGCCCACGCTAACCGGCTACCTGCGCGCTCACCTTGGCCAGCTACGCGCCGGAGACTACTTTGCCACGCTCGCTTTCCTGCCCATGTTCAGCGAGCACGAGAAGGCGATCCAGGCTTTCAGGCACAAGGTGCGCGACAAGAAGCACGTCGCAACCTGCCTCGGCTTTGGCCCCCGTTTTCTGCACTCCACCGGGCAGGACTACAAGGGCGGCCCGAATACGGGAGTGTTCCTGCAGATCACCGCTAGCCACGCCGACGATATGGATGTCCCAGGGCAGAAATACAGCTTCGGCGTAGTGATTGACGCTCAGGCGGCGGGCGATCTGGCTGTACTGGAATCGCGCGGCCGGCGGGCCCTGCGGATTCACCTGGGCAGCGACGTTCTGGCAGGTTTGAAGGCCTTGGGCACGGCGGTCGCCGCGGCGCTGATGTAGGCAACTTTTTCCTCCAGGCGGGGTTTCTACCGGTAACTGGCTCAGGCTAGGCTCGTCTAACCGTTTGAGCCGTAGAAACAGGTTCGAAATGTCCGTCGTCCAGCGTCCTTCAGCACGATTCGCGGGTGATGGACTGGGAGAGATCAGTATGAGTCCTACCTTACTTAAGCGGAGAATCATGCAGTTCATGGCATTTGCCGGGGTGGCCGTGCTGTGCACTGCGTTCGCACTTGCGCAGGATGGCGGAGCGGCTGCAGGGCAATCTCAGGATCAGCCCGCGGCGCAACAAGGGGCGCGCACCGATGGACAGATCGAGATGAACGTGGTGCAAGCGCTCGACGCTTCGGCGGCGTTGAAGAACGACCTGATTACGGCAGCCACAATTCAAAGTGAAGTCACGCTTTCCGGAACGGTTTCAACTGAAGCGTCGAAGCAACTGGCCGAATCGATCGCGTCCCATGTCGCGGGCGTGACCAAGGTGCACAACAACCTGAAGATCGGCAATCCGGGACCCGACGCGCAGAACCCAGTGCCGGCTCCGGATAGCGAAGCGCAGGACATGCCGGATAACCAGCAGGCCGATGCCGGCACACCGGGCCTGCCGCCTCCCGGCCCTGCTCCCGACGAAAATCCAAACCAGGCTCAGGCTCCGCCGAATCAGGGCGGATATCCGGCGCAGCAGCCGTACCCTCCGCAGGGCGCTTATCCGCCGCCTCCTCCTCCGCGGCCTCAGTACCAGAACCCGCAGTATGCGCAGAATCCGCAGTACGCACCCGCTCCTACCGCGCCGCCGTATCAGCCGGCCAGCGGGCCTGTCACCATTC